>NZ_JBXALN010000001.1:809881-1305577 GCF_058799535.1 Pseudomonas sp. GW822-FHT06D10 | reverse complement strand
TGGCCATGGCGGTGCGGGTGTTGTCCAGGTCGATGAGGTGGGAACCTGTTTCGGTGATTTTCCATAGCGCGGCGTGCATGGCTCCTTCACCCGTAAGGCTGAGGCCCACGACAACATTGCCGTCAGCGGAGACGCCGGTCGCCGATGACGTTTCACCGCCCAGGGTGCCCAGGTCGACCATGCCGCTGGCATCGGTGTGCCGGAATGCATGGAAATAGCCAGTGGCCGTCGCCGCTCCTCCTACGATGACGCTACCGTCGGCGGAAGCGCTAGAAGCGAAGGAGTCACCACCCCAGGAGCCCAGGCCGACCATGCCGGCAGTGTCAGTGTGCTTGAACGCTTGAGTGCCGCCTGTAGCTGTCTCGGCCATTCCCACGATAACGCGGCCGTCGGCGGAGATGCCGGACGCTTGTGAGGCCTGCCCTCCCAGGGTGCCCAGATCGATCATGCCGCTTGCGTCGGTGTGCTTGAAGGCATGTTGCATGCCTGTGCTGGCATCGATATTCGCGTATCCCACGACAATGCTGCCGTCCGCGGACACGGCAGTGGCACCGGAGTAGCCGCTGTTGCCCGCATCCAGGGTGCCCAGATCGATCATGCCAGTCATATCGGTGTGCTTGAAAGCATGAAGCGCTCCATTGGCTGCACTCGAATGGCCTACGACAACCGCGCCGTCAGCCGATACGCCTACCGCATCTGAGATTCCCCCTCCACTCAACGTGCCCAGGTCGACCATGCCGGTTGCGTCGGTGTGCTTGAAGGCGTGAACCGTGCTAGAGGTGCTAGCGCTTCCCACGATCACATTGCCGTCAGCGGATATGGCTTTGGCAGAGGCATGGCGTCCCCCCGGGAGGGAGCCCAGATTGACCATGCCGGTCGCATCGCTGTACTTGAACGCATATTGATTGCCGTTCGCGAACGCAGTGCCGACGATGAAATGGCCGTCAGCCGATACGCCATAGGCTACCGAGCCATCAGCGCCCAAAGAACTCAGGTCGATAGTAGTGTCGGCACAGGACTGTGCTGAATAAATCACTCCATAGATCAGGGTTAATGCGGCTGTTGAAAAAGGCGATTTCAATGTAATGAACCTGGCGATAAAGGAAATGACTACAGCGGCCTGAATAATGGATTTTTCTGGGGGCGAGCAGGCTACTGCCGAAGTAATGGCTTGCTTTACGCGGTAATGAGGGTGTGATGCCCGACTGGCTTGGGGTTTGGGGCTGAGTGGGGCGCGATAGTGTGAATCGAAGTTCTCTTGCTTACATGAGATTAGTAACGAGGAGCCTAAACTAATTGCTGTGTTGGATATGAATTTGATGTGTCGGGTTAGTTTAGTTATTAGTTGCGGATGAAGTCTTTAGGAAGATTCTTAAAGCCTGTTGTTTCGGCAGCTCAATCTATTTGAGGCTGCCGATACGCGCATCTTGTGAAGGTTATTGTTTGGCCATGACTGCCAGGAACAACTCTGATTCGAGTTGCCCCTGCAACCACTCCTGCAAGGAGCGATAAGGCGTCTGGGCAAACCACTCCCGGTCCACATGGGCAAACTGGCGAACAAACGGCAGCAGCGCCATGTCCGCCAGGCTCGGATGCGCCGCCAGCAGATAGCGGCGCTGCTGCAACAGGCTATCGAGGCGCGCCAGAAACGCCTCGCCCTGGGCCCGGTAGTGCTCCATGGGCGCCTCGGGGTAGCGCTCGGCGTATTTGTAGCGATTGAGGTGCACCTTGAACACCTGGTCATTCTCGGCAATCAGCGCTGCCATCTGCGCCTGGGCCGTCGGGTCCGCCGTGAGCCGCCAATCCTCGGGGTCATGCTGGGCCAGGGCCCAGTGCATGATCTCCAGGCTTTCATCGATCACCCGATCCTCCAGTGCCAGCACCGGCACCGTGCCCTTGGCCGACAGCGCGAGCATCTCGGCCGGCTTGGCCTTGAGGCTGACTTCGACAATCCGCATTGGCACCCCGGCATAGCGCAGGGCCAGCCGCGCACGCATGGCGTAGGGGCAGCGGCGGAAGGAGTAGAGGGTCGCCCCCGGCGTTTGCAGCGTGCTCATTTCACCTCCAGGGTGCTCAGGCCATTGCCCTGGCGGCTGACCTTGATCTGTACCGGAATCCGTTCGTGCATTTCCTGTACGTGGGAGATCACCGCCACCTTGCGGCCCTGGGCCTGCAGGCCGTCGAGGGCATCCATGGCCAGTTGCAGGGACTCGGGGTCGAGGCTGCCGAAGCCTTCGTCGATAAACAGCGATTCGATCTTCAGGGTGCTGGAAGCCATGGAGGCCAGCCCCAGGGCCAGGGCCAGGGACACCAGGAAGGTTTCGCCGCCGGACAGCGAGTGCACCGAGCGCAGTTCGTCGCCCATTTCGGTGTCCAGCACCAGCAGGCCGAGCATGCTGCCACCGCGCTTGAGGCGGTAGCGGCGCACCAGTTGGCGCAGTTGGGCATTGGCGTGGTGCACCAGCAGGTCAAGGTTGTAGGCCTGGGCGATCTTGCGGAACTTGTCGCCTTCGGCCGAGCCGATCAGGGCGCTGAGCCGGGCCCAGCGCTGCCACTGGGCGTAGGCCTGTTCAAGGCGTTGGTTGAGGGCCTGGTTGGCGGCCTGGCGGCGCTGGTCCTCGCTTTGCCGTGCACGCAGGTCCGCCACCTGTTGTTCGCTGGCCTGGGCCTGTTGCTGCAGCTGTTCCAGGGCCTGGGCCAGTTGTTCGGTCTCCAGGTTGCCGTTGTGCTGGGCCTGATGCTGTTCCAGGCGCTGCTGGCGTTCCTGCAGCAGGACCTTGGCCTGCTCGATGGCCTTGTCGTTGTCTTGCAGGCGCTGGCGCAGTTGCTGCACCTGTTCTTCGTCCAGCTCCAGCAGCTGTTGCAGGCCGGCGTCATCCAGTTCCGGGTGCCCGGCGCGCCACTGCTCGATGCTGGCGGCCAGCTGCTGTTGTTCGCTTTCCAGGGCTTGCAGGCGTTCTTCCCGGGCCTTGAGCTCGGCACCCAACTCGATCGCTTGCTGGTGCAGCGCCTGCTGCTGTTGCTGGGCCAGGGCCTGGGCGCTGCGAGCCTGGTCCACGGTTTGCTCCAGATGCTGCTGCCAGTGCTCGGCGCTGGGCTGCTGGCCCAGCAGTTCGGCGAGCCTGTGCTGGCAGGCCTGTTGCTGCTGGTGCAGGGTGTCGAACTGCTGTTGGGCTTCGGCCAGTTGCTGCTGACGGATCAGTTGGCGGTCCTGTTCCTTTTCCAGGGTCAGCTGGCGCTGTTGCTGTTCTTCGGCCTCTTCCTGCTGCTCGCGCAGTTGCTCGATGCGTTGCAGCACCTGCTGGTCGAGCTGCATGAAGGTGCTGGCCGGGTCGCGGCGCAGGCCGTCGAGGACCTCTGCCGGCAGCAGGTGGCTGAAGCTGGCCAGTTCCTCGTCCAGGCGCTGGCGGTCGGCGCTCAGTTGCTGTTGTTGCTTGTCCAGGTGCTGGGCGGCCTGCTGGCTGGCGTCGATCGCCGCCTGCAGCTGGTTTTGCAGGCGCGCGGCATCTTTTTGCAGGGTCAGCAGGGCGCCCTGGCGGTTTTCGTCCTGGGTGATGCTCTGCTGCAGCTGGTCGAGTTGCTGTTGCAGCCAGGCGTCGCGCTTGGGCGGGTCCTGGTCCAGGAGGCTGGCGCTCATGGGGTGGGCTTGCAGGCTTGGGGCCAGGGCCTGCTGCTGGGTCGCCAGATGTTCCTGCTGCTGGAGGAATTCCTTCTGCTGGGCGATCAGCCCCTGGACCTGGGCCCGCAGTTCGTTGAGCTGTTCCTTGAGGCTGTCCACCGTCTTGCGGGCGCTGGCTTCCTCGTTCTCGTCGTGGCGCCCGAGGCTCTGCAGCAAGGCTTCAGGCTGGTGGTAGGGGTGCTCGACGCTGCCGCACACCGGGCACGGCTGGTCGCTCTGCAATTGCCCGCGCAATTCCTCGACGCTGGCGCTGCGGGCCAGCCGCTGGCGCTCCAGCAGGGCCTGGGTGACGCTCAGGGTCTGCTCGGCCACCACCAGCTCGGCCTTGGCCTGCAGGCCGACCTTGTTCAGTTCCTCGCGCTGGGCGGCCACCGCCTGCTGCCTGTCCTGCAGGGCCTGGCCGCGCTGGTCCAGTTCGCGTTGCTGGGCCCAGAGCCGGGCCAGCTCTTCGACGGCGCGCTGCTGCTTGCGGTTGTCCTGGAGCAGGGTACCGAGCAACTGGATCTGCTCGGCCACCGCCTGGGGCTCGGCCCCGGCTTCGCTGTAGAGCAGTTCGAGCTGCGTGCGTTGCTCGCTCAGTTGCTGGGCGGCGCTGCTGGCGCGCTGTTCCAGGGCCGGCAGTTCGGCCTGGCCCTGGTGCAGGCGATTGCCGATCAGCATCAGCTGTTGCAGGCGTTCGCGGTAGGCGTTCCAGGCGTCGCTCAAGGGGGCGAGGGCGACGCTGTGGGCCAGTTGCCCGGCGATCCGCTCCAGGCGTTCGCCCACCAGGCGCTGTTTTTCCAGCAGTTGCTGGATGCCTTGCTGGCCCTCGGTGCTGGCCTGCTCGGCGCGGCTGCGTTGGGCCTCGGCCTGGGCCAGGCTCTGCCCCAGGCGCTCCAGGTTGGCCTGTTCGGCAAAGGCTTCGCGCAGCAACGGGGCGCTGGTGCTGTGCTGCTCCTGGGCCTGGGACAGGGCCGTGCCGGCGTCCTGCAGTTGCTGTTGCAGGCGTTCCTGCTGTTGTTGCAGGGCGCCTTGCTGTTCGACCTGCTGCTGGATCTGCTGGCGCAACGGCAGCAGGCTGGCGCCCAGCTCTGCCTGGCGCAGGAACTGGTGCCGCTGCGGCGCCAGTTGCTCCAGGCGTTGCAGGCGCAGGCGCTCCGGGGCCAGGGCCTGGGCGTCCTGTTCGGCCGCTTGCAGTTGTTCGGCGGCGCTCTGCCGGGCTTCCTGCCATTGGCGCAGTTCCTTGAGCCAGACGTGCTGGGCTTCCAACTGCCTGAGCTGGGCCTGTTGCTCCTTGAGCTGTTGCTGGGCCTGGCTCAACTGCTGTTCAAGCTCGGCCCGGGCCTCGGGCTCCAGCGGGCTGATGCCGCTGGCCTGGGCCTTGAGCTCCTTGTGGGCGTCTTCGGCTTCCTTGCTCTTGCTGTAGGCGCGGCGCCCCAACTGGCTGTAGACCGCAGTGTTGGTAAGCTTTTCCAGCAGCTCGCTGCGTTCCTTGTCGTCGGCCTTGAGAAAGGCGCTGAACTCGCTCTGGGCCAGCATCACCGCCCGGGTGAACTGTTCGAAGTTGAGCCCCAGGCGGGCCTCGATCAGTTGCTTGTATTCGCTCTTGCTCTGGTTGCTCAGCAGCTGTTCGCTGTCCAGGTCAGTGAGGTTCTGCCGGCTGCCTTGCAGCTTGCCGGTGGCTTTGTCGCGGGCGCGGTTGGTTTCCCAGCGGGCGCGGTAGCGACGGCCGTCGATGCCGACAAAGTCCACCTCGGCATAGCCGCTGCCGGTGCCGCGGCGCAGCAGGGTGCGCGGGTCGCTGGTGAGGATCTCGCTGTCGACCTCGGGGACCTTGGTCTCGCGGCCGATGTTGTTCAGCCGCGGCACCGCGCCGAACAGCGCCAGGCACAGGGCATCCAGCAGGGTGCTCTTGCCGGCGCCGGTGGGCCCGGTAATGGCGAACAGCCCGGCGCTGGCCAGGGGCTCGGCGGTGAAGTCGATCTCGAAGGGGCCGGCCAGGGAGGCCAGGTTCTTCAGGCGGATGGCCAGGATCTTCATGGCTGTTCACCTTCTTGCTGGACGTCCTGCAACAGCAGGGCGAAATCCTTGAGGGTGGCTTCGTCCACCTCGTTGGCGTAAGCGTCGCGCCAGGCGCGGCGGAACAGTTCTTCGGGGGTCAGCTGGTCCAGCTCGATCAGCTCGGCACTGGCCTCTTCACCGTCGCCTGCGCCCTTGCCGGCGTATTCGGCGGCGATCCGCACCAGGCGCACGGCCTTGCCTTGCAGGGCGCTTTCCACTTGCTGGCGCAGGTCTGGCTGGGGCTCGTCCAGGCGCACCCGCACTTCCAGCCAGGGCTGGCGCTGCTCCTCGGCCAACAGGTCGATGTCCGGCAGCTCGCCGAGCTGGGTCAGGAGTTCCCCCAGGGGCGCCGGGCCCAGGCGTTGCAGGTTCACCGCGCGGGGAATCAGCCGCGGTTCGACGCTGACCAGGGTCTCGCCGTCCAGGCGCACGTCGAGGATCTGGTGCTGATAGCCGATCTCTGAGAACGACAGCGGGATCGGCGAGCCGCTGTAGCGGATGCGCTCCTCGCCGTTGACCTTCTGCGGCTTGTGCAGGTGGCCCAGGGCCACGTAGCTGATGTCCGGGCCGAACAGGCTGGCGGGCAGGGCCTCGGCGTTGCCGATGATCAGGCTGCGTTCGGAATCTTCCGAGACCGAACCGCCGGCCATGTGCGCATGGCTGACGGCGACCAGGGCCTGGCCCGGCTGGCGCTTGGCGTTGGCCGCGGCGATCAGCCATTCGTGGACCTGGGCAATGCCCTTGAGGTAGTCGTCGCCCAGCTGGCGGCCGGTGACTTCCGCCGGCCGCAGGAACGGCAGGGCCAGGCACCAGGCGGCGACCTGGCCGCTGGCGTCGGGCAGCGGCAGCAGCAGGCGCTCGGCGTCCAGCTGGCCGTCGTCCAGCCACAGCACCCGGCCCAGGGCGTGGGTGCGCAGGCGGCGCATCAAGGGCGCCGGCAGCTCGATGCGCGAGCCGGAGTCGTGGTTGCCGGCGATCATCACGACGGTCAGGGCCGGCTGCTGCTCGTGGGCGCTGACGATGAAGTCGTAGAGCCGCTCCTGGGCGCTGACCGGCGGGTTGACGGTGTCGAAGATATCGCCGGCGATCAGCAGCACATCGGGCTGTTCGTGCTTGAGCTGGCGCAGCAGCCACTCCAGGAAACAGGCGTGTTCGAAGTCGCGTTCCTGGCCGTGTAGGTTCTGGCCCAGGTGCCAGTCGGAGGTGTGAAACAGACGCAAGGCAGGCTCCGCATGCAAAAGGCTTGGCCGCACATAAGGGTGACCGCGGCGAAAGGGCAGAGAGTTTACTGGCAAATGCGTGTTCATGCCCGGCGCCGTGGCAAATGCAGGCGAGACTGGCGCAGCGGCCGGCCAGCCAGGCGCTACGGCGCTGGCTCGCCAGCGAACAGGCCCGCCAAGGCGCGGCATGGCTTACGGGGCTTTTCGCCGGCAAGCCGGCTCCTGCGCGGGAGGGGGCTGCGCGAAGCGCCGGTTACTTGGGGTACAGCGGCGGCAGGCTGGTGGTGTCCGCCACCGGGTCCTGGACCCGTTCGTCGATCGGGATGGCGCGTATCGCTCGCCACAGTTCCTCGCCCTGCCAGTACTGGCCGGTCTCGCTGTAGAGCGCGCCGTTGAGGCCGTCCAGGGCGTCGGACAGCGGCACGAAGCGCGCGGCCATTTCGGCCAGGGTTTCGGGCTGCTGCCGGGCCCAGGCGTCCAGGGCCTGGCGGGTGGCCTGGGGGTCGTTGGCCTGGCAGGCACGCTTGAGGTCGTCCAGCAGCGAGCGCGGGCTGGGGCCGGTCTGGGTGGCGCGCAGCACCGCCGGCTGCCAGCGGGCGCGCCACCACAGGCCGAAGCCCAGCAGGGTGGTGCAAGCCAGCAGCAGGGTGCTCAGTTGCCACAGCCACAGGTTGCTGCTGTCGGGCCCGGCCGGGGCGTTGCCTGCAGGGGTGTCCACCACCAGGCTCGGGTTGTTCGCCACCTGCAGGGCCCGCGCCGGCAGGCTGGTGCTTTCCAGGCGGTCTTCGACGGTGTTCCACCAGGTCACTTCAATGGCGGGCAGTTCGACGTTGCCGGGGCGGGTGGGCACCAGCGCCTGGCGGTCTTCGCGAATGCCCAGAAGGCCCTGTTCTACGTGCTGGTTGCTCAACTGCGGCTGGTCCGGGTAGCTGCGCAGGCCATTGACGTCGGCCAGGGGCAGCGGCGGCAACTGGGCGCTGGACAGGCCTTCGGCGCGCAGGGTCAGGCTGCGGGTCAGGGAGTCTCCGACCTGAGGGTGCTCGGGCTCCGGGTTCCAGCTTTCGCTCAGGCTCAGGCTGCGGGCCGGCAGCCAGGGCGCGTCGGCCGGGTAGGTGGCGGGCTTGGCCTTGACCTGCAGGCCGATGTCACTGGAGCTGACGTGGATCAGCTTGCCGGCCCGGGGCGTCTGCGAGCTGGTTTCCTGGCCCGGGTCCGGGTTGGCCAGGGTGGCGCTGAAGGTCAGCGCGGGAATCTGCAACGGCCCGCTGCGCTGGGGATAGAGCGCGTAGCGCATCTCGATCACCCCGTGGCGCACGCCATTGATGAGCTTTTCGTAGGTGCGCGGCTCGCCCAGCTGTTCCACCCGGGTGTCGCTCAGCAGCAGCGGGCTCAGGCTGCTGTCGTCGAACAGCGGCACCGAGTGGTAGATGTGCAGGGTCAGCAGGGCCTGGGCCTGGACATAGACGCTGGGCTGGTCGAGCTCGGCTTCGATGAACACCGGTTCCAGGCGGGCGTTCTGGTCCTGGGCCGGGCTGGTGTTGACCTGCAGGCTCAGGGGCTGGCTCTGCAGGCTGCCCAGTTGCAGCGGGGCGATTTCCAGGGTGCCGGTGTGGCGCGGCAGCAGGGTGACGATCCAGCGGGTACTGGCGTGGTTGTCCCCCAGGCCGTTGAGCTGGTTGACCTGGCGCGTGCCGCGCACCTCGAATTGTGCTTCCAGGGGCGCCAGGTCCGGCTTGCCGAACTGGGTGACATCGGTGGACTCCAGGGTCAGCTCGACGGTTTCCCCGGAATTGACCTGGCTGCGGTCCAGGCTGGCGAGCAGGCCGGCAGCCTGGGACTGGCCAGTGCAGAACGCGAGGGCAAGCAGTAGGGCGGTGCAGCGGGTCATCGAGTTTTTCCCTGATCCTGATGTTGTTGCTGTTCGTACCAGAATTTGCGCCTGAGCAATTCACCCGGGTCGTCGGGGATCTTGCGCAGCCATTGTTCCAGCGCCTGCTGGTGTTCAGCGTCCAGGCTGTCCTCCACCGGGCGCAGCGGGGTGGTGGTGTGCTGGTCGTCCAGCTCGCTGCCGGGCACTTCGCTGTGGCCGGCGGCCTGTAGATCCGGCGACGGCGTGTCGCCTTCGTTGGCCGGCGCCTGTGCCGGGTCCTGCGGGCCATCGCTGCCCGGTGGTGGCTGGGTGGCCGTGCCGCTGGGGCCCGGACGGGTGTCGTCGCCTTCGGGGGTGTCCGGCTTCTTCGCTGGTGGCGGTGTTTGCGCCTGGGCCTGTTGCTGTTGCAGCAGGCTTTCCACCAGGGCCTTGTTCTGCAACGCCGGTTGCAGGTCCGGCTGGCGTTCCAGGGCCTGCTCGTAGGCGTCGATGGCGGCTTCCAGCTCGCCGCTGCGGGCCAGGGCGTTACCGCGATTGTAGTGGGCGCGGGCGTCGTTGCCCTCGGCGAAACGCTCGGCGGCGGCAGTGTAGTTGCCGGCTTCGTACAAGGCCACGCCTTGCCATTGCGGGTCCTGGAAATGCCGCGCGGCCTCCGCCGGGCGCTGCTGTTGCAGAAGCCGCTGGCCCTGCTGGTCGGGGCGCAGCCACAGGTCATTGATGTCGAAGGCGTAGCTCGGTTGCGGCACGGCGAACAGCAACAGGGGCAGGCAGAACAGCCAGCCCCGGCGCCCGGCGCAGGCGGCCAGCAGCAACAGCGGCAGCAGCAGCCAGTAGCCCTGGTCGGCCCAGGTATCCAGGCGCAGGGTCTGGCCGTCGCTGCGCAGGCCTTGCGGGCCGCCCAGCAGGCCCAGGCCGCGCAGGTCGCTGTCGTCCAGGCGCGCCTGGCGGTAGCGCCCGCCCACGTCGCCGATGAAGTGCTTGAGGTCCGGGCTGTCCAGGCGCGATACCAGGATCGCGCCCTGGTCGTCCTTGAGGTAGCTGCCGTCTTCCAGGGCCACCGGGGCGCCGTCGCGGCTGCCGAAGCCGAGCATCAGCAACTGCGGGGCGTCGCCCTTGAGCGCCTGGCGGATGCCCTGGCGTTCCTCTTCGTTGAGGGAGGAGGCCATCAGTAGCACCCGGCCCTGGCCCAGGGCCCCCTGGTCCAGCAGCTTCAAGGCCTTGAGCAGGGCCAGGTCGGCGCGCTGGCCGGCCTGGGGCATGATCGACGGCTTGAGGGCGTCCAGCAGGTTGCGGCTGGTGGCCAGGTCATCGGACAGCGGCACCAGGGTGTGGGCGCTGCCGGCGTAGACCACGATGGCGGTCTGCGCGTCGCTGCGCAGTTGCAACAGGTCCAGCAGCTTGTGCCGGGCCTGCTCCAGGCGATCGGGCGGCACGTCGTTGGCGAGCATCTGCGGGGTCAGCTCCAGCAGCACCACCAGCGGGTCGGCGGGTTTCTGGCTGGTCTGTTCCACCCGCTGCCAGCTGGGGCCCAGCAGGGCCAGCACCGCCAGCAGCCAGGCCAGGCCCAGGGCCACCCAGGGCAGCTTGCTTTCGCGGCCATTGCCGCCGCTGAGCAGGGCGGCGTGAAAGGCCGGGGGCAGGATCATCTGCCAGCGCCCGGCGCGTTTCTGCCGGTGCCAGAGCTTCCACAGCAGCAGCGCCAGCAGGGGCAGCACCAGCAACCAGCCGGGGCGGAACCAATGGGGCCAGAGGCTGATCATCGACGCCTCCGCAAGCGCAGGCGCTTGAGCCGCTGGCGCCAGTCATGGGCAGGCAGCAGGAAGTTCGACTGGTTGAAGAAGCGTTGCAGCGGGTTCTG
Source organism: Pseudomonas sp. GW822-FHT06D10 (assembly GCF_058799535.1). Classification (NCBI taxonomy): domain Bacteria; kingdom Pseudomonadati; phylum Pseudomonadota; class Gammaproteobacteria; order Pseudomonadales; family Pseudomonadaceae; genus Pseudomonas; species Pseudomonas sp. GW822-FHT06D10. The sequence goes on along the minus strand of NZ_JBXALN010000001.1, from coordinate 1,294,910 downwards.
CGGCCAGCGCTCGCGCAGCACCAGCAGCACGCTGAGCAGCAACGCCGTGGCCAGGGGCCAGTGGTACAGGGCCTGGGCCGGGCGTGCCTGGGTCGGTTGCTGGGCCACCGGTTCCAGTTGGTCGAGGGTTTGCTTGATCGCTTGCAGCTCCTGGCCGTCCCGGGCGCGGAAGTAGCGCCCGCCAGTGACTTGCGCCAGCTCCTTGAGGGCCGGTTCGTCCAGGTCCAGGCTCGGGTTGATGCCCAGCACGCCGAGGGTGGCGCTCTGTTCCGGGTCGGCGCCGATGCCGATGGGGTAGATCTTCACCCCTTCCTCGGCGGCCAGCCGGGCGGCGGTGATGGGGGCGATCTCGCCGCCGTTGTTGGCGCCGTCGGTGACTAGGATCAGCACCCGGCTCTGGGCCGGGCGCTGGCGCAGGCGCTTGAGGGCCAGGCCGATGGCATCGCCGATGGCGGTGTTCTTGCCGGCGATGCCGATCTTCGCTTCATCCAGCCAGACCCGCACCGTGTGCCGGTCGAAGGTCAGGGGTGCCTGCAGGTAGGCCTTGCTGCCGAACAGGATCAGGCCCACCCGGTCGCCTTCGCGGTGTTCGAGAAAGTCCCCCAGCAGGTGCTTGACCAGGTTCAGGCGGCTGACGTCCTCGTCCTGCCATTGCATGTCGGGGAAATCCATGGAGCCGGAAACGTCCACCGCCACCAGCAGGTCGCGGCCGCTGGCGGCCACCGGCAAGGGGTCGCCCAGCCATTGCGGGCGCGCGGCGGCCAACAGCAGCAGGAGCCAGAGCAGGATGAAACGCACCTGCTGGCGCCAGGCCGGGAGGTGGGCGCGGGCCCGGCGCTTGGACAGGCCTTCCAGGTCACTGAGAAAACTCACTTTCAGCGCCGGCTCGCCGCTGTCGGCCACCGGCAGCACCAGGCGCAGCAGCCAGGGCAGCGGCAGCAGGACGAAGACCCAGGGCCAGGCGAACTCAAACATGCTTGCGAATCCAGGTGTCCACCGCCTGGGTCAGGCCGGCGATGGCTTTGTCGTCGAGCTTGCACTCGGGCTTGTAGGCGCCTTCCACCAGCACCATCCAGCGGGTCAGGCCGGCGGCCGGGCAACGGTTGTCGAGGAACGCCAGCCATTTGCGCCCGTTCAGGGTGTGGCTCTGGCTGTAGGGGTAATGGTTGCGGCACAGGCGCTTGAGCAGGGCATTCAAGGCCTGCAGCCAGGCGCCGGCGGGGGCACCGTCATAGGGCTTGGGCAGCAGCGCCAGTTCTGCCAGGGCGGCCAGGCGCACCGGGTCCAGGGGCTGCTCGATGCGGGCGCGCACGGCCTTGCGCGGCCACAGGTGGCGCCAGTGCCAGAGGGCCAGGCCCAGCAGCGGCAGCAGGATCGCCAGCAGCCACCAGCCCGGGGCCGGCGGCCACAGGCTGACCGCGGGCGGCGGCAGCAGCGATTGCAGTTGTTCCAGGCTGCTCATCGGCCGGCTCCGGGGCGCTGCGGGTTGAGGTACTCGCGCAGCTGCTCGACCATCTCGCTCTGGGTGCTCAGGGGCATCAGCAGCACCCGCAGCTTTTGCGCCAGGCGTTCCCAGCGGGCGATGCGCGCTTCGCTCATGGCGCGGTAGGCCTGGCGCAGGTCGTAGTTCAGGGTGTCCAGTTCCAGCTGGGCGCCGCGTTCGGCAAAGCGCAGCAGGCCGGCGGCGGGCAGGGCGTGGTCCAGCGGGTCGGAAAGGGGCATCAACAGCAGGTCGCAATGGCGCGACAGCAGGCTCAGTTGTTGCTCGGCGGCGTCGCTCAGGGCGCGTTCGTCGCAGATCACGATCACCAGGCTGCCGGGGCGCAGGACTTCGCGCCCGCGCAGCAGCGCGGTGCCCAGGGCGTCGCGCTGGGGCCGGGCTTCGCTGTGCAGCGACTGGTTGACCCGCACCAGGCGGTTGAGCAGCTGCAACAGGCTCTGCTTGCTGCGCCGCGGCTTGATCTCGTAGTGCTCGTCGTCGCCGTAGACCAGCCCGCCGACCCGGTCGTTATGGCCCAGGGCGGCCCAGCCGATCAGGCTCGCGGCCTGGGCGGCGAGCACCGACTTGAACATCAGCCCCGAGCCGAAGAACAGCTGGCGGCTCTGTTCCACCATGATGAAGATCGGCCGCTCGCGCTCTTCGTGGAACAGCTTGGTGTGCGGTTCCTGGGTGCGCGCGGTAACCCGCCAGTCGATGGTGCGCACGTCGTCGCCGGCCTGGTAGACCCGCACCTGGTCGAAGTCCACGCCGCGCCCGCGCAGCTTGGAGTGGTGCAGGCCGATCAGCGGGCTGCGCTGGCTGGGGGTGGAGAACAGCTGCACCTCGCGCACGCGATGGCGCATCTCGATCAGCTCGCCGAGGGTGATGCGAATGCCGGGTTCGGCAACGGGCTGGGTCATGGGCTTCAGGCGACGGCAACGACGTCGAGGATGCGCTGTACCACACGGTCCTGGTCGATACCGGCCGCTTCAGCCTCGAAGGACAGGATGATGCGGTGGCGCAGTACGTCGAACAGCACGGCCTGGATGTCTTCGGGGCTGACGAAGTCGCGGCCGGCGAGCCAGGCGTGGGCCCGGGCGCAGCGGTCCAGGGCGATGGAACCGCGGGGGCTGGCGCCGTAGGCGATCCATTCGGCCATCTCCGGGTCGAACTTGGCCGGGGTGCGGGTGGCCATCACCAGTTGCACCAGGTATTCCTCCACCGCATCGGCCATGTACAGGCCGAGGATTTCCTTGCGTGCGGCGAAGATCGCCTGCTGGCTGACCCGGCGCTCGGGCTTGGTCTCGCCGTTCAGGGCTTCGCCACGGGCTTGCTGGAGGATCCGCCGCTCCACGGCGGCGTCCGGGAAGCCGATCTTGACGTGCATCAGGAAGCGGTCGAGCTGGGCTTCGGGCAGCGGGTAGGTGCCTTCCTGCTCGATGGGGTTCTGGGTCGCCATCACCAGGAACAGCGGCGACAGTTCATAGGTGCTGCGTCCGACGCTGACCTGGCGCTCGGCCATGGCTTCGAGCAGGGCAGACTGGACCTTGGCCGGAGCGCGGTTGATTTCGTCCGCCAGCACCAGGTTGTGGAAGATCGGGCCTTGCTGGAACACGAAGCTGCCGGTTTCCGGGCGATAGATCTCGGTGCCGGTGATGTCGGCGGGCAGCAGGTCGGGGGTGAACTGGATCCGATGGAATTGCGCTTCAATGCCTTCGGCCAACTCCTTGATGGCCTTGGTCTTGGCCAGCCCCGGAGCGCCCTCGACCAGCATGTGGCCGTCGGCGAGCAGGGCGATGAGCAAGCGCTCGATGAGTTTTTCCTGGCCGAGAATCTGCGTTGAAAGAAAGGTTCGCAGCGCCAAAAGCGCTTCACGATGTTCCATCGGTGACTGTTCCTGGAGAGGGTGCGCCCCGGGCGTTGAGGGAACGTCGGGGCTGGGGGCGATACTTTAATCCATAGCGGGGGTCGGCGACTAACGGGGAAAACCTGATTTGGCGAATTAGTCGAAAAAAATCCGTGTTTTATTCAGCACCACGCGCACCCCCGGTAGGAGCCGGCTTGCCGGCGAAGAGGCCGGCAGGGTTTGCGGCGGGGCCGAAGACGCCTTCGCTGGCAAGCCAGCTCCTGCAAGGGAGGGCGGCGGGTCAGGACAGCTGGCTGATGTAGGTGCCGGTGCCCTTGAGGATGTTCTGCAGGGTTTCCTCCACTTCGGCCAGGTCCGAGGCAGCGGTGCTGTGGCGGATCTCCAGGTGGTCGGCGCCGTTCAGGGCGTCGGCGTCGGCCGCGGCGATTTCGATCAGCAGGGTGGTGGGGCTCAGGGTCACCTTGACGCCATCGAGGGTCGAGGGCTCGCCGTCGAGGGTGATCTCCAGTTCGTCTTCGTCCGGGTAGCGGCTCATCAGGAACATCTCGCCCTGGGTGCTGTGGCAGCAGAGCATGGCCATGTTGTCTTCTTCGTCGTCACAGGGGTTGGCGATCAGGTGGGCGGTGGTCATGTGCATGGGGGCATTCCTGAGAGAGTGGCCGGGCGGGCAGAAAGGAAACAATTCTGCCAGCCCGATGGAATTTCTGCTGGCTTGTCTGTCAGAGAACAGGTCGTGAACACAATCGCTGCGGCAGTCACTTTTGGTACGCAAGTACCGTGAATCCGGGGAAAAAAACCGGTTTTTCCACCGCGGCTGCTAGTGTTGCTCAAAGCGTGAGCGTTCTGCTGCGTGCCGTTGACCGAATATGTCGCAGCATCGCAAGCAGCTGTCACATCGCACTCGTTAAGCTGCGCAGCGGACAATTTGTTCTTAGTGCAATAGGTTGCGTCTGATTTGTGATGGTCACCTGTAAAGGCATTGCGCTCGGTTTCCCGGCAAGCGTCAGTCGTTTTTGCAGATGCCCATCCCCGGAAGGTGAATGTGACCTGTGCGTCTCGTCCAGCTTCACCCACCTGTCATCCTGCTACCTCTGCCCGAGACCAGGAGCAGGATGCGGCACCGCCCCGCGAGGGGTTTGCACGCGACGCTTCCATCAATAACAAGCCCAAGCGGAGTACCACAGATGGCGTTCTTCACCGCAGCCAGCAAAGCCGACTTCCAGCACCAACTGCAAGCGGCACTGGCGCAGCACATCAGTGAACAGGCACTGCCACAAGTGGCGCTGTTCGCTGAACAATTCTTCGGCATCATTTCCCTGGACGAACTCACCCAGCGTCGCATGTCCGACCTGGCGGGCTGCACCCTTTCTGCCTGGCGCCTGCTTGAGCGCTTCGACCACGGGCAACCGCAGGTCCGCGTCTACAACCCCGATTACGAACGCCATGGCTGGCAGTCGACCCACACTGCTGTGGAAGTCCTGCACCACGACCTGCCGTTTTTGGTGGACTCGGTACGCACCGAGCTCAACCGTCGCGGCTACAGCATCCACACCCTGCAGACCACCGTGCTCAGCGTACGTCGTGGCAGCAAGGGCGAGCTGCTGGAAATCCTGCCCAAGGGCACCCAGGGCGAAGGCATCCAGCAAGAGTCGCTGATGTACCTGGAGATCGACCGTTGCGCCAATGCCGCCGAACTCAGCGTGCTGGGCAAGGAGCTGGAGCAGGTACTGGGCGAAGTGCGGGTCGCCGTCGCCGACTTCGAGCCGATGAAGGCCAAGGTCCAGGAACTGATCCAGAGCATCGACAACAGCCAGTTCCCGATCGCCGCCGAAGAAAAGACCGAGATCAAGAGCTTCCTCGAATGGCTGGTGGGCAACCACTTCACCTTCCTCGGCTATGAAGAATTCGTGGTCGGCGCCGACCAGGACGGCGGGCATATCGAATATGACCCGAACTCCTTCCTCGGCCTGGCCAAGCTGCTGCGCGCCGGCCTGACCAGCGATGACCTGCGCATCGAAGACTACGCCGTCAACTACCTGCGCGAACCGACGCCGCTGTCCTTCGCCAAGGCCGCGCACCCGAGCCGCGTGCACCGTCCGGCCTACCCGGATTTCGTCTCGATCCGCCAGATCGATGCCGACGGCAAGGTCATCAAGGAATGCCGCTTCATGGGCCTGTACACCTCTTCGGTGTACGGCGAGAGCGTGCGGGTGATCCCTTACATCCGCCGCAAGGTCGAAGCCATCGAGCAGCGCTCGGGCTTCCAGGCCAAGGCGCACCTGGGCAAGGAACTGGCCCAGGTCCTGGAGGTACTGCCTCGCGATGACCTGTTCCAGACCCCGGTGGACGAGCTGTTCAGCACCGTGATGTCCATCGTGCAGATCCAGGAACGCAACAAGATCCGCGTGTTCCTGCGCAAGGACCCCTACGGCCGTTTCTGCTACTGCCTGGCCTACGTGCCGCGCGACATCTATTCCACCGAAGTGCGGCAGAAGATCCAGCAAGTGCTGATGGATCGCCTGCAGGCCACCGACTGCGAGTTCTGGACCTTCTTCTCCGAGTCGGTACTGGCCCGCGTGCAGTTGATCCTGCGGGTGGACCCGAAACAGCGCATCGACATCGATCCGCTGCTGCTGGAAAAGGAAGTGGTGCAGGCCTGCCGCAGCTGGCAGGACGACTACGCCAGCCTGGTGGTGGAAAGCTTCGGCGAAGCCCACGGCACCAACGTGCTGGCGGACTTCCCCAAAGGCTTCCCGGCCGGCTACCGCGAACGCTTCGCTGCCCATTCGGCGGTGGTGGACATGCAGCACCTGCTGAGCCTCACCGAAGCCAACCCCCTGGTGATGAGCTTCTACCAGCCCCTGGGCCAGGTCTCCGGCCAGCGCGAGCTGCACTGCAAGCTGTACCACGCCGACACCCCGCTGGCGCTGTCCGACGTGCTGCCGATCCTGGAAAACCTCGGCCTGCGCGTGCTGGGCGAATTCCCGTACCGCCTGCGTCACAACAATGGCCGTGAGTTCTGGATCCACGACTTCGCCTTCACCGCCGCCGAAGGCCTGGACCTGGATATCCAGCAGCTCAACGACACGCTGCAGGACGCCTTCGTCCATATCGTGCGCGGCGATGCCGAGAACGATGCCTTCAACCGCCTGGTGCTGACCGCCGGCCTGCCATGGCGCGACGTGGCGCTGCTGCGTGCCTACGCCCGCTACCTGAAGCAGATCCGCCTGGGCTTCGACCTGGGCTACATCGCCAGCACCCTGAACAACCACACCGACATCGCCCGCGAGTTGACCCGGTTGTTCAAGACCCGCTTCTACCTGGCGCGCAAGCTCACCAGCGACGACCTGGAAGACAAGCAGCAGCGTCTGGAGCAGGCGATCCTCACCGCCCTGGACGACGTCCAGGTGCTCAACGAAGACCGCATCCTGCGGCGCTACCTGGACCTGATCAAGGCCACCCTGCGCACCAACTTCTACCAGACCGACGCCAACGGCCAGAACAAGTCCTACTTCAGCTTCAAGTTCAACCCGCACCTGATCCCCGAGCTGCCCAAGCCGGTGCCCAAGTTCGAAATCTTCGTCTACTCGCCGCGTGTCGAAGGCGTGCACCTGCGCTTCGGCAACGTTGCCCGTGGCGGCTTGCGCTGGTCCGACCGTGAAGAAGACTTCCGCACCGAAGTCCTGGGCCTGGTCAAAGCCCAGCAAGTGAAGAACTCGGTGATCGTGCCGGTGGGCGCCAAGGGTGGCTTCCTGCCGCGTCGCCTGCCACTGGGTGGCAGCCGGGACGAGATCGCGGCCGAGGGCATCGCCTGCTACCGCATCTTCATCTCCGGCCTGCTGGACATCACCGACAACCTGAAGGACGGCGCCCTGGTGCCGCCGGCCAACGTCGTGCGCCATGACGACGATGACCCCTACCTGGTGGTCGCGGCGGACAAGGGCACTGCGACCTTCTCCGACATCGCCAACGGCATTGCCATCGACTACGGCTTCTGGCTGGGTGACGCCTTCGCCTCTGGCGGTTCGGCCGGTTACGACCACAAGAAGATGGGCATCACCGCCAAGGGCGCGTGGGTTGGCGTGCAGCGCCACTTCCGCGAGCGCGGCATCAATGTCCAGGAAGACAGCATCACCGTGGTCGGCGTCGGCGACATGGCCGGCGACGTGTTCGGCAACGGCTTGCTGATGTCCGACAAGCTGCAACTGGTGGCGGCGTTCAACCACCTGCACATCTTCATCGACCCGAACCCGGATCCGGCCACCAGCTTCGTCGAGCGCCAGCGCATGTTCGCGCTGCCGCGTTCGGCCTGGAGCGACTACGACACCAGCATCATGTCCGAAGGCGGCGGTATCTTCTCCCGTAGCGCCAAGAGCATCGCCATCTCGCCGCAGATGAAAGAGCGCTTCGACATCCAGGCCGACAAGCTGACCCCGACCGAGCTGCTCAACGCCTTGCTCAAGGCGCCGGTGGACCTGCTGTGGAACGGTGGTATCGGCACCTACGTCAAGGCCAGCACCGAGAGCCACGCCGACGTCGGCGACAAGGCCAACGACGCCCTGCGCGTCAACGGCAACGAGCTGCGCTGCAAGGTGGTGGGCGAGGGCGGCAACCTGGGCATGACCCAGCTGGGTCGTGTGGAGTTCGGCCTCAATGGCGGCGGTTCCAACACCGACTTCATCGACAACGCCGGTGGCGTGGACTGCTCCGACCACGAAGTGAACATCAAGATCCTGCTCAACGAAGTGGTGCAGGCCGGTGACATGACCGACAAGCAGCGCAACCAGCTGCTGGCGAGCATGACCGACGAAGTCGGCGGCCTGGTGCTGGGCAACAACTACAAGCAGACCCAGGCCCTGTCCCTGGCTGCGCGCCGTGCCTACGAGCGTGCCGCCGAGTACAAGCGCCTGATGAGCGACCTGGAAGGCCGTGGCAAGCTGGACCGCGCCATCGAGTACCTGCCGACCGAGGAGCAGCTCACCGAGCGCGCCGCCACCGGCAAGGGCCTGACCCGTCCGGAACTGTCGGTGCTGATTTCCTACAGCAAGATCGACCTCAAGGAAGCCCTGCTCAAGTCCCTGGTACCGGATGACGACTACCTGACCCGTGACATGGAGACCGCGTTCCCGCCAAGCCTGGTGGCCAAGTTCTCCGAGGCCATGCGTCGCCATCGTCTCAAGCGCGAGATCGTCAGCACCCAGATCGCCAACGACCTGGTCAACCACATGGGCATCACCTTCGTGCAGCGTCTGAAGGAGTCCACCGGCATGAGCCCGGCGAACGTCGCCGGTGCCTATGTGATCGTGCGGGACATCTTCCACCTCCCGCACTGGTTCCGTCAGATCGAAGCCCTGGACCACCAGGTTTCGGCTGAAGTGCAACTGGCGTTGATGGACGAGCTGATGCGCCTGGGCCGTCGTGCCACCCGCTGGTTCCTGCGCAGCCGGCGCAACGAGCAGGATGCGGCGCGTGACGTTGCGCACTTTGGTCCGCACCTGGCGGCGCTGGGCCTGAAGCTCGACGAACTGCTCGAAGGCCCGACCCGCGAGGGCTGGCAAGCCCGTTACACCGCCTATGTCGAAGCCGGTGTGCCGGAGTTGCTGGCGCGCATGGTTGCAGGCACTACTCACCTGTACACCCTGCTGCCGATCATCGAGGCCGCTGATGTGACCGGCCACGATGCGGCGGAAGTGGCCAAGGCCTACTTCGCCGTGGGCAGTGCCCTCGACCTGCCGTGGTACCTGCAGCAGATCAGCGATCTGCCGGTGGCCAACAACTGGCAGGCGGCGGCGCGCGAAGCCTTCCGCGATGACGTGGACTGGCAGCAGCGGGCGATCACCATCAAGGTCCTGCAGATGGCCGATGCGCCGGATGACATGGAGGCCCGCGTGGCTCTGTGGCTGGAGCAGAACGCGAGCATGGCCGATCGCTGGCGCGCCATGATGGTGGAAATCCGTGCCGCCAGCGGCACCGACTACGCCATGTATGCGGTGGCCAACCGCGAGTTGCTGGACCTGGCCATGAGCGGTCAGTCGGTGCTGTAACGGCCTGACCCCGCCCAGAACCAAAAAAGCCCCGTATCTTGCGATACGGGGCTTTTTTATTGCCTGCCGGTTTGTGTCGGTTGGCGGGTGGCTCGGCTCAGTGGGCCGCCGAGGCGTCCTGCTCGACCACCATGTCCAGCACATAGACGCTGGACGGGGCATCGGCGGGTGCATTCTTCCACTCGTACTGCTTGACACGCAGCACATTGCGCACGCCGTCCTGGTGCTCGTAGCCCTCGATGGACTGGTACAGCGGGTGCCAGGTGTCCTGGGTCGGCATTTGCAGGCCGGCGTCGTCGTAGCGGCGCTCACGTACTTGCAGGCACTGGAAGTCGGGGATCAGCGGGTGGCTGCACTTGACGGTCTTGGCCGCCACTTCCAGGAAGCGGGTCTGGCCCTGGCTGCCGTAGCGGGTTTCCGGGGTGGGCTGGCCTTCGAACGTGAGCAGGGTGCCGTCCTGGGTGGCCAGTTGCAGGGTCGGGGTCGACTGGTCGCCGCCGAAGGTGGTGCGCAGGTCGCCCTTGAGCAGGTTGGCGATTTGTGCGTCCAGGGCCATCAGTTTCGGCTCGCAGGCCATCAGGGTGGCGGCCAGTGGCTGTACCTTGAGCACGCCATTTTCATGCTGGAAGCCGCCGAACTGGCGGTTGCAGCCGCCGCTGATGCTCAGGTTCTGCCCGGCGAAGGTCAGGCGCAGCTGGCGCTCGATGCCCTTGTCCAGGGCGGCGACGGGCTTGCCCGCCGCATCGCGGGCCGCAACCAGCTGCCAGTAGTAGGCGGACAGCGCAGGCTGGGCGCTGACGGAAGCAGTGCTGGCGGGCATGGAAGAAGATCCTTCAGGGGTGGTGGAAGCCGGGGTGCAGGCCTGGAGCAGGGCGGCACAGACGGATACGAGGAGGATGTTTTGCTTCATGGTTCGCTCTTTCAGCCTTGATGGAGTATGGCCTGCCGCATGGGGGGCAGGCCCAGGCCGGTAACCTGTGGCGGTGAGGTCGTCGGGCCAGTGCTGCGTGGGCCGCAAGCCGCCGCAGGGCGACCTCCGCCGTTACCGATTGCGATGTGACAGCACTGTGCCAGTTCGGTTTCATCGTCGGGGGGCCCCGGGAGTGTTACCAAATCTTGCACGCTGCCGGTGAGCGCCGTTGCCTGCTTCCGGCCGGGCGCTGCGGGCCAGGTGTGGACGCCCGCCTTACCAGAACCAGTAAGGCAGGAATTTGGGAGTGGGTTCTTTGGCCAGTTCCAGATGATAGGTGATGGCGTTGAAGAAGAACCCATCCAGCAAGAGAAAGGCCGCCACGCCGAATGCCAGGACGATGACCTCGTAATGCCGGTGCCCGGTGTACTGCCGGCCGATCCAGTAGCGCACGCCGCTGAGCAGGGCAACGCTTGAAAACACCCCGGCGAAGTCGGGCTGCAGGGGCCGGGCGGCAAAGCTGTTGTAGCCCAGCACCAGCAGCGCCAGGAACGCGCCGATGGCCGGCAGGTTCAGGCACAGGCGCAGCAGGCGTCTGCGGGTGGCGCTGAACAGGCCGTTGGGGTCGATGAAGATATAGGCCGCCAGCAGGGAAATGGCCGGGGTGATGGACAGCACGTAACGCGCCTTCTTCGAGTTGGGAATGGTGAAGAACACAATCAGCACCACGAACCAGGCGCCCAGGTGCAGCAGCAGGCGCGGCGCCGACAGCGACGGGGCGCCGAGCCACTGGCGGCCGCTCCTGGCCATCACGCAGAGGGCGTAGAACGCCGTGAAGCTGTAGGTGATCAGCCCGGCGCTGAAGTAGAAGTAGTAGCGCGGCGAGTGATCGCTGGCGATCCGGCCCAGGCCCTGCATCTCCAGCACTTGCTGCATGAAGGCATCGCCGCCCTGCACGTGGGCGGCCCAGGCCAGTAGCGCGACCCCGGCGGCGAACAGCAGGCCGCTCACCAGCGAGAACCCGACCAGGGTTCGCCACTGCCGGCTCAGCAGGTAATAGCTGCCGACCACCAGTGCCGGGCCGATCATGCCGATCGGGCCGCGCAGGGCAAAGCCCAGGATCAGGCCGAGGAACACCAGCGCCAGGCGTCCGCGCTGCTGCTTGAGGTCGGCGGAGTAGGCCAGGTAGAAGCAGCCCGCGGTGATCAGGGCGGGGTAGATGTCCAGGGCCAGGGAGTTGACGCTATCCACGAAGGCCCAGGTGAACAGCGCAAAGAGCACGCCGCACAGGCCCCATTTGCGCTCATGCAGGGCCCCCAGCTTGTAGATGAACACCAGCATCAGCGACGCAGCGATGCAGAAGGGCAGGCCCATCGACAGCACGGACAGCTGGCCGAAGGGCAGCGACACCAGATAGACCAGCACCGTGTTGGCAATGGTGTAGTCGGGGTAGGGCTGCAGATCGTCGGCAATGGGGAACAGCGTCATGCCGTGCTGCAGCATGTAGTCGGCAAAGTCGACGAAGCGCGTGGTGTAGTTGAGGACTGCCGGTTTGTACTGCAGCGCCATGAACAGCGCGAGGGCAATCAGGAAAATGCTTTGGCAGGGGCGCTGCAGGATCAGCTTTTTATAGTCTTCCATGCGTCCAACACGCAAAAAAACACCAATGATAGGGTGGCCGGCGGGCGAACGCCATCCACGCGCCGTGTTCGGGGCCGTTGCCGGCACCGGGGTTCAAGGCTCGGCAATCTAGCGCGTCCGGGGTTAACGCCCGGTATACGGGCAGGGGCTGATCAAGGGGGCGCGACGCAGTGCGCGATTGGCCACGGGGCGACCGTCGCCCGCTGCCTTCGCCGCTGTCCAGGCGGGCCCTGGGACGGGCCCGGTGGCGGGTAGCGGCCCGGCAATCGGCCGCCCGCGGCGCCGTTCAGGGCCGTTGCGGCTTGACCGAGGTGCCGAAGGTGTTGCCCATGCGCACGCCGGTGGCCGCCGGCGTCGAGAGCCCGACCTGATTCGGTGGGCGCTTGTTCACCGGGTCCTCCAGGGCCTGCTGGTTGGCCTGGGCCGCCTTCACTGCGTCCGGGTTGTTGCCCATCTGTTTGCTCAGGCAGTTGTAGTCGGGGGCCTTGTAGCCGCCGACGCTGACTTCCACGCAGCCCTCGCTGGCTTCTTCGGCATGCAGCGTCCAGGGCAGGGCGCTGAGCAGCCACAGGGCTGCGCTGTATCGGCTTAATCGTTTCATCCTGGCCTCCTGGCTGGCCCGGGGAATCGGGCTTCGATGCCGGCCGAGTGTAGTGCAAAGCCCGGCCTGAAAAAGTGATGGTTTTTTTGCCGTGGCCGTAACACCAGATTCATAAACTGGCCTCAGGATGACGCTTTTCAGGGATTGGACCGCAGTGCAGCGACGCAGAGCGCAGGTCGGGCGATGGACTTCATTGCACGGGGGCTTGGCGACCTGTGTGGTGGCGCTCGGGCTGCTGCTGTGGATGCCGGCGGGCTGGGCCCAGGGCCCTCCCGGCGGGCCGCCGCGGGTGGATTCACAGGCCCTGCTGGCACTGGAGATACCGGCGCAGAACCTGGCGGATGCCCTGGAGCTGTTCAGCCGCGCCACCGGGATGGCGGTGCTGGTGGACCGGGAGCTGACCCGGGGCCGGCGCTCGGTGGGGATCAACGGTCACTACAGCGCCCGGGAAGGCCTGAGCCGGTTGTTGGCCGGCAGTGGCCTGATGGCCCGCTACGCCCGCAGCGATGCTTTTACCCTGCAGGTGCCGCAGGCCACACAGCCGGCCGTGCAGCCCGGCGCGGCGGGCAGTCGTGCGGCGCGGCTCAACAGCAGCTACGCCAGCGCCCTGCAACGGGCGGTGGAGCGCAGCCTGTGCGGCTCGGCGCTGACTCGGCCGGGGAGCTTTCGCGCCTTGCTGCAACTGTGGATCGGCGGCGACGGAGCGGTGCAACACAGCCGCCTGGTGAGTTCCACCGGCGACCTGCAACGGGATGAGGCGCTGGTGCAGCGCCTGGCCCAGACCCGGGTCGAGCGCCAGGCACCGAGCTCGTTGCGCCAGCCGCTGACCTTACTCTTGATACCGGACACGACAGGGAAACGCATGGACTGCAAGGAATGGGAAGGAGCTTCCGGGGTATGAAAAATACCGGACACAGTGCGATGGTCAGGCTGTTCCTGACGTCCTACGAGGATTTTCGGGTGCGCTTGCGCAGGCGCCTGGGGTCCGAGGACCTGGCCAACGACGTCCTGCACGAAACCTACCTGCGGGTCGACCGCATGGAAGAGCCGCCGAACCTGGCGCAACCCAATGCCTACCTGTACCGCATGGCGCTGAATATTGCCGCCGACCGGCGCCAGTCCGATGCCCGCCTGCTCACCGGCGATGAGGTCGAGGAGCTGTTGCAGATCGCCGACGAAGCCCAGGACCCCTCGCGGGTGGTGGGTGGCCAGAAGGAAATCCAGACCCTGCTCAAGGCCCTCTACGAACTCCCGGCGCGGCGCCGCAAGATCTTCATTGCCGCGCGCCTGGAAGAGGCGCCGCACCTGGAAATTTCCCAGCGCTTCGGCATTTCCACACGGATGGTGGAGAAGGAACTCAAGGCGGCCCTCGGCCATTGCGCCCTGCGCCTGGAAAGAAAAGTCATTCAGCGGTTCGGTCCCGGGGCCGGAAAACCGTCCTAGACAAAGAGCCCTGATCAATCCGTGAGTACCTGCGCGCTTGAACATTTTTAGCATCTCCACACCCCAGGCCTCGGCGGACCAGCAGTTGCTGAACGAAGCCCGGGACTGGCTGGTCCTTCTGACGTCGGGGCGGGCCACCGCCGCCGATGCCCGGGCGCTGCGCCAATGGTGCGGGCAAAGCCCGCAGCACGCGGCCGCCTTCGAGCAGACCAAGGCCCTGTGGCATTGCCTGCAACCGGCCGCGGCGCTGCTGGAACAGCAAGCGCGGCCGCGGCACTTTGGCCGCCGGGCCTTTCTTGGCGGCGCGCTGGCGGCCTCGGCGGCGCTGTTCATGGTGCGGCTCACGGTGCCGGGCGGCTTTGCCGGATTGACCGCCGACTTTGCCACCGAAGTCGGCGAGCAGCGCCGGGTGGATCTGGCCGAGGGCGTGAGCCTGGAGCTCAACACCCAGACCCGCATCAGCCGGCGTGACCTGGGCGCGGGCGAGCAGGGCATCGAACTGCTGGAAGGCGAAGTGGAAGTCTTCAGCCAGCGCCTGCAGCCGCTCAAGGTCCAGGCCGGCGAGGGCTGGCTCAGCGCGCGCCAGGCGCGCTTCAACCTGCGCAACACCGACCACCAGGTGTGCGTCACCTGCATCGAAGGCAGCCTGCAAGTGGACGTGGCCGGGCGCAGCATTGGCCTGGACAGCGGCCGCCAGCTGACCTACGACCCGCGCAGCATCGGCGAGCCCCAGGTGGTGGACATCCACAGCGTGATTGCCTGGCGCGAGCAGGTCCTGGTGTTCGACAACGCCAGCCTCAACACGGTGATCAGCGAGATCAACCGCTACCGCCCGGGAATGCTGGTGCTGCTCAATGCCGAACTGGGCAAGCGCAAGGTCCAGGCGCGTTTCAACCTCAACCAGCTGGCTGGCGTGGCCTTGCTGATCCGCGACGCCTACGGTGCCAAGTGCACCGAACTGCCTGGCGGCGTGGTGCTCCTGAGCTGATCCGCGAAACACCAACAGCCCCCTGTAGGAGCTGGCTTGCCAGCGAAGGGGCCGGCGCTATTTGCCGAATTCTCAGGGCCTGGCCGCTACGCGGTTCGCCGGCAAGCCGGCTCCTACGGGAGAGGGTTATTGCAACGGCCCCAGCACTTGCCGGTAGCGCTCTTCGCCCTGGGGCGTCTGGCGCACCAGGCGGATCTCCAGGCCCAGGGGGCTGTCCTGGCGGTTGCCGCTGAGCTGGCGCCAGCCTTTATCGGCATCCCAGACCCGTACTTGCAGGTCGCTGACCCGGTTCAGCACCGCCACGCCGTCGCGCGGCGCGGGCAAAGGGTAGCGGTCGCGGGGCTCGGCCACGGCGCGGTACAGGGTGTCGCCCTTGAGCCACCAGCGCACCCGTTGCAGGCCATCCCCCGGGGTGGCGGCGCTGCGTATCACCTCCAGGCGAAAGCCCTTGCTGTCGGAGCTGCGCACGCTCAGCGGGGCCGGGCTGTCGGGCTCGGCTTCTTCGCTGTCGCCCAGGGCCGGCTCGCGCAGCTGGGTGCCGGCACGCAGGGCCACGTCACGTTCCAGCTGGTTGAGGGTGCGCAGCAGTTCTTCGGTCTGTTCGGTGCTGGCCTTGAGATGGCTGTCGGCCCGGGTGACGCTGTCCAGGCCGCGCCAGGCAATCAGGCTGACCACCGCCATCAGCATGATCGCCACCATCACTTCGATCAGGGTGAACCCCTGCTGCCGACGCTTCATGGCTGGGTCACCACCCGCAGTTGGCCGGCGGCGCTGCGTTCCAGGCTCAGGCTGTGCTGGCCGTCGGACAACACCAGGCGCAGCGGCGGGTTGATCCATTCGGCGTTCAATACCAGGCGCTGCCTGGGTTCGATGCGCACTTGCAGCGCCGGGGTTTCCCAGGCCCGGGGGCGCAGTTGGGGGTCGCCACGCAAGTCATCGATGCCGCCTCCGGATTCGCTGTGGCGGCTGAAGGCAAAGCCCTTGGCCGTGGCTCGCCAGGTGATCGGCCGACCATCGGCGCGGGCTTCGGCCTGGGCCACTTGCAGCAGTTGCGCCAGGCGCTCGGCGTCCTTGCGCAGCAGTTGCAGCGGGTCGGGCTTGATGCTCAGGCCCACGGCCGCGCTGGCAATGCCGATGATCACCAGCACCACCATCAGCTCGATCAGGGTGAAGCCTTGTTGCTTGCCTGCCTGCATCGGATTGCACTCCTTGGCCCTCGGACCAGCCTGCCAGACGCAGATGATCGTCCGGTGAAATAAAACCGTGAGAATTGAGCGGTAGGCTGGGGGCACGGACAAACAGGAGGTCCCCCCGATGCTACGTGCCATGTCATTCGCCCCGCGCCTTGATGCCCCTCGACTGCTGCAGTACGCGGCCTTGCTGGCGGCCCTGGGTGGGGTCGCCACCTGGTCGTCGCTGCTGCTGACCCCGGCCGAATCC
This sequence comes from Pseudomonas sp. GW822-FHT06D10, assembly GCF_058799535.1. Taxonomy (NCBI): domain Bacteria; kingdom Pseudomonadati; phylum Pseudomonadota; class Gammaproteobacteria; order Pseudomonadales; family Pseudomonadaceae; genus Pseudomonas; species Pseudomonas sp. GW822-FHT06D10. Next base: position 1,278,496 of record NZ_JBXALN010000001.1, on the reverse strand, counting down.
CAGACCCCGGCGGTGGCGCCCCAGGTGCTGGCCGCGCGTTCCGACAACCCGGCCCTGCAGTGGTTTGCCAACCAGCCGGCCCAGGTGCAGATCAAGGTCTCCGGGGTCATGGCCGGGGCCCGTGGCGCAGTGGCGATCCTGCATCTGAACGATGGCCCGCCGCGCAGCTTCCTGGCCGGGGAAACCCTGACCCAGGGTGTGCGCCTGGCTGCGATCGAGGCCGACGGCGTGCTGATCGAGCGCGGCGCCGAGCAGTCGCGGATCAAGGTCAGCAAGCTGCCGGACTCACCGGAGCTGCCGCGGTTGACCCGCTAGGCCTCACTGGCGTTGTACCTGCGGCCGGCTGACCAGGGTTTCCAGGCGCGCAAGCGGCGGCGCCTCGCGGCTGCGGTCGCTGACTTGCACCTGCACCCGCACCAGCCCCGGCGCACTGCCCGGGGCGATGCGGGTTTCGCAGCGCAGCTTGAGCCGTCCCTGGTCGCAGTCGAGGTTCTTCACGCCGCTGTTCAGGCGGCCTTCCAGGCGCACTTCGGCGACCCGGCTCTGGGCCGCCAGCAAGGCCAGGGATTTGTCCCGCAGCAGGCCATTGCTCTGGGTCATCAGGCCCGCCACGCGCACCGCCGCAGCCATCGCCACGGCAATGATGGCCAGGGCCACCAGTACTTCGATCAGGGTGAAACCAGCTTGTTTGCGCAGGGCTTGCATGGGCCGCTCGAGACCGGGAAACAGCCTCGCAGACTAGCCTGCGGGCTTGACCGAATGGCGACCGAAACTCCCGAGGTTTTTCAATACCACTGACATATCTTCTTGCAACACTGCGCGACGAATCGAACTTACGCCAAGGAATGTCGAGATGGATATCGCGCCTGTAACATCCCCGCCCCGAGGCCTGCGCGGCCAGCGTGGCTTCACCCTGATCGAGATCATGGTCGTAGTGGTGATCCTCGGGATCCTGGCAGCCATGGTGGTGCCCAAGGTCCTGGATCGCCCGGACCAGGCACGGGCCACGGCGGCCAGGCAGGACATCGCCGGGCTCATGCAGGCCCTCAAGCTCTATCGCCTGGACCACGGCAGCTACCCGAACATGAACCAGGGCCTGAAGGTGCTGGTGGAGCGCCCGGCCAATGCCAAGGACAGCAACTGGCGCTCCTACCTGGAACGTCTGCCCAATGACCCCTGGGGCCGCCCGTATCACTACCTCAACCCCGGTGCCAACGGCGAAGTGGATGTGTTTTCCCTCGGCGCCGATGGCCAGCCCGACGGCGACGGCGTGAATGCCGATATCGGCTCCTGGCAACTATAGGGCCGGTCGTGAAAGCCCATTCGCCCAGTGCGGCGAAGCAGCGTGGCATGGCCATCATCAGCGCCTTGCTGATCGCCGCGGTGGTGGCGGTGATCGCCGGGGGCATGCTTACCCGGCAAACCTCTTTCACCCGTGCGGTGGAAGCCGAACAGGCGCGGATCGTCGCTGCCGGGGTGCTTCAGGGCGGCCTGGAATACAGCCGGCAACTGCTCTGGGATGCGCGCCAGCGTGATGTGTTGACACGCCTCGACCAGGCCTGGGCGCGGCCCATCGGCGACCAGGCACTGGGTGGATTCAACGCCGGGTTCCAGGGCCACCTGCAAGACCTGCAGGGCAAGTTCAACCTGCGCAACCTGGTGTTCAACCAGCAGGTGGATGCGGGGCAACTGCAGAGCTTCCAGCAGCTGTGCCAACTGATCGGCATCGACGGCGCCCTGGGCCGGCGCATCAGCCAGCGGGTGATCGCTTCCTACCCCCAGCGCCTGCAGGCGCCAGCCGCCACCAGCAGCCATGGCAGTTTCAACAGCGGTCGCCAGACCTCGGCAGGCGCTGCGGCGCAGACCCTGGCGCCCAGGCAGCCGATGCTGCGCAGCCTGGACGACTTGCTGGGCCTTGAGGGCGTGACCCCGGAACTGCTGGTGCGCCTGGAGCCGTACGTGAGCATCCTGCCGGGCAATACCTGGATCAACGGCAACACCGCCAGCGCCGAGGTGCTGGTGGCGGCGGTGCCGGGCCTGGATCTGTCCCGGGCCCGGGCCCTGGTGGCCGAGCGTGACGCCGGGCACTGGTTCATCAACCGTGGCGATTTCGTCAATCGCCTGCGCCTGCCGCAGTTGCAGGTGGACCAGATCAAGGTCGGCATCACCAGCGAGTGGTTCCTGCTTCAGGGCCAGGCCCGCCGTGATCAGCGCCGGGTCAGCCTGCAAGCGCTGCTGCACCGTCCCGAGGACCGCATGCCCCAGGTGATCTGGTCGCGGGTGGGCGCATGAGCCGCCTGCGCATCGGCCTGCCGCCCCTGGACTTGTTGCTCGGCACCGAGCAGCCGCAGCAGTGCCGAGTGGATTTTGCAAGGCTCGATCGTGGCGGGCGGGTCACGGATACTGGTTGCTGTGCCCTGGGCCAGCTGGGGTTGCCGGGCAAGGGTGACAAGCCGCCCGCAGTGGAGTGTTTCCTGCACCCACTGGACAGCCTGCTGACCCAGATCCCATTGCCGCAATTGCCCGCTGCGCGGATCAAGGCCGCGGTGGCCTGCGCTGCCCAGGCGCTGATCCTCGGCCCCAGTGAACAGATGCATGTGGCCCACGGCCCCCGCGATGCAGAGGGCCAGGTGGCGCTGAGCTGGCTGCCCCGGGAACGCCTGCAGGCCCTGGGGCGGCTGCTGGAGCAGGCCGGGTTGAAGCTCGCCGGCCTGTACCCGGCGCCCTACGCCTTGCCGGTGCCGCCCCCGGGGCAGGTCAACCTGTGCCTGCTGGACGAACAGTTGCTGGTGCGCCAGAGCGCCACCCAGGGCAGCGTGCAGCCCCTGGTGGCCGAGACCCTGGAGCAGTTGCGCGCCAGCGCCAGCGAGCTGTGCTGGATCGGTGAAGTGCCAGCGTTGCCGGGGCAACCATTGCCAGCGCCAGAACCCCTGCCGGCGCAATTGCGCTGGAGCGGCACGCCGCCTTCCTGGGGCCTGCACAGCGGCGCGCTGGCCGGCACCCGGGCCCCCCAGGGCTGGGGCCGGGCCCTGGGCTGCTGCGCCCTGGCGGTGGCGATCTGGGTGCTGGGCCTGAACCTGTACGCCGCCCGCGAGGCAGAGCAGGGGCAGCGGCTCAAGGCGCAGATGAGCCAGCGGGTGAAGCAGGTATTCCCCGAATTGCCGGTGGTGCTCAACCCGCTGCAACAGGCTCGCCAGCAACTGGCGGCGCGCCAGAGCAGCGCTGCGGCGGACCCGAGCCAGGGCTTCGCCCACCTGCTGGCCCAGGCGGGGCTGGCCATGCCGTTCATGGTGGGCAGCGTGCAAAGCCTGGAGTTTTCCGGGCAGCGCTTGCAGCTCCAATTGTTGCCAGACACCCCGAAAACCGCCGACAGCGCCTGGCAGGGGGCCCTGATCCAGGCCGGCTACAGCGTCCAGGCCCAGGGCAATGGCTGGAGCCTGGCCCCGGGGCAGGCTCCAGCCGAAGAGAGCACAGCCGAGGCAACGGGAGAAGACAATGAATAAGGCCATGCTGGCGCCGTATCGGGCGCGCTGGTCGCGCCTGCGGGCCCAGGCCCTGGGCCACTGGAACGGCCTGGCCCTGCGGGAAAAGCGCTTGCTGGGGGCCACTGCCCTGGGGTTGCTGGGGCTGTTGCTGTGGTTGCTGCTGATCCAGCCGCCGCTGAAGAAGATCGACTACTGGCAAGCCGAGACACCCAAGCTGCGCTCCCAGGCCGAGGCCCTGGAAGTGCTGCTGCACGAGGTCGCGGCGAGCTCTCGCAATGCCCCGGGCGAAAGCCTGGAACAGGCCCTGCGCCAGGCCCTGGATGCGGCCGGGCTCCAGGGCCGCTACCAGTTGCAACACGCGGATCAAGCCGGCCCCGAGAGCTGGCGGTTGACCTTTGAGCAGGCCCCGGCGGATGCCGTGGTCGGCTGGCTGCTGGGGGCTCCCCGGCAGTTTTCACTGCAGGTGGTGGAGGCTCGTCTGCAACGCGCAGACGCGGCCGCCGTCCAAGACTCGGCAGGCACACTGTCCGGGACCGTTCGCATGGATCAGGCGCAGGGCGCTAAGGAAGCTTCATGAAGTGGTCAGGTTCCAACTACGTGCGCCAGTGTCGCAAGGCCGCACCTTTTCTGCTGCTGGCGCTGGGGGCTTGCAGCAACACCACCTCCACCACGCCGCCGCCCTTGCTGGTGGACAGCGAGCTGGGCCAGCCCCTGGCCGACACCCGGCGCAGCGGCGATCTGCTGGCGGACCGCGAGCGCTTGCAGGCGCAACAGGCGCAACGGCCGAAAGTCCTGCACCCGGTGACCAGCAGCAGCCGCGCCCAGGGCACGTCGCGCAGCACCAGCGTGCCGCGCAATCCTCTGGGGGATCAGCCGGTGCAACTGAACTTCGTCGACGCCGATATCCAGGCGGTGGTGCGCGCGCTGTCCCGTTCCACCGGCCAGCAGTTCCTGGTGGACCCACGGGTCAAGGGCAACCTGACCCTGGTCAGCGAAGGCCAGGTGCCGGCGCACCAGGCCTACGACATGCTGCTGGCGGCCCTGCGCATGCAGGGTTTCTCCGTGGTGGACGTGGGCGGGGTGGCCCAGGTGGTGCCCGAAGCCGACGCCAAGCTGCTGGGCGGGCCGATCTACAGCGCCGACAAGCCGGCGGGCAACGGCATGCTGACCCGCACCTTCCGCCTGCAATATGAAAATGCGGTGAACCTGATTCCGGTGCTGCGGCCCATCGTCTCGCCGAACAACCCGATCAATGCCTACCCGGGCAACAACACCATCGTGGTCACCGACTACGCGGAGAACCTGCAGCGGGTGGCGCAGATCATCAACGGCATCGACACCCCGAGCGCCATCGACACCGATGTGGTGGCGGTGCAGAACGGCATCGCCGTGGACATCGCCACCATGGTCGCCGAACTGCTGGAAACCCAGGGCGCCGACCAGACCCAGAAGATCAGCGTGATCGGCGACCCGCGTTCCAACTCCATCATCATCCGCGCCGGCAGCCCGGAGCGCACCGAACTGGCGCGCAACCTGATCTACAAACTGGACAACGCCCAGAGCAACCCCAGCAACCTGCACGTGGTGTACCTGCGCAACGCCCAGGCCGGCAAGCTGGCCCAGGCCCTGCGCGGGCTGCTCACCGGGGAAAGCGACAGCGCCGGCAGCGACGGCGCCCGGGCCATGCTCAGCGGCATGGGCGGCAACAGCCAGGGCGCCCAGGGCGCGAGCCAGAACAGCAGCGGCACGCCCACCGGCAGTGGCAACCTCAACAACAGCAGCAGCGGCAGTGGTGCCGCCTACGGCCAGGGCAGCAGCGCCGGCCAGGGCGGCACGGGCCAGCAGAATGACCAGAACACCGCCTTCAGTGCCGGTGGCGTGACCATCCAGGCCGATGCCACCACCAACACCTTGCTGATCTCGGCGCCGGACCCGCTGTACCGCAACCTGCGGGAGGTCATCGACCAGCTCGACCAGCGTCGTGCCCAGGTGGTGATCGAGAGCCTGATCGTCGAAGTCAGCGAAGACGATGCCAGCGAGTTCGGCGTGCAGTGGCAGGCCGGCAACCTCGGCGGGCGCGGTGGCTTTGGCGGGGTCAACCTCGGCGGCAGCGGGCTGGTGGGCACGCCGGCGAGCAAGACCAGCATCGACGTGTTGCCCAAGGGCCTGAACGTCGGCGTGGTCAACGGCACGGTGGACATCCCGGGGATCGGCAAGGTGCTGGACCTCAAGGTCCTGGCCCGGGCCCTGAAGAGCAAGGGCGGCACCAACGTGTTGTCGACGCCCAACCTGTTGACCCTGGACAACGAGGCGGCGAGCATCTTCGTCGGCCAGACCATTCCCTTTGTCACCGGCAGCTATGTGACCGGCGGTGGCGGCACCAGCAACAACCCGTTCCAGACCGTGCAGCGTGAAGAAGTGGGCCTGAAGCTCAATGTGCGGCCGCAGATCTCCGAAGGCGGCACGGTGAAGCTGGACATCTACCAGGAGGTCAGCAGCGTCGACCAGCGGGCTTCGGTGGACGCCGGCACCGTGACCAACAAGCGGGCGATCGACACCAGCATCCTGCTGGATGACGGGCAGATCATGGTGCTCGGCGGCCTGCTGCAGGACGGCTACAGCCAGAGCAACGACGCAGTGCCGTGGCTGTCGAACATCCCCGGGCTCGGGGTGCTGTTTCGCAACGACAAGCGCAGCGTGACCAAGACCAACCTGATGGTGTTCCTGCGGCCCTACATCATTCGCGACAGTGGCGCGGGGCGCAGCATTACCCTCAATCGCTATGACTTCATGCGCCGGGTACAGGGCCAGTTGCAGCCGGAGCGCAGTTGGGTGATGCCGGATATCCAGGCGCCGCAACTGCCGGCGGCGAGCAAGGCGATCCCCGGGGCAGTGCCGGTGTCCCTGCAGGGCGTACCGCAGACGCCGCGGGCGCCGATTCGCGCGGTGCCGGTGCAATGAACGGGGCCAAGGGGCTCCAAATCCGGGCTGCCAAGCCCCTCGTAGGCGCCGTCTTGCCGGCGAAGGGGCCCGTGGATCGGGCGCTGATCTTGCTGGCGCCTGCGCTGGCAAGCCAGCGCCTTATGGGGGATGCCCCCATTCATTTCCAGGCCAGCGGGCATCGCGGGTTTCACCGTGGCAGCCCACGCAATGGCGCCGCACCCCACAAGGAGCCACAGCCATGACCACCCAGTTGCCCTACGCCTGGGCCAAGTCCCAGCGCATCCTCCTGCGCCACACCGAGCAGGGCGCGGTGCTGCTGGTGTGCCCCTCGACGCCTGGCTGGTCCATCAGCGAAGCCCGCCGCCAGTTCGGCCCGGCGCGCCTGGAGCGGATTCGCGACGAGGAACTCGACGGCCTGCTGGCCACCGCCTACGCCGACACCGGCAGCGCAGCAGCGGTGGTCGGGGCGGCGGAGAACGAGGTGGACCTGGACCGCCTGATGCAGGACATGCCGGAAATCACCGACCTGCTGGACACCCAGGACGGCGCCCCGGTAATCCGCATGATCAACGCCTTGCTCACCCAGGCCGCGCGGGACGAGGCCAGCGATATCCATATCGAACCCTTCGAGACCCATTCGGTGGTGCGCTACCGGGTCGACGGCACCCTGCGCGACGTGGTGTCGCCACGCAAGGCGCTGCACGGCGCGCTGGTGTCGCGGATCAAGATCATGGCCCAGCTGGACATCGCCGAAAAACGCCTGCCCCAGGACGGGCGCATCGCCCTGCGGGTGGCCGGGCGGCCCATCGATATTCGTGTGTCCACGGTGCCCACCGGGCATGGCGAGCGGGTGGTGATGCGCCTGCTGGACAAGCAGGCCGGGCGCCTGCAACTGGAGACCCTGGGCATGGACCCGGACCTGCTGGCGCGCCTGGATACCCTGATCCGCCAGCCCCATGGCATCGTCCTGGTCACCGGGCCCACCGGCAGCGGCAAGACCACCAGCCTCTACGCGGCCCTGGCCCGGCTGGATGCCAGCACCAGCAATATCCTCACCGTCGAGGACCCGGTGGAATACGACCTGCCGGGCATCAGCCAGATCCAGGTCAACGCCAAGATCGACATGACCTTCGCCCTGGCCCTGCGGGCGATCCTGCGCCAGGACCCGGACATCATCATGATCGGCGAGATCCGCGACCTGGAGACCGCGCAGATCGCGGTCCAGGCCTCGCTCACCGGGCACCTGGTGCTGGCGACCCTGCACACCAACGACGCGGTATCGGCGGTCAACCGCCTGATCGACATGGGGGTGGAGCCGTTTCTCCTGGCCTCGTCGATGCTCGGGGTGCTGGCCCAGCGCCTGGTGCGGCGCCTGTGCAGCCAGTGCAAGGAGCAGGACCCGGCCAACCCCGGCACCTGGCGCCCGGTGGGCTGCCCGGCCTGCAACCACATCGGCTACAGCGGGCGAACCGGGATCCATGAGCTGTTCTGCATCGATGACGATGTGCGCAGCCTGATCCACCAGGGCGCCGAGGAGCAGGCCCTGCGTGCCGCCGCGCGCCGGGCCGGGATGTTCAGCATGCGCGAGGACGGTGAACGCTGGGTGCGCAGCGGCGCCACCGCGCCGGAAGAAATCCTGCGTGTGACACGGGACGCCTGATGAATCGCTATCGCTATGAAGCCGCCGACGCCCTCGGCAAGATCGAATCCGGGCACCTGGAAGCCGACAGCCAGGGTGCGGCCTTCGCCAGCCTGCGCAGCCGCGGCCTGACCGCCTTGCTGGTGCAGCTCGATGGCAACGGCGGCGACGGCGGAGCAGGGGGGCTACTGCGCCCCAGGCTCTCGGACAACGACCTGGCCTGGGCCACCCGCCAGCTGGCCAGCCTGCTGGGGGCCAGCCTGCCGCTGGAGGCCGCGCTGAGCGCCACGGTGGAGCAGGCCGAGCGCAAGCACATCGCCCAGACCCTGAGCGCGGTGCGCGCGGATGTGCGCAGCGGCATGCGCCTGGCCGAGGCCCTGGCGGCGCGGCCCAGGGATTTTCCGGAGATCTACCGGGCGCTGATCGCCGCCGGCGAAGAGTCCGGCGACCTGGCCCAGGTCATGGAGCGGCTGGCGGACTACATTGAAGAGCGCAACGGCCTGCGGGGCAAGATCCTCACCGCCTTTATCTACCCGGGGGTGGTGGGGCTGGTGTCCATCGGCATCGTGATCTTCCTGCTCAGCTATGTGGTGCCTCAGGTGGTCAGTGCCTTCTCCCAGGCGCGCCAGGACCTGCCGGGGCTGACCCTGGCCATGCTCAATGCCAGTGATTTCATCCGTGCCTGGGGCGGCCTGTGTTTTGCCGCCATGGTCGCCGGGTTCTGGGGCTGGCGGGTGTACCTGCGCAACCCCCGGGCGCGCTTGAACTGGCACAGCCGGATCCTGCGCCTGCCGCTGATCGGGCGCTTTGTCCTGGGGCTGAACACCGCGCGTTTTGCCTCGACCCTGGCGATCCTCGGCAGCGCCGGGGTGCCTTTGTTGCGGGCCCTGGAAGCGGCGCGCCAGACCCTGTCCAACGACCGCCTGAGCCAGAGCGTGAGCGAGGCCACGGCCAAGGTGCGCGAAGGCGCCAACCTGGCGGCGGCGCTGCGGGTGGAAAAAGTCTTTCCGCCGGTGCTGATCCACCTGATCGCCAGCGGCGAGAAGACCGGCGCCTTGCCGCCGATGCTGGAACGGGCGGCGCAGACCCTGTCGCGGGACATCGAGCGTCGGGCCATGGGCATGACCGCCTTGCTCGAACCCTTGATGATCGTTGTGATGGGCGGTGTGGTGCTGGTGATCGTGATGGCGGTACTGCTGCCGATCATCGAGATCAACCAGTTGGTCACTTGAACCGCACGACCCAACCCGACCTGACCTGACCCCGTCTGGCCCGGTCCGTAGGCGCTGGCTCGCCAGCGAAGGCGTCGGCAGCGGCGATGCAGGGCTGGCGGGCCTCTTCGCCGGCAAGCCGGCTCCTACGAGAGCGAAGCGGTGGTGCGAAGCACAGGGCAGGGCAGCGATAAAATTTCGCGCCGCGTGCCTCACTCCCGACCGGGCAACGGGCCAACCTCGGGTTCCTCGTTCTGTCATGTTCAGACCCGGTGGCCAGCCCCCTCGGCGCTTGCAGGGCAATGCCGCTTCCAGCCCCGGCAACCTGGCGGTCATTTTCCCGGGAAAGGCGCGAAAACCTCCGACAAACACCCGAGAATCTTTTGCAAAAACAGGCGCTTTCTCCCGAGGTTTTTTCCTTTATCTGTCACCGGAAACTGCGAACTTCTCTCCCCATGGCCTCACCCATCAAGCCGTCTGGATCAAGGCTTCTGGCCCGAGTGCCATGGCGTCATGCAAGAGCTATTCACCCAACGTACGAACACGACGAAAGGAGATTCTTCATGTTTAAGCGCAACGTTCTCGCGGCATCCCTGACCCTGGCTGCCCTGTGCTCGGCACAGGCTGCAATGGCTGATATCAACGGCGGTGGCGCAACCCTGCCACAACCGCTGTACCAGACCGCTGGCGTGCTGACCGCCGGCTTCGCTCCCTACATCGGCGTAGGCAGCGGCAACGGCAAGGCTGCCTTCCTGAACAACGACTACACCAAGTTCGTGGCCGGCACCACCGGCAAGAACGTGCACTGGGCCGGTAGCGATTCCAAGCTCACCGCTGCCGAATTGAACAGCTACGCCACTGGCCACCAAGCGGCCTGGGGCAAGCTGATCCAGGTGCCTTCGGTGGCCACTTCGGTTGCCGTTCCATTCAACAAGGCCGGCACTGCTGCCGTTGACCTGAGCGTCAACGACCTGTGCGGCGTGTTCTCGGGCCGTGTTTCCGACTGGAGCCAGATTGCAGGTTCGGGCCGTACCGGCGCCATCACCGTGGTCTACCGCAATGAAAGCAGCGGCACCACCGAGCTGTTCACCCGCTTCCTGAACGCCAAGTGCGCCGAGACCGGCACCTTCGCCGTGACCACCAACTTCGCCTCCAGCTACTCGGGTGGCCTGCCTGCCGGTGCGGTTGCCGCTGTTACCAGCCAAGGCGTCATGGACGCGCTGAACGCTGGCGACGGTCGCATCACCTACATGAGCCCGGACTACGCCGCGCCGACCCTGGCCGGCCTGGACGACGCTACCAAGGTGGCCAAGGTGGCTGGCGTTTCCCCGGCGCCTGCCAACGTTTCCTCGGCTATCGCCGCGGTTGCCGTGCCTGATACCACTGTTCGTGGCGACCAGAACCTGTGGGTTCCTGTCTTCACTTCCCAGGCCAACATCGACGCCAACCCAAGCGACAAGAGCCTGCGCCTGTACCCAACCAGCGGTTACCCAATCCTGGGCTTCACCAACCTGATCTTCAGCCAGTGCTACGCCGACGCTAACCAGACTTCGCAAGTACGGGCTTTCTTCAGCCGTCACTACGGTGCCCTGGTGAACAACGACACCGCCATCAACAACAACCGCTTCGTGCCTCTGCCAGCTGCCTGGAAAACCGCAGTACGTGACTCGTTCGTCACTGCCTCCAGCGGCCTGAGCATCGGTAACGCCAGCGTCTGCAACGCCATCGGCCGTCCGCTGTAACTCTCGCGTCCGATACCTGCAGCCCCCGGATCAGCAACGGTTTCGACCGTTGCTGATTTTTTTCATGCTCGGCACAACGGTCCGGCACGAGTGCTCGCCCGTCCTGATACGACAGGAGTCATGTCATGTTCAAAATGCATTGGTTAGCCACGTCACTGGTGGGCAGCGCCCTATGTGCCCAGTTGGCCCTGGCGGATATCAACGGTGGCGGGTCGACGCTGCCGCAGTCGTACTACCTGGCGCCCGGGGTACTGACGGCGGGTTTTGCGCCCTACATCGGTTCTGATCTCGGGGACAAGGAAGCCTTTCTGAACAACGACTACAACCGCCTGATTCCGGGCGCCCCTACCCGGAACGTGCACTGGGTGGCCACTGAATCGAAGTTGAGAGGCAGCGAGCTCGACGGCTACTCCATGGCCCATGGGGCGAGCTGGGGGCCGTTGATCCAGGTGCCCGTCGCCGCCACGGCGGTGGCGATCCGCTTCAACAAGGCCGGCATTGGCAACCTGGACCTGAGCGTCAATGACGTGTGCGGGATCTTCTCGGGCCGGCTGGACCGTTGGGAGTACCTGTCGAGCGGTGCAGGCACTAACGGACCACTGACGGTGGTCTACCCGCAAGGGCCCAGTGGCACCACCGAGCTGTTTACCCGTTTTCTCAATGCCAAGTGCTCTGAACCGGCCGGGCCTTTCGCGGTGACCCGGTTCTTCGCCAACGCTTATCCAGCCTCGGTGCCACAGACCGCCAAGAGCGCGCAGGGCAGCCCCCAGATCATGGAAGTGCTCAATGCAACCCCGGGGAGTGTGACCTTCATCGGTTCGAGCCACGCATCCAGCACCCTTGCCGGGCTGGAAGATGGCAGCAAGGTAGCGCGGGTAGGGGGGATAGCCCCGACACCGGCGAACATCGTCAATGCCATCAGCCTGATCAGCCCGCCGACGGCGAACCTATCGACCGGCCCGTTCAGCGACCCCATCAGGTGGGTACCGGTGTTCGCCGCTTCGTTCGATGGCAATGACCCCTCGGTGGTGCCATTTCCCAGCGTCGGGTATCCGATCCTGGGCTTTAGCACCGCGATTTTCAGCCAGTGCTACGCCGATGCGACGCAAACCGCCCAGGTGCGGGCGTTCTTTGCCCGCCAGTACGGTTCGCTGGTCACTAACGATGCGGCACTGCTCAACAACAACCTGCAACCCTTGCCGGCGATCTGGAAGGCCGCGATACGGAACGCCTTCGTGACACCCGCCAGCCTGCGCAGTATCGGCAACCCCAATATCTGCAACGCCATTGGCCGACCTTTCTAGCCGGCCAGCGCCGCTTGCCCCTGCCTGCCGCCGTGGCACGCAGGGGCAGGGGCGACACCCTGCACCCCAAAGATGAATTTTCCGTGACATCCGTTCGGTCGCGCCTCGCGCCAACGGCCTATCCCCTAAAGCAGTGACGCGCGCCCTGGGCCCTACAAGCGTCGCGCTCCCGTGGGCGTCATAACAAAGGATGAGTAGTAATGGTTCGCTGCAAACCACCGGTCAAATCCCCCGCGCTGCGCCCTGATGGCGAGCTGCCGATCCTGCGACTCAAGCCCCTGGCCCAGGCCATCGCCCTGCTGATGGTGGCGGGCAGTGCCCATGGCGCCACGGCCTTCAGTTCCGGCTGGTTCGCCGACAAGGGCGCGTCCCAGGCCGCCACCGCCGCGCGCACCAACGGCCAGGTTCCGGGGATCCCACCGCTGTCCCAGCAGACCCGCGCCAACCAGCAGTTGCAGCGCTCCCTGAGCAACCTCAATTCCAGCGTTGCCGCCATCGCCGCCCAGCAAGCGGCCCAGGCTGCCGCACGCCAGGCCGCATTCGGCACGGTGAGCACCATTCCCGATGGCCTCGGCGAAGGCGGGCTGAAGGTCGACAACAGCCTGACCCAGGGCTGGCTCAATGCCAAAGGGCCGGTGCAGAGCCAGTCCGGCGGCAAGACCACGGTGACCATCGAGCAGACCGCCGACAAGGCCATTCTCAACTGGGAAACCTTCAACGTCGGGCGCAACACCACCGTCGACTTCCAGCAGCAGTCCAACTGGGCGCTGTTGAACAAGGTCAACGACCCCAATGGACGGCCCAGCGAAATCCAGGGCCAGATCAAGGGCGCCGGTACGGTGATGATCATGAACCGCAACGGGGTGATCTTCAGCGGCACCAGCCAGGTCAATGTGCGCAACCTGGTGGCAGCCGCGGCCACCATCAGCGACGAGCAGTTCACCCAGCGCGGGCTCTATGTGGACGCCAACGGCACCCAGCCGACCTTCAGCGATGCCCTGGGCAAGGTCCAGGTGCAGCGCGGTGCGCTGATCCAGACCCACCCGGCGGCCACCTCCACCGAATCCGGCGGCTATGCCTTGCTACTGGGCTCGGAAGTGGAGAACGCCGGCACCATCGTCACTGCCAAGGGCCAGACCACCCTGGCGGCCGGCGACAGCTTCTACATCCGCCGCGGGGTCGGCACCAGCGGCAACCAGCACTCCACCACCCGGGGCAATGAAGTTGCCACTTCGCTGAAGGCCGGCAGCAGCGCCGGCAAGGTCAGCAACAGCGGCCTGATCATGGCCTCCACGGGCGATATCACCCTCACCGGGCACCAGGTGGCGCAGAACGGCGTGGCCCTGGCCAGCACTTCGGTGGACACCCGCGGCACCATCCATTTACTCAACTCCGCCAGCGACAGCACCGGCAGCGTGACCCTGGGGCAGGGCAGCACCACCGCAATCCTTCTGGACAGCAGTGGCAGCAGCGCTCTGGACAGCCAGCGCAACAACGGCCTGATCAACCTCGACGGCACCCCGACCAACCTGATCACCGGCCAGTTCAACAACCTCAGCAGCGTGGTCGACCGCAGCGACCAGTCCCGGGTGGAGATCGTCAGCGGCGGCACCGTGGATTTCCAGGACGGCTCCATCACCCTGGCCACCGGTGGCCAGGTGGCGGTCAGTGCCGGGCAGCGCAGCCTGGTGCGCGATGGCGCGGTGATCGATGTGGCCGGCGCTGTCGGGGTCAAGGTGGCGATGGAGTCCAACAACATCAAGATCAACGTCCAGGGCAACGAGCAGCGCGATTCGGCGGGCAACCGCGACAGCGGCCAGTTGATCAACAACGACGTCTGGGTCGACCTGCGCGAGCTGGTGTTCGTCCCGGCGGGCACCAACGGCTACGCCACCGATCGCTGGTACACCGCCGGCGGCCTGCTGGAAGTGGGCGGCTACCTGGGCACCCAGGGCCACAACATCGGCGAGTGGATGGCCCAGGGCGGTACCCTGACCTTCACCGGCAAGGACGTGGTGACCCAGTCCGGCGCCCAGTTGAACCTCTCCGGCGGCACCGTCGATGTGCAGGGCGGCTACATCCAGCAGACCTGGCTCAAGGGCGCCGACGGGCGCTTGTACGAGCTCTCCAGGGCGCCGGGGGACCTGCTCTACACCGGCATCTACAAGGGCTATGTGGACAGCAGCCCGCGCTGGGGCCGCACCGATTACTACTACAACCCGCTGATCGCCCAGCAGCGCCGCTACGAGGCCGGCTACAGCGTCGGCCGCGACGCCGGCAAGCTGGTGATCGGCACCAGCAACGCCGTGCTCGAAGGCCAGCTGGTGAGCGAAGTGTTCAAGGGCGACCGCCAGACCCAGGCGCCGAACATCAACCTCGACGGCTACCAGCAATCGCACAAGGCCGCGGCCCAGCGCGCGCAACTGATCATTGGCAACTACACGCCGATCTACAACAAGACCAGCGGCACCCTGCGCTACGCCCTGAGCCCCAGCGTGGACAAGGTGCTGATCGAGGCCAACCAGCAGAAGATCGCCGACGGCCTGGACCTCGCCACAGCCCTGCCGGCCAACCGCCAGGGCCAGCTGGTGCTGGACAGCGACCAGCTCAACGGCTTCCAGCTGGGGGCGATCAAGGTCGGCGCCAGGCAGCAGGTCCAGGTCAACGGTGCGCTGAAGGTGGCCGATGGCGGCGACATCACCCTGTTCGGGCCAGAGGTCAAGATCAACGCCAACCTCACCGCCCACGGTGGCAGCATCAACGCCGGCAACGTGCTGAACCAGGTGGATGTGAACCGCAATTTCGTGGTCGGCGATGTGATCCTCGCGCCCACCGGCGGCGCCCAGGCCCGGGTCGATGTGGCCAGCGGGGTCAAGCTGGATGCCAGCGGGCGCTGGAACAACCTGGCCCTGGACCCCTCGGACAGCAGCGGCCTGGCCTTTATCAACGGGGGCAAGGTGTCGCTGCGCAGCAGCGGCGACCTCAACCTGGCCAACGGCACCCTGGTGGATGCCAGCTCCGGCGCCAGCATTGCCTATGACGGCAAGACCAGCGGTGGCAAGGGCGGCGACGTGACCCTGGCCGCCGACGGCAAGCTCGACCTCGATGGCGAGCTGCGCGGGTATGGGGTCAACGGTGGCGGCACCCTGGCCCTGCAGGCGCACAAGGTGCTGATTGGCGCCCATGATCCGGCCCCCGAGGCCGGCACCCTGCAACTGGCCGGGGATTTTTTCAACAAGGGCTTCGGTGCCTACGACATCACCGGCAACGAAGGGCTGACCGTGGCCGAGGGCGCCCAGGTCGAGGTCAACATGCCGGTCTACCGCTACGGGGCCCAGGCCAGCAGCAGTGCCACTGGCAGCGACCCGGCCACGGTGCTGGAGCGCTGGTTGCCGCAGCTGTACCAGCAGGATGCAACCAGGGGCGTGCTGACCCAGCGCCGTGGCGCCGGCCTGACCCTGAGCGCCGGCAACCAGTACTCCACGGCCGCCCAGTTGGCCACCACGGCGCTGAGCGTGGGGCAGGGCGCGGTGATCAGTGTCGACCCGGGGCAGGCCATCAACCTGCGCAGCGTCGGCCAGTTGACCCTGAACGGCACGCTCAATGCCTGGGGCGGCAGCGTCAGTCTGGGCGGCCTGACGGTGGCCAGTTCCGAGGCCGCCAATGCCGCCGGTCACGGGCGCTCGATCTGGGTCGGCGAGCAGGCGGTGATTGATGTGGCGGCGCGGGCGGTGAGCGCCGTGGACAACCGTGGCCGCCGTTACGGCCAGGTGCGCAATGGCGGCAAGATCGCCATCGGCGGCGAGATCGACCTGGCCACCGGTATCGCCAAGGCCAGCGACCTGTTTGTGGTGGTGCGCGAGGGGGCGCGTCTCGACGCTTCCGGCGCCCAGGCGGCCCTGGACATTCCCGGCCAGGGCCGGGTGCAGGTGGCCAGCAACGGTGGCAGCATCAGCTTCGCGTCCAACAACGGCCTGTACCTGGATGGCAGCTTCGTCGCCCGGGCCGGAGGCGCTGGCGCTGCAGGGGGCACCTTGTCGCTGGCCCTGGAAAGCCCGTACTACATCAAGAACGCGGTCAACGACCGGGTGCTCAAGGCCCGGGAACTGGTGCTCAGCCAGACCCACCAGGGCAGTGCGCTGCCCGCGAGCGCCGACGCCGCGGCCGCCAGCCTGGAGTATGGCCACGGCCGCCTCGGGGTGGATCAGGTCACCGCCGGCGGCTTCGACAACCTGGCACTGCTGAGCAACGGCCTGTTGAGCTTCGATGGCGATGTGTCGCTGAACATGGGCCAGAGCCTGCGCCTGTACAGCGGTGCCCTGAACCTCAGCGAAAGCGCTGCGGCCAATAGCCGGGTCGACCTGTCGGCACCCTACCTGCTGCTGGCGGGCATCCTCGCGCCGCTGGAAGCCAAGGACCAGTACGTGCGTCCGGTCTCCACCGGCACGCCGTCGCAACAGGCCACCCAGGCGCAGTTCAATGCCAGCGGCAACCTGATCGATGTGCGTGGCAACGTGGTGTTCGGCAGCAAGGGCACGTTGCGCCAGGCCGACAACAGCCTGCTCGGCGTCGAGCGCCGCGGGTTCGACCATGTGCAACTGACCAGCCAGGGCGACCTGCGCTTTCTCGCCGGGGCCGGGGCCGATGTGATCGCCAAGGGCATCAGCACCCAGTTGCTGACCCAGGGCGACATGACCCTGCGGGCCGCGCAGTTGTACCCGGGCACCGAGGTCGGGGCCCGAGTGATTGCCGGCTACCTCAACGATATTTCCGGCACCAGCATCAACTTCGACCCCACGCGCACCCTGGCCATCGGCCGCACCGGCCAGGGCGAGGCGCCTGTGCCGTACTCGGCCTTCGGCCGCTTGCAGCTGGGCGCGGCCAACATCCAGCAGGGCGGGGTGGTCCGTGCGCCCCTGGGGCTGATCGAGATCGGCAACCTGGGCGCGAGCAAGGTCGAGCTGCTGCCCGGCAGCCTGACTTCGGTCAGCGGCAAGGGCCTGGTACTGCCTTACGGCGGCACCGTCGATGGCCAGGTCTACAAGTACAACGGCAAGACCGTGACCTTCCTCGGCCAGGGCGCCCTGGTGAATGAGAACAGCGACCTGAGCGTCGGGGTGATCCTGGGCGGCAAGTCGGTGCAGGTACAGCCCGATGCCACCGTGGACCTGTCCGGCGGTGGCGAACTGCTGGGCGCCGGGTTCATTTCCGGGCGCGGCGGCTCCACCGATGCGCGCTACAGCCCGCTGGTGCAGATCGGCGCCAACGGCAGCTTCGTCCTCCCGGGCCTGGGCAGCAACCCGATCTACGCCATAGTGCCCGGGGTGCAGCCGGGCTATGCGCCAGTGGCACCGGAGGGTGGCGCGGTGGACCCGCTGATCGGCCAGCAAATCACCATTGGCGCCGGGGTTCCGGGGCTGGCGGCGGGCACCTACACCCTGATGCCGTCCACCTATGCGCTGATGCCGGGGGCCTTTCGCGTGGAGATCAACGGCCTCGCCGGGCTCGGCACCGAAGGCGCGACCCAGCCGTTGCGCAATGGCTCCTGGTCCACCGCCGGGCGCCTGTCGATCGCCCATACCGGGATCAGCAACAGCGTCGCCAGCCAGTTGATCCTGACCTCGGCCGACACCCTGCGCCGCTATTCCCAGTACAACGAAACCGGCTATGCCCAGTTTGCCCTGGCCGATGCCGCCAAGCTCGGGGTGCCACGGCCGATGCTGCCGGTGGACGCCAAGACCCTGAAGCTGGCCCTGGAGCCGGGGGCCGGTGCGGATGCCTTCTCGTTCAAGGGCATTGGCCGTTTCGATGCCGCTGCGGGGGGCTATGGCGGCACCGTCGCGGTGTTGAACATGGGCAGTGGCAACATCGAAGTGGTGGCGGCCGGCAAGTCGGCCACCCAGGGTTTCAACGGCGTTACCCTGGATGCCGACAGCCTCAACGCCATGGGCGCAGCGCGCCTGATGCTGGGCGGCCTGACGCTGGTCAAGTACGGCCAGGGCGGCAACTACATCACCGTGGCCGAAGGCGTGAACACGCCCAAGGGCTCGATCACCTTGCGCGAGGGCGCCAGCCTGGCCGCGCCGGAAGTGTTCCTGGTGAGCAACACCGGCGAGATCGTCCTGGAGCAGGGCGCCTCGATCAATACCCTGGGCCGAGGCAAGGCCAGCTATGACGCCCGTGACGGTTTCACCTACCAGGTGGCCAATATGCTGGCGGTGTCCAACGGCTTGCTCAACGTGATCAGCAAGGCCCAGGCCGGCGGACAGACCAGCGGCGGCATCCGGCTCGGGGTGTGCGCCAGCGCGCCGTGCAGCGGGCAGACCGCACTGTATTCCGATGGCAGCATCGTTGCCCTGACCGACAACGCCTTCGAGCTGGGTGACCAGGTGCGCTACGGCACCCGCCACCTGAACCTGGGCCTGAACAATATCAACGTCGGCAGCCCGGAGGCGCTGGCGGCAGCCGCGGCGGGCAATCGCCTGCCCAGCGGCATGACCCTGACCCAGCAACTGCTCGACCGCCTGCTGCGCGGCGATACCCAGGTCGGCGCCCCGGCCCTGGAGACCTTGCAGCTCTCGGCCCGGGACGGCTTCAACTTCTACGGCAGCGCCAGCCTGGACACCTACGACCCGGCGACCGGCAAGTCGCTGCTGAGCAACCTGATGCTCTCCACCCCGGCGATCTACGGTGCCGGGGGCGCCAATGATGTGGCCAGCATCCACACCGCCAACCTGATCTGGCAGGGTTCCGAGACCCCGGCAGGCGCGGTGGTGGCCGGCGGTGCCGGAACCGGCAGCGGCCGCCTGCAAATCAATGCCGAACGCATCGAGTTCGGCTACGGGGCCTTTGCCCAGCCCAGCACCACCAAGAGTTTCGACCGCCTGGCCCTGGGTTTCGCCAACGTCGACCTCAATGCCAGCCAGCGCATTACCGCCAACCACAAGGGCAGCCTGTCGGTCTACCAGAGCCAGGGCGCCTTCGATCCGCTCAAGGGCTTTGCCTACAGCGGCGGCAACCTGAATATCCTCACCCCACTGATGACCGGCGAGGCCGGTTCGGTGAACCGCATCACCGCTGGCGGCGCCATGGATATCGGCGCCTCGGCCGGCCCTCGTGGCCAGGCCAATGGCCAGGGCGCGGAACTGTCTCTGCAGGGCGACAGCATCCGCCTGGCCAGTGCCGTGGTGCTGCCCAGCGGCAAGGTGACCCTGGGGGCCCGGGGTGATGTCAGCCTGACCGATGCGGCGCTGATCGATGTGGCTGGCCGCACCATCGCCTTCAATGACCTGAGCAAATACGGCGCCGGCGGCGAAGTGCTGCTGCAGAGTGCTACCGGCAATGTGCTGCAGGCCACGGGCTCGACCATCGACCTTTCGGCCACCCATAACCAGGCCGGCAAACTGCGGGCGGTGGCGCTGGACGGTGCGGCCGGGCGGGTAGACCTGGCGGGCAAGGTCCTTGGCGGCAGCAGCGGCTACTACGATGCCGGCGGCACCCTGGTGCCGTTCCTCGGCGCCACGGTGGAAATCCAGGCCCAGCACCTGGGCAGCAGCGGCACCCTGGACGAGCAGTTCGCCGCCCTCAACCAGCGCCTGAACCAGGGCCAGGTCTTTGGCGCACGCAGCTTCCAGCTCAAGCAGGGCGACCTGACCATCGGCGACGGGGTCAGGGCCAGCACCGTCAACGTCTCGGTGGACAACGGCAGCCTGCGGGTTACCGGGCGAGTGGACGCCAGCGGCGAACGGGTCGGCAGTATCAACCTGGCGGCCGGCAAGGGCCTGACCCTGGACGGCAGCGCGGTGCTCGATGCCCACGGCAGCAAGCTGCGGGTGGACAGCTACGGCAAGATCATCGACTCACCGAACCGCGCCAGCGTGGTGCTCAGCTCGGGCCAGGGCCGCCTGACCCTGGCCGACGGTGCGCGCATCGACCTGCGCCACGGCACCGACGTGGCTGTGGGCAGCGCGGCGGGGCAGAACGACGGTCGCAGCCGCGGCACCCTGGAGCTGAACGCGCCGCGCCTCGTCCAGGCGGACCAGAGCAGCAACGACATCGACATCGATGCCCGCGGCCCGCTGGATATCCAGGGCGCGCGCTCGATTGCGGTCAACGGCATGCTCCGCTACGACGATGCTCCGGAAAAAACCGACGCCACCGCCAGCGGCCGCCCTTACCAGGAAATCACCCAGGCCTACCTGGATGCCAAGCATGCCCAGAGCACGGCCTTTATCAACGCGGCCCTGCAAAACAGCGACCTGCTGCAGAACAAGCTGGCCGGCCTGAACAACGCCAGCTATGCCGACGCCTTCCATCTGCGGCCCGGGGTCGAGATCGTCAGCAAGAGCGCAGACGGCGACCTGGTGGTGCAGGGCGACCTGGACCTGTCGGGCTATCGCTATGCCAGCCTCAACCCCCACAGCCAGAAGACCTCGGTCTACGGTTCCGGCGAGGTCGGCAGCCTGACGCTGCGCGCCGGGGGCGACCTGAATGTCTATGGCAGCATCAACGACGGCTTCGCGCCGCCGCCTGCCACCGTGGACGACAAGGGCTGGGTGCTGCTGCCGGGTGTGGACTTCACCGGTGGCACTATCATCGTGCCGGGCAACGGCGTGACCCTGGCCGACGGCACCGCCTTCCCGGCGGGCAGCACCCTCAACTACGACCTGCCGATCAAGGGGTTGACCGTGGCCGCGGGCACGCGCCTGCCGGTCACGGCGACCCTGGACCAGACCCTGGTACTGCCGGCGGGTACGGTACTGGCGGCGGCGATTCGCGATGCCTCGGGCAACCTGCTGTTCGCCGCCGGCACCCTGCTTGGCGAGCCCAGGACCCTGGTCGCCGGCACCCGTCTGGAGGCCGGGACGCTGTTGACCCAGGGCACCCAGCTGCGGTCCATGACCTGGCCCAAGGGCGTGCCGCTGCCGCAAGTACACCTGGCCAATGTGAACAACAACATCGTCATGCTCGACGGCAGCAAGGCCTTGCCCAAGGGCGGCCTGATCCCGGCCGGCACCAACGTCAAGCTGCCGAGCGGCGTCGACTCGGTGCAGTTGCGGCCCGAAGACGTCGGGCGCCAGGGCAAGCTCTGGGCCATTGCGCCGATGCTTGCCGAAGGCTCGCAATCCTGGTCCCTGCGCCTGGTGGCCGGGGCCGATACCAGCGCAGCCGACAGCCGCATCGTGCAGGCCAACCCACGCAGCGGTGACTTGCATCTGGCGGACAGCCATTACGGGATGTTCGCCAAGGAACTGCCCAGCCAGGTGGTGCGGACCTGGACCCAGGTGGCGGTGGATGACCTGGCCGGCGTAGGGATAGTGGTCAAGGCCGGTGATCCGATCGACGAACAACTGCTGGTGGATCTGGGGCAGACCTCGATCGAGCAGTTCTGTGCCGACAGCCCGGCCTATTGCGCGATCAAGGCCAGCTACGCCTGGACCCAGTTGGCGGTGGACGAGCTGGCGGGCGCCGGGGTGGTGGTCAAGGCCGGCGATCCGATCGATGAGCAACTCCTGCTGGACCTGGGGCAGTCGTCCGTCGCGGCCTTCTGTGAAGAGTCACCCGCCTTCTGCATGGCCCTGGACAGCAAGACCTATGGCGCAACGCCGTCCAGCAGCCGCTTCAGCGTGATCCGCACCGGCACCGGCGACCTTGAACTGCTCAGTGCCGGCAACCTGAGCATGGACTCGCTGTACGGGGTCTACACCGCCGGTACTTCCTCCACGGCGACGACGGCCGGCGATCCCTACAACCAGCCACGGGCCCTGGGAACGGGAGCCACGGTGCTCAATGACCCGGGCAGTTACTTCGAACAGTTCGTCAATGGCAGCGGCACCAGCCTGTACCGCGCCTGGTACCCGGAGGCGGGGGGCAACCTGCGGGTCAGTGCCGGTGGCGACCTGACCGGCAATATCAGCAGTACCGCCAACGACAGCCGTGCCTGGCCCAACCCCAAGGACAACGGCCAGGACTCGGCCGAAGTGGGCAACTGGCTGTGGCGCCAGGGCAGCGGCGATGTCGCCACCGGCGGTTCGGCGCAACCCGGTGCCTGGTGGATCAACTTCGGCACCTATGCGGCCAACGGCAGCGCCGACCGGATGCTGGGCTTTACCGGGTTCGGCACCCTGGGCGGCGGCAACCTGGAGCTGAATGTCGGCGGTGACGCGGGCATCCTCCAGCGCCTGACGGACAGCGCCGGCGCCTCCACCGTGGCGCCCCGCAGCCAGGGGCTGGTGCTGGCCGTGGGCAGTACCGGCCGGGTCGCCAGCGATGGCAGCCTGCAACTGACCGGCGGTGGCGACCTGCGGGTGAACATTGCGGGCGCCTTGAACCCGGCCAGCAACCTGGTCATCGAGCATCGCAACGGGGTGGTGGTCAACCTGCGTGGCAGCAGCCATTTGCAGAGTGCCTCCCTGGGCAGCATCGACCTGCACTATGGCGGCACCGCCGTCGACCACAACCCCAGCGAAGCCCGGGCCTTCGACCCGTTGCGCGCCACCCGTGGCCTGGCCCAGGGCGGCCTGACCCTGGTGCCCGGCGATGCCACCTTCAACCTGCAGAGCCGCAGCGACCTGGTGGTGCAGAACGTCGAGGACCCGGGCCGGGTCCGCCAGTTCAACACCGCGCTCTTCAGCCGTGGCAGCCAGCAAGGCAGCGGCCGGAGCTGGTTCACCCTGTGGACCGAGCGTACCGCCATCGACCTGATGTCCCTGGGCGGCAACCTGACCCCGCTCACCAGCCCTGGCAGCACCGATCTGGCAGTGGTCTATCCGTCGATCCTCAGGGCCGTGGCAGCCAGCGGCAGCCTTTACTATGGCAAGGCCGCCAGCGCGCAAGTCGGCGACCTCAACTACCGGGTGCCGCTGTTCCTGGCGCCGGGCGCCGCAGGGCAGTTGCAGTTCCTGGCCCAGGACTCGATCTACGCGGGCGGTTTCACCGTCAGCCAGTCGGGCGCCGCGGCCGCTTCGGTGGCCACGCCCTGGCGTCCGGCATTTGTCGGCAGCATCGAGGGTGAGGTGGTGGCCAGCAACCTGTCGGTCAACGGCAACCCGGTCATCGGCTCGATCCTGCCGTTGTTCGCCTTCGGTTCCGGCAGCGTCTCCGGGCTGGTTGCCGGCCCGGCCGATCCGGCGCGTTTCTATGCGGTGAACGGCGACCTGATGGGGGTCAACAGCGGCCGGATCATCACCTTCGGCCAGGCCGCCTCCCAGTTGCACTCGGGGCAGACCTGGTACGAGGGCAGCCGCCCGGTGTGGATGATGGCCGGGCGCGATATCGTCAGCAGTGGCCGGACCTTCGGCGTCGAGGACCCGGTCAATGGCTCGACCTCCCAGGGCAACCTGTTTGTGCACAACAACCCCAGCGACATCTCCGTCGTCAGCGCCGGGCGCGACATCCTCTACAGCAACTTCAACGTCGCCGGCCCCGGCACCCTGGAACTGACCGCGGGGCGCAACATCCTCATGGAGGACAAGGTCAGCGTCACCAGCATCGGCGCCGTGGCGCCGGGGGACCGCCGGCCTGGGGCGAGCATCGTGATGCAGGCCGGGTTCGGCCCCAACGGCCCGGACTACCGGCGCTTCGTCGAGGCTTACCTGGACCCGGCCAACCTCGCCCAGCCGGGCGAAAGCCTGTCGGGCGCCCGGGTGGCCAAGACCTACGAGGGCGAACTGCTGGACTGGCTGGCCGAGCGCTTCGGCTTTGTCGGCGACAGCGCCCAGGCCCGGGCCTATTACGCGGCCCTGCCCGCGGAACAACAGCGGGTGTTTGCCCGGAATGTGTATTTTGCCGAGCTCAAGGCCGCCGGCCGCGAGTACACCGAGGAAGGCGGCATGCGCCAGGGCAGCTATGCCCGTGGCCGTGCGGCGATTGCCGGGCTGTTCCCGAGCACCGACGTGGCGGGCAACCCGATCACCTACCAGGGCGATATCACCCTGTTCGGCGGTGCCGGGGTGCACACCGACTTTGGCGGCAACATCCAGATGCTGACCCCCGGCGGCAACCAGACCTTCGGCATCGAGGGCACGGCGCCACCGGCCTCGGCGGGGATCATCACCCAGGGCGCGGGGGACATCCAGCTGTACTCCCTGGGCAGCATCCTGCTGGGCCAGAGCCGGATCATGACCACCTTCGGCGGCTCGATCATGGGCTGGTCGGCGGCGGGCGACATCAACGCCGGCCGCGGTTCCAAGACCACCGTGGTCTATACACCGCCCAAGCGGGTCTACGACAACTGGGGCAACGTCAGCCTGTCGCCGTCGGTGCCCAGCACCGGGGCGGGGATCGCCACTCTCAACCCGATACCCGAAGTGGCGGCCGGCGACATCGACCTGATCGCGCCCCTGGGCACCATCGATGCCGGCGAGGCGGGGATCCGGGTCTCGGGCAACGTCAACATTGCCGCTCTGCGGGTGGTCAACGCGGCGAACATCCAGACCCAGGGCAAGTCCAGCGGGGTGCCGGTCACGGCGGCGGTCAACACCGGCGCCATGACCTCGGCCAGCGCCGCCGGCTCCGCCGCGTCCCAGGCCGCGGAAGATGCGGCCCGCAACCAGCAGGCGGCGGCCAAGCAGGGCCGGGCGTCCATCGTCACCGTGGAAGTGCTGGGCTTTGGTAGCGAACCGGTGCAACGCCCCCGTGAAGACGCCAGCCGCGCCCCGGGCTACAACCCCGACAGCCCGGTGCAGGTGCTGGGCGCCGGGCCCTTGAGCGACCAGGCCCGGGCGCGTTTGACCGACGAGGAGCGCGGGCAACTGACGCTGTAGGTTCTCTCGTGGTAGCAAGGCTTGGGGGCGATCGTCGATCGCCCATTTTTTTGGGAGCAGGGGAGGTTCTATTCCAGACGGGAATACAATGAATAAAAACAATGAATTTTAATTATCAAACCGCAGGGCCTAGCCTGTCCCGATCCTTTGAATGGAGCCCTGCCATGACCTCATCCTCGGTAAACCCGGCTGAAAAATTCGACCGCTCGCGAGCCGACGAATACGCCCGCCAGAGCCGTATCGCCCTGGCGGGCTACGACGCCTGCCATGACCTTGCCGCCTGCATGTTGGCGGCCAGCCTGGGTGAGGGGCGTGCGGCCCACATCCTGGCCGTGGGGGCCGGTGGCACGGCCCAGGAGATTATCGCCATGGCTTCCCTGGAACCGGGCTGGCGCTTTACCGCTGTAGACCCCTCGGCACCGATGCTGGAGGCAGCGCGCCAGCAGTTGCAGGCGCAGGGTTTGCTGGAGAGGACCGAAGTGCGTCTGGCCACGGTGGACGAACTGGCGGCGGACGAACCCTTCGACGGGGCCACGCTGATCGGCGTGCTGCACCATCTGCCCGGCGATGAAGCCAAGCGGCAATTGCTGCGGGCCATCGCCCGGCGCCTCCAGCCCGGCGCGCCGCTGATCGTCGCCGGCAATCATTACGCCTACGCCAGCCAGCCCCTGCTGCTGGCGGCCTGGGGGCAACGCTGGCGCCAGCAGGGCGCGACGGCGGATGAGGTACACGCCAAGCTGGGGAAAATCCTTCAAGGCGCCGACCCGCCCCATTCCGAGGCGGCGGTGCAACGATTGCTCGAAGAGGGCGGTTTCAGCGCGGGAACACGTTTCTTCAGCAGCCTGTTCTGGGGCGCCTGGCTGAGCCGCAAGAGTCGCTGAGGTCCGTTGGTCGCGGTTGTGTCTTGAACCGTCACTGGCGATCTCGGCAGCCCTGGCGCGGATCGCCGCGCGCCTGGGCCTGCCCCTTGGGCGATGATCACGTGCCGCTCCTGGCGGTGTTCCTCACGGACTCCAGGTTGGCCGCGCCCAGCCAGTAGAACAGCCCGCCGGCAATGATGAACGCTCCCAGCATGTAGAAGATCCAGTGCGCCGGGTGGCTGGCCAGGACCATGCCGCAGAGTATCGGGCCCAGGGCGCCGCCGAGGTTGGAGAGGTTCTGCGCGCCGTAATACAGGCCTCGCAGGTGTTCGGGGGCGATCAGGTCGATGAACATGTACTCGGCGGGAAACACGATGATTTCCCCCAGGGTGAACACCACCATCGACAGCACCCACAGCGCCAGGCTGGTGGCCAGGCCGAAGCCGCTGACCCCCAGCAGGAACAGGCCCAGCCCCAGCGCCAGCCAGCGGCTCAGGTGGCGCTGGGTAATCCTGCGGCCGATGGCGTATTGCAAGGCGATCACCAGCAGCGCATTGGTCGCCACCAGGGTGCTGATGATGCGGTAGGTGGCCTCGGCCGAGGTGGTGACCACCAGGTACTGCGACAGGTATGCCGAGAACTGGCCAAAGACCACGGCGCTGAGCAGGCCGCCCAGGGTGAAGCACACCAGGCGGTAATCCCGTAGCAGCTGTTTGCCCAGGGCCGCGAAGGATAGCGGCGCTGGTGTCGGGCCGGCGGCGCTCAGCTGTCTGTCGCCCCAGCGCACATGGATCGCCAGGAACCCGGCGCCCAGGGCGGCGGAGATCAGGAACGGCAGGCTGATGTCCAGGCGCGCCAGCCCGGCGCCGAGGAACGGGCCCACGGCGTAGCCGATATTGGTCAGGGTGTATTTGATCGAGAAGGCTTCGCTGCGCTGTTCCACCGACAGGCGCTGGGCAAAGCCGGCCTTGATCGCGATGTCGATCACCGCATAGGCCAGGTTGACCAGCACCAGGCACAGGTAGAACAGCCACAGCTGGCGGGCACTGAAGGCGCCGATGAAGCCCAGGGTGAACAGCGCGCAGCAGGCCAGGATCAGCCGGTAGCTGGGCGTGCGGTCCACCAGGAAACCACCGTAGAGGCTCAGCAGCGAGCCGAGGATCATGCTGCTGCCGATCACCAGGCCGATGTCGCTCACTTGCAGGCCGAAAGCACTGCTCAGGTAGATCACCAGGTAGGGCAGGGTGATTGCCCGGGCCAGGGTCAGCACCAGGGTGCCGGCCAGCAGCAGGTTGATTGCTTTCGGGTAGCTTTTCAGGGTGCGCAGCATCCGTGCCTCATCGGTCTGTAACGGCGTTTTTGAGAAAGGCAGCCAGCTTACTGGGGAATATGGTTCTGTTTTATGATGTTTTTTACCCAGTGAATGGAATCAGATTCATGAATAAGAGGCGCCAATGTTTTCTTCCGAACGCTTGAAGGGGATCGATGTGTTTGTCTGCGTGGCCGACTGCGGCAGCTTCAAGGCCGCCGCCGAACGGCTCAACCTTACGGCTTCCGCCGTCAGCAAGGCCATCGCCCGGCTGGAAGGGCGCCTGCAGGCGCGGCTGTTCCAGCGCACCACCCGCAGCCTGGCGCTGACCGATGCGGGCACGGCCTTCTACCGCACTTGCAGCGGGGTGCTGGCAGACCTGGAAGAGGCCGAGCTGGCGCTGAACGCGGAAAACTCCGAGCTGCGGGGGCGGGTGCGCATCGACCTGCCCGGGACCTTCGGCCGCTCCCAGGTGCTGGGCGCCGTCCTGCGCTTTGCCCGGGAGCATCCGGGCTTGCAGCCGCACATCACCTTTTCCGATCCCGGTGTCGAGCCGCTTGAAGCCGGTGCGGACATCGCCGTGCGCCTTGGCGGCTCGGGGCAGTGGCCGGCGGCGCTGGGGCACCGCTGCCTGGGCCGCGAATGGCACCTGTTCTGCGCCTCGCCCGACTACCTGCGCAGCCATGGCGTGCCGCTGACCGACCAGGACCTTGAGCGCCATCAGTGCATTGCCTATGGCTGGGTGGATGGCCGGGTCAGCCCCTGGAACTTCGCCAGCGGCCGCCCGGGCGAGAGTGAGCGCCGGGTGATGTCCGCCAGTTGCGTGGTGGGCGATGGCGAGGGACTGTTGATGGC
Source organism: Pseudomonas sp. GW822-FHT06D10 (assembly GCF_058799535.1). Lineage (NCBI taxonomy): Bacteria > Pseudomonadati > Pseudomonadota > Gammaproteobacteria > Pseudomonadales > Pseudomonadaceae > Pseudomonas > Pseudomonas sp. GW822-FHT06D10. The sequence continues at coordinate 1,250,384 of NZ_JBXALN010000001.1, read as the reverse complement.
GGTGCAGCAAGGCTACGGCATTGCGCAACTGCCTTCCTGGCTGGTCAAGCGCCAGTTGGAGGACGGAAGCCTGGTGGAGGTGCTGCCGCAATGGGCCAGCGAAGGGCAGGCGATCCATCTGCTGTGGCTGAAAAGCCGGCAGGGGTTGCCCAAGGTCAGTGCATTGCTGGAGATGCTGGAACGGAATCTGCGGGGATAACGATGAGAAAAAATGGCAGGGGCGGCTGGATTCGAACCAACGCATGGCAGGATCAAAACCTGCTGCCTTACCGCTTGGCGACGCCCCTGTAGCTGTTGCGACGTTACTTGCCTGAACTGCCGGCCCGGGGAGGGCCGCTGCAAGAACGGGCGCAAATTTATCAACTTATCGGCGGGCTGGGAAGCCCCCTGGTAAAAAAAATGAGTTTGAAAACAGCTGCTTAGTCTTTTTCAGGGCGATTTTATCCGTCCCGGGGTTCAAGGGACCAGGTAGCCGGGCTGTGAATCCTTAAGCGGCCGGGCCATGTCCAGTGCGCGGCGGATGGCCCGCAACTCCGCCCCTTCAAGGGCGCGCCGGCCAAATTGATAGTCGTCGCCCCCCGGGCCCAGGTGCACCGAAAGCAGCCCGAACAGCTGCTCGCCCACTGCTTCGATGAACATTTCCATATAGCTTTCGTAACGGCCGTAGGCGCACAGGTAGATCAGCCCCTGGACCTCGGCGCGCTCGCACTCGTGAATGTCATCCCAGGTCAGGCAACTGCCGTGTTCGCCACTGATCAGCGGCAGGTGCCAGGCGTTCGGTGCGAGCGGTTGGGCGCGCAGGGCCGCCGGTAGCGGCTGGCAGGACAGCACCTGGAAGCGGTACCTGAGCCTGCCGTGGTGGTTGGCATGCCGTGGCGCGGGCGGCTCGGCGGCCGGGCCGGTGATCCGCACGTGCAGCAGGTGGCTCAGGGCGATTTCCGAGGGTTGCTCGTTCCAGCCATTGAGGTCCGCCAGCGGCGGGCACCAGATCAGTTGCAGGGTTTCACCGAGCACGATGCCGTCCTGGCGTTGGAAGAAGGCTGAGCTTTGCTCGCCCACCACTGGCAGCAGGTCGCGCAGCTGCAAGGTCGGCGCGCCGTAGTCGATGCCAAGGTCGGTGGACCAGAACAGGGGGGTGCAGGTTCTCAGGGTTGCCGGCATGGACGCGAGCCTGTGATGGGGAGGGGGAGGATTCTTCGGTAACTGGCGCCCGATGTCACCTCTGTCTGACTCAATCGGCTACATCCGCTGGCTCAATGTGACCGTGACAGCCCGCTGCCGCGCACTAGTATAGGGAGCCTTGGGCAAGACCTATAAGAACAGCAGAAGGACACACACGCATGCGACGCTGGAACGGTTGGGGGGATGCATCCACGGTGGTCGAATTGCCGGCCCAGGGCGCGGGGTTTCTCGCCGAGCGCCTGGGGCCGGGACGCAGGTTGCCGGAGGCGACCCTGGAGCAGGCCCTGGCCCGGGTGCCGGCATCGCGCCTGCAAGCCCATGACTTGTACAGCATCAGTGCCGAGGACCGGCTGCTGCACGCCCGCGGCCAGAGCCTGGCGGACTGGCTGGCGCTGCGCGAGGGCGAGCTGGGGGCCTACCCGGACGCCGTGGCGTTCCCGGAAACCGCCGAACAGATCCGCCAGTTGCTGGCCCTGGCCGAGGACCGCGACCTGTGCCTGATTCCCTACGGCGGGGGCACTTCGGTGGCCGGGCACATCAACCCCGGCGGGTCCCAGCGGCCGGTGCTGACGGTGTCCCTGGCGCGCATGAGCCGCCTGCTGGACCTGGACGAAGACAGCCTGCTGGCGACCTTCGGTCCCGGGGCCAGCGGCCCTCAGGTGGAAAGCCAGCTGCGGGCCCGGGGCTACACCCTGGGGCACTTTCCCCAGTCCTGGGAACTGTCGACCCTGGGCGGCTGGGTCGCCAGCCGCTCCAGCGGCCAGCAGTCGTTGCGCTACGGGCGCATCGAGCAGCTGTTCGCCGGCGGCACCCTGGAAACCTTTGCCGGGCCAATGCCCATCGCCACCTTTCCGGCGTCCGCCGCCGGGCCGGACCTGCGCGAGGTGGTGCTGGGCAGCGAAGGGCGCTTCGGGATCATTTCCGAGGTCAAGGTGCGGGTCAGCCGCCTGCCCGATGACGAACGTTTCTACGGGGTGTTCCTGCCCGACTGGCAGCAGGCCCTGCAGGCGGTGCGCGCCCTGGCCCAGGCCCGGGTGCCGCTGTCGATGCTGCGCCTGTCCAATGCCCTGGAGACCGAAACCCAGCTGGCCCTGGCCGGCCACCCGACGCAGATCGCCTGGCTGGAAAAGTACCTGGCCCTGCGCGGCGCCGGGGCGGGCAAGTGCCTGTTGACCTTCGGCGTGACCGGCAACCGCCGGCAGAATGCCCTGTCCCTGCGCCAGGCGCGCCAGCACCTGAAGGCTTTCGGCGGGGTGTTCACCGGCACCCTGCTGGGCAAGAAATGGGCGCAGAACCGCTTTCGCTTTCCCTACCTGCGCGAAAGCCTGTGGAACGCCGGCTACCTGGTGGACACCCTGGAGACCGCCACCGACTGGAGCAATGTCGACCGCCTGCTGCAACGCATCGAGCAGAGCCTGCGTGACGGCCTGGCCGCCGAGGGCGAGCAGGTGCATGTGTTCACCCACCTGTCCCATGTCTATGGCGAAGGGTCGAGCATCTACACCACCTACGTGTTCCGCCCGGATGCCCAGTACCCGGCGACCCTGGCCCGCTGGCAGGCGCTCAAGCACGCTGCCAGCCAGACCATCGTCAACCACCGCGGCACCATCAGCCACCAGCACGGCGTGGGCAAGGACCATGCGCCGTACCTGCTGCGGGAGAAGGGCCCGCTGGCCATCGATGCGCTGCAGGCCCTGAGCCGCCACTTCGACCCGGCCGGGCGCCTCAACCCCGGCACCCTTTTGGAGCCCCGTGAACCATGAGCCAGGACTGGAATGCCCAGTGGCGCCAACAGGCGCTGCCCGGGCTGGCGGCGCAAGCCTGGGACCTGATCGTGATCGGCGGCGGCATCAGCGGCGCCGGCATCCTGCGCGAAGCGGCGCGGCGCGGCTGGCGCTGCCTGCTGCTGGAACAGCGAGACTTTGCCTGGGGCACCTCCAGCCGCTCCTCGAAGATGGTCCATGGCGGCTTGCGCTATATCGCCAAGGGCCAGTGGCGCCTGACCCGGGATTCGGTGCGCGAGCGCCAGCGCCTGTTGCAGGAGGCCCCGGGGCTGGTGGAGCCCATGAGCTTCCTGATGCCCCATTACCGCGGCAAGTTTCCCGGGCCCAGGGTGTTCGGCGGCCTGCTGAGTGTGTATGACGCCCTGGCCGGGCGGCGCAACCATCGCTTTCACGATGCCCGGCAGCTGGCTTTCCTGGCCCCCGGGGTCAAGGAGCCGGGGCTGTTGGGGGGGACCAGTTTTCTCGACGCCCTGACCGACGATGCGCGGCTGGTGATGCGGGTGCTGGCCGAGGCCCGGGCCGATGGCGCCCAAGTGTTCAACGGCGTTCGGGTCACCCGCCTTTTGCGCGAGAACGGGCGGGTCTGCGGGGTGCAGATCGAGGACAGCGAAGGCGGGCAGCCGCAGCAGGTGCGCTGCGCGGCCCTGGCGGTCGCTACCGGCGCCTGGGCCGAGCGCCTGCGCCCGGCGGACCGCGTGCGCCAGCTGCGGCCCTTGCGCGGCAGCCATCTGCTGCTGCCGGGCTGGCGCTTGCCGGTGGCCCAGGCCTTCAGCTTCATGCATGCCGAGGATGGCCGGCCGGTGTTCGTCTTCCCCTGGGAGGGCGCCACCGTGGTCGGCACCACCGACCTGGATCACCGCGATGACCTGGACCAGAGCGCCAGCATCAGCCAGGAAGAGCTTGAGTACCTGCTGGCCGCCTGCGCCCAGCAGTTTCCCCAGGCCCTGATCACTGCCGGCGACGTGCTGTCGACCTGGGCCGGGGTGCGCCCGGTGGTGGCCAGCAGCGACGGCCAGCAGGGCAAGCCTTCCAATGAAACCCGCGAGCATGTGCTGTGGCAGGAACCCGGCTGCGTGACCCTGGCCGGCGGCAAGCTCACCACCTTCCGGCCCCAGGCCATCGAAGTGCTGCAGGCCTGCGGGGCGATGCTCGGGCGTGAAGTGGTGGACGACGGCGCCCCGGTCTTCACGCCTGTGGCGCCCCTGGAGATCCCCGGCCTGAGCGGCGCCCAGGTGCGGCGCCTGGCTGGCCGCCACGGCCGCCATCTGCCGCGGCTGGCGCAGTGGGTGGCGACCCTGGGCGGCGATTGCGTCGGCGCCAGCGACACCCTGTGGGCCGAACTGGCGTTTGCCGCCGAGGCGGAAATGGTCCTGCACCTGGACGACCTGCTGCTACGCCGCACCCGCATCGGCTTGCTGCTGGCCGAGGGCGCCGCCCAGTACCTGCCGGCCATCCGCCGCCTGTGCCAGCCGCAGCTGGGCTGGGACGACGAGCGCTGGCAGGCCGAGGAACAGCGCTACCGGGCCCTGTGGCAACGCCATCACAGCCTGCCGCCACTCGCCTAACGATGCTCAACCAAGAGAGCCCCATGGATAACCACAACAACAATAAGCAGGACTACCTGCTGGCCATCGACAACGGCACCCAGAGCGTTCGTGCGCTGCTGTTCGACCTCAAAGGCAACCTGCTGGGCAAGGGCAAGGTGGAGCTTGAAGCCTATTTTTCCAGCCGGCCCGGCTGGGCCGAACAGCACCCGGACTACTACTGGGCCAAGCTCGGCGAAGCCTGCCAACTGCTCTGGCAGCAGACCGGCATCGACCGTTCGCAGATCCGCGGCGTGTCCCTGACCACCCAGCGCGGCACCCTGATCAACGTCGATGCCCAGGGCCGCGCGCTGCGCCCGGCGATCCTCTGGCTCGACCAGCGCCAGGCCGAGGTCGAAGGCAAGATCAAGGGGCCCTGGGGCTGGCTGTTCAAGTTGATCGGCGCCGAGGCCACGGTGGATTATTTTCGCGCCCAGGCCGAGGCCAACTGGGTGGCACAGGAGCAGCCCGAGGTGTGGGCCGCCACCGACAAGTTCCTGTTGCTCTCGGGCTTTCTCACCCATCGCCTGACCGGCAATTTCGTCGACTCGGTGGGCTGCTGCGTGGCCTACCTGCCGTTCGACTACAAACGCTTGCGCTGGGCCGCCCCCAGTGACTGGAAGTGGCAGGCCCTGGCGGTGCGCCAGGAGCAGTTGCCGACCCTGCTCAAGCCCGGGGAAACCCTGGGCCGGATCACCGCCGAGGCCAGCCGCCATACCGGCATACCCGAAGGCCTGCCGCTGATTGCCGCGGGTGCCGACAAGGCCTGCGAAGTGCTGGGCTCGGGCGTCCAGGACTCCACCACCGCCTGCCTGTCCTACGGCACCACGGCCACCATCACCACCACCCGTTCGCGCTACCTGGAAGTGGTGCCTTTGATACCGCCGTACCCGGCGGCGGTGCCGGACCACTACAACTGCGAGGTGATGATCTTTCGCGGCTACTGGATGGTCAGCTGGTTCAAGCAGCAGTTCGGCCTGCGCGAAGTGCAGCAGGCGGCGGAGCAGGGGCTGGAGCCGGAGCAGCTGTTCGACGCCCTGGTCCAGGCGGTGCCGCCGGGGTCCATGGGCCTGACCCTGCAACCCTACTGGTCGCCGGGCATCCGCGAGCCGGGCATGGAAGCCAAGGGGGCGATGATCGGCTTTGGCGACGTGCACACCCGGGCGCACATCTACCGGGCCATTCTCGAAGGCCTGGCCTATGCCCTGCGCCAGGGCATGGAGCGCATCGAAAAGCGCTCCAGGCTGAAGATCAGCCGCCTGCGGGTGGCCGGCGGTGGCTCCCAGAGCGACGCGGCCATGCAACTGACGGCGGACATCTTCGGCCTGCCGGTGGAGCGGCCCCATGTCTATGAAGCCTCGGGGCTGGGTGCGGTGATCGCCTGCGCGGTGGGCCTGGGGCTGTACCCGGACTTCGCCACGGCCATCAGTGCCATGACCCGGGTTGGCGCAGTGTTCGAGCCCCAGCCCCAGGCGCAGCAGATGTACCAGCGGCTGTACAGCGAGGTCTACCTGCGCATGTACCGCCAGCTCAAGCCGCTGTACCAGAGCATTCGCGAGATTACCGGTTACCCGGCGTGAGGGCGCGGGCCAGGAGGGGTAAGGGTTCCCGGTCGAAAAAAGCCGCTTGCGCGGCACGGCTCAACTATCGTCATCCAGGTGGACGGAACCCTACGACAACCTGAACCAGTGAGCCGAACATGAACCGCCAGGACGCGCTGAACATCCTCTGGAAGCGATTGTTCATCATCTTTGTGCTGCTGTTGGCGGCGTCCCTGGGGGCGGTCGCCCTGGCCGACGGTTACACCATTCCCTCGGTGGTGTTCATCGTCGGCAATATCGGCGGTTACGTGGGCTTTCACCGCCAACTGTCACACCTCAGCGAGGAGGAGATCGTCAGCCTGTGCAGCTCCTGGTTCAACGTGCTGTTGCCGTCGTTCATCGGCGGCATCCTCGCGGGCCTGCTGTATATCCTGTTCATCTCAGGCGTGGTGCAAGGTGAACTGTTTCCCCAGATCGTCGACGACAAGATCTGCCGGTACCCGGACAACAGTTTCTATGTGATTTTCTGCCAGCACGCGGACGGCTATGCGTCCTACGGCAAGCTGCTGTTCTGGTCCTTTGTCGCGGGTTTCAACCAGAACTACGTGGTCGATCTGATCGAGAACATCAAGGGCAGCAAAAAAGCACAGGGTGAAGCATGAGCAAAGGCCGCCGGGTAAAAGGGCCGGCGTCGTGCGGCCCTTCGATTGCTGGTCGCTGCGGTCACTCGATCTGAAGAATGCTAGGTGTGTGTGTTTTGTTGTGTGAGTATTTAATTATAAGTAGGTGTTGACACCTACTACTAGGTTAAATATTCTTCGTGACACATACACAAGAGATGCCTTCCAATGAATAGTCTCGTCAACGCCTACAAGGCGCTCGAAGTCCTCACCCAGGATGAGTTCAATCGTCGCTTTCCGCAAAAGCACACGCTGGGGGAAGTGGTGCTGGGCATGGGAGAACTGGTTGAGGTCTTGAAGAAAGACAACGGCCTGTCGCTGCGCAAGATTGCCGAAATCGCCGATGTTTCGGTGGCCGGTCTCGATCGCTGGCGCAACAACGGCTACGGCAGCAAGAAGCACTGTGAAAAACTCATCGCCTACTGCCAGCAATTGCTGGGCGAAACCCTCTTGCCACATCCGGTCGCCACGGCACCCGCTGCCAGTGTGGCGCAGAGCCTGCGCGCCTGTAGCCCGGCGCAGTTGGAGGCGGCCATTGAGCGTGCCTTGCAGGCACAGCTGGGGTTCCCCGATTCGCTGGAATGCACCCTGGTCAGGATGGAGGCCGGCGCTGACGGCCACCGTCTGGAAATTCTGCTTCGCTGAGCCACGGCCCCGGTGTTTCCCGGGCTGCGGCTGGCGCCATTGAGCTTCAAGGAGAGTTGAAGATGAACCCTATGCAAACTTCGGCCTGGGACCAGGCCGCCATCGCCCTCAAACAGAATGCGGCCAAGCTGCCTGCCGGGTACCAAGGCAAGGTTCGCCAGATCATTGGGGAAACGCTGTGGGAGCCTTTGCAACGCACGACCCGTCATCGCTTTGGCAAGCATGTACGAGCCAATCTTGAACACTATGGGTTGGTGTTCGTGGGCAAGGCGGGGACCATAGCGGTGTACAAGAAGTCGGCGGTCTGATCGGCCGGCTGACCGCGGGCCAAGCCTCGGTGAGGCCACCCGCCCTGTCCGCGTTGCAAAGCGCCGCCGCCCCTGGTCGGGCAGCGGCGTTTTATCTGTTTGAGCGCCGATTTCCCGCCGCCTGAATGACCTTGGCCAGATTGTCCTGTGCTCTGTTGGTTCTTTCCTGCGTCGCACCTTGCATTGCCCTCTTTCTGCCGGTCGGAGTTTTCTCGATGTCTTCCCCAAAATCCTTGCCCACGGTCCTGTTGGGCCTGGCCCTTGCCTGCCCGGCGCTTGCCGAAACCCGCGCTGTAGAGCTGGCACCGGCGCAGGTCCTGGGGCAGGAGCCGGTTGGCGAGGGGCAGGGCATGGAGGAGGCCGCGGCGCGGCTGGCCCAGGTGCCCGGCGGCACCAATGTGGTGGACATGCGCCGCCCGCTGCAGGGCCGGGTGGCCAGCAACCAGGATGTGCTGGCCTACCAGCCCGGGGTCTATGCCCAATCGGCGGGCAACGAAGGGGTGAAGATCTCGATCCGCGGCTCGGGCATCAACCGCGCACCGGGTGCCCATGCCTCGGGGCTGTATACGATGCTCGACGGCTTGCCCCTGACCGGCCCCGGTGGCACGCCCTATGAATTGCTGGAGCCCTTGTGGGTCGACCACGTGGAAGTGCTGCGCGGCGCCAACGGGTTCGACCGTGGCGCCCTGGCCCTGGGCGGGGCCATCGATTACGTCAGCCATACCGGCTATGACGCACCGCTGTTGCAGGTGCACTACGCCACCGGCAGCCACGGTTATCAGCAGCGTCAGGTCAGTTCCGGGCAAGTGCTGGGGGATTTCGACTATTACGTGTCACTGACCGACTCCAATGCCGACGGCTACCAGGATCACACCCGCAGCCAGAGCAAGGGGCTGATCGGCAACTTCGGCTACCGCTTCAACCCGAACCTGGAAACCCGCTTCTACCTGCGCTACCGCGAGACCGACAACGATCTGGCCGGGCGCGTGACCAAGCGCTCCATCGAACACGACCCGCGGGCGGCCAACCCGGCCTACGTCAGCCGCGACGACCGGCGCAAGCAGCCGGGCAGTACCTTTGTCGGCAACAAGACCACCTATTACCTGGACGACGATTCGAGTATCCAGGCCGGGCTGGTGTACCACGACTACCCCATGGACCTGCGCGAAGGCCCCAATCGCCTGAAGGTGGCCTACAGCGACGTCAGCGGCACCCTGGACTACAAGCGCCGCGACAGCCTCTGGGGCCTGGAAAGCCGCAGCACCCTGGGCCTGCGGGTGACCAAGCACCTGCCCAATGACGGTGCCAGCGAGTTCGTGCGCATTCCCACCGGCAATACCGCGAACTACGCGCCGGGCACGCGGATCCGCAACTTCACTTACCAGGGCTCGGACACCGTCCTGCACGTTGGCAATGACCTGGAGATCGCCGACGACTTGTGGCTGACCACCGGGCTGGCGGCCATCTACACCCGCCGCGAAAGCGCGGTGACTTACCCCGAGGGCGGCGGCAAGACCAGCCTTGGCGATTGGGACTACGCGCCGCGCCTGGGCCTGCGCTATCAGCTGAACCCGGATCTGCAACTGTTCGCCAACCTCAGCCGCTCGGTGGAAGCGCCACACCCCTGGTCGCTGATCTACAGCGCCAATCAGCGTTTTCCGGCCGGCAGCGGCGTCGCCACCGGCGCCCAGCGCGACCCGGTCAAGCTGCGCAATCAGACCTCTACCACCCTGGAACTGGGCGGGCGCGGCGACAGCAGCCTGGGCCAGTGGAGCCTGGCCTGGTACTACGCCCAGGTGCGCCACGAACTGCTTTCGGTGCTGCCGGACGCCAACGCCACCACGCCTTACGAGCTCAACGCCAGCCCCACCGTGCACCAGGGCGTGGAAGCCAGCCTGCAGAGCGAGCTGTGGTCGCGCCCGGGCGTCGGCCGCCTGAGCCTGCGCCAGGCCTATACCTTCAGTGATTTCCACTACCGCGACGATCAGCGTTTCGCCAACAACCGCCTGCCGGGCCTGCCCATGCACTACTACCAGGGCGAGCTGCGCTACGACTGGCCCCTGGGCTTCTTCGCCGCGCTCAATACCCAGCTGGTGTCCAAGGTGGCGGTGGATTACGCCAACAGCTACTACGCCGATCCCTATGCGCTGTTCGGCGCCACCCTGGGCTACAACGCGCCGAAGAACGACTGGCAGACCTGGGTCGATGTGCGCAACCTGACCGACAAGCGCTACGCCGCCACCGTGACCCCGGGCTATGACGACAAGGGGCTGGACGCGGCGCGTTCAACGCCGGGGGAAGGGCTGGGGGTGTACCTGGGGGTGTCCTGGAGCCTGCGCTGAAAGCAGGGCCGCGAGCGAGCCGACACCCCCCAATGAAAGTGCCCGCAGCAGCGGGCACCTGGTTCATGCCGGGCGGTGTCAGCCCGGGCGGCAGTGATTTACCACTGGCCCGAGAACACGCAGGTCAGCGCTTCGATGGCGCTGAACTTCCACAGCGAGTCGCCGCAGTCGCTGGCAAAGGCGTGGGCGTTGGAGGCGGTGAGGGCCAGGGCGATGGCCGAGGCATAGACGATTTTCTTGAGCGACATGGGAAAACTCCTTGTTATGAATCCGCACGTTCTTGTAGGCGCCGTCCTGAAGGGGGGGGCTGCTGCGGACTATAGGCCCGTGCTGCCCCCGGCACTATTAGCCCGAGTGTGCTAATGGCCCATGCGCATCACTGTGCCGCCCGGCCCAGGCTCAGTTGCGAAAATACAGCTCGTCCAGCTGCCGCCGGCGTATCACCAGGTACTCCTCCCAGACCTTGGGGAAATCCTCGTCCCGGGTCAGGGGGAAGGTCAGGTAGTAAGTCCGACCGCTGACACTGATGTACTCCCGCACCCGCTTGTACGCCGGCTGTTCCAGCAGCGAGATGTATTCGTCATAGGCGTAGTGGTAGTGGGAAATCGTCACCCGATGGGGCGCGATCATGCAGCGGGAGAAGTCGATCACCCAGCCATGGCTCATGTCGCTGCCCAGGTAGCCGTAGACCCCATCCTCGGAGAGGCTGATGGCTTTTCGTGCCTGTACCCCATCCTCATCGTTGACCAGCACGATCTGGCTTTCGAAGTAGCGGATGGCCTGTTGCTCGGGGCCGCGCAACTGCAGGTTCCAGCCGACGGCGCCCATGCGGAACTCGCCCTGCTCGGTATATTCGGCAGTCCAGCCGTTGGCAAGGGTAATGCTGTGTGTGGTCATTGTCGTCCTGGTGATGGCTGTCCCTGAAGGCTGGGGATTGTACGTCAGCCGCTGTGCGAAACGGCAGGGCCCGTGGCGCCCGGTCAGTCATGCCCGCATGCGAGCTGTCCTGTGGCTGTGGCCGTGCCCTGTGGCTAGTTCGCCAGTGCGTGGCGCAGATGCGCCAGGGCCCGGGTTTCGACCTGGCCCTGGTCGCTCCCCGGATTGAAGACCGCGCAGCAGGCGCTGGTGCCGGCGACGTTGGCGCGATAGACCGCCAACGTGCTGCCGGGGCCGCTGCCGGTGTGGCCGTAGAGCGTCAGGCCAGACTCGACAGTGCCCACCATCAGGCCCATGGCATAGCCGGGAGCGACCCAGGGCCGGCCGGCCATCGGCCCGCCCAGAAGCTGGGCCTGCTGCATGCCTGCCAGCAGTGCCGGGGGCAATAGCGCGCCGCTCAACAGCCGATCCAGCAGCAGCGCCGCCTCCGCCAGGGGCCCCACCAGCAGGCCGTGGTAGACCCAGCCGGGGTGGTAGTCGCCCAACTGGCCCAGGTCCACATCCCGCAGGTCTTCGCGGGTCACGGCGAGGCGCGTGCGAGACAGGCCCAGGGGCGCCAGTGCCCGTTGTTGCAGGGCAAGGTGCAGGGGCAGGTCCGTCGCCTGCTGGATCAGCTGCGCCACGAACAGGTAGCCCACATTGGAGTAGCGCCACTGGCTGCCGGGGGCGTAGCGCAGGCGGCTGGCGTCCAGGCGCTGCAGCATCTGTGCACCGGGCCATGCATCCTCGTTGCGCAAAACCGCGTCGTGGTAGTCGCTCAGCTCGCTGTAGTCCGCCAGCCCGGCCTGATGCCGCAGCAACTGGCGCAGGGTGAAGGGGCCCTGGGGCAGCGGCTCATCCAGCCCCAGCAGGCCGTCGCGCACCAGGGTCAGGGCCGCTGCGCTAAGCACGGTCTTGGTGAAGCTCCACCAGGGCACCAGTGGCTGGGGTTGCTGTGGGGCCAGCGGTTGGCCGTTGTGGATCAGGGCATGAAGCACGGAGGGGATGTCCTTGATGGGCTGTGTTGCCGCGCGCTGTTGGGCCAATCAGGTCGTGAGCGGCCCTGCAGGGTACGGCATAATGCGCGGCCGTTTGGCTAAACCTAGGAATTGATCAGGAGGATCAGGCTGGCTATGTACAGACTTGGGCACATGATAGACAACCAGTGGGTCGAGCACAGTTATCCGCCGGTATTCGTGGTGGCGCCTATTGGCGAGGGGCAGCGCGTGGTGGCGGGCGCCCCAGGCTCGGACCCGCAGGTCCTGCTCAGCCTGCTGGGCTGCCTGGCCGAGCCGCTGGTGCTGCTGTTCGTGCTGCACACGCCCCGGGACGAATCGCAAGCCGGACGCTACTGGAGCCCGCAGCTGTCGCGTGAGGACGTTCAGGATTTCATCTACGACTTCAAGCCACTGCTCTGTGGCGACAGCCGTTTCGACCTGTGGGTCCACTCGCCCGAGCAACAGGCCACCGTAGTCTGGGACCGGCACAACCTGATCTATGGCTACGGGCCGCTGGAAGACTACGCCACGGCCCTGCGCGCACTGGGCTTCGGCCATGGCGAGCCGCAGTTGCCCGTGCCCCATACCCACCACTACCACCCGCAGCTGGACGACCTGTGCCGGCAGTTGCTCACCCACTTCGATTGGCAGCACTCGCCATTGCGACCTGAGGATGAGCAGTGATGGTGCAATCAAGCCCACTCATGCTCGGTCAATCTTTTGAATTCAGTGCAGGCCTCGTCAAACTGTTGCCTGGAGAATTCGGCGCGTTGAGCGTTGCTGTTCCAGGCCACCGCAGTGACCAGTCCGTCGATCACTGTGACGGCTCGTCCAAAACGTTCCCAGATCAGCTTGTCTCCCCGTACCACCTGCTCGACCACGGCCACTGTGCAACTTAGATCCATGTCGTCGGGGCAGATCAGCAACGGGACGATGCTCGAGCAATCCTCGCTCGCGGGAGCCAGTAACTGCCAGGCAAGTTCTGCGTGCTCGTCATCGATCAGCCAGCCCTGGGCCGGTACCAACCCCTCGGTGCTGTCTGCCCCCGAGCCATCGTAGATGACCCCCTTGATCCAACTGTCCAGGGGGACGTCGTCGAGGGTGAAGACGGGGTGGGGGGCCTTGGTGTATTTCGATTGATGCATTGCAGCGCGAATGTGGTTCATGGGGTCTCGCCAACGGGTTGAGCGCAAAAGGTCATGCGCAAAGGGGACTCGAAGGGACGGCGTTGAGGAACGGGGCCGTTGCGGCCCCCGATCCGGTTTGTCACTGGCCGCTGTGCAAGGCCGGCGTGCGCGGTGGAATCAGGCGCTTGCTGCCGGTGGCCTCGAAGGCCGAAGCCAGGCCCAGCAGGCTCGAGTCGTCATAGGCGCGCCCGGCGAAGGTCAGCCCCACCGGCATGCCGATGTCCGCCATCACCCCCATGGGCACGGTAACGGTGGGCACCCCCAGGTGGCGGATGGCGAGGTTGCCGTTGGCCACCCACACGCCATTGCTCCAGGCGATGTCTGCCGACTCGGGGTTGATATCGGCATCGGCCGGGCCAACGTCGGCCACGGTGGGGAACAGCACGGCGTCCAGCCCCAGGCGGTCCATCCAGTCTTCCAGGTCGATGCGCCGGGTCTGCTCCAGGCCGCGCAGGCCGTCGGCCAGGGTGCTGATCTGGTCCCAGGTCTTGAGCCCGCGCTTGGCCATGTTCACGTATTCGTCCATGCCGGCGGCCAGGTCGTCTTCGCGGTTGGGCAGGGTGCCGGGGTCGTGGGGGAAGATCTGCGGCCCGTCGACATCCGCCAGGCGGTTGAGCTTGGGGTCGTCGTTGGCCCGCAGGAAGTCGTCGAAGGCCCAGCCCGAGAGCTCCCACAGCTCGTCGTGGAGGAACTCCTTGCTGACCAGGCCGCGGTTGTACACGGTCGGCGCGCCGGGGCGGTCGCCCTCGCAGTTGGACACCAGGGGGAAGTCCACTTCCAGCACTTGCGCGCCGGCGGCTTCCAGGGCCTGGCGCGCCTGCTCCCAAAGGCTGATCACCGAGGGCCGGGTATGGATGCGCTGGCCGGTGGGGCCGCCGATGCCCGGTTTTTCGCTGGTGCCGGCCTCAGGGTCGGCATTGATGTACATGCGCGGCACGCCAAGGCGCTTGCCCTTGAGCGCCGCGGCGCCGGCCGCCAGTTGCGGGTAGGAGGCCGGGCGCACCGAAGCGACGCTGGGGATCGGCACCCAGGGTTGCAGGCGCCACAGGTCGCCGCGGGTGTCCGGGTCTTCGGCCACCACCACATCCAGCACTTCCAGGAGGTCGGCCATGGTCCGGGCGAAAGGCACCACCACGTCCATGGTCGGGGTCAGCGGCCAGTTGCCGCGCACCGAGATCACCCCGCGCGACGGGGTGTAGGCGCACAGCCCGTTGTTGGAGGCCGGGCCACGGCCGCTGGACCAGGTTTCCTCGGCCAGGCCGAAGGCGGCGAAGCTGGCGGCGGTGGCGGTGCCGGCGCCATTGGACGAGCCCGAGGCGAAGGGCGCGGTCAGGTAAGCGGCGTTATAGGGGCTTTCGGCGCGGCCATACACGCCACGCTGCATGCCGCCGTTGGCCATGGGCGGCATGTTGGTCTTGCCCAGGCAGATGGCCCCGGCAGCCCGCAGGCGCTCGATGGTGAAGGCGTCGCGGTAGGCCACCAGCTCGGCGAAGGCCGGGCTGCCGGAAGCAGCCGTCAGGCCCTTGACCAGGTAGCTGTCCTTGGCGGTGTAGGGAATGCCGTCCAGCGGGCCCAGGGTCAGGCCCTTGGCGCGGCGCTCATCGGACGCCGCGGCTTCCTTCAGGGCTTCGGGGTTGCGCACCACCACGGCGTTGAGGGCGGTGGCGGTGTTCGGGCCGTCATAGGCCTCGATCCGCTCCAGATAGGCCTGGACCAGTTCCACCGAGGTGGTCTGCCCGGATTCCAGGGCGGCGCGCAGGTGGGCAATGGTGACTTCGGTGACTTCGATCATGCTGCTACCGCCGTTGGCTGGTGGGTGATGAGGTGCAGAGGGCGCAACGGGGCGCGGGTTTTCGGGTATTGGCTGTGCATGGTGATTCTCGTGGTACGGCTGGCACGACAAGGGTGGCATGGGAACGCTGGGGGCCTTTTTAGCATCTAGTGCCGGGCAGAGGAATCGGCTTGATGGATTATTGCTTCAGGCCAACTGCGCCAGGGCCTGCGGGCTCCACGTTGAACTCGCCAAGGTAGTCCAGGGTTGCCGTGCTTGCGGGCTGGCGTTGATTGGCGCCGCCGGAGATCGATTTGTGGTCACCGTAAATCGACTCGCAGCCAACGATGATGAAATGGCTGTAGCCGGAGTCGATGCGCGTGCGCAGCTGCTTTTTTTCGGCGTCGCTGCGGATTAGCGATTCCAGGTATTGCGGGCCGTCTTCACTGTCGATCAGCTCGACGAAATCGGAGTCCATGTAGTACCCCAGCTCCTGTTTGAGGCCCCAGCTGGGGTTGCGTGCTTCCCAAGCGCTGAACTCGGCGTCGCTGGCGTCGGCCGCGGGGGCGGGCTCCCACTGTTCGAAGGCAAACCGTTCGGCCTCTGCCTGGTCCGGGAACCGGGCAGCGAACAGGTAGAAAGGAAAGTAGGCATCGGCTTCTGACATGGACGGCTAGGCTCCTTGGTTCAGATCAGGCTGGCGCGCTGCAAATGGCTGACATGAGCATGGCCGGCGGCGCTCAAGCGCATGGCCAGGTCTTCCCGGGCCTGGGCCCCGCCGCTGCGCACGTACTCCAGCTCCGCGGCGGTGATCAGCACCACCGGCACCAGGGTCACGGGGGACAGCGGCATGTCTTCCAGGCGTGTCGGGAAGTCCGGGGCCGGGCCGCCCACCAGTACTCCGGCGCAGTCGTCGGCGCTGATGAAGTGCGCTGGCAGTTGCTCGCTCATGGCGCGGGACTGGCTGACGCCGGGCAGTTCCAGGGACAGCACCCCGTAGCGCTGCAGGCGTGCAGTGAGGCCACCGGCATCGGCCGTGGTGTTGGCCACGCAGCGCAGCAGTTCGAAAGCCCAGCTATCGGCGAACGGGTAGACATCACCCACCGCGCCCTGGGCATGGGGTGGGATGTCCGGGGTTTCGACGAACAGTTCCATCTCGAAACCATTGCCCAGATCATCGCCTGTGACCCCATCGAACGGATCGGACAGGCCCTCGGTGGCGAGAATGATGCCGTTGTTGCGACGCACGATGCGATAGGCCTGGCGCGTGGAGGGCCAGTGCGAGCCGCCCATGAAACTGGGGCTGATGGCGAAGCCCAGGACGTCTTGCTCACAGTGGCCGACTGCTTGCCAGTGGCGATCGAGGCAGGCGGCACCGGCCTCCATCAGGGCAATACCGGCCAGCTCTGCTTGGGTTGGCTGGTACTGGGCGTAGGGCTCTTCCGCGGCGGCCGGCTCGCCGGCGGGCAGGGTGGGCTCGGCCTTTTGTGGCGCCGGCTTTTTGAAGACGCTGAGCAGTTTTTCCAGGAAATTCATCGGGCGATCCTTGCGGGGCAAGTGCGTTGCACAAGGCGCACAGCACAGGGGTAGAGAGAGGGGGCACATTGTGACGGGTTTGCCGTGCCCATGGAAACCGACGGATGCAAGTTGCACGAAGCCTTGCCTTGCCGGTGTGGCTGCCCGAGAATCCGCCCCGGTCCGCTATCAAGGAAAGTGATCAGCATGTCTTACCCGAAGAAGCTAAGTCCGGAGTTTTCCGGGGCACTGAGAACCTTCAGTTTCTGGGTCGCCAACGGCACCTTGGGCTATCCGTTGCTGGAAGGCGTCGACTACCGCAGTTGCCTCGGGGACGAGCCGAGCATGCTGGAGATGGCCTATGCCATTTTTGCCAATGTGCTGGAGCTGGACGAGCAGGGCGTACCGGTGAATGCCAAGTACGCCGAGCACCGGGCGGCGCAGTACATCCGCCAGTATTGCGATCCGGGCTACCAGGCACGGCCGGCGTTCGAGGACTGGGAGCAGGAGCTGTACGGCCCACCCGACCGGGACGACAGCAAGCCCTGGCCAGCCGGCGTGGCCTAGGTTTTTCGACGGCTGGATACAAGCCTCGGGCACTACGGCTTCGAAACGACGAACCCCCTCATCAAGGATTATGAATGTCGCTGATTTCGCAACGTGTAGAACTGGCCCGACAGGGTGCCAACGACAAGGTGATTTGCCGCATGGCCTCGGGCTGGGCGGTGATGGGCGATGTGCAGTTTCTTGAGGGCTATTGCCTGTTGTTGCCGGACCCGGTGGTGGCCAGCTTGAACGACCTGGATGCCCAGGCCCGGGCCACCTACCTGCTGGACATGGCCCGCATCGGCGATGCGCTGCTCGAGGCCACCGGAGCGCTGCGCATCAACTATGAAATCCTCGGCAACTCGGAGCCTGAGTTGCATTGCCATATCTTTCCCCGCTACGCCTCGGAGCCGGAAGGCAAGCGCCGGATGCCGGTGTGGTTCTACGACTGGAAGACCGCGCCGCCCTATGTCGAGGCCGAGCACGGCCCATTGCGCCAGCAGCTTGCCCGGATACTGGCTGGCCAATTGTAGGAGCGAGCTTGCTCGCGATGCTCGTTAACGAAAAACGCCGCGTTCACTGGGGGAGCGCGGCGTGCTTGAGTGCTTCGCGAGCAAGCTCGCTCCTACAAGGGGCTGTTGATCAGCGGTTTGCTGCGCTCCACTTGGCTCGCGCTGCGTGCAGCTTCTTGTAGCTGTCGATCAGCCGCAGGTGGCGGTCCAGGCCTTCGAGCTGCAGGTTGGTCGGGGTCAGGCCGTAGAAGCGCACGCTGCCTTGCACCGAGCCGATCACCGCGTCCATCCGTTCGTTGCCGAACATGCGCCGCAAGTTGCCCTCGTAGTCGCCCAGCTCCAGCTCGTCGTCCAGCTCCA
The DNA here is from genome assembly GCF_058799535.1 of Pseudomonas sp. GW822-FHT06D10. NCBI lineage: Bacteria > Pseudomonadati > Pseudomonadota > Gammaproteobacteria > Pseudomonadales > Pseudomonadaceae > Pseudomonas > Pseudomonas sp. GW822-FHT06D10. The sequence continues at coordinate 1,232,515 of NZ_JBXALN010000001.1, read as the reverse complement.
CTTCCAGCACCGCGTTCAGGGCCTGGTAGAACAGCCCGCGCTCGACGGTGTTGTCGTTGTATTGCAGGAACATCTCCACCAGCTCCTTGGCCGGGTCGAACTGCCCCAGGGCCACGTGGATCAGCAGCTTCAGCTCCAGGATGGTCAACTGGCCCCAGGCGGTGTTGTCGTCGAACTCGATGCCGATCAGGGTGGTGATGTCGGTGTAGTCGTCCAGTTCGCTTTCTTCCAGGCGCTCCACCAGCGAGCGCAGGCCGTCTTCGTCCAGGCTGTGCAGGTTGAGGATGTCTTCACGGAAGAACAGCGCCTTGTTGGTGTTGTCCCAGATCAGGTCGTCCACCGGGTAGATTTCCGAGTAGTCCGGCACCAGGATGCGGCAGGCCGTGGCCCCCAGGTGTTCGTACACCGCCATGTAGACTTCCTTGCCCAGGCCCTCGAGGATGCCGAACAGGGTCGCGGCCTCCTCGGCGTTGGCCGCCGCTCTTTCACCGCTGCTGCCCTGGCTGGTGAAGTCCCACTCGACGAATTCGAAATCCGCTTTGGCACTGAAGAAACGCCACGACACCACGCCGCTGGAGTCGATGAAGTGCTCGACGAAGTTGTTCGGCTCCATCAGCGCCTGGCTTTCGAAGGTCGGCTGCGGCAGGTCGTTCAAGCCTTCGAAACTGCGGCCCTGGAGCAGTTCGGTGAGGCTGCGCTCCAGCGCCACCTCGAAGCTCGGGTGGGCGCCGAACGAGGCGAACACGCCGCCGGTGCGCGGGTTCATCAGGGTCACGCACATCACCGGGAACTCACCACCCAGGGACGCATCCTTGACCAGCACCGGAAAGCCTTGTTCTTCCAGGCCCTGGATGCCGGCCAGAATGCTCGGGTACTTGGCCAGCACTTCCTGAGGCACATCCGGCAGGGCCATCTCGCCTTCGAGAATCTGGCGCTTGACCGCCCGCTCGAAGATCTCCGACAGGCACTGCACCTGGGCTTCGGCCAGGGTGTTGCCGGCGCTCATGCCGTTGCTCAGGTACAGGTTCTCGATCAGGTTGGAGGGGAAATACACCACCTCACCGTCGGACTGGCGCACATAGGGCAGGCAGCAGATACCGCGCTCGATATTGCCCGAGTTGGTGTCGTACAGATGCGAGCCGCGCAGCTCGCCATCCGGGTTGTAGATGGCCAGGCAGTGCTCGTCGAGGATCTCCTTGGGCAGCTCATCCTTGCGCCCCGGCTGGAACCAGCGCTCGTCCGGGTAATGCACGAACTCGGCGTTGGCGATCTCTTCGCCCCAGAACTGATCGTTGTAGAAGAAGTTGCAGTTCAGGCGCTCGATGAACTCGCCCAGGGCCGACGCCAGTGCGCTTTCCTTGGTGGCGCCCTTGCCGTTGGTGAAGCACATCGGCGACTGCGCATCGCGGATATGCAGCGACCAGACGTTGGGCACGATATTGCGCCACGAAGCGATTTCGATCTTCATCCCCAGGCCCGCGAGGATCCCGGACATGTTGGCGATGGTCTGCTCCAGGGGCAGGTCCTTGCCGGCAATGTAGGTGCCTTCGCTGGAGCCCGATTGCGGCATCAACAGCGCCTGGGCATCGGCGTCGAGGTTTTCCACTTCCTCGATGATGAATTCGGGGCCGGTCTGCACCACCTTCTTCACCGTGCAACGGTCGATGGAACGCAGGATGCCCTGGCGGTCCTTGTCGCTGATGTCCGCCGGCAGCTCGACCTGGATCTTGAAGATCTGGTTGTAGCGGTTTTCCGGATCGACAATGTTGTTCTGCGACAGGCGGATATTGTCGGTGGGGATATTGCGGGTCTGGCAGTACAGCTTGACGAAGTACGCCGCGCACAGCGCCGATGAAGCCAGGAAATAATCGAACGGCCCCGGCGCCGAACCATCGCCCTTGTAGCGGATAGGTTGGTCGGCCACCACCGTGAAGTCGTCGAACTTGGCTTCAAGTCGAAGGTTGTCGAGAAAGTTGACCTTGATTTCCATGGGGGGCACCGGCGTGACGAGGCAAAAAAATGGGGGGCATTATCCGGGTTTTTACCGGGTTGTGGGGTGGTTTTTGTGCGGGGAGGGTGCATACGGTCGTTATGCAAAGATGATGGCGTATTAATATTTGATAGCCATCCTGCGTGGTGGCGGTTTGGCTTCTACACTGCTGTGGCGGATCGGCGGCGGTCTTGTGCTGAGCCTTCCAGGTACCTCGCTGGCGCGGCGCTGGGGGATCCTGAAAAGAGCATTCGGGGATGTTTCATGGCTCAGGGAGAACACAAATGCAGAAACGACATTCGCGTGTGGGTTGCCTAAGTGTGCGCATAGCGCTGTTCATGTCTCTCGTTGGATCCTCCACCATCGCCTCGGCGTATCAGATAGGCCCTCTGGAAAACAAATACTGGCAGTCCAACTACCGCTCTATCTCGGAGTTGGTCAGCGAGCCTGTGCATGAGGAAATCACCAATAGGGCACGCGCCTGTGCAGCGCTTGCTGTCAGTGTAACCACCGCGCCGCTGACCTGTATCACCGCCGGCCCGACACCGGCCGGTACGGCAAGGGGCAACAAGTACGACTCACTGATTCGTGGGGTGTGGTGGAACGACGATCCGAATCAGTTGCTCTTCACCCAGCCCATGACCTGGGCGGTGTGGATGAAGGACGCCAACCGCATCGCCAAGAGAGGCCAGAACCTCAGAGGTCAGGCCCGGACCATCACCCCGCACTACTACATGCAATATCGCAGTCATTACGGCGACCTGCAGTTCCTGCACTCGATGGCGAGTGCCGATGGCGATACTGCACACGCCACCCGCCAGAACATCCTGGGCTGGGCCGAGTTCGCGTATGCGGTTGCCACCCGTCAGATAGGTTCTCAGACCCTGCTGAACCAGGTGGGCACCAGCCATTTTCAGGATTACTTCAAGAACCAGTCGGGCTGGACAGTTGCCTATCTGTTCGGCCCGCAATACCGATTGACCAATGACCATCACTTTCAGGACATGGCGCTGGGCTCTCTGCTGCACCTGGTTCAGGACTCCTACTCGGCTGCCCATACGCAGCGAAGCCTGGATGCATCGGCGAAGTGTCCGGCCGGGCGGGTGACTCAATTCCATGCCTATGGCCATCAGGTATCCAGTCTGCACGGAGTTGCGGACACGCGCAGCTCCTGGAAGGAACAGACCTTCTCACAGGAACAGGACCCGGTGAATGTCAGTGCAACCCTTCTTCACTTCGCGCAGCAGCGCACTGCCTGGCCGGTGGTCGAGAGTTACCTGAGGGATACGGTTTTCTGTCTTGATGCTGACGCCCAAGGGGCGGGGCCGGGGCGCTATGTTCAACGCTAGCGCGCCACCTCGGGCGCCGGTAGATATCAAAGACAGGACAGGAGCTGAACCATGGGCGTTTACAGGATCGTTGGCAAAAAACTGGTACCAGAAGCGGATTTCCGCCAGTTGGGGGACGGAAAAGTAATACCCGCGCAGCCTGAACTCGCTCAAGCCGGAGGGATTACTCCGTTCGTACCGGTAGGCATCGGCAAGCCGCTGACTATCAAGATCCGGCACGTCTATACCGGTAGCTATCCGAAGCGACGCGCCTTCGGAGGATCGAAGGATGTCGCCGTTGTCTCGGGAGTGAAGGACTACTCGGTGTTCGCCGCCACCACTCGGGCACTCAATTTCATTCAGCGCGGGCATACCGCCCATACAGCGATCAGGACCCCTTCAGCCTTCACCGAAGGGACGTCAATCATCGCCTACTTCCCCTCGCTCACCGCTGAAAGCCTGACGCTGTCGCTGGAACTGGCGGTGGACGATTTTCCGCAGGAGTTCGTCGATAAGGTTGGCACTGCATTTCGCTCCCTTGGTGGGATACCGCTGTTGTTGCCCCATGCCGGGTATCTGTTGGCCGCAGGAGAAATTATCAGGTTGGCGGGTAGCCTCGGCAATGGTCTGTTCGACGGCAAACCGGAGTTTGAATTCACCGTCCCGCTCAATTTCGACTCGCCTGGCGACCTTGTGATCAATGCCGACTTTCGCCTACTGGCCAACTCCGAGACGCTGCGCCTTGAGTACGAATACGATAACGAGCGGGGGATGGTTCATCGCCAGACCCAGAAGGTCTATGACGGCGATGATCCTTATGTGGTGATCAGCCTCGATGGTAGGGTGCGCCCGGACCTCGCTGAATTTGCCCCGACGGCAGCCAGTGCATCGGTCCTCAAGGGCTTCTTCAATATGGGCGAAGACGTCAGTACTCGAATCGACACCCTGGTCGAAGGCATTCGGCTTTTGTCGGACATGCGCTTTCGCAACAAGGCGCTGGAAATCACCAAGGCCCTTGAGCATCTACCGGCAGACAGCCCCGATCGGGCTCGGTTGCAACAGCAGTACGATGCCTTTGTGAAGAATATTGTCAACGATCTGTTCAAGCCTGCATAACAGGAAAGCCAGGGTGCTGTCGCTTCGAATGCCCCAGCACCCGAAACGCCGCCAGCGGCTGCCCGCGTTCAGCGTAGAGGGCTGGGCAAGCTTCACATTCATGGTGATCTTTGCCGTGAACACCTTTACACCACCCTCGTCGTAGATATCCACCGGGACCCTCTTGTCACCGGCGCTTGTCCGATAAACGTCGCTACCGTCCGCTACCGCACGGATACTCGACTTGGCCTTTGCCAGATATTCCACGGTCATGCTTTTGGGGATTCACTTGGCGCCCGCAGGGATGGAGGCATCGGTCATGTACTGCTATACCGGCTGCCATGCTCGTTGCCGTACCTCATTCCACGTAGCGCAGCCACAGGTGAGTGCGACCGCGAACAGCCTCGACAACCGTTGAAACCACGGCTTGTCGATCCTCCTCGGGGGTGTCGTAGAGCGCACAAAAATCCCTCGCCACCGCGCTGGCGACGCAAAGGTCGGCAGGCCCTGCACGCAGGAAGCCGAGGTAGGACGCGCCCACCCCGATCAACTCATAGCCATGGGCCTGGGCGAAGTGGCGGGCCACCGCAAAGTTCTGCGCGGGGCCCAGGTCGCAACTGAAGTAGCCGTTGGGAAAAGCGGCGAGCGCCTGATAGGACTGCTCGACGGGCACCAGGAGTGCCGAGAGGGGCTGGTCGAGCAGTGATACCGGGTTTTGCTGATAGTCCACCCATTCGCGCAGGGCTGGCTCATCAAGGGTCAGGCCGTGGGCGCAAGCGTCTTCGAACGAGCTGCCTGCCACCAGGTCAGTGAAGTTGCGCAAGCAGATCGCGAACTCGGCCTTGGTGGTGGGGTAGCCCAGGTATTCACCCTGTTCGAAGCACTCTGCAGGTAGCAGGGCGATCTCCTGCTCCGAGGCATCGTCCAGCCCCAGGTTGTTGCGGGCATGCCCGGAGGTGTAGCGGGCCTGGGGCAGATCGTCCAGCGAGAGAAGGGGCTGGAAACCCGGGTGGTCGCCAGCGATCTTGCGGTAGGCGTCGATCAGCTCATCCAGGCTGGAAATGGCGCTCAGGCTGTATTCATCGCAGGTGCCAGCGGCGGGGTTGCCAGGCATTGCGTTACCGCGAAATTGGATATCCATCGAATGGCTACCGGCTCCATGTGGGTGTTCAGGCGAATGAGCAACGCTCGGTCGAACGTACGTGAGCCTGCTGGTGCTCTCGCTGTTCGTGCCAGGCCCGTGAGTTCATTTCAGGCCCGGGGCCTAGCTTAAAGAGAGCACATCCTGCCTGGGCATGAAGAAGCGTGCAAAGAGTTCGGACTGTGACTTGATGTTCAACTTGGCGTAGATGTTGCGGCGGTGCACTTTGATCGTCTCTGTGGAGAGGGAGAGCTTTCCTGCGATTTCCTTGTTGGAAAAGCCACTGAGCAGCAGCCTGAGCACATCACTTTCCCGCGTGGTTATCTGGGTACCAAACTGGGTGATCGTTTCCGGCCATTGCGGCGGTTCGCTGAGGCTTTTTTCCACATCGACTTCGAAGCACATGCGCTGATGCATGAGTGCCGTGACCCACGGCTTGATGATGTCCAGCATGGTGATGTGTTCCTGGCTGAAATGGGCGTTGCTGCCAATGGAAATGCACAGTGTTCTGTCAGCATCGAGCTGGATGTTGTATTGCACTTCATCTACGCAAATATATTGTGCAAAGTACTTGTGGTAGTACTCGGTTTCAACAAAGTACTCCGGCGCTATATCCAGTAGATGAAAGAAGCCGCTCTGCGGGTTTTCCCGGTTGGCGATATAGAAGGGGTCCAGCAAATACAGGCCTTTTACATAGAGGTGAATGAACGCATCCACTTCTTCTGCATCTGCCACCTCGGGCAGGCTGACAACTTGCACTTGTTGATTGCTGAAGATCAAAACCACCCAGTTATCAATCTGCACATATTCATTGAGTGTGCGGATAAGTGAGCTCCAGAACTCTGGGCGATTCAACTGCAGAATCAGTTTTCCAATCGAACGGTGCCAGGCCAGGCTATGAAGATCGAGTGGCATTTTCTACCCCTTTAGGGTTAGGGAATGGTCGGCCGGAGCTAAGTAATCGTAGGTATTTACTATTGGCTGATGCCCGGTATATTCGCTGGCACAGGTTTACGACCGCCATGAGGGCACGTCGTCTGGACAAGGATGTTGCATGAGAAAGTCACGTTTGCGAACCATTTTTTCGGCTGCGTTTCTCTATGCCGGAATAAGCACAACGGCGGGTGCCGCAGAGCCTGCCATGTACCTCTACAACTGGTTCGGGCTGCTCGCACCAGAGACTCCAAAGGAGTTCGAACAGGCCACCGGCACCCGTATCCACATGGATGCCTTCGACAGCGCCGATATCATGCAGAGCAAGGTCATGGCCGGGCGCACGGGGTATGACGTGGTGGTGGCGACCTCCAATGTACTGCCCAGCCTGATCCAGGCCGGAGTCCTGCAGCCACTTGATTCAGGTCAACTGAGTAACCTGTCCCATGTCGATCCCGCCATCCTGGCGCAACTGGCGGTCAATGACCCGGGCAATCGCTACGCCGTGCCCTACTTGTGGGGCACCACCGGCATTGGTTATGACGTGGATAAAGTCAAGGCAGCCCTGGGCGACAATGCCCCGGTCAACAGTTGGGACCTGATCTTCAAGGAAGAGAACATCAGCAAGCTGCAGTCTTGTGGTGTGGCCATGCTCGACTCTCCCAGCGAGATCATCTCGATTGCCTTGAATTACCTCGGGCTGCCCAGCAATAGCAAGAACCCGGATGATTACCAGAAAGCTCAAGCGCTGCTGTTGAAGATTCGCCCCTATATCCTTTATTTCGACTCCTCCAGAATCGACACCGACTTGGCGGGCGGCAACATCTGTGTCGTTGTGGGCTGGGCCAATGGCGCCCTGGCTGCGCAGGCCGCCAATGAAAGTGCCAATACCGGGCGCAGGATCAACTACAGCCTTCCTCGTGAAGGTGCGCTGGTCTGGTCGGAAAACCTGGTGCTGTTGAAAGATGCCCCTCACCCCAAGGAAGGGCTGGCCTTCATCAACTATATGTTGCGCCCGGAAGTGATTGCCAAGACCTCGAATCACACGCTTTATCCTAATGGCAATAAAGATGCCACCGAGTTTGTCGAGCAGAAGTTGCGCGATAACCCCTGGATTTATCCAGACAAGCAAACCATCGCCACATTGGTTCCGCTTGAGCCGCTGCCTTTGAAACTGGAAAGAATCCGTACTCGGGTCTGGACCAAGGTGAAGAGCAGTATCTGAACTGATTTGACTCTTCGCTTGCTGCTTCATGCACATCGTTATTGTGTGTGAGCGCATTGTTCAAACACTCGGAGACATGTATGCGTCTTGTGCAAGATGAACTTTTGCGCAAGGCGCTGCACGACCGTGCCCATTCAACAGGTTATGCAATAAGAGAACAGTGGATGTTCAGCCCAGCCAATGCACCCCGGTTCAGCCTGACAATCGACGGTTTTGCGCACGACTTAAAGGTGCGCGCGTTCACCGGAGAAGAGGCGATCAGCAAGCCCTATTTCTTCAATGTGGAGTGTGTGAGCGAACGGCCGGATCTGGATCTGCAATGCCTCTTCAATGTGCCGGCTTTTCTGGCATTCGACACTTGGGGCAATGGCATTCATGGGCGCATCTATCACATTGCGCGAGGCCCGGACGCTCAAGGCTTGACGCACTACAACCTGGCCCTGGTGCCGCACCTGTCCTACTTGCGTCACCGTATCAACAAGAGGATCTATCAGCAGTTCTCGGTGCCCGCTATCGTCGCCCTGGTCCTGGAGGAGCATGGGATTCTGGGGGATGCCTACCGCTTTGAGCTCGGGGCGAGCTACCCCGAGCGTGACTGCTGCACCCAGTACGATGAAACCGATCTGCATTTTATTCAGCGCCTGTGCGAGGAAGAGGGAATTCACTTCCACTTCCAGCACAGCGCTCAAGACCACGTGCTGGTCTTTGGCGATCAGCAGGCAGTATTCCCCCCGATCGGGCCGACCACGGCTTTTGCCCCCGGGCACGATGGGCTCGCCACCCTGTTACCGGTCGGTCACGGCACGCCGACAAGCCTGCGTGCCAGGGAGTCGCGCCAGGTTGAAGGGCAAGGTACGCAGAGCGGGCTGCTCAGTGGTCATGTCCTGGAAACCTCGGGCCAGGGCAGCGACCTCTGGCTACTGACTCAGGTCATTCATGAGGGCAAGCAACCACAGGTTGCGGATGAGAGCGTCGCCAATGGCCACACTGACAACCAGGATCAACTGCGCCAGGGTTATCGCAACCGTTTCACCGCGCTTGCGTTGGACCTTTGCTATCGCCCGCCTTTGGCTCATGAGAAGCCTCTGGCGCCAGGCAACCAGACGGCGCTGGTCATCGCCCTGGAAGACCAGGCGAACTCGCGTGGTCAGCGCTTCGAAAGGGTCAAGGTCAAGTTTCCCTGGGACCGCGAAGGTCGGTTCGACGACAAGAGCAGTTGTTGGCTGGCCGGTACTGCCAATTGGCGTTGTGAACTGACGCCGCTGCGACCCGGTGTGGAGGTCAAAGTCGCGTTTCTTGAAAACGACCCCGATCAACCGCTGATCAGCGGTTGCCTGTGTTGCGGCTGATACGCCATTGCCCTGAACGCGCATCAAGCCGCCAGGGAGAAGGCCCGGACCACACTCGATAGTGAATCGTCGGTTGCCATCATTGGCCTGATCCCAGGCCTCGGTCCTGACGCCAGGGCTTTCTCATGAGTGTCTGGCCGCGTAGGTCTGGCCCGTCAGCAGGATGACGCCTTCTTTCGAGCAGACGCGGGTGATGCTGTTGATCACGACTTCAAGGCCGCTTGAATGCGGGAACAGCGAAAACAGCAACTCGAAATACAGGTAGTCCTGGACCAGGCGCGCCGCCAGATCGGGATGGTCCTTCAACAGCGTCCTGAAGCTTGGGTAGCCCAGCTCTGCAAGCTCCGGGAGGTCGACAAAACCCTGGTCGATATCGTCGGTTTTGCATTCGGCGGCAAAGGTCTCCGCGGATTCAAGAAAGCGTTGCGGCAGATCGCCGTGGTGGATGCGCAGTTCATAGGGCGTTACCGGGATCGTCAGTGCCTCGCCAAAGCCCAGGCTGCGATAGCCGACGGTTCGTGGGTCGATGATTTGGCCGGCTGAGGTGAACTTCATGATGGGCTTCCGGGGTGCTCGGGGGGTGAAGGACTGTCGCTATCTTCGAGCGTGCGCGCTTGGGATCTAACGGTTGCGACGTAATAAAGGATATAGCCCGAATACACCAGCGAGCCTGCTGCCACTTCTTGGTCGAAGCACTGCTTTAGTTCATCCTCATCCGTAAAACCGTATTCCACGAGCCTGTTCTCGGCAAAACCGGCCAGCCTCGATAGGGTTACGCCGTCGATTTCGCCCTGCTCGCCAAAGTCAAAGCTCACCGTTGCCGTTGGCAGGTGAACGGCGCAGCCATAGCCGTGCTTGAAGTAGCGAATACCGCCAGCCAGTTCTCCTTGATCCGGGATATCGGTTCCCACCCAATCGGCGTTGCTGGCAGGGAGGGGAATGGCGGATTGTTGCATCAGTTCGACAGCCGTGCGGATGCTGGCTTGGTAGTCGGAAACAAGATGGGCGAGGTGCGGGTTCATGGGAATTGGCATCGTGGGCAAGGGGGCAGAAGATTTCAGAGATTGCGGCGCGATACAAGCGGCGAGTGTGCTGGATGCGCGCCAGTGCGTAGATATCGGTATATTCGCCCGGACAAATTTCGGAGCCGAAAACATGGGGTTTTCCACCACTGTCTGGGAATGGTACGGGCAGGATGAGTACAAGCGGGTGTTGGCGGTGGGCGAGGCGCAGTTGCGCCCCTTTCTGGAGGAACTGATGGTGGATTGTGGACGTGCGGTGCGTGGCGTGAAGTCTTGACCCAAGTATTGGCCAGAGGCTGTTAACGAATGCGGCAACCTGTGATGGAGTGGACAGAAACGGATGTTTGACGAGCTGATATTTACCGGTGAAACGCCTGCAAAAGAGGATGCCTATGCCGGTGGTGGGGCCTGCCTGCCCACGGAGCTGGCTTGGCCCTGTTCGCCTGATGGAGTGCCGCTGACACACCTGATGGCCTTTCCTGGACATTGGTTTTCAGAGGCCCTGATCGACAGGAGTTATTGGGTTTCGGTTTTTGTACCGTACTTGCCGGGCGAGGTCGGCCACTATCGAAAGTTGCGTGCCGTCCAGGGGCGCTCGCAAGCGGTTGTCATGGGCTATGTTCGAGCCGGTTCCGAGCGGAATGAGGCTGTTCAGCCGATTTCAGATCGCGGGGCGGTACGGCTGGGGGTGAACTGTGAGGTGGACGATGACGAGAACCTGGCCTCGAAGCTGGATGGCGTGGACGCTTGGCTGCAGGCGCCTGTTTTAGCGGGGACAGGGCGCAGAAGGGTATCCATTTATGGGGGCGATCTGGATAGAGCGCTGCCTGAGCACAAAGGCGTGCTCTCGGATGGCATGGGGTATCTGTTTCTGGATGAGGATTTTTCAGAGCGGATAGGCGCGGGGATTGGTCGGTTTTTTTTGCAGTTGGGGTAGGGGAGATGGCGTTAGCGTACGGAACTCAGAACGGCAGGATGGAAACGCGCTATCCCTTGGTCGGAGCTTTACCCAAGTGTCTGCGGCTCTTGGACGCTACCCGTTTGGATTCACCTGCGTCGGCACCTTTCACTGGGAGTAAGTTCCGGGAGATGTTGCTAGTGCGGTAATAAGCTGAAGTCTGTTTAGCCTTCGTCCGAACGGTTTCGAGTGGCGCCGCCTTTCCCGAGGCTGCCGATACGAACGCCCTAGGCTCCATCGAAAATCGCTCTGCCAGCGCGTATGCCATCTTGTGACTGATGGGGCGTTCTCCACTGAGTACCTTGGACACCGCTGTTTTATCGCCAATTTCAGGGAGGTCAGAGCCCGTGAGCCCGAGCGTTTCCATCAGATCCTTGATCAACTGCACGGGGGTGCAGGTCGCCTCAAATGCAGCGTTCGATTCGCGAAACTGCTCGGAGTGGCGCTGGTAGGCCAGGATTTCATCCTCGAGTTCGACAAGAACTTTCTCTTCGACCTTGCTCAGCTCGCGCCCGTCAGTGAGTTCATCGAGCAGGTTGGTCGCACGCTCATAGTCGGCGGGGGTCTTGATGCCGTGCACAAACTCACCACGCAGGCGCTCCAGTACCGCGTGCAGTTCGCCAAGCGTTGCGATCACGGTTTGAAGTTCGTTTCGGGCTGTGCTCATCGTTTTACCCCTTGGTTGCTTGCATACCAGGCGTTGGCAAGGTCGTAGTCAGCATGTGTGTAGATGTGTTTGACGTAAAACTTCTGTCGGGTGTAGTTGACGCCGCCGATCACCCTGAGATTGTTTCCGCCTACGTCGATCACGACCCAGTTCGCTGCGGCTCTCGGTTTGAACAAGTCGATCCCTTGCGTACCGAAAAGCTTTTGCAGGTCTGCGAATCCTTTTGGGCGTGCCATCCTCAAAATTCGCAGGCAACGATCGAGCCCGGCCTTGTCGTTCGGATACAAAATCGCAGCATCGGTAAAACGTGATGGCGTGAGAATGTCCATAGGCTTCCCTGTCTTCGAGCCAATGCTACTCTGGTTGTGTTTTTTCACAACTGCGGTTTGTCGACAGCTTGAGACTTAATGGTTCCTCCTTGCGAGGGGGCCATTCGGGCTATTCCTCCAGCAAGTTGCGACCGTCGCGCAGAGTCATTTCAGCGACCTTGGTGATGTGCTGCCGGTTGGTGTCGTCAGCATTTTTTCGGTGCGCGAGATGCGCTCGAAACGCGGGTTGGCGAACCGAGAGAGACTATGGGCGTTGGGTCCCGGAGGGGACAAGTCAGACGCGTCTGCAAGTTTTGTAGGATTGCGGAGGGGGACTTGGCGGCCTGCGAGCCAGCCAGTTTTTCTGGGTGGTTGGGTTCATATCCGCTGCTGCGGTAACGACCACTTAAGGTTTCACCCTTACGGCGAGTGCCTTTTTACAGTCGTCTGAAAAGTAACCAAAAACGCTTGCCCCCGCGTTCTGCCTTCGCGGCGCTCAGGTTCCCTCGCTCCGGTGCCCATCAGGGGGCATCGTTTCCAGCGATGGCCTCGACTTTGTCGAGGGACGCTGCGCGCCCGTCCCCTGATGAACACCTGCACTCAGCCTGCCGAGGGGCGGGTGGGTCAAGATCAACAGCCAAATCAACAGCAGAAGCAAAAGCCAGAATAATTTTGGTCATGTATTGAGGTGCCTGGCTGCGCTCTTTGCTTGGTCCAGCCAGCCCGGGACTGTTGCTTCTTGTGCTGCATCAAGTGGATTCAAGGGTTCTTCTGGCGCAGCGTTTGGTGCGTTGGCTTGTGCTGCCAGGGCTTGGGCGGCTTTGAGGATGGTTTTCAAGTCGTCGGTGGTGGCGGTCTGTTCGTTAAGCGCCGCAGGCATTGGCAGTGCCTGTGCTTGTTTCAGTACGCTGCCAGGATCGTGAGTGAAGACGCGCAGGGCTTCCATGCCTTCAAGCATCGGCAGGGCGAGGCCGGTAACGGTGTCGAATGCGCGGATCTCTGGTAAGCCGGCTTTGCCTCGAAGGACCGGGATGCCCAGGGACGGAATAATCAGCCCCACCAGCAAGCGTGGGTCGCGGCGTTTGATGCTCAGGCCAATGCTGCTCACAGCCACGGCTACGCCGATGACTCGGGTGGCGGTCGCCAGCAGCGACAGTTGCTTGTTCGATTCGTTGTCGAAAAAGACGCAGCGGTAACGGAAGTAGTCGCTGAAGAGTTCGCGTTCGTTGAGGTTGGAGTTCATGAACCAGGCACGGGAGTCGTGTACCTGCTCGTCGAACAGCCTGATGATTGCCTTGGCCTGTTCGTCCAGGGGCTGGCCATTGGAGTCGAACAGCATTGCGTAATGATGGTTTCCGGCGCAGCGCAGCTTGGCGTAGTCCTCGGCCTCGTCCTGGTCGTTGGTCATGTAGACGATGCCACCCAGGAGGATATTGGGCAGGCTGCCCAGACTGAAGCCGTCGCCTTCGCTCAAGCCCCATTCGGGGATGTAGTCGCGGCGAAAGTCGGTCATGGCGTTTTCCAATTGCCGGTGGTCCAGGCTCGGTTCGAACACTTTGCTGGTATTGAGCTCGACCGGGGAGGCGGCTCCTGTGCGGCGTTCGTACTCCTGTTTCACCCGTTCATGTTCTTGCCGGGTTTGCTGCTGGCGCTCCGACCATTCAGGCAGCGGTTGATTGGCCCGGACGGCGGCGTCTTCTTCGAGCTGCATTCGGTGCAGGGCTTCGAAGGATTCGATTTCCCTGGCGGTCATGTCGCCACCGCGGGGGTGGCCGCTCTTCATCACTTCGCCATAGGAGGGAGTGTGTCTGAGGCGGTAGTTGGCATAGCGGTTGATGCGCCAGCCGGTGATCAGGCCGGCCTGGCGTTCCATGACGTCTTCCAGTGGGCCATTTTCTACGGATTTGAGCCAGGTGTTGAAGCGCTTGATTGGGGTGGGGCCGATGTCGAATTCGTTTTCTGTTTCAACATCCATTTCCAACCAGGGCCACTCCTTCTTCCAGACACCGAGTGCCCGGGACGGTACCTGCAACGGCGCACCAACCTTGAATGCTTCGGCGTACATATGGTGCAAGGCAATCTGCGATAGCAGTTCATGGCTACCGGCGAAGGCTTTGCCCTGATCGCCAGGCGGGTAGCCGCCACCGACATCGGAGTGCATGCCGGGGTAGAGGTATTCAGCGGTGCCATTGCGATAGGTGGAAGGGCAGTCGGGGTCGTCCGGGTCGGCTTTGCGCCGGATCGAATCCAGGGGGAAGCAGCCCCGTTGTTCGTGGGCGGCGACCAGGTGCACACAGTGTTCGAGAAAGGCTTCGGAGTCCGGCAGGCGCAGCGAGCCGTCGGCCCAGCCCATGTGCCCGGCGGCGAAGGGCACTATGTAGGGAATGCCCACCGAAGCCACGGTGTCGAACAGACCCATGAACACGATCTTGATGGGCAGCCCGGCGAACAGGTAGCAGGTTTCGCCGTTCACCTCGACCCTGGTCAAGGCTTCGAGCCAGGTGGCGAAGGCCCGGGCTTCGGCGGCGCCACGGGAGAAGCCGTATATGAACAGGCGCACTGCTTTGATCCTGGCGATGGACTTGGCGGCGTGGGCGGCATCTATTTCGCTTTTCAGGGTTGCCAATGGCTCTTTCAGCGCTTCCTGACGGCGGGCGTGGCTGTCTTTGAACAGGGATGCGCCGAGCAGATCTTCGGTGAGGCTGGTGCCCATTTTTTCGACGAGTTGACAGGAGTCTTCTACCGTTAGCGGTTCTTTGCCGCAGGCTCTTTTGAGTGCATCTATAAGACGTGTCAGGCCCCAGTTAATCCGCTTTTCGCCGCCCATCGACATTTTTAGACCGTCAGCATCGGGCTTGAACTCACCTATTTCCTTGAACTCGGTGCCGACACCTTGCATGTAATATGCATAAAAGCCCTGCTGCTCTATTGACTCCTTTGAGGTGCGTCCCAGGCTCGCATGGTATAGGCGAGCCACATTGGTAGTGGTAGAAGGTCGGGCGATGCTATCGCTGGGCTCGTGGTTATTGGTGCCGTCAAAACACAGAGTGATGCTCAGAATTTTCATGCAGGGCGAACCAATGTAAACGTTTCCTGCGGCTTGGGCTGCGCGCTGCGCCGCGAGCTCAAAGGGGGCAAAGGCTTTGTGTTGTTCTCGGCGGTTGTGTGCCACTTGCTTGGGTGTCTCAGGTAGCAGTCCACCGTCTCTGAATTCGGGTGTAGGGGTGAGCCATTGTGCTTCTGGCCGGGAGTGAGGTGGAGTTAGGGCTTCGGGCATGTCTTGGGCTCCTGCATCTTTTCAGGGAAATTAAAGGGATAGTCCGGGCGGCTTGGATAGGTGGTCCCAGCCGACACTGCGACTTGGTTGCAAGGTAGAAAATGCACATTGACCAGCCCCAACTTTTCATATGGAGCTACAAGCACTACTGCACGGTGGCGTGTGTAATTGGCGGCATGTTTTTTGTACTCGGCTCTGTAACCATCAGTGCCTAGGGGAGGCCAATTTGCGGATGCATGAGGATCGGGATCTTTTTCCCATTCGACGACTACGGTTAATCCCGGATGCCACCTGACCGGAAGTGCAGCGCAACAGTTTTGTTTTCCTCCACCTCCATAAGGGCTGATGTTAGGACCTCCACTCCCATTGACTGAGAAGCGGTTAATGGCTGCCGAGGTATGGCTGAAGCCCTCTATCGGGGCTCCAAGTACGCGGGTTTTTGGTTCAGCGCAGCCTTGCACAGCGATGCAACTGATTAACACAAAGAGCAAAAAGCGAGTCATGGGACAGCCTTGTCGTGAGCGAGCTTCCGGGGAAGCGGAAGTTGGATCGTTACTTGTGGTCGTTAGCTGCTTCGCTAGCGGCCGATCAGGTGGAATGCGCAATTAGGGCTTCGGACATGCATTTGGCTCCTGCATTTTTTGAGGGAAGTTAAAGGGATACCCAGGTTGGCCTGGCAACTCCGCCACGGCGGATACCGCGACTTGATTGCAGGGCAAAAAATGAACGTCGATAGCTCCGGGTCGTTCATACGGCGCAACAGCCACCACCGCGCGATGACGGGTGTACTTGGCTGCGTGAATCTTGTAGGCCGCCCTGTAGCCATCAGTCTCTAGTGGTGGCCAATTTGCAGATGCGTGAGGGTCAGAGTCTTTTTCCCACTCTACGACCACGGTCAAACCAGGATGCCACTTGACCGGAAGTGGTGCGCAGCACATCTGGCTACCCCCACCTCCATAGGGGCTGATATTCGGGCCGCCATTGCCATTGACCGAAAAGCGGTTGATGGCCGCCGAGGTGTGGCTGAAGCCCTCGATGGGCAATCCAATCATGTCGGCTGTTTGTCCTGCGCAGCCTTGCAGGGCGAGGGCGCTGACCAATGCCCGGAGCAGCAGGCCATTCCTGCGCTGTGCCTTGCCCTGCGCGAGGCGTTGAACATCCATGGTTCCTCCTGTCGTAACAGTGTTTTGGCGTGGCCGTCCGCCACGCTGAAAGCTGCCGGCCTTATAGCCTGAATGCACTGCGCAAGGGCTTGCGCACCGGGCTGTAACGCAGGCTGGGGCTGGCGAGAATTAATTCACGACCAAATATTTCGCGAAGCAGCCCAGGCCTGCCCATCCGGTAATGGGCTGTGTGCACGCTCCACTTTCGGAGGTCGTGGTTTCACCGTCCGTTGGCCTTTGTGAATGAAGCTTTTATGACAAAAGTTCGGTAGCACATGGCCACGCGCGTCTTGGGTATGTAACGCGCTTGAGGGGGCCGCCAGGCCACTTTTTTAAGCCGAGGCGGGACGCCGGGAGTGAGGCTATGGGGACTATGGAACGCTACTCGAAAGTGGGCATGCAGGAGCTGGATCAACGGCTGTCGAAGATTGTCGAGGCCGCGCGCAAGAAGCCGGTGTCGGTCTATCGCTACGGCGCGCCGTGGGTCTGGATCGTCTCCCAGGATGACTGGCAGGGCGCCTTGAAGGAGGTGGCCAGCTATATCCCGCCGGGGCATTCGCTGGTGCTGCTGCGCCCGCAGATCGATGAGTTGCTGGATCAGCACCGCGACCTGCTCCAGGGCCTCAACGCCGAGCCGGGGATGCTGATTGCGCCGCGCACGGTGATGCACATTCTGTTGTTGCAGTTGCTGTATTCGGTGCCCAGCGAGCAGCAACTCTATGAGCAGCTCAGCTACAACCTGTTGTTTCGCTGGTTCATCGGCCTGGACCTGAATCAGAAGGTCTGGAGCTTCAGTGTCCTCAGTCGCGATATCGCCACGCTGTTGAACAACCCGCGGGCGGTGCAGTTGATCCAGAAAATCATCGGTGAAGTGTTCTGCGGTGCCTTGCTGCAAATGCCCGAGTTCTCGTTGAACTTCGCGCTGTTGCATACCTGGCTGGCTCGCCACGAAAACACCTCGATCACCAGCAATTGAATCGGCCAAACGCTGTGCAGACGGCGACGGCAATGCGCGCGTGCGCGCCAATTTTCAGACTTCTAGGGGGCGGTGTGGAGCATCTGGGCAAATCAGGGCGACCGGGCAGTGGCGGGCGCTGGTGGCCGTTGTGCGGCTGGTTGGCGCTGGCGGCGCTGGTGCCGGCGGTGCAGGCCGAGGAGGGCCAGCCGGCCCCGGTCGAAGCCTCGGCGGCGGCGCGGTTGGTGGACGTCAATGAATACTTCGTGCGCGGCAATACCGTGCTCGATGCCCGGGCCATCGAGGAGGCGGTGTATCCCTTCCTTGGCCCGCAGAAGGCCCTGGCCGATATCGAAGGCGCCCGGGATGCGCTGCAGAAGGTCTATCAGGAGCGCGGCTACCAGTCGGTGTTCGTCGAGCTGCCGGAGCAGAAGGTCGAGGACGGTATCGTCTACCTGCAGGTCAGTGAAACCAAGGTCGGCCGAGTGCGGGTGGTGGGGGCCAAGCATTATTCGCCGGTGGAGATCCGCGACCAGGTGCCGGCGCTGAAAGAAGGCCAGGTACCGGATTTTGCCACGGTGCAAAGCCAGCTGGCCGGGCTCAACCGCGGCGCCGGGCGCCAGGTCATGCCGCTGGTGCGTGAAGGCCAGCGCCCGGGGACCATGGACGTGGACCTGCAAGTGGAAGACCAGAACCCCTGGCATGCCAGTGTCGGCCTGAACAACGACTACAGCGCCGACACCGAGAAGCTGCGTACGGTGGTCAATGTCGGCTACGACAACCTCTGGCAACTGGGCCACAGCATTTCCCTGACCTATTTCACCGCGCCCCAGGACACCGACAACGCCAAGGTCTGGTCCGGTTCCTACACCGCGCCGCTGAGCGATCGCTGGGCCTTGCAGTTCTCCGGCTACCAGTCCGACAGCAACATCGCCACCATCGGCGGCAGCAACGTGCTGGGCAAGGGCCATTCCTACGGGGTGTCGGCGATCTACACCTTGCCCGCCGCGGGCAACTGGGCCAACTCGCTGTCGGTGGGTGTGGATTTCAAGGACTTCGACGAAGAGATGCGCTTTGGCCGCAGCAGCGACCAGATTCCGCTGAAGTACGCCCCCATGACCTTTGGCTACAACGGTTACCGCTACAGCGAAAAAGCCCAGCTGGGCCTGGGCCTGAACCTGATCGTCGGCACCCGGCGCTTCTTCGGCTACGGCAGCGATGCCGAGGAGTTCCAGTACAAGCGCGACGAGGCCAGTGCCAGTTTCTCGGTGCTCAAGGGCGACCTGAATTTCACCTACACCTTCGCCAACGACTGGCAGTCGGCGTCCAAGGCGGCGTTCCAGCTGGCCTCGGGGCCGCTGGTGTCCAACGAGCAGTATTCCGCCGGCGGCGCCACCTCGGTGCGCGGCTATCTGGCCGCCGAACGCACCGGGGACGAGGGCTACCTGTTTTCCCAGGAGCTGCGCACGCCGTCTTTGGCCAAGTTCCTCGGCAGTTACGTGCAGGAGTGGCGCTTCTATGCCTTTGCCGAAGGCGCGCACCTGTCGCTGCACGACCCGCTGCCCGAGCAGGAGGACGAATACAGCCTGGCCAGTGTCGGCCTGGGCACCCGCGCCAGTTTGAGCAAGTGGCTGTCCGGCAGCCTGGACTGGGGCTACCCGCTCAAGGACGGCCCTAACACCCAGAAATACGACCCGCGCCTGCACTTCAGCGTGCAAGCGACGTTCTGACTTTTTACGGAGACCCTTCACATGCAACGCTTATTCCTGAGCCTGTTGATCTGCCTGGGCTTCGTGCTCCCGGCTACGGCCCATGCCTGGTGGCAGGACGACTGGCATTACCGCAAGCAGATCAGCGTGGACACCACCCCGCAAGGCGCGGCCATCAACGAGGCCCTGGGCCGCACCGCGTTGCTGGTACGCCTGCACACCGGCAACTTCACCTTCGACGGGGTCAAGGAAGACGGCGCCGACCTGCGCTTTGTCGCCGCCGATGACAAGACCCTGCTCAACCACCAGATCGAAAGCTTCGACCCGCTGATGGGCATGGCGCTGATCTGGGTCGATGTGCCCAAGGTCGAGGGCGGCCAGCGCCAGGACATCTGGATGTACTACGGCAACCAGAAGGCCCCGAGCACGGCCAATGGCCAACTGACCTTCGACCCCAGCTACACCGCGATCTACCACTTCGACGGCAGCAACGGTACGCCGGCCAAAGACACCACCGCCTACGGCAACACCGCGCAGAACGCCACCGGCGCGGCGATCGACGGGGTGATCGGCCGGGCACTGCAGTTCAGCGGCCAGCCGTTGTTGCTGCCGGCCAGCCCGTCGTTGCAGCACAACGCCGGCGGCGCCTTTACCTTCAGCGCCTGGGTGCGCCTGGACCAGGCCAGCGGCGAACAACTGCTGCTGGCTCGCCGCGAAGGTACCGGCAGCCTGCTGATCGGCATCAACCAGGGCATGCCCTTCGTTGAAGTGGACGGCCAGCGCGCTGCCTCCACCCAGCCGCTGAACCCGGGGCAGTGGCAGCACCTGGCCCTGAGCGGCGAGGGCAGCCGACTGGCGCTGTATGTCAATGGCCGCGAAACCGCGAGCCTGGCCCAAGCCATTCCAACCTTCAATTCGCCGTTGGCCATCGGCGCCGACTTGCCAGCGGCCGCCGGGGCCGAGGCCAGTCACTTCCAGCCCTTCACCGGGGCCCTGGACGAGCTGCGCCTGTCCAAGGTGGCGCGTCCGGCGGCGCTGATCCTGGCCGATGCCAGCGCCCAGGGCGCGGAGTCGAAGCTGGTGGCCTACGGCGTCGATGAAGAACAGTCGGGTTTTGGTTTTGGCAGCCTGGGTTTCCTGCTCAAGGCGGTGCCGGTGGATGCCTGGGTGATCATCCTGGTGCTGGTGGGAATGATGATCCAGTCCTGGGTGATCATGCTGCGCAAGAACCGCATGGTCGGCCGGGTCAGCGCTGCCAATGCGCTGTTCCGCGAGCAGTTCGCCAAGGTCGGCACCCGCCTGGAGATGTTTGCCGACGACCAGGTGCTGGCCAGCCGCCTGGAGCATTCCTCGCTGTGGCGCCTGTACCTGGTGGCGGTGAAAGAGATCCGCACCCGCCGCGAGCAGGGCGCCGATACCTCGTCGGTGTCGGCGGCCACCATCGAAGCCATCCGCTGCTCCATGGATGGCGTGCGCACCCGGGAAAACCAGCAGCTGAGTTCCAAGCTCTCGACCCTGTCCAACGCCATTGCCGGCGGCCCCTACATCGGCCTGCTGGGCACGGTGCTGGGGATCATGGTGGTGTTCCTCGGCACCGCCATGGCCGGTGACGTCAACATCAACGCCATCGCCCCGGGCATGGCCGCGGCCTTGCTGGCCACGGCCATGGGCCTGTTCGTCGCGATCCCGGCGCTGTTTGGCTACAACCGCCTGATCACCCGCAACAAGGAAGTCGGCGCCGACATGCGGGTATTCGTCGACGAGTTCATCACCCGGCTGGCGGAGCTGCATGGCGAGAGCCAGCACAGCGAAAACGCCCACTGGCGGGTCAGCCACAGCAACGCGTCGGTTCCGGCCTGAGGAGAACTGCCATGGCTTCCGTGAATGCCTCCCATGACGACGAAGACGATGCCGCCGTCGACAGCATCAACATCACGCCCCTGGTGGACGTGCTGATGGTGGTGCTGGTGATGTTCATCCTCACCGCCACCGCCCAGGTCTCGGGCATCCAGATCCACTTGCCCAAGGCCAGCGCCTCGGTGTCGCTCTCCGAGGCCAAGACCAGGGCCATTTCGGTGAACGATGGCGGCCAGGTGTTCCTCGACGCCTACCCGGTGACCCTGGGCGAGCTGGAAGAGCGCCTGCGCATCGAGAAGGCGCAGAACCCGGACTTCCCGATCATCGTCCGCGGCGATGCCACGGTGCAGTACCAGAAGGTCATCGAAGTCCTCGACCTGCTGCGCCGCCTGGAGTTGTCCCAGGTCGGCCTGGTCACCGGCAAACCGAGCCAGGGCTGAGCCATGAGCGCACAACAACCCATCGAACTGCCTCCGGTGCAGAACAAACCGCGAGCCGTGCAGCTGCTGAAGTGGGGCGCCGGATTGCTGCTGGGAGCCGTGGCCGCCTGGTTTTTGTGGCAGTGGGCCAATGACATGGCCGGGGTGCGCCGGGAAGCGCCGAAGGTGCCGACCATCATCCCGCTGCCGCCTCCGCCGCCGCCACCCCCACCGCCGCCGGAACAACCCAAGGAGCCGGAGCCGGTGGAAGAAAAGATCCCGGAGCCCGAACCCACGCCCACCCCGGAGGAGGTCAAGCCGGAGGAGGAAGCCCCGCCATCGCCGGCGGACGATCTGGCCAACCCGATGCAGATCGATGGCGACGCCCAGGCCGGCAATGACGGCTTCAACGTCGGCGCCGGCAAGGGCGGCGGCATGGCCGGCGCCGGTGGCGGCGGGCTGGGCACCGGGACCTACAAGCAGTACCTGGCAGCGACCTTCCAGCGCGCGCTGCGCGAAGACCCGGAGCTGCGCAAGAAGGCTTATGCGCTGCAGGTGGACCTGTGGCTGGGCGCCGACGGGCAGGTGACCCGCGCCGAGCTGGCCGGCTCCAGTGGCAACCCCGAGACCGACCAGCAAGTGCTGGCGGCGCTGCGGGCCACGCCGCGCCTGAAAGAGCGCATGCCGGCCTCCCTGACTTTGCCGGTACGCCTGTCCCTCAAGGGCCGGCGACCGGAATGAGCAAACCCCTATTTGCAGTTTCTACAGGAGTTGTGTGCAGATGATTTCCACCGTGAATCGATTGACCCTGGCGCTCGGCATGGTCGCCCTGACCCTGGCCGGACAGGCCACGGCCGCCGCGGCCGCGCCCTCGGAGAACGCCACGATCAACCTGATCCGTCTGTTGGTGCAGCAGGGGGTATTGAAGCAGGAGCAGGCCGACGGGCTGATCGCCCAGGCCGAGAAAGAAGCCCAGCAGGCCCGCGCGGCCACCGCCGTGGCGGCAACCGGCCCGGCTGCGGCGCCCGGTGATGTGCGGGTGCAATACGTGCCGGCCATCGTCCGCGACCAGATCCGCGATCAGGTCAAGGCCGAGGTCATGGCCACCGCCAAGCAGGAAAACTGGGCCCAGCCCAACACCTTCCCGGACTGGATCTCGCGTATCAGCTTCGACGGCGACATCCGCCTGCGCGACGAGTCGCGGTTCTTCGCCGACAACAACAGCAACGAGATCGTCGACTACGCCAAGCTCAACGACAGTGGCCCCTACGACGTCAACAAGGACACCAACAGCAAGCTGCCGCCGCTGCTCAACACCCGCGAGGACCGCGACAACCTGTTCCGCCTGCGCGCGCGCCTGGGGATGAAGGCGGTGATCTCGCCGGAATGGACCGCCGGCATCCGCATCGGCACCGGCTCGGACAACAACCCGGTGTCCACCACCCAGACCCTGGGCGGCGGCTTCGGCAAGAAGGACATCTGGCTCGACCAGGGCTACCTGACCTGGAAGGCCACCCAGGACCTGACCCTGACCGGCGGGCGGATCGCCAACCCGTTCTATGCAACCGACATGCTGTACTCCAACGACCTCAACTTCGACGGCGTGGCGGCGATCTTCAACCACAAGCTGAGCAGCGACTGGGGCCTGTTCGGCACCCTCGGCGCCTTCCCGGTGGAGTACACCAACGACACCGCCACCAGCAACGGTTTCGACAAGAACGAGAGCGACACCAAGTGGCTGTTCGGCGGGCAGGTCGGCGCCAACTGGAAGATCAACCGCAGCAACAGCCTCAAGGGCGCCTTGGCCTACTATCGCTTCGATGACATCGAGGGCCAGCGCTCCAGCCCTTGCGCGCCCTGGGCCGGGGCCCCGGGCTGCGACACCGATGGCTCGCGGGTCGCCTTCATGCAGAAGGGCAACAGCGTGTTCCTGCTGCGCGACATCACCCCCAACCCGGCCACGCCGGGCCTGACCCCGCAGCCGCAGTTCGTGGGCCTGGCCTCGAAGTTCGACGTGCTCGACCTGAACCTGGCCTGGGACACCGAATTGCCGGACGACCTGCGCCTGCGCAGCCAGACCAACTTCATTCGCAACCTGGCCTACGACAAGGGCGAGATGCTCAAGCGCAGCGAGGGCGAGATCGTCAACAACATCAACAGCCAGGGCCAGTTCGAAAGCGGCGGCAACGCGCTGATGGTGCAGTTCACCCTGGGCAACGCCCTGGAAATGAAGAAGTCCGGGGACTGGAACCTGCTGGCCGGCTACAAGTACATCCAGCCCGACGCCTTGCCCGACGGCTTCAACGACTCCTCGTTCCACCTGGGGGGCACCAACGCCAAGGGCTATTTCCTGGGCGGCAACTACGGCATCGACAAGAACATCTACGCCACGGCCCGCTACATGAGCGCCTCGGAAGTCTACGGGCCGCGCTACGAGGTGGACGTGATGCAGCTTGAACTCAACACGCGCTTCTAAGTGCAGGGAGGAAGGTTATGAACAGCCGAGCGAGGGCAGGGGCGGCGCGCCTGTTGCTGGTCTGGGGCGTGCTGGCCAGTGTCGGCGCAAGCGCCGAAGGCATGGAGGAGCGCCTGCGCACCCAGTTGCGCAGCACCACCCAGCAGCTGCAGGCCCTGCAAAGCGAACAGGCCCAGGCCGCGGCGGCGCGGGTCGCCGCCGAGAACGCGGCCAGGGAGGCCCAGGCCCAGGTCAAGCAACTGACGGCCGAGCTGGCCAAGACCCGTGGTGTGGCAGAGCAGTTGGCCGGCCAGCAGCAGAGCCTGCACAGCCAGGCCCAGGCCCAGGCGGCCGCCAGCAGCGAGCAACTGGGCAAGTTCAAGAAGGCCTATGAGGACCTGCTGGTGCTGGCCCGGGGCAAGGAAGCCGAACGGGCCAGGTTGCAGGCGCAATTGAGCGAGCGTGACACACAAGTGCAGCAATGTGCGGTCAAGAATCAGCAGATGTACGGCATCGCCAAGCAGATCCTGGCGGCCTACGAAAACATCGACGTGGCCGAGGTGGTGAAAATCCGCCAGCCCTTCGCCGGCAGCGCCCGGGTCAAGTTCGAGGAACTGGCCCAGGGCTTTGGCGACGAGCTTTACCAGACCCAGTTCGACGCCCCGCGGGCGGCGAGCACCCACTGATCACCAGGGAAGAGATGACCATGACCTTGATTAACAGCGTCACCACCGAAAGCCTCACCGACCTGCTGCAAGGCGCCGGCTACCGGGTCAACCAGACCGAACAGAACGGCATCGTGCAACTGCTCAGCGCCAGCCAGGGCATCGGCTACGCCGTGCGCTTCGGTAACCCGGGCAGCGAAGCCGGGCACTACGTGGACTTCACCTACAGCTGCGCGCTGCGGGTGCAGGGCGAATTGCCGGCCGGGCTGGCGGAGCTGTGGAACGCCTCGCGGCGCTTTGCCCGGCTGTCGCTGCAGGGCGAATTCCTGGTGATGGAGATGGACGTGGTGGTGGCCGGCGTCGGCGAGACCCACCTGCGCAGCCAGCTGGAGCTGTGGGATCGGTTGCTGCAGGAGTTCATCGTCTACCTGCGCGAATACAGCCAGCAGGCGGCCCAGTTGCAGGCCCAGGCCGAAGCGCCCCAGGCGGCGCAAAGCCAACCCCGGGAAGAGGCGGCCACCCTGTGAAAAAGCCCACCCTGGTGGTCGGTGCCGGGGCACTGACCTTGCTCGGCCTGGCGTTGGGCCTGGCCCTGCGCCCGGGCAATGACCCGGTGGCGGCGCAGCAGCCGGCCCCGACCCTGCTGCAACAACAACTGGCGTCTACGCCCGCTGTGGCGCGCCTGGGCAATCAGCAGGTGGCGGCCGAGGAGCTCAAGAGCCTGTTCGCCAGCCTGCCCGAGGAATCCCGGGGGCAATTGCGCGGCAATCGCCCGGCGCTGGAAGCCTGGATTCGTTCACGGCTGGCGGAAAAGGCCGTGCTGGAGCAGGCCGATGCCCAGGGCTGGCGCCAGCGCCCGGAGGTGGAGCAGCAGACCCGCGCCGCCACCGAACAGATCGTGTTTCGCGACTATCTGCAGTCGGTCAGCCAGGTGCCGGCGGACTACCCCAGCCCGGCGGAGTTGCAGCAGGCCTATGACAGCGGCAAGTCGGCGTGGATGACGCCGCCGTTGTACCGGGTCAGCCAGATCTTCCTCGGGGTCGCCGAACCCCAGGCGGCCGAACAGGTACGCCGCCAGGCGCAGGAACTGAGCCGCAAGGCCCAGGCCGCGCCGGGGGAGTTTGCCGCCTTGGCGGCGCAGTACTCCCAGGACCGGGACAGCGCCCAGCGCGGTGGCGACTCCGGCCTGCAGCCCTTGCAGCAACTGCTGCCGGAGGTGCGCAGTGCGGTGGCTCGGCTCAAGGTGGGCGGGGTGTCCGAGGTGGTGCAGAGCGCGGCGGGTTTCCACGTGCTCAAGCTCACCGAACAGCAGCCAGCACGGACCGCCAGCCTGGACGAACTGCGTGATCGCCTGACCCAGGCCTTGCGCGCCCAGCGCCAGGAGCAGATCGCCAAGGCCCACCTGGAAGGCATGCTCAACACTGCGACCCTGAGCATCGATGGCGCGGTGTTGAACCAGGTCCTGGAGGACAAGCTGTAGGAGCTGGCTTGCCCGCGAAGGCGATCCCACGGCCCCGCCGTCCGCCCGCCAAGGAAGCAACATTCAACAAGACAGGGAGTCACCGATGTCATTTCTCGAACCAGCTCCACTCCAGGGCTTTGCGCCATACACCGCGCCCCAGGAACCCCGGGAAGCCTGGCTGGCCCTGGCCGCCGGCATCGAACCTGCGGTGGCCCAGTATTTTCTGGTCAGCGCCCGTTGCGGCTGCTTCATGCAGGCGGCCCGCAGCCTGAACATCAAGGCCACGCTGCTGCGCAAGCAACTGGCGCAGTTGGAGGAGCACCTGCGCCGTTCGCTGTTCTGCTACCACGGCAATGCCTTGAGCCTGAGCCGCGAAGGCCTGCAACTGCAGGCCCAGCTGATTGCCCTGGCCCACCAGCGGCGGCTGCCGGTGATCGAGCAACCCCTGATCCGCGTGGCCGTGGCGGAAACCATCCTCCACGACATCCTTGGCCGTGACCTGATCGCCTTGCTGCGGCGCAACGCCAGCGCCCGGCTGGAAATCATCTCCATCGACAGCGACCTGTCCCTGCAGGCCCTGAGCGCCGACCTGGTGCTGTGGCTGGCGGCCGAGGATTCACCCCTGCCGGGCCCCAGCTTCGCCACCCGCGAGCCCATGCCCCTGGCGCGCATCGACTACCTGCCGCACATCGCCAAGCGCTATTCCCGGGTCGCGGCCCGCCCCGACAGCCTGGACGACCTGGCGGACTACATGCTGGTGCAGTGGCAGCACGACCGTCATATCGAGCCGTTCCGGCCCTGGAACAGCCTGGTGGAACAGCGCCTGGCCGGGGTGGTGCAGGTGCATTCCTATGAACTGATGCTGGAGATGATCCGCTGCAGCGCCTGCATTGGCCTGCTGCCGCAGTACATGAGCCGCTTCGACCGCGGCCTCACCGCCTTGCCAGGCCTGTTCGAGGAAAGCATGCAACGCCGCGCCTGGCTGGCGGTCAATGCCCAGGTGGAGCATGAAGAGCAGGTACAGCAACTGGTGGAACTGATCCTCAACACCTTCAGCGAACGCCAGGACTGGTTTGTCTGAACGGACCCGCCCGCTCTTGCAGAGATTCACCCCCGCGCCCACGAGCGGGCACCCACCGCGACTCCATGCAGGAGCCGGCTTGCCGGCGAAAGGGCCCCGCAAATCCTGCGTCGGCTCCGGAAACGCCTTCGCTGGCAAGCCCGCTCCTACGGGTGTGCCTGCGCGACGGTTCCTTGGCGGCGAACGAGCACCAATCCCCTCGTCATCCAGAGCCGCATGCCTTTACACTCGATGGCCACTTCGACTTCAAGGATGACCTCGCCATGCCCAACGTCCATCCCACCATCGTCATCGAGCGGTGCAACGAAGCCCATATCGACGGCCTGACGGCGCTGTACAGCGAACCCAGTGTGGCGGCCCAGACCCTGCAACTGCCTTACCAGTCCCGCGAGTTGTGGCGCAAGCGCGTCGGGCAGGGGCAGGAAAACGAGGGGCTGGTGGCCCTGGTTGCCCTGCACCAGGGCGCGGTGATCGGCAGTTGCAGCCTGCTGCAGGTGGCGCGGGTGCGCCGGGCCCATTGTGCCGGTATCGGCATGGGCGTATCCCCGGCCTGGCAACGCGAGGGCATCGGCAGCCGCCTGCTGGCGGCGGTGCTGGAGGTGGCCGACAACTGGATGAACCTGCGCCGGGTGGAGTTGACGGTGTATGCCGACAACCAGGCCGCCATCGGCCTGTACCGCAAGTTCGGCTTCGAAACCGAAGGCCAGCTGCGCGACTACGCCGTACGCGACGGCGGTTATGTCGATGTGTTGAGCATGGCGCGCTTGCGTCGTTGAGGCCGGGTTCGTGTAGCCGCTGCCGCAGGCTCGGGCCGCGTTCGGACGATCGGCTCCGCAGCAGATGCAGGGCTCCTGAGGCCGCCCGAGGTTCGACAGGCGATCGCCATGCAAGGCCCTGCGGGCCCTGACGTTCACTCCAGCAAAGCGAAATCCACCGCCGCCCGGGCATGCAGTTCGGTGGTGTCCAACAGGGGCAGGGCGCTGTGTTCGGGCTTGAGCAGCAGGCCGATTTCCGTGCAGCCGAGGATGATCGCCTCGGCACCACGGGCCTGGAGCCCGTCGATCACGTGTTGGTACAGCCGCCGCGAGCTCTCGCTGACAACGCCCACGCACAGCTCCTCATAGATGATGCGGTGCACCGCCTGGCGCTGCGCTGCATCGGGCACCAGCACCTTCAGGCCCTGGTCTTCCAGGCGGCCTTTGAGGAACGCCTGCTCCATGGTGAAGGCTGTGCCCAGCAGCCCCACGCTCAGGGTGCCGGCTGCATGGGCGGCCTGCACCACGGGGTCGGCAATATGCACAAAGGGCACTCCAATGGCGGCCTCTATCTGCCCGGCGACCTTGTGCATGGTGTTGGTGCAGAGCACCACGCATTCGGCGCCGCCGGCTTCCAGGCGCCGGGCTGCCTCCACCAGGATCGCCGCCGCGTCGTCCCAGCGCCCGGCATGCTGGGCCTGTTCGACAGGCCCGAAGTCGACGCTGTACATTAACAGCCGTGCTGAACGCAGCGGCCCCAGTCGATCGCGAACCTGCTGATTGATCAGGCGATAGTATTCGGCGCTGGACTCCCAGCTCATGCCGCCGATCAGGCCGATGGTGCGCATGGGCAACTCCTCTGTGGTGCGGTTGGGTAAGGCTTAGTTTCACGCCGCCACGGGTGGCGATCTATCAGGAAATTTCACATGCCCCAGGTGCTCGAACATCGTCTGCTGGACGGCCGCCTGCTGCTGCAATTGCTGCCGGCCGCGGCCTACAGCGCACGGGATCCGGCCCAGTGGCAGACCTTGGGGGTGACCCTGGAACGTCAGCGCGGGGTGCATGCCATCGACTCCGACCGCCGCGAGGATTTCGATACCTGGCCCGGCACCCTGGCCCTGACGCCCGCAGGCATTGAAGTGTTTTCCGAATCCGCCATGGGCGGCGAATACCTGCTGCTGCGCTGGCAGGGCGCGACGCCGCTGGTTCCTGGCCAGCGCCGGATGCAGAGTCCGGGGCATGCCCGCGCCCTGGCCCTGGGGCGCGAAGCCAGGCGCCTGCTGCTGGCGCCCGAGGCCGATGAGCTGGCCCTGGAGCAATGCGCGCTGGCGTTTCTGGGGCTGGCCCAGCCCGGTCGGGCGGCGCCAGCCCCGGCCCCGGAGCTGGGGCAGGTGCTGCAACAGATGGCCGATGAATACGCCCGGCCCCTGTCACTGGCGCAACTGGCCCTGACCTACGGCCACAACGAACTGCGCCTGCTGCGCGACTTTCGTCGTGCTGTAGGCATCACGCCCCATGCCTGGATCACCGAGGTGCGTCTGCAAGCGGCCCGGCGGCTGCTGGAGCACACGGACCTGCCCCTGGCGGCGGTTGCCCAGGACTGTGGTTTTGCCCATCAGTCCCACCTGGGCAGCGCCTTGCGCCAAACCACCGGCCTGACGCCGCGTCAGTACCGGCTGCAGTTTCAGCGCCGAGCGGCGGATACCGCGCTGTAGATTTTGCCTGGTAATGCCTCGCCGGTGATCGCCGCCAGCGGCCCGCGGGATCATCATCGGTGGGCGCAGCTACAGGGCTCGGCGAGCCGGCGGGCAAACAACTCAACGCCCGACACCGGCATCTGCCATGCTCAGGGCCGGCGACCTGCTGTTCTCAAAGGTCGAAGCCAGGGACACAGCACAATGGACGATATCCAGCAACTGGGCGAGATGCTGCGCCACTACGCGGCCAGTGAAGCCCACAAGAAGCAGCTGTTCGACAGCCAGTCGGTGGTCTGGGCGCGTCGCATTCATCAATTGTTCGGGCAGATCGAAGACTGGCTGGCGCCGGTATTGCTGCCGGACCTGCTGGCGTTGCAGCGCGAGCCCTATGTGGCCTTCAGCCCGGCGGTGCCGCTGGAGGTCTCGACCTTCAAGAGCGAGAAGCTGACCATCCATATCGCCGGCAAACCGGTGGAGTTCGTGCCGGATGTGATGGGCCCCCAAGGGCAGATTTCCCTGGCGGTGATCGGCCTGACTGCGGCGCGGCTGGGCAGCGTGTCCCTGGTCGGCGAGGCTTCGGGCGGCTGGCAATGGCGCAAGACCAACGGCTTGAAGGACCCTGACGTCTTTGCCTTTGACGGCAATTTCCTCGCCGCTCAGTTGCAGAGCCTGATCCCCCGCGAGCGCGCCTGACCCGGCCAATACCCCCACTGTAGGAGCTGGCTTGCCAGCGAAAGCGATGCCCGGGATTGCGCGAGGCGTGCTGGCCCCTTCGCCGGCAAGCCGGCTCCTACAGGGGATTGCTGGCGCTGGCTTGCCAGCCAAAGCGCTCTACATATCCAGGTTGATCCAACCCGGCTTGGCTTCCTCCGGCGCCACGGCGTTGATTTTCTTGCCCGTGGCCAGCTCCACCCGGCGGGCTACGTCGGGGTCGTCGGCGAAGGGGATCAGGCTGGCGTCGTCCAGGCTCTTGGCACTCTGGTGACGCAGGCAGTACTCGATGCAGAGGTAGAGAAACGCCACCCCCAGCAGGTTGAGCAGTATATCCATGGGTTTTCAGGCTCCCTGAGACGCAACACGCCGGCCACGGGGGCCGGCGTGGGGCAGGTGGGTCAGGCGATCCGGGCGTCGCTCAGCGCCAGGCGCTCATCGGCAACGCGCACGGTGCGCCAGGTGTTGTAGGCCATCAGCAGCATGCCGCTGAGGAAGAACACGCCGCCGGCGAAACGCACCACGAACCCCGGATGGCTGGCCACCAGGGCCTCGACGAAGGAGTAGGTGAGGGTGCCGTCTTCGTTCACCGCCCGCCACATCAGGCCCTGGGTGATGCCATTGACCCACATCGAGGCGATGTACAGCACGGTGCCGATGGTGGCGAGCCAGAAGTGCAGGTTGATCAGCGGCACGCTGTACATCTGCTCGCGGCCGAAGACCTTGGGCACCATGTGGTAGATGGCCCCGAAGGTGATCATCGCCACCCAGCCCAGGGCACCGGCGTGTACGTGGCCGATGGTCCAGTCGGTGTAGTGGGACAGGGCGTTGACGGTCTTGATCGCCATCATCGGGCCCTCGAAGGTGGACATGCCGTAGAACGCCAGGGACAGCACCAGGAAGCGCAGGATCGGGTCGGTGCGCAGCTTATGCCAGGCCCCGGAGAGGGTCATCATGCCGTTGATCATGCCGCCCCAGCTCGGGGCCAGGAGGATCAGCGACATGGCCATGCCCAGGGACTGGGCCCAGTCCGGCAGCGCGGTGTAGTGCAGGTGGTGCGGGCCGGCCCAGATGTACAGGGTGATCAGCGCCCAGAAGTGCACGATGGACAGGCGATAGGAGTACACCGGGCGCCCGACTTGCTTGGGCACGAAGTAGTACATCATCCCGAGAAAGCCCGTGGTCAGGAAAAAGCCTACGGCGTTGTGCCCGTACCACCACTGGACCATGGCGTCGGTGGCCCCGGAATACACCGGGTAGGACTTGAACCAGTCCACCGGGATCGACAGGTGGTTGACCACGTGGAGCATGGCGATCACCAGGATGAAGGCGCCGAAGAACCAGTTGCCGACGTAGATGTGCTGGCTCTTGCGCCGCACCACGGTGGTGAAGAACACAATCGCGTAGGCGACCCAGACCACCGCCATCCACACGGCGCCGGCGAATTCGATCTCGGCGTATTCCTTGGTGGTGGTGTAGCCCAGGGGCAGGGTGATCAGCATGATCACGATCACCGACTGCCAGCCCCAGAAGGTGAAGGCGGCCAGGGTGTCGGAGTACAGCCGCACCTGGCAGGTGCGCTGGACCGCGTAGTAGCTGGCGGCGAACTGCGCGCTGCCGGCGAAACCGAAGATCACAAGGCTGGTGTGCAGCGGCCGCAGCCGGCCGAACGTGCTCCAGGGCAGGTCGAGGTTCATCTCCGGCCACACCAGCTGCGAGGCAATCCACACCCCCATGGCCATGCCGATCACGCCCCATACCACTGTTGCGACGACGAATTGGCGAACCACCTTGTAGTTGTAGGCCTGTCCGATTGTTGCTGAGTTCATGGTCAATGCTTCCACGGTTGCAAAGTCTTGCCAGGCCACCCGGTCTGGCACGGGGTGCACTGTAGGAATCAGCGGGGAAACAAAACAGGCTCAGAAAAACCACATTAATACGGATCAGATTTTCCTCATGCCTACGGTGGTGCAGCCTTGGCTGATATGGTTTTTTAGTTTTTACCTGAATCTGTAACGCTCTGCGCCGTACGCGCATAGTCGCCCCCTCACAACACGCGCCGTTTAGAGCACGATCAGCTTCGATGAGGTAGGGACATGTATCAGTACGACGACTATGACCGGGCCCTGGTGCTTGAGCGGGTGGCGCAGTTTCGCGACCAGGTCGAGCGCTTCATGGGCGGCCAACTGAGCGAGGAGGAGTTCCTGCCCCTGCGCCTGCAGAACGGCCTGTATATGCAGAAGCACGCCTACATGCTGCGGGTGGCGATTCCCTACGGCACCCTCAGCGCCCGGCAGATGCGTACCCTGGCCAGCATCGCCCGGGACTTCGACCGCGGCTACGGCCACTTCACCACCCGGCAGAACCTGCAGTTCAACTGGATCGAGCTGGCCCAGGTGCCGGATATCCTGCAGCGCCTGGCCGAAGTGGAGATGCACGCCATCCAGACTTCCGGCAACTGTGTGCGCAACATCACCACCGAAGCCTTTGCCGGGGTGGCCGGCGACGAATACCTGGACCCGCGCCCCCTGGCGGAGATCCTGCGCCAGTGGTCCACCATCAACCCGGAATTCCTATTCCTGCCGCGCAAGTTCAAGATCGCCATCTGCTCGGCCAAGCAGGACCGCGCGGCGATCATGATGCATGACATCGGCCTCTATCTTTACCGTGCCCGCAACGGCGAGATGCTCCTGCGGGTGATAGTCGGCGGCGGCCTGGGGCGCACGCCGATCCTCGGCCTGCAGATCCGCGACGGGCTGCCCTGGCAGCACTTGCTGTCCTATGTCGAAGCGGTGCTGCGGGTCTACAACCGCTACGGCCGGCGGGACAACAAGTACAAGGCGCGGATCAAAATCCTGGTCAAGGCCCTGGGCATCGAGGCCTTCGCCAGGGAAGTGGAGGAGGAGTGGCAGCACCTCAGGGACGGCCCGGCGCAGCTCACCGAGGACGAATTCCAGCGGGTGGCCAGCGCCTTTGTGCCGCCGATCTACGAGCGCCTGGCGGACACCGACCTGGAGTACGGCAGCCACCTGGCCGAGTCCCCGGCCTTCGCCCGCTGGGTGGCGCGCAACGTGCACCCGCACAAGGTGCCGGGCTACACCTGCGTGGTGCTGTCGACCAAGCCGGGCCCGGCCTCGCCACCCGGTGACGTCACCGGCCAGCAGATGGAAGCGGTGGCCGACTGGTCCGAGGACTACGGCTTTGGCGAGATCCGCATTGCCCACGAACAGAACATCGTCCTGCCGGATGTGCCCAAGTCGCGCCTGTTCGAGCTTTGGCAGCGGGCCTGCGAGCATGGCCTGGGGACCGCCAACGCAGGGTTGCTGACCGATATCATCGCCTGCCCGGGCGGTGACTTCTGCGCCTTGGCCAACGCCCGTTCGATCCCCATTACCCTGGCCATCCAGCAGCGCTTCGACGACCTGGACTACCTCCACGACCTGGGGGACATCAGCCTGAACATTTCCGGCTGCATGAACGCCTGCGGCCATCACCACATCGGCAATATCGGCATCCTCGGCGTCGACAAGAACGGCAGCGAGTGGTTCCAGGTCACCCTGGGCGGGGCCAAGGGCCGTGACAGCGCCCTGGGCAAGGTGATAGGCCCGTCCTTCAGCGCCGAGGAAATCCCCGAGGTGATCGAACGCATCATCGCCACCTTCGTACGCTACCGGGAAAGCGACGAACCCTTCGTCGAGACCCTGCAGCGCATCGGCCTGGAGCCGTTCAAGGAGCGGGTCTATCCCAAGGCCCTGGAGGCGCTGGCATGAACAACCTGCTGCGTTTGCACGAAGGCGAAGCCCAACGTGTGGAAGACGATGCCTGGAGCCTGGTGCGCGGGGTCGACGACGCATTGCCGGACGGGCCGCTAATTCTGCCCCTGGCCCTGTGGCTGATGCGCCGCATCGAGCATCACCCGGCCCGGGACGGCGTATGGATAGGTCCGGACGACGAGGTGGAAAGCCTCAAGCCCTGGCTCAAGCTGATCCCGCTGATCGCCGTGGACTTCCCCAGCTTTCGTGATGGCCGGGGTTACAGCCAGGCCTACCTGCTGCGTACCCGCCTGGGCTGGATGGGCGAATTGCGAGCGATTGGCGATGTGCTGCGCGACCAGTTGAGCCATATGCGCCAATGCGGTTTCGACAGCTTTGCCGTGCGTGAAGACAAGTGCGCGCTGGACGCACTCAAAGGGTTGGCGGGGATGAGCGTGCTCTATGGCCGCTCGGTGATCGAGCCGCGACCGCTGTTCCGTCGGCGCTGAAGGTGGCGCGCGGTTGCGCTGGTTAATGTAATTTCTAGAATAAATTGTCGTTTAAAATCAATAGATTAAAATTGATAGTTAATCCTGTTTGATTGGTTTTAGTGGGGCTCGGGTAACCGAGCCCTCCTTGCCACCCTGCCTATTGCAACGCCGGGTCCCCGGGGTTGAGCTGCTTCCATTGCTGCATCAGTGCCTGGGCCTTGGGTTCCTGGCCGCTCTCCAGGTAGTACTGGATCAGGCTCAGGCGCGCATTGCGCTGGGTCGGCTGGCGCTGCAGCAGCGCTTGCAACTGACGGTTGGCAGCGTCCTGCTGGCCACTGTCGTGCAGGGCCACTGCCAGCACATAGGCGTACTGAGGATTCTGCGGTTCCAGCTCGGCGGCCTTTTTCAAGGCGGCCATGGCCCGGGCAGTGTCGCCCCCACGAATCAGGCTCAGGCCCCGGGTGTGCTGCAGCAGCGCCGACTCCGGGTGCTGTTGCAGGGCCTGGGCCAGCAGTTGCTGCGCCTCCTGGCTGCGGCCATTGGCTTCCAGCCACTGCCCCAGGGTCACCAGGGCAGGGAAGAAGTCGCTGTCGCGGCGCAAGGCTGCG
Source organism: Pseudomonas sp. GW822-FHT06D10 (assembly GCF_058799535.1). Taxonomy (NCBI): domain Bacteria; kingdom Pseudomonadati; phylum Pseudomonadota; class Gammaproteobacteria; order Pseudomonadales; family Pseudomonadaceae; genus Pseudomonas; species Pseudomonas sp. GW822-FHT06D10. The sequence continues at coordinate 1,197,442 of NZ_JBXALN010000001.1, read as the reverse complement.
CGCAGGTAGGGTTCGACCTCGGCACCGCGCCCGCTGGCCTGGTAGAGCATGGCCAGGTTGAGGTTGGCTTCGGCCCGCTCCACGAGGCTCAACTGCACCGCTTCATATTCGCCAAGGGCTTTGTCCCAGGCCCCTTGAGCCGGGCCCAGGCCACTGCGCGCGGCGCCCAGCAGGTCGCGAGCCGCGGTGATCCGCACGGCCTTGACCGGGTCTTGCAGCAGGGGCACCAGCAGCGGGCCACGTTCGGCTGGCGGCACCAGGGCGCTGGTGGCTCGCACCGCGCTTTCGCGCACCTGGGGGTCCGCATGCCCGAGGGCCTGGGTAGCCAGTTGCAGTGCCTGGGCACTGGGATAGTTGGCCAGCTCGGCCAGCAGGGTGGCACGCCGGATCGGTGGCAGATCGCTGCGCTGCAGTTGTTCCTGCAACGCCTGGGCTGCTCCTGGGTGGCCGCCGCGGATCAACCACAGGCTGTCGTCGTAGCGTGGTGGCTGGGGTGGGCTGTTGGCGGTCCATAACTGGAACTGCCGGCTGATGCGTTCGCCGGCCTGTTGCCCCTGGTGGCAGCTCAGGCAGGCATCGGCCGTGCCAAGCTTCTGCGCCCGCAGCGGGTTGGGCAGGCTGAAGCTGTGGTCATGGCGATAGTCATTGCCCATGTAGACCTTGCCCGGCATATGGCAGTCCACGCATTGCGCACCGGGCTGGCCGGGGGGGTGCCGGTGATGGTCGGGGGAATCGTAATCCTTGGCCTGCAACCCGCGCCCGTCGATGCCGGCTGCCGCGCTCTTGCCGGCGGGGTTGTGGCATTGCAGGCATACGGCGTTGCCCGGGGCCTTGAGCTGGGTGCTGTGGGGGTTGTGGCAATTGCTGCAGCGCACCCCCTTGTCGAACATCTTGCTCTGGGCGAAGGAGCCGTATTCGAACACCTCGTCCTTGATCTTGCCGTCCAGGGCGTACAGCTCCCGGGTCAGGGCGCTGGGCAGGTAGTCATCCATCAGGCGCTGGCCGACGTGGTAGCCGTCGCCCAGGGGCGCGCGCCGGGCGTGGCAGCGGGCGCAGGTCTCGATCTCCTGGGTGGCGCTTGCGGCCTTGAGGTCCACGGCGAAGCCGGCGTTGGCCAGGGTGGCCTTGCTGGCCGTGGCCTGCAGATGGTTGGAGGCCGGGCCGTGACAGGCCTGGCAGCCAACGCCGAGGCTGTTCCAGCGGCTGTCGAAGCGCTCCTGGCTGGCGCTGAAATTGCGCTGGTAGCCGGTGGTATGGCATTCCACACACATGAAGTTGGCGTTCTGGCTGGGCTTGCTCCAGTGCAGCGGGTTCTTGAAGTTAACGCCCTGGCCCGGATACAGGTGGAACCACTGCTGCTTGCGGGTATCCCAGGCCACGCCCAGGGCCTGCAGGCGTCCCTGGCCGACCTCGATCAGGTATTGCTGCAAGGGCTCGATGCCGAAGGTGTAGGCCACCTTGAAGTCCGCGGGCCTGCCGTCGGCTCCGGGGGTGTTGACCCAGAACTCGGTCCCGCGGCGAAACAACCGGGTGCTTTCGCCTTCGGCCTTGAAACGCTGTTCATTGAAATTGCCCAGCACCGTCTGCGGGTTGGCCTCCTGCATCGCCAGTTGATGGTGCGAGCCTTGCCAGTCCCTGGCCTGGGCCTGGTGGCAACCCTGGCAGGCCTGTTCATCGACGTACTGGGCGGCCGGTAGCGCCGGCACGGCCTTGGGCTGGGCGGGGGGCGGGGCCGCAGCCACCTGCGGCGCCGCCAGCCGGGGCGGTTCGGCCAGCAGGAACCAGACGAGCCCGCCGAGCACCAGCAGCAACAGCAGGGCGCCGAAGGGGAACAGATAGCGGTGGGGCGAAGGTGCAGTTGAAGCAGGGGGTGTCGGGCGTGGGTTACTCTTCTTCGGCTTGGGCATTGCGACGTCCGTATCCAGAATGCGGTGCCTTGATCGGCACTCTCAGGCTCGATGGAGCTTTGACGGCAGCTGCCGGTCTGTCAAATCCGGGCTGTGAATCAGCCCGCAAGCCGTGACAAACAACCCGCGCCGGCGGGGCAAAGCGCCGGCTTTTGGCTATACCTTAATTTCCCCTAGCCAGTCCCTGGCTGCTGCACCTACAGGAGTTACACATGAAGCTTGCTCTGACCCTCAGCACGCTGTGCCTTGCCACCCTCGGGATGGTGGGCTGTTCCAGCAAAGTGCCCCAGCCTGACGAGTACTCCGGGTTTCTCAGCGACTACAGCCAGCTCAAGGAAGCCAAGTCGCCCTCCGGCGTGGAGGTGATGCGCTGGATCGATCCCAAGCTCAAGCTGAGCAACTACAGCAGCGTGTACATCGAACCGACCCAGTTCTACCCGCAGCCGCAGCCGACGGCGAAGATCCCCCAGAGCACCCTGACCGCCATCACCCGTTACTACGACCAGGCACTGCAGCGCGAGGTGAGCAAATCCCTGCCACTGGCCACCGGCCCGGGCCCGGGAGTGATCGTGGTGCGCGCGGCGATTACCGCAGTCACCAGCAAGACCGAGGGCCTGAAGCCCTATGAAATCATTCCCGTGGCCCTGGTGGCGGCGGCGGTGAGCACCGCCAGTGGCATCCGCGACCAGGAAACCACCCTGGCCACCGAGGCGGCGTTCCTGGATGGCAGCACCCACGCGGTGATTGCCGAAGTGGTCCGCAAAGGCACCGGCAAGCCCCTGGAAAACGACACCCAGGTGATGCAGGCCAGCGACGTGAAGAACGTCATCGACGGCTGGGCCTATGACATGCACCAGTCCTACCTGCAACTGAAGAAAAAGTGACCGACCGTTGATGGCCGCGGCATCTTGAAAGGTGCCGCGGCCATCGTTCGGTTTCAGTACTGGCTGCGCGCCAGTTTGTTGTAGTGGTAGAGCATCTGGTCGTAACCCTGGGTCACTGCGTGGTAGTCGTCGCTCAGGCGTTGCGGCTCGGCATGTTGCTGCCAGTCGCGGTGCAGGGTGTCCAGCGCCTTGAGGTACTGTTCGCCGGGCTGGGCGATCAGTTGCCAGAGGTACAGCACCTGCTCGGTGTTCTTGTCCGGCTGGCCTGTTTTCAGGTACTGCTGCCGAGCGTCCCAGGTCTGGCGCAACTGCCGGGTGACCTGCGTCAGTTGGTCCGGGGTCAGGCTTTGCTGGCGTACGCCTGCCTCGACAAACTCCACAGTGCTGCGGGCCTGGATCATGTAATCGAGCAATGCCCAGTGGGCATTGCGCCCCAGGCGTTGCTCCAGGCGCAGCAGTTGCTGGCTGCGCGGTTCGATATCCAGGGCCGGGAGCAGCCGGCGCACGGCATTGGAAGCTTCCAGGTAAGCCTCGCTCTGTTGCGCCAGTTGGCGGGCAAACTCATCCAGTTGCGCCTCGGTCAGGGGCCGCCCGATGCCCATTTTGCGCATGAAGGAATCCTTGGTGAGGGCCGCGAAGGGCCCGAGCACTTGCAGATAGCGCACGGTGGCGGGGAGCAAAGGGCTGTCCGGGGCCAGGACCTGCAATTTATCGGTGATCCTGCCGGGGCAGTTGAGGCGGTACAGCGCGTCGATGTCCTGGTGGCTGTAGGCATACAGGTCGTAGGCTTCGGGCGCCTTGGCCCGGGGCGCACCCTCGGCCATGAAGGCCTGGTGGGCCAGGCGCCAGGGTACATCCACCTGGTTCATGCAATTGACGATCGGTGCCAGGGCATTGGCCTGGGCGGTGCTCGGGCTGTCCTGGTGGTCCAGCCACAGGTCGAGGCGCCCCAGGGGCTTGCTGGCCCCGGCCAGGCCGACCAGCGTCAACCCCAGAACCAGGCCGATGGGCAGCAACCAATTGGGGTTCATGGCTGCCCCTCCTGGCCGTACCACTGGCGGGCGGTGGCCGGGGCCGCGCAGCCCTCGGCATTGGCGGGCATGCGCGCGCACAGGCGTTCGCTCCATTGCTGCAGGCCCTGGTTGGGGTTGAGCGCGCGCTGGCTGGTGAACAGCTGGAGGCTGCCCAGGCCTGCCACCAGCACCATGCAGCCCAGGCCGATCAACAGCCGCCGGCGCCAGGGAGCGGGTTTTTCCCAGGAAGCCTGGGCCTTGAGTTCGCGGCGCCGCAGGCTCGCCACCCCCAGCAGCACGGCCAGGTAAGTGGCGGCGCTGACCGAGCCGCAGAAATATCCCAGGGCACCGCTGATCAGCAGGGCCGGCAGCAGGTCGCGCAGGACCAGCACCTCACGATCCGGGTCGAGCCAGTGCGGCAGGCGTGCGCCGAGTGCCTGGTCGCGTACCCAGAGGCGGTGAGCCAGAGGCTGCCAGAGCCACCCCAGCAGGGCCCCGGCGCCGGCAAAACAGGTGCTCCAGAACAGCGTCACGCCAATGATTTCCCCCAGGCTGCCGGCTTGCGGCGCATAGCGGGCCACGGCCCCCGCCAGGCAGGCGAGGACAATGCCCAGGTACATGGGCCAGGCGTTGAAAGCGAACTCCCAGTCGCGCCAGAAGAACGGCGTGCCGCCGGGCATGCCGGCCGATACCTCGGGGTGATTGGCGTGCAGCCGCGAGCTCAGTTGGCGGCAGCAGGCCCAGTCATCGGGGCGCAGGCGCCGGGCGAAGTTGCGCCGGCGGGTGAAACTGATGGGCGCCAGCAGCAGGTAGGCGGCGCGCTGTTGCGGGCTGGCCGGCGCCTGGGTGGCCAGGGCCTGCTGGCGGGCAATGAATACCGGTGCTTCGTCACGGGCTTTGAGGCGCTCCCATTCCAGCGCCGGACAGGCGTTGTCCGCACCGTTGTGCCAGCCCTGGCCGGCACACACCGCGGCGAACCCCGGGCTGGACCAGTAGGGGCTGTTGAGCAGCAGCTCCACCAGTTGCAGGTTGAACCACTGGCCCTGGTCCAGGCTGTTCAGCCAGGGCTGCTGCTGGCGTTGCGCGTAGGCCTGGAGCAGAGCCTGGTCGTCGCGCTGGGCCAGGGCGTCCTGCAGGGGCTGCAAGAGCTTTTCCTGGCACTGTTCCAGCAATGCATCGATCAGGTACTCCGGCAGTTCCAGGCGCTGCCAGGCGCTGAGCCAGTGGAACGTGGCAAAGGCCCAGGCCAGCAGCTGTTGCGACTGGTCCGGGCGTTCCACGCAGTCGCGCAACAGGCCCAGCTCGAACTCCAGCAGGCAGTCGCTCTGGATCGCCTGCTGATAGCGCAGGTCCAGTTGCTCGATGCGGATGCCCTCCAGCAAGGGGGCGACTCGCTGCGCCGGCGACAGCGGCTTTGGGCCCTGCGGCGCCTGCCCGGCCAGCGGCATCGGGTCTTCGCTCGGGTGTGGCTCCTGCTCCTGCATGCCCAGCCACCGGGCTTGCTCCAGCGCCGATTCATAGGCTTCGCGCAGGCGCTGGAACGCCACCGGGTCTTCATCCGGGCGGGTCTGCTTGAGCAGCCTGGCGTAGTGGCGTTTGATGGTGCGGGTATCGGCGGTGGCCGGCAGGCCGAGCAGGGTCCAGCAACTCATTGGGCGGTACGACTCCATGAAAGACCGCCGCGCCCGGGCAGTGGCGCGCTGAAACTGCGCACCCTACCGGTTTCCTGAAAAAAAGTCCCAGGCCGCATGCAACGGCCCGGGATGGGCGCTTCAGCTCACTGGCCGACGAACCAGCGGTAGTAGGGGTTGCCGCCATCCACCTGGAGCAGTTCGCGGATCTCCCGGGCCCAGGCTTCGCGGTCGCCCTCATAGGCGTGCAGGCTGGCGCGGTAGAACTGCATCAGGTTGCGGCTTTCCTGGTTCATCCGCTGGCGAAACTCGGGGCTGACATTCACCAGCACCGGTGGATGGCGCAGGTTCAGCAGCTCCGGCAGAACCCGGTTGATCTCCCTTGGCCGCACCCAGGGTGCGTACTCGATGCGCGGCCGGTCATCGGTGACCGCCGGGGCATCGCCGGCAAAGCGCTGCAGGCCGTCGCGGTCGCTGACCCAGGTGGCCAGCAGCGCCTGGGCGGAATTGACCCCGACTTCCCCCAGGGCGCTGCGCACGCTGTCCTGGGCAAAGCGCCGCTCGATCCTGGCCGCGTCCAGCTCGATGGGGTCCGGGGAACCCACCAGCAGCATCTCGTGGAACTCGCTGGTCCACAGGGTGGCGTAGGGGAAGACCTCGAGGAAGCTCTGCACCAGGGCGCGGGAGTCTTCGGTGTTCTGGGTCGGCAGGGGCAGCCACTGGGCCACCAGGCCCTGGGTGTTGAGGCGCCGCGCGGCCAGTTGGTAGAAGTCCCGGGAGTACAGGTTGACCACCCCGGCAGCGGAGGGCGGCGGCGGTTCCAGGGTGATCAGGTCATAGTTCTGCGGGCTGCGCAGCAGTGCCTGGCGCCCGTCCTGCAGGCGGATCTGAATGCCCGGGTCGCTGGCGGCATTGAAGCTGCCCTGGAACAGCGGCGCGGCGTCCAGTACCGCCGGCAGCAATTCCGCCACCACCCGCTGTTCCAGCCCCGGGTAGCGCAGCAGGGCCCCGGCGGTGATCCCGGTGCCGAAGCCGATCACCAGCGCCGAGCGCGGCTCGCCGTTGTGGATCAGCAGCGGCAGCAGGGCCTGGATGCGCATGTAGCGCAGTGACGGCATGGCATCGCCGGTGTTCGACACGCCCTGGATATACAGGCGATGGAAGCGCCGCTCGGGCTGGCCCTGGGTCACCACCGCCACCGTGGCGCCGCGGCCTTCCTGGTAGAAACTCAGTTCGGCGTGGCGGGCCCCGGGCAGGAGTTGCGCCAGGCGCTGGGGCGGGGTCAGCAGGGCCACGGCCAGGGACAGCAGCCCCAGGGCAATCACCCCCTGGCGCCGGCCCTTGTTCACCCCGGGGCCCTGGCGCACGGCAAGCAGGCCCACCAGCGCTGCGATCAGCGCCAGCAGCCCCAGGGTGCGCACCAGCCCCAGCCAGGGGATCAGCACGAAGCCGCACAGGGCCACGCCAATGATCCCGCCCAGGGTGTTGCAGGCCAGCACGGCGCCAACGTCGCGGCCCACTGCGCGGCCGTCACAGCACAGGCGCAGGGCCAGGGGAAAGGCCGCCCCCAGCAGCAGGGTGGGCACGAACACGATGCACAGCGCGGCCACGGCAAAGCGCCCGCTCATGCCCAGCAGCGGGCTGCCCCCCAGGCTGAGGATGAGGGCTTCGACCTGGGTCTGGGCGAGGATCAGCCAGCGCCCCAGCAGCGCCATTTCCAGCAGGGCCAGCAGCCCGGCACCGGTAATCAGCAGGCCGAACAGGCCCCAGGGATCACGCACCCGGTCGGCCCGCGGGGCCATCAGGCTACTGCCCAGGAACAGCCCGCCCAGGTAGGTGGCCAGCACTACGGCAAAGGCGTAGGTGCGGGTGCTCATGAACGGCACGATGGACTGCGACCAGACCACCTCGTAGCCCAGGGCCACGCCGCCGGCGAGGCTGTACAGCAGCAGGGCCAGGCGTGCCGGTCGCGGGTTGCGGGCCAGCTTTGCCGGCGCGCTGGCGGGCAGGACCTGCTGTTGTTGCAGGGCCAGGGCACCGAGGGCCGCCAGCAGGTTCAGCAGCGCGGCGGCCAGGGCGCTGCCGCGCACGCCGAGGGTGGCAATCAGCACAAAGGCGCTGAGCAGGGTGCCGGCAATTGCCCCGGCGGTGTTGGCTGCGTACAGCCTGCCACCGGCGCGGCCCAGTTGCCCCGGGTCGGCCGCCAGGGCTCGCACCAGCACCGGCAGGGTGCCGCCCATCAGCACCGCCGGGGCGCCCACCAGCAGCAGTGGCAGGCCCCAGGCCAGCAGGCCCAGGTGCAGGGCCAGTTCAGCGAAGGGTGCGGCGGCGCCGGCCAGGGCCAGGGTCGCGCCCACGGCCGTCAGCGCCACCAGCAATTCCAGCAGCGCGTACAGGCGCCAGGGATTGGCCACCCGGTCGGCCAGGCGGCCGAACAGCCAGCCGCCCAGGGCCAGCCCGGCGAAGAAGGCGCTGATACCAGTGGTGATGGCATAGACCTCGACCCCCACCACCAGGGACAGTTGCTTGATCCACAGCACCTGGAAGATCAGCGCCGCAGCGCCGGAGACAAATAACAGCAGTGCCGGAAACCACTGCGCGCGGGTATCGAGGCCGTGGCTGGCAAGGTGTGGCCGCGAGAGGGGAGAACTCATGTTCCATGGCCTTATGCAGAAATCGAAATGCCCTACGGATGGGCAGGTGCCGGAGTCCCGGCGAATGCGGACTCAAGCGTAGTACAAGACTGGCGGACGTCTTCGTCGGCAAGCCGACTCCTACAGGGAATATGCGTACCCGTCCGTAGGAGCTGGCTTGCCAGCGAAGGCGTTGGCGAGGATGACGCAGGGCTTGCGGGCCTCTTCGTCGGCAAGCCGACGCCTGCTGTGTGGGGGGAGAGGCCGCCCGGTGGGCCGGGCGGCGTCGGGTCATTGGGCCGGTTGAGCCTTCATTTTCTCGGCGATCTTGGCATCCACCGCGGCGCGGATCTGGTCGATGCTGAAGCTCGCCGGTTTCTGGCTCGGTGGGTATTCGATGAAGGTCTCGAGGAACTTCGCCGACTTGGTCACCGCGACCCCGGCCAGGTAGACATTCTTGGTGTTCCAGTCATAGAACTGGTCGGACACCACGTCCGCCCGCTCGTAGGGGTCCATCCGCAAGTTGAGGATCTTCGGTACCCGCAGGCATACGAACGGCTCGCTCCAGACCCTGAACCCGCCGGGCTGGCGCTGCTCGCAGAACACCACTTTCCAGTTGTCGAAGCGCATCGACACCAGCACCCCGTCATCGTTGAAGTAGTAGAACTCGTGGCGTTCCCCCTTGGGCTGCTGGCCAGTCAGGTAGGGCAACTGGTTGAAGCCGTCCAGGTGCACCTTGAAGCTGGCGCCACCGGTGGTGGGGGCCCAGCCCTTGAGCAGCTTGTCCTTGACCCCGCTGTCGCCGGCCGCCGCCAGCAGGGTGGGGAACCAGTCGAGCCCCGAGAACATCTCGTTGGAGACTTCCCCGGCCTTGACCTTGCCCGGCCAGCGAACCATCGCCGGCACCCGGTAGGCGCCTTCCCAGTTGGAGTTCTTCTCGTTGCGAAATGGCGTGGTCGCTGCATCCGGCCAGGAGAACTGGTTGGGCCCGTTGTCGGTGGTGTAGACGACGATGGTGTTGTCGGCGATCTTCAGGTCGTCGAGGGTCTTGAGCAGTTTGCCCACATCGTTGTCGTGCTCGACCATGCCGTCGGCGTATTCGTTGCCGGGCATGCCGCTCTGGCCCGCCATGGACTCGCGCACATGGGTGAACACGTGCATGCGCGTGGTGTTCATCCAGACGAAGAACGGCTTGTCGGCCTTGGCCTGCTTCTCGATGAAGGCCTGGGCGGCGGCGGTGGTTTCGTCGTCGATGGTCTCCATGCGTTTCTTGGTCAGGGCGCCGGTGTCCTCGATCTTGCCGTCGGCAAAACTGTGGATCACCCCGCGTGGCGAGTTGGCCTTGACGAAGTCCGGGTCGTCCTTGGGCCAGTAGGGGCGCTCGGGCTCCTCTTCGGCGTTGAGGTGGTAGAGGTTGCCGAAGAACTCGTCGAAACCGTGGGCGGTGGGCAGGTACTCATCCCGGTCGCCCAGGTGGTTCTTGCCGAACTGGCCGGTGGCGTAGCCCTGGGATTTCAGCGCCTGGGCGATGGTGATGTCGCGTTTTTGCAGGCCCACCGGGGCCCCGGGGATGCCCACCTTGGACAGCCCGGTGCGCAGCGGCGTCTGCCCGGTAATAAAGGAAGAGCGCCCGGCGGTGCAGCTGTTCTCCGCGTAGTAGTCGGTGAACAGCATGCCTTCCTTGGCGATGCGGTCGATGTTCGGTGTCTTGTAGCCGACCACGCCCATGGAATAGGCGCTGATATTGGTCTGGCCGATATCGTCGCCGAAGATCACCAGGATATTGGGTTTCTCTGCCGCCCCGGCAGTTGCCGAGAACGCCATCACCGCGGTCGCCACCAGGGCGGCCTTGGGTAGCCACTTGCGTATGCGAGTCATCTGACTTGCTCCTTTTTCGGGTTCGCTCGCCTGGGGCGAGCCACGTTGAGTGCTGTCCTGCCTTGCGTCTGTTGTTGCTTCTCCTGTGGTCATTGCGCTTGCTCGGGTGCCAGGGGCTCGAAGGGGTAGATCCGCCGCCATTCGGCGGCCATGTCCACCAGCGTCCAGCCGTGCTGCTGTGCTTGATCCAGGGCCTGGTCCAGGCGCCCGACCTGGGACTTGCGGTCGTAGGCCCACTCGCGCGCTGCGTCGGTGTGGTGCACCAGGGCCATGAACCGCTTGCCACTGCCGGCGGCGGTCCACTGCAGCATCTGCAGGTCGCCGTCGGAGTTGCCGAAAGCCAGCAGCGGGCGCCGGCCGATGATCCCGTCGATGCTTTCCGGCTTGCCCGGGCCGTCGTCGTTGTGGGCCAGCTTGGCGGTGCGCAGGATCGACGGCTGGCCGTCCTGGAACTGCCACTGGGTGACGAAGTTGCTGCCGATCACCTGTTCCGGCGGGATGCCGTAGGCGCTTTCGGCGAAGGCGCGCATGAAGGCGGTGTCGCCGCCGGAGACGATGTAGGTCTTGAAATCCTGGCTGCGCAGGTAGTCGAGCATTTCCAGCATGGGCTGGTAGATCATCTGGTTGAACGGCCGCCCGGTCTTCGGGTGGCGGGCCTCGGCCAGCCAGCGCCGGGCATTGTCGATAAAGGCCTCGCTGCTGATGCCGGTATGGGTGGCGCCGATGATCTGCAGCAGGCCGTGCATGCCGCTGGCGGCCAGGGCCTGGTGATCACCTTCGAGCACGGCCTGGAACGGCTGGCGGGTCTTCCACTCGGGGTGCTGGGGCGCCAGGCGCTTGATTTCGTCGAAGGCGAACAGCACCTCGAAATAGGCCGGCTGCTCGCTCCACAGGGTGCCGTCGTTGTCGAACACGGCAATGCGCTCGGCGGGTTTCACGTAGTCCGGGCCGCCCTGGGTGGTCACCGCCTGGACGAAGGCGAGAATGCCCTGCTTGCTCGGGCCGTCCTTCCACGAGGGCAAGGGGTCGCTGTTGGCCAGGGCCAGCAGCGGGGCGGCCAGCAACAGCAGCAGGAGGGGCAGGTGGCGCACGCGCCAGGGGGCTGGAAGTGTCATGGGAAATCCTTCTCGTGACGGGGGTTGAGGGGGCGCAGGCCGTGGCCTTGAGGAGGGGCTTGCGGCGTACCTTCGGCGTGCAGCGCCGGCAGCGCCTGGCGCAGTTGCTCCAGCGCCGCGCCGGCGTGGGGCGCCGGGCCATAGCAGGCCTGCAGCAGGGCGCGCAGGCGCGGGCCCTGGCTGGCCAGATCGAGGCGGCCGCTGCTGCGCCGACACCACAGGTACAGGGCACCCAATTGCGGCGGCTGCTGCTTGAGCTGGCCCGGCACCTGTTCCCAGGCCCAGGCGGCGGAGTGCTCCCTGGCAGCCTGGCGGGCGGCCCGCCAGTGTTGCCAGGCCTGCTGCCCGCGTTGCCACCAGGGGCGGCCCAGGTACAGAGCCAACATGCTCAGCGCCAATAGCAGGGCCAGGCCGACCAGGTACTGGGAAATGCGCCAGGGGTTTTGCCGGCCCAGGGCCTGGAGATCGTCGCGGATGGAAAACACCGGTTGATAGCGGCTGGCGGCCGTGGCCTCGAAACTCAAGGCCGGCAACTCGCTGACCTGGGCCCGATGCGCCTGGCTGTTCCACCATTTGATCCGCAGCGCCGGCAGTTGGTAGTGCCCGGGGCGCTGGACCCTGAAACTCAGGCGATCGATGCGCTGGCCACCGCTGATATGCCCGCGACCGTCATCCAGGTTGCTGATGCGCGGAGCCACCGGGTAGGCCTCCAGGCCGGCCACGGCGGCCGTGTGCGGCGGCGGCAGGGACAACCCCGGCGGGCCGTCGGCCTGCAGGGTCAGTTCGCGGACCAGAGTGTCGCCCACCGCCGCTGGTGTCGTGGACAAGCGCAGGGTCTGGGTCAGGCGCAGATCATCGGCCACCAGCACCGTTTCCCCCGGGGCGAAGCCCGGCGGCTGGCTGGCGCTGAAGGCCAGGGGCGGGGTCTGCGCCGACTGTTCGGCGCTGGCCTGGGCCGGGGTGGCGCGCACCACCAGGGGCGGGATCTGGAACGAGCGGGCCTGTTGCGGGGTGATCCGGTAGCGGTAGCGCATGCCGAAGAACGGCTGCCCGTCGAGGGTCTGGTTCAAGTGCTCGGCTTCGCCGTCGGGTGCCAGCACCAGGGCCCCGGGCAGTTGCAGCTCCGGCAGGGTCGCGGCCTGGGTGAACCAGGTATTGGTCAGCACATCGACCTGCAACTGCAGGGTTTGCCCGACCATCACCGAGGTATCGGGCTGCAACTGGGCCTGCACCCGCAACTGCGGCTCTGCCGCCAGCGCCTGCCAGCCCCAGAGCATCAACCCAAGCGTCACTGCCCACAGACCTCTCAACGCTACAGGGTTCATGGCGTCACCTGCGGCGTGGTGTTGTCGAGATCCTGCAGGCTGAACTTCTGCCGCAGGAACGCCGCCGGGGAGGTGCTGAGGTTCTGCAGCCAAAGCTCGTCGCTGGCGGCCTGCTGGGTCTCGACCTTCTTGCTCTGGCCCTTGCCCGCAGGCTTGTCGAACTTGATGGCATCGGGCTTGACCTCGGGGGCGTTCTGCTGCGCGCTCTCGGTGTCTTTTTTCAGCGCCTGGGCCAGGGCCAGGTTGGCGCGGGCCTCGGCAAACCGGGGCTGCAACTTCAGGGCTTGCTGATAGGCGGCGATGGCCTCGTCGAACTTGAAGCGCCGCACATGGATATTGCCCAGGTAGAAATACGCCGCGGCGCTGTCCAGGCGGGCGAAGCTGGCCAGGGCCAGGTCGAAGTCCGCCGCTTTATAAGCCGCGATGCCTTTCCAGTAGGGGTCGGTGAACAGCGCGGCGGCGGCCGGGTAGTGGCCTTGTTCGAAGGCCCAGCGGCCTTGCTGGTCGGCGCTGAAGAAGGCGTCGGCCAAGGTATTGGCCCGGGCCGTCGGCGCTTGCAGGCTCAAGCCCAGGCCCAGCAGTAGGGCACCCAGCCAGTTCAGGCTCCAGCCGCGGCGCACGCAGCAGAACGCCAACAGCAGCAGTGGCCAGCACAGCCAGTAGCCGGCGTCTTTCCATTGCAGTTGCCGGTCGGGGGCGCTGGCCGCGGTGAAATGCTGCTGGGCATGCAACTGCACCCAGTCCAGGTCGTCGTCATTCAGGGTCAGGCTGCCCAGGGGCGCGTCGCTGGCGGCGGCCAGTTGCTTGAGCGCGGCGCTGTCGAAACGCCCCAGTTGCGGGCGGCCGTCACTGTCGGTGAGCGGCTGGCCGCTGGCGTCGCGGATGATCCCGCCGTCGCTGCTGCCGGCCGCGAGGATCAGTACCTGCAAGGGGCTGCCGGCCAGTTGCTGTTTGATCGCCGCCAATTGCGAGGTGTCGGCGCCGTCGCTGATCAGCAGCAGGCTGCCGGGGCTGTGCTCGGCCTGGAGCAGGCGCTGGGCTTGCCGGATCACCCCCAGCACATCCTTGCCCGGGCGCTGGATCAGCTCGCTGCCCAGCGCCTGGATGAAGCTGTCGAGCAAGGCCGGGTCGTCGCTGGCCGGCAGTACCAGGTGGGCGCTGCCGGCGTAGGCGATCAGCCCGGTGCGGGCGCCACGGCGTTGCTGCACCAGTTGCTGCAGCTTGTGCTTGGCGGCCTCCAGGCGGCTGGGCGGCAGGTCGCTGGCGTTCATCGAGGGGGACAGGTCGAGGGCGATGATCAGCGGTGCGCGGTTGTGCAGGAAATCCGGGCGGTCCTGTTCCCAGGTGGGGCCGGCAGCGGCCAGGGCGCCCAGCACCAGCAGCGCGCTGAGCAGATGCACCGGCCGCAGGCGCTGGGAGTCCTGCGGGGTGACCAGCAGGTGCGTCAGCAGGTGTGGGGCAATGGTGCCCCGCAGGCGAGCCTGCAGGTCATGCCGGCGCTGCCAGAGCCAGGGCAGCAAGGCCCCGGGAATGATCAGCAGCAGCCACAGTGGGCGCAGGAGGTGCAGGTCGCTGAGGTTGATCTGCATTTCAGGCCTCCTGCGGCGGGCGAACCCGGCTCGGGCGCAGGCGCGGCGCCAGCCAGGCCAGCAGGTGATACAGCACCAGCAGGCCCAGGGCCGCGCCCAGGGGCCAATGGAACAAATCGCGCTTGGGCTGGTGGCGCAGGGTCTGCACTTGATGGGGGGTGAGGCGGTCGAGGGTGGCGTAGACCTGGTCCAGGGCGCTGCGGTCCTCGGCGCGGAAGTAGCGGCCACCGGTGGTCCGGGCGATCTGCTCCAGGGCCGACAGGTCGACCTTGGCTTCACCTTCGGCGCTGGGGTCCCCGATGCCGATGGTATGGATCACTACGCCTCTGGCTGCGGCCATGGCGGCGGCGTGTTGTGGGGTGATGGCGCTGCTGGTGTCGTTGCCGTCGGTGAGCAGGATCAGCACTTTTTCTGGTTCATTGGCCTGTTCCAGCAGCTTGAGCGCCAGGCCGATGGCGTCGCCAATCGCGGTGTTGGGCCCGGCCATGCCGATCCCGCTGTCTTCGAGCAACAGGCTCAGGCTGGCGTGGTCCAGGGTCAGGGGCGCCTGGGCAAAGGCGCCGCTGCCGAACACGATCAGCCCCAGGCGATCGTCCTTGCGCCGCTGGATAAAGCCCTGGACCACTTCTTTCACTGCGCTCAGACGGTCGATCCGCTGGCCGTTGGCGTCGTTGAAATCCTGGGTCTGCATCGATTGCGAGAGGTCGATGGCGAGCATCAGGTCGCGTACCGGCCGCTGCTGTTCGAGGGGAGGCTCGACCCACACCGGCCGCGCCACCGCCAGCACCAGCAGGGCCCAGACCAGCAGGTTGAGCAGCAACTGCCCGCGGTTGCGGCGGCTGCCGGACGGTTGCGGCGCCTGGCCGACCGCGCGGCTCATGGCGGCGAAGAACGGTACCCGCACCGCGCTGCGGGCCTCGCGGTAGACGGGCAGCCAGCGGTAGCCGAACCAGGGCAGCGGCAGCAGGAGCAACAGCCAGGGAGAGTCAAGCTGCCACATGATGCTGCTCCACCCAGGTGCGGCACTGCTCGAACAGCTGTTGTTGCTGGGCGGGCGACAGGGCCTGCAATTGCGCCTGGGGGGCGTAGGCCAGCAGGGCCAGTTGCTGGCTGAAATCCTCGGGCAGCGGTAGCGGGCAATGCTGTTGCAGAAAGGCCTGCCAATCCGCCCCTCGCAGCCCCGTCACCCCCCGCGGGCCAGCAGGCGCCGGCTTGCCCGTGAAAGCGCGGGTGGCTGTGGCAACGGCTTCCCCGGCAAGCCGGCGCCCACGGGATGCGTGGGGGGCAGGGGGCATGGACAGGGCCACGCGCTTAAGCAGTTCGGGCAAGGCGCGCAGGGCATGGATGCGCTCGTCGCTGGCTTGCAGCCGGGCCAGTTGCGCCAGCGCTTCGCGCCGATAGGCATCCCGGCGCCAGCGCCAGTAGCGCCGGGCGCCCCAGGCCAGGGCGCCGAGCAGCAGCAGGGCCAGCAGCACGGCCCAGCCCCAGGTCTGCGGCAGGTAGGCGGGCGGTGGTGGCAGGGGCATTTCCTGCAACTGGTCGATGCTGGGGAGGGTCGGGTTCATCGCCGCGGCGCTCCCAGCCTGCCCAGCTCGCTGCGCAGTTGCCCCAGGGCCTCCTGGGCCGTGCTGAACATCATCAGCGGTACCTGGCTGCGGCGCAGCAGGCTGGCCACGTCCTTGAGCCGGCCGCTGAGGAAGTCCCCCAGGGGGCGGTGCACCTGGCGCTGCTCCACCGCCAGTTCCACTTGCAGTTGGCCCTGGGTCACCAGCAGCCGGCCGTTGTGCGGCAGTTCCAGGGCCAGGGGGTCGTAGACCTGCAGGGCGATCACGTCGTTGTGCCGGGCCAGTTGGCGCAGGTACTGCAGGGTGCGCGGGCTGGTGCCGGCGAAGTCGCTGACGATACAGACCAGGTGGTCGTGGGCGGCGAGGTTCAGGCATTGCTGCAGCACCCGGTCCAACTGCGCGTCGCCCTCATGGTCGGGGTTGCCGGCGTGCAGTTGCTGGTTGTGCTGGACGATCCGGCTGCACAGGGCTTCCACGCGCTTGCGGCTACGCAACGGGGCGAGGCTGTCGATGCCCTGGTCGTTGAACACCAGGCCGCCGACCCGGTCACCGGCCTGGAACACCATCCACGCCGCCAGCGCCGCCAGTTCTGCGGCCAGGGCCGACTTGAAGGCCCGCCGCGAGCCGAAGAACATCGACATGCGCTGGTCCACCAGGATCAGCGCCGGGCGGTCGCGCTCTTCGGTGAAGGTACGCACCACCGCCTTGCCGGTGCGCAAGGTGGCGCGCCAGTCCAGGTGACGCAGATCGTCGCCGGGCTGGTAGCGGCGCAGTTCGTCGAAGTTCAGGCCGCGCCCGCGCAGGCGCGAGGCGTGGTTGCCGGCGAGGATGCTGGCTTGTGGCTGGCGGGCGACAAAACTCAGGGAACGGGCCTGGAACTCCAGGGCCATCAGCTGGCTCAGGGCGACATAGACCTGCCCGTCGGCTTCGTGCAGTGGCGTTGCCATGGCGGTTCTCCTCAGGCCGGGATGGCCACGCTGTCCAGCAGCAGGTCCAGCACCTGGTCGGCGCCGACGCCGTCGGCCACCGCGTCGTAGCTCAGTTGCAGGCGGTGGCGCAGCACCGGGTGCAGCACCCTGCGCACGTTGTCCGGGCTGACGAAATCCTCGCCCTGCAGCCAGGCATCGGCGCGGGCGCAGCGATCCAGGCCGATGCCGCCCCGGGGGCTGGCGCCGATGGCGATCCAGCGCCCCAGGTCCGGGTGATAGTCGGCGGGGTGGCGGGTGGCGTTGACCAGGTCGATCAGGTAGCGGTCGATGGCCGGGGCCACGGCCACCGCGCCGACTTCGCGGCGGGCATCGAAGATTACCTGCTGGGACAAGGCAAAGCCCGGCACCCCGGGCGTGGCGCTGCCCAGGGCCTGTTCCTCGGCGCGCAGCAGGCGCAGCACCTGGCTTTCGTCCTCGGGCTGGGGGTAGTCCAGCAGCACCTTCATCAGGAAGCGGTCCATCTGCGCTTCCGGCAGGGGGTAGGTGCCTTCCTGCTCGATGGGGTTCTGGGTCGCCAGGACGATGAACAGCTCGGGCAGGGCATGGCTGGTGCCGGCCACGGTGATCTGCCGTTCCTCCATGGCTTCCAGCAGCGCTGCCTGGACCTTGGCCGGAGCGCGGTTGATCTCGTCCGCCAGGATCAGGTTGCCGAACAGCGGCCCGGGCTGGAAGCGGATCTGGTTCTGCCCCTGTTCCTGGTGCAGCACTTCGGCGCCGGTGATGTCCGAGGGCAGCAGGTCGGGGGTGAACTGGATGCGCCGCATGCTGGCCTCCAGGTGCCGGGCCAGGGCCTTGACCGTACGGGTCTTGGCCAGCCCGGGCAGGCTTTCCAGCAGCAGGTGGCCGTTGCCTAGCAGGCCGATGACGATCTGCCGGATCACCGCTTCCTGGCCCAGCACCGCTTCGCTGATGCTGGCTTGCAGGGCCTGTATATCGTTACGTGCGCTCATGCTCGGTTCCTTGTGCATAGCCATTACCAGGGGGCCGCCACGACCACGTAGCGCAGGCTGCCGCCGATGTATTGCGGCTGGTACCAGGTGTTGCCGCAGTGTTGGTAGGCCACGCCGCTGGCCACCACCGAAACGCAGTCCGGCGGCACGTTGTCGACCTGGGTGCCGATGGCGAATGCCGCGGCGGTGGTGGCGCCGACCACCGCCGCTGCGGCCCAGGGGTGGTACCAGTCGTCGCCGTGATCGGGTGGTGGTGGCGGTGGCCCGGGCGGCCCCGGATAAGGCTGGGGCCCTGGCCCTGGATAGGGGTGTGGCTCAGGGCCCGGGCCGGGATAAGGATGCGGGCCGGGCCCTGGTCCCGGCCCGGGATGGGGCTGCGGATAGGGATGGGGCTCGGGATGCGGCCCCGGTTGCGGTGGCTGGGGCATGGGGTGCGGCATCGGCCGCGGCTGGGGCATGGGCCTCGGCGCCGGGCCGCCCCCACCGTGGGGCACGACGAAGGTGCGGGCACCGCCGCCACCGCCGCGCAATTGCCAGGCCTGGGCCGCCGACACTTGCAGCAGGCCAAGGGTCAGGACGCTGCACAGCAACCAGTGATTGCGCTTCATGGCTGTACCTTCCCTTGTGCTGCGCTGCGCTCCAGGCGCCGCAATGGCACCTGCGTGGCGCCGGCCGGGGGCTTGAAGGCGAAGCTTGCGGCACTTGGCGCCGGCTTGAGTTGCCAGCGGTAGTCGACACTGTGGCGCGGCTGCTCGGGGCTGTCGCGGCGGCTGATGACCAGGCGGCAGGGCAAGGGCCGGGGCCCTTCGCGCAGCCACAGCTGCCAGTCGATGTCGCTCTGGCGGAAGGCGTAGTGGGCGCAACGCTGGTCGCCCAGGGTCTCGCTGGCGATGTACAGCGCCGACGTCAGGCCGACCTTCTGCGCGGTGTCGGCGTCCCAGCGGAACAGGTCCGCCAGGGGCAGTTCGATGCCGTAGCTGTCGCTCAGGCGCTGTACCAGAGCGTCGATGCTGGCGGGCGCCGGGGCTCGGGCATAGTAGGGGCCGCGGCTGTCGTAGAGGGTGAAGGCTTCGCCGTCGTAGTACAGGCTGCGCCGCGCGCCCTGGCTTTCGACACTAACCCGCAGCCTGTCGGGTCGCTGGGCCAGCAGTTCGGTGTGGTGGCGAAATTCCACGGCCTGGCCGCTTTCCAGCAACTGGTCGGTGACGCTGTCGGCCTGGATCGCGAACTCGCGCAGGCTGCGCAGGTAGCTGCCCATCTGCTGCAGGGCGCCGAGGGCACGAGGTTCCAGCTCATCGGCGGCGTGCAGCGGGGCACCGGCCCAGAGCAGGCCGAGCAGGGCGGCCAGCACAGTAGAGAATCGGGCACGGTCGGACATGGCGGGCTCCGTTCAGAACATGAAAGTGGGAATGACCGGGATAAAGGACAGGCGAAAATTCCAGCGGCTGCCGATCTGGTCGTCGGGGTGGATCGCCGAGTACTGGACTTCGCCGGAGATCCTCACCGGCAACTTGCCGACGTTGAAAATGCGCCCGGCACCCAGGCCGATGGGGAAGGTCACCTTGTTGCCGCCGTCGGCCTTCCAGTTGACGGTGACATTGGGGGTCATGCCGATCCGCCATTGGGCCGGCCCCGGCAGGGCGCGCTGGATGAAGTACTGGATGTTGCTCAGGCTGACGTCCTTGCGCCGTCCGTCGCCGGCCACCGACCACCAGTGCTGGGGAAACACCCCCAGGGTCCAGTCCGGGCCCAGGTAGGCGGCGACGAAGGCCGGGCCCAGGGAGTATTTGCCGGTGCCCAGCACGTCCTGCTCGGCGGTGGGAAACATCGCCGTCGGCCCCACGCCCCAGACCAGCTTGCCGCCGCCGGCAAAGCGCAGTGGCTCCTTGGGGGAGAACACCCCCACGTAGGCCAGGTCGCCGAAGCCGCTGGTGCGCTGGAAGGGGTCTTCGATCAGCGCTGGAAAGTCCCGGTCGCTCAGCACTTCATAGGGGCTCAGGCCCATCAGGTTGCCGGCCTTGCGGTTGACCGGGGCGCTGACATAGCTGATGGGCAGGCGGTTGATCAGGTTCCAGTCTTCCCCCAGGGAGATCGGGAAGGTGGGCATGAAGCTGTATTTGCCCAGGTAGCGCGTGCCGTTGCTATGGGGGCCCTTGAGGGCGGTGTAGTCGAACTGGTTGAACAGCAGCACCAGGTTGCCCACCGGGTTGTCCATCAGTTTGGCGATCTGCTCGGTGGAGGGTTCGCAGCCTGCCTTGACCACTTGCTTGAGGTCGATATCGAAGTTTTCCTGCAACTGCCGGCAGGTCTCGGGATCGCCCTTGGCCGCCGGGCGCTTGCCGTCTTCCCCCAGGGCTGGCAGTTCGCTGGCAAGGGCGGCGAGGCTGCCCAGCAGGGTGGAGCACAGGGCCAACTGGCAAGCGATACGCATTGGCGTGCTCCTAGAAAAAGGCCAGGGTCAGGTTGACGCTGACGCCGTTGCCCTCGGGGCGGTTCTTGGTGTCGAACTCGGGGATCCAGCGCGCGCTGATGTTGGCCTGGGCATCGGCGAACTTGCCGCTCCAGCCCAGGGTCGGCCCGGCGCCCACGGAGCGCCCGCGATAGCCGTTGAGTTTGTCTGCGGTGGGGCCCTGGTCGTCGCTGATCTGCTGGATGTAACCGACCACCAGCCCGGCGTTCCAGCCGCTGCCGAAGCCGTGGGTCCACAAGCCATCGAGGCGCAGGATGTCGCCGTTGCGGTAGTCGGCGGCGTCGTTGCGGGTGTAGAACTCCAGAGCGCCCATCAGGCTGAATTCGCCGCCCTTGCCGTCCAGATGGGTGAAGGCGATGGTCGGCATGAAGGTGTAGTTGTTCTGCCCGGGGTTGGCCAGGCGGTTGTCGTTGTAGGCCCCGGTGGGCACGTAGATCGGCAGCGACAGGGCGATATGGTCGCGCTCGTTGATGTGGTAGCCGGCGGCGATCGGCGTGACCAGCAGGTCGGCGAACTGGGTGCCGCTGTCCTGGGTGCCCACCGTGCGCCCGCGGGGGCCGGTGAGGCTGGCCTGGATGTCGGTGTACTGCACCGGCACGCCGATGGCCGAGGCGTAGTTCCAGCGGCCCTTGCCGGTGTCCCAGACCCGGGTGAAGTTGCCCATGGTGTAGGACACCTTCATTTTCAGCCCCGAGCTGAGATCGCCGATGATCGGCACCTGGCCGCTGCCCTTGAGCTCGCCGTCGTAGTAGATGCTGGTCAGGGACATCACCCAGCCCGGTTCCGGGGGGATGATCCCGGCATTGGAGTAGATCTGCTGGCCGGTGATGGGCCGGCCGACCCCGCCTTCGGCGGCATGCAGCAAGGGGCTGGCCGCCAGCAGGCAAAGGGCCAGGGATGAACGCAGGGGCGAAGGGCTGGGCATGACGGGCTCCGCTTATTGTTGTTCAGGGGCGACCGGCGTCAGCGGCGGCATCTTCCACTGGCCGTTGCTGACGTCGGGTTTGGGCAGGTAGATCCGCAGCACCCCGTAGAAGGGGCCGTCGGGGGCCGGCAGCCAGTTGCTTTGCAGCTCCTTGGCCGGCGGCTGGTGCTGCACATGGAGGGTCAGGCCGCCGTCGGCGTCGGTTTTCAGCGAGGGCAGCATGCGTGAGTTGATCAGGTAGCGTTGCAGCGGGTTGGCCACCAGCAGCTTGCTCTTGCCGTCGTACATCGTCAGCGACCAGAAGGCATTGGCCGGGGGCAACTGGCCCTTGGCGAAGTGCAGGCGGTAGCGGTGCTGGCCGGCGTTGAGCGGTTGGCCCTGGTCATCGACGAAGTAGCCGATATAGCTGGCCTCTTCGGCGGAGTTGCCGAAGATCCCCATGTTGGCCCCGGCGTAGCGGTACAGGTAGTTGTCCTGCAGGTGCTGGCGGCTGCCGAACAGGTCGCCACTGGTGATCTTGTGGGTATCGACCTGTTCTTTCTTGAAGGCGGCGAATTCGGCCTTGCCGTCGCTGATGCCGTCTTCCAGGGCCTGCTTTTGCGCGCTGCCCAGCTCTTTGAGGGGGAAGGGTTGGCCGGGAATGATGCCGATACTGGCCAGGCGTGCCAGCAGGTCCTTTTCCTCGGGCTGGGGCTGGGCGAAGGCCAGCATGAAGTTCAGGTAGCCGAACAGTTCCGGGCTGTCGCTCATGGTGGCGGTGGGCGGGGGCCAGTGGATCGCTGCCGGTGCCGGGGGCGGCGGCCGGCCGAGGAACTGGCTCAGCGCCTGGACCTGGTAGCTCTGCTGGATCTTCTGCACCTGCTCCAGGTCTTTTTCATCGAACAATTGGGTGCGGTACAGGGCGTAGACGATGTTGCTTTCACTGTGCAGCACCTTGTCGATACCGGCTGGCGTGGGGCCTTGCCAGTCAGGCCCGGCGATCAGGTAGTGGCCGCCCTGGTTGCCGGTGCTGCGGGTGCCCAGGTAGTCGAAGTTCTGGGTGTAGAGGTCGATCAACTGCACCGAGTAGTAGCGCTGGGCATCGATGGCCGGCAGGCTCAGTACCTGGGGTTCGGCCCGCAGGTCGAGCCAGGCGAAGGAGTAGGGGGTGTCCGAGTTGGGGGTGACGAAGGCCGTGTCCTTGGGGCTGAAGACCTGGGCGGTACCGCCGATGCGGTTGAACGGTGCCTTGAAGTTGGGCCCCCCCTGATCCACGGCCTGGGTGTAGAGGGTCTTGTACATCTCCACCACCGGAAAGCCGTAGAGGTAGGCCTGCTTGGCGATACCCCGGGCCTGCTCCGCGGTCGCGCTGAAGGCGCCCAGGGACGGGCCGCTGAGGGCCAGCGTCAAGACCCCGAGCAAGCTGGGCATCACAGCCTTGATGATCATCGTTCGAATCCTTGCGCCAAAGTCAGGGGGGCAGGCGTTACTGCACCAGGGTGATGTCATCGAGTTTCCAGCGCTTGTCGAAGTAGGCCTCGGTGGGGGCGTAGAGCCGGAAGTAGCTGAACCAGTGCTTGCCCGGCAGGGTCTGCACCCAGTTGCTTTCCAGGCCCTTGGGGGCGCTGGGGCCGAAATACAGGTCCAGGGAGCCGTCGGGGTTTTTCTTCAGGTCCTGGCGCGAGGACAGATCGGCCTTGCGCTGCGGGTTGTCGATCAGGCAGCGGCTGGCACTGTCGTAGACGGTCAGCGACCAGAACTGCCTGGCCGGCGGGTTGCTGCCCAGGTGCAGGCGATAGTGCTTGCCGCCGTCCAGCCACTGGCCGTTGTGGTCGGTGTAGGCGCCGAGGTAGGTCTGGCCCAGGCCCGGGGTCTTGGACACCATGCCCTTGGTGTTGGTGACCGCTTCGTAGAACCAGGCGCTGCGTTCCCACAACTGGTCGTAATAGGCCACGCGCTGGGACGGGTCGGCGATGTTCAGCACCTTGTCCCATTGCCGGTCTGGCCAGTACTGGGCATCGGCGAAGCGCTTGGCGAAGGTATTGGCCTGGGCGATCAGCTCACCCATGCGCGCGCCCTGTTCCAGGGCCTGGCGCTGGTGCTCGTTGGGGTTGAAGGGCTTGTCCTTCTCGATGCCGAGGCTGGCGAGCATGGCCATGTAGAAGCGGTCGCGCTCGTTGACCGGCTCCTGCTGGATGATCTGGTGCAGGCGCTCCCAGTAGGCCATGCCCCGCGGCTGGGTGCCGGACCAGGGCTTGCCGCCGGGGGACAGCAGGCGGGTCGCCGGCGGCGTCGCGCGCTGGGCGTAGGGGTACATCTTGAATTGCTGCACCAGCGCCTTGCCCTTGGCCGGGTCCGGGTCGAGCACGCGAAAGCCCACCAGCACGTTCATGGTTTGCGACTTGGCCAGGTAGTATTGGTCGGCGTCGGAAGGTTCCGGATGGCCCGGCGGCAGCACCAGGTACTTGCCGCCCTTGCCCTGGTCCGGGCCGGTCTGGCCCATGTCGGTGATCGCCCGTTGCCAGAAGTCGCCGACTCCACCGGCGGTGGGGCCGGGGGGCAGCTCGACGACCATCGGCCCGGTCTGGTTGAGGTCGACAAAACCCAGGATGTAGGGCGTGGTGGCGTTGGCGGTGATCACCCCGAGCTTGTCTTCGTAGCTTTCCAGGACCATCAGGTCGCCATTGCCGGCGTGCAGCTTGTCGCGAAACTCCCCCTGCCACTGGGCGTAGGACACCAGCGGCAGGGCCCACAGGTAGCTTTGCGTGGCCTGCTGGAAGTCCAGCTCGGCAAACAGCCCGGCAATGGCGGCCCGGGCCGGCAGTTCGCCATCCATCTTGATCGCCGTCAGGCGGCTGTTCTGCGGCTCGGTCTGGGCGCCGACCCCGCAACTGGCGGCCAGGAGCAACAGGCTGAAACCGGCAGTGCGCAGTAGTGGCTGCATGGCGCGTCCTTATTTTCCGAAAGTGACATTGATCCCGGCGAACAGGGTGAACTGGGGCAAGCCGTCGCCTTTGCGCTCCACGGTCCACTGCGGCTCGACGAAGGCGTTGAGAATGTTGTCACCGGCTTTCCAGGCCTTGCCCACCCCCAGGCCAATGGGGATGTAGTGGGTGTTGTTCTTCAGGTCGAAGGTCCAGGTGCCGGTGGAGCGCAGGTACCAGCCCCGGGGCAGGTTGTGGATGATGAAGGGCTGCAGGGTGGCGCTTTCGACATGGGCGCGGTCATGGTCGCCGGCAAATGAACTCTGGTACTGCACCAGGGCCCCCAGCAGGCCCCGGGGCGAGGCATCGATGGCCACTGCGGCCAGCCCGGCTTGCCATTTGCCGGTGCCCAGTTCGTCCTGTTCGGCGGTGGGTGCGGTGATCTGCGGGCCGATGCCCAGCTGCACGCCGTCGGTCTTGAGCAGAAAGATATCGAACAGGTTTAGGTCGCCGATGCCGGTGCTGTAGCCGTGGTGCGGATCGGGGCGGGTACTGACCGGCAGGGTGGCACGCAGCAATTGGGGGACGCCGATGAAATCCGAGGGGGCGATGGGCAGGGTGCCCCGCAGCAGGGTGTCGTTGGTGTGGGCATTGCTGTCGTACAGGCGCGGGGTGTAGTAATCCTGCAGGTTGAGGCCGGGTGCAAGGTTCAGCGGGTTGTTGCTTTTGTTGGCGGTTTCCGCGT
This sequence comes from Pseudomonas sp. GW822-FHT06D10, assembly GCF_058799535.1. Taxonomy (NCBI): domain Bacteria; kingdom Pseudomonadati; phylum Pseudomonadota; class Gammaproteobacteria; order Pseudomonadales; family Pseudomonadaceae; genus Pseudomonas; species Pseudomonas sp. GW822-FHT06D10. The sequence goes on along the minus strand of NZ_JBXALN010000001.1, from coordinate 1,172,920 downwards.
TGTCGGCCAGGGCCGGCAGCGATGAGCTCAGGGCGACTACGGCCCAGACGGCGGGCGCAAAAAATGCTCTGGACATGCAGGTTCAATCCTTTTGCGAACGGTCACCGAGCGGCACTTCTTGAGCCGTGGGTCAACTGATAGTGTTTCTCTCTAATACCCGTAGGAATTGTTTGATGACGCTAGCAGCTAACTTTCGCTTAGCCAGTCGAAAGGATTAATTCGTTGGTTTTTGTGCACAGGATCACTGCCGGGCTGTGGACAGGCAGTGCGTGGCGGGCGGCCCTTTGAAGGTGAGCGCCGGCGAATCTCTCTTAAAGTGCTTTGTGATCATTTCAATGTAATTTGTATGGTTATAGTGATTAATTTTTTATGTGTATAAAAATTATTAAAAACAATAACTTATTTGTTTTTAATGAAGTGGTTTGTAGGTTTGTGTGGGTGCCTTCTCAACAGAATCAGCAAGGATGAACCAGAATGCCCGTGGTCGAACGCACGACTTTCCTGGCCGGATACAGCCCGCAGCAGGTGCTGGATTTCTGCCTCGAAGGCGCCAACTTTCCGAAGATTTTCCCCGAGCGTGTCACGCCCTTGGGGGGCCTCGATATCAATGACCTGCGCATCAGTGTCGGGCGTCAGTTCAGCTTCCTGCACTGGATGTTCGGTGTCATACCGGCGAAATGGACGGTGGTTATACGTGAGGTCGGCGATCGGCATTTTGTCGACGAGATGCTCAAGGGGCCGCTGCGGGCCTTTCGTCATGAGCACCGGGTCGAGGCCGCCGAAGGGGGCACCCTGTACACCGATCGGGTGACCTACAGGGCCATCGGTGGTGCACCTTTGGAGTGGTTGATGGTCAACGCCTACATGGCGCGGATTTTCGATGCCCGGCACCGCAACATGCTGCGGTTGCTCGGTTGATTGACGTGCCTTGCCCTGTTTTCCAATGCCAAGGAGCATGCCCATGAGCAAGAAGATACTGGTGGTCCTGACCAGCGTGGCCAAATACCCCAACCTGGCCCGCGCCACTGGCCTGTGGCTGGGTGAGGCGGTGCATTTCGTGAAGAAGGTCGAGGCGGCGGGCTTCGAGGTGGACTACGTCAGCCCCAAGGGGGGCTACGTACCCATCGACCCCCATAGCCTGGCCATGGCAGACGACACTGACTGGCAGTGGTACCAGGACAGCGCCTTCATGAGCCGCCTGGGCTCGACCCTCAAGCCTTCCCAGGTCAGGGCCGGGGACTATGTGGCGATCTATTACGCCGGTGGCCACGGCGTGGTCTGGGATTTTCCCGATAACCAGGAACTGCAGGCCCTGAGCCGGGAGATCTATGAGCAGGGGGGCTATGTCAGCTCGGTGTGCCATGGCGCGGTGGGCTTGCTCAACATCAAGCTGGGCGACGGTAGGCTGCTGATCGCCGGCAAGCAGGTCACCGGTTTCTCCAATGAAGAGGAGAAACTCGCCGAACTGGACCAGTACGTGCCCTACCTGACGGAAACCGAACTGGTCAAGCGCGGTGCCCTTTACCAGAAGGCCGCTGCACCCTGGGCGCCGTTCGCGGTGGAGGATCAGCGGGTGATCACCGGGCAGAACCCGGCGTCCGGCGGCCCGGTGGCCGATCTGCTCCTGGCGCACCTCAACAAATAACCGTAGGAGCCGGCTTGCCGGCGAAGGGGCCCTTGAGGCTTGCGCAAGGTTTGAAAGCGCCTTCGCTGGCAAGCCAGCTCCTACAACCGGTAATGCCGGTGTCGGGGCGGGTTGTTGGACAATTTCCCCCATAGGGCATAGGTGCCCGGGCCGTTTCATGCTTAACTTCGGCCTCTCAGGAATTTCTCATTGCTGTTCCATCATCACTGTTCAATAAGGACTCCGTTCATGGCTCAAGTCACTCTCAAAGGCAACCCGGTGCAGGTTAATGGCCAACTGCCGCAAGTCGGTTCCAAAGCTCCAGCGTTCACCCTGGTGGGCGCAGGCCTGGCCGATGTTTCCCTGAGCAGCCTCGCCGGCAAGCGCAAGGTGCTGAACATCTTCCCAAGCGTCGACACCCCGACCTGCGCCACCTCGGTGCGCAAGTTCAACGCCCAGGCCAACGAGCTGGCCAACACCGTGGTGCTGTGCATCTCTGCCGACCTGCCATTCGCCCAGGCACGCTTCTGCGGCGCCGAAGGCCTGGAAAACGTGCAGAACCTGTCGACCCTGCGTGGCCGCGAGTTCATCGAGAACTACGGCGTGGCCATCGCCGACGGCCCGCTGGCCGGCCTGACTGCCCGCGCCGTGGTGGTGCTGGATGAAAACGACAAGGTGCTGCACAGCGAGCTGGTCAAGGAAATCGCCGAAGAGCCGAACTACGACGCGGCCCTGGCCGTGCTCAAGTAACAGGTTTTACAATTATTCACGGCCTGGCTCTGTCCAGGCCGTTTTTATTTGTGCTTCAGTGGCTTAGCACCGCTCCTTGAAACGTCAGTCAAAGGTAAATTGCCGGTAAAGGCGCTTTGCTAAAACGGTTCCAGTGCTTATCTTTCAGCCTTCTCAAAGAAGCCTCCCACGCGCCCAATGGTTGATCACTCCATGCAATCCTCTGTCTCCCGCAACTCCCGTCGCTGGCTGTTCGGCCTGTTCGTCCTGCTGCTGGTCGCTGGCCTGTGCTGGAAATTCTGGCCGGCCAGTACCCACCAGGAGGCCGCCGGGCAGAAAGCCGCGGCCGGGCATACCGGGCGCAGCGGCAGCATGCGCCCCGGTTTCGGCGGCGCCAGCGGGCCGATCCCGGTGCGGGTGTCACCGGTGACCCAGGGGGATTTCGCGGTGTACTACAAGGCCCTGGGCACGGTGACGGCACTGAACACCATCAACGTGCGCAGCCGGGTGGCGGGGGAACTGGTCAAGGTCAACTTCGAGGAAGGGCAGATGGTCAAGGCCGGCGACCTGCTGGCACAGATCGATCCGCGTCCGTACCAGAACGCCTTGCTCCAGGCCGAAGGCACCTTGCTGCAGAACCAGGCCCAGTTGAAGAACGCCCAGGTCGACCTTGAGCGTTACCGCGGCCTGTACGCCCAGGACAGCATCGCCAAACAGACCCTGGATACCGCCGCGGCGCTGGTGGGGCAGTACCAGGGTACGGTCAAGACCAACCAGGCGGCGGTCAACGACGCCAAGCTCAACCTGGAATTCACCAACATCCGCGCGCCGATCGCCGGCCGCCTGGGCCTGCGCCAGCTGGACGTGGGCAACCTGGTGGCGGCCAACGACACCACCGCGCTGGTGATCATCACCCAGACCCAGCCCATCAGCGTGGCCTTCACCCTGCCGGAAAACAGCCTGGAAACCGTGCTCGCCCGCTACCACAGCGGCGCCAGGCTGGCGGTGGAAGCCTGGGACCGCGGTGACGTGAAGCTGCAGGCCACAGGCGTGCTGCAGAGCCTGGACAACCAGATCGACACCACCACCGGCACCCTGAAGTTCAAGGCGCGCTTCGATAACCGCGACCAGGGCCTGTTCCCCAACCAGTTCGTCAATGTGCGGCTGCTGGCCGATACCCTGAAGAACGTGGTGCTGGCGCCCTCGGCGGCGATCCAGTTCGGCACCAACGGCACCTTCGTCTACGCCCTGGATGGCGACAACAAGGTGAAGATCCGCCAGCTCAAGGTGGGCGCCAGCAACGGCGACTCGACGGTGATCCAGGACGGCCTCAAGGCCGGCGACCGGGTGGTGATGGAAGGCACCGACCGCCTCAAGGACGGCAGCGAGGTGGAAGTGGTCAACGACAGCATCGAGGTGCCCACCACCCCCACCGAACACCTGCAGGGCCAGCCCGCCGGGGCACCGGCCGCAGACGGCAAGCCGGATGATGGCAAGGCGCAAAAGGTCGGCGCATGAATTTCTCGCGGCTGTTCATCCTCCGTCCGGTAGCCACCACCCTGAGCATGCTGGCCATTGTCCTGGCCGGCCTGATCGCCTATCGCCTGCTGCCGGTGTCGGCCTTGCCCCAGGTGGACTACCCGACCATCCGGGTCATGACCCTGTACCCCGGGGCCAGCCCGGACGTGATGACCAGCGCGGTCACCGCGCCCCTGGAACGCCAGTTCGGGCAGATGCCCGGCCTGACCCAGATGGCCTCCACCAGTTCCGGCGGGGCCTCGGTGCTGACCCTGCGCTTCAGCCTCGACATCAATATGGACGTGGCCGAGCAGCAGGTGCAGGCGGCGATCAACGCTGCCACCAACCTGTTGCCCAAGGACCTGCCGGCGCCGCCGGTGTACAACAAGGTCAACCCGGCGGATACCCCGGTGCTGACCCTGGCCATTACCTCCAAGACCATGCTGCTGCCCAAGCTCAATGACCTGGTGGATACGCGCATGGCGCAGAAGATCGCCCAGATCAGCGGCGTGGGCATGGTCAGCATTGCCGGCGGCCAGCGCCAGGCGGTGCGGATCAAGGTCAACCCCGAGGCCCTGGCGGCCAACGGGCTGAACCTGGCGGACGTGCGCGCCCTGATCGGCGCCTCCAACGTCAACCAGCCCAAGGGCAACTTCGACGGCCCGACCCGGGTCTCGATGCTCGACGCCAACGACCAGTTGACCTCGCCCAAGGACTACGCCGAGCTGATCCTGGCCTACAACAATGGCGCGCCGCTGCGCCTGAAGGATGTGGCCGAGATCGTCGATGGCGCGGAGAACGAGCGCCTGGCGGCCTGGGCCAACGAGAACCAGGCGGTGCTGCTCAATATCCAGCGCCAGCCCGGGGCCAACGTGATCGAGGTGGTGGACCGGATCAAGGCGCTGCTGCCGAGCATCACCGACAACCTGCCGGCAGGCCTGGACGTCACCGTGCTCACCGACCGTACCCAGACCATCCGCGCTTCGGTCAAGGATGTGCAGCACGAGCTGTTGATCGCCATCGCGCTGGTGGTGATGGTGACCTTCCTGTTCCTGCGCCGGGCCAGTGCCACCATCATTCCTTCGATTGCCGTGCCGCTGTCGCTGATCGGCACCTTCGGGGTGATGTACCTGGCCGGCTTCTCGGTGAACAACCTGACCCTGATGGCCTTGACCATCGCCACCGGCTTCGTGGTGGACGATGCCATCGTCATGCTGGAGAACATCTCGCGCTTCATCGAGGAGGGCGACAGCCCGATGCAGGCGGCGCTCAAGGGCGCCAGGCAGATCGGCTTCACCCTGATCTCCCTGACCCTGTCGCTGATCGCGGTGCTGATCCCGCTGCTGTTCATGGCCGACGTGGTGGGCCGGCTCTTCCGCGAGTTCGCCATCACCCTGGCGGTGGCGATCCTGATTTCCCTGGTGGTGTCCCTGACCCTGACCCCGATGATGTGCGCGCGGCTGCTCAAGCGTGAGCCCAAGCCTGAAGAGCAGGGGCGCTTCTACCGCGCCAGCGGGGCCTGGATCGACTGGCTGATCGAAAGCTACGGGCGCAAGTTGCAGTGGGTACTCAAGCACCAGTTCCTGACCCTGATGGTGGCCATCGGCACCCTGGGCCTGACCGTGTTCCTTTATATGGTGGTGCCCAAGGGCTTCTTCCCGGTGCAGGACACCGGGGTCATCCAGGGCATTTCCGAGGCGCCGCAGTCGGTGTCCTTCGCCGCCATGAGCCAGCGCCAGCAGGACCTGGCCAAGATCATCCTGCAGGACCCGGCCGTGGAAAGCCTGTCGTCCTACATCGGGGTGGACGGCGACAACGCCACCCTCAACAGCGGCCGCCTGCTGATCAACCTCAAGCCCCACAGCGAGCGCGACCTTAGCGCAGCCCAGGTGATCGCGCGGATCCAGCCCGAGGTGGACAAGCTGCTGGGCATCCGCCTGTTCATGCAGCCGGTACAGGACCTGACCATCGAGGACCGGGTCAGCCGCACCCAGTACCAGTTCAGCCTGTCGTCGCCGGATGCCGAGCTGCTGAGCCTGTGGAGCAATCGCCTGGTGCAGGCCCTGGCCCAGCGTCCGGAGCTTACCGACGTGGCCAGCGACCTGCAGGACAAGGGCCTGCAGGTGTTCATGGTGATCGACCGTGACGCCGCGTCCCGGGTCGGGGTTTCGGTGTCGAACATCACCGACGCCCTGTACGACGCCTTCGGCCAGCGCCAGATCTCCACCATCTACACCCAGGCCAGCCAGTACCGGGTGGTGCTCCAGGCCCAGGCCGGTGAGCGCATCGGGCCCCAGGCCCTGGAGCAGATCCACGTCAAGACCACCGACGGCGGCCAAGTGCGGCTGTCGAGCCTGGCCCATGTCGAGGAGCGCCAGGCGCAACTGGCCATCGCCCATATCGGCCAGTTCCCGGCGGTAATGATGTCCTTCAACCTGGCTCCGGGCGTGGCCCTGGGCAAGGCGGTGGACGTGATCGAGCAGGTGCAGCAGGAAATCGGCATGCCGGTGGGCGTGCAGACCCGCTTCCAGGGCGCGGCGGAAGCCTTCCAGGCCTCGCTGTCGAGCACCTTGCTGCTGATCCTGGCGGCGGTGGTGACCATGTACATCGTGCTCGGCGTGCTCTACGAGAGTTACATCCACCCGATCACCATCCTCTCCACCTTGCCCTCGGCGGCGGTGGGGGCCTTGCTGGCGCTGATCCTCAGCGGCAACGACCTGGGCATGATCGCCATCATCGGCATCATCCTGCTGATCGGCATCGTCAAGAAGAACGCGATCATGATGATCGACTTCGCCCTCGACGCCGAACGCCACCAGGGCATGGCCCCGGAACAGGCTATCTACCAGGCGGCGCTGCTGCGTTTCCGGCCGATCCTGATGACCACCCTGGCGGCGCTGTTCGGCGCCGTGCCACTGATGCTGGCCACCGGTTCCGGCGCCGAGCTGCGCCAGCCCCTGGGCCTGGTGATGGTCGGCGGCCTGCTGGTGAGCCAGGTGCTGACCCTGTTCACCACGCCGGTGATCTACCTGTACTTCGACCGCCTGGGCCGGCGCTTCGGCAAGCGTGAAGACGCCCAAGAGGTGGAGGCATGAAGGGCCGCAGCCTGCCTCAAGCCTGGAGCGTGTCGGCATGAACCTCTCCGGCCCCTTCATCAAGCGCCCGGTGGCGACCATGCTGTTGTCGCTGGCGATCATGCTGCTGGGCGGCGTCAGCTTCGGCCTGCTGCCGGTGGCGCCGCTGCCGCAGATGGACTTCCCGGTGATCGTGGTCCAGGCCAGCCTGCCAGGGGCCAGCCCCGAGGTCATGGCCTCCACCGTGGCCACGCCCCTGGAGCGTTCCTTCGGCGCCATCGCCGGGGTCAACACCATGAGCAGCCGTTCCAGCCAGGGCTCGACCCGGGTGATCCTGCAGTTCGACCTGGACCGCGACATCAACGGCGCGGCACGGGAGGTGCAGGCAGCCATCAACGCCTCGCGCAACCTGCTGCCCAGCGGCATGCGCAGCATGCCTACCTACAAGAAGGTCAACCCGTCCCAGGCGCCGATCATGGTGCTGTCGCTGACTTCCGATGTGCTGGAGAAAGGCCAGCTCTACGACCTGGCCTCGACCATCCTGTCCCAGAGCCTGTCCCAGGTGCAGGGCGTGGGCGAAGTGCAGGTCGGTGGCAGCTCCTTGCCGGCGGTGCGCATCGAACTGGAGCCGCAACTGCTCAACCAGTACGGCGTGGCCCTGGACGACGTGCGCAATGCCATCGCCAATGCCAACCAGCGCCGGCCCAAGGGCTCGGTGGAGGATGACCAGCGGCTGTGGCAGATCCAGGCCAACGACCAGTTGGAAAAGGCCCGTGACTACGAGCCGCTGATCATCCACTACAACAACGGCGCGGCCCTGCGCCTGAAGGACGTGGCCAAGGTCAGCGACGGCGTCGAGGACCGCTACAACAGCGGCTTCTTCAACGACGACGCGGCGGTGCTGCTGGTGATCAACCGCCAGGCCGGGGCCAACATCATCGAGACGGTGAACGAGATCAAGGCTCAGTTGCCGGCGTTGCAGGCGGTGCTGCCGGCCAGCGTCAAGCTCAACCTGGCCATGGACCGCTCACCGGTGATCAAGGCCACCCTGCACGAGGCCGAGATGACCCTGCTGATCGCCGTGGCCCTGGTGATCCTGGTGGTGTACCTGTTCCTCGGCAATTTCCGCGCCTCGCTGATCCCGACCCTGGCGGTACCGGTATCCCTGGTGGGTACTTTTGCCATCATGTACCTCTACGGTTTTTCCCTGAACAACCTGTCGCTGATGGCGCTGATCCTTGCCACCGGGCTGGTGGTGGACGATGCCATCGTGGTGCTGGAGAACATCTCCCGGCACATCGACGAAGGCATCGCGCCGATGAAAGCGGCGTACCTGGGGGCCAAGGAGGTGGGCTTCACCCTGCTGTCGATGAACGTGTCGCTGGTGGCGGTGTTTCTCTCGATCCTGTTCATGGGCGGGATCATCGAGAGCCTGTTCCGCGAATTCTCCATCACCCTGGCCGCGGCCATCGTGGTATCGCTGGTGGTGTCCCTGACCCTGACCCCGATGCTCTGCGCGCGCTGGCTCAAGCCCCACACCCCGGGCCAGGAGAACCGCCTGCAACGCTGGAGCCGGCGCAGCAACGACTGGATGATGGGCAAGTACGCCACCAGCCTGGACTGGGTGCTGCGGCACAGGCGCCTGACCCTGCTCAGCCTGCTGCTGACCATTGGCGTCAACGTGGCCCTGTACGTGGTGGTGCCCAAGACCTTCATGCCCCAGCAGGACACCGGCCAGTTGATCGGTTTTGTCCGCGGCGACGACGGCCTGTCCTTCAGCGTGATGCAGCCGAAGATGGAAATATTCCGCCGCGCCGTGCTCAAGGATGCGGCAGTGGAGAGCGTGGCCGGCTTCATCGGTGGCAACAACGGCACCAACAACGCCTTCATGCTGGTACGCCTGAAGCCGATCAAGGAACGCAATATCTCTGCGCAGAAGGTCATCGAGCGCCTGCGCAAGGAAATGCCCAAGGTGCCCGGCGCGCAACTGATGCTGATGGCCGACCAGGACCTGCAGTTCGGCGGCGGCCGCGAGCAGACCACCTCGCAGTATTCCTACATCCTGCAAAGCGGTGACCTGGGCGAGTTGCGCCAGTGGTACCCGAAAGTGGTGACGGCGCTGCGCGCCTTGCCTGAGCTGACCGCCATCGACGCCCGGGAAGGCCACGGTGCCCAGCAAGTGACCCTGATGGTGGACCGCGACCAGGCCAAGCGCCTGGGGGTGGACATGGACATGGTCACCGCGGTGCTCAACAACGCCTACAGCCAGCGGCAGATCTCCACCATCTACGACAGCCTCAACCAGTACCAGGTGGTGATGGAGGTCAACCCGAAATACGCCCAGGACCCGATTACCCTGAATCAAGTGCAGGTGATCACCGCCGACGGCGCGCGGATTCCGCTGTCGGCCATCGCCCACTATGAAAACAGCCTGGAAGACGACCGGGTCAGCCATGAAGGGCAGTTCGCCTCGGAAAGCATTTCCTTCGACATGGCCGAGGGCGTGACGGTGGAGCAGGGTACCGCCGCCATCGAACGGGCGATCGCCAAGCTGGGCATGCCCGAAGACGTGATCGTCAAGATGGCCGGCACCGCCGATGCCTTCGCCGCCACCCAGAAGAGCCAGCCGTTCATGATCCTCGGCGCGCTGCTGGCGGTGTACCTGGTGCTCGGGGTGCTCTATGAAAGCTACATCCACCCGCTGACCATCCTCTCCACCTTGCCCTCGGCCGGGGTTGGCGCCTTGCTCTCGATCTATGTGCTGGGCGGTGAGTTCAGCCTGATCTCGCTGCTGGGGCTGTTCCTGTTGATCGGGGTGGTGAAGAAGAACGCGATCCTGATGATCGACCTGGCGCTGCAACTGGAGCGGCACCAGGGCCTGGACCCGTTGCAGTCGATCCGCAGCGCCTGCCTGCAACGCCTGCGGCCGATCCTGATGACCACCCTGGCGGCGATCCTTGGTGCGCTGCCCTTGCTGCTGGGCGGCGCCGAAGGTTCGGAAATGCGCCAGCCCCTGGGCCTGACCATCATTGGCGGCCTGGTCTTCAGCCAGGTCCTGACCCTCTACACCACCCCGGTGGTCTACCTCTATCTCGATCGCCTGCGCCACAAGTTCAACCACTGGCGTGGGGTCCGTACCGATGCTGCTCTGGAAACGCCGCTATGACCGACCAATCGTCCCGTCCCGTTACTCTGCTGTCCGCCCAGCGCCTGGCCATGGCCCGTGGCTCGCGGGCCTTGAGCCTGGGCCTGTGCGTGCTGCTGCTCAGCGCCTGCGCCATCGGTCCCGACTACCAGCGCCCGCAGGTGGCCGAGCCGGTGCACTACAAGGAAGCCGAAGGCTGGCGCCAGGCCAACCCCAGCGACGCCCTGGCCCGTGGCGCCTGGTGGGAGCTGTACGGCGATGCCCAGCTCAATGGCCTGATCGACAAGCTCAACAGTTCCAACCAGAGCGTGGCCCAGGCCGAGGCGCAGTTCCGTCAGGCCCGGGCCCTGGTGCGCAGCTCCCGGGGTTCGTTCTTTCCCAGTGTCGACCTGAGCGCCGGCAAGACCCGCGCCAGCCAGGGCACCGGCAGCAGCAGTTCGGCCCTGAGCAGTTCCAGCAGCGGTATTCGCGACACCTACAACACCCAGTTGGGGGTGAGCTGGGAAGCGGACGTGTGGGGCAAGTTGCGCCGTGACCTGGAAGCCAACGAGGCCAGCGCCGAGGCCAGCTTCGCCGACCTGGCGGCCATGCGCCTGAGCCAACAGTCCGAGCTGGCGCAGAACTACCTGCAACTGCGGGTGATCGATGAGCAGAAGCGCCTGCTGGAGGCCACGGTGGCGGCCTATCAGCGCTCCCTGACCATGACCCAGAACCAGTACCAGGCCGGGGTCTCCGGCAAGGACGCGGTGGCCCAGGCCCAGACCCAGCTCAAAAGCACCCAGGCCGACCTGATCGACCTGATCTGGCAGCGGGCGCAGTTCGAGAACGCCATCGCCGTGCTGATCGGCGTGCCGCCGGCAGAGTTCAACCTGGCCGAGAGCAAGACCATCCCCGTGCTGCCCCAGGTGCCGTTGGGCGTGCCGTCGCAACTGCTGGAGCGGCGCCCGGACATCGCCTCGGCGGAGCGTTCGGTGATTGCCGCCAACGCCAAGATCGGCGTGGCCAAGGCCGCCTATTACCCGGACCTGACCCTGAGCCTGGCCGGCGGCTACAGCAGCAGCACCTACGCCGACTGGATCAGCCTGCCGAACCGCTTCTGGTCGGTAGGGCCGAAACTGGCTATGACCCTGTTCGACGGCGGCCAGCGTTCGGCGGAAGTGGACCGCACCGAAGCGGTGTACGACCAGACCGTGGCCAAGTACCGGCAGACCGTGCTCGACGGTTTCCGCGAGGTGGAGAACTACATGGTCCAGCTCAAGGTCATGGAGGACGAGGCGGGGGTGCGCCAGCAGGCCCTGGATTCGGCCCGCGAGGCCCTGCGCCTGACCGAGAACCAGTACAAGGCCGGGCTGATCGCCTACCTGGATGTGGTCACCAGCCAGACCACTGCCCTGAGCAACGAGCGTAGCGTGCTCAGCCTGTTGCAGAGCCGGCTGATCGCCAGCGTGCAGTTGATCGCCGCCATGGGCGGTGGCTGGGATGGCCAGCTGCAGGCCAGCGAGCAGAAATAGGCCCTTGAAGGCCTTGCAGCAAGGTGGCTGCAAGGCCTGCTCGACAGCCGCAGGCAGGGCGCATCCGGAGCCGTTTGCAACTGCTCGCGACTTCCCGCAAAGCCCATGCCCACAGGGCTTGTAGGGGTATGAGACAGCCGAAAACGGCGTTCTGTCCGACTAATGGCTTTTTGCTAACTTTGTAGATGCGTTCTTCCACGCAATCAGTACAATCTGCGGTTTTGCCCGCCGCGCAGGGATGTCGGCACAACGGCCAAGAGACGCCTCATGCTCATCGGTAGCTACTCCTCCGCACTGGTCCTGATCTCCATTTTCGTGGCGATCCTCGCTTCCTATACTGCCCTCGACCTGACCGGGCGCATTGCCACCACCACCGGCCGTGCCGCTTATCTATGGATGATGGGCGGAGCCCTGGCCATGGGCGTCGGTGTGTGGTCCATGCACTTTATCGGCATGCTGGCCTTCAGCCTGCCCATCGACCTGGGCTACGACATCCAGCTCACCGCCTTGTCGCTGCTGATCTCGATCCTGTCCTGCGGCTTTGCCCTGTGGCTGGTGAGCCAGCCGCGGCTGCCGCTGTGGCAATTGCTGTTCGGCGCGCTGATCATGGGCTCGGGCATCAGTGGCATGCACTACACCGGCATGGCGGCCATGCGCATGCAGCCGGGCATCGACTACGACCCGAGCCTGTTCGGCGCCTCGCTGCTGATTGCCTTCGGCGCGTCGCTGGCGGCGCTGTGGATTGCCTTTCGCCTGCGCCAGAACACCCCCTACGTACGCCTGGCCCGGACCGGCGCGGCGATTGTCATGGGCTTTGCCATCGTCGGCATGCATTACACCGGCATGGCCGCGGCGCGTTTCGCCGATGGCAGTTTCTGCGGCGCCCTGGGCAACGGCCTGAGCGGCAAGGGCCTGGACAACCTGGTGCTGATCACCACCCTGGCGGTGCTGATCATCGCCTTGCTGACCTCGGTGCTGGATGCGCGGCTGGAAGCCCGCACCGCGGTGCTGGCGCAATCGCTGACCGAAGCCAACAAGGAACTGACCCAACTGGCGTTGCACGACACCCTGACCGGGCTGCCGAACCGCATTCTGCTGGCCGACCGCATTGACCAGGCGATGCACCGGGTCACTGCCCATGGTGGCTGTTTTGCGCTGATGTTCATCGATCTGGACGGTTTCAAGCCGGTCAACGATGCCTTTGGCCACCACATGGGCGACCAGTTGCTGCGCGAAGTGGCCCAGCGCCTGCGCGAGGATTTGCGCAGCGAAGACACCCTGGCGCGGATCGGCGGCGATGAGTTCGTGCTGCTGGTGCAACTGGCCGAGCCGGACGATGCCCTGCGCCTGGCGGCACGCCAGGTGGGGCTGGTATCGCGCTCGTTCCGGGTGGCCGAGCACGACCTGCAGATTTCCGCCAGCATCGGCATTGCGGTGTACCCGGGCAATGGCCTGAGTGCCCAGGAACTGCTGATGAACGCCGATGCGGCGATGTACCACGCCAAGGGCACCGGCAAGAATGGCTACAGCTTTTTCGATGCCTCGATGAACAGCAATGCCCGGCGCCAGCTGCAATTGCTGCAGGATCTGCGCAATGCCCTGGAGCATCATCAGTTCCGCCTGCACTACCAACCCAAGTTCGACGCTGCCAATGGCCTGCCGGTGGGGGCCGAGGCGCTGCTGCGCTGGGAGCATCCCCAGCATGGCCTGTTGCTGCCGGACAAGTTCATCGAACTGGCGGAGAAGACCGGGCTGATCATTGCCATCGGCGAGTGGGTGCTCAACGAGGCCTGCCGGCAGATGCGCGAGTGGTACGTCCAGGGCTACACCGACTGGCGCATCGCGGTGAACCTATCGGCCTTGCAGTTCTGCCATGCCGGGCTGGTCAGGAGCGTGGCCAATGCCCTGGAACGCTACCACCTGCCGGCCAACAACCTGACCCTGGAAATCACCGAAACCACGGCGATGAGCGACGCCGATGTCAGCATGCTTGTCCTGCAACAGCTGGCGGACATGGGGGTGGACCTGTCCATCGACGATTTCGGTACCGGCTATTCCAGCCTGATGTACCTCAAGCGCCTGCCGGCCAACGAGCTGAAGATCGACCGCGGCTTCGTCCGCGACCTGGAGCACGACAGCGACGATGCCGCCATCGTCTCGGCCATTGTCGCCCTGGGCCAGGCACTGGGCCTGCGGATCGTCGCCGAGGGCGTGGAAACCGGGGTGCAGCAGACCTTCCTCACCCAACTGGGCTGTGATTCCCTGCAAGGCTATTTCCTTGGCCATCCGCTGCCGCCCGAAGGTTTCATGCAGGGCATCCACCGGGGCGAAGAAAAAGCCTGAGCCTGGCGCCTTGCCGGCTGCGGTCGCGATCTGGCGGCAGTTCGCAGGGATATGGCCGCCGCCGTGTCCCCAGCCGGTTTGCGCCGTCGGTGCGCGGGGCTACCGTGCGCTTCTACTGGCTTGATGTGGCACATTTGCGCAGTTTTCATCGCCGCCCGCGCGGTGTTTAATGGCTCGCGTTGAAATGTTCAGTGAGGGAGTCGGCAGCATGGATAAAGTCATCGTCATCACCGGTGGCGGACGGGGTATAGGCGCCGCCACGGCAGTGTTGGCCGCGCAGCAGGGATTCAAGGTGTGCATCAACTACCAGGCCGACGAGCAGTCCGCCCTGCAGGTGCTCGAACAGGTTCGCGCCCTGGGCGTGCAGGCCATCGCGGTGCGCGCCGACGTCAGTATCGAGGATGAAGTGATCGGTCTGTTCCTGCGGGTCGACAGCGAACTGGGGCGGGTCACGGCCCTGGTCAACAATGCCGGGACCGTGGGCCACAAGTCGCGGCTGGATGAAATGTCCGAATTTCGCATCCAGAAGATCATGAAGACCAATGTCATGGGGCCGATCCTCTGCGCCAAGCACGCGGTGCTGCGCATGTCGCCGCGCCATGGCGGGCAGGGCGGCAGCATCGTCAACGTCTCCTCTGTGGCGGCGCGCCTGGGTTCGCCGGGGGAATACGTCGACTACGCCGCCTCCAAGGGCGCCCTGGACACCTTCACCATCGGCCTGTCCAAGGAAGTGGCGGGCGAGGGCATCCGCGTCAACGCGGTGCGCCCGGGCTATATCTACACCGACTTTCATGCCCTGAGCGGCGATGCCGACCGGGTCAGCAAGCTGGAATCGGCAATCCCCATGGGTCGTGGCGGGCGTCCTGATGAAGTGGCCGAGGCGATTGTCTGGCTGCTGTCGGACAAGGCCTCCTACGCCACCGGCACCTTCGTCGACCTGGGCGGCGGCCGCTGAGCCCCTGCAAGTCCGCGGCCTATCCCGTAGGAGCCGGCTTGCCGGCGAAGGGGCCCTCAAGCCTTGCGCCGCGCTTGCGAACGCTTTCGCTGGCAAGCCAGCTCCTGCGGTTTCCTCAACGGGCGCGGCGGCGGCCGGGGCCGATCTGCAGGGCCAGCAACAGCCCCAGTACGTTGATGCCAAAGCTCATCAACTGTGGCATCAGGAACCCCTGGGTTTCCCCCGGGCGGTTGCAGCTGTAGCCATATCCATCGCCTTGTTCATGGGCCCAGACGCCCGGTGTGGCGCTCACGTCCACGGGCGCCGAAGGTGCGGGTTCCTCATTGGAGATCCCCAGGTTCGAATGGCTCGCGCTGCGCCTTTCCAGCTGTTCGATGGCCTGCAACTGGGCGTCGTTGCAGCGGTTCTGCGCCCAATTGCCGACCACCACCAGGACGGACAGCAGAAGCAGCAGCGGCACCGGGTAATAACGCCGGGTCCGCAGCAGGGGCGCCACCACCAGCCCGGCCAGGAAACCCGCCAGCAGCAGATTGACCCAGAACCACGGGCCGCCTTCCCAGCTCGGTGGTATCAACTGCACCAGCAGCGGGGGCAGCACAACGCGGGCGAACAGCAGGCACAGGGCGGCTGCGAGCAGGGTGATCAGCAGGGTCTTGATCCAGGATTTCATGGGCAATGCATAACCTTTAAGAAGGAGCGGTAAACGGGGGCTATCAGTGCTGCGCCAGCTATTGGGGCATCGGCGGCGGGGTAAAGCGCCGGGCGTATTCGAGCATCTCCCGGGGGAAGACCATGTGCGTTACCGCGCTGTCGTCCAGGCCGAACAGGTAGGCCACTGCCGCGGCTTCAAAGGCCCAGTAGCCGAAGTAGGAACCCTCGTCGCCGTCCAGGTGGCTGTCGTGCCATGGGGCCTGTTCGAACGTCTCGTACCACTGGTTGCAGTACTCCACCAGCAGTTCCCGGGGTTCCTTCGGATCTTCGGTGTAGATGGCCCGGATCAGGGGCGTGGAGACGTCGTGGAACCACTGATCAACGTCTTCACGATCCGGCAGGTAGGCCTTGAGCAGGTCCTCGATCAGAGTGTCCTGGCCGCCAAAGCCGGCGCGGTCCTGCAGCAGCACCAGACGCGGCAGCAGGTCGCTGCGTTGCAGCAGGATGCACAGGCTGATCACCTGGACATATTCCTCGTACTCGTCGGGGTAGTCTTCGATGTTCAGCGGCGCGATATCCGGCCGTTCTTCATAAACCCCCATCTTGCGCTGGTAGTCCTCGTAGCCTTCGATCACCCCATCCAGCTCCCGGGCCAGTTGCTCCATGGGTGCACCGCCGGTGTAGCCCAGGATCAGGTGGTGCAGGCGCGCGCTGCGCACATTGGAAGCCTTGAGAGAGGCTTCCTGCTCGGGGCTGTCGGCCATCATCGAGTGGGTCTGCCAGTGGGCCTCTTCGCCGGCCAGGCTTTCGAGGAAGTCGTGGTACTGCTTGTGGCTGAGAAACACTTGTCTGCGGTTCATGTCGGTGCCTTGGCTCAGTACACGGGAATCAGGGTGAAGGGCGCCTTGCGCTGAGAAGTTTCCAGCAGCAGGGTCGGCAGGTCGACTTCGGCGGGCTCCAGGTCAAGCTGCTCCAGCTCTTCTTCCAACTGCTGTGCATCCGCGGGCAGGGCAACGATTGGCCGGCGCAGGTAGGGCCGTGGGTCTTCGCCGTAATAGACCTTCACCGGGCCCTCGGGGATGCCTTCCAGGCGGGCAAAACCTTCCTGGTCGAGGTTGCCCTCGGCTTGCGAGCCGTCACTGAACACCGCTCGGTAGGCGGCGCCGGAGACCGGCTCCAGGTTGGGGTAGTGCAGGTTCAGTTCCAGCCAGTGGCCCTCACCGGTGAGGTGTTCCAGGCCCTGGTTGATGTCCTGGGCGAGGCTTGCGGCGTCGTGGGCCCCGGGTTGCGGCGCGGCGGTGAGGGTCGTTGGGCGCGGTTCCAGGGACGACTGCGGCTTGGGCGCCAGGGCCGGGCCGCGGCTGTGGGCGGCGGCCGAGTTGTTGCGTTGCTCGGCGATCCAGGGGGCGATGCGCTCTTGCACCGAGACCATGAGGAACTCGGTGTGTTCGCAGGCTTCGTTGAGGTTGTGCAGCACCAGGCGCTGCTGCTGGGGCGTCAGGCCGTTGAAGGTGCTGGAGGCGCTCACGCCGCGGATGATCTCGGGCAGTTCCTCGGCCAGGCGCACGGGGTCCAGGCACTTTTCCAGCAGCTGTTCGGGGCTGGTTTTCAGGCGGCAGGCCAGCAGGGTGTGGCGGATCAGGTCGAAGAGCTTTTCGGCGTGGCGCTGGGGGGCGCGGTTGATCAGGCGCAAAAGGATCTTCAGGCCTTGCCCGGGGCCGGGAATCCAGCCGATCAGGGCCAGGGCCAGGTCGAAGAAGGCGTCTTGCTCGTCCTTGGGGTTGTTGATGGCGTCCAGTTCGAAGATCGCCTGGATGCAGTCGTAGGCGTTGAGTTCCTGGGTCAGCAGTGGCAGGCGGCCGCGTTCGATGGCCTTGATCAGTTCGGCCTTGGCCTCTGGGTAGTCGTCGTAATACAGGTCTTCGACCATGACGTGTTCCTTTCCCTGGAAAATTGGAGCGCGGATGCTGAATGAGTTGAGGGGAGGTGGCAAGGGGATTTGGTTCTGTCATGCGGCGCGTGGGATGGGGTACATATCCATTCCGGCGGGTGCGGCTACTTGCGGTTCCGCTCTTGCAGCGACTCACTCGGCCTGGAGATTGCGCGGTGTGTACCGCCCCGTAAGAGCTGGCTTGCCAGCGAAGGCGTCCGCTCAGGCGCTGCATGGCTTGCGGGCCTCTTCGCCGGCAAGCCGGCGCCTACAGGTGCGGGTGGTGCGGTTGTGCTTAAAAGGACCGAATGATCCGTCCCAGGGTTTCCATGGCCTTTTCCGCGGCTTCGTTCCACGGGCTGCCGTAGTTCAGGCGGATGCAGTTGCGAAAGCGCTGGGTCGGCGAGAAGATCGGTCCGGGGGCGATGCTGATGCCTTGGGCCAGGGCCATCTGGAACAGTTTCAACGAGTCCATCTGCGGCGGCAGCTCCAGCCACAGGAAGTAGCCGCCGGCCGGCTGGCTGACCCGGGTCTGGGCCGGGAAGTAACGGGCGATCGCCGCCAGCATGGCGCTCTGCTGTTCTTCCAGGGCATAGCGCAGCTTGCGCAGGTGGCGGTCGTAGCCACCGTGTTGCAGGTAGTCGGCAATCGCCGCCTGGGCCGGCATCGAGGCACACAGCGAGGTCATCAGTTTCAGCCGTTCGATCTTCTGTGCATAGCGCCCGGCCGCGACCCAGCCGATGCGGTAGCCCGGGGCCAGGCTCTTGGCGAAGGAGCCGCAGTGCATCACCAGGCCCTCGGTATCGAAGGCCTTGGCCGGTTTCGGCGCCTGTTGGCCGTAGTACAGCTCGGCGTAGACGTCGTCTTCGATCAGCGGCACCTGGTGCTGGCGCAGCAGCTCCACCAGCTCCTGTTTCTTCGCCTCGGGCATGCTCGCGCCCATGGGGTTCTGGAAGTTGGTCATGCACCAGCAGGCCTTGATCGGGTGCCGCTCCAGGGTCTGGGCCAGCACCCCGAGGTCGATGCCGTCGCGCGGGTGCACGGGGATTTCCACCGCCTTGAGCTTGAGCCGCTCCAGCACTTGCAGGCTGGCGTAGAAGGCCGGAGCCTCGATGGCCACCAGGTCGCCGGGCTCGGTCACCGCTTGCAGGCAAAGGTTCAGCGCCTCCAGGGCGCCGTTGGTGATCAGCAACTCCTCCATGGGCAGCATCAGCCCGGCCACCATGTAGCGCAGGGCGATCTGCCGGCGCAGCTGCGGATTGCCCGGCGACATGTCGGTGACCACCACCCGCGGGTCCATCTCGCGGCTGGCGCTGGCCAGGGAGCGCGACAGGCGCTGCAGGGGGAACAGGGTCGGGCTGGGGAACGCCGAGCCGAAAGGCACGGTGCTCGGGTCCTTGATCGAATCGAGCACCGAGAACACCAGTTCGCTGACATCGACTTCGGTGGATTCATTGACTTCGCTGCTGATCACCGGCTCCGAGAACGGGCTCGGCGCGTGGGCATTGACGAAGTAGCCGGAGCGCGGGCGGGCGCGGATCAGGCCGCGACGCTCCAGCAGGTAATAGGCTTGGAACACCGTCGACGGGCTGACCCCGTAGGTCTGGCTGGCGTAGCGCACCGAAGGCACACGCTGGCCCGGCCCCAGGACCCCGGAGCGGATCAGTTCGGCGATGTCATCGGCGAATTTTTCGTAGCGTTTCATCTGCGGTTGAGGATCCAGTCTGGTCATCGGGTCGACATATCTGCGGTGGCGAGGGAGTGACGAACGCCGCCAGCGGGCTGGCGGCGGGTGTCCGGTTCATTGGCTCCGGGGCCGGCCCCGGGGGGAGCCGGCTCCCTCGCCAGGGCATTCTAGAGGCTCAGCGGTTCATCGGCGCGACAAAACGACTCTTGGCCACGGCGTAGACGCCGGGGTCATCGCTGTCGCTGACCTTGAAACTGATGGCCTGGGAGCTGCTCTGCGCCTTGTCCTGGGTCATCGCCACGGACACCGGCAGGTCGGTGATTTCACCGGGGGCCAGGCTCAGCTCGGTCTTGCCCTGCAGCTCGAAGCCTTCGCCATCCACCAGGGCCAGGTGGTACTGCTGGCGTTCCTGGGTCTTGTTGATGATCTTCAGGCTGTAGATGTTCTCGATCTGGCCCAGAGCGTTCTCGCGGAACAGGCCGCGGTCCTTGCTCACGTCCAGGGACACCATCGGCCGCTGCACCAGGGCCAGGGCCAGGGCGCCGATCATCACCAGCAGCACCAGGCTATAGCCCACCAGGCGCGGACGCAGCAGGTGGGTCTTGCCGCCTTGCAACTCGTGTTCCGAGGTGTAGGCGATCAGGCCGCGGGCGTAGCCCATCTTGTCCATGATCGAGTCGCAGGCGTCGATGCAGGCAGCGCAGCCGATGCACTCCATCTGCAGGCCGTCGCGGATGTCGATGCCGGTAGGGCAGACCTGTACGCACAGCTGGCAGTCGATGCAGTCGCCCAGGCCGACATCGGCAGGCTTCACATCACGCTTGCGCGGGCCACGGCTTTCGCCGCGCACCGGGTTGTAGGAAATGGTCAGGGTGTCCTTGTCGAACATCACGCTCTGGAAGCGCGCATAAGGGCACATGTGCATGCACACCGCCTCGCGCAGCCAGCCGGCGTTGATGTAGGTGGCCGCGGCGAAGAACAGCACCCAGAACAGGCTCAGGCCGCCGATCTGCAGGGTCAGCAGTTCCTGGGCCAGGGGGCGGATGGGGGTGAAGTAGCCGACGAAGGTCAGGCCGGTGAGCAGGCTGATGCCCAGCCACAGGGTGTGCTTCATGGCCCGGCGGGCCAGTTTGTTCAGGCCCCAGGGCGCGGCCTGCAGCTTGATCCGCTGGTTGCGCTCGCCCTCGGTGACCTTTTCGCACCACATGAACAGCCAGGTCCACGAGCTTTGCGGGCAGGTGTAGCCGCACCAGACGCGGCCGGCGAACACGGTGATGGCGAACAGGCCGAAGGCGCAGATGATCAGCAGCGCCGAGAGGAGGATGAAGTCCTGGGGCCAGAAGGTTGCGCCGAAAATGTGGAACTTGCTTTCGGCCAGGTCCCAGAGCACGGCCTGGCGGCCGCCCCAGTTGAGCCACACGGTGCCGAAGAACAGCAGGAACAGGAAACCTGCTCCGCTCATGCGCAGGGTACGGAACAGGCCGCTGAAACTGCGGGTGTAGACGTGTTTGTCAGTGGTCTTCGTCTTCATCTGTGTAGGGCGTGAAGGTTCGAAGGTTTCTACTAATCGGACGGGGATTCTTTCGCTCATGGTCGTTCGCTCATCAGCCTCCATCAGGCCGGGCAACTATGACCACGGATCTGTTTGCATAACAGACTCAGGTATTTGATAAAAAACCGGATCAGATGGCCCTTTGAAGCGCCCCTGCGACAACTTGCCGTACCCCCTCAGGTGCCACCAGGGAGGGCTGCAGGCCGTGCTGGCACAGGGCCGCGGGGCGGGCCCTGATCCAGGTCAGTCAAATCACCGAATCACCTTCACTGGCTTTCAGATGGCGCCGGCCGTCGGTGGCGCCTGCTACGGTCAATGCGTCGGCTTCTGCTTCGGTGATGTAGACACGCTCGCCACCCAGGTCCACCGCCGACATCGACTTGGCGCTGTCGGTGATGATGGTCACGGCGCTGGCCGGGAGGTGCTGGTGCAGGGTTTCGGTGTCGAAATAGCAGGTCTGGTTTTCGATGCGCAGGCTCATGGCGGTTACCTCAAGGCAATGGCTGTACAGGTTAGGGCGCAGGGGCTGGCCAGGGTTCGACCACGGCGATCAACGGTGGCTGGGCAGGAGCAGGCTTGTGCAGGAACTGGCTGGCCAGCGAAGGCGTCCGTGGGGTTGGCAGCCGGCTTGGGGCCTCTTCTCCGGCAAGCCGGTTCCTGCGGTGGTGATGGCGGCACCTTTTGCTGGCGGGCGCGGTCCATCGCTCAGGAGCCCGCGAAGGGACGAGGAGCGATCGCATGAACACCTGGTGGCAAGAAGTCTGGCTGACCCTGCAAGACGAATTCGCCGATATCGGCGATGCCCGGCAACTGACCCAGATCACCCTGCGGCTGCTGGTGGCGGCCCTGCTGGGGGGCATTCTGGGCTTCGAACGCGAGCACCAGGGCAAGGCCGCCGGGGTTCGCACCCATATGCTGGTGGCCATGGGCGCGGCTCTGTTCGTGCTGGTGCCGAGCCTGTCCGGGGCCCAGGCCGATGCCATGAGCCGGGTGCTCCAGGGGGTCATCGCCGGGATCGGTTTTCTCGGCGCCGGGACCATCCTCAAGGGCCGTGAAGAAGACCAGGGCCAGCACGTCAAGGGCCTGACCACCGCCGCCGGGCTGTGGATGACCGCCGCCATCGGCGTGGCCGCCGGCATGGGCCGCGAGGCCACGGCGGTGCTCAGTACCTTGCTGGCGCTGATGGTCTTCAGCCTGATGCCGCTGATTGTCCGGCGCCTGGAAAAGCGCCAGGACGGCTGATGCTCCGGGCCTCCCCGCGCGGCTGTCTATGCTTGCTGGCTGGGCAGGCGCCCGGGCTCAGGCGCTGACCACCACCGGCGGCATGGTAGTGGGCGGGTCGCCCTTGGGTGGCGGGGTGCTTTCCGGCGGTTCCTGCTCCGGGATCGGCTCAGGCTCGCTGGGGGGCAGGGTCGGTTGGTCGATGTTGGGATCGGGGGTTTCTGCCGGGATCGGGATATTCATCGCGCTGGCCTCCTTTGTGCTTGCAGATGCACGGGCTCTTCTGGTGGACCGCAGCGGCGCGGATTTGATTCCCGCCGCTTGGCCGACCAATCGCGGTGAACTTTCGCCGCAGGCTTTGGCTCGGAACCTAAGTGCATTGATTCACCGGGGCCGCGGCCCCGCCACCAGAGCGTCGAAGACGTGAAAAAGGGGTGATGCTCGATGACTGTAGAAAAACCGACCGAACAGCAATACCAGGCGCACCTGCCGTTGTCCCAGGCCCTCCTGCTGCCGCGCATTGCCATCGAGAGCATCCGCCCGGTGCTCGACGGCGGCCAGTTCGCGGTCAAGGCGGTGGCCGGCCAGGAGGTAGAGGTGGCGTGCAAGGTATTCGCCGACGGCCACGACAAACTGGCGGTGCGGGTGCGCTGGCACAACGAGCAACAGGACAGCTGGGCCAGCCAGGCCCTGGAAGACCAGGGCAACGACGGTTGGCTGGGGCGTTTCACGGTGCCTGAAGTGGGGCGCTACCGCTTCTGCATCGAAGCCTGGATCGATCAGTTCGCCAGCTTCTGCTACGAGCTGGAGAAAAAGCACCTGGCCGGGGTTGCGGTCAGCCTGGAGCTGCAGGAGGGCCGCAGCCATGTGCAACAGGCCGCCGAGCGCAGCGAAGGGCCGCTGCGCGAGCAGTTGCTGGCGTTGCAGCGAGAGCTGTCCGGGTTGCTGGAGGCCGAGCAGGTGGCGCTGTTTCTCAGCGAGTCCAGCGCGCGCCTGATGGCCGAGGCCGATCACCGGCCCTACCTGAGCCTGAGCCCCGAGTACCCGCTGGATGTGGAGCGGCTACAGGCGCAGTTCGCCAGTTGGTACGAGCTGTTTCCCCGCTCGATCACCGACGATCCGGCCCGCCACGGCACGTTCAACGACGTTCATTCGCGGCTGCCGATGATTCACGACATGGGCTTTGACGTGCTGTATTTCCCGCCGATCCACCCCATCGGTCGCAGCCACCGCAAGGGGCCCAACAACTCGCTGAGCGCAGGCCCGGACGATCCCGGCAGCCCCTATGCAATCGGCAGCGAGGAGGGCGGCCACGAGGCCATCCACCCGCAACTGGGCAGCCGGGAGGACTTCCGCCGGCTGCTGGCGGCGGCCGCCGACCACGGCCTGGAGATCGCCCTGGACTTCGCCATCCAGTGCTCCCAGGACCACCCCTGGCTCAAGCAGCACCCGGGCTGGTTCAACTGGCGCCCGGACGGCACCATCAAATACGCCGAGAACCCGCCGAAGAAGTACCAGGACATCGTCAATGTCGACTTCTATGCCGCCGAGGCCATTCCCAGCCTGTGGTTGGAGCTGCGGGACATCGTCATCGGCTGGGTCGAGGAGGGGGTCAAGACCTTTCGCGTGGACAACCCCCACACCAAGCCGCTGCCGTTCTGGCAGTGGCTGATCGGCGAAGTGCGCCGCCAGTACCCGGAGGTGATCTTCCTCGCCGAAGCCTTCACCACCCCGGCGATGATGGCCCGCCTGGGCAAGGTCGGTTACACCCAGAGCTACACCTACTTCACCTGGCGCAACACCAAGAGCGAGTTGTCCAGCTACCTGGCCGAACTCAACCAGCCGCCGTGGCGCGACTGCTTCCGCCCCAACTTCTTCGTCAACACCCCGGACATCAACCCACAGTTCCTGCATGACTCGGGGCGCCCGGGGTTTCTGATCCGCGCGGTGCTGGCCACCATGGGATCCGGGCTGTGGGGCATGTATTGCGGGTTCGAGCTGTGCGAATCGGCGCCGGTGCCGGGCAAGGAGGAGTACCTGGATTCGGAGAAATACCAGATCCGCCCCCGGGACTTCTCGGCGCCGGGCAACATCATTGCCGAGATCGCCCAGCTCAACCGCATCCGCCGGCAGAACCCGGCGCTGCACAGCCACCTGGGGCTCAAGCTGTACAACGCCTGGAATGACCACATCCTGTATTTCGGCAAGCGCAGCGGCGACAACTTCGTGCTGGTGGCGGTCAGCCTCGACCCGTTCAACCCCCAGGAGGCGCATTTCGAATTGCCGCTGTGGGAAATGGGCCTGGCCGATGACGCCCAGACCCAGGGCGAGGACCTGATGAACGGCCACCGCTGGACCTGGTACGGCAAGACCCAGTTCATGCGCATCGAACCGGCGCAGCCCTTCGGCATCTGGCGCATCACCGCCACGTAGGAGCCGGCTTGGGCCCATGGGCCTTGTGCAGGCCTGGCCGACGCCTTCGCTGGCAAGCCAGCTCCCACGGTGGGGCGTGGTTTGTGGCAGCTGCGAATTCAATTTTTTCAGGAGCCCGACATGGCCAAGAAACCTCGCCCCACGACCTTTATCAAGGACCCGCTCTGGTACAAGGACGCGGTGATCTACCAGGTGCATGTGAAGTCCTACTTCGATTCCAACAACGACGGAATCGGCGATTTTCCCGGGCTGATCGCCAAACTCGACTACATCAAGGACCTGGGGGTCAACACCATCTGGCTGTTGCCGTTCTACCCCTCGCCGCGGCGCGACGACGGCTACGACATCGCCGAGTACCGCGGGGTCAGCCCCGACTACGGCACCCTGGCTGACGCCCGGCGCTTTATCGCCGAGGCCCACAAGCGCGAGCTGCGGGTGATCACCGAGCTGGTGATCAACCACACCTCCGACCAGCACCCCTGGTTCCAGCGTGCACGCAAGGCCAAGCCGGGTTCGGCGGCGCGCAATTTCTACGTGTGGTCCGACGACGACCAGAAATACGACGGCACGCGGATCATCTTTCTCGACACCGAGAAGTCCAACTGGACCTGGGACCCGGTGGCCGGCCAGTACTTCTGGCACCGCTTCTACTCCCACCAGCCGGACCTCAACTTCGACAACCCCCAGGTGATGAAGGCCGTGCTCTCGGTGATGCGCTACTGGCTCGACATGGGCATCGACGGCCTGCGCCTGGACGCCATTCCCTATCTGATCGAGCGCGATGGCACCAACAACGAGAACCTGCCGGAGACCCACCAGGTGCTCAAGCAGATCCGCGCCGAAATCGACGCCAACTATCCGGACCGCATGCTCCTGGCCGAGGCCAACCAATGGCCGGAAGACACCCAGCTGTACTTTGGCGATGTCACAGGCAGCGACGGCGACGAGTGCCACATGGCCTTCCACTTTCCGCTGATGCCGCGCATGTACATGGCCCTGGCCCAGGAGGATCGCTTCCCCATCACCGACATCCTGCGCCAGACCCCGGAGATCCCGGCCAACTGCCAGTGGGCGATCTTCCTGCGCAACCACGATGAACTGACCCTGGAAATGGTCACCGACCGCGAGCGCGACTACCTGTGGAACTACTACGCCGCCGACCGCCGGGCGCGGATCAACCTGGGGATCCGCCGGCGCCTGGCACCGCTGATGGAGCGTGACCGGCGGCGCATCGAGCTGCTCAACAGCCTGCTGCTGTCGATGCCCGGTACCCCGACCCTGTACTACGGCGACGAGATCGGCATGGGCGACAACATCTACCTGGGGGACCGGGATGGCGTGCGTACGCCGATGCAATGGTCCATCGACCGCAACGGCGGTTTCTCCCGGGCCGACCCGGCCAGCCTGGTGCTGCCGCCGATTATGGATTCGCTGTACGGCTACCCGTCAGTCAACGTCGAGACCCAGTCCGGCGATCCCCATTCGCTGCTCAACTGGACCCGGCGCATGCTGGCGGTGCGCAAGCAGTCCAAGGCCTTTGGCCGCGGCACGCTGAAGATGCTGTCGCCGAGCAACCGACGGATCCTGGCCTATACCCGGGAATACACCGGGCCTGACGGCAAGCAGGAGATCATCCTGTGCGTGGCCAACGTCTCGCGCAGCGCCCAGGCCGCGGAGCTGGACCTCTCGGCGTTCGCGGGCATGGTGCCGGTGGAGATGCTCGGCGGGAACGCCTTTCCGCCCATCGGACAGCTGAATTTCCTCCTGACCCTGGCGCCCTACGGTTTCTACTGGTTCGTCCTGGCGGCGGAAAACCAGATGCCCAGCTGGCACGTGGAACCGGCCCAGAGCCTGCCGGATTTCACCACCCTGGTGCTGAAGAAACGCCTCGAAGAATTGCTCGAAGCGCCATCGCGCACCACCCTGGAGCAGGAAGTACTGCCCAACTGGCTGCCCAAGCGGCGCTGGTTCGCCGGCAAGGACAGCGCCATCGACCAGGCGCGGATCGCCTACGGCGTGCGCTTTGGCGACCCGCAGCACCCGGTGCTGCTCAGCGAGATCGAAGTCACCAGCGCCGGGCGCAGCGAGCGCTACCAGTTGCCGTTCGGCCTGTTGGCCGAAGAGCAGATCAACAGCGCCTTGCCCCAGCAACTGGCCATGGCCCGGGTGCGTCGCGGGCGCCAGGTGGGGCTGATCACCGACGCCTTCGCCCTCGACAGTTTCGTGCGCAACGTGCTGCTGGCGCTGCAGGGCGCCACCTGCCTGGACAGCGAGCAGGGCCAGATCCGTTTCGAGGCCACCGCGCAGCTGGCGGCGCTGGGCCTGGGGGTCGACGCCGAGGTGCGCTACCTGTCGGCGGAGCAATCCAACAGCTCGGTGGTGGTGGGCGGCAGCCTGGTGCTCAAGCTGATCCGCAAGGTGGCGGGGGGCATTCACCCGGAACTGGAAATGGGCGCCTTCCTCACCGCTGCCGGCTTTGCCCACATCTCGCCGCTGCTGGGCTCGGTGCTGCGTCGCGATGCCCAGGGCGAAGACCATCTGCTGATGATCGCCCAGGGCTACCTGAACAATCAGGGCGATGCCTGGGAGTGGACCCAGAACAACCTCGAGCGGGCGATCCGCGACGAGCTGGCCGAGGCCATGTCCGAGCAGGAGCAGCACTACAACGCCTTGGGCGAGCTCCAGGATTTCGCCGGCCTGCTGGGCCAGCGCCTGGGGGAAATGCACCTGCTGCTGGCGGCCCCCAGCGACAATCCGGATTTCGCTCCCGAGCACGCCACCGCCAAGGATGCCCAGGCCTGGAACCAGCAGGTTGCCGAGCAACTGGAGCGCGGGTTGCAACTGCTTCAACAGCACCAGGCCGAACTCGCGGCAGGGGAGCAGAAATTGCTCGGCAAATTGTTGCAGCATAAGGCGCTGATCCTGGGTCACATCCAGCAACTGGCCAAACAGTTGGTGGGGGGCGTGCGGATTCGTGTCCACGGCGACCTGCACCTGGGGCAGGTACTGGTGATCAAGGGCGATGCCTACCTGATCGACTTCGAGGGCGAGCCGGCCCGGCCCCTGGCCGAGCGCCGCGGCAAGCACAGCCCGTACAAGGATGTCAGTGGGGTCCTGCGTTCCTTCGACTACGCGGCGGCCATGGCCCTGGAGGCACCGGCGGTGGACGGCGCGCAAGGCGCGGCGGCGGGGCGGCGCAAAGTGGTCACGCGCTACCTGGCCGAGGCGCGCCACGCCTTTGTCCAGGCGTATCGGCTGGCGACGGCTAATCTTGCCCATGGCTGGCAGGACCCGGCGGCCGCGGATGCCGCCCTGGCACTGTTCAGCCTGGAGAAGGCCGCCTACGAGCTGGCCTATGAAGCGGAGAACCGTCCCGCCTGGTTGCCCGTGCCGTTGCACGGCCTGGTGGGGCTGTTGCGTGAACTGAAACCCTTTTCCGATATTGAGAGTGGTGGAGAGCAGTCATGAGTTTCTCGAACAAGGAACAGGGAAAGCAGCAACCGGCATTGCTTCCTTCGGCCAAGGCCATCGACGCCCTGGTACGGGCCGAACACCGCGATCCATTCGCCATTCTCGGGCCCCACGGCGATGGCGCCGGCGGGCAATTCATCCGCGCTTTCCTGCCCGGGGCGCTGAGTGTGCAGGTGCTCGACCGCGACCAGCAGCAGGTGCTCGGCAGCCTGCAAGCCGGTGAGGTGCCGGGGCTGTTTGTCGGGCACTTTCCCGAGACCCGGCCCTATCTCTTGCGCATTCAATGGGCCGGGGGCGAACAGGTCAGTGAAGACCCCTACAGCTTCGGCCCCCTGTTGGGGGAGATGGACCTGTACCTGTTTGCCGAAGGCAATCACCGCGACCTCAGTTCCTGCCTGGGGGCGCAACTGACCACCGTGGACGGCATCGACGGCGTGCGTTTTGCGGTCTGGGCACCGAATGCCCGGCGGGTCTCGGTGGTGGGCGACTTCAATATCTGGGACGGGCGCCGGCACCCGATGCGCCTGCGCCATCCCTCCGGGGTCTGGGAGCTGTTCATCCCGCGCCTGCAGGCGGGCGAGGCCTACAAATACGAGATCCTCGGGCCCCAGGGCATCCTGCCGCTCAAGGCCGACCCCATGGCCCTGGCCACGCAGTTGCCGCCGGACACCGCCTCCAGAGTCGCGCCGCCCCTGACCATCGACTGGCAGGACCAGGAGTGGATGCTGGCCCGTGGCGAGCGCCAGCGGGTGGACGCGCCGCTGTCGATCTATGAGCTGCATGCCGGTTCCTGGCAATGCGAAGTGGACGACCTTGGAGAAGTGGCCCGCCAGTACAGCTGGGCCGAACTGGCCGAACGGCTGATTCCCTACGTCAAGGACCTGGGGTTTACCCATATCGAGCTGATGCCGATCATGGAGCACCCGTTTGGCGGCTCCTGGGGCTACCAGCCGCTGTCGCAGTTCGCCCCCAGCGCCCGCTATGGCAGCCCGCAGGATTTCGCAGCCTTCGTCGACGCCTGCCACCAGGCGGGCATCGGGGTGATTCTCGATTGGGTGCCGGCGCACTTTCCCACCGATACCCACGGCCTGGCGCAGTTCGACGGCACTGCACTGTATGAGTACGGCAACCCCCTGGAAGGCTTCCACCAGGACTGGGACACCCTGATCTACAACCTGGGGCGTACCGAAGTGCACGGTTTCATGCTGGCTTCGGCGCTGCACTGGCTCAAGCATTTCCACGTCGACGGCCTGCGGGTGGATGCCGTGGCCTCGATGCTCTACCGTGACTATTCGCGCAAGGCCGGGGAATGGGTGCCGAACCGCCACGGCGGCCGGGAAAACCTCGAAGCCATTGATTTTCTGCGCCACCTCAACGACGTCGTGGCCCTGGAGGCCCCGGGCGCCCTGGTGATCGCCGAGGAGTCCACGGCCTGGCCCGGGGTCAGCCAGCGCACCGATCAGGGCGGCCTGGGCTTTGCCTATAAATGGAACATGGGCTGGATGCATGATTCCCTGCATTACATCCAGCAGGACCCGGTGTACCGCGCCCACCATCACAACGAACTGAGCTTTGGCCTGGTGTACGCCTGGTCCGAGCGTTTCATCCTGCCGATCTCCCACGACGAAGTGGTGCACGGCAAGCACTCGCTGATCGACAAGATGCCCGGCGATCGCTGGCAGAAGTTCGCCAACCTGCGGGCCTACCTGAGCTTCATGTGGGCCCATCCGGGCAAGAAGCTGCTGTTCATGGGCTGCGAGTTCGGCCAATGGCGCGAGTGGAACCACGACCAGCAGTTGGACTGGTACCTGCTGCAGTACCCCGAGCACCGAGGGGTGCAGCAACTGGTGGGGGACCTCAACCGCCTGTATCGCCAGTACCCGGCGCTGCACGACCAGGACGACGTGCCCCAGGGTTTCCAATGGCTGATCGGCGACGATGCGATCAATAGCGTCTATGCCTGGTTGCGCTGGAGCAAGAGCGGCGAACCGCTGCTGGTGGTGGCCAACTTCACCCCGGTGCCACGCCAGGGCTATCGCGTCGGCGTGCCGGTGGCGGGGCGCTGGAGCGAGTTGCTCAACAGCGATTCGCAACTGTATGCCGGCTCCAACTACGGCAACGGTGGCGAGGCCTTCAGCGAAGAGCAGAGCAGCCATGGCCAGGCCCTGTCCCTGGTACTCAACCTGCCGCCGCTGGCCGTACTGATCCTGCGCCCTGACAGTTGACCCAGGCGTCCTGTAGCCGCTGCCGAAGGTTGTGAACGGTCTGGGCGGCGCTCCGTCGCTGGGGCGTGGGGTTTGCGAGGACGCCAACGGCTCGTCTGAAGATCGCCCAGTCAACCGGTTACAGGGAGTCGGCGGCCTCGGCGATCAGCGCGGCTACGGGCCCGGGCTGGGAAGCGAGGGAGGCGTGGCTGGCGTCCAGGTGAATGACCTTGCGGGCGTTGAGCCGGGCGGCCATGCGCTCCTGGTTCGCAGGGGCGATCATGCGGTCGGCTCGGGACACCTGGTACCAGGAAGGTTTATCGCGCCATGCCGGGGCCCCGAGGGCGTCGCCGAAGGTACTGGCCAGCGGCGCCTTCTGGGTCAGGCCCATGACCAACCCTTCCTGGGGGCTGAGATCCTGGCAGAAGCTCTGCTGGAAACGCTCCGGACGCACCCAGAGGTAGCCGTCGCTGTCGGGCGCCAGATTGGCGGCGGCTTCAGGCGGGAACTCCTGGGTCAGGCCACCGGGGCTTTCACCCTGGTCCGGGGCGAAGGCGGCGATGTACACCAGGCCCGCGACGTTTGGCGCATGCCCGGCCTGGGTGATCACCGCGCCGCCGTAGGAGTGCCCCACCAGCAGCACCGGCCCCGCTTGCTGGGCCACCAGTTTGCGGGTCCGTTCGACGTCCTCGGCGAGGGAGGTCAGGGGCAGTTCCACGGCGCGGATCTTCTCGTAACCGCGGTTCAGCAGTTCGACGATGACCCGGTTCCAGTGGGCGGCACCGCCCCAGAAACCGTGGACCAGGACAATCGTGGGTTGCTCGCTCATCGCTTGACTCCTTCTCTGGGCTCAAGGTTGGCCCGGAGGCGGGCGCCCCCAGGCTCGGGTTCGGGGAAAAGCATGGTCGACTCTGGCGGGAATACGGCTATTTATTCATGAATTCTGATGTGCGGCCCCAGGCGGCAGGTGCACTTCCACCGCCAGCGGCAGGTGATCGGAGAGATGGGTCCAGGGCTTGTTGCCGAGGATCTGCGGGCGGTGACTGTGGGCGTTGCGCAGGTAGACCCGATCCAGGCGCAGCAGCGGCCAGCGGGCCGGGTAGGTCTTGGCCGGGCGGCCATGATGGCGTTCGAAGGCTTCGTGCAGGTCGTTGCGCCGGCCCAGGGTGGCGTTGCCGTGCATCTGCCAGTCATTGAAGTCGCCGGCGATGATCACCGGTGCCTCCTCGGGCAGGGATTCGAGCAACTGGCCCAGCAGCGCCAGCTGCAACTGGCGATGGCTTTCCAGCAGGCTCAGGTGCACGCAGATGGCGTGGACCTCGGCGTGGCCGGGCACATCCAGCACGCAGTGCAGCAGGCCCCGGCGCTCCGGGCCGGTGATCGAAACATCGAGGTTGCGGTACTGGCGGATCGGAAACTTCGACAACAGGGCGTTGCCGTGATGGCCGTCGGGGTATACCGCGTTTCGCCCGTAGGCGTAGTCGCTCCACATGCTGTCGGCGAGAAACTCGTACTGTGACTGCTGAGGCCAGTTGTCCAGGCGCGAGGCATGGCGCTCGTGCTCGCCCAGCACTTCCTGGAGAAACACCAGGTCGGCCTGGGTACTGCGCACGGCCTCGCGCAGTTCCGGAAGAATGAAGCGGCGGTTCAGGGCGGTGAAGCCCTTGTGGGTGTTGACGGTCAGAACGCGTAACCGCTGGACCGCCTCGGGGTTGGGCTGGCGGGTGGAATCGCTGCTCACGCGGGCTCCTTGGAATCAGTGGCGGTTACAGATGGGACTGGCGACCGGTGCGTGCGTTCAGCTTATTTTCCACCCGCGCAGGCCTACATCAGGATGACCTCGTAGGGCAGGCGCAGGCGCTCCAGCAGCACCGGCGACAGCGACGGCTCCAGGCCGATCTCCGGCTCGCCCTGCAACTGGCTGGCATAGGCGTGGGCGGCGTGGCGCTTGCGGGCCACGGTCCAGGTGTCCAGGCGCAGCTTGCGCGCACGTTGCCAGGGGATCTGGTGCTCCTCGCGGGCCGCCCAGTGCCAGGCCCAGATCGGAATCTCATGAAAACGCGCACCCACCAGGCTCGCGGCCTTGGCCGTGGCCCGGCCCACGGCTTCGTGGTCGAGGTTGCCATCGGCGCGCCAGGTGCTGAACACCACGTCGGTGTCGCGCAGGTAGCGGCAGATGAAGGGCACCAGCTGCTGTTCCCGTTCGCTCAAGGCGCTGTCGGCAAAGCCGCCGCGGATCCACTTCAGGCTATGCAGGGGCAGGCCCAGGCGACGCAGGGCTTCGGCGCTTTCCTGGGGCCGGAACACGCTCAGGCGGCGCTTGGGCCACAGCTCCGACCCGGGATGGCTGGCGCTGCCGTCGCTGATGGAAATCAGTTGCAGAGGGTAGCCGTGGTGGGCCAGCACTTGCAGCAGGCCGCCGCTGGCGACCACTTCGTCACCGGGGTGAGGGGCGACTATCACTGCCCGGGAGCCGGCCGGAACCAGGCTGGCCAGATTGATGGCCGGCACCTCGGCCAGGCTGCGGGCACTGTTCCAGACTTGGCTGGGCCAGTTGCTGTCGATTGCGGGTATGGCTTTCATTGGGTGTCACATCCCTGTTTTCCGGGCCACGGCAATAGCGGTTGAACCTCCGTTCAGTCGCGGCCCTGGGTTTGCACGCACGCTGATTCCTTGGTACCTGCCTCAGCGTGAAGTGCCGGTGCCCCATACCTTTGGGGCACCGCGATTCGGGGGTAATCATACACAGCCTGGAGCTTTTCACGCAGTGCCAGCCCAGGCTTATTTGCTGATTACCAAGCCCGTCACAGGGTAGACGGCAATTCTCCGCCCGGGGAGGCGCACTGACCAATGCCATGCTGTACTTCACAGCCCTGCGCAAGGTTCGTTCAGGCGCTTGAGGTAATCGCCGAACCCACCTTTGGCCCGCGAATCCAGGCGCCCGCTGGTGATCACTTGCGGATGCCGGCTCCAGGCGATGCTGGCGCCGCAGCGCTGCAACTGCCGCACCAGCTGCACATCCTCGTGGCAGGCCAGGGCCTCGAAGCCGCCGGCGCGGACATAGGCTGCAGCGCTGATGCCGAGGTTGGCGCCATGGATGTGCCGGTGGCCATCGTCGTCCTGGTAGGCGTCGTGATAGCGGATCCGGGCCTGGGGTTCGAAGCCTTCGCTCCAGCGGTCGACGGTGACGGTGCCGCAGACGGCGTCGGCGCCCAGGGCCAGCTGGGCTACCAGCCAGTCTTCGGGTACGCGGCTGTCGGCATCGGTACAGGACAGCCAGCGGGCGCCGGCCTGCAGCAGCAGTTGCGCGCCCGCGGCCCGTGCCCGTCCGACATTGCGCACCTGCAATTGCAGGTGTTGCACGGCGAACTGGCGGGCAATGTCCAGAGAACCGTCGGAGCAGCTGTCGAGCACCACCAGGATCGCCACGTCTTCATTGAGCTCGGGGTGGCTGGCGGCTTTCAGGGCGCAGCGCAGGCAGTCGGCCAGCAGTTGCTCCTCGTTATGGGCGGGTATCACCACTCCGATCATCGCAGGCCCTCCAGGGTCGCGACCGAATCCGCTTCGCGGCCCCAGAGGTCGAGGAGAAAGTCCGCTTCCTGGTGCTCCAGCAAGCGTGGCAGTTGCAAATGGCGATGGAGCAGTTCGTGCACTTGTCCGGCATCCAGGGGGCACTCGGCAATGGGCGGGCGCCAGTGGCAGGCCAGTAGCTGGCCATCAGCGGCCAGGGAGCCCAGGGCCCGTGCCACCAGTTGCGCCAGGTCGGCGGCGTCCAGGTAATAGCCGATCTCGCTGATGACGATCAGATCGAAGGGCCCCTTGGGCCAGTCCTGGGGCAGGCGGCCGTGTTCCACCCGGGCGTGGGGGAAGGAGTGCAAGCGCTGCCGGGCCAGGTCCACCGCATTGCGCGCGGTGTCGTAGGCCAGCAGGCTGTCGCAGCGGCTGGCCAGTTCGGCGCTGAGTTCGCCGTTGGCACAGCCGGGTTCGAAAATGCTCCGGTAGTGGCGGCGCGGCAGGCTGGCCAGGGTGATTGCACGTTTGCGCTGTTCATACCAGCGCTGGCGAAAGGCCCAGGGGTCCTGGTCCCGGGCGAACAGCCCTTCGAAATAGCGACTGTCGACACTCATAGGAACACCACCTCAAAAGGTTGCAGCAGACGCTCGATGATGTGCGGTGCCAGCACGGGCGCCAGGCCGATCTGCGGGTCGCCCTCCAGTTGGCTGGCAAAGGCGTGGATGGCATGGCGCTTGCGGGCCACCTGGGCGGGGCTGAGCAGCACCTTGCGGGCACGCTCCCAGGGCAGCTGCCGGCCCTCGGGATCGGCCCAGTGCCAGGTCCAGATCGGCAGTTCCTTGAGGCTCGCGCCCGCGGCCCGGGCGGCCAGGGCGCAGGCCCGGCCCACGGCTTCGTGGTCGCAGTGGCCGTCCTCGCACCAGGTGCTGAACAGCACGTCACCGGCGCGCAGGCAACCCTGGATGAACTGCGTCAGGGCGGCTTCGTCCCGGGCGACGCGGCTGTCCTCGAAGCCCGCGCGCAGCCAGGTGATGCGCTGCAGCGGCAGGCCCAGGCGGCGCAAGCCTTCAGCGGACTCCTGGGGTCGCACCTGGCTCAGGCGCTGCACCGGCCAGCGCCGGGAGCCGGGATGGCTGGCGCAACCATCGGTGACCGAAATCAGCAGCAGCTCGCGCCCCTGCGCCGCCAGCAGTTGCAGGAGGCCGCCACAGCCGAGGATTTCATCGTCCGGGTGCGGGGCCACAATCACCGCCCGCGCTCCTTGCGGGACCAGGGTTCGAATATCCACCGCGGCCATGGCCTGCAGTTGCGAGGAAGCCTGCCAGGCCCGCAGCGAGGTGCCGCGACCGACAATCGGATTGGCTTTCACAGTTGCCATCCTCCCGGGTCCGCTGCAGCGTGGGCGGCGTTGGCCAGCTGTTGACCGAGAATGGCCAGGTCACGCTCGGCATGGCTCTGGCGGATGAACACCGGCAGGTCCGCCAGCAGCCGGGCGAAGTGCCGGTCCAGGCAATAGGGGCCGGCGCCCAGCGCCCGACCGACGTGGTGCAGCACGCTGTCGACGCTGGCCTCGGTCACCGCCCGGGCGCGCCGGGCCAGCAACTGGCAGTTGGCCTGGGGCGCCTGATCCAACTGCCGGGCACTGTGGCGCAGCACACAGGCGGCCTGATGCAGGGCGCTGTCCACTGCCCCCAGGTGGGCCAGGGCATGGGGCTCGTCGCGTTTGGCGCAGTGTTCGCGCAGGGGGCGTGCGATGGCCTGGGCGGCCCCCAGCCAGCAGGCGGCGATGCCGATGGCGCCTTGCCAGAAGCCCGGGCGCTGCAGGTAGTCATCCGGCCCGCCGACCCATTGGCCACGAGCCTCGTGGAAGTCAACCCGCTGGCTGCCGGTACTGGCCATGCCCACCGCTTGCCAGCTGCCGCTCTCGACCTGCACCCCGGGCTGGTCCAGGGCCACCGCCACCAGGCGTTGGTGGCCGTCGGCGTCCCAGGCGGTGAGCAGGGCATGGCTGAGCACCTCGGCCCCCGAGCACCAGGCCTTGGTGCCGCTGAGCCGGCAGTGCGGGCCATCGGCAACGGCGTGCACCCGGGCCTGGGGCGGCTCCGCGGCCCAGGTGCCCCAGGTGGTGCCGGGGGGCACGGGGCAGCCCAGTTCCGCCATGATCGCCAGGGCGTCGGTGTGCCCCTCGTAGAGCTTGCACAGGCCCAGGTCATGGCCGGCGACCCTGGCCAGGGCCTGCCAGCGTTGCAGGGTGGCGCCCCCGGCGGGCAGTGGCAGGCGGTCGAGCCCGGCGCCCACCAGGGCTCCTAGGCACAGGCCCAGGGCGCGGGTGTCGGCGTGCCCCAGGTCGGGGGAGTGATGCAGGAAGCCTTGCAGGTCCATGTTCAGTCTTCTTCCTCATGTTGCAGTTCGAACAGCAGCAGGGAGCGCCCGGTCACCGAATACTCGTGGCCGAAGGCAAAGCGTTCCTGGCCGCGCACCGCCGGCTGGTTGGTGTCGAGCATGCAGGTCCAGAACTCCCCGGCGGGCACCTCAGGCAGACGGAAGTTGACGATGTCGTGGTGGGCGTTGACCACCAGCAGCAGGGTGGCGTCGGCACCGGGGCGGCGGATCCCGGTTTCCTGGGCGCGGCCGTCCAGCAGCATGCCCAGGCAGCGACCATGGGGGTCCTGCCAGTGCTCGGTGGTCATCTCGCTGCCGTCGGGGGCCAGCCAGGTGACGTCCTTGACCCCGATGTCCTCGTTGTAGCTGCCCACCAGGAAGCGCCCACGCCGCAGGATCGGGTAGCTCAGGCGCAGCTTGATCAGGCGCTTGACGAACTTGAGCAGGGACTTGCCGTCGTTATCCAGCTCCCAGTTGACCCAGCCGATCTCGCTGTCCTGGCAGTAGGCGTTGTTGTTGCCGTGCTGGGTGCGGGCGAATTCGTCGCCGGCCACCACCATCGGCGTGCCTTGGGCCAGTAGCAGGGTGGCGAAGAAGTTGCGCATCTGGCGCAGGCGCAGGGTGTTGATCTCGGGGTCGTCGCTGGGGCCTTCGACACCGTGGTTCCAGGACAGGTTGTTGTTGCTGCCGTCCTGGTTGTTCTCGTCGTTGGCTTCGTTGTGCTTGTCGTTGTAGGACACCAGGTCGTGCAGGGTGAAACCGTCGTGGGCAGTGACGAAGTTGACCGAGGCGTAGGGCCGGCGGCCGCGCTGGTTGAACATCTCGCCGGAGGCGGTCATGCGCCCGGCAAAATCCGCCAGCTGGCCGTCATCGCCCTTCCAGAAGGCGCGCACGGTGTCGCGAAAGCGATCGTTCCATTCCACCCAGCCCGGCGGGAAGTTGCCCACCTGATAGCCGCCGGGGCCGCAGTCCCAGGGTTCGGCGATCATCTTCACCTGGCGCAGCACCGGGTCCTGGCGGCAGGCCACGAGGAAGCTGTGGCGCTCGTCGAAACCGTCGTGGTAACGCCCGAGAATGGTCGCCAGGTCGAAGCGGAAGCCGTCCACGTGCATTTCCGTGGCCCAGTAGCGCAGCGAGTCGGTGACCATCTGCAACACGCAGGGGTGGCTCAGGTCCAGGGTGTTGCCGGTGCCCGAATCGTTGATGTAGAAGCGCTTGTCGTCGGGCATCAGGCGGTAGTAGGAGGCGTTGTCGATGCCGCGCATGGACAGGGTCGGGCCTTGCTCGTTGCCTTCGGCGGTGTGGTTGTAGACCACGTCCAGGATCACCTCCAGCCCGGCTTCGTGCAGGTGGGCGACCATTTCCTTGAATTCGGCGATCTTGCCGCTGGCCAGGTAGCGCGGGTCGGGGGCGAAGAAGGCGATGCTGTTGTAGCCCCAGTAGTTGGTCATGCCCTTGTGCAGCAGGTGCTGGTCGTTGACGAAGGCGTGGATCGGCAGCAGCTCCACCGACGACACCCCGAGCTTGCGGATGTGCTCCAGCACGTCGTCCACCATCAGCCCGGCGAAGCTGCCCCGCAGGTTCTCGGGCACCGAAGGGTGGCGCATGGTGAAGCCGCGCACATGGGTCTCGTAGATGATGGTCTTGTCCCAGGGCACGCTGACCCGCTGGTCGTTGCCCCAGGTGTGGGCCGGGTCGATGACCTTGCACTTGGGCACGAAGGGCGCGCTGTCGCGCTCGTCGAAACTGAGGTCGGCATCCGGGTGGCCGATGGTGTAGCCGAACAGCGCCTCGGACCATTTCAGCTCGCCCACCAGTTGCTTGGCATAGGGGTCGATCAGCAGTTTGTTGGGGTTGAAACGGTGACCGTTGGCCGGGTCGTAGGGGCCGTGCACGCGGTAGCCGTAGATCAGCCCCGGGTGAGCGTCGGGCAGGTAGCCGTGGAAGATTTCGTCGGTGTATTCCGGAAGTTCGATGCGTTCGAGTTCCACTTCGCCGGCATCATCGAACACACAGAGCTCGACCTTGGTGGCATTGGCCGAGAACAGCGCGAAGTTGACCCCCAGGCCGTCCCAGGTGGCGCCGAGGGGGAAGGGCAGGCCTTCACGAATGCGCGAGGGTTCGCTCTCGGGAGTGGCGGCGGGCTGCTTGGATCTGCTCATGGTTGCTCCTGCAGTGAGACGGTGACGGGCCGGGCCCTTTCTTCAGGGCGAACGCGACCCTTATGGCGCGCGGGCGCGCCACGGGTTGACGAGGACGAGATGGCCGGCGGGTGTCAGTTGGCCGGCGGTTTGCGCGGCGCCCGGGGCTTCTTCGCCGCAGCGGGTTTTTCTCCCGGGGGCACTACCACGGCGGCGGCCGACTTGGCCTTGGGCTTGGCCGCGCTCTTGGCGGCGGGCTTTCCGGTGGCAGGCTTGGCCTTGCCGGCCTTGGGTGGCGTGCTTGGAGCCAGGGCTTCGGCCTCGGCGAGCTTGCGGGCCATGTCCCAGTGCCGGGCTTCCTGGCCCTCTGGCTTACCTTCCGACTCCCAGATCTGATAAGCGAATTCACGAATGCGTTTGTCGTCGGTACTCATCGCAATGCTCCTGGACTGAATTCAAGGTTGAATCAAAAGGTTGAGCGCAAAGTCTTGCAGTGCGGCGCTAAGCATCAGCTCCCTGTGGGGTGTGACTGCCACCGTGGAAAAAAGTCCATTCAGCTTTTGCCCCGAGGCGTCGAACGGTAGCTGCACCCGGGTATCGCCCCACAGCGGCGCCTCGATCAAGGGCATTGCGCGATCCCCCAGCAGGCCGGCGACCTGCACCGGCACTATCACCACTGCCCGTTGTGCACCGTGCTCGCGCATGAACGCCAGGACCCGCCCGGCATGCTGGCCAAGCACCGGCAGCGGCTGGTAGCGGCCCCGACGAAACAGCTCCGGGTACTGGCCACGCAGGTTCAGGGTGCGGGCGATCACGGCCTGCTTGATGCGTCCGTCGTGCCACTGGGCCAGCCATTGGCGTGGTTCGCCGCCGCTGTCCAGGGCCGCCTGCCGGGCCGGGTAATCCACCGGTCGGCGGTTATCCGGGTCCACCAGGCTGAAATCCCAGAACTCGTTGCCCTGGTACAGGTCGGGGACCCCAGGCACGGTCATGCGCAGCAAGGTTTGCGCCAGGCTGTTGAGGGCGCCCGCCGGGGCAATGGCCCGGGCCGCCGCGGCAATCGACTGGCGCAATGCCAGGCCCTGGGGCGCCAGCAGCAGGGCCTGGACAAAGGCCTGCACGGCCTCTTCGTATTCTGCGTTGGGCGCCGCCCAGCTGCTTTGCAGCTTGGCCTCGCGCAGGGCCTTGAGCTGCCATTGCCAGATCCTTTGTCCATAGCCTTGCAGGGCCGCCTGATCCTCGGCAGCCAGTTCCAGGGGCCAACTGCCCAGCAGGGTCTGGTAAAGGATCAGTTCGTCCCCCGCCGAAGGCGCATCCTCATGCTGGCGCAGGGGCGCGGCCAGGGTGCGCCAGTGTTCCACCTGGGCGGCATACCAGGGGGCCCGTTCGCTGAGCACTGCCAGGCGCGCGCGGCTGTCCTCGCCCCGTTTGTGGTCGTGGGTGGCGCTGGTCAGCAGGTTGTCGGGGAAGCTGGCCAGGCGTTGCTGGCAGGCCGTGTGGAAGGCGGTGATCGGCGCACTGAACTGTTCGCTGTCGAAGCCCACGTCGTTGCGCGCCAGCAGTACCGCCGAGCGGTAGAAGGCGGTGTCTTCCACGGCCTTGGCCG
Organism: Pseudomonas sp. GW822-FHT06D10; assembly: GCF_058799535.1. NCBI lineage: Bacteria > Pseudomonadati > Pseudomonadota > Gammaproteobacteria > Pseudomonadales > Pseudomonadaceae > Pseudomonas > Pseudomonas sp. GW822-FHT06D10. The sequence continues at coordinate 1,133,230 of NZ_JBXALN010000001.1, read as the reverse complement.
CGGCGGGCGAAGTCAGTTGCTGGAAACGCACGCAGGCGTGGCGCAGCAGCTTGCGCCCACGGCCCGGGGGCTGCTGGCGCCAGCCCTGGCCGCCGAGCCAGCGCTCCAGGTAGTCGAGCACCGGCCTGTCGGCCTCGCCCAGGCTCTGTCGTGCGCCTTCCAGGGCCTGCTGGAACAACTGCTGGTCCTGCTGCCCGCGGCCATAGGCGCTGATATAGGTGCGGTACACCGGGAAGTGCACGATCAGTTCCTGCAAGGCGCGGCGGATGGCCCCCAGGGTCAGGTCGCGGCTCATCAGGTCCAGGCGCGCCACCTGCAACAGGGCCTGGGCCACGCTTTCAAAATCGCTGGCCAGGGAGCCGTTGAGAATCTGCTGACGGGCCAGCAGTGCCTCTTCGGCGAACGCCGCGGGGCGCTGGCTGTGCCGGCTCCACAGTTCGGCCAGCACCGGCTGGCCTGCAGGGGCCTGCTGCAGCAGCGACAGTTGGTTCATGAACTCATAGCCGGTGCTGCCATCCACGCCCCAGTCGCGGTGCAGGGTTTCCCCGGCGCCGAGGATCTTCTCGACGTAGATCGGCAGGTGCTGGCCCGGGCGCAGGCGGTCGATCCGGCGCCGCAGCTTGCGGCAATAGCTGCGCGGGTCGGCCAGGCCGTCGATATGGTCGATGCGCAGGCCGTCCACCAGGCCACGCTGGATCAGCTCGAAGATCTTGCCGTGGGTGGCTTCGAACACCGCCGGGCGCTCGACCCGCAGCCCGCCCAGCTCGTTGACGTCGAAGAAGCGTCGCCAGTTGATGTCGTCGGCGGCGGTGCGCCAGCTGGCCAGGCGATAGCTCTGTTGCTCCAGCAGATGGTGCAGGCGCTGGAAACCTTCGTCGTGGCGTGAGTCGTAGCCTTGCAGGTGGGCGGTGACGGCCTGGTGCAGCGCCGGTTGCTGCAACAGTTGGCCCAGGGCCTGCTGCAGCGGTTGTGCCTGGGCGTGGGCGTCGCCGCTGAAACGCAGGGCGGCAAAGCTGTCGGCCAGGGGCTTGAGGGCCTGGGCGGCATCCGGCGGGCCGGCGAGGCGTAGCAGTTCCCCGAAGTCGGCGGGGCAGATGGGGAAGCAGTGTTCATAGTGGCGAACATGGAAACCGCAGCGATCGTCGTTCAGTTGCAGTTGCAGGCTGCCTTCCTGCAAGGCCTGCCCATAGTCGCTGCCGAGGAAGGGCAGCAACAACTGGCCTTCCATCAGCGGGTCCGGGGAATGCCACTGGATATCGAAGAACTCACCGTACGGGCTCAGGCGCCCCCATTGCAGCAGGTCCAGCCACCAGGGGTTGTCATTGCCGCCCACCGCCATGTGGTTGGAGACGATATCCAGGATCAGGCCCATGCCGTGCTGGCGCAGGGCATCCACCAGCCGTACCAGGGCCGCCTCGCCCCCCAGCTCGGGGTTGACCCGGGTGGGGTCCACCACGTCGTAGCCGTGCATGGAACCGGCCCGCGCGCAGAGCAGTGGCGAGGCGTAGAGGTGGCTGAGGCCCAGGCCGGCGAAGTAGGGCACCAGAGGCAGCGCATGATCCAGGGTGAAGCCCTGGTGAAATTGCAGGCGCAGGGTGGCCCGTGGCATTGGCGTGGCTGGCGGGCTCATCGGTCACGCTCCAGGGCCTGCTGTCGGGCACAGGCCAGCAGCTCCAGGCGCCGCGCAGCGTCGCTGTCGTCCAGCAGGCGCCGGCTGGCAGTGGCCAGGCGTCGGCGCCAGTTGGGGTGGCTGTCGAGGGTGCCGGGCAGGTTGGCCTGTTCGTCGATGCCCAGGGCGTCCTCCAGGGGCAGCAGCACCAGGGGCGCCCGGGTGTGGCCGAGGAAACGCACGCTGGCGTCTACCACCTGGTCGGCCTCGTGGCTTTCCTCGCGAAAGTTCTGCGGGTCCTGGGCCAGGGCGTGGCGCAGGCCGTTGCGTTCGTGCTGGCGGTGTTCGCGCCAGTGCCGCGCCGCCGCTTCGTCCACCAGGCCCAGGCGCTGGTTCCAGTCGATGTCGCGGCCATGCCACCAGCCGTTGAGGGTCGGCAGGTCATGGGTGCTGGTGGTGGCCAGGGCGTTGTCCGGCCAGTCGAGGATGGGCTTGAAGTGGCAGCCGTGGTCCTGTTCGAACAAAAGCACACGCATGCCGAGCATGGCCCGGGCGGCGAGTTTTTCCCGCAGCCCGTCGGGCACTGTGCCCAGGTCTTCGCCCAGCACTATGGCCTGGTGGCGATGGGATTCCAGGGTCAGCAGGCGCAGCAGGTCGTCCACCGGGTAATAGAGGTAGGCGCCATCGCTGGGGGGCGCGCCCAGGGGAATCACCCACAGCCGTTGCAGGCCCATCACATGGTCGATGCGCAGGCCCCCGGCATGGGCGAAGTTGGCCCTGAGCATTTCGATGAAGGCGCGGAAACCGTGGCGTTGCAGGCCTTCCGGGGAAAAGGCCGATATGCCCCAGCTCTGGCCCTGGCGGTTGAGGATGTCCGGTGGCGCGCCCACCGTCAGGTTGGCCAGTAACTGCTCCTGGCGGCTCCAGGCCTGGCTGCCGCCGCCGTCGGCGCCCACCGCCAGGTCGGCGATCAGGCCGATGCCCATGCCGCCGCTGCGGGCCGCGCTTTGCGCTCGCTCCAGGCTGCGGGCGATCAGCCACTGGCAAAAGGCATGGAAGCTGATTTCGTGGGCCTGTTCCTCGGCGAAATGAGCCAGGGCCGGGCTGGCTGGATCACGCCACTGCGGCGGCCAGTGACGCCAGTCCAGGTCCTCGCCACGGGCGGCGCGCTGGGCCTGGATGGCTTCGAAGCGGCAGTGGTTTTCCAGGGCTTCGCCGGCTGCCCGGCGGTAGCTGGCGAAGTCCTCGTGCAGCGGGTGCTCGCCCTGGCAGAAGCCTTCATACAGCGCCCGCAGTGCCCGCAACTTGGCCTGGGCCGCCAGGGGCCAGTCGATCAGCGGCAACTGTTCCAGGTCCTGCAGTTGTTCGCCCAGGCCACAGGCTTCGATCGCGGTGCGCCAGGCGCGGTCGCCGAGGATCGCGCCAGGGGCGGCATACAGGCTGTTGAGGAACAGCCGGCTGGAAGGCGAATAGGGGCTGTAGCGCAGCGGGTCGCTGCTGAACATGGCGTGCAGCGGGCTGATGGCCAGGGCATCGGCGCCGCGTTCGGCGGCCTGGCGCGCCAGTTCTTCCAGGGCCTGGGTATCGCCGAAGCCGCCATCGCCGGGGCGGCGCAGGGCGTACAGCTGCACGCTCAGGCCCCAGGCCCGCGGGGTGGGCTGGTGCACGGCGTCGGCCACGCTGAAGCAGCGTTCGGGGGCCACTGCCAGGGCAAAGTGTTCGTCGTCGATACTCACGGCGTGGTAACCCACCGGAATCGAGCCCGGCAGCCGGCTCTCGGCATCCAGGTCCAGGTGCAGCGGGCTGCCATCCTCCAGCCGCAGGACACAGGCCGTGTGCGGGGGGAAGTAGCGCGCCAGGTCCAGGCTCTGGCCGAGGTCGGCGGTCAGCAGCGGTGGCAGGTGCCGGCTCTGTTGCACCCCTTGCAATTGCAGCAGGCTCTGTTCGACCTGCTGCGGGTCTTCGGCCGGATGCCCCAGGCCGGCCAGGACAGCCCGCAGGACCCGGTCCTCGACCTTCTGGGCACGGCCGTTGGCATCGATCCAGTCCACTGCCAGGCCGGCGCGGCTGGCAAGCAGTTCCAGTTGCGCATCGCTCATAGGCATTCTCCATCTGGGTCGGTCGGGGAAGAGGTGGGGGCCAGCAGCACCAGCACGCTGTAGGCGGGCAGTTGGCCCTGGCACCAGTGCTTGAGGGTGTGCGGCGGGTATTCGAAGCACAACTGCGGTGCGGCCTCGGCGGCCAGTTCGACCTGATGCGGGCCGAGGTTGAGGTCGATGCGCAACAGGCTGCCGTCCCCCAGGCGCCAGCGCGCACTCAGGGCGCCCTCGGCCAGTACCTGGCAGCCCAGGGCCCGGGCGCCGGGCAGGCGCGGAACCAGCTCGCGGTGGCGGATCTGCAACAGGCTGCGATACAGCTCGCGGGTGGCCTCGGCCTGCCGGGACTGGGCCCGTGGGCGCGAGGCCTGGAAGGTCGAGGCCGCGTTGGGGTCGGGAATGCGCTGGCGCTGCCCGGCGTCGGCGAAGGCACTGAAGGCGGCGAATTCGTTGCGCCGACCCTCGCGCACCGCTTCGGCCAACTGGCCCTGGTGGCTGGTGAAGAACAGGAATGGTTCCTGGGCGGCCATTTCGTCGCCCATGAACAGCAGCGGAATCATCGGTGACAGCAGTAACAGCACCGTGGCCGCGTGCAGGGCCTGGGTCGGCGCCAGTTGGTTGAGGCGTTCGCCAAAGGCCCGGTTGCCGATCTGGTCATGGTTCTGCAGAAACAGCACAAAGGCGCTGGGCGGCAGGTGCCCGCTGGGTTCGCCGCGGGCCTCGCCATGGCGGTTGGCATGGCCCTGGAAGGCGAAACCCTGGCTCAGGCAGCGGGCCAGTTGCTCAGTGGGCTGCTCGGCGAAGTCGGCGTAGTAGGCGTCGGTTTCGCCGGTCAGCAGCACATGCAGGGCGTTGTGGCCGTCGTCGTTCCACTGTGCGTCGAAGCCTTGTTGCAGCAGGCTGGCCTGATTGAACTCGTTCTCCAGGTTGAGCCACACATGGCGATCGGGTGGCACTGCCTGGCGGACCCGCTGCGCCAGTTGCCGCAGGAAATCCGGATCGTCGATGGCGTGCACCGCGTCCAGGCGCAGGCCGTCGAAACGGTACTCCAGCAGCCACATCAGGGCGTTGTCGATAAAGAACTCGCTGACCTGCGGGCGGCGAAAGTCGATGGCGGCGCCCCAGGGGGTGTGCAGGTCCTGGCGAAAGAAGCCCTGGGCGTACTCCTGCAGGTAGTTGCCGTCGGGGCCGAAGTGGTTGTAGACCACATCGAGGATCACTGCCAGGCCCAGGCCATGGGCGGTATCGATCAGCGCGCGCAGCTCGTCGGGCGAACCATAGGAGGCTTCCGGGGCGTAGGGCAGCACGCCGTCGTAGCCCCAGTTGCGTTCGCCGGGAAACTCCGCCAGGGGCATCAGCTCGATGGCGGTCACCCCCAGTTCCACCAGGGCCGGCAGGGCTTGCTGCACCGCCTGATAGCCGCCCATGACCCCCACGTGGAGTTCGTAGATCACCGCCTCGTGCCAGGGCCGGCCGCGCCACTGCGGGTGCTGCCATTGATAGCGCTCGGGGTCCACCACCAGGCTTGGCCCGTGGACATCACCGAGCTGGGCCCGGGACGCCGGGTCGGGGACCTGGATCCGCTCGTCGATATTGAAACGGTAGGCGCTGCCCGCGGGGCAGCGCGCCTGGGTCATGAACCAGCCTTCGGGCTGGGGCTGCATGGGCAGCGACTGGCCGTCCGCCAGTTCGACGCTGACGCAGCGCGCATCCGGCGCCCACAGGGCGAACCGGGTGTGCTCGGCATCCAGCAGCCGCGCGCCATGAGTCCAGGTGTGCAGCGTGCTTGGGGGCATCGGTCCTTGCCTCTTACTGTCGGGCGGCCTGTCCCAGGGCCTTGGCCACCAGTTGCTCGTAGAGTTCGGCGTAGGGTTCCACCGCCTTGCACCAGTTGAAGGGCGCGGCCATGGCCCGGCAGCGCATGGCATTGAGCAGCGCCGGGTAGGCGAACACCTTGAAGGCCCGGGTCAGGGCTTCCTGGTAGCTGGCCACGGTGGATTCGTCGAAGAGGAAACCGGTGACGCCATTCTCGATGGTGTCTGCCAGGCCGCCGGTGTTGCGCGCCACCGGCAGCGAGCCGAAGCGCTGGGCATACATCTGGCTCAGGCCGCAGGGCTCGTAGCGCGAGGGCATGAGCAGGAAATCGCTGCCGGCGAACATGCGCCGGGCGTCGGTCTCGTTGAAGCCGATGTGCACCCCGATGCGGCCGGGGAAGCGCCGGGCCAGGGCGCGCATGGACTGTTCTTCCTCCGGCTCGCCGCGGCCGATGATGGCGATCTGGCCGCCGGACTGCACGATGAACTCGGCCACCGCTTCGGTCAGGTCCAGGCCTTTCTGGTAGACCAGCCGCGAGACCACGGCAAACAGTGGGCCGCTGGAGGCGTCGAGGCCGAACATCTGCCGCACATGGGCGGCGTTGGCTGCCTTGCCGTCCCAGTCGCCGATGCTGAAAGGCGTGAGCAGGTGCGCGTCGGTGGCGGCGTCCCAGCTTTCATCGATGCCGTTGGGGATGCCACTGAGCAGGCCCTGCTGGGTCTTGCTGGCGAGGAAGCCGTCGAGCCCGCAACCGAAGGCCGGGGTGGTGATTTCCTGGGCATAGGTGGCGCTCACCGTGGTGATGTGGCTGGCGTAGGCCATGCCGGCCTTGAGGAACGACAGCTTGCCGTAGAACTCCATGCCTTCCTGTTGCAGGGCATGCTCGGGGATGCCCAGTTCCGGGCACGAGGCCAGGCTGACCACGCCCTGATAGGCCAGGTTATGAATGGTGAACAGGGTCGGCGTGCGTTGCCCGCGCCAGTGCATGTAGGCCGGCGCCAGCCCGGCGGGCCAGTCATGGGCGTGCACCAGGTCGGGGCACCAGTGGATCTGCGCCAGGTTGGCCGCGATGTCGGCGGCGGCCAGCCCCAGGCGGGCGAAGCGGATGTGGTTGTCCGGCCAGTCGCGGCCGTTGTTGGCGCCGTAGGGCGTGCCTTCGCGCTCGTAGAGTTCCGGGCAGATCAGCACGTAGATCACCAGGCCGTCGGGCATGTCCATGCGCCCGATCTTGCAGGCCGGCAGTGCCGCGTGGCCACCCAGCTCCCCGATGATGTGGATCGGGTTCTCGCTATGCAGCACCTGGGGGTAGCCGGGGATCAGTACCCGCACATCGTGCAGGTGGGCCATGGCCCTGGGCAGGGCGGCAGAGACGTCGCCCAGGCCGCCGGTTTTCACCAGGTCGGCGATTTCCGAGGTGACGAACAGCACTCGCTTGCGGTTGGGATTGGGCCGCGCCAGCGGCAGCACCGTCTTGTTCCCAGGGACCGGAACCGAGGGGGCGGCGCGGTCGCCGGCCTGCTGTTGAGGGTGATCTCCCTGAGTGTCCAATACGGCGCTGATCATGTGTCTCTCCCGTTTTATTGATCTGTTCTGGTGTCTCGAGCGCCGCGCGTGGCCAATTCCTGTGGCCGGGCGCAAACGCGCCACACGTCGATCAGCCTGCGCTGCTCGAGCGTGGAAGCAGAAAGGGTGGAGGAGCCGTTGCAAGGAATGCACCAGTGGCAGCGACCCTACCTTTAACCTGACCTTGGGCCGAAGCGAAAAGTTTCGACTTTTTCTCGGTGAATGTGACTGCCCGGTCACAGTGCGAAATTCAGTCTAGGACAGAACCTAGAGCGGTGCCGGGGGAGGTGGGCGTTTCCCGGGGTTGGCAGGGCGGGCGGCGAACGCGTCCCGACGAAAGGTCGGCCATGCACTGCCCGGGAGCGGGGCCGTTGCGGCCCGGGGGCGAAAATGGGGAGGGGCTGCCAGCGGCCGGTGCCGTTGTGGTGCGACGCCGCCCAAAGAACGGGCACAGGCGGGCTCCTGCGCCCAGCGTCCCTGCGAGCCTGGTCGCCGCCGAACCTGCGAGGCTGCGAAAAGCTGCGCAGGACCTTGCCTGGCGATCGCCACGGGGGGCTTTCAGTTGAGCAGGCGGATCGGCTGGCCGGCGTGCCAGGCTTGCAGGTCTTCGATCATCTGGCCGAAGAACTGCTGGTAGTTCTGCCGGCTGACATAGCCGACATGGGGCGTGGCCAGAACATTGGGCAAGCGCCGCAAGGGGTGGTCGGCAGGCAAGGGTTCCTGGTCGAACACATCCAGTGCGGCCCCCGCCAGCCGGCCCTGTTCCAGGGCGGCAACCAGCGCGGTTTCATCGACAATCGGCCCGCGGGCGGTATTGACCAGCAGCGCCCCGGGCTTCATCCACGCCAGGGCCTGGGCGTCCACCAGGCCGCGGCTGCGCTCGCTGAGCACCAGGTGCACCGAGAGCACATCGGCCTGTTCGAACAGTTGCTGCTTGTCGACATGGGTCACGCCGGCCGCGGTCGCGCGTTCAGCGGTGAGGTTCTCGCTCCAGGCAATCACCCGCATGCCGAACACCTGGCCGAATTGCGCCACCCGTTGGCCGATGCTGCCCAGGCCGAGAATGCCCAGGGTCTTGCCGTGCAGATCGCCCCCCAGGCCCTGTTGCCAATCGCCTGCGCGCAGGGCGCAGGCTTCGCCCAGCAGGTTGCGACTCAGGGCCATGAGCAGGGCCCAGGTCAGCTCCGGCGCGGCGTGCTTGTAGCTGTCGGTGCCGCACACCTGGATCCCCAGGGCGCTGGCCGCCTTGAGGTCGATGGCGGCGTTGCGCATGCCGCCGGTGAGCAGCAGCTTGAGCTGCGGCAGGCTGCGTAGCAGGGTTTCATCGAACCGGGTGCGCTCGCGCATCACGCAGATCACCTGGAACGGTTGCAGGCGCCGGGCCAGGGTGGCGGGGTCTGCCGGGTAGTCGTGAAGGAAGCTGACCCGGCCGATGCTATCGAGCACCGACCAGTCCACTACCTCGCGCGCTACGTCCTGCCAATCATCGATTACCGCAATCTCTAGTGCCATGTTCGGGCTCCTGGCTCAGGGTTGCTTCAACCAGCCCAGCAGGGCCTGGTGGAAAGGCTCGGGTTGTTCCATTTGCGGTGCGTGGCCCAGCCCCGGGAACTGCACCAGGGTCGAATGGGGGATGCGCTGCGCCACCTTTCTGCCCAGGTCCTGGTAGTGGCCGATGCGCGCCTTGACCTCGGGCGGCGCGATATCGCTGCCGATGGCGGTGGTGTCGGCGGTGCCGATCAGCAGCAGGGTCGGCATCTTCAGGTCCTGGAATTCGTAGTACACCGGCTGGCTGAAGATCATGTCGTAGATCAGCGCCGAGTTCCACGCCACCAGGCGCTTGCCGGGGCCCTGGTTGAGGCCGGCGAGCATGTCCACCCAGCGCTGGTACTCGGCCTTCCAGCGGCCGGCGTAATAGGTCTGCTGCTCGTAGCGGCGGATACCCTCGGTGGTCTGCTTCAGCTCGCGCTGGTACCACTGGTCGACGCTGCGCCAGGGCACGCCCAGGGCTTTCCAGTCTTCCAGGCCGATGGGGTTGACCAGGGCCAGTTGCCGTACCTGATCGGGGTATTGCAGGGCGTAGCGGGTGGCCAGCATGCCACCGGTGGAATGGCCCAGCAGGCTGGCCTGGCTGACGCCAAGTTTGGCCAGCAGTTGATGGGTGTTCTGCGCCAGTTGCTGGAAGCTGTACTGGTAGTGTTCGGGCTTGCTGGAGGTACAGAAGCCGATCTGGTCCGGGACTATCACCCGGTAGCCTGCGGCGCTCAGAGCCTTGATCGAGCCCTCCCAGGTGGCGCCGCAGAAGTTCTTGCCATGCATCAGTACCAGGCTGCGCCCGTTGGCCGGGCTCTGGGGCGGTACATCCATATAGCCCATCTGCAGTGCCTGGCCCTGGGACACAAAGCTGAAGTGCTGCAAGGGATAGGGGTAGTCGAAGCCCTGCAGTTCGGGACCGTAGACCGGCGCCCGGGCGGCGAGGGCAGGCAGGGCCAGGGGCAGCAGCAAGGCACTGAGCCAGCGAGGGGTAGCAAGGGACATAAGGACACTCCGCAAGGTTGCGGGCGATGCTGTAGCCGCCGGATTAGGGCGAGGTTAAGCCACAGGCAAACCCTGGGTACCGGCTTGCCGACAAGGAAGACCTTGAGGCAGGTGGTGCCGGGGCGGGCGCTTTCGCTGGCAAGCCAGCTCCTGCGCGGTGATGGGGAGTTGCGGGCGCTCAGCCGATCCAGCCCAGGGTCAGCCACGCCAGCACGGCGTAGCGCGCGCCCTTGGCCAGGGTGACCAGCAGCAGGAAGCGCTTGAGGGGTTCGCCCATGACGCCGGCCACCAGGGTCAGCGGATCGCCGATCAGCGGCATCCAGCTCAGCAGGAGCGTCCAGTGGCCATAGCGTTGGTAAGGCCCCCGGGCCCGCTCCAGGTGACGCGGGCTGACCGGAAACCAGCGGCGCTCCTTGTAGTGTTCCAGGCGCTGGCCCAGCCACCAGTTGACCAGCGAGCCCAGGACATTGCCCAGGGTCGCCACCAGCCATAGCCCGAGCACTGCCAGTTGGCTGTTGTGCAGCAACCCCACCAGCAGCGCTTCCGATTGCAGGGGCAGCAGGGTGGCGGCGCCGAACGCCGCCAGGAACAGGCCGAAGTAGGCGCCGAAGATCAACGGGCCGGGTAGTCCGCGACGACCACGTCCTTGCCCTCGCGGGTCAGGCCAATGACCTGGAAGGCATCGGCGCCCATGCCGTCCATTTCCATCCCGGGGGAGCCCATGGGCATGCCCGGGGCGGCGATGCCCAGCAGGTCATCGCGCTTGCGCAGGGCCAGCACCTGTTCGGCCGGCACGTGGCCCTCGACGAACTTGCCGTCGATCACCGCGGTATGGCAGGAGCCCAGGCGCGGGGCGACGCCGAGCCGCTGCTTGACCGCGCTCATGTTGCTTTCCACGTGGTCGGTCACGGCAAAGCCGTTGTCCTGCAGGTGCTCGATCCACTTTTTGCAGCAGCCGCAGTTGGCGTCGCGGTGCACGTCGATGGGAATCAGTTCTCCAGCCTGGGCCAGGGAGCCGATCAGCAGGGCGGACAGGGCCGCCAGACGCAGGGAGTGTTTCATGAAGTGTCTCGTGTTGATCAAAAGAGGAGGCCCGGGAGGCCTGCGTGGATCGTCATGTATTTTGCGGTTTTTAACGCTCCAGGAGCGAGGCTTGTGTATCAAAGTTATACCAATTAACTGCGGGTGCTTTCCGGGCTCAGGATTCCCAGCCAGGCCACCAGGCAGAGCACCAGTACTGCCATCGATGCCTCCAGTGTCAGGCTGCGGCGCAGGGCGGCGATTGCTGGCCGGTGGTCGCCGGTCTGGAGCGAGCGCTGCAGTTGTGGCGTCAGGTGCCAGCGGTTGAGCGCGGCCAGCGCGAGCATGACGGCGAACAGCAGTAGCTTGAGCAGCAAAAGCGAGCCATAGAGGCTGTCCTGCAGGGTGAAGAACTCAGGACCACTGACCAGCAAGTGATTGAGTATGCCGCTCAGCAGCAGCGTGAACACGATCAGCCCACCGGCCTGTTCGAACCCCCTGAGGCGACTGGCCAGCAGGCGTACCTGTGCTTCGCCGGGTAGGTTCCTGCTGTGCAGCGAGAGGAGGAACGCGGCCAGCGCGCCGATCCAGGCTCCGGCCGCCCACAGGTGGAGGATGTCGTTGAACAGGTGCAGAACATGTCGCGCCCCTTCACTCATGGCGCCATGCCCGGCCCAGGCCAGGGTTGCCAGGGCGATACCTGCGCAGCCGAGCGCTATCCAGCGCCGGTGGGATGCCCGGGTATCGCCGGCCAGGGCCAGGACCGCCAGCAGCATCAGCAGGCGTACGCCCCAGCTCTGGCCGACGGCGGTTTGCGTCCACAGCATCCACAGCGTCCGGGCCTGCAGCTCGCTGACGTGGCTCAAGCCGCTGAGGTCCAGGGCCAGCTGCAACATGGCGGCCAGCGATAGCAACAGGCCAAGCAGCGCCAGGCCCGGCACCAGGCGTTGCAGGTGCCGCGACCGGCAGGCTGCGGGGGTGTGAAAGAGCAGCAGGCCGAACAGCAGCATCAGGTCCAGGTACAGGGCCAGGCGCAGGCCGATGGTGATGGCAGGGTCCATAGCTCAATCCACGGTAAAGGTAACGGCACCGGTGATCGGGTGGGTGTCGGCGGAAACTGCCCGCCATTCGACCTTGTAGCCACCGGCTGCCAGGCGGCTGGCGGGGGTGATGATCATGGTCCTGGGGTCGCTGCCCGGAGCGATGCCGGCCTTGATCGGCATCGGTGGGTGAGCCATGCCGGGCATGGCGGTCATCATCAGCCGGGCGCCAGAGAAGGCCGGGGTGAGGCTTTCCGAAAACTTCAGCTCGATGCGTTCCGGCGCGGGGCCGCGAGCGCCTTCGGTGGGCAGCGAGGACAGCAGTTTCGGGTGGGCCTGGGCGATTCCGACCATCAGCAGTGAGCAGCCGAGAACAAGGCTGAGTTTTTTCAGGTAGGGCATGCAAGGCTCCTGGCGACAAGGGGGAGAGGTGGGGATTGCTGTTGAGGTGTGGGGTACAGGCTCAGAACCATAGGCGCAGGCCCAGGACCCAGCGAGCCTCGCTACGCTTTTCGCCTTCATCGTGGCGATAGTCGGCGGTACTGCCATAGCTGCGGTTCCAGGTCACCCCCACATAGGGCGCAAACTGGCGGTGCAGTTCATAACGCAGGCGCAGGCCGGCTTCGATTTGCGCCAGCCCGGAGCCGCTGCCGCGCTGCGGGTCGTTGCGGCTGTAGAGGTTGACCTCGGCTGTTGGTTGCAGGATCAGCCGGTTGCTCAGCAGGATGTCGTAGTCGCCCTTGAGGCGCAGGGCGGTCTGGCCAGCTTCGCCTATATAGAAGGTGGCCTGGCTCTCGAAGTTGTACAGGGCCATGCCTTGCAGGCCGAACGCGGCCCAGGTCTGCGGTGAACCGGGCTTGAAGTCCTGGCGCACGCCACCAACCAGATCCCACCAGGGGCCGATGGCGTGTCCCCAGAGGGCCTCGAGTTCGGCTTTTTCGGTGACACCCGCGCTGCGTTCGCCTTCGCTGCGTACCCACAGGCGATCGATGTCGCCACCGACCCATCCGTTCAATTCCCAGGCCAGGGCGCTGCCCTGGTCGGCGTCCTGGTACTCCAGCTGATTGAGCAGCCAGAACGAGTTGATGGCCTTGTCATGCACGCCATGCCCGGACACTTCGGGAAAGGCGGCCCGGCGATCGGCATCGGTCGGTGTCGGTATTGGCGTGCGCGAGGTGCTGCGCGCCGGGGCGCTGTCCATGGCCTGCCAGCCATCGTCGACCATTGCGTTCATCTGCAACTGTTCGCCGACACCGGGGGCTGGCCGATGGTCGGCGGCCTGGGCGCTGCACAAGCCGATGCCGAACAGGGCCCCGGGCAAGAGGCGGGAGAGTGTGAGCTTCATGCCGGGACCCTCGCTTCCTCGATTCGTACTTCGCGGAACATACCCATCTCCATGTGGAACAGCAGGTGGCAGTGATAGGCCCAGCGGCCCAGGGCGTCGGCGGTGACCCGATAGCTGCGCCGGGTGCCTGGTGGCATGTCGATGGTGTGCTTGCGCACCAGGAAACGCCCTTGTTCATCCTCCAGATCGCTCCAGACCCCGTGCAGGTGGATGGGGTGGGTCATCATGGTGTCGTTGACCAGGGTGATGCGCACCCGCTCGCCGTAGGTCAGGCGCAAGGGCTGGGCATCGCTGAACTTGATGCCGTCAAAGGACCAGGCGAACTTCTCCATGTGCCCGGTCACGTGCAGTTCGATGGTGCGGCTTGGCTCACGGCCATCGGGATCGTCGAAGGTACTGCGCAGGTCGGCATAGGTCAGGACCCGTCGACCGTTGTTGCGCAAGCCGATGCCCGGGTCGGTGAGTTTGGGCGCAGGGCTCATGGTTTGCATGTCCACCAGCGGGTTGCCGCTTTCCGATGCCGGATGGGACTGCATCGGGGCCATGCCGCTCATTGCTCCATGGCCCATGCCGGCCATCTGGCTGTGGTCCATGTTCGGCATGCTGTCCATCCTGGACGGGGCGCTGTGGTCCATGCCGGCCATCTGCTGCTGACCCATGTCCTCCAGATCGCCGATACCGGATGAGGCACCGTGGTCCATGCCCGCCATGTTGGCGTGGTCCATGCCCATGTCGGCCATGCTGATCAATGGGCGCGGGTCCAGGGCCGGAACCGGCGCGCTGAGGCCCTGGCGCACGGCGAGCGTGCCGCGGGCATAGCCGCTACGGTCCATGGACTGGGCAAAGAGGGTATAGGCCGGCTCTCGGCCCGGCTCGACCAGCACATCGTAGGTTTCGGCCACGGCAATGCGCAGTTCGTCGACGCTGACCGGGTGCACGTATTGGCCATCGGCGGCGACCACGGTCATTTTCAGTCCGGGAATCCGGACATCGAAGTAGGTCATGGCCGAGCCATTGATCAGGCGCAGCCGCAGGGTTTCCCCCGGCCGGAATAGCCCGGTCCAGTTACTGCCGGGAGTCTGGCCGTTGAGTAGGTAGCTGTAGGTGGCGCCGCTGACATCGGCCAGATCGGTGGGGCTCATCTTCATTTCGGCCCACATCTTGCGATCGGCGACGGTGGCGGCCCAGCCGTCGCGGCTGACATCCTCGATAAAGTCGCCAACAGTACGTTTGTGCTGGTTGAAGTAGCCGGACTGCTTTTTCAGGATGTGCATCAGGCGTTCCGGTGACTGGTCGCTCCAGTCGCTGAGCATCACCACCTGTTCGCGGTCGTACCTGAAGGGTTCCGGTTCACGGGCATCGATCACCAGGGGGCCATAGACCCCGGCCTGCTCCTGCAGCCCGGAATGGCTGTGGTACCAGTAAGTGCCGTTCTGCCGTACCTGGAATCGGTATTCGTAGAGGCCATCCGGGGCAATGCCTTGGAAGCTCAGCCCCGGGACCCCGTCCATATTGGCCGGCAGGAGAATGCCGTGCCAGTGGATGGAGGTGTCCTGGTCGAGGCGGTTGTGCACACGGATGGTCACGGTGTCGCCTTCGCGCCAGCGCAGCAATGGGCCGGGTAGGCCACCGTTGATGGTCATGGCGGTGCGCGGGCTGCCGGTGAAGTTGACCGGCGTTTGCGCGATGAACAGGTCGAACTGGCGGCCGCTCAGTTGCTGGGGGTAGCTGCCGCTGTCCAGGGCCCACACTGGGGACCGCCAGAGTCCGCTGCCGGTCAGTAACGCACCGGCGGCCAGGCCTTTGATCACACTGCGTCTTGTTGGATTGCCATGCATGCCGATAGAGCCCCGTCAGTCCTGGAATTGCAGATTGGTTGCCAGGCTAATCAACGGTGGCTGTCAGCAAACTGAGGTTCAGGTTACATAATTGTCAGCACTAAGGGCTTCAGGCCCATGGCTACACGGGACCGATTCAATGGCCGCGGCATGGCCCCGTTGGCCTGGGCCGGAGATGGATTACCAAGCGCCAGGGCGATGCCCGGTTGCGGCTGTACACGGTCGCCAGGTAACCATGCCTGTTTGCCCTCAGTTGTCTGGGTCTTCCAGACGCTGCTTGAGGTTGGCCAGGGCCTGGCTCGAAAGCTGCTCCATGCGTGCTCGCAGGCCACTGAGCTGCAGGTCGGTGGCGTATTCCAGGGTGCGCCGGAACAGTGTGCCGTCGCCCTGCTTGCTCAACTGGTAGTGGATCGAACCGTCCAGCGCGGCGGAACTGAACAGGGTCTTGAACTCCTTGGGAAACACCGCCACCAGCACCCGGTAGCTGATGGGCAGTTGCACCCCCAGCAAGTCCATGGTTTCACTGAAGCGGTGGCCGGCGGGCAAGGAGCCGCACAGTCCGGTGTCGGCACGCAGGCTGGCAGGGTGCCACTCCGGCCAGCGGTCCGGCTGCGTCACGTAGTAGTAGACGGTGTCGATGCTGGCCTGGATAAACAGTTCGTGGCTGATCTGTTCATGCAACAGATGTGTCTGGCGCTGACCCATGGGGCACCTCACGTCCTTGTGACCGGAGCCTGAAATATAGTCCCGCCCCGGCGGGCTGCCAGGGGCGGGGGCAGACCGTTCAGCGGACTTTGAAGCGGCTCATCAGGTGGCTGACCTGGGCATTGGCCTGCAACAGGCTCTGGGTGTTGCTTTCCCCGGCCCGGGCGCTGTCCACCAGCTCCTCGACCATGTGTCGGATGCTCACCATGCTGCGGTTGATTTCCTCGGTCACGGCGCTCTGCTGTTCGGCGGCGGTGGCGATCTGGGTGCTCAGGCTGTTGATCTGGCTCACCGAGTCGGCCATTTCGTCGAGCCCGCTGTTGACCCGCGCCGTGGCATCCGCTGCTGACTGGCAACTGGCCTGGGTGTTTTCCATGGCGCTGACCGAGGAACTCACGCCCTGGGTCAGGCGCGCGAGCATTTCGTTGATCTGCGAGGTGCTGTCCTGGGTCCTCGCGGCCAGGGCCCGCACTTCATCGGCGACCACGGCGAAGCCGCGGCCCTGTTCTCCGGCCCGGGCGGCCTCGATCGCGGCGTTCAGGGCCAGCAGGTTGGTCTGCCCGGCGATGGCGCCGATCACCCCGAGGACCTCGGTGATGCGCTGGGCATCGGCTTGCATGGCCTCGACCTTGTGGGTGGCATCGGCGACTTCGTCGATCAACGCGATGACGCTGCCGGAGGCTTCGCCCACCACCACCCGGGAACGTTCTGCGTGTTCGTTGGCGCGGCGGGTGAAGTCTGCGGTCTGGGCGGCGTTGGCGGCAACGCTGTCGGCGGTGCTGCTCATTTCGGTAATGGCGGTCACCGTCTGATCGGTTTCCGAGGCATGGCGCAACAGGATCTGCTGGCTGTGGGCCGAGCTCTGCTGCAACTGCCCCAGGCTCCCGGCCATGGCCTCGGTGGCCTGGGTGACCTCGCCGATCATCTGCTGCAGGTACTGGATAAAGCGGTTCACCGAGTGGCCGATGGCCCCCAGTTCGTCCTCGGCGCGGATCACGATGCGCCGGGTCAGGTCGGCGTCGCCGGTGGCCAGGGCGTCGATATTGCCCTTGAGGATCTTCATACGCTGCACCAGCTGGCGGATCGCATAGACCTGCAGCAACACCAGCAGGATCACCATGGGGATCTGCAACAGGCTCAGGGTGCTCAGCACGTCGTCGCGCTGGGCGGTGATCAGCTGGGTCGGCAGGGCGCTGGCGAGAAACCAGGGCGTGCCTTCGATGGCGCGCATGAAGAAGGTGCTGGGCACCCCGGCATTGTCGAACTCGACGCGCCGTGCCCCCTGGTCACGCTGCTGCAGGGCGGCCTGGACCTGGGCGGCGAAGGGGGAGCCGGGGCTCAGGTCGCGGATGTTCTTGAGCACGATCGGGCCGTTGATCCGCGAGCTGTTGCTGATGATCTTGCCGTCGGCTTCGACGATCAGCATCTCGGCCTTGAGTGCCTGTTCCTGGCGCGCCACCAGGTCGTTGAAGAAACCCAGGGTCACGTCGATGGTGGCCACGCCCCAGGGCTGGCCGTCGCGGCGGATGGCCATGGCGCAGTTGGTGCGCGGCTCGGCGCTGGCATCGTCCTTGTAGGCCGCAGCCCAGGCGCACTGGCCGGGGGCGGTCTGCATGCCGCCCAGGTACCAGGGCTGCTCGTAGTAGTTGGGCGCCGGGTCGCTGTTCCAGAAGGTGTTGACCACCAGCTTGCCGGAGGCGTCACGGTGCCAGAAGGTGCTGTGTTTGTTGCGCCCCGGGGTGCGCTGGCCGGGGAGGGGCCAGATGCCGCCGCCGAAGACTTTCTGTTCACCGTACTGGTCCACCAGGCCCGGCAGGACCTTGTCGATGCTGTCGCTGTCGAGCAGGGGAATGGTCTGGGTGATGCTGCGTTGCTGGGCCTGGACCTTGTTCAGTTCGCCCTGGATGCGCTGCGCCACTTCGGCGATGCGGTTGAGGGCTACCTGTTCTTCGGTATGACGCAGCTTGGGCGCTACCAGTTGGCTGATGCCCACTACCGTGAGTATCAGCATCAAGACAATGAACAGGACCAGAAACAGCGTGTAGCGGGCTTGAATCGTGCGCAAAGCGGGCATGGGACCTGTCCTTACCGAGCGATTTTTATTATTCGGGAATGCGATGCGTTGTCAGGGCATCCACAGGATGTCGGCGCGGTTTTTCCGCTCTTTAGTACGATCGTCCAAAAAAAAGACATGCCCTGGAAAAAACTGCGCCCAGGGATGGTGGGGTAGGGCAAAGGCGCCCGGTCAAGGGCAAGGCCAGGCATGAAAAGATGACGCCTTGATGTACGGGAAAACTTGCCGGGCCTTTTAAACAGGGCCTTTGCGGCAATTGTGTCGAGTTTGTACAAAAATTGTAAATTCAGGAAATAAAGCGTTGTTGGTGCTTGCCACGGCGTTGATACTTGCGCCCATTCAGATGTTTCAACACGGCTTACATCCTTATTCAGGCACCTTGTCAGAAGTTTCATGGTGCTGAAAAAGGTGATTGGAAGGCCGGACTACAGGAGTTACAGCATGGCAATCGGATACGTCGGCGGCTGGACCAGCAAGGCTGGTCTGCTGGTGCAGGAAAACGGTGGCAGCTCGGCCAAACCGGTTTCGCAGAGTGCCAAGGTACGGCAGATGCTCAGCCTGGTAGGCCAGAACCCTACCGTGCTCGACATCCGCAAGATGGATCAGTTGAAGCTGCACAAGCAGATCAAGGGTTTCGATCCGACCAACGTCACCGCCAAGTCCCTGGGCGGCATGAGTACCTTTCTCAAGAACAATGGCCTGATTTCCGATGTCACGGCGCTGAACCTGATCAACGCGGGCGATCAGTTCGACCGTTTCGGGATTCCGAAGAACCCCGATCAGCCGTTCAATGCCCTCGAGTATTTCGCCATGAAGCTCGATGACATCCAGAACAACAACCTCAAGGGCAACAAGTACGCCAACTACCTGATCCCCGAGTACAAGAAAGCCATCTATGTACTTCAGGGGCTGCAGAACTATGGCAAGGGCAACGGCACCACGGTGACTGACAAGAACGTCTCCACCAAGGCCTGATCCCCATGGCGCGCACTGCCTTCCGGTGCGCGCCACAGCTCTGCCTTCAACGCCCCAGCAAGCCCATTACCTCTTCGGCATACCGGGTTCCGGCGGTGGTCTGCGGGCTGAAGATCTGCTCCAGTGACGCCAGTTCCTCGGCGCTCAGCCTCACCTCCAGCGCCGCCACGTTCTCCTCCAGATACCGCCGTTGCTTGGTTCCGGGAATCGGAATCAGGTAATCGCCCTGGGCCAGCACCCAGGCCAAGGCCAGTTGCCCGCTGCTCACCCCCTTGTCCGCCGCCAACTGCTGTACCTGTTGCACCAGGCGCAGGTTGTGCTGGAAGTTTTCGCCCTGGAAACGTGGGTTGAAACGCCGGTAGTCGTCGGCGGCGAAGTCTTCCGGGCTTTTCAGGGCCCCGGTGAGAAAACCCCGGCCCAGCGGGCTGTAGGGCACGAAGGCGATGCCCAGGCGCTGGCAGGCGGCGAGGCAGCCGTTGTCTTCCTGATCCCGGCTCCATAGCGAATATTCACTTTGCAGGGCGCTGATCGGATGCACCTTGTGCGCCCGCTCCAGGGTCGCCGCCGAGGCTTCGCTCAGGCCCAGGTAGCGCACCTTGCCGGCCTGGACCAGCTCGGCCATGGCGCCGACGGTTTCCTCGATGGCCACGTCCGGGTCGACCCGGTGCTGGTAGTACAGGTCCAGGGTGTCCACCCCCAGGCGCCGCAGGCTGCCGTCGATGGCGGCGCGGATGTATTCCGGCCGGCCGTCGACCCCGCGGGCCGCCGGGTTGGCCGGGTCGCGGACAATGCCGAACTTGCTGGCCAGGAACACCTGTTCGCGCTTGCCGCGAATGGCCCGGCCGATCAGCTCTTCGTTGCTGTGGGGGCCGTAGATGTCGGCGGTATCGAGCAGGTTGATGCCCAGTTCCAGGGCCCGATGCAAGGTGGCGACGGCTTCCCGGGGATCGTTGCCGGTGGTGTAGAAATCGCTCATGCCCATGCAGCCCAGGCCAATGGCGGAAACCTGCGGGCCGTCCTGGCCCAGTTGTCGAGTGCGCATCGATGAATGCTCCGGTAAGGGGAAAGAGCCTGCAGTGTGCTACTCGACAAAAAACCGATAAACAGGCTAAAAGTGCTATCACTATTATTAAATTCTAAATAATCCGCAGGTTTGCTCCATGGATCGTTTCAACGCCATGCGCGTCTTTACCCGTATCGTCGAGCTGGGCGGCTTTGCCAAGGCTGCCGACAGTCTGCAGATGCCGCCGGCTTCGGTGACCATTCTGATCAAGCAACTGGAGGCCCATCTGGGGGTGCAGTTGTTGCACCGCACCACCCGCCAGGTCAGCCCGACCCTGGACGGAGCCGCCTATTACCAGCGTTGCGTACGCTTGCTGGCGGACCTGGAGGAGAGTGAGGCGGCGTTCTCCCTGGCCCGGCACAACCCCCGTGGCCTGTTGCGTGTCGATATGCCGGTGGGCATCGGCCGGTTGCTGGTGATACCGGCGCTGCCGGAGTTTTCCGCGCGCTATCCGCAGATCGAACTGGAGATCGGCCTCAATGACCGCCCGGTGGACCTGATCCGCGAGGGCGTGGACTGTGCGCTGCGCGGCGGCCCGGCCCTGGACGAGAGCCTGGTGGCGCGGCCGCTGGCGCAGTTGCAGCAAGTCACCTGTGCCAGCCCCGGGTACTTGCGCCAGCGGGGGGTTCCCCGTACTCCGCAAGAGCTGCAAGGGCATCAGATGGTGGAGTATTTCTCCAATGTCAGCGGCAAGCGTTATGGCCTGGAATTCTTCTTCGCCGGCCAGTTGCAGCCGGTGCAGTTGCCCAAGCGGGTGGCGGTGAACAGCGCCGATGGCTACCTGGCGGCCTGCGAAGCCGGCTACGGGCTGATCCAGACCCCGTACTACCACGTTGCCCGGCAGTTGCAGGACGCGACCCTGCAGCGGGTGCTGGAGGACTACCCGCTGCCTGCATTGCCGCTGACCGCGCTGTACCCGCCCCAGCGGCACCTGTCGACCCGCCTGCGGGTATTCATCGATTGGCTGGTGGAGCTGTTCGCCCGCCCGGGCAATCACATTTCCTGCCCCTGAAGGGGCGGGCGCCAGACAGCAAAACGCCCGCGACAAGGCGGGCGTTGGTGGCGAGATCGGGCGGCTCATGGGGCCGATGGGCTAGCCGGGTGACTCAGCGGTGATAGTAGCCCGGGCCGCCGTCGTAGTAGCGGTGGTGCCCGCCATCGTGGGGCATGATGATGCAGCCCGACAGGGTCAGCATGGCCAGCAGGGGAATCAGCAGTGTGATTCGACGAAACATGGATCAATCCTCAAAGGGCTCGGGGAACACGGCAGGACGACAAGGAAGAAAAAACTCCTTCGCGCCTGTACCATGTGACCCCGATTTGCCCGGCTCATCCCCGAATCCGGGTATGTGCTTGGCATCGATCTTGATACACGGCAGATACAATTTCAGCTTCAGGACCCGGCAATGACTCAGAAACAACGCTTGATCTACTCGATTCTGATTTCCCTGGTGGTACTGGGAATCATGCTTGGCCTTTCCTACCTGCAGAACAACGGCGTCATCAGCGAAAAGCTGTTCCAGTACATCGCCATTGGCGTGGCGGTGGTCGTGGTGGTGATCAACGGCGTGATGCGCCGCAAGGTCAAGCCCTGAGCCCGGGCTCGACGGCCTCAGGAGAGACCGTCGAGCACCGCTGCGGCCTGCTGGTGCAGGCTGTAGCTCTTGTCTGCATTGAGGGTCAGTACACCCTCGCTGCACAGTCGCTTGAGCACCTCCCGCACACTGAGAAAGGACAGGGGAATGTCCAGTTCCAGCAGTTGGCTGTGGATGCCGCGCACCCCCAGGGAGCGGTCGCTCTGGGCCGCGGTGAGCAGGGCGTCGATGACTTTCAGGCGAATCAGGCTGGTACGCAGGCCGAAGCTTTTGAGCAGGTGCTTGATTCGTTCATTACTGTTGCGCTCGGCGTTCTTGCCGAAGACACCGGCGCCGGCATTCAGGGAAGGCGTGCTGTTCACGGTGTTGCCGTCCATTGGCAGTTGCGGGTTGTACATGCAAAAACTCCTTATCAGAGCCTGATCAGGAAAAGAATGATGGATGCTCTAGTAACTAGACGAACGAGCACGGCAAATCATGAAGTCCTGAATGTAGAAAATTTGTCGGTATCAGGTCGCTGACATGTGATGGCGGGGCTTTTGGCCTTTGCGGATTAAATTTTTTTCAAGCATTTCGTCTTTATGGGCAGGCAGGCGTCGGGTGATCCGTGCGCGGCTGGATTCCCAGACTGGCGGCGTTGCCAACCGCTCCTGCACACCAGTCCTGGTTCTGTATTTTTGCATCAGGAGTCGGCGTGATCATTTCCAGGCAGTTACCGAGTTTTTGCCTTGCAGCCCTGTTTCTAAGCTTCAGCGGTGGCGCCCATGCCTTGGCGCAGCCCGAGCAGACCCGCGCCGAGATTCGCCGCACCAGTTTTGGTGTGCCGCACATCCGTGCCGACGACGAGCGCGGCCTGGGCTACGGCATCGGCTACGCCTACGCCCAGGACAACCTGTGCCTGATGGCCAATGAGGTGCTGACGGTCAACGCCCAGCGCTCGCAATACTTCGGCGCCGAGGGCCAGACCCTGGAACAGCGCGACAACCTCAGCAGCGACCTGTTCTTCAGCTGGCTCAACACTCCCCAGGCCGTGGCGGCCTTCTGGCAGGCCCAGACCCCGGCGATGCGCGAGCGCATGCAGGGTTACGTCGAGGGCTACAACCGCCAGTTGGCGGAGCGCCAGGCCCAGGGCCTGCCCGAGCAATGCCGGGGTGACTGGGTGCGGCCGCTGGCCACCTCGGACCTGGTGAAACTGACCCGACGCCTGTTGGTGGAAGGCGGTGCCGGGCAGTTCGCCGAGGCCCTGGCCGGGGCCACGCCACCTGGAGCCACGGCCCAGGCCGGGCTGCCGGCCGAGCACTGGCAACTGGCGGCGGCACGCCAGCAGCGTTTCGCCCTGGACCGTGGCAGCAACGCGGTGGCCATCGGTAGCGAGCGTTCGTTCAACGGCCGTGGGCTGCTGCTGGCCAACCCGCATTTCCCCTGGGTCGGCGGCATGCGCTTCTACCAGATGCACCTGACCATTCCCGGGCAACTGGATGTGATGGGCGCGGCCTTGCCCGGCCTGCCGCTGATCAATATCGGCTTCAACCAGCACTTGGCCTGGAGCCACACCGTGGACGCCTCCAAGCACTTCACCCTGTACCGCTTGCAACTGGACCCCAAGGACCCGACCCGCTACCTGCTGGACGGCCGTTCGCTGCCCCTGGAGCGCCAGACCCTGACCGTGCAGAGCAAGGGCCCGGACGGCCAGTTGCAGCCGCGTACGCGCACGCTCTACAGCTCGGTCTTCGGCCCGATCGTGCAGTGGCCGGGGGAACTGGACTGGGATCATCAATATGCCTACAGCCTGCGCGACGCCAACCTGGACAACAGCCGGGTGCTGGCCCAGTGGTACGCGATGAACCAGGCCAGCAGCG
Source organism: Pseudomonas sp. GW822-FHT06D10 (assembly GCF_058799535.1). Classification (NCBI taxonomy): domain Bacteria; kingdom Pseudomonadati; phylum Pseudomonadota; class Gammaproteobacteria; order Pseudomonadales; family Pseudomonadaceae; genus Pseudomonas; species Pseudomonas sp. GW822-FHT06D10. Next base: position 1,110,095 of record NZ_JBXALN010000001.1, on the reverse strand, counting down.
TGGCCGGCCTGCAAGACAGCGTGCACCAGTTGCAGGGCATTCCCTGGGTCAACACCCTGGCGGTGGACGACCAGGGCCGGGCGCTGTACATGAACCAGTCGGTGGTGCCCAACGTTACCCAGGCCAAGCTGGCGCAGTGCAGTGATCCGCGGGCCGGCACCCGGGTCATCGTTCTGGATGGCTCGCGCAGTGCCTGCGCCTGGGATATCGACCCGGCAGCGGCGCAACCGGGGATCTTCGCCGCCAGCCAGTTGCCGCAACTGGCGCGCAACGACTACCTGCAGCATTCCAACGATTCGGCCTGGATGGTCAACCCGGCGGCGCCGCTGCAAGGCTTTTCGCCGGTGATCAGCGAGCAGGACGTGCCGCTGAAGATGCGCGCGCGCTTTGCTCTGGATCGCCTGAGCCGGATGCACAAGGCCCAGGTCAGCGACCTGCAGCACCTGGTCACGGACGATCAGGTGTACCTGGCCGGCCAGGTGATGCCCGATCTGCTGCAGTTCTGTGAGCAGGACCTGGGGGCGGATGCCCAGCGCCTGGGGCCGGTGTGCGCCAGCCTGAAAGCCTGGGACCGCAGCGCGGGGTTGCAGGCCGGCCTGGGCTTCGTGCACTTCCAGGGCATCATGCAGCCGCTGTTGCAGGACCCCAGCGTGTGGCGCGTGGCCTTTGACCCGAAAGATCCACAGCACACCCCACGGGGCCTGGCCATTGGCCGGCCAGCGGTGGCCCGGGCACTGCGCGAGTCGATGCTGGCTTCGGCGCAGCAGGTCGCCGAGGCCGGGCTGGGGAGTGACGTTCGTTGGGGCGATATCCAGCAGGTCAGCCAGGGCGGCCAGCCGACCCCGGTGCCCGGCGGCCCTGAAAGCCTGGGGGTGTACAACGCCATCCAGAGCGTGCCGGCGGTCGATGGCAAGCGTGAAGTGGTCAGCGGTACCAGCTACCTGAACGTGGTCAGCTTCGACGAGCAGGGGCCGCGCGCCCTGGGGCTGCTGGCGTTCTCCCTATCCAGCGACCCGGCCTCAGCGCATTTTCGCGACCAGACCGCTGCTTTCGCCCGCAACCAGTGGAGCGTGCTGCCCTTTACCGAAGCGCAGATCCGTGCCGATGGCCAGTATCAGTTGCAGGTGATCGAAGAGCCGCGCAAGGGGGCGGTACTGGCGCGCCAGTAACGATTGAGCGTGAGCATCAAGAGGAGGCCGCCCCGGCAACGGGGCGGCCTTCAGCTTTTTGGCGGGGACTGGGGCAGTGAGTTGATTACCGGGTTGCCATCGCGATTGCGCGTCAGGTAGACCGGCAGCACCTTGGGCAGCGAGGTCAGCAGGCTCTTGATTTCCCGGGTGTTGTAGATGCCGCCGACGCGGATCTTGCCGGTGTTGGCGTCGGCGACCTGCACCGGAGTGTCCAGGTAGCGGTTGATCAGCGGCAGGGCGTCGGTGAGGGCCAGGTTGTCCAGCACCAGCTTGCCTTCGCGCCAGGCCAGGGAGCTGTCGTTGCTGTAGGTCTGGCTGATCTGCGGCTGGTAGTCGCCGGCCTTGTAGCTGGCCTGCATGCCCGGCTCCAGGCGGAAACCTTCGCCGGGCAGGGCGGTGTTGCTGCTCACCAGGACCGAGCCCTGGAGCAGGGTGACCCGCACCTGGTCCTCGTACATCCACACATTGAACTGGGTGCCGGTGACCTTGACCTGGCCATTGGCGGCCTTGACCACGAACGGGTGGCTGGCGTCGTGGCTGACCTTGAAGAAGGCTTCGCCTTTTTTCAGGGTGACCCGGCGCTGGTCCTTGTAGTTGCTGTAGGTCAGGGTGCTGCCCAGGTTCAGTTGCACCTGGCTGCCATCGGCCAGGGTCACGCTGCGCAGGCTGTCGCCGGCTTCGAATCGCTGGTAGGAGGACGGCACCCAACCCAGTTCCCAGCCGCTGTAGGCGGCCAGGGGCAGGGCGCACAGGGCGATGGCCGCGGCCACGCCATACTGCTGCCAGGTGCGCCGGGGAACGAGCTTGACCGGTGCGGGGGCTGGTGCGGCAGTGAGGGTGGAGGGGGGCAGTTGATCGGCCACTTCCCATATTTCCCGCATCGCCTCGTATTCGAAGGCGTGCAGGGGGTCGGCATCATGCCATTGCTGAAAGGCCAGACGCTCCGCGTCGCTGCAGTCGGGTTCATGCAGGCGCATGCACCATTGGGCTGCCGCTTGGGTGATGGCGTCGTATTCGGCTTCTGAGAGGATCTGTTCGCTCATTGACTCTTCCTGATTTCCCGCATTCTACCCTCCGCGGCAAGTCTTGGAGAACAACCGTCATGGCTAATGAGCATCAAAGTGAACTTATTTTCATCTGGCACGCCCTAAAACCAGGCTCTGTATCGAAAGTGAATACACAAGGAGATGGACCATGTTGAAGAAGACGCTTGTCGCATTGCTTGCCACCGCCAGCCTGCTGGGCGCCGGAGCGGCCCTGGCCGACCGCCCGGGGGCCGGTTGGATCACCATTGAAAAAGCCATTGAAACCGCAAAGACCAAAGCCGGCTACGTGGAGATCTACAAGATCGAAGCGGACAACGATGGCTATTGGGAAGGCGAAGGGCGCAAGTCCGATGGCAGTGTCTATGAATTTCGCATCGACGGCGCCTCGGGCAATGTGCTGCGCGACCAGAAGGACTGAACCAGGCTGATACAGCCCCCTGTGCCTTGCCACGGCAGTGCACAGGGGGCTTTTTCTTGCTCCGGGGGGATGGTTGTTCCGGCCATCCTGGCACCTTCCCTGCAAGGCGCCGGCAGTGGTTGACAGGGTTGGAGTGCGGCGTTGTTTAATCGCCAGGTTCACACGCTGTCGCCCCCTCCAATAATTACTCTGGAGCTTCAGATGTCTGCATCGTCCGTGGTTGTTGAAACACCGCCCCAATACCTTTCTTTACCGGCCCTGGTGCAGTTGCTGGAAACGATTTTCCAACGCCACGGCTGCCGTGCCGAAGTGGCCCGCTGCCTGGCCGAGAACTGTGCCGGCGCCGAGCGCGACGGAGCCCACAGCCATGGCGTGTTCCGCATTCCCGGTTATGTCTCGACCCTGGCCAGTGGCTGGGTCGACGGCCAGGCCGTGCCGGTGGTGGAGGATGTGGCGGCGGCCTTTGTCCGGGTCGACGCCGGCAACGGCTTTGCCCAGCCGGCCCTGGCTGCCGCCCGCGAGCTGCTGGTGAGCAAGGCCCGCAGCGCCGGTATCGCCGTGCTGGCTATCCGCAATTCGCACCACTTCGCCGCACTCTGGCCGGATGTCGAACCCTTCGCCGAGGAAGGATTGGTGGCCCTGAGCGTGGTCAACAGCATGACCTGCGTCGTGCCCCACGGCGCCGACAGGCCATTGTTCGGCACCAACCCGATCGCCTTCGCCGCACCCCAGGCCCAGGGCCAGCCGATCGTCTTCGATCTGGCTACCAGCGCCATTGCCCATGGCGACGTGCAGATCGCCGCGCGCAAGGGCGAGCGCCTGCCGCCGGGCATCGGTGTCGACAGCCTGGGCCAGCCGACCCAGGACCCCAAGGCGATTCTTGAGGGTGGCGCCTTGCTGCCGTTTGGCGGGCACAAGGGCTCGGCTCTGTCGATGATGGTGGAGCTGCTGGCGGCAGCCCTGACCGGGGGCAACTTCTCCTTCGAATTCGACTGGTCTGGCCACCCGGGGGCCAAGACGCCCTGGACCGGCCAGTTGCTGATCGTCATCGACCCGAGCAAGGCCGCCGGGCAGAGTTTTGCCGAGCGCAGCCAGGAGCTGGTGCGGCAGATGCATGCGGTGGGGCTCAAGCGCCTGCCGGGGGATCGCCGGCATCAGCAGCGCGAGCGTTCGCAGCACGCGGGCATCGCCATTCCCGTCGAGCAGCTGCAGCAATTGCGGGCGCTGGCCCAGGACTGAAGGCATGAAAAAGGCCAGGCCGCCATTGGCGTACCTGGCCTCAACGTTGCGCGGGGGCTTAGGAACGACGGCCCAGCAACAGGCCTACCACAAGGCCGAAACCGGCGGAGATGGCCACGGTCTGCCACGGGTGGCCACCGATGTACTGCTCGGTGGCATCCACCACCGGCTTGCTGCGCTCGCGCACATTGCTGACCGAATCCAGCGCCTGCTTGAGCTTGAGGCTGACTTGCTGGCGCAGGCTCTCACCTTCTTCGCCCACCAGGCTGGCGCTGCCCTTGAGCAGCTTTTCCGATTCTTCGATCAGCGCCTGCAGTTCGCTGAAGGCCTGGTCCTTGATTTGATCGTTTTCCGCTTGCGCGGCAGATTTACGAGCCATGAAGTTTTTTCCTTGGAAATATCGCCGCTGGTGCACAACGCATCCGCCAGCGGCTACAGGTGAATGGGTAGCAAGCAATGGAGTCCGGCGCGGGGGCAAAAGTTGCAGTTGTTTTACGCCCCCTTGGCGACCCCGGGGTAAAACCCGTAGCCCCTACAGTGTAAGATGGCGCCTATTTTACGCAGCAGGAATTTCCCATGAGTTTCAATCTGGCTAACAAGACCCTGGCCGAGCGCGCCGCCATCGAGGACGAGAAGTCCCGTCTGTTCGACCTGTGGCAGAGCAACCTGGGCAAGGCCAAGGGCGAGGCCGCGCGGCTGTTCGGCGAGCGCGGCAAGCGCAAGGGCAAGTGGGCCGAGTGGGTCCGCGCCGAGCTCGACGGCATGTCGCCGCCGGAGTACTCGAACATGGTGCGCAGTGAAGTCAATCGCCTGATGGCGGCGAACAAGTAAGGGCAAAACTCTCGACAATCGCTTCGCGCACCTTCACCAGCAGCGGGTCGGTCTGCGGGCTGGTGCGCCAGCCCAGCTCGATCGGGTAGCGCGGCAGGGCCAGGGGGCAGGGCAGCAACTGCAGCCCGGTGAATTCGGCGATGCGCCGGGCGGCATGGGCCGGAATGGTCGCCACCGCCTGGCTGCCCTTGAGCAGAAAGGGCAAGGCGGCAAAGTGCGTGGTCGAGGCGCACACCTGGCGGCTCAGCCCCAGGTTGGCCAGGCCTTCATCGGTAATCCCGATAAACCCCTGGGACGACACCAGCAGGTGTTCCCGTGCGACAAACTCCTCAAGACTGATCTGCTGTTGCCCGGGGGCCAGGCTGGCCGGGTCTGCCAGGCACAGGTAATGGCCTTCCCCCAGCACCTGGCGGCTGAGCAGGCGTTCGGCAAAGCCGCCGGCACTGATGGCCAGGTCGACGCTGCGCTGCAACAGCGCCTCGGCGACGATCTGGCTGTGGCTCTGGCGAAAGATCAGCCGCAGCTTCGGCGCCCGCCGGGCCACGGCCTCGATCATCTGCCGGCCATAGGCAATCTCGAAATCATCCGACAGCCCCAGCGTTACCGAGCGGCCCTGATAGTCGGCGGTGTCGGGGGCGACCATGGCCAGGCTCTGGCGGCATTTGTTCAAGGCTTCGCTGACCACGGGCTTCAACTGATTGGCCTTGAGGGTCGGCGCCAGCCCGCGCCCGGTACGCACGAACAGCGGGTCGCTATACAGCTCGCGCAGCCGGCGCAGGGCAGCGCTCATGGCCGACTGGGTCACCCCCAGGCGCAAGGCGGCGCGGCTGGCGCTGGACTCGTCATGCAGCGCCTCGAAAGCCTTGAGCAGGTTGAGATCGACACTGGCGATATTCATCTGGTTCATATCATTAAGCATTGGAGTGGGGTTTATCGATGATCAGGGGCCGCAGCAGAATGGGCAACACCTGATTGCTCAAGGAGTCATCCCATGCCCAAGTCCGTTGTCGCTGCCCTGCAGATCGGGGCCTTGCCTGAAGGCAAGGCCGCCACCCTGGAACAGATCCTCTCGTACGAGGCCGCCATCATCGAAGCCGGCGCGCAGTTGGTGGTGATGCCCGAAGCGCTGCTGGGGGGCTACCCCAAGGGCGAAGGCTTCGGCACCCAGCTGGGCTATCGCCTGCCGGAGGGCCGCGAGGCCTTTGCCCGCTACTTCGCCAATGCCATCGAGGTCCCCGGGGTGGAAACCGATGCCCTGGCCGCGCTGTCCGCCCGTACCGGAGCCAACCTGGTGCTGGGTGTCATCGAGCGCAGTGGCAGCACCCTGTACTGCACGGCGCTGTATTTCGACCCGCAGCAGGGGCTTTCGGGCAAGCATCGCAAACTGATGCCCACCGGGACCGAACGCTTGATCTGGGGCAAGGGCGACGGCTCGACCCTGCCGGTGCTGGACACCCAGGTCGGCCGGGTGGGCGCGGTGATCTGCTGGGAAAACATGATGCCGCTGCTGCGTACCGCGATGTACGCCCAGGGCATCGAAGTCTGGTGTGCGCCTACGGTGGACGAGCGGGAAATGTGGCAGGTGAGCATGCGCCATATCGCTCACGAGGGGCGCTGCTTCGTGGTCAGCGCCTGTCAGGTGCAGGCCTCGCCCGAAGAGCTGGGGCTGGAGATTGCCAACTGGCCGGCCCAACGGCCGTTGATTGCCGGCGGCAGCGTGATCGTCGGGCCCATGGGGGACGTACTGGCCGGCCCCCTGGTGGGCCGGGCCGGGCTGATCAGCGCGCAGATCGATACCGCCGACCTGGTGCGGGCGCGCTATGACTACGACGTGGTCGGCCACTACGCTCGCCCGGATGTGTTCGAACTGACGGTGGACCAGCGCCCCCGTCCCGGGGTGCGCTTTACCTGAGCCGGCGCCATTGCTCGCGGGTGATTTCCCAGATGTCCACGGGGAATCGCCCACTGACGAACTCACCGTCCTCGGAGCGGATCAGGCGCATGCCCGCGCGTTCGGAAATCCGCCGCGAGCCCTGGTTCGGCGCGGCCTTGGGCACCCGCATCAAGGGCCGTTGCAGTACTTCGAACCAATAGTGGTCCACCACCTTGCAGGCCTCGCTCATGTAGCCCTGGCCCTGCCACGGCGGGGCCAGCCAGAAGCCGCGGTTGTTGTCGGTTTCGTCCATCAGGCTGATGCTGCCGATCATCTGCCCGGGGTTGCTGCGCAGGCGCAGCGTCCAGTGCCATTCCGTGCCCCGGGCCATCGCCGGCAGCGCCATGTCCCGCAGGAAGCTCAGGGCGCCGTCGGCCGGGTAGGGCCAGGGCACCAGGGCGTTGAGGTAGCGCACCACCTCCCACTGGGGGAATAGCTGCTGGATGGCATCGGCGTCCGCCAGTTCCAGGGGGCGCAGCAGCAAGCGTTCGGTGCACAGCGTGGGCGTGGGGTGTGAGTCCATTGGCAAGCGATCCAAGGTGGCAAGGAGGCGTTGCATAGTCCCTGCAATGTCATCGATCACGCAAGCCGCGATGGATTTGACGCGGCCCGGGCGCTGCCGTTGAATAGCCCCCTGGTTCAGCCCCGCGACTCCTGGAAACCCCCTGTGCTTAGAAACGTCACCGACATGGACCTGCGCCTGCTGCGGATTTTCTCCGTAGTGGTCAAGTGCGGCGGTTTCACCGCGGCCCAGGCCGAACTGAACATGAGCCAGTCCAATATCAGCATGCACATCTCCAGCCTGGAAAAACGCCTCGGCTATCGGCTATGCGAGCGCGGCAAGGGCGGTTTTCGCCTGACCGAGAAGGGCCAGCGGATCCTGGCGGCGGCCCAGGCGCTGTTCGGCGCGGTGGAGGCGTTCAAGAGCGAGGCCCAGGAATTGTCCGGGCGTTTGGTGGGGGATCTGTACCTGGGGCTGGCGGACAACATCGCCACCTTGCCCGCGGCACGCATCGACGCGGCCATCGCGCGCTTCTATCACCGCGAGCACGACCTGCACCTGCATGTGTTCATCAATTCGCCCACCGAGCTTGAGCGGGCGGTGATCGACGGTCAGTTGGACCTGGCCATTTCCTATTTCAGCCGCAGCCTGCCGACCCTCGACTATCAGCCGCTGTACGCCGAGGAAATCGCCCTGTTCTGCGGCGCCTCGCACCCGCTGTTTCCTGTCCTGGAGCCAGAGCTTGCGCACATCAAGGCCTGTGACTGGATCAAGCACGGTTTCCTGCCCGCCAGCCAGGTGCTGCCGGTAACGCCCCAGCGCGCCTCGGCCACCGCCTACCACATGGAGGCGGTGGTCCACGGGGTACTGGCGGGCACCCACCTGGGCTACCTGCCCAGCCACTATGCCCAGCCCTGGGTCGCGGCCGGGCAGATGCGCGTGCTGCACCCCGAGACGCTGCGCTACGAGGTGCAGCACAGCATGATCACCCACGCCGGGCATGCCCGTGGCGAAGCGCTGAAGGCCTTTATCGCCGACCTGCTGGCAGAGCATGGCGGCTGACCCCGCGCTTCAGCCCAGGCAGCGGGTCAGGTGCTTGATCGACTGATAGGCAGCCAGCCCCCAGGGGCCCAGTTCCCGCCCGATGCCGCTGCCCTTGGTGCCGCCCCAGGAGGTTTCGACGAACACCGCCTGCAGTGAATTGATCCACACGTGGCCCACGTCCAGGGCGGCGGCGACCCGTTCGGCGCGCGGCAGATCGGCACTGATCACAGTGGCCACCAGGCCGAATGCGCTGTCGTTGGCCAGGGCCAGGGCCTGTGCTTCGTCACTGAAACGGCGCATGCACAGCACCGGGCCGAAGATCTCCTCTTGCCACAACCTGCTGCTGGTGGGCACATCGGTGTACACCGTGGGCGCCACGAACCAGCCCGGCCCGGGCAGGGCATGGCCGCCCACCAGGCATTCCAGGCCCTCGCTCCTGGCCTGTTCCAGGTAGGTGCACACCGTGCGCCACTGGGCCTGGCAACTCAGGGGGCCCATGTCCACTTCCTGCTCCAGGGGGTTGCCGACCCGCAGGGCCAGCAGGGCACTGCGCAACCGCTGCAGCAAAGCATCGGCAATCGACTCGTGGACCAGCAGGCGCGAGGTGGCCGAGCACATCTGCCCGGCGTTCCAGCAAAAGCCGCCGATGATCCAGTGCACCGCCTGGTCCAGGTCGGCGTCGGCGAACACCAGGATCGGCGACTTGCCCCCCAGCTCCAGGGTCAGTGGCCGGCAGAAGGCAGCGGAGCTGGCCATCACTCGCTGGCCGGTGGCAGTGCTGCCGGTGAACGACAGCTTGTCCAGCCCCGGATGCTGGCTGAGGGCTGCGCCGGTTTCTCCGGCGCCGGCCACCAGGTTCAACACGCCCGCCGGCAAGCCCAGGGCGTCGGCGATTTCGCCGTAGACCTGTTCGATCAGAGGCGTCACTTCCGAGGGCTTGAGCACCAACGTGCAGCCCGCGGCCAGGGCCGGGGCCAGCTTCCAGGCACTGGTGACCAGGGGGAAGTTCCAGGGCACGATCAGCCCCACAACGCCCAGGGCCTCGAACCTGCAGTGGGCACTGAAGCCCGGAGCCTGCAAGGGCACCGGTTGATCCTGGCGGGCGTCCAGCTGGGCAGCGAGGCCGGCGTAGTAGTCGAAGGTGGCGATGGCGTCGTCCAGGTCCAGTTCGGCTTCGTGCCGCGGCTTGCCGTTATTGCGCATCTGCAGGGCGATCAGCCCTTCGCGGCGCTGCTGCAGGTGCCGGGCGAAGCCTTGCAGGTACTCGGCACGCCGGGCGCCGCTGAGGCTGCGCCACCCGGGCAGGGCCCGGCGCGCGGCCTGCACCGCCAGGTTCACCTGATGGGCGCTGGCCGCCGGCACCTGGGCCATGATTTGGCCCAGGGACGGGTCATGCACCGGCATCGGCGCGCCGTCGCCATCGACCCAGTGGCCATCGATAAACAAGGCCGGTTTCATGGGCGGGCTCCTGGCAGGACGCCGTGCACGGCGTTGCGGAAGATCTGGCTGTAGTCGGCGGCGCTCAGCGGTCGGGCATTGGTGTCGGAGGACGAGATATCCGCCAGGGCCTGGGTCCCGACCCACTCGGCTTCATGGCTGTCCAGGCCGATATCCGCCAGGCAGTGGGGGATGCCCAGCTCGGAGCGCAGGGCCAGGATCCAGTCCAGGAACCCCTGGAAATCCCCCCGGGGCAAGTCCAGGTAACGGGCCAGGCGCCCGATCTCCTCGGCAATCACCGGCTGGTTGGCCACCAGCACATAGGGCAGGAGGACGGCATTGAGCAGGCCATGGTGACGGTGATAGCGGGCGCCCAGCGGGTGGGCCAGGGCGTGGACGCCCCCCAGGCCCTTCTGGAAGGCCACCGCAGCCATCGCCGAGGCCACCAGCATGCCTTCCCGGGCGTCCAGGTCCTGGCCGTGGCTCACTGCCCGGCGCAGGTGCTGCTGCACCAGGCGCATGCCTTCCACGGCAATCGCGCTGGACATCGGGTGGTACAGGGGCGAGCAGAACGCCTCGATATGGTGGGTCAGGGCATCCATGCCGGTGGCGGCGGTCAGCGCGGGCGGCAGGCCGCGGGTCAGCAGCGGGTCGAGGATCACGCAGGCGGGCAGCAGTTCGGGGTGGCTGATGACCCGCTTGACCTGCTGCTGGCTGTCGGTCAGTACCGCTTCGCGGCCCAGTTCGGAGCCGGTGCCGGCAGTGGTGGGCAGGGCGATCAGGGGCGGCAGGCCCAGGTGTGGAAAGTCACTGAGGCTCGGGTAATGCTCGATCACCTGGGACCACTCGAAACGCTGCAGCCCTTGCGAGTCCACGGCGGCCAGGGCGATGCCCTTGGCGGCGTCCATGGCGCTGCCGCCGCCCAGGGCGATCAGCGAGTCGTGGCCGCCGGCCCTGAAGGCTTGGACGCCGCGCTGCACATCGTCCAGGCTCGGGTTGCTGGCCAGCTCGGCAAATACCGCAAAGCCCTGGCGGCTTTGCTCCAGGTGCGCGGTCAACAGGCCAAAGGGTTCCAGTTCGAGCATGCCCGGGTCGGTGACCAGCAAGGGCCTGGCCATGCCCAGCAGGGCGCAGCGCTGGGCCAGGCCGTGCAGGGCCTCGGCGCCGCAGAAGATCTCGGTGGGGTAATTCCAGTAATGGATGGACGGGGGCATCGATGGTCTCCAGAAACATCAGGCGTGAAGCGGCCGGCGCAGCAGGCGCCGGGCCAGTAGCGGGCAGGGAATGCGCTGTCGCTGACAGCGCATGAGGATTCAGCCGCGGTCGGATGCGCTGCTGTCGCGGCGCAGGTAGGGCTTGGCCAGGACCATGTAGATCAGGCCCAGCACGGCCAGGGTCGAGAACACCAGCACCACTGCCCAGACCTGGAACCAGGGCGCTCCGGGCGGCGCTAGGGATTCCCGGGGCCAGGCCACGTTGACGCTCTCGAACAGCAGCCAGACAAAGGCCGCGAGGTTCACCGGCAGGCCCCAGCGGCCGAGGTTGAAGACCCCGGCGTCGGGCCGCCAACGGCCACGCAGGCGATGGACCAGGGCGCAACCGATCACGATCAGGAACACCATGAAGAAGCCCCCGCTGCCGAAGGCGATCAGGGTGCCCACGGCCGTGGCGTTCAGGCCCAGGGCCAGGCCAAAACTGGCGAACAGGGTGCAAAGGAGCATGGCGGCGAAGGGCACCTTGCGCCCATCCACCCGGCGCAGGAACGCCGAGGCGGGCAGGATCGAGTCCCGGGCCATGCCGAATACCGCGCGGCCGATATAGGTCTGCACCGAGACCACGCAGGCAATGAACGCCACCAGCACCACGCCGACGAAGGGCCGCTCGGCCCAGGCGCCAAAGGCATCCACCACCGCCGGGGTGACCGGGTCCACCACCTGGCCGGCCACCAGGCCCGCGGTGTCGGTGAACGACAGGGTCACGGCAAAGGCGGTGAGCATCACCGTCAGCCCCACCAGCAGCATCGAGCGCAGGATGGCCCGCGGCGTGGAGGTACGGGCATCGGCGGTTTCCTCGGACACCTGGGAGCAGGCATCGAAGCCGAGAAAGGCCCAGCCGCCCACTGCCATGGCGGTGACGAAGCCGCTCAGGTAAGTGCCATCGCCGCTGACGCTGTTGCCCAGGCCTTCCAGCAGCAGCGACCAGGAGTGGTTGCGAAAGAACAGCAGCAACAGCACGCCGATGCCGATGGAGGCGATGGCTTCGGCGATGATCCCGGCATTGACGAAGTACTTCAGCGGGTTGATCCCCAACAGGTTGACCCCCAGCCCCAACGCCAGCAGCACGGCGCCGCTGGCCACCTGGGCATTGGCCGAAGGCGGCGTGCCGGTGACGAACAGCCACAGCCAGAACCCGCCCAGGTAGGCCACGGTAGTCAGGGAAGCCAGGGCCGAGGCCAGGTACATGAAGCCGGTGAACCAGGCCCAGCGGTCTCCAGCCAGGCGCTTGACCCATTGATAGCAACCGCCGGCCAGGGGGTACTGCGAGGCGAGTTCGGCATAGACCAGCGCCACCAGCATCTGCAGGGCCAGGCACAGGGGCACGATCCAGACCCAGGACGGGCCGGTGCTCATGGCGCCCAGGGCCATCACCGAATAGATCCCCACCACTGGCGAGACCGTGGCAAAGCCCACGGAGAACGACGACCACAGGGACAGGCCGCGGTGCAGCTCCTGGCGATAGCCCTGGTGGTGCAGCAAGTGTTCATCGGTGCCCGGAGCGGGCTGGAAGTCAGTCATGGCGCACCTCGTTCAAGGGGCGGGCGCCACGATGCAGGCCGACGCAAGGGCGGCGTGATGGGGTAGTTGACATAGCGGTTCCTGGAGTCGGCAGATCAGATTGTTATTGGGATGGCCTTTAGCTGTTGTTTTTGGCGTACCGACATTGCCTGGCCTGCAGCAGCAGGCCAGGACGAGCTTACGGCGGGCAAACATCAAGATGAATACATGGATTGGTAAGCTGGCATCTGAGTTTGCTGATGTATTGCAGGGGCCGGCGACTGCCCGGCCAGCCCCCGGCATCGAGGGGATATCAGCGGGAAGCGTGGTGCTTGCCCAGCTCCAGCCGTTCACCGAGAAAGTCGACGAACACCCGCAGCTTGGGCAGCAGGTGACGGCTGCTGGGCCAGAGGATGGAGAACTTGCCGCGCTCTTGCTGGTAGTCGTCCAGCACCGCGATCAGGCTGCCATCGGCCAGGGCCCCGCAGACCACGAACTCGGGCACGTAGGCGATGCCCAGGCCCTGGGTGGCGGCGTGGATCAGCGATTCCAGGTTGTTGCTGGTCAGGGCACTGCCCAGCACCAGCGGCGGGGCTCCGTCGGGCAGGCGCAGGCTCCATTGCTGCAGCAAGCTGCCGCCGGGGAACTTGTAGCGCAGGCAGGCATGCTGCTCCAGATCCCGGGGCGTGCACGGGGTGCCGCGCCGGGCGAAGTAGCCGGGGGCGCCGACCAGCACAAAGCCGAAGGGCCCCAGGTTCCTGGACTTGAGTTGCGAGTCCGGCAGCTCGCCACTGCGGATCACCGCGTCCACGCCTTCGGCGATCACGTCGATCAGCCGGTCGTTGAAGTCCAGGTCCAGCTCGATGTCCGGGTAGCGCGCGGAAAACTCCGGGAGGATCGGCAGCAGCATCCGATAGCCGATGGCCGGCAGGCTGACCCGCAGCCGGCCTCGGGGCTTGTCGCTGATCCGCGCCAGTTCGGCCTCGGCCTCCTGGACTTCGGCGACGATGCGCTGGCCGCGCTCATAGAACAGCGCGCCTTCATCGGTCAGGCTGATGCGCCGGGTGCTGCGGTTCAGCAGGCGCACGCCAAGGCGCTGCTCCAGGCGCGCCAGGGCCTTGCCCACCGCCGAGGCAGACAGCCCCAGGCGCTCGCCGGCGCCCACCAGGCTGCCGCTCTGGACCACGCTGACAAACACCTGCAAGCCGTTTAGGTTGTCCATCGTTCACCTCGATTGCAGCGTTTTTGTCCGTAAAGAGCGGAAGAATGCCCTGTTTTTCAGTGATTGCGGCATACCTACCATGGATTTTTCGTAGCCCACCCCTGGTTGCCAGGGCTTGAGAGGTCCGTGTGAATCCCGAACTCGAATTACCCCTGGGGCAGGCCGCCCAAAGTCGCCGGCAGTCCGCCCATGGCGTGCTGGCCGCGGTGTGCCTGGCGGCCCTGATGCTGCCCCTGACCTTTGTCGGGGTAGCGGTGGCGACCCCGGCCATCGGCCATGAACTGGGGGGCAGCCCGCTGGCCCTGAGCTGGACCACCAATGCCTTCATGCTGACTTTTGGCAGCGTGCTGATGGCCGCCGGTACCCTGGCCGACGAATTTGGCCGCAAGCGCCTGTTCAGCCTCGGCGTGGCGCTGTTCGGCCTGAGCTCCCTGGCCCTGGTGTTCGTACCGTCGCTGCTGTGGCTGAACCTCTTGCGCGGGGTCCAGGGGTTGGCCGGTGCCGCCGCCCTGGCCGGTGGTTCGGCGGCCCTGGCCCAGGCCTTCGACGGCCCGGCGCGAACCCGTGCCTTCAGCCTGCTGGGCACCACCTTTGGTGTCGGCCTGGCGTTTGGCCCGATCCTCGCCGGGGTCCTGGTGGAACAGGCCGGCTGGCGCGGGATCTTTGTCTCCGGGGCGCTGATCGGCGGCCTGTCCCTGGCCTTTGGCGTGCCGCGCATGCAAGAGTCCCGCGACCCCGACGCCCAGGGCGTGGACTGGCCGGGCACCCTGAGTTTCACCCTGGCCCTGGTGCTGCTGACCTGGGGCATCCTGCAGGCCCCGCAAAACGGCTGGAGCAGCCCTTGGGTTCTGCTGTTGCTGGCGGGGGCGCTGCTGGCACTGTGGCTGTTCATCGTCGTCGAGCGGCGTGCAGCGCGGCCGATGCTGGATCTGTCGCTGTTTCGCTATCCGCGTTTTGTCGGGGTGCAGGTGCTGCCCATCGCCACCTGCTATTGCTACGTGGTGCTGCTGATCCTGTTGCCGATCCGCTTTATCGGCGTCGAAGGCTACAGCGCCATCGATGCCGGGCTGCTGATGCTTGCCCTGTCGGCGCCGATGCTGGTGGTGCCGTTCGCCGCGGGCTGGCTCAGCCGCTGGTGCAGCGCCGGCAACCTGTCGAGCCTGGGCCTGTTGCTGGCTGCCGCCGGGCTGTGGTGGCTGAGCCGGATCGCTGCGGGCCAGGCGCCGGCCGATCGGATCTGGCCGCTGCTGCTGATCGGCCTCGGTAGCGGGCTGCCCTGGGGGCTGATGGACGGCTTGTCGGTGAGCGTGGTGCCCAAGGAGCGCGCGGGCATGGCCAGCGGCATCTTCAGCACCACCCGGGTGGCCGGCGAGGGCATTGCCCTGGCCCTGGTGGTGGCGCTGCTGGCGGGGCTGCTGCAGCACGCCCTGGCGGATCAGGCGCTGCCCGCCGAGACGTTGATGGGGGCTGCCCGGCAACTGGCCGGGGGCGACCTGCCCGGTACTCTGGCGGCCTTGCCGGCGCTGGGCCGGGAGGGGTTGCTGGCCCTGTACGGGCAGGCTTTCAGCCAGTTGTTGCAGGTGCTGACCCTGATGACCCTGCTGGCGGCGCTGGTGGTCTGGGTGACGCTGCGCGAGCCGCGCCAGCCAGGGCCGCCAGCGGCTTGATCAGCGGAACTCGAAGAATTCGTAGTGCAGGTTGCCTTGGGGAATCCGGCACTCGCTCATCAGTTCCCGGACCTGGCCCAGCAAGCCCTTGGGCCCGCAGAAGCTGACCTGGATCTGCTGCGGATCGGTTTCGGCCGCGGTGCGCTTGAGGGTCTGGGCCAGGGGCTCGGTGCCGCCGCAGTTGGCCACGAAGTTCACTCCCCGGGCCTGGGCCATGCCCTGCAGGGTGTCGACACTGGGGAAGGCCCGGGACGGGTTGTAGCAGTACACCAGGGTGGCCTTGTCGAACTGCCCGGCAGCTTCATCCTGCAGCCAGGAAATAAATGGCGAGATGCCCACGCCACCGCCGATCCAGATTTCCCGGGCAGCCGCCTGCGGCCGCTTGAAACGCCCATAGGGCGCGTAGATGTCCGCTCGCATGCCGACCTTGACCTGGCGGCGCAGGCGTTGGGTGTAGTCCCCCAGGGCGCGGATCACGAATTCGATGCGCCCGTCATGGGCCTGGGCGCTGGCGATGGTGAACGGATGGGGTTCGCGCAGGCCTTTTTCCTGCATCGACAGGAAGGCGAACTGCCCGGCCTTGAAAGGAAAGCCCCGGCCCTGGGGAATCAGCTCCAGGTGCAGGGAGTTCTTCTCCACCCGGACCGCCGTCACCTGGTATTCGCCGGCCTTGGCCACCAGGGGGTAGAGCAGCAGCTTGTACAGGGCGCCGAGCACGCCGAGGACGCAGAGCAGAGCCAGCCAGATACCCGAGGGCGAATCCAGGGTGATGGGCGATTTGAAGCTCAGCCAGTGCAGGATGACGATCAGGAACAGCGGGCCGGAGAGCTTGTGCCACCAGCGCCACTGGCTGTAGGGAATGTTGCGGTTCAGTGCCAGCAGCACGATCAGGCCCAGGGCCACGTAGCTCAGTTGGCGGACCAGGCGCGTCCAGTATTTGGACAGTTCGAGGATCGGCACGCTGTTCCATTCATCCAGGTTGGCCTTGAACACCAGGTGGTAGCTGGCGAATGCCAGGGCCCAGATGCCCAGCCACTTGTGCGCCTCGTAGACCCGGTCAAGGCCGCCGAACAGCCGTTCGACCCAGCCCCAGCGGCTGGCTAGCAGGCAGGACATCGCCATGTAGGCCAGGGCTGCGGTGCCCAGGATCATGCTCAGGGTGGCCGAGGTCAGCCAGGTGGCGGAAGGGATCTCCAGCAGCAGGGTGGCCGTGGTGATCAGCAGGATGCCGACAAGTGTGTGCCAGGTTTTCAAAGTGCATGACTCCGGTGAGGAAATGCCGTCATGGCGCAGCAAAGGGCGCGATGCATAAAGTGGATATGACAGGTTTAAAGCCAAAGGCCGGTTGGGATGTTAACGCTTTGTCGAGTATTCGTGGTGATCTGGGTCATCGGCCTGGCGCCGATAAAGTGTTGAAAATGATCGACTATCACTCGCATTCCGATTCCCCGGCCACCGCTTGCGCAGGCGCTGGCAGGCGGCCAAGGGCCCCTGAACCGGGCAGTGCTCTTGCGGGCGCCTTCGCTGGCAAGCCAGCTCCTACAGGGTTGTGAGAAAGGTCAACGCGCTTGTAGGAGCCGGCTTGCCGGCGAAAGGGCCTCCAAGCCGGATGCCAGCCTCGTAAACGCCTTCTACAGGTATTGCTTGCGGCGGGCGGCGGCTTCGCGGACGGCGGGGATGATCCAGCGCCCATAGTCGATGGTGTCGTAATAAGGGTCGTAGCCACGGTTGAGGAAGGTGGTCACGCCCAGGTCGACGTAGTCCAGCAGGGCCTGGGCCACGGTCTCCGGCGTGCCCACCAGGGCCGTGGTGTCGCCGTAGGCGCCAACGGCGCTGGCGGTGGGCATCCACAGGGCGCGGTCATGGCGGTCGCCGCGGGCTGCGGCCGCCAGCAGGCGTTCGGAGCCGGTGCCCTTGAGGCGCTTCTGCCAGGGGCCGCCGGCGGCGAACTGCGGGTTGGCGCGGATCTGCGCCAGGATCTGTTCGGCCCGTTGCCAGGCCAATTCCTCGGTGGCCCCCAGGATCAGCCGCACCGAGAGGCTGACCCGGGGCGCGGCCACCCCCGCGGCGCTGGCCGCGGCCTTGAGTTTACCGATCTGTTCGGCCACCCCCTCCAGGGGCTCGCCCCACAGGGCGTAGAGGTCGGCGTGCTTGACCGCGATCTGGTAGGCGATGTCCGAGGAGCCGCCAAAAGAGATGGGGATGTGCGGCTGCTGCAGCGGCTTGACCGGGGAAAACGCGCCCTTGAGGTTGAAGTAGCGGCCTTCGAAGTCGAAGGGTTCTTCGGCGGTCCAGGTACGGCGCACGATCTCCAGGTACTCGTCGGTGCGTCGATAGCGCTCGGTCTTGTCCAGCAGGGTGTCGCCTTCCTGGGGCTCGGCGGTGATGCCGGTAATGGCATGCAGGCGGATGCGCCCGCCGCCGGTGGTGTGGTCCAGGGTGGCGAAGGCCCGGGCCGCCACGGTGGGGGCGCTGAGGGCCGGGCGGTGGGCAATCATGAAGCCCAGGCGCTCGGTGTGGGCCGCGGCGTAGGCGGCAATCTGCAGGCTGTCGGCGCTGCCCGGGCCGCTGGCGATCAGCACCCGGTCAAAGCCCGCGTGTTCGTGGGCACGCGCGTGCTCGCGGATGAATGCCAGGTCGAAGTCCGGGCTGCGCACGCCGCGGGTTTCGGACCATTGGCGGGGAAAGATCATGCCGACGAATTCAATGCTCATGGGGAGTGTCCTGAGGTCGCAGAAGAATGAAAGTGCCTAGAAGCGGTAGTCCACCTGGGCCAGCACGGTGCGTCCGGGCATGGGCTGCAGGAAGGTATTGGTGGAGCCGGCCAGGCCGCTGACGAAGTTCAGTTCGTTGGTCAGGTTGAGCACCCGCAGGGTGGTGCTCCACTGGGGCTGGCGGTAGTACAGGGCCAGGTCGAGGTTGTATTCGTCGGGGACCTTCACCGTCTTGCTCAGGTTCAGGTACCAGCTGCTGGTCCACCAGCCGGAGAGGTCGGCGCCAAAGCCCGAGTCGAAGCGGTAGTCGAGGTAGCCGCTGGCGGTGTACTCGGGGATCTGCACCGCGTCGAAGCGCCCGGAGGGCCGCTGGTTGAGGCTGTTGTTGTCGCCGAACACGGTGCCGTTGTCGGGGATGAACCCGGCGGAGGCGAAGCCCGCCTGGGAGGTGAATTCGTTGTAGGCGCTGAGCCGGGACAGGTTGAGGCCGCTGCGCAGGTGCGGGTCTGGCTGGTAGCGCAGGGTCGCCTCGGTGCCCTTGATGATCAGCCGGGCGATGTTGTTGTTGCTGTCCGGGGACTGGTCCCGGGCCTGCTTGAAGGTGGCCAGGGTCATGAACAGCTGGTCGGGGATGGCTTCGACCTTCAGCCCCAGTTCATGCAGCACGCTCAGGCTCTGGAACGCCAGGGGGTTGAGCTGGTTGGCGCCATTGCCGCTGCCCCAGCCCAGGCCGTTGGAGAAGAACCCGGTGTTGACCGCCAGGGAGCGGTCGAAGGTGTAGTACAGGGTGCTGTTCTCGGTGGGTTTGACGTAGGGGCTGACCTGGAACGCGAACAGCCGGTAATTGTGGCTGTCGCGCCGGTCGCTGCCACCTGCAAGGACGAAGGGGTTGTCGATCCGGGCGTCGATCCAGCTGCGGCTGGCACCGATGTTCAGGCCCACCCGCTCGCCCAGGCGCAGGTTGTGCTGGCTGAACAGGGTCTTGGTGGTCCAGGTGCTTTCGGCGGTGTAGGGCGCCAGGGATTCGGCGTACAGGCCGTGGCCGGCGGGGTACATGGCCGCCAGGTTGAGCCAGCCGTAGTAGTTGGAGTATTGCGGCACCCCGGGTTGGCCGATCCAGGCGCCGTTGCCGCCGGCCGGGTTGCTGCCGGTGAGCCCCAGCAGGTCGCCGGGGTTCTTGCCCGAAGGATCCAGGGTCAGGTCGTAGGCGTTGATGGTGGAGCCGAAATGATTGTTGGCGGCGATCGACTGGTTGAACTCGCGGCGGTAGATCAGCCCGCTGTTGCTGTCGTCCCGCAGGGCCAGGCCGCCGAGCCGGGTTTCATTGCGTGAGCGGAACTCGAAACGGTTGTCCAGCAGGTTGTCCCGGGATTGCACCTGGAAGGCGCCAACGGCATCGGTCAAGTCCCTGGAGCGCTGGTAGAAGGTGCTGTTGGCCAGGGTCACGCTGGGGGACAGGTCGCCCTCGATGCGCAGTTGGGTGGTGAAGCGCCGTGAACTGCTCTGGTCTTCGCCGCGCTGGCCGGCCTGGGGCGACAGGGAGGTCAAGCCGTTGCCCGCCAGGCTCGGGTCGTAGACCCAGCCGCGCAGGGTGCCGGGGCTGGCCTGGGTGTTGGGCGAGGCCGCCTGGAAGCTGCCATCCACCACGCTGTACTGGCCCTGGGCGTTGCGCTGGCGCTGCACCCAGCCCAGGGTCGGGGCATTGGCGGCGCCGGAGGCCAGCACCGGCGACCACAGGGTGTTGCCATTCTGGATGATCGGCGTGGCGCGCCCGGCGTAGTACTGGCCGCTGTCCACCAGTTGCTGGGTGGCGCGGTTCCAGCCGTGGGTGATGTTGTAGTCGTAGTAGTTGTCGTAGCTGGCGTTCCAGTCCACCCGCAGGTTGTCGTTGCGCCAGGCCAGGGCCCCGTAGAAGGCATCGAAATTGTTGTCGACGTTGTCGTAGTAGTCCTGCTGGCGCTGCTGGGTGATGCTCACCCGGTAGGCCAGTTGGTCGCTCAGGGGGCCGGTGTTGTCGATGCTGAACTTGCGCGAGTCCCGAGACTGGCCGTCCGGCACCCAGGCACCGAGCTCGCCGCTCAGACGGGTCTTGAACCCGCTGAAATCGGGTTTCTTGCTCAGGTAGTTGACGTAGCCGCCGCTGCCGGACACCGAACCGTAGGTCACCGAAGAAGGCCCGGCGACGATGTCCGCGCCCTCGTAGGCGTTGAAGTTGGCCGGATGGCGTACGCCATAGGCGCGCTGGCCGTCCTGGAACACTTCCGAGCCCTGGGCGCGGAACTGCGGGGCGATACCGGCGTTCTGCCCGCCACCGCGGGTGATGCCCGGGGCGTATTTGACCAGATCGTCGGCGCTGCGGATCGGGTCGTTGGCCAGTTGTTCGGCGTTGATCTGGGTCACCGAGCGTGGCGTATCGAGCACCTTGGTTTCGGTGCCGCCATACACCGAGGTCGGTGGCCGGGTGGGCAGGGCATCGTCATCGGCCTGGCTGCTGGCCTGGACGGTGACGGTTTGCAACTGGGTATCGGCGGCGAAGAGCGGCGGCGCCAGGGAAGAAAACACCGTTACGGCCAGGGCCGGGCCGAATGCGGGGCGAGCGAAGGCGTTGGAGGGCATGGCACATGAGCCTCATATTGAATCGCATGAATGTTCTGTAGGAGCCGGCTTGCCGGCGAAGAGGCCCTTGAGGCTCGCGGTGCTCTTGCGGGCGCTTTCGCTGGCAAGCCAGCTCCTACGGTCGGGCGGTGGGTCAGGCGCTGTTGTTGAGCCACAACCTTTCGAAACGCCAGGTGCTGAACAGCGACTGTTCTTCCCGGGCGCCGCCCACGCGGGTGGAGACGCTGTCCAGCAGGTCGGCGTAGCCCCAGATCAGCATGCCGCCCCGTTCGTACTGGATCTGCTGGGCCTGGTGCACCAGGGCCGTGCGCCGCTGCAGGTCGGGCTGGGCCATGGCGGCGAGAAACACTTCGCTGAACTGTGGGTCGTTGAAGTGGGTCTTGTTGGATACGGCAAAGGGCGCGTCGGTGTGGATCGCGCTGGCCAGAAACGGTGCGCCGATGCTGCCGCCGGTACTCAGGGTCCAGTCATTGCGTTGCGGGCCCTGGAAGGTCGCCAGGTCCACCTGGCGGACCTTGAGGGTCACGCCGATGCGCTTGGCCTGTTCGGCCAGCACCAGGGCCGAGGTCAGGGCCGGCCCCGGGGTGGTCACCAGTTCCAGCTCGAGGTTTTCCTGGCCGGCCTCCTTGAGCAGCTGCGCCGCACGCTGCGGGTCGTGGGGGCGGGGCCCCAGGCTGTGGTTGAAGGTCGGGTCGCTGGGGGCATAGAGGTCGTTGGCCACCCGGCCCTGGCCGTTCAGGGCGCGGCGCACCAGTTCCTCGCGGTCCGCCAGCAGGCGGAAAGCCTGGCGCACCCTTGGGTCGTTGAACGGCGGCTTGTCCAGGTTCATGTCGAAGGACAGCCAGTTGCCGGTCACCGATTTCAGCAGCCGCACCCGCGGGTCGCGCTGCAGGACTTGCAACTGTTCGGTGGGCATCACGTTGGCCATGTCGATCTGCCCGGAACGCAGGGCCGCCAGGCGCGCCACCTGATCCTTGAAGTCGATGATCTCCAGTTCGTCGGCGTAGGGCTGGCCGTCCTTGTAGTAGTTGTCGAAGCGGGTGAACAGCGAGCGCTGGCCGGGGGTGAAGCTTTTCAGCTTGTAGGGGCCGGCGCCCACCGGATTGGTCACCGGGTGGTAGTCCACCGGGACGATGCCGCCGAAGTTGACCCAGGTTTCCGCCAGGGGCATGTAGCTGCGGCCCTCGCGAAAGCTCAGGCGTACGGTGCGCTCGTCGAGCCGCACCAGGTTGTCGCGATCGACCCAGTGCAGCAGCGCCGCGTAGGGCGAGGCCAGCTGCGGGTCGGTGAGGCGGCGGATGGAGAAGATCAGGTCATCGGCGTCGATGCTCTTGCCGTGGTGGAATTCCAGGCCCTGGCGCAGGCGCAGGGTCCAGCTGCTGGCATCGGCATTGGGTTCGGCGAACTCCGCCAGGGCCAGGCGTGGCTGCATCTGCTCGTCCCATTCCCAGAGTTTGCTGTACAGCGCGAAGCCTCGGACGATACCGCTGCCGATGGGTTTGTGGGCGTCCAGGTTGCCGCTCTGGTTGCCGTCGAGAATCCCCAGGCGCAGGCGCCCGCCGTAGCGCGGCTGGTCGCTGGCGACCGTGCCCGGGGCGCTGGAATTGTCCGCGTCGCAACCGGCCAGCAGGCCGCTGCCCAGCAGCAGGCCGCCGCCGAACAGCGCGCTGTGGCCGAGAAAACGACGGCGGCTCAAGCCCGAGTAGTCCTGGCTCATGGCGTCAGGCTCCTGCCGGGCCGTTGGCGCTGCGCAGCTCCAGCGGCGCTTGCGGCTGACGGCTCAGGGCCGCGCGCTCGTCGCGAAAGTGCGGCAGGATGTGCTCGCCCAGGCGGTAGGCTTCCTCTAGGTGCGGGTAGCCGGCGAGGAAGAACAGGTCGATACCGATGGCGTGGTACTCGCGGATCCGCGCCACCACGTTTTCGTAGCTGCCCACCAGGGCGCAGCCCGGCGGTATGCCGATGTAGCCGAAGCCGGTCCAGACATTGGGGTGGATGAAGAAATCCTCGAAGCCCTGGGTCTCGTTCTTCTGTGCGAAGCCGTTCTCGTAGCTGAGCTTGCGCGCGGTGCGCAGCCCGGCATGGGCGGCCACGGCCTTGACCGCGCCCTTGGCGATGCCCTCGTCGAAGAAGCGCTTGGCCTCGGTGCGTGCCAGTTCCTCGGTTTCCCGGGTGATGACGTCGATCGACAGGCCGAAGCGGATATCGCTGCGGCCGTACTGCAAGGCGCGCTCACGAATATCGGCGATCAACGCGGCGATCTCGTCCGGGTGCTCGGCGCGCATCAGGTAGAAGTCGGCATGCTTGGCGGCGAATTCCCGAGCGGCGATGGACGATCCCGCGGTGCAGATCAGCGGCAGCTCGGCCTTCTTCAAGGGGCCGCGCAGGCCACCGCCTTCGGCGCGGTAGAACTGGCCCTGGTAGTGGAAGTTCTCGTTGTGCCAGTAGCCCTTGACCACGTCCATGAACTCGGTGGCACGGGCATAGCGCTCATCGTGGTCGCTGAAGTCGCCGACCTGGCGCTGAATGGCGTCCGAGCCGCCGTTGATGATGTTCCACACCAGGCGGTTGCCGGTGGCGCGCTGGTAGGTGGCGGCCTGCTGCACCGCAACCCAGGGCGTGTAGTGATAGGGCTGGAAGGCGGTGACGAACTTCAGGGTGCGGGTTTCCCGGGCCAGCAGCGAGCACACGGTCCAGGGCTCTTCGCCGGAGGGCGCGTTGACCATCAGCGCGCCGCCGAAGCCGTTGATTTCCGCGGCCCGGGCGATCTGCCCCAGGTAGTCGATGTAGGTGAAGTGGTCGCCGACGCTGAAGCCTGAGACGGCACCGGTGCTGGGCCCGCCCCGGTGCCAGTCGCCGCGGTTGCGCGGGTCGCCGGGGAGGAACTGGGTTTCGCCGTGCAGGGGCAGGCGAGTGAAGAATTCGATGCTCATGGCTGGGCCTCCTGGCTATTGCACGCTGGGGTTGCAGACGGGGGTAATGGCTTGGCCGTTGATCACCTTGTGGGCGAACGGCACCGAGTCCTTGAGGGAGGCATTGACCGTTTCACTGTGGCCCAGGCTCTTGTACAAGTGGCCCTCGACCACCGAGCCGGCCTTGCAGGCGTCCTGCATCAGGGCCACCTGGGTGGCTGCGGCCGGGGTCTTGTCCTCGGCGCCGGTGCCGATGAACACCGGCTGGGCGGTTTTCAGGGTCGGGTAGGACACTTGTTTCTGCCAGGCCGCCAGTTGGCTGCCCTGATAGTCCTTCTTGGCGTTGGCCGGGGTCAGGCCGACCCCCACCACGTCGCTGACCAGGGACGCCAGGCAACTGGTACGGGCCTGTTCGAACAGCGGCAGGGCCTTGTCGGTGTAGAAGTCCCGGGGGTTGATGCTGGGGTCGTACTGCTGGGCGGCCAGCAAGGTGTAGAAACCGTAGGCCAGGGAGGCATCGACCTTGTTCGGGTCCTGCTCGCCGACATTCTTCGCGCCGATGGTGTAGATCACCCCGGTGCCGATGCTGCCCTTGACCCCCAGGTCTGGCGCGTAGGTGGAAGCGTAGGCGGCCGAGGCGAAGGCGCCGGCGCCGCCCTGGGACTGGCCGACGATCAGTACCTTGTTGGCCAGCCCGGGCACCCCGGCGACCACGGCTTTGGCGGCGTCGAGAATGCCGTAGGCGGCCATGCGGTTGTTCAGCAGCGGATGGCCGCCGGGCACGCCCAGGCCCTGGTAGTCGGTGGCGACAATGGCAAAGCCTTCGTCCAGCCAGCGGCTCAGGTACTGCACGTCACGGTAGGAACGGCCCTGCCAGGACGGCGCGCAGACATCCGCCACGCCCACCGTGCCATGGCCCCAGGAGGCCACCGGCCAGCCGCCGGCCGGGGCCTTGCCCTTGGGCAGGAACAAGGTGCCGGAGACCACCACCGGGGTCTTGCCGTCGATGCCGTCGGTGGAGCTATAGAGAATCCGTTGCGCGCTGGCGGCGTTGGGCAGGCTCAGGGTCGCTTCCAGGGGTTCGCTGCGCAGCAGCTTGCCCGGGGTCGGGGGGATCGCGTCCTGCCAGGTGTAGAAGGCCGAGACCCGGCCGTCGCCCTGCAACGGGTCGGGCTTGGGCGCGTAGGTCGGGCCGGCCAGGGCCGACAGGGAGAGCGCCAGGAGGCTCAGGCCAAAGGTGAATTTTGCGGACAGTTTCATCAAGAAGACTCGTGCTCAGGGTTCAGGGATGGGTGGCGACCTGGCCGCGCAGGGCGGGCCAGTAATCACTCAGGTGCAGATCGATCAGCGCCTGGTTGGTGAAACCGGTGGCCAGGGCCGGGGTGATGTCGTAGGGCGTGCGGATCAGCTGGTTGGCCAGGGCGTAGTCGCTCAGCGCCTGATAGTGGGCCTTGAGCTGCTGGTCGCTCTTGGGCGCCCAGCGCTCCTTCCAGGCCACCGGGTCGCCCTGGTCGTCGCGGCGCAGCACGCTCTCGGCGGTGCCGGCGCGGGAGGACAGTTGGTAGTAGGCGTCCTGGTTCTGTTCCTGGGAAATCCACCAGGCGGCCTTGACCCAGGCGGTGGCCAGCAGTTGGGTAACCTCCGGGTGCTGCTCGATGAAACTGTCGGTGCCCCAGAGGTCGGAGACCAGGCGCCAGTCATTGGCCCCTTGCTTGGTGGACCAGATGATCCGGCCCACGCCCTTGTCTTCCAGGGCATAGGCCTCGCTGAGCAGCACCGCGGCGTCGACCTTGCCGGCGGACACCGCCGCCGCACCGACCTGGGGGTTGAGGTTGGCGATCTTGAAGTCGTCGAGCTTCAGGCCCTTGCTGGCCAGGAAGTTGCTGAAGGCGAACTCCCAGGGCCGGCCGCGATGCAGGGCCAGGCGCTGGCCCTTGAGGTCCTCGATGCTCTTGGCCGTGGACTGGGTGGGCACCACCAGGTAGATATTGTTGCCGCTGCCGCCGGGCACGATCAGCTTGCCGGGCACGCCGCCGGCGCCGGCGATCACCGACGGCAGGTCGCCACGCACGGCGAAGTCGATGCTGTTGTTGCTGAAGCCTTCGTTGATCTGCGGCCCGGCGCCGGCGTGGGGCAGGGCGATCCACTGCAGCTTGATGCCGCGCTGGCTCAGTTGCTGTTCCAGCCAGCCATCCTCGATCACCCGCCCGGCGATGCCGCCGAACACCGGCTTGCCGCCCTGGGTGAAGGCGACGATGGCAACCTTCACCGACTCGGGGGCCGGGTTGGCCAGGGCCGTGACACTGATCAGCAGCCCGGCCATAACGGCCAGGGTATTGCGCCATAAACCTTGCATTGCACTCTCCCTCAAAAAATAAGCCCTCAGCCCCGCCAGCCCTGCGACAGATATCGCGGTGTTCTCCTGTAGGAGCCGGCTTGCCGGCGAAGAGGGCCTTGAACCTTGCCTCGCCCTTGCGGGCGCCTTCGCTGGCAAGCCAGCTCCTGCAACAGATATCGCGGTGTTCTCCTGTAGGAGCCGGCTTGCCGGCGAAGAGGGCCCTTGAGCCTTGCCTCGCCCTTGCGGACGCCTTCGCTGGCAAGCCAGCTCCTACGAGGGGCGGTGGTGGGTACTGGTGTCGGAAGGGATAGAGCAGATTGCATGCCAGGGCCGCTACAAAGCGCTGCAGGCCTTGCCTGGCAAGGGCTTCAGGCAGATCGACAGGCCCTGGCCCAAGCCGCCGCTGCTGATCTGCGAACAGGCAGGTGCTGGCCGATTGCTGCTCCAGCAGCAGGTGGGGAGCACCCTCCAGGTATATTCATAAAAGGAATATCTAAAGATTAATTAATAATTATTTAGTCTAAATATCTTCGTGCACTATTGAGCCCGCGCTTTTACTGCCAGGAATGCACCATGTCGCTGATCACTCATCCAAACGCCCGTGAATTGACCAAGTCGGTACGGGCCACCGTTCTGGTGTTCAAGGACCCGCGCTCCCAGGAATTGCTCAGTCGCATCGAGCGCCTGGCCCCCAGTGAGGCCAATACCCTGATCATTGGCGAGACCGGCACCGGCAAGGAACTGGTGGCGCGCCACATCCATCACCTGAGCCGCCGCGGGCGCGAGCCCTTTGTCGCGGTGAACTGCGGGGCCTTTGCCGAAACCCTGGTGGAAAGCGAACTCTTCGGCCATGAAAAAGGCGCCTTTACCGGCGCCACCACCCATAAGGCCGGCTGGTTCGAAGCGGCCAACGGCGGCACGCTGTTTCTCGACGAGATCGGCGACTTGCCGCTGAACATGCAGGTCAAGCTGCTGCGGGTGCTGCAGGAGCGAGAAGTGGTGCGCCTGGGCTCGCGCACGCCGATCCCGATCAATGTGCGGCTGGTGGCGGCCACCAACGTCAACCTCGCCGATGCCGTGGTGGCCGGGCATTTTCGTGAAGACCTGTTCTACCGCCTGCACGTGGCCACCATCCGCCTGCCGCCGCTGCGCGAGCGCCCGGGGGACATCCTGCCCCTGGCCGAATTCTTCCTTGAGGAACACTGCCAGCGCCTGGGCTACAACCGTGCCTCGCTGACCGAAGAGGCTGAACGCAAGCTGCTGGAGCACAGCTGGCCGGGCAACATTCGCGAACTGGAAAATGCCATCCACCACGCCTTGCTGGTGTGCCGCCAGCAACGGGTGGCACCGGGGGATCTGCACCTGGTGGACATGCGCTCCTCCGGCATCCGCCAGGAACAGGCGCCCCTGGCCGTCCCGGGGCCTCAGGCGCCGGCAGACCTGGGCCGGGCCTTGCAGGCGCTGTTCGAGCAGAACATTCCCGACCTGTACGAGCACATCGAGGAAACGATCTTTCGCGAGGCCTATCGCTACTGCCATGGCAACCAGTTGCAGACCGGGCGCCTGCTCAACATCAGCCGCAACATCGTGCGCGCTCGGCTGGAAAAGATCGGCGAGTTGAACAAGCCCCTGGCGACTTCCGCTTCCTAGATCCGCTTCCTGGACCCGAGAACCGGCCCGGGGCTTTTTTTGCCCGGGGCGGTTGACGCCTGCCGGCTTGATCTTTAGTCTTTGGAACGATCATTCCAGAAAGGTAATAGCCGTGCGTCCCAAGGAGTTCGACCCCGAGCAGATTGCCGATGCGGCCATGCAGGTGTTCTGGCAGCGCGGTTACGCCGCCACGTCCATTCAGGACCTGGTGGAAGGCACCGGCCTGAGCCGCAGCAGCCTGTACAACGCCTTCGACAGCAAGCACGGCCTGTACACCTGTGCCCTCAAGCGCTACCAGCAGATGACCAGCGCCAATATCGAGCTGCTGGGCGCCGACGCACCCGCCAGGGAACTGGTCCGGCGATTGCTGATGCACATCGTCGACAACGAGCTGGAAGACACCCGGCGCCTGGGCTGCCTGGCGGCCAATGCCTCCCTGGAAATGGCCGGGCAGGACGCGGCGGTGGCTCAGCTCGTGGCGCAGAATTTCCAGCGTATCGAGGCGGCCCTGGAGCAGGTGCTGCGTCGCGGCCAGGAGCAGGGGGAGATCGACCCGCAGAAGAATCCCCGGGCCCTGGCCAGCTTTGTAGTGTGCACCGTGCAGGGCTTGCGGGTGCTGGCCAAGGGTAGCCTGGCGGAGCAACGACGCCAGCGCCTGCTGGATGTGGTCGAGGTGGTCCTGGCCAGCCTGTAGCAGCCGGCGCGCCGGCGAAGGGCCCCTCACAATCTGCATCAGGTTCCAGGGCGTCTTCGCTGGCAAGCCAGCGCCTATAGGGCTGGGCTTTTTTTTGCCTTTTATTGGAATGATCATTCCATAATTAATTCAACACGGGAGAGACACAGATGGCCAAGCAACCAGGATCCATTGCGGTATTAGGCATCGGCATCATGGGCGCCGCAGTGGCGCGCAATCTGCGGCGCAAGGGCTTTGCGGTACGAGCCTGGAACCGCACGCTGCAGCGGGCCCAGGCGCTGATCGCGGACGATATCCAGGTATTTGCCGAGCCCGCCGAGGCGGTACGCGGGGCGCAAGTGATCATCACCCTGGGCAAGGACGGCGCCGCCGTGCTGCAAGCCATGCAGCAGGCACGGGACGGTTTCGAGCCTGGGGCGCTCTGGCTGCAGATGGCCACCGTGGGGATCGAGGCCAACGACCAACTGCAAGGCTTTGCCCGGGATGGCGGGCTGGTCTTCTACGATGCCCCGGTGCTGGGCACGCGCCAGCCTGCGGAGCAGGGCCAGTTGGTGGTATTGGGCGCGGGCCCCGAGGCTCATCGGCCGGCGTTGCAGCCGCTGCTGGAGGCCATCGCCAAGCGTGTGCTCTGGGTTGCCGAACAGCCGGGAGCCGGCAGCCGCCTGAAGCTGGCCCTCAACAGCTGGGTGCTGGCCCTGACCCACGGCGCCGCGGAAAGCCTGGCCCTGGCCAAGGGGCTGGGGCTGGACCCGGCGCTGGTGGTGGAACTGGTCAGCGGCGGGCCCCTGGACAGCGGCTATTTCCAGGCCAAGACCCGGGCCATGCTCAGTGGCGACTACAGCCCGAGCTTTACCCTGGCCAACGCCCTGAAAGACGCCGAATTGATGGTAGCGGCGGCCGCCAGAGCCGGGGTCCGGCTGGATCTGGCCGAGGCCGGAATCCAGCGTTTCCAGCGCGCCCTGGCGCAGGGCCATGGCGACAAGGACATGGCGGCCTCCTACCTCGGCTGAGCGGTTTCTTCTAGCGCTGATGCAGGCGCTGGCTTGCCAGCGAAGGCGCCCGTGAGTCGGGCGCAGGGGCTGAGGGCCTCTTCGCCGGCAAGCCGGTTCCTGCGGTGATCTCTGGTTTTCTTGTGTGAGCATTCTTTCATGAACATTTGCGTACCTTTGCCGACCGCCTCCAGCAGGCTGCCGGTCTGGCGCCTGCTGGCCTTTACCCTGGCCGGTTTCATCGCCATCGTCACTGAGACGCTGCCTGCCGGGCTGTTGCCGCAGATCAGCCAGGGCCTGGGCATCAGCGAGGCCATGGCCGGGCAGTTGATCAGCCTGTATGCCCTGGGCTCGGTGGCGGCGGCGATTCCGCTGATCGCCGCCACTCGCAGTTGGCGCCGTAGGCCCTTGCTGTTGCTGGCCATCGGCGGCCTGTTGCTGTTCAACAGCCTGACCGCGTTGTCGACCCACTACCTGCTGACCCTGGCCGCGCGCTTTGCCGCGGGCATGGCGGCGGGGCTGGTCTGGGGCCTGCTGGCCGGCTATGCCCGGCGTCTGGTGGTGCCCGAGTTGCAGGGCCGGGCCCTGGCGGTGGTGGGCGTGGGCCAGCCGATCGCGCTGTGCCTGGGGGTGCCCCTGGGGGCCTGGCTGGGCACCCGCATGGATTGGCCGCAGATCTTCTGGGGGCTGTCGCTACTGGCTCTGCTGCTGTGGTTCTGGGTGCGCCTGGCAGTGCCGGACTACCCCGGCCAGCCGGCCCACCAGCGCCAGCCGATCGCGCGGATCTTTCTCACCCGGGGCCTGCCCCAGGCGCTGCTGGTGATCTTCGTGTGGATCCTGGCCCACAACATTCTCTACACCTATATCGCGCCGTTTCTCGCGTCCCTGGGCCTGGCGGCCTCTCTCGACCGGGCGCTGCTGGTGTTCGGCCTGGCCTCCCTGGTGGGGATCTGGTTCACCGGGCTCGGGGTCGACCGCTGGCTGCGCGGGCTGACCCTGTGCAGCCTCGCCGGTTTCGCCCTGGCGTGCCTGCTGCTGGGGATCGCTGCCAGCCAGCCCTGGCTGGCCTGGCTCGGCATTGGCGCCTGGGGCCTGACCTTCGGTGGCGCCCCGACCTTGCTCCAGACCGCCGTGGCGGATGTGGCCGGGGAGGGGGCGGATGTCGCGCAATCGATGCTGGTGACCATCTTCAACCTGGGAATTGCCTGCGGGGGTATGGTCGGCGGCCTGCTCTTGCAACGCTATGGCGCGGCGTCTTTTCCCTGGGCCATGGCCGCCCTGGCGCTGGTGGGCCTGATGCTGGTCTGGGGCGCGCGCAGCCATGCCTTCAAGCCGGGTCAGCGCTCTGCCTGCTGCGCCTGAGGTTGGGCGTCGCGAGCCTGTTGCAGCAGGCTCGCCCATTCATTGGCGAAGCGGTGGCAGTCCCCGGGCCAGCGTGCGGTCAATAGATTGCGGTCGCGGACCACAAAACCGCGCTCGGGGTGCTCTGCCGAATCCCGCCGGGGCAGCCAGGGCCCGGGCAGAAAATCCGCCGGGCTGGCCAGGGCCGCCTTGATCTCTTCCTCGACGCTGTGGTCGTAGGTGCGGTAATAGCGCCCCAGCCACGGCGCGGTGACCAGCCAGGCCGCCAGTTCCATGGGGCCGGCCAGCAGGGCGGTGACCTTGCGCCCATGGAGCACCGAGCGCCCGCTGGCCGGATCGATGCAGCGTGCCAGGGCCAGGGGGCCGTGGCACACCGCGGCCACGGGTTTGTCGGCCTGGAAGAAGGCCAGGATGATCCGCCGCACCTCCTCGGATTCCAACAGGCTGCGCATGCCCCGGGCGTGACCGCCGGGAATCAGCAAGCCCTCGTAGGCCGCCGGATCGACCCCGGCATAGGGCAGAGGGCAGCAAAAGGCCGGGTCGCGGGTCATGGCGTGGTAGCGCGCCAGGTCGGCCGCCGGGGTCATCAACAACGGGTTGAGCGGGCCGAACCCCAGGCTCACCAGGCGCGAATCGGCGTAGGCCGGCATCCCCAGGGGGGTGGCGAACTGCGCGGCAAAACCGGCGTCCCGGGCAGCCTGCCAGGGCAGGCTGCTTTCGCTGGGGTCGTAGTCGGCGTGGGGCAGCAGAATCAGGATCATCGCGCGGGCTCGCAGCACCTAAGGGTGCGTTGCAGGTTAGCAGCCCCGCCAGGGGATGCCGGCACGCCGCTGTTGCGCCGTGCCGGCATTTGTCACTTGGCCGCGGCGGCGCGGGTGCGTTCGATGTCCTGCACCAGGCCGTCGATGCGTTGCAGTTGCTCGCGGTTGTCGTGGTCCCAGGGGTGAAAGCCCGGCTTGAAGAACTGCAGCCAGGGCAGGGCGATCCGCGGGAACACCCCCTTGGGGCCGTAGAGGTACTTGACCACCTGCCACAGCCCGCGCCAGTGGCCGCCGCGACGGCGGTCGGCGATCAGCATGCGCACATGGAAGTCGAACACCACCAGCCAGAAGCCCAGGGTGGTGAACAGCATGCTCCCGGTGCGGATCAGGTAACGCTTGGGCCCGGGCTTGATCACGCTGTTCCAGACGTCGTAGGACACGGCCTTGTGCTCGGTTTCCTCCAGGGCGTGCCACAGCCACATCTGCCGGTAGCCCGCCACCGAATTGCCGAAGCGGCTGGGGTCGCGCAGCAGCAGGTCGGCGAGGATTGCCGTGTAGTGTTCCAGGGCTACGGTGATCGCGAGGTTGAAGGCCGGCGGGAAGTGCTTCTTCTGGAAATCGAGGAAGAAGCGCAACCGCCGGTCCAGCAGATGGGCCGGCAGCCCGGCGTCCTGCAGCAGGTCGTTGTAGCGCAGGTGCTCGCGGCTGTGCATGGCTTCCTGGCCGATGAAACCCTGGATCTGGCGCTTGAGCTCGGGGTCGTGAATCTGTTCACGGTAGTGGCGCACGCTGTCCATGAAGAACAGCTCACCGGAAGGAAACAGCAGGGACAACGCATTGAAGAAGTGGGTCACGTGGCTGCCTTGCTCATGCCAGTCGCAGGCGCGTTCGGCAGGCAGGTCGACCTTGATGTCGCGGCGGATGGGCAGCATGGCTGTCGCTCCTCTAGACATGAAAAAAGGGTGGGCGGCACTACAGGCCGCGTTCGTCCTGGGGCTCGTAGACCGCCGGCTGCGTCTTGCCCGGCTTGGGCGCCATGCGCCGGCTGGCCCATACCACCAGGGCCTGGTAGGCGCTGGGCAGCAAGCGGATGAACAGGTCGAGCAAGTGCGCGTCGCGGCCGATCAGCACCCGGCGCTTGTTCTTGCGCACCCCCAGCAGGATCACCTTGGCGGCGGTTTCGGCGGAGGTGATGAAGAGTTTTTCGAAGTCGTCCCGGGCCTGCTGTTCGTTGTCGATCAGGAAACCCTTGACGTTGTTGCTGATACGGCTGGTGCGGGCGATATCCGTGCGGATGCCCCCCGGATGCACGCAGGTGGCGGAGACGCCGTGGCCTTGCAGATCGAGCTCCTGGCGCAGGGATTCGGTAAAGCCGCGCACGGCGAACTTGGTGGCGTTGTAGCCGCTCATGCCGGGCTGGGAGAACAGCCCGAAGACGCTGGAGGTGTTGATGATGTGACCGTCGCCGGATTGCCTGAGGTAGGGCAGGAAGGCCTGGGTGCCGTGGACCACGCCCCAGAAGTTGACGTCCACTATCCACTCCAGGTCCGCCAGGCTCGAACCTTCCACGGTGCTCGACAGCGCCACCCCGGCGTTGTTGAAGATCAGGTTGATCTGGCCGTGTTCGGCGGCGCTGGCGGCGGCCCAGGCGAACATCGCTTCGCGGTCGCCGACGTCCAGTTCCTGGCTGCTGATGCGCAGCGGCAACAGGGTCGCGGCCCGGGCCTGGGCCACGGTCTGTGCCAGGCCCTGGGGGTTCTTGTCGGCCAGGGCCAGGTGACAGCCCTCACGGGCCAGGGCGACGGCCAGGGCGCGGCCCATGCCGGAGGCGGCGCCGGTGATGGCGGCGACTTTACCGTTAAAGTTTTTCATTGAGAGCGGCCTCTTCAAGGTGCAGGGGGCGCGTGGCAGCCGGTGCGGCGGCGGGCTGGGCGTGGGGCAGGTGGCTGGCCTGGTAGTCCTGCAGCTCGAAGTGCTGCAAGGTCTTCTTGAAGCTCCAGGTGGAGCCCGGCCAGAGGGTGGTGTTCTGCCCGCTGCGCGGGTCCAGGTACCAGCTGCGGCAGCCGCCGGTGGACCAGATGGCCCCGGCCAGGCGCTGCTGCAGGCGCTGGTTGTACTGGCTTTCGACCTGGGGCCGGACTTCGATGCTGGCGATACGTTCGCGCTGCATCTGGCCCAGGGCCTTGAGGATGTAGTCCACCTGGGCCTCGATCATCAGGATCATCGAGTTGTGCCCCAGGCCGGTGTTGGGGCCGACGATCATGAAGAAATTCGGGAAGCCCGGCAGGCAGGTGCCCAGGTAGGCGTGGGCCCCCCGGGCCCAGCTGTCCATCAGGTCCTGGCCATGGCGGCCGAACAGCAGGCCCCGGGGAATCGGGTCGGTGGCCTGGAAACCGGTGCCGAAGATGATGCAGTCCACGGGGTGGCGGCTGCCGTCTGCAGTGATCACCGCGTCGCCGTCGATGCGCTGGATGTCATCAGTGATCAGCCGCACGTTGCCCCGGGTCAGGGCCGGGTAGTAGTCGTTGGAGATCAGGATGCGCTTGCAGCCGATGGTGTAGTCCGGGGTCAGGCGCTGGCGCAGCACCGGGTCGGGCACCTGTTTGCGCAGATGGCGCAGGGCCACGCGCTGCACCACCTTCATCAGTCTGGGCCGGCGGGCGAAGGCGATCACCCGGCTTTCCAGGGCCCAGTACAGCGCCGAGCGCACCAGCCGCTGGGTGAAGGGCAGGTGCTTGAAGGCCCAGCGTTCCACCGTGCTGAGCTCGCGGTCGGGCTTGGGCATGATCCACGGTGGGGTGCGCTGGAACAGCTTGAGCTGAGCCACCCGCGGGGCGATTTTCGGCACGAACTGGATGGCGCTGGCGCCGGTGCCGATCACCGCCACCCGTTTGCCTTGCAGGGCGTAGCGGTGATCCCACTGCTGGGAGTGAAACCGCTTGCCGGTGAAAGTGTCGAGCCCGGGGATGTCCGGGATCGCCGGGCGCGACAGGCCACCCATGCCGGAGATCAGTACCCGCGCGCTGACTTCCCGACCATTGCTGAAGCGCAGGTGCCAGCGCTCCCGGGCTTCATCGAAGACCGCCTGTTGCAGGCCCATGTTGAAGTGCAGGTAGGGCGCCAGGGCGAAATCCCGGGCGCAGTTTTCCAGGTATTCGCGGATTTCCGGCTGGGGCGCGAACTGCCGGGTCCAGTTCGGGTTGGGCGCAAAAGAGAAGGAATAAACGTGGGATTGCACGTCGCAGGCGCAGCCGGGGTAATGATTGTCGCGCCAGGTGCCCCCCAGGGACGCGGCGTGTTCGGCGACGAAGAAATCCTCTATCCCCGCTTGCTTGAGCTTGATCGCCATGCACAGCCCGGCGAAGCCGGCGCCGATGATGGCGATGTCAACGACCTCGGGGTCGTTGGGTGGCGAGTACGCATTCATGGTGTGTACCTCGATTGTAATGATGTTGCTGGGTGACTTTCGTCAGTGGGTGAAAACTCAGGATTGCACAATTTAAAATAATGTTTTAAAAATTAATTTAAATAAATTACCTGAAAATGTCACCTGCGCTGGTCGCCTGTGGATTTTGCGGGGCTCATCCAGGCCATGGGTGAGGCGTCACAGGCGGCACCAGGCCAGGGCGACACGCCACACCGCCAGGTCATTCCGATCACGGGCTAACGGCGCAGGGAAGCTGAGGGGGCGGGTTATGGAGTGGCTGGTAGCGGCAGCGGTATTCCTTGCGGTCAGTGCGGTGCTCTGGGTGGTGAGTTTTCGTATCAACCGCCGGATTGAAAGCCAGGTTCCGATCAACGGACGCTTTCTCGAGGTCGGTGGCGAGCGCATCCACTACACCGATGAGGGCAGGGGCCCGGCGCTATTGATGATCCATGGCCTGACCGGCTGCGGGCGCAACCTGACCCACTCCCTGGCCCCGCAGCTGCGCGAACGCTTCCGGGTGATCACCATCGATCGTCCCGGTTCGGGCTATTCCACCCGGGCCCGGGGCGCCGCGGCAGACCTGCCGGCCCAGGCCAGCCTGGTGGCCAGGTTCATTCGTACCCTGGACCTGGGCCAGCCCCTGGTGCTGGGGCATTCCCTGGGCGGTGCGGTGGCGCTGTCCCTGGCCCTGGACCATCGGCAATCGGTGTCCGGGCTGATCCTGGTGGCCCCCTTGACCCATCCGCAGCGCATGTTGCCGCTGGTGTTCCTGTCCCTGGCAGTGCGCCCGGCTTTGCTGCGGCGCTGGATGTCCCTGACCCTGGCGGCGCCCATGGCCATGCTCGGGCGCCGTGGCCTGGTCAAGTCGGTGTTCGCCCCGGACCCGGTGCCCGAGGATTTCGCCGAGCGTGGCGGCGGGTTGCTGGGGATGCGTTCGGACAGCTTCTACAACGCCTCCAGCGAAATCGCCGTGGTCAACCGTTCGCTGCCGGGCATGGTCAAGCATTACCCCAGCCTGAAGCTGCCGGTAGGGCTGATCTATGGCTCGGCGGACCCGGTGCTCAGTTACCGCCGGCACGGTGAGTCAATGGTCGGCAAGGTGCCGGGGCTGTCCCTGGAGATCGTCCAGGGCCGGGGCCACATGTTGCCCATCAGCGCAGTCGAGCGGGTGGTGGCCATGGTCCAGCACGTCGCTTCCCAGGCTGCGCCACAACGCAGCGCAACCATCCTGCACCCGCCGTTCGCGGCTTCAAGAGCAAGTTGAGGGCGTGGTGGGGGGCGGTTTCGAGCGCCCCTGCCGCGGCGTCGACAGCAGCTGTAAATGCTTCACGGGCGACATTCGAAACAAGCCGAAAAAATAGTTGACGAGCTAACGAACCCGAGCTATTTTTTTAAAAAAATGTTTTGAATGTTTTTTTTGAAAGTGCAATTGAGCGATTAAAAATAATGAAAATAACGCCATTTCACGCTTTTGTTTTTTCATCCCTTCACGCTCTGCACAGCGCAGCCGCGCTGTCCTTTATAGCACCTGTTTCGACTGCCATCCTGCGGAGGCTGCCATGACTGTTTCCGTGGCGGCACCCGGCGTCTGGACCGATAGCAAGCGTCACCTGTGGTGGCTGGGCACCTTGCCCATGATCACCCCTCTGCTGTCGGGGATCTTCGCCCTCACCACCGGGGTGCAAGTGTTCTGGTGGAGCGGGGTCCTGGTGATCTTCGGCCTGATCCCGCTGATTGACGGCCTGATGGGGGAAGATGCCAGCAACCCGCCTGAATCCGCCGTTCCCGATCTGGAAAAACAACCCTACTACCGCTTTATCGTCTACAGCTGTGCCGTGCTCTCGGTACTGTCTTTGGTGGTGACCGCCTGGATGGCCATCAGCGGGGTGGACTGGATCATCGCCGGCGGCCTGCTGCAACTGAGTGAACAACTGCACCTGCAAGGCAGCCTGGCGAGTTTCGCCGCCTTCCTCACCGAGCGTGCGCAACTGCACGGCAGTATCGGCTGGTTCACCTACCTGGGCATGGCGATGTCCACTGGCGCGGCCACCGGCATTGCCATCAACATCGCTCATGAGCTGGGGCACAAGAACCGCGGGATGGCCAAGTTCCTGGCCAAGCTGGCCCTGGCTTCGACCTTCTATGGGCACTTCTTCGTCGAGCACAACCGCGGCCATCATGTGCGGGTGGCCACCCCGGAGGACCCGGCCAGTTCGCGCCTGGGCGAATCCTTCTGGAGTTTCCTGCCGCGCACCGTGTGGTTCAGCCTGAGTTCGGCCTGGCATCTGGAAAGCCAGCGCCTGGAAAAACTCGGCCTGCCGACCCTCCACTGGAAGAACGGCGTGCTCAGCGCCTGGCTGTACAGCGTGGTGCTGTGGGGCGTGCTGATCGCCTGGCTGGGGGCGGCGGTGATTCCCTTCCTGGTGATCCAGGGGGTCTACGGCTTCTCTCTGCTGGAGGTGGTCAACTACGTCGAGCACTACGGTCTGCTGCGCCAGAAACAGCCCAACGGCCGTTATGAACGCTGCTCGCCGCGCCACTCCTGGAACAGCAACCGGATCGTCACCAACATCTTCCTGTTCCAGTTGCAGCGCCACTCCGACCACCACGCCAACCCGACCCGTGCGTATCAGGCCTTGCGTCACTTCGATGAGTCGCCACAGCTGCCCTATGGCTACGCCACCATGATCGTCTGGGCCTATGTGCCGGCCCTCTGGCGGCGCCTGATGGATCACCGGGTGCTGGCGCACTACTCGGGTGATGTACGCCTGGCCAACATGCACCCGGCCAAGCGTGACGAGTTGCTCAAGCGCTACGGCTTCAGCAACACCGATTCAGACACCGCTCTTTAGTTGTACCGCTCACCCCTGCAAGTGCTGGTGAACCGGTCGTGTTCGCCTGTGATGTGCCCGCTTGAAGGGTGAGCAACGCAGTAGGCAGTCCTTAAGCAAGTTGACCGACAACAACAATAAGCAACTGTAAGGAAGTCACGGATGTCTATTTCACCGCTATTCACTGCCCAGTTGTTCGTGGTCCTGGTGGGGATCTCCCTGATGGGCGCCGCCGAAGCCGCGCGCATTGAACCGGCCAACACCGAGTTCACCGCCAAGGGCCCCATCAGCTTTGCCAAGAGCATCATCAATGCCGACTGCACCATCCAGGTCAGCGGCAAGGTCAGCCCCGACGGCAGCTTCGCCAGCGTCGAGAAAGTCGACTTCAGCGGCGGCCTCAAGTGCGGCCAGGTGGAAGCCACGCACCTACCCTGGAAGCTGATCGCCAAGGACGAAACCAGCGGCGCCATGTCGGGTATCCAGGTCACCGTGCACGCGCCCCTGGTGGGCGGCGACTGCGGGCCGTCCACCGCCGAAGGCAGTTGGAACAACAGCACCGGCAAGTTGGAGGCGGCCCAGGTCAGCCTCGACGGTGGCTGCACCATCAAGACCGTATCGATCCAGATGCCACCCACGTTCCGGGTTGCACCCTGACGCGCACGTCACACCTTTATCGAATTGAAGATTTGGCTGGAAAGGGAAGCTCGGTCGCTGTTCTCCGTGTCGTCTCGCTCAAGGCCATTACCCCGGCGAAATGAATCGCCATACATGTGAGGAAAAACAACAATGAAAGGCATCAAAACTCTCGTGTCCGCCACCGCCATCGTTGCCTGCTTGGGAGCTGCTTCCATGGCCAGCGCTGCATCCATCGCCATTGATGGTGCGAACCCGGATGGTCCGTTCACTACCCCTGGCGGCACCATCACCGTGCGCTCGCCGTCCTCGTTCAACCAGCCCGTGACCTGCA
The DNA here is from genome assembly GCF_058799535.1 of Pseudomonas sp. GW822-FHT06D10. Taxonomy (NCBI): domain Bacteria; kingdom Pseudomonadati; phylum Pseudomonadota; class Gammaproteobacteria; order Pseudomonadales; family Pseudomonadaceae; genus Pseudomonas; species Pseudomonas sp. GW822-FHT06D10. The sequence goes on along the minus strand of NZ_JBXALN010000001.1, from coordinate 1,071,534 downwards.
ACATCAACTTCAGCGGCAACATCGCCGGCGGCGTGGCCAGCATCACCGGCGCCACCGTCAGCGGCAGCAACGCGCTGTGCAACCTGCCGAAGATCACTGGCTTGCCATGGACCCTGAGTGCCTCCAGCACCACCGCAGGTACCGTGACCAATGTGGGTTACACCATTTCCTTCTTCCCTGCCACCAACTGCGGTCCGACCACCATCAACGTGGCCTGGAGCAACGTGACTCACTCGCTGAGCCTGAGCACGCCTCAGACCCTGAGCGGTGGCTGCTCCGTGGATGTACTGAACGCCAAACCGTCGCCACAGGTCAGCGTGATTTAAGCGTTATCAGGAACCAAGGGCTGATCACCCGCTGAAGGACACCGCCTCGCAAGAGGCGGTGATCTGCAGATCAGGAGGGCCCTGTAGTGTCGGTTGCTATCGATAATAATAAGGAGTGGGGCATGAATAATAAGAAACAACAGTTGCAGATCGCGGTGGCACTTGCCCTGTTGGGGGGCTTTGGTGCGATCGGCACTGTTCAGGCAGGCGGCTTCACCACGCCTACCTACGGCGCTCCCGGATGGGGCCGGGCCTTCGGTGGTGGTTCGTTGTTCAAGAACGACCCCAGCGCGGCTTACAACAACCCGGCGGCCATGGCGTTTATCGATCAGAACGTGGCACAGATGACGGTCGACTACGCCCGCATCAAGATGAAATACAAAGGCGATGCCTACGATTATCAAGGGAATCCGGCCACCACCTTGCCGGTGGATGCATCCGGCGTCCCCACCGGTGGCCCGGTGCCCCTGGAGGGCAATGGTGGCCAGGGCGGCTTCACCGCCTGGTTGCCGACCGGCTTCATGGTAATGCCGATCAACGATCAGTTTGCCTTCGGCCTGAGCCAGGTCGTGCCCATGGGCATGCGCAGCACCTGGGACAACGACAATTCAAAAATCCGCGACTTTTCGGTGGATACCAAGATCGAGACCGTGGGCCTGACCGGCTCGCTGTCGTTCAAGGTCAATGACGACTTCTCCCTGGGGGCCGGGGTCATCGTCCAGCACAGCAAGGGCTTCGTCAGCCAGAACCTCAACCTGACCGGTGCCGCGGCGGTATCTCCCGGCCTGGGCGGTATCCCGCTGCCGTCCGGCGTCGGGGCGAACCTGATGCGGGTCAAGGTGGACAATACCTCGGTAGGCTGGTTTACCGGCGTGGTCTGGAAACCCACCGACCGCGACACCCTGGGCCTGAACTACCACGCCAAGATCAAGAACAAGATGGACGGCAAGTACAACGTGCGTGCCGACGCGGTAGGCCGCCAGTACATGACCCAACCGGCCGGGCCCAATGGTGAAAGCCTGGTGGAACTGGCCTATCCCGGCCTGAAGCTGAACCCGGACGGCGCCAACGCCAGTGCCCAGCTGGACATTCCAGCCTCCGCCGGGCTGGACTGGGTGCACGTGTTCGATGACCGCTTCACCCTGGGCGCCAGCATGCTGTGGACCCAATGGTCGTCGTTCAAGGACCTGACCCTGAAGTCCGATGGCAATACCCTGGTCTCCATCCCGTACAAGTACAAAGACACCATGATGTATTCCCTGGGTGGCGACTACCGCTTCACCGACCAGCTGACCCTGCGGGCCGGTGTGGCGTACGACCAGACACCAACCCGCAACAGCACACGTGACCCGCGGATTCCCGACAACGATCGCTGGTTCACTTCCCTGGGCTTCGGCTATGACATCAGGGCGATCCCCGGCCTGACCATCGACGGCGCCTATTCCCGGCAATTCGTCAAGGAAGCCAAGATCAAGACCCAGAACGTGGACCGTCTCGGTGCCTCGCGCCTGGATGGCAAGGTCGACGCCAAGGGCGAGGTGGTGAGTCTCTCCGCGACCTATCACTTCTGAGGGTAAAGGCTTTACCCACGCCTCGAGATAACGGCAGTACAAAGGGATTGTGCTACTGCCGTCGGCGGGACGGGTCACCTCAGGACCCGTCTTGACCTGCCATTCCCCCAAGCCCTGGCTGACATCGTTCGGCCGTTGTGCGTTGCTGAAATCACTCAAAACAATATTTAAAAATAAAATTTGAAACGCGGCAGTTTCCTTTGTAGGGTGATCTTCGAGGGGCCGGCACAACGCCCAGGCTCCAAGTGGTCGTCTGCATAGAACAAGAGAGGTATTCCATGATTGTCTGGTTATTGGTGGGACTCGCCGCTGCGTTCGCACTGGCCTATCGGCAGGCCCCGGCATCCTGGTGGCTGGGCTCGGCCCTGGTCTGGCTGGGGGCAGGGCACTGGTTGGGCCTGGTGGGCTCGCTGGGCATCAGCCTCGCGGCGCTGCTGGTGGTGCTGCCGGCTGCGCTGCTGAGCGTCAAGCCGCTGCGTCGGGCCTTGCTCACCCGTCGTGCCCTGGTCATGTTCCGCAAGATCATGCCGGCCATGTCCGACACCGAGCGCGCGGCCATCGAATCCGGCACGGTCTGGTGGGACGCCGAGCTGTTCAGCGGCAAGCCCGACTGGTCGCGCCTGATAGGCGCCGCGCCGGCCAGCCTGAGCGCCGAAGAGCAGGCGTTCATGGACAACGAAGTGGAAACCCTGTGCGACATGGCCAACGACTGGGAAACCACCCAGGTCTGGCAGGACCTCTCGCCCAAGGCCTGGCAATACACCAAGGACGCCGGCTTCCTGGGGATGATCATTCCCAAGCAGTACGGCGGCAAAGGCTTCTCCCACTATGCCCATTCCCAGGTGGTGATGAAGCTCTCCACCCGCTGCTCGGCGGCGGCAATCTCGGTGATGGTGCCCAACTCCCTGGGCCCGGCCGAACTGCTGCTGCACTACGGCACCGAGGCCCAGCGCCAGCACTATCTGCCGCGCCTGGCCCGGGGCGAAGACATTCCCTGCTTCGCCCTGACCAGCCCCTATGCCGGCTCCGACGCCGGGGCCATTCCCGATACCGGCGTGGTCTGCAAGGGCCAGTTCGAGGGCCAGGAAGTGCTGGGCTTCCGGGTTACCTGGGACAAGCGCTACATCACCCTGGGCCCGATCGCCACGGTGCTGGGCCTGGCCTTTCGCGCCGAGGACCCGGACGGCCTGCTGGGCACCAAGGGCAGCCTGGGGATCACCTGCGCGCTGATTCCCACCACTCATCCCGGGGTCAATACCGGGCGTCGCCACTGGCCGCTGAACGCGGTGTTCCAGAATGGCCCGACCACCGGCAAGGATGTGTTCATCCCCCTGGAATGGGTGATCGGCGGTGGCGACCAGGTGGGCAACGGCTGGCGCATGCTGATGGAATGCCTGGCCGCCGGGCGCGCCATTTCCCTGCCCTCGGCCAACGTCGGCCTGGGCAAGGTGGCGGTGCGCGGTACCACCGCCTACGCGGCGATGCGCAAGCAGTTCGGCCTGCCCATCGGCAAGTTCGAAGGGGTGCAGGCGCCCCTGGCCCGCATGGCCGGGCACCTGTATGCCTGCGACGCGGTGCGCAAGGTCTCGGTGGCGTCCCTGGATGCCGGCGAGAAGCCCTCGGTGATCTCGGCCATCGCCAAGTACCACGTTACCGAGCGCGCCCGGGCCATGGTCAATGACGGCATGGACATCGTTGCCGGCAAGGGCATCTGCATGGGCCCCAACAACTTCCTGGCCCGGGCCTACCAGCAAAGCCCGATCGCCATCACCGTGGAAGGCGCGAACATCATGACCCGCTGCCTGATCATCTACGGCCAGGGGCTGATCCGTTGCCATCCCTATGTCTTTCGCGAGATGGAAGCGGCCCGGGATACCGGGCGCAAGGGCCTGGAAGCGTTCGACAGCGCGATGTTCGGCCATATCAGCTTCGTCTTCGCCAACACCGTGCGCGCTGCGGTGCACGCGGTCACTGGCGGGCGCCTGATCAAGGCCCCGGGCAACACTGACAAGGCCCTGGCCGCCTATTACCGGCAGATCCAGCGTCTGTCGGTGGTCCTCGCCCTGGCCTCGGACATTTCCATGGGCGTGCTGGGCGGTGCCCTCAAGCGCAAGGAAAGCATCACCGGGCGCCTGGGGGACATTCTGTCCCAGCTGTACATCCTGTCCTGCGTGTTGAAGCGCTTCGAGGACGATGGCCGGCCGCAGGCCGACCTGCCGCTGGTGCACTGGGCCGCCCAAGACTGCCTGCTGCGGGCCCATGAAGCCCTGGCCGAAGTGCTGGACAACTATCCGTCCAAGGCTGCCGCGCGGATCATCCGTGGCCTGAGCTTTCCCCTGGGCATTCCCCAGCGCAAGCCGTCGGACCGCCTGCTGGCGCAAGTCGCCGAACTGGTGCAGACCCCGGGCCCGACCCGCGACCGCCTGCTGGCCGACTCCTACATCCCGCAGCCGGACATCGACAAGCTGGCCTATGGCGAACTGGCGTTCCGCCTGCAGCCACAGGTGGACCTGATCGAGGCGCGGCTCAAGCCGGCGATCAAGCAGGGCACGCTGGCGCCGTTGCCGATCTCCCGCGAGGCCTTCGTGATCTGGCGGGTCAAGGCCCTGGAGCTGCAGCTGATCAGCCCGGACGAGGACGAGCTGCTGGGGCGCTATGTGGAATACGGCGACCACGCGATCCAGGTCGACGATTTCCCCCAGGACTTCGGTCTGCTCGAAGCCCTGCAACAGCGTCAGGCGCACTTCGAGCAAAGCGCCAAGCCGGCCTCGCGCAAACGCGCGGCCAGCAGCGAAGACGCGGTGGCCGCCAGCGATTCGGCCTATTGACCCTCTACAGGATTGGATCGGGATCTCTTTATGTCTGACGGTTATCTTTCGTTCGTCAATTCCGGCTGGGGCCGCTGGCTGGCCCAGCGCACCGGCCTGCCGCAACCGGTGCCGCTGCAACGGCACCGCGAGGGGCAGGGCGGCAACCTGCTCAACCCGGTGGTCCTCGCCGCAGCGCCCGAGGGGCGCCTGCTGGGCGAGCTGCAACGGATCTTCGCCGCCACCGACACCGTGGCAGCCCAGGCCGCAAGCATCACCGCGCCTTCCACGGTGAAGGTCCAGGGCCTGGTGTTCGATGCCAGTGGGGTGGCCGACATCGCCCAGCTGGACGAGCTGTACCGCTTCTTCCACGCCAATGTGCGGCGCCTGACAGCCCACGGCCGGGTGCTGGTGCTGGGTACGCCGCCGGAGCACTGCAAGGAACTGGCCCAGGCGGTGGCGCAACGGGCCCTGGAAGGCTTCGTGCGTTCCCTGGGCAAGGAGCTGCGTCGGGCCATCACGGTGCAGTTGCTGTACGTCGAGCCCGGCGCCGAAGCCGAGCTGGACAGCAGCCTGCGGTTCTTCCTGTCGCGCCGCTCGGCCTATGTATCGGGGCAGGTGGTGCGCATCGGCGAACCGGTGGAAGTGCCCCGGCACATCGATTGGCAACAGCCCCTGGGCGGGCGCCGGGCACTGGTCACCGGGGCCTGCCGCGGCATCGGCCTGGCCATTGCCAAGGTCCTGGCCCGGGAGGGCGCCCAGGTGGTGTGCCTGGACATTCCCCAGAGCGAGGCCGAGCTGCAGCAGGCGGCTGCCGGGATCAAGGGCAGCGCCCTGGCCCTGGACATCACCGCGGCCAACGCCGGCCAACGCCTGCTGGAGTTCGTCGGCGAGCACGGCGCCTTCGATATCGTGGTGCACAACGCCGGCATCACCCAGGACAAGACCCTGGCGAAGATGACCGAGGCAGCGTGGCGCAAGGTCATGGCGGTCAACCTGGAAGCGCCGCTGCTGCTCAGCCAGGCGCTGCTGGAAGGCCAGGGCCTGAATCCCGGTGGGCGCATCGTCTGCGTCTCGTCGATTTCCGGGATCGCCGGCAACCTCGGGCAGAGCAACTACGCCACCTCCAAGGCCGGGGTCATCGGCCTGGTGGAGAACCTGGGGCCCCTGGCGGCGCGTCAGCAGATCACGGTCAACGCTGTGGCACCGGGCTTTATCGAAACCCAGATGACCGCGAAGATCCCGCTGATGATCCGCGAGGCCGGGCGGCGCATGAACTCCATGTCCCAGGGCGGTCAGCCCGTGGATGTGGCGGAAACCATCGCCTGGCTGGCCCATCCGGCCTCCGGCGGGATCAATGGACAGGTGGTCCGCGTCTGCGGGCAAAGCCTGCTGGGGGCCTGAGCCATGAATGCTGATACCGCAATTCGCATCATCGAGCCGCCGCCCTCCCGGGGGCAGCTGCTTTACGACGGCATCCGCAGCCTGCGCAAGCCCAAGCCGGACGCCGCGCCCCAACTGCCGACGGAGCGCCTGGTGCGCCCGGCGGTAGAGCTCAAGGCCGACGAAATAGCCCGTTACGCCCAGGCTTGCGGCTTTCGCCGGGAACATGGGGTGCCGCTGGCGTTTCCCCACACCCTGGCGTTCCCGCTGCACCTGTTGCTACTGACCCGCCCGACGTTTCCCTACCCGGCCAGCGGCATGGTCCACCTGGCCAACCGCATCCGCCAGTACCAACGGCTGGAGGAGGGCCAGGCCCTGCGCCTGGAAGTGTTCGCCGAGCGCTGGCTGGCCCATCCCAAGGGCCAGGCGCTGTCGATTGCCACCCGGGCCCACAGTGGTGGCAGCCTGGTCTGGGAAAGCGACAGCCTGTACCTGCGCCGCGGTGTAGCCGGGCCCATCGGCGAGCCCTGGGAGGGTTCGTTGCAATGGGATGAGCAGGCCTTGGTGCGCACTCAGCGCTGGAGCCTGGGGGGCGACCTTGGACGGCGTTTCGCCCAGGTCAGCGGCGACTTCAACCCGATCCATACCTCATGGCTGGGCGCCCGGCTGTTCGGCTTCCGCCGGCCCATTGCCCACGGCATGTGGACCCTGGGCCGGGCCCTGGCGGCCCAGCAACCGCCCCATCCACTGGCGGCGGCCCAGTTGGACTGCGAGTTCAAGCTGCCGATCTTCCTGCCGGCGGCGGTGACCCTGTGGAATCGCCTGTCGGACGGCTCGCGCCATGAGTTCGAAGTGCGCAACAACGCGGGGGACAAGCCCCACATGCGCGGTCTATTTATCTGGGGAGCTCGTTGATGGCTGAGTACAGTTTCAATCCGGCGCCGGTACGCCGGGTGGCGATCCTGGGCGGTAACCGGATTCCGTTCGCCCGTTCCAATACGGTATATGCCAATGACAGCAACCAGGACCTGCTGGTGGCGGCGTTACAGGGCCTGGTGGATCGCTACGGCCTGTCGGGCCAGCGCCTGGGGGAGTTCGCCGCGGGGGCGGTGATCAAGCATTCGCGGGATTTCAACCTGGCCCGGGAAAGTCTCTTGTCCACCACCCTGTCGCCGCAGACCCCGGCCTATGACCTGCAGCAGGCCTGCGGCACCGGCCTTGAGGCGGCGCTGCTGGTGGCCAACAAGATCGCCCTGGGGCAGATCGAAGTGGGCATTGCCGGGGGCGCCGACACCACCTCCGACGCGCCCATCGGCATTAACGAAGGCCTGCGCCGCACCTTGCTCCAGGCCAATCGCGCCAAGGGCACCGGCAACAAGCTGCGCAGCCTGCTCAAGGTGCGCCCGGGGATGTTCTTCAAGCCGTTGCTACCACGCAACGGCGAGCCGCGCACCGGGCTGTCCATGGGCGAGCACTGCGAAGAAATGGCCAAGCGCTGGCAGATCAAGCGCCTGGCCCAGGATGAACTGGCCCTCACCAGCCACCACCAGTTGAATGCGGCCTACCAGCGCGGCTTCTTCGATGACCTGATCACCCCGTACCGCGGCCTGAAACGCGATAACAACCTGCGGGCCGACGCCAGCCTGGAGAAGCTCGCCGGCCTGGGCCCGGCCTACGACCGCCACAACGGCACCCTGACCGCCGGCAACTCGACCCCCCTTACCGATGGCGCCTCGGTGGTGCTGCTGGCCAGCGAAGACTGGGCGGCGGCCAACAACCTGCCGGTGCTGGCCTACCTGCGTACCGGGGAAACCGCCGCAGTGAACTTTGTCGACGGCAGTGAAGGGCTGCTCATGGCCCCGGCCTATGCCGTGCCGCGCATGCTCGCCCGGGAGGGCCTGAGCCTGGAGGATTTCGACTTCTACGAGATCCACGAAGCCTTTGCCGCCCAGGTACTGTGCACCCTCAAGGCCTGGGAGGACGCTGATTACTGCCGGGACAAGCTCGGCCTCGACGGACCTCTGGGCAGCATCGAGCGCAGCAAGCTCAACGTCAACGGCGGCTCCCTGGGCTGCGGGCATCCGTTCGCCGCCACCGGTGGGCGGCAACTGGCGACCCTGGCCAAGGCGATCCATGAGCGCGGCGGCGGCCGCGGGCTGATTTCCATCTGTGCAGCAGGCGGGCTGGGCGTAACCGCCATCGTCGAAAAATAAAATAACAAGGAGACTGCCAATGAGTGTCGTGAGCCTGCAACCCGTCGAGCGTATCTGGCTGAACGCTTACCTGCCGGGAGTGCCCAGCGATATCGAAGCCGAGATCGACCGTTACCCGTCGCTGCGGGAAGTGTTCCTCGAACACGTGGACAAGTATCGCCAACGGGTGGCCTATGTGAGCATCGGCACCGAGATGGGCTACGACCTGTGGGAGAAGCGGGTATTCGCTTTCGCCGCCTGGTTGCAGTCCAAGGGGGTGAAGAAGGGCGACCGGGTGGCGTTGATGATGCCCAACTGCCTGCAATACCCGATCTGCCTGTTCGGCACCCTGCTGGTGGGGGCCGTGGTGGTCAACGTCAACCCGCTGTACACGGCTCACGAACTGCGGCACCTGCTCAAGGACAGCGGCGCCGAGACCGTGGTGATCTTCGAGAATTTCGCCCACACCCTGGAACAGGCGATGCCGGGCAGCCAATTGAAGAACATCGTGGTGGCCGCCATCGGTGACCTGCTGGGCACCTTCAAGGGCGCAGCCCTGAACTTCGCCTTGCGCCATGTGCAAAAGCAGGTGCCGAAATTCAACCTGCCGGGGGCCATCCGCTTTCCGGCGATGATGAAGCTGGCCAGCGTGCTGGAGCACCGCCCGGTGGAACTCAAGCAGGACGACATCGCCTTCCTGCAATACACCGGCGGCACCACCGGCGATGCCAAGGGCGCCATGCTCACGCACCGCAACATCCTCGCCAACCTGATGCAGGCCAAGGCCTGGGTCGGTGACCAGCTGGACGAGAACCAGCAGGAAACCAACGTCACCCTGTTGCCGCTGTACCACGTGCTGTCGCTGACGGTGAACTGCCTGATGTTCATGTGCCTGGGCGGGCGCAACATCCTCATCGCCAACCCGCGTGATGTGAAACGGGTGCAGATGATCCTGCGCAAGGAAAAGTTCAGCGGCATCGTCGGGGTCAACACCCTGTTCAACGGCCTGCTGGAGAACGAAGAGTTTCGCGGCCGGGATTTCTCCGACCTGAAGCTGGCGATTGCGGGCGGCATGGCCACCCACACCTCGGTGGCCCGGCGCTGGAAGGAAGTCACCGGGGTGCCGATCATCGAAGGCTACGGCCTGACCGAGTGCTCGCCGGTGGTGAGCATCAGCCCGATCGACATTGCGCGCATGCGCGAAGGCGATTTCACCGGGACCATCGGCGTACCGCTGCCTTCGACCTGGGTGCGCTTCGTGCGCGAGGACGGCCAACTGGCCGAGCTGGGCGAGGAGGGCGAGCTGCAGGTACGCGGGCCGCAGGTGATGAAGGGCTACTGGCAGCGCCCGGAGGAAACCGCCAAGGTTCTGGACCGCCACGGCTGGCTGTCCACCGGGGATGTCGGGGTGATGAACGAGCAGGGCTTCATTCGCCTGGTGGACCGCAAGAAGGACATGATCCTGGTCTCCGGTTTCAACGTGTACCCCAACGAGATCGAGGATGTGGTGGCCCTGCACCCCGGGGTGGCGGAAGTGGCGGCGATTGGCGTCGAGGATGATGTGACCGGCGAGAAAGTGAAGATCTTCGTCGTGCGCAAGGACCCGGCGCTGACCCAGGACCAGTTGCTGGCCCACTGCCGGGAATACCTCACCGGCTACAAAGTGCCGCGCTATGTAGAGTTCCGTACCCAAGAGCTGCCCAAGACCACCGTGGGCAAAGTCCTGCGCCGCGCCCTGCGCTGACCCGCAGGAGCCGGCTTGCCGGCGAAGAGGCCCCTGGGCCTTGCGCCGTTCCCAAGGGCGCCTTCGCTGGCAGGCCAGCGCCTACAAGGCGTTGGGCAGGCGGACCTGGCCCGGTTGCAGGCCAAACACTTCCACGCCCTCCGGGGTCGATTGGCCCACGGTCACCGGCACCCGCTGGCCTGGTTGATCGGCCGTTGCCCGGTATTCCACGCTCATGCCGTCGGCGTCGCGCTGGATCGCCGCAGGCGGCAGCACGATGGCCTGGTCGTTGCGGTAGGTGACGATAGTCAGCCGCGCGCTCATGCCCAGGCGCACCCGTTGCAGTTGTTCGCGGCTCAGCTTGGGCACCGACAGGGTCACCGGGAATTGCGCTCCGGCACCTGCGGTTTCGTTGGGCAGGGCCAGGCTGCTGACGATATCCACCACGCCTTCCAGGCGTTCACCATCAAAGCCGTCACCGAGAATTTCCACGCGCTGCCCCTGGTGCAGTTGGTTGATGTCCAGCTCCGACACCTTGCTGACGATCTTCAGCTGTTCGATGTTGGCCAGGCCGAACAGCACTTGCCCCGGGCTCAGGCGTGAACCGGTCTGCACCGGACCGTTGGCGGCACCGGCGGTGTTCGGGCCCGCGCCACCATTGGGTGGCGGCACCACGATGCCGGCAAAGGGGGCGACCACGTTCTTGTGCTCCAGCAGCTTGCGCAGGGCGTCGTACTTGACCGTGGCGTTGGTCAACTCCATTTCGGCAATCTGCCGGTATTCCCCTGTGCCCTGGTTCAGCGCCTGCTGCAATTCACTCTGGGCGGCGGCCAGGTCCAGGCGCTGCATCTGTGCCTGTTGCTCCTGATCGTTGAGCTCGTTGCGCGGAATGATTCCGCGCTGGAACAGGTTCTGGCTTTCCCGCAGCTTGCGTTCGGTATTGGCCAGGGACATCTGCGAGTTGCGCAGGGTACGGCGGGCCCGGGTGACCACGGCGCCGTTGTTCCAGTCCTGCAGCTCCTGGACGGTGCGGCGGGCCTTGAGCAAGGTGGAAAGGGCTTCGCGCGACTGGATCTCCACCAGCCCCGGGTCCATCTGCAAAAGGACCTGGCCGGCCTCTACGCGCTGGCCCTGTTCCACCAGGCTGGCCTGCACATTGCCTTCGAACGGGGCGGTGAGGACCACGGTCTTTTGGGGTTCGATCTTGCCCACCAGGCCGATCTGGTGAGTCAGTACCGTGCCTTGCACGCTGACCCAGCGGGCCTCGCTGGCCGGAGTGCTGGCGGGGGACTGGAGGGTGACCAGGGCAGCGGCGCCCACGGCGAGGGCGACGGCCAGGGCCAGCGCTTGCAGGGTATGGCGACGGCGCTTGCTCGCCTGCGGCTTGTCAGAAGTCATTGAGCGCAATGTCCCAGCTCTCCAAAGTCATGCCCAGGGTCAGGTCCAGTTGCGTCTGGGCGTTCAGGTAGGCGATCAGCGCATTGAGCCGGGCATTCTCGGCGTTGCGCAGGTCACCCTCGAAACTCAGCACCTGGAAGTTGCTGGAACGGCCGGCACTGAGCTTTTCCCGTTCGATGTCCAGCTTGCGCTTGGACAGTTCGCTGGCGCGCTGGGCAATCTCGTACTGGCGCCAGCGGGTGCCCAGGTCGCGCACCACGTTGTTGACGTCACGCTCCAGCACCTGGCGGGCATCGGCCAGGAGGATTTCCTGGTTCTCCACATTGACCCGGGCGTGGACCTCGGCCTGGCGGGTACTCAGGTCGCCAATGGGAATCTGCACCTGGACCCCGGCGTAGCTGTCCCAGCGCCGGTCCGAACCGTTGCTGGTGTCATTGTCATAGCGGCTGCGGGTCTGGTTGGCCCCGGCCACCAGGGATACGTCCCAGCGCGACTGGTCCTTGGCGATCACCAGGTTCAGATCGGCCTGCTGGCTGCCCAGCAGGGTAGCCAGGTATTCGGGCTGCTGGATCTGCGCAAGGCGCAGGGCCTCGCGCTGGTCGATGCTGATCTTGGCCGCCTGCAGGGCCTCGCTGGCGTGGATCCGGCTGGACATGTCCAGGGCCAGCAGACGCAGCAGCGACAGGCGGTTGACGTCCACCTGGTTGCGCGCTTCCTCCACCCCCAGCTCCTGGCTGGCGATGTCGGCTTCGGTCTGCACGATCTCGAACTCGGCCATGCGCCCGGCGCTGATCAGCGCGCGGTTGACTTCCAGCAGGGCATTGGCGCGCTTGAGGGCTTCCTGGGCGATGGTCAGCTGTTCCTGGGAGCGCAGCAGCTCGCGGTAGGTGGTAATGATCGCGGTGATCGTCTGGGCGACCCCGGCCTTGAGGTTGAGGCGGTTGCTTTGTTCGGTGATGCGCGCCAGGCGCAACGGCGCGGTGGTCACGTCCCAGCCGGCGCCGCGCAGCAATGGCTGGATGATCGCCAGGTCCAGGCCGTCGCTGCGCTGGCGGCCGGCCCGATCGGCTTTGTTCAGGTCCTGGATCCAGGCCATGCTCAGGCGTGTGCCGTACTCGCTCAACAGGCTGGTGGCCGGGGCCATGTTGAGGTTCTGCGTGGTGTCGCTGCTGCCCCGGGTGGTGCGGTAGTTGCCGGTGATCAGCAGCTTGGGGTTGAACACATCCTCGGCCACCCGCAGGTCGAACTTCTGCGCCACCCGCTGCAGGTACGAACTGCGGATGCTGCGGTTGTTGCGCAAACCCAGGTAGACCGCGTCCCCCAGGGTCAGGTCGGTGACCTGCTGGCTGAGCAGGGCGCTGCGCGAGTAGTCGCTGCGCATGGTGGGAGCGGAAGGGCGATCCACCCGCTCATCGGCGCTGAGCGCCGGCAAGTACAAAAGGCACAGGCAGGCGAGTGTTCGCAGGCGCCAGTCATTCATCGCGCAACGCCTCCACCGGTTGCAGTCTGGATGCCGAAATGGCCGGGTACAGGCCGAAAAACAGGCCCACCAGCAGGGTGCTCCCGATCCCCAGCGGCAGTGCGGCTCCCGCCAGGGAGAAGTGCCAGCCGGACATCCGGGCGTAGATAAAGGCCGAGGCGACCCCCAGTATCGCCCCCGACAGGGCGCCGACTGCGGTCAGGCTGACCGCCTCCAGCAGGAACAGGTTGCGGATGTCCTTTTGCCGGGCGCCCAGGGCCATGCGGATGCCGATCTCGCGGCGGCGCTCCGAGACATTCATCAGCATCACGTTCATCACCCCCACGCCACCCCCCACCAGGGAAATGCCGCCCAGGGCCATCAGCAGGTAGCCAAAGGTGCGGCTCTGCCGGGTCATGCCGTCGATGATCTGCTGCGGGACCTGCACTTCCACCTCACGTCCGCGCAGGATTTTTTTCAGGGCCTGGGTCATGGCCGCGGCGACCTGCTCCATGTTCTGGCCACCGGCGACCCGGGTCACCACGTTGTCGATCTGTGGCGAAGGGAAAATCCTCCGCATGCTGCCCTGGGGCAGGAACACCGAGTCATTGGCCTGGATTGGCACCAGCACCGCGCTGGGCTGGTTCTGCAGGATACCGATGACCAGAAACAGGTAGTCGTTGATCCGCACCCGGTCCCCCAGTTGCAGCGGGGCCCCGGCGGCGCCCAGGGTCTGAGCCACCTGATGGCCGATCACCGCATAGATTTCGTTCTGATCGAAGTCCGAGAGAAAGCGCCCCTCACGCAACTGCAGGCGCATGGCCGGCGCCAGCTCGGCGGTCGCGCCCACCACGCTGGCGTTGGCGGAGCGGCCATTGCGGATCAGCGTGGCGCTGAGCAACACCGTCGGGGCAATGTTGACCAGGCTAGGCACCGCCTGGCTCAGCGCGCGGGTGTCCAGGGCCGCGGGCAGTGGCGTGCGGCTGTCGGCGCTGGCGGGAAAGCGGGCCACCAGGGTGTCGGTGCCCATGTTCTGGAAGATCGCCGCGGCATCCTCGGCGGCGTTGTGGCCGATGTTGATCAGTGCCACCACCGAGGAACTGCCGATGACGATGCCCAGCAGGGCCAGGATCGAACGCTTGCCCAGGGTGCGCAGGCTGACGAAGGCTTCGTGCAGCAACTGGCTGGCGCTTTGCTCGACCTTGAGGCTCATGCCGGGCAGACCTCCTGCACCACGCCATTGGTGACACGGATCTGCCGTTCCAGGCGCTGGGCGATATTGGGGTCGTGGGTGACGATGATCAGGGTCACCCGGCGCTCGCGGTTCAGCGCCAGCAGCAGGTCCATGATGTCCTGGGCGGTGTGGCTGTCGAGGTTGCCGGTGGGTTCGTCGGCGAGGATCACCGAGGGTTCGCCCACCAGTGCCCGGGCGATCGCCACCCGCTGGCGCTGGCCGCCGGAAAGGTCCGCCGGGCGGTGGTCGGCGCGTTGCCCGAGGCCTACCTGGTCGAGCATGTGCATGGCCCGCTCCAGGGAATCACGCCGGGCCACGCCGCGGTAGCTCAGGGGCAGGGCGACGTTGTCCAGGGCGCTGAGACGCGGCAGCAGGTTGAAGCTCTGGAACACGAAGCCGATCTGCTGGTTGCGGATCGCCGCCAACTGGTCGGGGCTGGCGCGGAAGATATCGTGGCCGGCAAAGTGGTAGTCGCCGCTGTCGGGCAGATCCAGCAGGCCGAGAATGTTCAGCAGGGTGCTTTTGCCGGAACCGGAGGCACCCAGGATGGCGCAGCTTTCACCGGCGTCGATGCAAAGGGAGACGTTCTTGAGAATGTGGAGCGGTTGCTCCGCCAGCCGATAGCTCTTGCCTATGCCCTGCAGGGAGATAAAACCTTGCTCGATTATCGTCTCTGTCATCGCTTACCGCGCCGGCTGGCTCGACTGGCTGCTTGAACAACCACGGGGCGCAGGGATCACGCAACAGGGGTATTCAGGGGCAGGGCCAAGCTCTGGTTTTATTTATTATTTTAAAAACATTGTTTGAATAGTAACTGCGTTCATCCTGCCACGCCAGCCGTCTGAACCGGGTAATTGAGGGCTTTTTCCAGGTTTTTTTGCGGAGAAACCCGTGGGTCACAAAAAGGCCGGTGGCCACCGTGACGGTCCCTCGGGCGCTTGCTTTTAGGGCTTCTCGCAGGTATAAAAAATCAAATTTTTTTTTAAAACACTGTTCGAACGGTCAGTTTTTCATCCCAGCAAAGGTTAGTCCTCCATGGTCGCCAAGAAACTCAGTGCCCCCAATGTCACCAAGACCCGACTGCTGGAAGCGACCGAGGCATTATTTATCAAGTACGGCTACGACGCGGTGCTGCTGCGCCAGATCACCGAGCGGGCCAAGGTCAACCTGGCGGCGGTGAACTACCACTTCGGCGACAAGGATTCGCTGATGAAGGCCCTGTTGATGCAGCGCCTGGGGCCACTCAATGATCAGCGCCTGGAACTGCTGGCCAAGTGCGAGGAACAGGCCGAGGGCCCGCTGGACTGCGAAACCCTGCTGGGGGTGCTGTTCGCCCCGGCCATGGGCCTCGAGCGCAGCGACGAGAGTGGCGGCGTGGAAGGGCGCTCGTTCATCCGCTTCCTTGGCCGGGTCTACAGCGATACTTCGCCCTTTATCCAGGAATACCTCAAGGAGCATTACCAGCCGGTGTTCGAGCGCTTCTTCAAGGCCTTTGCCCTGGCTTTGCCGGACCTGCCGCGCAACGAGCTGGGGGTGCGCCTGCAATTTGCCCTCAAGGCAATTTCCGGCGTCATGGCCGGCACCGAGCTGCGCCTGCTGATGCAGGCCATGAGCCTTGGACGCCCGGCCACCGATGCTGAAGTCATGGCCAAGCTCATCAGCCTGGTGTCGGCGGCGATTCGCGCCCCCATGCAGGACCCCGATTCCGAGCAGGCCCTGGAGAAAGTCCTCGATACCCAGCGCCTGATCCGTCAGCAATCCCATTCCCTGGCCGGCTGATTCCAGGCTGAGCCGCCCGGCCCCGACAGCGCAGCAGGATCATTCGGAGCGTCAATGATTCTCGGGGCAGGTGCCCACATCTGCTAGGTTCTGCTCCTTGCATCTGCCTTGGAGCATTCGCCATGAGTTCCTCCCAACAGCATGTTCTGGCCGTCAACGGCATCGAACTCAGTGTGCGGGTCAGCGGCCCGGAACACGGGCAGCCGGTATGGCTGCTGCACGGTTTTCCCGAGTGCTGGCATTCCTGGCGCCATCAAGTGCCGGCCCTGGTGGCAGCGGGGTTCCGGGTGTTCGTCCCGGAAATGCGTGGCTATGGCCGCAGCTCGGCTCCCGAGGCGGTGCAGGCCTACGACCTGCTGACCCTGTGCGCCGATATCCAGCAGGCCATGCACGCCTTCGGCCAGCAGCGGGTGTGCATCGTCGGCCACGACTGGGGCGCCCCCGTGGCCTGGCACCTGGCGCTGCTGGAGCCGCAGCGGGTGGCGGCGCTGGTGACCCTGTCGGTGCCCTTTGCCGGGCGGCCGAAACGCCCGGCCAGCGAGATCATGCGCCAGGTGCACGGCGAGCATTTCAACTACATCCTCTACTTCCAGCAGCCGGGAGTGGCCGAGGCGGAACTGGACGCCGATATAGACGCCAGCCTGCGCCTGTTCATGGGCAATGTCGGTGCATTGCTGCAACCCAAGCCGGCCGATGCCCGGTTGTTCGACGGGGTGACGGTCCCCGCAGGGTTGCCGCAGTGGTGCAGCGAGGAGGATTTCCAGGCCTATCGCCAGACCTTTGCCGGGCGCGGCTTTCGCGGTGCCCTGAACTGGTACCGCAATTTCGAGCGGACCTGGAAGCGCACCGAGTTCCTGGCCGATACCCAGGTCCAGCAACCGACCTTGTTCCTGCTGGGCGACCAGGACCCGGTTGGTGTACTGGAAGCCCATACCCTCAAGCGCATGCCGGGCAAGGTGGCGGACCTTGAGCAGCACCTGCTGGCGGACTGCGGGCACTGGATCCAGAACGAACGGCCACAGCAGGTCAATGCCCTGTTGCTGGATTTCCTGCAGCGCCGGTTCACCTAGGGAGCCTGCCGCCCCGCAGGAGCTGGCGTGCCAGCGAACGCGCCAGCAGGTGCGGCGCAAGGTGTTCGCCGGCAAGCCGGCTGCTACGAGGCCGGGTGGTGCCAGCGAAGGGGGCCGATCAACCGAGCATTTCCCGCATCCGGTGCCAGAGCATGCCCAGGGCCAGCAGTGGTGCCCGCAGGGCCGGGCCGCCGGGGAAGGTCATGTGCGGTACGCCGCTGAACACGTCCAGGCCGCGACTGTGGCCGGCATGGATGGCCTCGGCCAGTAGCCGCGCAGTCCAGTGGGTGACGTTCAGGCCATGCCCGGAATAGCCCTGGGCGTAGTACACATTGGGGTACTGCGACAGGCGCCCGACCTGGGGGAAGCGATTGGCGGTGATGCCGATCTTGCCGCCCCATTGGAAGTCGATCGCCACATCCTGCAACTGCGGGAAGACCTTGAGCATCTTGGGTCGCATGTAGCCGGCAATATCCGCCGGATCACGCCCCGAATAGTGGCAGGCACCGCCGAACAGCAAGCGCCGGTCCGCGGTCAGGCGGTAGTAGTCCAGGCCGACTTTCTGGTCGCACAGCGCCAGGTTGTCCGGGATCAGTTGCCTGGCCCGGGCCTCGGCCAGCGGCTCGGTGGTGATGATGTAGCTGCCCGCCGGCAGCACCTTGCCACTGAGCCGCGGCTCGAGGTCTTCCAGGTGGGCATTGCAGGCCAGCACCAGGTGCCCGGCAGTGACGGTGCCGGTCGCGCAGCGCACTTTCACACTGTCGCCGTGGGTCAGTTCCAGCACCGGGCTCTGCTCGAAGATCCTCACCCCCAGGGACGCTGCCAGCCGCGCTTCGCCCAGCACCAGCTTGAGCGGGTGCAAGTGCCCAGAGCCCATGTCCACCAGCCCCCCGGCATACGCCGAGGAGGCCACCACCTGCTGCATGTCCTGGGGCGCCACCAGCCGAGTGGGGTGGCGGTAGCCCAGCCTGACCAGGCTATCCTGCTCGGCCTGGAAGGCGGCGAACTGGGCCGGGGTGTTGGCCAGCTCACAGAAGCCCCAGCGCAGGTCGCAGTCGATGGCATGTTCGCTGATGCGCTGGCGTACCACCTCCACCGAGTCGATGCCGGCCTGCTCGAGGTATTTCACCCCTTCCTGGCCGACGTAGCGGGCAAAGCCTGTGACCTCGTGGCCAATGCCGCGGATCAGTTGGCCGCCGTTGCGCCCGCTGGCGCCCCAGCCGATGCGCCGGGCTTCCAGGAGGATCACCGAGAGCCCGTGCCGGGCCAGCTCGATGGCGGTGTTGACCCCGGTGAAACCGCCGCCGATCACGCAGACGTCGGCGCTCGGTTGGCCCTCCAGCGATGGGTAGCCGGGCAGGCTGCCGGCCGAGGCGGCGTAGTAGGAGCGGGCATGCCCGTTGGCGCTGCCCGAAAGGTTTGGCTGAATCATTTGTTGGACTTCACTTTGCTCCAGGAGCGGGTCATCAAGCGCATGATGGCCGGCGACTGGGTGGTGGAGATGTACAGCTTGTCGAGCACGGCCTGAGGTGGATAGACCTCGGGGTTGTTCACCAGGTCGGCCTCCATGTACTGCTGGGAAGCCGGGTTGGGGTTGGCGTAGCCGACATAGGCGCTGACCTTGGCGATCACTTGCGGGTCCAGCAGGTAGTTGATGAAGGCGTGGGCTTCCTTGACGTTGCCGGCATCGGCGGGAATCGCCAGCAGGTCGAACCACAGGTTGCTGCCTTCCTTGGGAATCGAGTAGGCGATGTTCACCCCGTTCTTGGCTTCCTTGGCCCGGTTGGCGGCCTGGAACACGTCGCCGGAGTAGCCGAAGGCAATGCAGATATCACCGTTGGCCAGGTCCGAAACGTACTTGGAGGAGTGGAAGTAGGTGATGTAGGGGCGCAGGGTCAGCAGCTTGGCCTCGGCCTTCTTGTAGTCCTCGGGGTTCTCGCTGCGCGGGTCCAGGCCCAGGTAGTTGAGCACCGCCGGGAACACTTCATCCGGCGAGTCCATCATCGATACCCCGCACTGCTGGAGCTTCTTGAGGTTCGCAGGCTCCAGCAGCACCGCCCAGGAGTCGATGTGGTCGATGCCCAGTACCTGCTTGACCTTGTCGACGTTGTAGCCGATGCCGTTGGTGCCCCAGAGGTAGGGCACCGAGTACTGGTTGCCAGGATCGTTCTGCTCCAGCAGGGCCAGCAGCTTGGGGTCCAGGTTCTTCCAGTTGGGCAACTGCGAGCGGTCGAGCTTGAGGAACGCGCCGGCCTTCACCTGGCGCGCCAGGAAGTGGTTGGAGGGCACTACCACGTCGTAGCCGGTGCGCCCGGCCAGTAGTTTGCCCTCCAGGGTTTCGTTGGAGTCGAAGACGTCGTAGATCACCTTGACCCCGGTCTTGCCCTGGAAGTCGGCGAGGGTGGTCTGGCCGATGTAGTCGGTCCAGTTGTACACGCTGACGCTGGGTTGTGCCTGGACGGCGGTGCTGCACAAGACCGCCAACGCTGCCGGGACCACTGCTTTCAAAAGACGCATATCGACACCTCTTCGGGTTGTTTTTGTTGATTGCAGAATGTGGGTTGTCAGACGCTGAGCAGCAGGAACTCACGCTCCCAGGAACTGATCACGCGCTTGAAGTTCTCGTGTTCGGCACGCTTGACCGCCACGTAGCCGCGCACGAACTTGCGCCCCAGGTACTGCTCGATGGTCGGGCAGTCCTCCATGTGCGCCAGGGCGTCCTCGATGGTGATCGGCAGGCGCAGGTTGCGCCGCTCGTAGGCCCGGCCTTCCACCGCGGCGCTGGGCTCGATGCCCTCGACCATGCCCAGGTAGCCGCACAGCAGGCTGGCGGCAATGGCCAGGTAGGGGTTGGCGTCGGCGCCGGGCAGGCGGTTTTCCACGCGCATGGCGTCGGGGCTTGCGGTCGGAACCCGCAGGCCCACGGTGCGGTTTTCCTCACCCCATTCGACGTTCACCGGGGCCGAGGTGTCCGGCAGGAAGCGGCGGAACGAGTTGACGTTGGGGGCGAACATCGGCAGCAATTTGGGGATGTATTTCTGCAGGCCGCCGATGTGGTGCAGGAACAGCTTGCTTTTCTCACCGTTGGCATCGACGAAGATCGGCTTGCCGGTGTCGATGTCCACCACGCTCTGGTGCAGGTGCATGGCGCTGCCGGGCTCGTCGGCCACCGGCTTGGCCATGAAGGTGGCGGTGACGTTGTGCTTGAGCGCCGCCTCGCGCAGGGTGCGCTTGAACACGGTGATCTGGTCCGCCAGGTCCAGGGCGTCGCCGTGGCGGAAGTTGATTTCCATCTGCGCCGGGCCGTCTTCGTGGATCAGCGTGTCCAGGTCCAGGCCCTGGGCTTCGCACCAGTCGTAGACATCTTCGAACAGCGGGTCGAATTCGTTGGCGGCATCGATGGAGAACGACTGGCGACCGCTTTCCGCTCGGCCGGAGCGGCCCAGGGGAGCCTTGAGCGGCAGGTCCGGGTCTTCGCAGCGCTGGGTCAGGTAGAACTCCATTTCCGGGGCGACGATCGGCTTCCAGCCCTTGTCGGTGTACAGCTGCAGCACTTTCTTCAACACGTTGCGCGGCGACAGTTCAATGGGGTTGCCGAATTTGTCGAAGGTGTCGTGGATGACGATGGCGGTGGGTTCGATGGCCCAGGGCACCAGGTAGATCGATGACGAGTCGGGGCGGCAGATCATGTCGATATCGGCCGGGTCCAGCAGTTCGTAGTACAGGTCGTCGTCGACAAAATCCCCGGTTACCGTTTGCAGCAGGACACTTTCCGGCAGGCGCATGCCTCGCTCATGCAGGAACTTGTTGGTGGGTGCGATCTTGCCGCGGGCAATGCCGGTCAGGTCGCTGACCACGCACTCTACTTCGGTAATCTTGTGATCTTTCAGCCAGGAGGAAAGCTGATCGAAAGGGGCGTTCATAAAGACCTCGATGATTGGTTTTATCTGCTCCGAGGTGAGCGGGAGTATCCCGGCAAGGCTTCCCCTGCGGCGCATTGGCGACTATCTTGGGCGAGCCTTGTTGTTCCATCTATCCACTTTAAGCAGAACCAAAACGCACCAAACGAGTGCGTAAGGTCCCCCGATGACAGCGTCCAATCCGCTTCAGGTCCAAGCGTTCAACACCTTCGATGTCGCCGATCAGATCCGTGCCACCCCGGGTTGGGTCCAGCATTACCAGCAGATGTCCCCTGGCCATTTCAACGGCCTGGTGCGCTACCTGGACCTGCAGGGCGTGGAGATCTACGAGGAATGCATGAACACCCGGGTCGAGCAGAATTTCAGTGCCCCCCAAGGCGCCCTGGCGTTCTGTTTCGACCGCAGCGACAACGCGCTGTACGTGCTCAATGGCGAGAGCCGCAATATCTGGATCACCCCGGAGAACTATCAGGAAGTGGCGGTGGTGTTCGGCCCCGAGTTCGTCCGCGGCCACGGCCTGGGTGTGGAGCGCCTCGACGGGCTGTTCATGGCGCCCCTCAACAGCCAGCAGAACGCCTTGTTCTGCCGCTGGCTGAGCTCGACCCTGACCCGCCTGTCCCAGACCCTCGACCCGCCGAGCCGCGAAGCCCTGACTCAGCAACTCCTGGAAGACTGCCTGTACATCCTCGACAACGCCTGCGTGCGCCTGGACCGCGGCGGCCTGCAACGGCGCAGCGAGGAGCGGGGGATCATGCAACGGGTAGCGCAGTGGGCCGCCGACGTGCCCGAGGAAACCCTCAACCTGCTGGAGCTGTCCCAGGTAGCCGGAGTGTCCCTGCGCCAGTTGCAGAGTGCGTTCAAGGCCTTTACCGGGATGGCCCCCAGCCAATGGCTGCGCCTGCGCCGGCTCAACAGCGCGCACCGCGAACTGCTCAGCCGAGGGCCGACTGAGACCACGGTGGCCGAGGTGGCGATGCACTGGTCGTTCTGGCACCTGGGGCGGTTTTCCAGCAGTTACCGGGCGCTGTTCAAGGAGCTGCCGAGCCAGACCTTGAAACGCAGTGCCGTGGCGCGTCGCTAGGGCGTGCGCCCGGGCCTTGCGGGCGAGCCCTCAGTACACTTGCAATGACTGGTTGAGGTCGCGCAGGGCCTTATCCAGCCGGGCCACCGCGGTGGACAATTGCTGCTCCTGGGCCGCCTCGGCCACCAGTTCTTCCAGGCTGACGCACAGCTCCAGCAAACCTTGGGTATTGAGCAGGTAGGCCGTGCCCTTGAGCTTGTGGGCGATGGCTTTCAGGGCCTGGCGATTGCCACTGGCCAGGGCCTTGCTCAAGGCCTGCAGTTCCTCGTTGTTGCTGTTGATCACGTGCTCGGCCAGAGCGGCGTGGATGTCGCCGTTCAACGACGGCACCGCGTTCTGCGCCTGGGGGGGCGTCAGGCTCAGCTTGGGGATCAGGCGGTTCAGCCCGGCAAGGCTGATCGGCTTGGCCAGGGCACTGTCCATGCCCGAAGCCAGGCAGCGTTCCAGTTCCTCAAGCTGGGCGCTGGCGGTCAGGCCGATGATGGTG
The DNA here is from genome assembly GCF_058799535.1 of Pseudomonas sp. GW822-FHT06D10. NCBI lineage: Bacteria > Pseudomonadati > Pseudomonadota > Gammaproteobacteria > Pseudomonadales > Pseudomonadaceae > Pseudomonas > Pseudomonas sp. GW822-FHT06D10. The sequence continues at coordinate 1,049,104 of NZ_JBXALN010000001.1, read as the reverse complement.
CAGGGGCGCACCCCCATCTGGCCCTCCATGCGCCGGATCGCCTGGCTCATCTCATGGCCGCTCATCTGCGGCATGTTGCAGTCGGTGATGATGATATCCACGTCATGCTCCTGCCACATCGCCAGGCCTTCCAGGCCGTTGTAGGCGATCAGGGCCTCGTGTCCCAGGTAGTTGATCTGCTGGTTGAGCAGGTACTGGCTGGGCAGGTGGTCCTCGACGATCAACACGCACAGGGGTTGGTCGGTGCTGTTGAGCACCGCTTGTTCCGCGCTGTCGGTGGCGCTGCTGCGCTCGTCGGCAACGCGCTGAAAACAGGCCTTGAAGGTCATGCGGGTACCTACGCCAAGTTCGCTCTGGACTTGCAGGCTGCCGTTCATCAGCTGGGTCAGCGAATGACTGATGGACAGGCCCAGGCCCGACCCGGCGTTGGGGTTGCTGACCACGCTGTCGACCTCGAAGAACGGGATGAAGATCTTCTGGATCTGCGAAGCCGGAATCCCCGGGCCGGTGTCGATCACTTCGACATGGAAGTTGAGAAAGTGTTCATCTTTCACCTGGCCCAGGCAACGGATATGGATCTCGCCCTGTTCGGTGAACTTGATCGCGTTACTCAGCAGGTTGGAGATGATCTGCTTGAACTTCAGGCCATCGATCCACACTTGCACAGCGGCCCAGGCATCGAACTGCAGGTGGATGTCCAGGTGCTTCTGGCGAGCCAGGCCATCGAAGACATTGGCCACCGATTCGATCAGGTCCTTGAGGCTGGCGGCTTCCGGGCGCAGGGTCAGGCGCCCGGATTCGATCCGCGAGATATCCAGGATATGGCCGATCAGCGCCAGCAGGTTCTGCGCCGACTCGTAGGCGATATGCACGGAGCGGGTATTGAGTTCGCGGTCGTTGTCACGGGTCAGCACCAGCTCCAGCATGCCGACGATGGCGCTCAGCGGGGTACGGATCTCATGGCTCATGGTGGTCAGGAACACGGTCTTGCTGCGGCTGGCATGCTCTGCGGCTTCTTTGGCATCGCGCAACTGGTCGAGGATCAACTGGCGCTGCAGCAGGTCCAGGCGCTTGCGAATGATCCGTCGTCGCTGGCTCAGAATCCACCAGGCCGCCATTATCAGCATCAGGCCCAGGCTGCCCAGGATTTTCCAGGTGAAGGCCGTCACACCTTTCCAGTAGCTGTCGTCGGTGCTGCCGCTGGCGCGCCAGCGACCCAGGACCTGCAGGTATTCCTGAGGGCTGATCTCGGCCATGGCCTGGTCGATGATGGCGATCAGTTGCTGCTGGCTTTGCGGTGCGGCGAAGGCGATCCGGGCTTCCTGGCCTTGCATCATGCCGTGAATCTTCAGGCTGTTCTGGAGCCTGAAGGACAGGTAGTAGTTGGCCAGGTTGGCCGGTGCCAGGGTGAAATCCGCCTTGCCTTGGCGCACCCGGTTGAGGGCCTCGGCAACGGTGGACGTCTGCTGGACCCATAGCCGTGGATAGCGCTCGCGCAGGTCCTCGCTCTGCAGGTAGCCGGAGGCAAGCGCCACGGAGCCGATGGAGTCGCGGTTCAGCGGTGCCAGGGGCGGGGCATCGGTCTTGCGCACAATCACATAGGGCGTGGTGACGATAGGCCGGGTATACAGGTAGGACGCACGCCTGGGGTTGGCGCGGGCCAGTACGCTGAGGTCCGCACGGCCTTCGCGCAGGCGGGTGTCGACCTGCTTGAGCGAGCCGACCCGGGAGACCTCGAAGCGCAGCCCGCTCTTGCGCCGGATGAGGTCCAGAAGGTCCGAAGCGATGCCGTTGAACAGCCCGCGGCTGTTGAAAAACGCATAGGGCGCCAGGTCGTCGCTGATCACCAGTCGCACCGGCGGTGCATGCTCCAGCCAGAGACGCTGATCGGCGTCCAGGCGTTCGCGAAAACTGTTGGGTTCGCAGTTACCCGTACCCCCCCACATCTGCAGCGCCGATATCACTTGGCAGCGCTTGATGCCGCCCAGGGCTCGCTCGAGCAGCTGTTGCAGGTGGGTATTGTCACGGGCCACGGCAAACCCGACCCGGATTTCCGGCAACCGTGCACTGTGGCTGATCACCAACTGGTCGCTGAACAATTGGCTGGATAGATACCCTGTAGACAGCGAGTCCCCCAGGTAGATGTCTGCGTCGCCATCGAGTACCGAGCCCATGGCGGCGCGGGGGGAATCGTACAGCTGGATCAGGCCCCGTCCACCGGTGCGCAGATAGAGCTCCAGGGCCATGCCGCGGGTCGCGGCGATCCGTGTCCTGGAGATGTTCGCGCGATAGTCCCGCAGGTCGCCGCTCTCGGCATACAGGGCCAGTTCGGTGACCGCGTAGCTCGGGCTCAGCCGAACCTGGTAATCCTCGGCTTCCACCTGGGTAGCGCTGTCCACCAGGTCGACCTCGCCACTGCGCAAGGCGTGATAGGCGGCATCCGTATTGGGGTAGGTGCGGACTTCTACGGGGATCGCCAGCTCGCGCTGCAAGGCCCCCAGGTAGTCGGCCCCTATGCCTTCGAGTTCATGGCGCTGGTTGATTTCCCGGTAGGGGGGCAGGTCGCCACTGACGATGCCGACCAACAGGGCCTCTTTGTTACGCAGCCAGGTCTGCTCATCGATGCTGGGGCGAATATCGAGGAAGTCCAGCGGCTGGCGGGCACGGATCTTCACCCCGTCCTGCGCGAATACCGGCAGGGCCAACCACAATATCAGTACGAAAAACAGTGAGCGCGGCAGTAACCTCACATCAGGTTACTCAGACCAGTTCGTTCTGCCTGGCGATGTTCACCAGATCCACCACCGAAGTGACCCCAAGCTTGCTCAAGATATTGATCTTGTGGCCGCTGACGGTCTTGTTGCTCAGGTGCAGTTTCTCGGCGATCTCAAGATTGGTCAGACCTTCAGCGAGCAGCTTGAGGACTTCCAGTTCGCGATTGGTCAGCGCCGCCAGGACGTCGCTGCTGTGTTTGCCGCGGCCGCCATCGCTGAACGGCATCGACTTCTTTGGGAAGAACACGTAGCCCTCGACGATGGTGTCCACTGCCTTGAGCAGTTTGGTCAGGGGTTCGTTCTTGCTCACGAAACCACTGGCTCCGGCTTGCAGGCAGCGCATGGCATAGGTGTCGACGGACTGGGCGGTGAACACCAGCACCCGCACATCCAGGTTCGCCTGGGCGATGCGCTTGAGCACCGTGAGGCCGTCCATTTTTTCCAGGCTGACATCCAGGATTACGATGTCCGGCTTCAGCGACAGGATCATGTTCAGAGCGCTGATACCGTCGGCAGTTTCGCCAACAATGGAGTAGCCCTGAGTCTCCAGGGTTTTGCGAATCGCCTCACAGACTACCGGGTGATCATCGACGATCAGTACACTTTTACTCATGCCAGGTTATCCAGAATCAAAATATCTAGGTAATTAAGTGAGCCAACAACGGTCAGCGCCTTGATGAAATCTGAGGCTGGTTGAGATTTTTCTCTGACCTAGGGCGGATTTGAGGAAAGCCCAAATAAGAAAATGATGCCGAATAAGCCCCTCAGGGTCATCAGAATGTCACTGGCAGGCTAGCAGGAAGCAACCTGAGTACTGCCAAGAAAATTCCTGTTTTCGAATCCATTGCTTCGGGTTGACGGGCTCTTGGCAGCGATCTCGACTAGATGAATGCAATTCAAGACTATTCCTAAAGCCCATCCCCAACGCAGAGCCTATCTTGCCCTGTCATTCAGGCAGGCACAGGGCGAGCCTGAGTGGAGGGCTGCATTCTAGTGCACTGTGCCAGCGGTGTGACGGCCCACTATTTTCCTGAGGTCGAACCAAGCGATGTTGAAGTTAAGGGTAGGGGTACTGGAGCAACATAATATTGTCCGTCACGGCCTGTACACGCAGCTGTCCAGACAGTCGGTTCTGTGCCTGAGTGAGTTTTTCAATTTCGCCGACATGTTGGAGGCACTGGAACAAGAGCAACTGGACGTGTTGATGATCGGCCATCTGATGGATCGCGACCCGATTCATCTGGTACGGAACTTGAATATCCGTTACCCCGATCTGAAAATACTCGTGCTGCTGAACCGTCCCGATCCTGTAATTGCCTCGCGCCTGCAGGCCGTGGGCGCACATGGGGTGATGTCCAAGACGCAGTCTTTGCCGGACTACGCTGATGCGCTGCGAAGCCTGGCCCGCGGCGAGCGCTATGCCATGTTCAGCGAGGGCCGGGCAAGCATGGAAAAGCCACTCTACGACGCCTAGCCGAATAGACCGCGTCGCCCTCGATTCAAGATTTTCTTTGGAAAACTTCAAGACGTTTCTTGTTATGGCGAGGCGGCCGGCGCTCTAGAGTACCCGGCACTGGTGACCTGAAAGACTGTCGCAAGGCCGTGACAGTCGGTGGACAAGGACCACTCGGACTAGAGGCTTGAGCGGATGGAATATCCAGTTCTGAAGACCACCATCGAACGTTCTGGAGGCGCTATGTCACTTGCTGTCAACAAGCCCTTGCGCATTGCAGTGCTGGACGATCACGCATTGATTCGCATGGCAATGCAGCTACAGCTGCAGAGTGTAGGGGATTTCCAGCTGGTGGGTTTGTACGCCAGCAGTGGTGAGCTGATCTCGGCTCTGCGAGATACCGAATTGGACCTGCTGGTGCTCGATTACCAGCTGCAGGAATGCGACCTGGATGGCCTGCGCCTGATCCGCCTGTTGCGCAACAAATACCCGCATTTGCTGATCCTGGTGTCCTCGGCCACCGAGACGCCGTTTTTCGTCAAGCAGATCATCGATATCGGAGCCAATGGCTTTCTCGGCAAATCACAATCCCTGGATGACCTGATTCCGGCTATCCGCACGGTAGCCAGCAAGCGGCTCTATCTGTCGCCGTTGCTGGCTTTCGCCGTGCAGCACCCGCCAATCGGCCCCGCCGCCGAGCCGGGCAGCCCACCATTGACCAGCCTTGAGACCCTGTCCCCCAAGGAAAACGAAGTCTTGCGCTGCTTTTTGGATGGCCTGCGGATCTCGCAGATCGCCAGCAAGTTTTCCCGCAGCATCAAGACCATCAGCGGGCAGAAGCAGGCCGCGTTCAGAAAGCTGGGGATCCGTACCGACGCCGAGCTGTTCAAGGTGCAGCGCAAGCTGGACCTGCATATTGCTTCCCGCGAGCCGGCAGACGAGCTTGCCCAGGACGACGCGTCCCAACTGCCCCCTTAATTGGCCCGGAGCACTGTCCAGATCGCCGATGAACGCTCTGGACGCTGACGCAAGTTTCCTGGCTTCTCAGCCATTAACAGCCTCGTACCCCATGCTTAAGCTGAACCTCTCGTCCAGTGCCTCCGGGCAATTGGGTCATTGAACCCCGAAGGGAAAAGCTCAAGCATGAAAAGATTGGAAAAGAAAGTTGCACTGGTGACAGGGTCTTCCAAGGGTATTGGCGCGGACATCGCCAAGCAGTTGGCTCGCGACGGCGCCACGGTGATCGTCAACTACGCTCGCAGCAAGGCCGACGCCGACGCTGTGGTGGCGCAGATCTTGGAGCAGGGCGGCAGGGCCTATGCGATCCAGGCCGATGTGGCCAGGAGCCTTGAGGTCAAGACCCTGTTCAAGACCATAGGGCATCTGTACGGCCGCCTCGATATCCTGGTCAATAACGCCGGGGTCTATTCCACCGGCTCACTGGTGCAGGTCACTGAAGACGAGTTCCATCGGCATTTCGACCTAAACGTATTGGGTCTGATTCTGTGTTGCCAGGCGGCGTTGGACTGCTTCAACCCACAAGGGGCGAGCATCATCAATGTCAGTTCCAGCGTCACCTCCTTCACCCCGGCCAATTCGGCGATCTACACCGCTTCCAAGGGGGCGGTGGATGCGATAACTCGCACCCTGGCCAATGAGCTGGGACCCAGGAACATCCGGGTCAACTCGGTCAACCCGGGGCTTGTGATGACTGAGGGGGTGCTCTCCAGCGGCTTCTTCGCAGATGAGTTCCGCACCAAGATCGAGACACTCACGCCTCTGGGGCGCATTGGCGTGCCCCGGGACATTTCGCCGGCGGTGGCCTTCCTGGCCTCGGACGATGCCAGTTGGATCACTGGCGAAACCCTGGTCATCGGCGGTGGTTTGCGCTGAGCGCTACAGGCTCTGCTGGCCGCGCTGATAATGGCGCGGGGCTTCGCTCATCACGCGTTTGAAGGCGGTACTGAAGGCGCTTTCGGACTCATAGCCCAGGGAGAAGGCGATGCTGGAGATACTGTCGTCGGAATTGCGCAAGCGGTCGCTGGCCAGCAGCATTCGCCAGCGGGTCAGGTACTCCATGGGAGCAACCCCGACTACGGTCTTGAACCGCTGAGCAAAGGCCGAGCGCGACATGTTGGCCAGGCGTGCCAGTTCTTCCACGCTCCAGCGCCGCGCTGGCTCACCATGCAGTGCACTGATGGCGGCACTCAGGTGTCGGTCGGCCAGGCCGGCGAACCAGCCGGTGCCATCGCTGCCCAGGGTTCCCAGGTGAGCACGCAGCACCTCCACCAGCATGATGTGGGCCAGGTGTTCGGTCATCAATGAACGTCCCGGCTTGTGCTGGTGCAGTTCCGAAGTAAAGCGCTCCAGGGCCCAGCGCAGAATCGAGGCCTGGGCCGAGACACCGGTCAGGTGCACCAGGGACGGTAGGGTACTGAGCAGGACTTGGGCCGGGACCCCGGTGAACTCGAAGCGTCCACCTACCAACTGGGTATCGGCGCCGCAGTAGTCAAGGGTGATTTCGTCTTCAGCGATCCGTTGGAAGTAGGAGGCGGAATCCATCGGGACCTGGTTCATATCGCTGTAAAGGGCAAAGGGCACGCCCCGGGTCATGAGGAAACAGTCACCTTGTTGCAAGCGTTGCGGCTGTTGTTCGCCTGCAACTAATAGCCAGCAGCCACCTTGAACTACGGTAGTGAACTTGATTCCGGCATTCTCGGGAAAACTGAACGCCCAATCACCCGCCATTCTTAATGTTGCGGAGTGATAGTTGCGAATTCGCAATAAAGAAAGAACGCCTGAAAGCGGATCCATTGGTTGCCCTTTGAGGGTTTTGAAAATGGGAGGTGAATGTTAACACCGTGATTATCCTGATGGATATATAAAGTCGCGCATCGACTTGCCCGAAATCGTTATGAAAGTTGTAACTTGAAAAGGAATAAACATGAATATCCAATTAGATGAAGTCTATGGTCCGTTGATTAACGGTGTATTTGAGAATCGTGACAAACAGGCATTGCCCGCCCTGGATCCGGCCACCGGAAAGTGCCTGGCGACTATTCATTACTGTGACGCTCAAGACGTCGATAGAGCGGTGAATGCGGCGCAGGCGGCCTTTGCCGGATGGAATGCATTGGGTCAGCAGGAACGGGGTCGATTGCTCAATGCCCTGGCCGACGCGGTGGAAGCGGACAGTGAGCGCTTGGCGCGGATCGATGCCCATGACGTGGGGCGTTGCATCAGCGAGGTACGCAAGGATTACCAGACTGCGGTACGTCACTACCGCTACTTTGCCTCGGTGATCATGGCCCATGAAGACCATGGCCGAGAGATCCCCGGTGGCTACGCCCTGGGCAAGCGCGAGCCCCTGGGGGTGTGCGGGCAGATCATCCCCTGGAATGCGCCGGCGATCATGGCATCGTTCAAGCTGGCGCCAGCCCTGGCGGCTGGCAACACCGTGGTACTCAAGCCTGATGAAAATGCTTCGCTGTCGACCCTGGAACTGGGCAAGCACATCACGCGGATTTTCCCGGCTGGGGTGGTCAATATCGTCACCGGCCTGGGGGAAGTCGTAGGTGCAGCCCTGAGCCAGCACCCCAAGGTGCGCAAGTTGTCCTTTACCGGCAGCACCGAAGTGGGGCGCATCGTTGCGCGAGTAGCGGCCGACCGGCTGGTGCCGGCGACCCTGGAACTGGGTGGCAAGAGCGCCAACATCGTGTTCCCGGATATCGATGACCTGGATGCCGTGGTAGACAACGCCACCTTCGCAGCGATCCACAATAACGGGCAGTCATGCCTGGCCGGCACTCGGCTGTTCGTCCATGACGCTATCTTCGAGACGTTCAAGCAAAAGCTGATCGAGTCATTCCAGCGGGTCAGCGTGGGTTCGCCGCTGGATGAAAATGCGCGGGTCAGTTGCCTGGTATCGGCCAGGCAGGGTGAAAAAGTCCTGGAGTACATTGCCCTCGGAGTGCAGGAGGGGGCTGAGCTGCTGGTGGGCGGAGCCCGGGTCGAGGTGCCGGATTGCCCGGCGGGCTACTTTATCCAGCCCACGGTTTTCGAGGTCCGCAATGACATGCGCATCTGCCGGGAAGAGATCTTCGGCCCCGTGCTGTCACTGATCCGCTGGAGCGATTACGAGCAGATGATCGCCCAGGCCAATGACTCTGAATACGGTCTGGCCGCCGGTATCTACACCAGCAACCTGAAGCACGCCATGGATACCGCCAATCGCCTGGAGGCCGGTTCAGTGTGGATCAATCGCTATTCCAACATCAGCGACGGCACGGCGTTCGGTGGCTACAAGAACAGCGGTATTGGCCGCGAGTTCAGCCGCGAAACCCTGAATGCCTACACCCAGATCAAGACCATCACGGTCCAGGCTGAGGTGCCGGCGCCCTGGTTTGCACCGCGCTGAATCGCGAGTGTCATTAAACCGCCTGCTCCCTCCGGGAACAGGCGGTTTTTCTTTTGTAATCAATTAAACAAGCTATGGATTTGTAGGATTAGTCCTACATATTTAGATGATTTATCTTTAGATATAGGGCGATTCCTACGATTGTTGCACTTTCTGTCCTGGGTAAGAATTTGCTCGCTTCCTTTAAGGAGCAATTAAAGCCATCAACTTACACAGAACAAGGAAATGACAGTGTTCAATCCCATGAGAGCTATTCTGGCAATTACTGCCTCTGGCCTTGTTGCCAGTTCCGCAATGGCGGCTGACGGGACAATCAACTTCACGGGTGAAATCAGCAGCGTATCGTGCAGCATTACAGCCGGCGGAGGCACAGGCGGGGGTGGTGCTCAAACCATTACCGTGCCTTTGGGGAAAGTCAGTATTGATTCAATAAAAAACCCCGCAGAGGGCACTATCGCCTCAACTGTTCGAATCAATCTAAATCTGGACTGCGGCTCAACCGGATCGGGTCTTAGCACAGTTGATATGAAGTTTGACCCTGCTGCCGGTTCTGGCATTGATCTCAAGGACCCCAGGCTCTTGAAAACTCTGGGGGCGGGCAAAGGTGTAGGTATCGCGATCTATAATGAAAATAATCAAATAGTAAATATGTCCGCGAACGAAATCATCAGTGGAACATTGACCCAGTCACCTCCAAGTACTGGCACTTATAAGAGTAGCATCAGCTTGCGTGCCGGTTATGTTGCCAATGCTGAAGACTTTGTCGCAGGCAAGGCTGATGGCACCCTGCCGTTTAGCTTGACTTACAAGTAATAGTAAAAAAAAGAGAGGCTGAACATGCCTCTCTTGCTCACGGGTGGTGTCTATTCAATGAACGCAATTTCCAGATACTTGCTGCTGGGCTTCGCCTTGTTCGGCAGTAGCCTTGCCTGTGCCGGAATTACCCTCGATGGAACTCGAGTGATATACCCGGAAAAAAGCAAGGAAGTTTCCATCCTGGTCAGGAACACTGGTTCGCAGGACATCATGATTCAATCCTGGCTGGAAACCAATGAACTGCATAATGAACAGAGTATTCCCTTTGCTCTGACCCCTTCCTTGAGTCGCCTTGCCGGGAATAACCAACAGATGTTGAGGATCTTTTATTACGGCAAGGGTTTACCAACTGATAAAGAGTCGATCTTCTGGTTGAACGTGCAGGAAATCCCGCAAAAGTCTGCGGAACAAAATACCCTGCAAATTGCCGTGCGTCAGCGCATCAAGGTGTTCTATCGCCCGAAAAGCCTGACGGAAAACTCCCAGGAGGCAGTCGGCAACTTGAAGTGGAAAATGCTCCGCGAGAATGGGAAGAACTATTTGCAAGTTTCTAATGGTTCGCCTTATCACATCTCCTTTAGTTCGGGAGTGTTAAGTGTGGGCGAAAAGAAATATCCCGTTGAGTTGGATATGGTGAAGCCCGGAAGTGTCAGCAAGTTTGCTGTGGCAGGAGAGCCTGCGGCTCAGTCAGGCCAGCGGGCGCTTGTTGAGTTTCATAGCATTAACGACTACGGCACTCCAATCAAGGGTACGGCGACTGTCACTTATTGAAAGTGGCTGCCTCGCTGGTTTATTCGATACTTGCTTTGCAGAGAGCAGGCTGATGTTCAATCACTGGTATAAGGGATTGCGCCTGTGCACGTTTTCAGGAAAAAGCTCAATCTGAAGAATACAGGTTGTTCCTTTTTATTTTTCATGAGCATGGCCACGCCTGTGGCCGCGTTGTCAGTAGAGTTCAATGAGGTTTTCCTGAACAAGGGTGGAGCCCCGGTAGAGTTGAAGTACTTCGAATCGGGGAGTGGTATCTCCCCTGGAAACTACAACGTCGATATCTATCTCAATCAAGCGATGGTAGTTCGGCAGAGTGTCACCTTCATTGCAACAGGCAACTCGCCTGAAGTACGCCCGCAGATCAGTCTGGGCACTCTCAAAGCAATGGGCATCAATACTTCGCGGCTTGCGCAAGAGCGGCTCATTGCTACCGACAGCAGCGATGAATCGATCATCGACATTGCCAGGCTGGTCAGTGGTGCCAGCGTCGAGTTTGATGTCAGCGCTCTGGCCCTGAAGATCAGCGTGCCCCAGGCATACATCCAGCGCGGTGCCGGTCATTCGGTGGATCGCTCCCTGTGGGACGATGGTGTTACCGCGCTCTTCACCGACTATCAGTTGAACTTCAACCGCAATATCAGCCAGGGCTACCACAACGACTACCGCTTCCTGGGGTTGCGCAACGGTTTCAACCTGGGTGCCTGGCGGTTGCGCAACGAGTCTTCAGTGTCGGGTTACACCGGTGTGCGCGACACCTTCAGCAGCAACCGCAGTTACATCGAGCGGGATGTTGCCTCTCTGAACGGCCGGTTTGCAGCGGGAGAGCTGTACACCCAGGGCGAGGTCTTCGACAGCGTGCGTTTTCGCGGGGTGCAGCTCAGTTCCGAGCTGAGCATGTTGTCGGATGAGGAAATCGGTTACGCACCGGTGGTGCGTGGCATTGCCGAGACCAACGCCACGGTGGAGGTGATCCAGAACAACTACGTCATCTACTCCACCAGCGTCTCGCCGGGCGCCTTCGAGATCCAGGACATCTATCCCAGTGGCTCCAACGGCGACCTGGTGGTGAAGATCATCGAGGCTGACGGTCGCGAACGGCAGTATTCACAGGCCTATTCCTATCTGCCGGTCATGATCCGCAACGGCAGTGCTCGCTACAGTGTTGCCGCTGGCCAATACAAGAACCATGACCAGGCTGCGCCAGGATTCGGCCAAGGCACCCTGGTATATGGCATGAGCGACAACTTTACCGGTTACGGCGGCCTGCTGGCGGCCACGGGGTACAAGGCCCTGAACCTGGGGCTGGGCATCAACTCGCCCTGGGGCGGGGTGTCGTTCGACGTGACCCAATCCAGTTCCGAGAGCTTGCGGGGCCAGATGAGCCGGGGGCAGAGTGCCCGCGCTCTGTACTCCAAGACCCTGGGCACCACCGATACCAGCTTCACCATGATTGGCTATCGCTACTCCACCGAGAACTACCGGACCTTCAGCCAGCATGTGGAGGAGTCCGGCGACGTCGGTGGGAGCCATTACGGACGGCAGAAAAGCCGCTTTGACCTGAACGTCAACCAACCCCTGGGGCAATCGGGTTCGCTGTTCGCCAGCATGGGAGAAACCAGCTACTGGAATCGTCAGGGCAGTACCCGGCGCTGGCAGTTCGGCTACAACGGTAACTATCTGGACGTCAGCTACAACCTAGCCCTTTCGCGTACAGAAGGCCAGGGCATGGAGCAGGGCGCCGATAACCAGCTCAGCGCATCGCTGAGCGTGCCATTCGGTGGCTCGGGCCGGCACCAGCGGGCCTATAGCAGTGTGACGTCGTCGTCCCAGGGGGATTCGTCGGTTCAGACTGGAGTCTCGGGCAATTTGGATCAGCGAAATGCCTGGAACTACTCGGTCCAGGGCAGCCAGAGCCGGCAGGGTGGACGTTCCGCCAACCTCGACCTGAGCTGGGATGGGCCCGCAGCGAAGGTCAGCGGCAATTACGGCCAAGGCTCCGCCAGCAAGCACATGAGTCTGGGCGCTGCGGGTGCGCTGGTGGCCCACGCAAATGGCATCACCTTGGGCCCCTCGGTGGGGGAAACCTTTGCCCTGGTCGAGGTATCCGGGGTCAAGGGGGTAGGGGTCGATAGCAGCGCTGTCACACGTACCGATGACAAGGGTTATGCCATCGTTCCCTATGTACAACCCTATCGCTACAACTGGATCAGCCTTGACAGCGACACCCTGGGCAGTGATGTAGAAATACAAGAAAGTTCGCGCATGGTGGTGCCCACCCGGGGTGCGGTAGTCAAGAGTCGCTTCGAGTCCACGTCCGGGCGCCGCCTGCAGTTCGACCTGCACACAGTAGATGGCCAGAAAATACCATTTGGCGCTCAGGCCTATGACTCCCAGGGAAACTTGCTGGGTGTCGTCGACAACTTGTCCAGGCTGTTGCTGTTTGGTATCGGGGATAAAGGTGAGCTGGATGTTCGCTGGGGTACAAAGCACTGCAAGGTGAATTATGAGTTGCCCGCGGCGAACAAAGAGATGATTTACGAAAAGTTTGAGTTTTCCTGCAGTACTCCGAAGGCCTTGATGGCGAGCACTGAAGTAATTAGTTCAAGTAGCCAATGATGGCTTCGAGGTAAGTGGATGAAGCTGGTTTGTGTTTTTTTTGCAAGAATATGGCTGTGCATGGTTCTGGGGGGTGTCCCGTACGCCATTGCCGGATGTTCTCAGGTGCTTGGCCAGACGCTTCAACCGGCGATACCGGAAGTCTCGCAAGGAGCGACAGGAATGCTCTCCAGTTATTGGGCATCAGCAACGGTCTTGGTGTCCTGTAGCGGTCTGGTGGCATATGGGAAGTACTTTAACAACATCTATGCAACCGCGGGCGACTCGGGGAAGAGCCTCTATTTCGAGGGCGCCAACTACAAGCTTTACAAGACTAGTTCCGCTGATGTGATGTTCATCGCCAAGGCTGCTGGTCCGGATAATATAGCTCGCCCTTTGGGCGACCTGAACCGCACGCCCGTATCTGTAAGCAGCACAGGAGCTGCCGGCTTCGGGATGATCATTTATGTGCGGTATTACTCCCCGTCGCAGAAGCTGTTTCCGGGCTTATACAGCATCACCGGGCAAGATCTGTTTGCCGGGCTGCTCAGTTACAACAATGGTGATCCTTCGGTTAATTTCGGTTATTGGGGAACCAAGGCGCTGGACTTTTCATTTCTGGTCATGGCGAGAACTTGCCAGCTTTATAATAATGCTCCAGTGAAACTGAAAAAAATCAGTTTATCGGCACTGCCAGTTCGAGGCTCAACGGTGGACGCGGGAACAGTCCGCCTGGATATAGGCTGCGAGAGCAGCATGAGCAGCAATAGAATCAGCGTCAATATGATTGATATGGCCACCCCCTGGAGTAACTCGTCGAACCTGACATTTACTACCCACGCCACCCAACCTTCGGGAGTCGCCTTGCAACTGATGAATGCCGGGAAGCTCCTTAATCTAGGCGTCTCGTCCAGTAATGTTATTGGCTATACGCCGGCCGGCACCACAAAAATCAGTAAAGTGCTTGACGTTCGTTATATCCGCACCGAAGACAAGGTAATCCCAGGAGCAGGCAATGCGGCAGTTTCAGTTACCGTCACTAGTGACTAGCCTGTTTCGCATAATCTTTTTCAAGCCATGCATTCACTATTATTCTCAAGTCGCCTACGGCATCATCCACCGAGTCAAGAAATCAGGAACAACCAAATCATGGGCAACATAGTCATAGTCGACGATCATCCACTGATGCGCATGGCCGTGCGTGTCATGCTCGAAAGTGAAGGGCATACCATCATGGCGGAAATCGACAACGGCGTGGATGCCCTGGAAATCATCCGCAAGTTGCTGCCTGACCTGATCGTGCTTGACCTGAGCATCCCCAAGATGGACGGTCTTTCGGTGATTGCGCACCTGACCTCCATCGGTATCTCCACCAAGGTGCTGATCCTCACCTCGGGCGACGCCCGCAACTTTGCCATGCGCTCGCTGCAGGCGGGAGCCGCAGGTTTCGTGTGCAAGGACGACAGCCTCGATGAACTGGCCGGGGCGGTGAAGGCGGTACTGGCCGGATACAGCTATTTTCCGGCGAACACTATTCACATGCTGCGGGACAACTCCCAGGCTGCGTCTCAGGAAAGCCTCAAGCTGGCACAGCTGTCCGATCGCGAGATTACCGTGCTCAAGCTGCTGGCCCGTGGCATGGGTAACCAGGATATAGCCCAGCAGTTGATGATCAGCCACAAGACGGTCAGTACGTACAAGGTGCGCCTGCAGAGGAAACTCAGCGTGGAAAACCTGATCGCCATGGTGGAACTGGCCAAGCGCAACGGCCTGGTGTGACCCCCGGTAGGGCCGGCGCAGGAGAACCTGCGCCGGCCTTTTTTTGCCTGGACTTCAGTGCGGCAGGGCGAAAGCCTTTTCGATCCGCAGCAGCTCGGCTTCCAGCTCCGCGGTTCTGCCGGGCAAGGTGTCCGGATTGTGTTCCGTGCAAGCCCGCTCCAGGTCCTTGCACAGTTGTGTCAGCCGGGCATTGCGCATGATGGCTGCACTGCCGCGGATACGATGCGACAGGCGCACCAGGGCGTTGACATTCATCTCTTCGCATAACCACCGCAGCTCTTCGAGGTCCCGGCGATTGCTCTTGAGTAGTTCAAGGCGCAACTGTTGCTGAAGTGTCGGGTTGTTGCTCAGTTTGTTGAGGGATTGGCTGGCATCGCCATGGGCCTGGAGGATGGCGCCGGGCGGCGGGGATTCCTCGTAGGCCAGTGTCTGGGCCTGGTCCTGGGGCAACAAGGTCGACAAGCGCTCTTCCAGGGTCGCGAGGCTCACCGGCTTGATCAGGCAGTCACGCATGCCGGCATTGATGCAGCGTTCTATTTCCTCCTGCTGGGCATCGGCGGTCAGCCCGATAATCAGGGTGCGCGGGCGTTGCTGCTCATGCTCCTCGCGGCGAATGGCCAGGGCCAGTTCAACGCCATTCATTTGTGGCATGTGATAGTCGGTGATCAGCAGGTCGAACGCATTCTGCTGCCATAGCTGCAAGGCCTGCACGCCGTTTTCGGCTTCCACCGCCTGGCAGCCGAGGAACTCCAACTGGGCCCGCAGCATCTGCCGGTTGGGGATGTTGTCGTCAGCCACCAGAACTCGGGTGGCCCGCTGTGCTGCGAAACGCAGCTTGTTGATTGTCGGCGCGGGGGCCTCGGGCACCGGCTCCAGCACTTTCAGGCGCAGGGTGACGGTCACTGTGGTTCCCTTGCCTGGGGTGCTGAGCATCTCCAGGGCGCCGCCCATCATTTCGCACAGCGATCGCGATACCACCAGGCCCAGGCCGCTGCCGCCCTGGCCACCGAGGGAGGGCTGGGCCACTTGGGCAAAAGGCCGGAAGAGCAACTGGCGGTCCTCCACCGAGATGCCTCGGCCGGTGTCCTGTACCTGCAACTTGATGTCGAGCATCTGCTCGCCATCGAGTGCGCTTTCAAGGCGGATGCTCACCCGGCCCTGATCGGTGAACTTGATCGCATTGCTCACCAGGTTTGTCAGCACCTGTTTGAAACGCATGGGGTCGATCAGCACATCGAGATTGCTGCCCGCGTCCATTTCCAACAGCAGTTCCAGGTTCTTCTGTTGCGCCAGGCCTTCGAAGACCCGGGCCACGGGCTCCAGCAGTTCCTTGAGGCGGGTACGCCGGGGAAAGAAGCTCAGGCGCCCGGATTCGATACGCACGATGTCCAGGGTATTGCCCAGCAGTTCTAGCAGGTTCTTCGCCGCACTGTGGGCGACATCGATGTGGTAGCGGTCGAGCACCCCTTGATCGGCCCGTTTCAGGACCAGCTCCAGTGTGCCGATCACCGCGCTCATGGGGGTGCGTATTTCATGGCTGATGGTGGCCAGGAACTGGGTTTTCGCCTGGTTCGCTTCATCGGCCTGGCCCTTGGCCTGTTGCAGGTCGTGGACCAGGCGCTGGTGTTCGGAAATATCCTGCCAGCCGCAGATCACTCCCTTGATAGCGCCCGAGGAGTCACGAAATGGCTGGATCCAGTGCTCGATGCACAGGCTGTTGCCGGCAATGACGATCTGATACTGGCGCTCGATGGTGATGCCGCTGTCCATGGCTTGCAGGTAGCTGTTGTGCAGGGCCAGGGCCACCTCGAAGTGCTCGATGGGCATCTCCAGGGCGGTCTTGCCCAGTACCTGGTCCTGACGCAGGTTCATCACCTGCATATAGCTGCGGCTGCAGGACAGCAGGCGGCCCTTGCGGTCGCGCACGTAGATGGGAATGGGCATGGAGTCGTCCAGGGTGCGCTGGAACTGCAACTGATCGCTCAGGGCTTTCTCGGCCAGCAGGCGCCGGCGGATCTGCCGGCGCAGCTGGAAGATGCGGATCATGAACACCGTCATCACCAGTAGAGCGCAGCCGAGAATTTCCAGTATTACCCGCCCGTAGTCGCGCCAGCTCTGGCCACTCATCGCGGCATTGGCCCGCCAGCGAATGGTGATGGCGTTCAATTCATCGGGCGGGATGCTCAGGATCGCCTTGTCGAGGATCGACTGCAGCTGGGTGTCACCGCGGCGCATGGCGAAGCTGGCGGTGGCGGCATCGCCGTCGAGGATGGCGGCGATGCGCAGTTTCTTTTCGTACAGGCGCGCGGTGTAGTAGCGCGCCATGGACAGCGCCATGACGGCGGCGTCCGCCTGCCCGCTGGCCACCATGCTCATTGCCTCCAGATTGTTGGAAGGGCGTAGCAGATGAATCTGCGGGTAATCGACGCCCAGGCTGGCGCTCAGCACATGTCCCCGGGCGATGGCCAGGCGTTTTCCGGACAGCGCAGCGAGGCTGGCGATGTCCTGCCGGCCCTGGGCAGTGACCAGGACAAAGGAGCTGGTGGCAAAGGGGTGAGTGAAACGGAAGGCTTCCTCGCGCTCGATGCTCGGTGTCAGCACCGCGAGGTCGGTTTCGCCGTTGCGCAAGGCTTTCTGGATGCCCTGGAAGCTGGAGGTGCGCTGCACCTCGAAGCGTAGGCCGGTGCGCTGGGTGATGATCTCGAACAGGTCGGAGATCACCCCGTTGAAGCGCCCGTCGGCATCGAAGAATGCGGAGGGGGCCATGTCGTCGTTGATCATCAGCCGGGCTACCGGGTGCCGAGCCAACCAGCGCCGCTCCTGATCGTCGAGGACCACCCGGTCTTCGGGCATGACGATGCCACCACCGGTCCAGCGCTTGACGATAAAGCTCATGCGCAAGGCGCCCAGCGAGGTCAGGGTGCGGTTGAGGATGTGCATCAGGCGCTGGTCGTCGGCGCGCAGGAGAAAGCCGTAGCCCCCGGATTCCAGGTCGATGAAACGGCTGAATTTCAGGTAGTTGAAGAAGCTGTGGTTGATCAGATAGTGGGCGCTCAGGGAGTCGCCGATATAGCCGTCAACGCCCTGGAAGGCCACCGCCGCCATGGCCTGGGCGGCGCTGCTGTAGCTGAGAATCTGCGCCTCGGGGAAGTGGCTGCGAAACAGCTCCGCGGGCAGGTAGTCCTGGACCACGGCGATGGTCATCCCCCGCAGGTCCTCGGGCAGGTTTCGCTCATCGCCCTGGCGTCGATAGAGCGAAGGCGCGTTCTGCGCATAGGGCAAGCTTAGGGCGGTGTCTGGAGTCTGGCGCTGGTAGTCGCTGGCGCGGCTGAGCAGGTCGACCTTGCCGGTCCGCAGGGCTCTCAGAGCGTCTTGGGCGTCATCGAAGCCCAGGACCTGGATCTCGATGTTCAACTGCTGTTTCAGCAGGGCCACCACATCGGCGCTGACCCCTTCGTAGTCACCGTTGCTGTAGATGATATCCATGGGCAGGGAGGAAGGCCCGGCGACCCCCAACACCAGCCGGCGCTTCTCCCGCAACCAGGCCCAGTCTTCGGCGTCCAGCTGGAGTTTCTGCGGCTCGCTGGCCAGTTGGCTGGTGAGGAGCAGGTGGTCCGGCACGGGCGCTGCGTGGCTGCGGAGGGCGAGCAACAGGGTCAGGCAAAGCACGCAGGACGTGATCAGTGACTTGGTCATGAACATAGGACGACTACCAGGGATAAAGCGGTCGGTTAGGGGGGCGAGATGAAGGGGCGCGGGCTCCATGGATCGCAAGGCATGGGCAAGTTACTCAGGCAGAGGCTATGGAACGTCGCGAGCGGGCGTTGTGCAGGCAGTAGTTGATCAGGTGCTGCTCCGGCATCGGCCGGCCGATGGCGAAACCTTGGACGACGGGGCAACCCAGGGCCTTGAGCTGCTTCATCTGCGCTGGTGTCTCCACTCCCTCGACCACCAGTGACAGGCCCAGGGTGGCGGCCAGTCGCACGGTGCTTTCCACCACGCTGCGGCAGGTGGGATGGGAGTCCAGCTTGCGTACGAACGAGGCGTCCAGCTTGATCTGGTTGAACGGCAGGTCGCACAGCCGCTCCAGCGAAGAGAAGCCGCGACCATAGTCGTCCATCGACAAGCCGCAGCCCAGCACCCGCAGTTGCAGCAGGTTCTTCAGGCTGACGGCGGGCAAGTGGATGGAGCCGGTCTCGGTCAGTTCGAACATGATGCCTTCGGCCGGGCAGCGGTACTCGCGCAACAGATCGCTGACACCCTTGCTGAACCCTGGGCTGCTCAACTGCTGGGGCTCCAGGTTGAACGCCAGCTCCATGGTCACACTCAGTTCGGCGAGGATCTGCTGCAATTGCAGCCCCTGCTCGAAGAGCTGGGCAAACAGCAGGTGCACCAGGCCGGCCTGGCACATCACGGGCAGAAAATGCTCCGGTGCCAGTATCCCAGCCTCGGGGTGGTCCCAGCGCGCCAGGACTTCGGCCCCGGCCAGCCTGCCATCGAGCAGTGACAGCTTGGGCTGGTAATAGGCGACGAACTCGTGGCGCCTGAGGCCCAGGAGCACTTCATCGGCACTGGGGGCGGCCAGTGGTACAGGGCTGAAAGATCCGGCGTCGGATCTGGGCGTCCCGTGTTGCGCTCGCCGCGCCGCGGGCACGGGCGCGCGGTCAAGCAAGGCGGTGCGGTTGAGGAAGGAGTTTTTCATGGTGCTCGACGATCCAATACGGTCTACCCACATTGGCGTAGCTCGATCAGACTGTCAGTCGGCGTTTTCGATGATAAATGTAGGACCGCTCCTACAATGGCAACAAGTTCAGGTAGTGTGCGTGACCCTCGCGGGTGCGGGGTGATGTTGATGAAGGACCTTTGGGGAGCATGAGATGCAACAAACAGCAGGTTTCGCCGGTTCACCCTCCCATGGTCTATAGACAATCCAGGGTCAAGCGCCTGGAGCGCGTGTCGCTGCGATTGAACCTCGGCCTGGTGATTTCCTTCCTGCTACTGGTGTTTTTCGTGAGTGCCGGTTACTGGGCGACCTACAAGGTGATGCGAGGTGAACTGGTCAAGGTCAATTACCACTTCCTGCGCCTGGTGGCCCGGGCCAACGACCATGAGACCTTTTTGCTGCGTGCCATCAAGAGCAGCGGTTCCAGCACCTACCGGCCCGAGACCGACTACCGGGGCTATATCTTCACGGAAATGCCCAAGGGTGATGTGCGCATCTACGAGGGCCTGGCGTCGCAGTACCTGACCAAGGTGTCCGTGGTCCTGCCCGAACACACCGACCGCCTGGGCCCCAGGGTCATCAACCGGCAGCTGGGGCTGGCCCGGGGCCTTGCCAATGTCTACAGCGACTTCTGGATCGGTTCCTCCTTTACCGCGCCACAGATGTTCCTGTTCGACCTGGACCGTCACTTCGACATCGCCATTCCCTGGATCGAAACCCAGCCGCAGCAGGTTGGCGCTACGCAGCCCGACCTGTTGCCGGTGCTGAGCCGGGTCAAGGCGGCGATTCGCCGCGACCCACCGAAAAACAGCGATCTGATCGTGCGCTGGAGCCCCGCCGAGCCGTTCATGATGAACGGGCGCCAGGCCCTGCTGGCCTATGTCCTCGATCAGACGGCGGACGAGTACCGGGTGGCGGGGCGTGCGCCACGTGAGGTGGTGGCAGCCACCCTGCTGGAACTGAGTGAGCTCAACGATTTCGGCGAGCGGATCGACAGGCAGTTCTATGAGCGGCCGGACTTCGAGTCCATCGACCTGCTGGCCCCCGACGGGCGCTTGCTGGTGGGTGCTGCCGACAGTGAAATCCGGGACTATCAGAACGGCTTGCACCTGAGCGCATCGGGGCTGCTGATCAAGCGCAGCGCCGGTACCCAGGGCACCTGGCAGGCGCTGTACCGGATCAGCTACAAGAGCCTGCTGGAGGACGGATTCTGGCCGCTGCTGAGCCTGTTGGGGCTGCTGCTGACGTGCGTCTTCGGTGGCTGGGGAGTGATCGAGTGGTATCGGCGGCGGGTGGTGGAGCCGGCCGGCAGCGATTTTCGGCAATTGCTGGTTACCCATGATTTCAACCACTCCATCCTGCAGACCGTACCGCTGGCGTTGTGTGTGGTCAGGGGCCCGACGCTGCAGCCGGTAACGCATAACAGTTTGTATGGGGCCTGGCTGGGAGAAGCCACGGACCTGCGTTTGCTGATGCAGCACTGGGAAATGTTCGACCAGGGCCGGCCGATTTCGGGAGAAGGCTGCCTGGAAGTCGGCCCGCGTTCCTTGTACGTGCGTTTTGCGCCCACCGACTACCAGGGTGAGGATGTGCTGCTGTGCACCTTTACCGACATCACGTCGCACCGCGAAGCCGCGGCCTCGCTGATCATGGCCCGGGATGCGGCGGATGCCGCCAACGAGCAGAAGAGCAACTTCGTCGCCACCGTCAGCCATGAGATCCGAACACCCTTGTATGGTGCCCTGGGGACCCTGGAGCTGTTGGCGATGACTGACCTGAGCGAGCGTCAGCGCGCCTACCTGCGCACCATCGACAGTTCATCGACGCTGCTGCTGCAACTGATCAGCGATGTGCTGGATGTGTCCAAGATCGAGGCCGGGCAAATGGTGCCTGAATCGGTCAGGTTCAACCCACGGGAGCTGCTGGAAGAAACCCTGCGGGGCTTTTCGGCCATGGCCGCGAGCAAGGGCCTGGCGCTGTACGCCTGCATCGACCAGCCGTTGCCGGTGGAGGTCCTGGGGGACAGCCTGCGCATCCGGCAGATCGTCGGTAACCTGATCAGCAACGCCATCAAGTTCACCGCTCACGGGCGGGTGGCGGTGAGCCTGAGCCAGGTGCCGTGCGCAACGGGCCGGGCTCGCTTGCAATGGCAGGTGGCCGATAGCGGGCCGGGCATACCCCAGGAGGTGCAGGCGCGCCTGTTCGAACGTTTCTACCAGCGGGACAACCGGCAGCCGAACATACGCGGTACCGGACTGGGCCTGCCGATCTGCGCCAGCCTCGGCCAGATGCTGGGGGGGCACCTGAGTTTCAGCAGCGAAGAGGGCCAGGGCAGCACATTCAGCTTCGCCCTCGACCTTGAACTGGCGGAGTCCGAGGGGGCCGCCCCAGTGGACCTGCGCCTGCAGGGCAAGCGCGTACACCTGCGTACCCCGTTCGCCGATCTGAGCGCCAGCCTCGGCGCCTGGTTGCAGCAGCACGGGGCGCGGGTGTCGACCCAGCCCGAGGCTCCGGGCGACATGCCCGATGTCATGCTGGAGGTGATGCCTGAAGCCCTGGCCGGCCTGGACTGGGCCGGAACCAAGGTCTTTGCCCAGCACGATTTCAATCTTCAGCCTCAGGTCATAGGCAAGGACATCCTGGTCAATCAGCACAGCCTGCCGGCCATCCTCCAGGCCTTGAACATGGCGCTGACGGGGGAGGTGTGCGAGCCCGACACCACGCCCGGTGTAGCGAGCAGACAACCGCTGGGCCTGAGCGTGCTGCTGGCCGAGGACAGTCCGGTGAACCAGTTGCTGATGAAGGAACAGCTGGAAACCATCGGCTGCCTGGTGGATGTGGCCAGCAATGGCATCGAAGGCTTGCACCTGCTTGACCAGCAGGCCTACGACCTGATCCTCACCGACGTCAACATGCCGCTCATGGACGGCTATGCCTTCGCCCAGAGCGTGCGCGAACGCAACCTGGACACGCCGATCATCGGTGTCACTGCCAACGCCTTGCGCGAGGAGGGGGAGCACTGCATCCGCGTCGGGATGAACAACTGGCTGACCAAGCCGATTGATATCCAGGGGCTTTACTTGTGTCTCAAGGCGGCCATCGAGATCCCGTTGCAGCACGTGGTTGCCGACGCTGTCCAGGCAACGGGCCTACCCCAGGACGATCCGTTGCGCGTGCCCGAGCGCATGCTGGAGCTGTTCCAGCTCACCATCGGCCAGGACCTGGAGGCGCTCAAGGCCGCGCTGGCAGGGGGCGACAAGGTGCAGCTGATGGACCAGTTGCACCGCATTCGCGGTGCCCTGGCAGTGGGCAAGGCCAAGAGCCTGATCCTGGTTTGCGCCAGCCTTGAAGCCTCGGTGGGCGGCCATGGTGCCAGGCTGGAGGAGGGCCAGTTGCAGCGATTCATCGAACGGGTCGAGCGGCTGATCAGCCAGCTCTGAGCGGCTAACCCGCCGGGGGTAATGCAACGGGGTAATCGTCAGCGGTTGTGCGGATTCTTACACTTCGACCCCTTGATTGTTCGACAGTGGAGACCGCAACCATGCGTATACGCGACCTTGGCATCACCCTCGGCACCGGTACCCCCGGCATCTACAACGCTATTACCGATGTGCCGGGGGTGCGTGTCGGCCATCACACCCTCAACCTGGAAACCGCCGATGCGTCGATCCATACCGGCGTCACAGTGATCGAGCCGCGGGCCGGTTCGGCCCACCTGGAGCCGTGCTTCGCCGGGGTCCATGTGCTCAATGGCAACGGCGATGCCACGGGCCTGGAGTGGATCCGCGAGGCTGGCTTGCTGGCCACACCCATTGCCTACACCAACACCCATAGCGTTGGCGTGGTGCGTGACGCCCTGGTGGCGGCCGAGCGAGAAATGGCCAGGCAACATACTTACTGGTGCATGCCGGTGGTGCTGGAAACCTACGACGGCGTGCTCAGCGATATCTGGGGCCAGCACGTGACGGCCGAACACCTCCACGCAGCCCTGAGCCAGGCCAGTTCCGGGCCGGTGGCGGAGGGCAACGTCGGAGGAGGCACCGGCATGATCTGCCACGAATTCAAGGGCGGTATCGGCACATCTTCGCGGGTCCTGAGCCAGGAGCAGGGTGGCTGGACCGTGGGCGTCCTGGTACAGGCCAACTATGGAGTGCGCGAAGCGTTGCGGGTGGCCGGCTACCCGGTGGGCACGGTACTGGGGGACGTGGCGTCACCGTTCAAGGGCCCGACTCCGGTCGGTGAGGCCGGCATGGGTTCGATCGTGATCACCATCGCCACCGACGCGCCCCTGCTGCCACACCAGTGCACGCGCCTGGCGCAGAGGGCCAGCATCGGCCTGGCGCGGGTCGGGGGAGGCACCGAGGATTCCAGCGGAGACATCTTCCTGGCGTTTTCGGTGGGCAATCGCAACCTGCCGGTGGCCAATCACGGCCACCCCGGTGCTCCGACCAGCGCCTTGCAGATGGTCAACAACGATTACATTTCAGCGCTGTTCGTGGCGGCCGCCGATGCGGTGGAAGAGGCCATTCTCAACGCCATGCTGGCCGCTCGCGATCTGTCGGGCTGTGGCAGCCAGGCCCTTGCGCTCACTCCCGAACGCTTGCTGGCTGCCCTGGAGCAGGTCGGCTGGCGACCACGGGGCCAGTGACAGGAGCAGGCACACGGGGTTGAGACTGTGCACCGGATGCTCGATTTATCTGCACAGTCTTGACGATTATTCCTTGAGTCGCTGTCTCCCACTCTTATTCCGGGGCCGCAACATCCACTCTTAGACTTCGCCGCAATTGCCCTGACATGCCTCCAACCCTCATCGGACGGGGCTGCATTGTCATCCTGCGGAGAGACCTCAGTTGTCGAGATGGAAAGGCCCCTGGCCCTTGCGCGGCCTGATCGCCCTGGTGCTGCTTGCCCCTCTGGAACAGGGCCTGGGCGCGCCGGCCCTGGGCTCACTGGGCAATGGCTCGCGGCATCAGGACCAGCAACTGGAAGCCTTGCAGGCCCAGGCCTTGAAACCGGTGGACATGCTTGCCGAACAGGCCCCGGTGGCCGGCAGCTCGCTGCGCCTGCCGGCCGAGTCGCCCTGTGTGCTGATCCGCTCGGTGCAGTGGCAGGGCGCCGAGGCCTTTACCTGGATGACCGCTACCTCGCCGATCATTGGCCAGTGCGTCGGCGGCAACGGCCTGGGCTTGCTGCGCCATTGGCTGGCGGAGCAACTGATACTGCGTGGCTACCTTACGACTCAAGTCGCCATTCCGGCCCAGGACCTGGCCGGTGGACGCCTGCTGATCCAAGTGATCGCCGGGCGGATCGGCACTATTGAACAGCAACCCCAGGGTATCGGTTGGGCCCGGCCGTTGTTTCCCGCCGGCCAGGGCCAACTGTTGAATGTGCGCGACCTGGACCAGGCCCTGGAAAACCTGCGGCGCCTGCCGGGGCAGGCCCTGAGTGCCTTTGACCTGATTCCGGGGACGGCCCTGGGCAGCACCGATATCGTCATCCGGCAACCCGAGGAGGTACGCCGGGTGATGGGCATGCTGACCCTGGACAACGCCGGCATCGACGCCACCGGGCGCAATCAGTTGGGTGCCATCCTGGCGATCGATTCGCCCCTGGCCCTGTATGACCAATTGCTGCTGACCGCCAGTTCGGACAGCGCATTCGCCGACCACAGCCTGGGTTCCTGGTCGAGGAGCCTGGCCTGGAACCTGCCTCTGGGCTACACCGCGCTGTCCTTGGGCGCCAGTGAGTGGGGCAGCCGCCAGCAACTGTTCAAAGACGCCGACCAGCGCCTGGGGTTCATCTCCAGGACCCGACGTCTGGATGCCGGCCTCAGCCTGGTGACTTACCGCTCGGCCCACAGCCGGGGCACCTTGCAGGGGCGGTTGGTGCGTCGCCAGGACCGGGCCTGGGTCGGCAACACCGAGTTGGGCCAGCTTTACCGGGACATCACCGGCTATGAACTGAGCATGGCCCACCGGGAAAAATGGAACGCCAGCACCCTGGATTTCGAACTCGGCCTGCGCGGCAGCCTGCCCGGGATGAGCGCAGCGCCGGGGGCGGTCTACGAGGAGCAGTACTGGAACGGTCGTTACCGGATCTTCACCGGCAAGGCGGCAGTGGCCGGTGCCCTTGGCGTGGGCGCCAGCATGCTGGGCTACCAGAGCGGTTTGTTCGTGCAGTACGCGCCGGTGCCGGTGCCGCCCACCGAGTACCTGCAGATCGGTGGCCGCTACACGGTGCGCGGCTTCGATGGCAACAGCACCCTGGCCAGCCCGGGTGGCTGGACCTGGCGCAACGAGCTGGCCGTGGCGGCAGGCTGGGGCAGCCAGTTCTACACGGCCCTGGATGCCGGCCAGGTAGTACCCAGCGCCAGCCTGCGGTCAGGGGAGCGCACCCTGATCGGTAGCGCCGTCGGCCTGCGCGGCAGCTTCAGCGCCCTGAGCTACGACATTGCCCTGGGCCTGCCGTTGAAAAAGCCCGACGACCTCAACAGCCGTACTCCCACCCTGGATTTCTCGTTGCGTAGCCGCTTCTAGGCCATAGCGTTTCGCCAAGCGGCCTGTCTTCCAGCCCTGAACCAGGAGGTGCCACCACCGCCGAACCTGTTACCCGCGTGCCCGCCGATTCAAGCGCACGCCTTATGCCAACAACACCACCGAGATCAATATGAAAACCAAGAATAAATCTACCCCGCACCTGCCACAGCCCGCTTTCGGGGCACAGCGCCTGGCGCTGGCCATCCTGCTGGCACTGCCGCTCCTGGAGCAGAGCGCCCTGGCCCAGCCCGGGCTGGTGGTGGACCCGTCCGCGGCGCTGCGACCGGTGCTCTCGACCAGCAACGGCACGCCGCTGGTGAACATCGTCGCTGCCAATGGTGCGGGCCTGTCCCACAACAAGTTCACCGAGTTCAACGTCGGCCAGGCCGGGCTGATCCTCAACAACAGCACCACGGGTGTGCAGACCAGCCTGGGCGGCGCCATAGCCGGCAACAGCCTGCTCAATGGCCAGTCGGCAAGCGTTATTCTCAACGAGGTAACCGGGAAAATGGCCTCCCAGCTCAACGGCGTGATTGAAGTCGCCGGTGCCAATGCGCGGGTGATCGTGGCCAACCCCAACGGCATTTCCACCCAGGGCGCGGGGTTCATCAATGCCAATCGAGTGACCCTGGTGGCCGGCAACGCTGTGCTGGACGGGCAGGGTGGAGTTGCGCGCCTGCATACCGAGAATGGCCAGATCCGTATCGAAGGCGCGGGCCTGGATGGTTCCGGGGCCAATGAAGTGGACCTGGTAGCCCGTACCATTCAGTTGAATGCGGCGCTGCAGGCGCAGAAGCTCAACCTGTCCGCACTCAAGGGCGATGTGAGTGCCAGCAACACCTTGTCCCTGGCCAGCTCCGGCAGCGCTGGACAGTCCGCGGTGGGGGTGATCATCAACGGCAAGGAGCAGGGCTTTACCGGCAACCAGATCATCATCAATGGCCAGGTGCAATCGGGTTCCGACTTTGCCGACAAACCCTTCAACAGCAGCCAGTTCGGCAAGGGCAACACCCCGGTGGTTTCCGGCCCGCCAGTGCCGGCGGCTGGCGTTTCAGTGCCGGAGGTGGTGGCTGAGACGGTTGTTCCCGAGGTCGCCATCGATGTGGCTCGCCTGGGCAGCATGCACGCGGACTCGATCCGCATGCTGGGCCGATCCGCCGGTGTCGGGGTCAATGTGGCGGGGCAGGTCAAGGCCCTGACCGGCAACCTCACTGTCACCGCTGATGGCAAGGTGCAGGTGGCCGCTGGTGGGGTCCTGGAAGCCGGGCAGGCACTGTCGATCACCGGCGGCCTGGACAACCAGGGCCGGGTTTCGGGTGCCCGGGTCTCGGTCAACGGCGACACGCTTCAGGGTCGACAGGGGTCGCTCGTGGCGCACGGCAGCCTGTCGCTGCAAGGCGCCCTGGAAAACCATGGCACCCTGCGCAGCGGGCAGGCGATGACTCTCAACGCCAGCAAGGTATTCAACGACAATCTGATCCACAGCGGCGCTTCGCTGACTGCCTACGGCGCCCTGGAGAATCACGGCACCCTGCGCAGCGAGCAGTCCATGACCCTCAACAACAGCACGCTGTTCAACGATAAGGTGATTCACAGTGGCGCCTCCCTGACGCTCCTGGGCAGCCGCCTGGACAACACTGCCAGCGGTACCATCACCAGTCGCGGCAGGCTCACCAACTGGGTCGGCAGCCAGCGCAATCAAGGGGTACTGGGGGGCGGTTATGCCGAGCCTCCACGCCAGTCCGGCGCAGCGGCGACTCCTGTCTCCAGCGTGGCGCTCAAGCCGGCTCCTGCCGTGCTTTCGGCCTATGGCCATGGCTCCTACGGCTACGCACAGGTCCAGTGGACAGCTCCGAGCTACGTCTGGACCGGGCTCTCGGAAATGGCCTACCAGGCGCCGGGGCGAGGTAACTACCTGCGCTTCTAATGCCTGAAACTGCGGGGGGCGGGGCGCTGGCCGCTGCGCCCCCACGGCCAGGCATCAGGCGTCCTGGGCCTGGAGGAACAGGGCAAACAGCTCGGACTGGGACTTGATCCCCAGCTTGCTGTACATGTGCTTGCGGTGAACCTTGACCGTCTCGGCGGAAATCCCCAGCTTGCGCGCAATCTCCTTGTTCGAGCAGCCACTGAGCAACCACTGGCCCACATCCAACTCCCGCGCCGAAAGGGGCGAACTCAACTGGGCAGTGGCCTGTTCCAGGCGGCTCTGCCAGTTGGGCGCGCTGGGCGTCGTGGCTTGGGGCTCGGACTCGAAATGCAGGCGCTGGCGCATCAGCGCCGCGATCCAGGGTTGCACCAGGCTCAGCAGGGCAGTCTGCTCAGGGCTGAAACGCGACTGGCTGCCCAGCGACAGGCTGAGGGTACGCTCGCCGTCCAGCAGGATGTTGATGTGCACCTCGTCGGTCAGCACGTTCAGGCAGAAATAGCGCTGGTAGTAATCGGTCTGCTCGAAGCATTCCGGGGCCACGTCCTGCAGGCGAAACAGGCCACTGCGCGGATGTTCCCTGGCGTGGATGTAGAACGGATCCAGCAGGTACAGCCCCTTGAGATAGTCCTGGAACAGGGAGTCGGCTTCGCCGTCCGTTGCCGGGGATTCGGCCAGTAACCGGGGCCGGCCGCCGCTGAAGACCAGCACCACCCAATTGTCCACCGGCACATAGTGCTGCAGCAGGCGCACCAGGGCGCTCCAGAAATTGTCCCGGTCCAGGGTCTCGATAACGCGGCCCACGGCGTCGTGCCAGGCCACGTCCTGCAAGGTCAGGCGCGTTTCACTACCCATTGAGGGGTACCCCATCGAAGTGATTTTTTGCCGCGTCGCGGCGCTCCATACTCGGCCCGTCCCCGGCACCTGCGGTCGCAAGCCCCGGGCGTCGCCAACGAGTGCAAGGATTAGAAATGAACATTGAACTGGTACAACTGGCCGGCCGTGACGGCGACACCGCTTATAACCTGGACCGGGTGCTCGAAGCCATTGCAACCTGCGCTGGCGACACCGATCTGCTGGTGTTCCCCGAAACTTGCCTGACCGGCTTCCTCAGCGCCGTGCAGTTGGCCGAGTGCGCTGAAACCCTGGACGGGCCGAGTGTCCAGGCGGTGCTGCAGCAGGTCCGTGAGCGTCAGGTCGCGGTGGTCATCGGCCTGGCCGAGCGGGCCGGGGAGCATTACTACAACAGCTCACTGCTGCTGACCCCCGAGGGCATCGCCTTGCATTACCGCAAGACCCACCTATGGCCCTCGGAGCGCGGTGCGTTCTGCCCCGGCGACCGGTTCACCACGGTGCTGTGGAAGGGGCTGCGGGTCGGCATCCTGATCTGCTACGACATCGAGTTGCCGGAAACGGCCCGGGCCCTGGCACAACTGGGGGCCGAACTGATCATCGTCACCAACGGCAACATGGACCCCTACGGCCCGGTGCACCGCACCGCGATCATGGCTCGAGCCCAGGAAAATCAGCTGTTCGCGGTCATGGTCAACCGGGTGGGCGAGGGCGATGACGGCCTGGTCTTCGCCGGGGGCAGCGCTGCCATCGACCCGTTCGGGCAGGTGCTGTGGGAAGCCGGGCGCGAGGCGTGCCAGCAGCGCGTGAGCCTCGACCTGCACCAGCTCAAGGCCTCGCGCCGCGACTACCACTACCTCAGCGACCGCCGTCTGCCCCTACCCGGTGAACAGGTGGAGCACCCGGACGGGCGCCGCGAGCTGCTGATTCCCTGATTCCTGCCCATTGCTCTGATTCCTGCCACAACAATCCCAAAAACAGCAGGCGCGGCCACCTTCCCCATGGAGCAGGGGCCGACGCTATGGAGCTTGACGATGAAAACCCTTCACTGCGTTCCCCTGGCCCTGGCCTTGAATTTCTGCCTGGCCTTTACCGCCAGCGCCGAACCCAAGGTGCACATCTACAACTGGTACGACTTCATTGCCCCCGAGACCACCAAGGACTTCCAGGCACAGACCTCCGTCGCCGTGACCTATGACGTGTTCGACAACGGTGACGTGATGCAGAGCAAGCTCATGGCCGGCCGCAGCGGCTACGACGTGGTAGTGGCCACCGGCGACCTGCTGCCGAACCTGATCAAGGCAGGGGTGCTCAAGGAACTGGACCGCAGCCAGTTGCCCAACTGGTCCAACCTGGACCCGCAGATCCTGGCCAAGGTGCAGGGCAACGACCCGGGCAATCGCTATGCCGTACCCTACCTGTGGGGCACCACGGGCATTGGCTACGACGCAGACAAGGTCCGGGCGATCCTCGGGCCGGACGCCCCGGTGGATTCCTGGGACCTGATCTTCAAGGAGCAGAACCTCGCCCGGCTCAGCCAGTGCGGTGTGGCCATGCTCGATGCCCCAGGCGAGATCGTCCCCATTGCCCTGCATTACCTGGGGTTGCCCTACAACAGCCAGAACCCCGAGGACTACCGCAAGGCCGAGGCCCTGCTGCTGAAGCTGCGCCCCTATGTGCGCTACTTCGATTCCTCGAAGTTCATCACCGACCTGGCCAATGGCAATATCTGCGTGGTAGTGGGCTGGGCCGGCGGTGTGCTTGACGCCAAGAGCGCATCGGAGGCCGCCGGCAACGGCCGCCAGATCGAGTACCGGATTCCCCGCGAGGGTGCCCCGATCTGGGTGGAGAGCCTGGTGTTGCTCAACGACGCACCCAACCCGCAGCAGGGCTTGCAGTTCATCGACTACATGCTGCGCCCCCAGGTGATCGCCGCGACCACCCGCTACCTGAAGTACCCCAATGGCAACCTGGCGGCCAAGGCGCTGGTGGAGCAGCAGATCCGTGACAACCCCAGCGTCTACCCGAGCGCTGCGGTGCTCGACACTCTGTTCCCCCTGGAACCGCTGCCGTTGAAACTGGAGCGGGTGCGTACCCGGGTCTGGAGCAAGGTCAAGAGCGGTAGCTAGTCCCGAGTGGCAACAGCGGCGGCGCTGGTTGCCTCTGGCGCTCGCCAGCCGCCCCCCAGCGCCTTGTACAGCGCCACCACATTCACATAGGACGCGGTATCCGCCTGGGCCAGGGCATCCTCGGCCTGCAGCCGGCTGGCCTGGGCCTGCAGCGCCAGCAGATAGGGCGCCGCACCTGCTGTGTAGCGCACCTGGGCCAGGGTGGCGGCGCGGCTACTTTGCCGGGCGGCTTCCAGCAGATCCCCCAGGCGTTGCTGGGACTGGCTGTAGGTGGTCAGGGCGCTCTCGGCTTCCGCCACCGCCAGCAGCACCACCTGCTCGTAACGAGCCTGGGCACCTTGGCTGCGCGCCTCGGCCTGGCGTTGCCGGGCCTTGACACTAGCCAGGTGCAGGGCCGGCCAGCTGATGCCGGGGGTGAAGCTGAAGGCCCGGCTGCTGCCGGCGCCCAGGTCCGCGCCGCGGATGGCCACGAAGCCGAGGAAGCCCCCCAGGTCCACCCGGGGATACAACTCGGCGGTCACCGCACCGATGTCGGCGCTGGAGGCGGCAAAGTCGCGCTCGGCACTGGCGATGTCCGGGCGCTGACGCAGCAGATCGGCGAGGTTGCCGATCGGCAGGCGGGTCGCAAGCGGTACCAGGGCAGCCTGACGATCCAGGGCTTTCAGCTCGCCGGGCTGGGCGGCCACCAGCACCGCCAGGCGATAGCGGGCCAGTTGGCTGCGGGTGTACAGGGGCGCCAGGGAGGCCTGCTGGCGTGCCCGCTCGGCCCGTGCACTGGCCAACTCGTCTTCGGCGCCACGCCCGGCTGCGACCATGGCGGCCACCACCTGCACCATGTGCGTCTGGTTATCCAGGGCTGCCCGGGCCACCTCCAGCTGGCGTTGCGCACCGCGCATCTCGAAGTAATTGCGCGCTACTTCGGCCGCTACCACTATCCGCGCCTGGGCCAGATCGGCCACGGCGGCTTGATCACGGGCGGCCGCAGCTTGGGACAGGCGCTGCAAGCGGCCGAACAGGTCTATCTCCCATTGGGCGTCAAACCCCGCCCGGTAGCTCTTGGCCAGGTTGCGTTCGCCGGCGGGCCCTGGATTGTCCTGGGCCAGGCTGCGGGAATAACCACCGCCGGCGGTCACGGTCGGCAAGCGGTCGAGCTGGCGCTGGTCCAGCTCGGCGCGCGCTTCCAGCAACCGGGCCTGGGCCTGGTGAATGTCCCGATTGCGACTCAGGGCCTGGTCCATCAACTGGTCCAGTTGCGGGTCCTGGAATTGCCGCCACCAGTCGCGCTGCAATTGCTCGCTGGAGTACAGCGCCGGGTCCGGTTGCTGGGACAGGTGCAGCGGCGTCGCAACCTGTGGCTGATAATCGGGGCCCAGGGTGCAGCCACCCAGCCCCAGTGACAGCAGCAGCCAGTACAGGGGCTGCCGCGGGTTGATTGCAAAGTGACGCATGAGTTGCTCCTTAGACCCGAGGGGCCATGGCGGGGGCTGCGGCATCCAGGGATGCCAGTTCGCGCGCCCGGGGAGTGTTAGCCGCGCTGCGATGGTCCACGGCAATGATCGAGTACATGGTGGGCAGCACCAGCAGGGTGAACAGCGTGCCCACCAGCATGCCCACCACAATCACCAGCCCCAGGTCATGGCGGCTGTGGGCACCAGCACCGCTGGCGAACAGCAGGGGGACCAGCCCGGCGACCATGGCCGCGGTGGTCATCAGGATCGGCCGCAGGCGCATCTTCGCCGACTTCACTATCGCCTCATGGCGGTCCAGGCCTTCCTTGACCTGCAGCTCATTGGCGAACTCCACCATGAGGATCCCATGCTTGCTGATCAGGCCCACCAAGGTGACCAGCCCGATCTGGGTGTAGATGTTGATGGTGGACAGCCCCAGCGCCAGGGGAATCAGGGCGCCGAAGATCGACAGCGGAACACTGATCAGGATGATCAGCGGGTCCCGCAGGCTTTCGTATTGGGCTGCCAATACCAGGTAGATGACGATGATCGCGAACACGAAGGCCATGATCAGCGCCCCCCCTTCCTGCTGATACTGGCGAGCGTCCGAGAGCCAGTCATAGGTGAAGCCCGGCGGCAGGTTGCGTGCCTGCTGTTCGAGGAAGCCCACGGCATCGCCCATGGCCACTCCCGGTGCGGGAATCGCCTGGAAGACCGCCGAGTTGAGCTGGTCGAACTGAGTCAACTGGTTGGGTTCCACCCCGGTGGACAGGGTTACCAGATTGCCCAGCGGAACCTGGCCGCCGCTGGCGCTGGTGACGTAGAAACGCGCCAGGGCCTCGGGAGACAGGCGCTCATTGCGCAGGCTCTGGGGGATTACATCGTAGGAGCGGCCCTGCATGCCGAAGCGGTTGACGTAGTTTTCGCCCACCAGCACCGCCAGGGTGTCGCCGATGTCCTTCATGGTGACCCCGAGGCTGTTGGCCTTGGCCCGGTCGATGCGGATCCTGATCACCGAGTTGTTGTAGTCCAGGTCGCTGTCCACCACCATGAACAGGCCGCTTTTGCGCGCGGCGTCCTTCAGCTCCTGCATGGCCTCGTAGACCAGCCGGTAGTCGCCGGCACTCTTGATTACCATCTGCACCGGCAGGCCGCCGGTGGAGCCGGGCAGCGAGGGCAACTGGAAGGCGAAGACATTGCTGCCCTCGATGTCATTGGCGCGATTCTGCATGTCCACCTGGATCTGGTCGGCGTTGCGCTGGCGTTGCTCCCAGTCGACGAAGTTGACCCCGCCAATACTGTTGGAGACACCGTTGATGCCGTTGATCAGCCACAGGTTGCTCTGCTCGGGTAGGGTCACCATCACCTGGTTCCACTTCTCGCCGAATTTCTCTACATAGTCGATGTTGGCGTTCTGCGGCGACTTGATGGCCGTCAGCACCGTGGACTGGTCTTCCACCGGTGCCAGTTCGCGCCGGGCCTGGTTGTACAGCAACGGCACGCTGACCAGGACCAGCAGGGCAATGACGCAGATCACCCGGCGATGTTCCAGGGACATGCTCAGCACCCGGCCATAGGCCGCCCCCAGGCGTGCGAAGGCGCGTTCGGCCTGGCGCGCCATCCAGCCTTCGTTCATCTGGCTATCGAGCAGGAACGAGCTCATGACCGGGGACAGCGTCAAGGCGATGATCCCGGAGACCACCACGGAACCGGCGAGGGTGAAGGCGAACTCCTTGAACAGCGACCCGGTAAGGCCGCCCATCAGGCCGATGGGCGCATAGACCGCGGCCAGGGTCAGGGTCATGGCGATCACCGGCGCGGCGACCTCCCGGGCGCCGATCAGGGCGGCGAGGGCCGGGGACTTGCCTTCTTCGATATGCCGGTGGACGTTCTCCACCACGATGATCGCGTCATCGACCACCAGGCCGATGGCCAGAACCATGGCCAGCAGGGTCAGCAAGTTGATACTGAAGCCAAATAGCGCCATGAAGGCCGCGGCGCCGAGCATCGACAGCGGGATGGTGATGACCGGGATGAGCACCGCCCGCACCGAACCCAGGCTGAGGAAGATGACCAGCACCACGATCACTATCGCTTCGATCAGGGTACCGGAGACTTCATCGATGGAGGCGCTGATGAAGCGGGCCAGCTCGAAGGGCACCGCTACCTTCACGTCCGGTGGCAGATTGGCGCGGATCCCCGGCAGCAGCTCGTCGAGCTTGTCGACTATCACCAAAGGGTTGGCATTGGGGGCAGCATTCAAACCGAAGTACACCGCATTGACCCCATCCATGAGGGCACTGGTATCCGTCGCGGCCGCGCCCAGTTCCACCGTGGCAACGTCTTCCAGGCGCACCAGGCCGGCAGGGGTGCTCTTGACCACCAACTGGCGAAACTCGGCGACGTTCACCAGGTCGGTATCGACCTGGATGTCGGACACCACATACAGCCCCTTGGCCTGGCCCGGCGCGGCCTGCACGTTGTTGTCGCGCAGGGCCCGGGCCACCTCGCCGGCGGACACACCGTGGGCGGCCAGGCGGCTGGCGTCGAGCCAGATGCGCATGGCCATTTTCTGCCCGCCGTTTAAGTCGATGCTGCCCACACCCTCGATGGACGACAGCTGTGGCTGCACCACCCGGGTCACGTAGTCGGACAGCGCCGCGGTGGACAGGGTCGGGCTGGAAAAGCCGACATAGGCCACGGCCGTGGCTTCCCCGGAGGACTTCACGATCACCGGGTCGTAGGCCTCGGCGGGCAGCCGGTACTTGACCTCGTTGACCTTGGCCATCACCTGGGTCATGGCCTTGTTCGAGTCGGCATTGAGCTTCATGCGCACTGCGATCACGCTGCGGCCTTGGGTCGAGGTGGAGGTCATGTAGTCGACGTCCTCCACCGTGGCCACCGACTGGGCAATGGCCTGGGTGACAAAGCCCTGCATCAATTGCGGCGAGGCGCCGGGATACTGGGTGGTGATGGTCAGGGTCGAGCTTTCGGTCAGCGGGTACTGGCGGATCGGCAGCTTGTCGATGGCCAGCCACCCCATCAGCAGAATCAGGGTGCTGACCACCAGCGCCAGTACCGGGCGCCGGACGAATAAATCAGTGAAGGTCATGATGGGATCCTTGGTGTTTCACTGGGCCCGGGCGGCGGTAGCCGGGGCATCGAGGGCCAGGCTGTCCTGGTTGGCTATCTGCACGGGGGCGCCGTTCTGCAGGCGCAACTGGCCCGAGGTCACTACCCGGTCTCCCGGCTGGACGCCTTCTTGCAGGACGACGCGGCCATCCAGGCGCTCGCCGGTCTTGACGTACGCCTGGCGCACACTGAGGGCGCTGTCATCAGTGCCTTGCACCACGTAGACAAAGTCGCCGTAGGCGCTGTAGCTGACGGCTGTTTCCGGGACACTCATGCGCGGCGGGCCCGGCGGCAGTGCCACCTGGCCATGGACATACATGCCCGGGGTCAGCAGGTGGTCGGGGTTGGCCACTACGGCCTGCACCAGTACGGTCCGGGTGCCAGGATCGATGCGCGGCTCCAGGGTGCCGACCCGGCCCTTGAACGAGCGCTGGGGATAGGCGTCCACCGCCACGGCCATGTCCTGCCCTGTGGCCAGTGCGGCCAGGGAGCGCTCGGGCAGGGTGATGTTGGCGTACAGGGTGCGTGCGTCGGTCAGGGACACCACAGGTTCACCGGCTTGCAGGTATTGGCCGAGGTTGACCTTGCGCACGCCGAGTACGCCGTCGAACGGCGCCTTTATGCGCTTTTGCTCGATCAGGGCCTTGACCCGGCGGATGTCCCCCAGCACCTGCTGATAGGCCCAGTGAGCCTGGTCCAACTGCTCCTGGGTGGCGGCCTGTTGCGGCAGCAGCGTGCGGGTACGCTGCAATTGTGCCTGGGCATTGCTGGCCTGGGCCTGGAGCCGCGCCAGTTCGCCCAGTTGCGGCTCGGCGTTCAATTGCACCAGCACCTGGCCGGCGCGCACCCGGTCTCCGGGGGCGAAGGCGATGGCGCTGATCAGGCCGCTGGTCTCGGCGCTGACCATGACTTGCCGGGTGGCTTCCAGCTCGCCGATACCGCTCAGTACGTTGGGCACATTGCCGAGCATTACCTGGGCAACGGCCACTTTGGTGGCCGGGCGCGAGCTATTGCCGGCGTCCGAACCTGAGGGAGCGGGGGCATACAGCACCTTGCAGGCGACCGCGAGCATTGCCAGCGCTACGGCAGCGCCAGCGGAGAATTTGAGTTTTCTATTCATGATCCTGACTACTGGTAAGTGAATGACAGGGGGCGACGGACGATGGGCTCGTGCGTCGGTGTTAAAGCCTTGCTGGGGAAAACCTGATTCGGTACGCCATCAGCAACAGACCGGTCCCCAGAAGCAGAAACAGCATCAGGGCACCGTGCACGGCCGGGGCCATGCCCGTTGCGTCCACCAGCAGCCCCAGGGGCACGGGGACGGCGTTGAACAGGTAGACCGTCATGTAGAAGTAGGCGATGAGCTTGCCGTGGCCCTTGCCCTTGGCCAGCTGATTGATCAGCCGCGCGCTGCCGACGAATATCGCGCCATAGGCATAGCCGCCGATGATCAGGGCCGGCACCGCCAGCAGCAGCGACGCCTGGAAAAAGGCCAGTAGCAACACCGCGAAGGCCAGGCATTGGCTCAGCAGGCCGCTCAGAAGGGCACGCCGGGCGTCCAGGCGCTGGCAGAACAACTGGCTGGCCCCGGCGATCAGCAGGTAAGCCGAAATGCTGTAGCCGAATACCCCGCGATCACCCAGGCCCAGTAGCTGCTCGGCGGCCCCGGGGCCGATGACGAACACGCAGGCGGCAAACGACCAACTGAAGAACACCGACCAGGCGCAAAGATGGAAGGGCATGCCAATGCCCTTGAGGCTTTGCAGCAATCCCGGGGCCTTGGCCTGCATAGCATCCGGTGTGGCGTTGGCGACCTGTACCGATGTGGGCCAGCCGCCCAGTACGCCGCAGGTGGCGACGAGGGTCAGGCCCATGATCAGCCAGAAGGGCAGTGCCATGGGGTAGCGGTCCAGTTGCAGGGCGGCACCGCTGAGCAACGGGCCCAGGGCCAGGCCCATGACCATCGCCAGGGTGGCCAGCAGCGCCGCCAGCTTGCCGTGGTCGGCGGGGCCGAAGCGCACCAGGGCGACGTTGACCCCGGCGGTCATGGCTCCCGAGCCGATACCGGCAATCAGGCGCCCGGCACCCAGTTGCCAGGGCGCCTCGCCCTGGGAAAACAGCCAGGCACCGCAGAACACCAGGGCTGCCGCGGGCACCAGCAACTTGCGCAGATCTTGCAGGCGGCCGGCAAGCCCGCCCAGGGTCAGCAGCGACAGCAGTACGCCGACGCCATAGACGCCGAAGATCAGCGTCAACTGCACCGAGCTCAATTGCAGTTGCTGCTTGTAGAAGGGGTAGAGCGGCGTTGGCACGCTGCTGTTGATCAGGGACACCATCAATGACAGCGCCAGAAACAGCAGGAGCAGCCGCGATGGAGCTTTATTGCAGGCGTGCGGATTCGCGGACATGACTTATCCAGGCCAATGACTGTGGGGGCATGGCAGTTGAGGTTGTTGGAAGGGGCGAAGAGAGCACCGGCGCCCTACAGCGCAGTGACAGGCACGTTGTCGCGCAGGCAGTCACTCAAGGGGGTTGCAGGGGCTCTCGGGCTTTGTGAATCGAGTGGCGCCGGCAGTACCGGCGTCGCTCAAATCCTGAAGCAAATGATAGCGATTGAGCCGATCACTACCATGCTTGAAACCCCAGAGTTCATCTTGCTGCGTCCAATGGGGGGGCGGCGCAGGGGCCAGGCAGGAGGGCAGACGTGCAGCGCGGTGAGCCGCTCGCTCAGCCCGGCGGCAGCAAGCGCAGCGGATCCACCGGCACGCCGTTGGCGCGGATCTCGAAGTAAAGCTGGGCGCGGTCGGTGTCCTGGGAACCGGCTTCGGCGATCTTCTGGCCCTTGATCACCATCTGCCCTTCCTTGACCAGCAGCCGGCTGTTGTAGGCGTAGGTACTGGTGTAGGAGGGGCCGTGCTGGAGAATCATCAGGTTGCCGTAACCGCGCATGTAGCCGGCGAACGCCACCTTGCCGCCCAGGGTGGCGTGGATCGGCTGGCCCTGGGTAGTGGCGATGCGGATGCCCTGGTTGAGCTTGCCGGTGGGGGAGAAGCGCCCGATCAGCACTCCGCGCAACGGCCAGCTCCAGCCCTTGAGGGTGACCTTGGGCATGGGTGCAGGAGCCGGGGGCGCTGTTCGGCCTTTGCTGGCGGTGGTTCGCGACTTGCTGCTGACCACCCGGGTGGTCCTGGCCGCGCCGCCTACCCGCAGCACCTGGCCGACCTCCACGGTATAAGGCGCCTTGAGGCCGTTGAGCCGCGCCACCTCCTTCCAGTTGGTGCCGTTGCGGCTGGCAATGGAATACAGCGTGTCGCCGCGCTTGACCCGGTACTCGCCGGCCTTGAGGGGGCCGGAGTTGGAAGGGCTGGAGCTGCAGGCTGACAGGGTCAGGAGCAATGCGATGAAAAGCAATCTTGCGAACACACGACATCCACTATGTCTTGACGGGGCCAGGGGGCCCGAAACTTCGGCGTTAGCCAGGCCGATAAAGCCGGCAACTATACCTGTTTGCCGATGAAGAGGCGCGTTATAGACCGCTGCCACAGCGGTTAAATTCAATCCGGA
This sequence comes from Pseudomonas sp. GW822-FHT06D10, assembly GCF_058799535.1. Classification (NCBI taxonomy): domain Bacteria; kingdom Pseudomonadati; phylum Pseudomonadota; class Gammaproteobacteria; order Pseudomonadales; family Pseudomonadaceae; genus Pseudomonas; species Pseudomonas sp. GW822-FHT06D10. Next base: position 1,010,191 of record NZ_JBXALN010000001.1, on the reverse strand, counting down.
TGTCACAGGATGCTGATCTTTCCTGCGCCATGAACGCCCACGGCAATCTTTGTGAACCCTCGTCGCCTGCACCGCACTAAGGCAGTACAGACCGGGAGGAATCTTATGCAAGTGCAATACCTGTTGATCGTACTGGCCGTGATCGTGCTGCTGGCCGAGATCTGGGCCATCAGAAGCCTGCTGCGCAGCGGTGCGCGGGCGGAAAACAAGGGGCTGTGGATCGTGGTGATCATCTTCGTGCCGCTGCTGGGGCTGTTGCTCTGGCTGATGGTCGGCCCCAAGGCCCTGAACCGGGACGCGCCGGTCGAGCGCGGCAGAAGCTGAAAACGGGGGGCAAACCCGCTGAAGGGTTGATCACGACATGCCAAGAATTCTTACATCCCATGTGGACGAAGCCGAGCTCACCGAGCACAACGCCAAGATGTTCGGCTCGCCCAAGGAACGGCTGGACTTCTATCGCCGGGAGATCCAATACGAAACCAGCATCCTGGCCAACCGCACCGATGCCTACCTGACGGCCCAGGCATTCCTGGTAATCGCCTTCGCTTCGTGCATGGCCAATCTCAATCCGGAGTGGGGCAAGCTGTTTACCCTGTCCGTGCCGCCTTTCCTGGCGTTGCTGGGGATCCTCAGCTCTCTCAATGCCTGGCCTGGCATCAGGGCCGCCTATGAGATCATCGATCACTGGCATTTCAAGCAGAGCCACCTGCTGCACAGCGAACCGGTAATGGGCCTGGCCTATGACGAATCGCCGCTGTTCTGCGAAAGCGAGTCGAGCCACAAGGGCTATCGCAAGTCGTTGCTGTTTTCCATGCGTTCGCCCTGGTTGTTCGCGGCGTTCTGGCTGCTGCTGGGGATTTGGGCGGTGTATATCCAGGTGACCAATCCGGGCTCCTGAGGGCGCAGGCCCGCTGCCTGCGCTGCGGGACGCAACCCTACCGGCCTATGGGCGCCAGCTGGCCGGTGTGCCGCGCACGCGAACGCGGCACCTGGGTGCCACGCTCGCCGGTCACTCAGTGCGGAGCGCGGGGAATGGTCTTGAGCAGGTCTTCGGGGCTGATATGGCCGACCACGGCCTCGGCGGCGCTGCCCGGTAGCGGCAGGTCGAGGATATGACCCTTGATCTTGCCCACCACATGCATTTCGCACGGCTTGCAGTCAAATTTCAGGGTCAGCACTTCATCGCCGTGTACCAGTTGCATCGGTGCCACCTTGGTGCGCACGCCAGTCACGCCCTTGGCCTGTTTGGGGCACAGGTTGAAGGAGAAGCGCAGGCAGTGCTTGGTGATCATCACCGGCACGTCGCCGTGCTCTTCATGGGCCTCGAAGGCCGCGTCGATCAGTTGCACCCCGTGACGGTGGTAGAAATCCCGGGCCTTCTGGTTGTAGACGTTGGCCAGGAATGACAGATGCGATTCCGGGTAGACCGGCGGCGGGCTGCTTTCGGCCTTGCGCGAGCCCCGTGGGTGGGCAGCGATGCGTGCGGCGTCCAGGGCTTCGATGACTTCCCGGCGCAGGGCCTTGAGCTGGGAGTTGGGGATGAAGTAAGCCTGGGGCGCGTCCAGCTTGATGCTGGTGGCGTGGTAATGGGTGGTGCCCAGCTGGCCCAGCAGATCCTGCAGTTGCCCCAGGGCCTGTTCCGGCTTGTTGGCCACACCGAACGGGCCATCCAGGGCGACGCTGGCGCTGATGCCTTCCTCGCTGGTGGCGGTCAGTTCCAGCCGTGCTTCGCTCAGGCGTGCCAGCCAGGACAGGCCGATGCGCCGCTCGGCGGAAGTGCGGGTCAAGGCTTGCTGCCAGTTGTGGTCGAGGTTGCGGCTCAGCGGGTGGTTGGGCCGCAGACGGCTCAGGGCTTCGGGCATCTCGTTGGGTTCGACCCGATAGCGGTAGCGTTTCTCGCCATCTTCTTCGAACTCGCCACGGGCCTCGGCGATGTTGGCGCGGAAACCCACCACCTCACGCTTGACCAGCAGGTTCAGGCCATCGCCATTGGACAACGGCTCGAAGGTCACCACCTGCAGGTCGCGCTTGCCGACCTTTTCCACGGTGCCTACCGGCAGCCCGGTGAAAGTCGGCGAGTCGAAGGCGCCGATGTCGATCTTGCGCTCGCTGACAAAGTAGTCGGTGCTGCCGCGGTGGAACGTCTTGTCCGGGTCGGGCACGAAGAAATGCGCGGTACGGCCGCTGGAGGCGCGGGCCAGGTCGGGGCGATCTTCCAGAACCGCGTCCAGGCGCTGGCGGTAGTAGGCCGTGATGTTCTTCACATAGGCCATGTCCTTGTAGCGCCCCTCGATCTTGAACGAGCGCACGCCGGCTTCCACCAGGGCGCGGATGTTGGCGCTCTGGTTGTTGTCCTTCATCGACAGCAGGTGCTTTTCATAGGCGATCACGCCGCCGTGCTCGTCCTTGAGGGTGTAGGGCAGGCGGCAGGCCTGGGAGCAGTCGCCACGGTTGGCGCTGCGGCCGGTCTGGGCGTGGGAAATGTTGCATTGGCCGGAGAAGGCCACGCACAACGCGCCGTGAATGAAGAACTCGATGGCGGCATCGGTTTCGGCGGCGATGGCACTGATTTCCTTGAGGTTCAGCTCGCGGGCCAGGACCAGCTGGGAGAAACCGGCCTGGTCGAGGAACTTCGCCCGCTCCAGGGTGCGGATGTCGGTCTGGGTGCTGGCGTGCAGTTCGATGGGCGGGATATCCAGCTCCATCACCCCCAGGTCCTGGACGATCAGCGCATCGACCCCCGCGTCATACAGCTGATGGATCAGCTTGCGCGCCGGTTCCAACTCGTTGTCGTGGAGGATGGTGTTGAGGGTGGTGAACACCCGGGCGTGATAGCGGCGGGCGAACTCCACCAACTGGGCGATCTCGCCCACCTCGTTGCTGGCGTTGTGGCGGGCGCCGAAGCTCGGGCCGCCGATGTACACCGCATCGGCGCCATGCAGGATGGCTTCGCGGGCGATGCTCACATCGCGGGCAGGGCTGAGCAGTTCCAGGTGATGTTTGGGCAAGGACATGTTTTTTTAGTCAGGCTTATCAGGGTCAAGGCGCGCATTGTAGCGGCGAAACGCTTGCCCGGCACCCGTGTGCTGCCAGGTGGCGGCCACGCCTTGCGCGTGGCCGCCGATTGAAGCGCTGCCTCAGGCCTTTGCGGCCATTGCCGTGACTTCCACGCGCATGCCTTCCACCGCCAGGGCGGCCACGCCAACCGCGGCACGTACCGGCCAGGGCTTGGCGAAGAAACGCTGGTAGACCGCATTGAATGCCGCACGGTCGGCCATGTCGGTGAGGTAGATGGTCAGGTGCATGACCCGGTCCATGGAACTGCCGGCGCGCTCCAGGGCCACTTTCAGCGCCTGCAGCGTGCATTCGCTCTGCAGGGTGATGTCCCCCAGTTCCAGGCTGCCGTCGGCGCGGGTAGGGATCTGGGTGGAGACCAGGATGCCGTTGAAACCGACCACGTCGGAGGAAATGGAATCGGCGTCCGGGTCGGGGGTGAAGCTCAGGTCTTGGTTGGCCATGGGGATCTCTTGATTTGTGTAAGGGCGCAGCGGTCGCACTCGCTACGGTTGGTCGGAAAGATCAGTCAGGCGACAGTTCAATTTAAGACTTATGCCTTTGCGCTATGTCCATGCAGGCTTCATGAGTGAACAGGTCTGTGCAATGAATCATTGAGTACTCATCGAGTTGATGCACAAAGAGGCGAGCATTGTCCATTGGACTTCTCGAGGCCGAGAACATTTCGCTTGTCGAGCCGTCGATGAAGCTCAGGTCTTTTCGCTCAATGATTTCGTCCTTCAAACCTGAATAGCGATAACGCACCGACTCCAGATAAACAACACCGTCGCTATGAGTAAGTTTAATCGAGTGGAAGTCCGGCTTCAGGTAGTCCGGGTACTTCTTCTTCAAGTCAGGGAGTATTTCCACACCACAATTTGTCCCGATCCGAGGCACGAGATATCCGACGGATTCCTCCATTAATCCACGTATCGCTTGCCTGACTGGAATTTCAAAAAACTCGCGATTCGGTTGATAGCGAAAAGAGTCAAAACGCGCGTGCATCCGTTTTTCAACAGTTTTGCAGTCAGTCACAAGCTCGTCGTAAACGGTAATGAAATCAGTCGGCAACCCCGTACTTCGTAGATCTTTGGCCCGGTCATCAGACGTTCTCTCGGTTAATCCGATTTTGACTAATCCAGGCATGGCCGGGTTGATCATGATGTAAACAAATCCACTACTCATAAAGACGAGGCTCCAAATTGAAGTAGAAATGGCAGGGGACCGATAACGCCTGGAGCGACTCGGTAATGGCTGTATTCACCGATGTCATCCTTGAGTGTCTTTACGTCACTGCGAGTGGTTGAGCCATGTCTCCAGCACCCGCCGGTCCAGCTCTTCCCAGTCGGCCATGCCCAGGACCCGGGTGGTGTTCAGGCCACGCAGGTAGCCACGCAATTGATAGGCGGCGATCCGCAGGCTTTGCGGGTCGGCGCTGCTGTCACCCAGCACCTGTTCGTACTCCACCAGGTAGTCCGCCACCCGCTCACGGAATTCCGGGAGAACGGCGTCGCGAATCAAGTCAAAGGTGCGCATGGGGAAATCCTTTTTTTAGTTGTAGTCGGGCTGCCGGGCAGTCTGCCCGGGGGGCAACTATCGGTTCAAGTAATAGTGACAATCAAGCAACGCAAGTTCTGCTTTGGGCGCCAACCATGGACAATCGCCCCCGACCCAAAACCATGACCGCAACGGCAGCGCCCGTGACGCTGAACCGTTGCGCACCGAACCAGGCTGTACATTTTCAGGACTTACCGATGCGCCCTCTATTTGCTCCCGCCATGACCCTGGCCATCTTGCTGCTGGCCGGTTGCGCCACCGCGCCCAACGACCCGACCCTGGTCATGCAGACCCGGAAAACCCCGGCCGAATATGCCGAGTGCGTGGTGCCCAAGCTGCAAGGCAACGCCCAGAGCCCGACGGTTTCCCAGACCCAGCGCGGTTTTCGCATTGTCGTTGCCAGCAAGGTGGCGGCAGACAACGTACTGGAAGCCTACAAGGCGCCCAATGGCGGCAAGGTGTTCCTCTACGAGCGGCACTTGCTGGCCTCCAGCTTCGCCCCGTCGAGCTTCGAACGCGCGGCCCAGGAATGCCTGTAGCCAGCCGTGTTAAACCGCCTCTTTCAGTAACTTCTCGATCTGCGCCAGCTCCCAGGTACTGAGCAGGCTCACCGGGTCGGTGCCGAAGCGTTGCCGCGTATCGAGCTGCCAGACATCGCCTTCGGCGCTGAGGCAGCTCTGGCAGTGATGCAGATGCCGGCCATCGAAATCCAGCAGCAGCTGCCAACCCTCGATATCCACCTGCACCTGGCCAGCGCCCGAATGGCTGGCGCCGGGCCGTAGGGGGTAAACGCCAAGGGCGGCATCGCGCAGGCGCTGGCAGACATCTCGGGCATTCAGGCAGGGCATGGGGCTCTCGCGGGCAGTGCAGGGACAAAGGCGCTCAGCATATCCATCGACTGCGTGGGTGCAAGTGCCGATTGGTCGCTGTCCGACGCTGGCCCGGGCCAGTGGCTGGCGAACTCACTGCACGCCTTAAATGGCGCCGCAAAGCCCAGGGCCTTGCGGCAACCCCTCGATCAGAAACTGTAGTCGGCGGTGACGAACAACGAGCGCGGTTCACCCATCAGCCATTGCTGGCCGCTGTTCTGTTGCGCCGCGGCATAACGCCGGTCCAGCAGGTTGTTCACCTGCAGGCCCAGGCGCACGTCGGGCAGGGCCTGCCAGCCGAGGTTGGCATCCAGCACCGTGTAGCCGGGTACATCGACGCTATTGGCGGTGTTGGCATAACGCGCATCGACGTAGCGCAGGCCCATGCCGGCTTCCAGGCTCGGAGCCAGGGCCTTGTTCAGCCACAGGTTGGCGGTGCGTCGCGGCACGTTGGTGGGGCGATTGCCGGCCCGGGACACCGCTTTGCCAGAGACCACCTCATCGAAGTCATCGTACTCGGCGCGCACCACCGAGGCGTTGGCCGAGACTTGCCAGCCGTGATCCAGGGCCAGCTCCAGCGAGGTTTCCAGGCCGTCGGCGGATTGCTGGCCGACCTGCTGCGCCAGGCGGGTCACCGGATCGGTGGTCAAGAGCTTTTTCTTGACGATGTGGTAGGCCGCCAGGGTCCATTCGCCACGGCCGTTCCAGAACTGCTGCTTGAGCCCGAACTCGGTCTGCTTGGCTTCGGTCAGGTCCATCTGCAACTGGCTCGGGTTGAGGCTGATCAGGTTGCTGACCCCGTCTTCACTGGTGGAGTACTGGCCGTACAGCGACAGTTGATCGGTGACCGCGAACACCAGGCCGGCGCGCCAGTTGCCGCCGGTGAGGCTGCGATCGGTGCGGGTGCCGGCGCGCAGATCACTGCGATCGATATGGTTCTGGTCGCGGCGGATGCCGGTCACCAGCGACCAGCGCTCCGACAGTTGCAGGCGGTTTTCCGCAAACAGGGCGAAAGTGCGGGTGCTGCTGTCGGTCTGGGGCGAGAAGGGCGAGCGGCTCTGGAAGTAGCCCGGTGCCGGGTTCCACGGGTCGATATAGTCGCTACCGATATCCTTGTAGGGCGAGTTGTTGGCCACACCGAAGCGAATCCTGTTGTACTCCAGGCCGATCACGGTCCTGCTGTCCAGGCCGAACAGCGAGTGGTTGAAGGTGAAGCTCTGGCGATCGCCGATCTGCTCCTGATCGTGCTTGATCTCCAGGTAGTCGCCGCGCAGCAACTGCTCCCGGGAGCTGACCCAGTTGTAGGCTTCGGCGTTGCGCCAGTGGCGGCGGCTCTTGATGTAGTAGAGCTGGTTGCTGGCGCTGAGGTTGTCGCTCAGGGTCCAGTCGGTGTTGAGCCGGGTCCATTCGTCGTTGTAGCGCTGCACGGCGTTGCGCAGGTTGTAGTTCTTGTCCCGCAGGCTGTCGCGGTATTGGCCGGCAATCAGCGGCGTGCCGAAATAGCTGGCGGGTTCGCTTTCACCGCGTTCATGGGCCAGGGTGAAACCGAGGTCGTCGGTGGCTTGCCAGCGTAGCGCCGCGCTGAGTGCCAGGCTGCGTGACTGGCCCTGGTCGACCCAGCCATTGCTCTGCTGCTGGTTCAGGGTCAGGCGGTAGCTCAGGGTGTCGGTCAGCGAGCCGCCGCTGTCCAGGCCCAGTTGCTGGCGATCATGGGAGCCATAGCCCAGGCGCAGGCGGTTGTGGATCTCACCGTCGAAGGGCTTCTTGGCAATCACGTTGATCACCGCGCCGGTGGCGCCTTCCCCGTACAGCACCGAGGCCGGGCCGCGGATCACGTCGATGCGCTCGACCATCCACGGGTCCACCGGGAAGGTCTGGCTGCCGGCGCCGGTGTACAGGCGCGCGCCGTCGAACAGGGTCATCACCGAGGAGTGCCCGGTAAAGCCGCGGGCCGACAGTGCGGTATTGCCGTTGCCCGGGGTGGCGATGCTGGTGATGCCGGGGGAGCGGGTGACGGCATCCTGCACCGTGAGGTTGTTGCGGTTGCTGATGGCGTCGTTGCCCAGGCTGCTGGTGCTGGCCGGAGTCTCCAGGGCCGTGAGGTTCAGCCGCGAGCCGGCGGGCAGGGGGGTGTCCAGAGAGGTTTGCGGGGCGCTGGAGACTCCGCTCACTTGGGTCTCGGGCAAGACCAGGGAGGTTTTCTGCTCAGCCAAGGCCAGCGCCGGGTAGGCCATGCAAGGCAGGAGGGTGAAACACAGCGAGGGGCTCGCCAGGTGTTGCAGCAAGGAGGTGCGGGACATGCGATTCCTACTACTTGTAAGGAATGAATGAATCCCGGAGGGAACAACGCATAGGGAATCGCGGGCAGCCGCGCCCACGAAAACCGGACTGCGCCCGCCCACCGCGGGGTTGTCAAACGAAGTTGCAGGCCGGTCTCCGGGCTTGCGAGGGTCATGAGGCATTCACCTTCCCATGCCTTGGCACAGTGGTCTGTCGAATGCTTCGCTCGCTTACCGTTGCGGGGGCAGCGCCGGACTGATCATCGAAATGACGCACCGGCTTCCCGTTTAACCCCATGCACGGCGGCATGGGACACCTGAAACTGGCGCGCATATGAGCACTGCCGAGCCCTTGCGTCAATGGCATGTGGCCAGCTACGGCGGCGGTTTCAGCGCTTTATACCAGGTAAGTCAATATATTGACCTATTTTTCCTGGCGCTTAAATAATCAACAAATATCGACGCATTATTGACGATTTTGCTTTTCTGACCCAGTATGTCGGCGCTGAGCGATTGATTATCTTGAGTTTTTTTTTGACGCCAAAGCGCTGAACTCTGCTCCGAAAATAGGCGAAACAGCCTATGGCGCAGAGCAGCCACTAAAAACATGACGGCCAGGATGGCAAGTAGCCAGGGCTGATCCGTTGGCTGTGCTAGCTTCAGACGGCGTAGCCGCGATATTTCTCTTTGGAATGATCTATGTCTGCCGAACGGATACTGGTTACTGGGGGCGCTGGTTTTATCGGTTCTCACCTCGTGGATGCACTGCTGGCCAAGGGTTATGCGGTGCGGGTTCTGGACGACCTTTCCACGGGCAAGGTCGGCAATCTGCCCATGGGCGATGCTGGCCTGGAACTGCTGGTGGGGGATGCCGCCGATGCGGCACTCCTGGCGGATGCCGTTCAGGGCTGCGATGCCGTGGTGCATCTGGCTGCTGTGGCGTCGGTCCAGGCTTCGGTCGAAGACCCGGTGGCCACCCACCAGAGCAATTTCATCGCCACCCTGCGCCTGTGCGAGGCGATGACCGCGGCCGGTATCCGCCGCGTGGTGTTCGCCTCCAGTGCGGCGGTCTATGGCAATAACGGCGAGGGCACGCCGATTGCCGAAGACACCCCTAAATCTCCCCTCACGCCCTACGCGGCGGACAAGCTCGCCAGCGAGTACTACCTGGACTTCTACCGCCGCCAGCATGGGCTGGAACCGGTGATCCTGCGCTTTTTCAATATCTTCGGCCCGCGCCAGGACCCTTCATCGCCGTATTCCGGGGTGATCAGCATTTTCAGCGAGCGGGCCAAGGCCGGGCGGCCCATCACCCTGTTCGGCGATGGCGGGCAGACCCGCGACTTCGTCTATGTCGCGGACCTGGTGAAGATCCTGGTGCAGGGCCTGGAATGCCCCGCGCCGGCAGCCGATGCCACCAATGTCGGGCTCGGCGGGGTGACCACCCTCAACGATCTGATTGGCGCCCTGCAGCAGATCAGCGGCAAGCCGCTGCAGGTGAGCCACGGCGCGACCCGCTCCGGGGATATCCGCCATTCCAAGGCCGACAACCGCCGCTTGCGCGAGCGCTTCGACCTGGGCACGCCCAGCAGCCTGGCCGAGGGCCTGGAACGGCTTTACCGCAGCCTTTAGTTCGTTGCCTTAGGGGCGCGCCATGGCGGCTGCCCTAGAGCCTGATGTTGTGCAGATTGATCTACTGAAGAGTGAGTTATGGATATCGAGTTTCGCAGGGGGCATGTCTGCAAAGTGGTTCGACGCCTGTTTACCGCATTGGCCTTGTGTGCCACCAACACCCTGGTGCAGGCCGCGCCCGCGGCGCCCGCCAGTGTCGGGTTCTGGTACGCCGAGCAGCCACCCTTGCAGGAGCTGGCGCAGTTCGAATGGGCAGTGGTCGAGCCCGGCCATATGGCCAGCGCCGATGTCGCTACCTTGCGCAAGCTCGGCAGCCAGCCGTTCGCCTACCTGTCGGTAGGGGAGTTCGACGGCAACCGCGCTGCCCTGGCCAAGCAGGCCCTGGCCCAAGGCGCGAGCCCCGTGCGCAACAAGGCCTGGGACAGCCAGGTGATGGACATCGCCACCCCGGCCTGGCGCGAACACCTGTTCAAGCGTGCCAAGGCGCTGCAGGACCAGGGCTACGCCGGCCTGTTCCTGGACACCCTGGACAGTTTCCAGTTGCTCCCCGAGGCCGATCGCGAACCGCAACGCAAGGCCCTGGCCTCGTTCCTGCGGGAACTGCACAGCCGGCTGCCCAACCTCAAGCTGTTCTTCAACCGGGGCTTCGAGGTACTGGGCGAGCTCGATGGCGTCGCCTCGGCCGTGGCGGTGGAATCCATCCACGCCGGCTGGGATGCCTCGGCCAAGCGTTACCGCCCGGTTTCCGAAGCCGACCGCACCTGGCTTGAAGGCGAACTCAAGCCGCTGCGCGCACGCAACATCCCGCTGGTGGCCATCGATTACCTGCCGGCCAACCGTCGGGAAGAGGCGCGCAAGCTGGTCCGGCAATTGAGCCAGGAAGGCTTTATCCCGGTGGTCACCACCCCGGACCTCAACGCCCTGAGCATGAGCACGGTGGAAGTCCAGCCGCGACGCATCGCCATGCTCTATGACCCGCGCGAAGGGGAACTCTACGATCACGCCGGGCACCGCATGCTCGGTGGCCTGCTGGAATACCTGGGTTACCGGGTGGACTACTTCCCGGTGGACGATAGCCTGCCTGCCTACAGCTTCGCCGGCCTTTACGCCGGGGTGGTGCTGTGGATGACCAGCGGCCCGCCCGAGGACAGCCGTGCCTTCTATAGCTGGGTCGGCCAGCGCCTGGATGAGCAGGTGCCCCTGGCGATCATGGCCGGCCTGCCGATCGAGGACCGGGCGCTGCTCAAGCGCCTGGGGCTGAACCTGGCGGCGCCGGGGGCTCGCGATGCCCTGCATGTGCTGAGCCAGGACAAGAGCCTGATCGGCGCCTTCGAGGCCCCGGTGGTGGCGCGCAGCCGTGAACTGACCCGCGTGAGCCTGCTGCCCGACGGGCCGAAACCAGCCCTGGTGCTGGGCGATGACAAGGGCGGCAAGTACGTCCCGGTGGCCACCGCCGCCTGGGGCGGCATGGCCCTGGCCCCCTACGTGGTGGAGGCCAATGTGGAGCGCAGCCGCTGGATCCTCGACCCGTTCGCCTTTATCCAGAAGGCCCTGCGCCTGCCGTCCCAGCCACGCCCGGACACCACCACCGAGAACGGTCGGCGGATCGCCACGGTGCATATCGACGGTGACGGTTTCCCGTCCCATGCCGAAGTGCGTGGCACCCCGTATTCCGGGCGCCAGGTGCTGGACGACTACATTCGTCCCAACCCGTTCCTGACCTCGGTCTCGATCATCGAAGGCGAAGTCGGGCCCAAGGGCATGTCGCCGTTCCTGGCGCGGGAGCTGGAGCCCATCGCCCAGGAGATCTTCGCCGACCCCAAGGTCGAAGTGGCCACCCACACCTACAGCCACCCGTTCTACATGCAGCCGGAGAAGGCCAAGAAGGACGAGGATTTCCACGCCGAATACGGCCTGCGCCTGAATATCCCGGGGTACAAGACCCTGGATTACAAGCGCGAGATCCTCGGCTCGCGGGACTACATCAACAGCCGCCTGACCACCGCGCAGAAGCCGGTGAAGCTGGTCTTCTGGCCGGGGGATGCGCTGCCCAGCGCCGAGACCATCAAGCTGGCCTACGACGCCGGGCTGAAAAACGTCAACGGCGGGCAGACCATCCTGACCAAGGCCAACTCATCGCTCACCGGCCTGTACCCGCTGTTGCGGCCGACCTCGGGCGGCTTGCAGTACTACGCGCCGGTGATCAACGAGAACATGTACACCAACCTCTGGAAAGGCCCGTACTACGGCTTTCGCGATGTGATCGATACCTTCGAGCTGACCGACAGCCCACGGCGCCTGCGCGGCATCCATCTGTACTACCACTTCTATTCGGGCACCAAGCAGGCGTCGATCAAGGCCATGACCGACATCTACCAGTTCATGCGTGGCCAGCAGCCGCTGTCATTGTGGATGAGTGACTACCTGGACCGGGTCCACGGCCTGTACCAGGCAAGCCTGGCGCGGACCGCCAATGGCGACTGGCAGGTACGCGGCATGGACGGCCTGCGCACCTTGCGCCTGGACCCGGCGCTGGGTTGGCCGGACCTCGGCCGCTCGGTGGGGGTGGCCGGGGTGCGCGACTTGCCCCAGGGGCGCTATGTAGCCTTGAGCAGCGATCATGCGCTGTTGGCCCTGCGCCCCGAGCGCGATCCGCGCCCGGCACTGGAGCTGGCCAACATTCCCCTGCGCGACTGGCGCTATGTCAATGACCGGCAGGTGAGCTTCTCCTTTGCCGGCCAGTTCAACCTGGAATTCTCGGTGCGTTCGGCCAGCGCCTGTCGGGTCGAGGTCCAGGGCCAACGCTACGCCGGCAAGTCCGAACAGGGCCTGTGGCATTTCCAACTTCCCATGAAGCAGGTGAGTGATGCCCAACTCCTCTGCAACTAAGGCCAAGGCGCCCAGCGCGCGGCTGCTCAACCCCTGGGCCTTGCTGCTGGTGGCGATCGCCGTCGGCGTGCTGCTGTGGGCAACCTTTCGCAATGAAGAGGCGTTCCGCCCCAAGGGCGGGCAGCCGGACGAAGTGTCGGCCAGCTACGCCGAGGTGCTGCTGGCCGCACACCCGGAAAACAATGAGCTGCGCACCCAGCTGCTCGACCTGCTGATTCAGCTGGGGGACTACCCCAAGGCGGAAAAACACCTGGCCCAGTGGCAGCGGCCCGATCCGGCGCTCAAGGCCTACTACCGCTTGCAGCTCGATGCCCTGGCGCTGAACAACAGCACCGACAGCGCGGCCCTGCAGGCCCTGGCCGAACGTTTCAAGGCCTTTGACTACAAGCCGCTGCCATCGCCGCAACTGGAACGCCTGGCCACTTTGGCCCTGAGCGCCCAGGCCCCGGGGCTGGCGGCGGATGCCTATGCCGAGCTGGCGCGGCGCGACCCGACACGGCGCGAGCAGTGGCTGCCTGAAGCCGCCAAGTGGTACCAGGCCAGCGAACAGCCGGGCCGCGCGGCCGATCTCTATGTGCAGTTGCTCGATGCCAGCCAGACCCCCGAGGCGCGTCGGCAGTTTCTGCAACAGGCCTTCACCACCCTGGTGGCGGCCGATCGCGGCGATCAGGCAGTGGAGCTGCTGGCCCGAGAGCTGGCCGCACAGCCGGACGTGGAATTCGAACCGGCGCTGCTGGACCGCGGCGTGGATGTGGCCGTGGCGCACAACCGCGTGGACCTGGCGGAACAGTTCTTCAGTGCCTGGCGCAAGGTGCAGCCCGACAGTCCGGAAATCCTCGCCAAGGAATTCAAGCAGCGCCTGGCCTTCGGTGACCTGGCCGGCGCCCATGCGGTGGGCCTGCAACTGCTCGAACAGCGGCCGGATGACCCGCAGTTGCTGGAGCAGATGGCCCATCTCGCCGAATGGCAGGGCGACTCGGCCGCCGCCCTGGGCTACTGGATCAGCCTGAGCACGCTAAGCAAGGACCCGGCGCAGTTCGAGCACACCTGGCGCCTGGCGATGCAGACCTACGACTTCGACCGGGGCATCCCACTGCTGGCGGGGATCATGGACAGCCGCGCCCTGACCAACGTCGAGCTCGATGCCCTGGTCTACGCGCAAGAGTCCAGGGGGACGCCCGAGGAGGCAGAAAAGTGGCTGCGCCGCTATGTCGCCAAATACCCGAAACAGCGTCTGGCCTGGGTGCGCCTGTTGCAGAACCTGGAAAACACCGAGCAGTACCCGCAGCGCCTGGTGGTCTGGAACCAGTTCGCCAAGCGCTATCCGCTCACCAGCACCGAACGTGTGGACTGGGCCAACAACCACCTCAAGCTGTTCGATAGCCAGGGGGCCTGGAAAGTCATCACCGCGGTGGATGGCAACAAGATCAAGGACTTCAACTACTGGCAATCCCGCGCCGCCCTGGCCTGGGACCTGGAACTGGACGACGAGCTGCAGCTGGCGCTGGAGAAGATGCTGGCGATCAAGGGCTCACTCAATACAGGCGACGAAAGCGAGCTGATTGCCCTGTATCGCACCCGCGATCCGCGCAAGGCCCTGCAATTGACCGTCGACAGCTGGCGCCAGGGCCACAGCCCGCAGCGCCTGGTGGCCGCCCTGCAACTGGCCCAGGAACTCCAGGACTGGCCTCTGGTGGTCGATTTGCTCAAGGAGGCCGAGCAGTACCCGGGTGCCAGCGACCAGTCCCAGGTGCTGGCCGCCCGCGCCGCGCTGGCGGTGCAGCAGGGCCAGACCGATCTGGCGCTGCGCCTGTATCAACAGGGCTTGAGCCGCTTCCCGGACGACAACACCTTCCGTGAGCGGCTGCTGTGGCTGTATGTCGATCTGGGCCGCACGGGCGAGATCAAGCCGCTGTTGCAGCAATGGCGCTCCCTGGCCCGCAGTGACAGCAGCCTGTGGCTGCCGTTCGCCGCCGCCAGCCAGTTGCTCGGGCGCAATACCGAGGCCCTGGCCTGGTATCGCCTGTACTTGCAGGCCAACCCCCGGGACTGGATGGTCCAGGCCGCCTATGCCGATGCCCTGGAGGGCGCCGGTTATGCCGATTCGGCCCAGCGCTTGCGCCTGCGGCTCGATCGCCAGGTCAGCCCGGAGCAGATCCGCGCCACGCCCCAGGGCTATGCCACCTGGCTGCGCCTGCTGGCCAGCAGCTATTCGTCACGCAAGGCGCAGAACAAGGCCATGCAATGGCAGGACGGTTCCAAGCCGATGCTGCAGCTGTGGTTCGATCAGTTCCTCGCGCGCCTGGATGACCTCAATCAGTCGGCGCAAAAGGATGAGTGGCTGGCCTGGGCCCGCAGCCGCGGCCTGAAGGTCAGCCGCTACGAGCAGATCCAGGAAGCCCTGCGCGGCAGCAATCGCCAGGCCCTGGAGCGCCTGGTGGCCAGCGGCGACCTGGACCCGGCGCAGCAGGTCGAGGCCTTGAACAGCCTGGGCCGCAGCGGCGAAGCGCTGGCGGTGGGCCTTTCGGCACTGGGTGACGAGCAGCCGGCGGCGCTGCGCGAGCAACTGCGCCGCCAGGCCATCGAGATGACCGAGCGCACGCCCCAGGGTATGCAAATCGCCTGGGAGCGCGAGGACTACGGCGGCCTGGTGTTCAACGGCCCGCGCCTGACCGCCGCGCGCTATCTGAACGACAACTGGTACGCCAAGCTGGTCCTGGAGCAGGGCCGCTACAGCGGCGATGTGCTGGATGAGTCGCGCCTGGGCAATGAGACCAACACCGAACTGACCTTGCAGCGCCAGCTGGAGAACGGCAACTACAAGCTGATCTTCGACAGCAGCCTGCGCAAGGACGATGACCGCAACGGCCTGGGTGCCAGCCGCACCTGGCAACTGGACAGCGGCAACGAGCTGGACGTCGGTGCCGACTGGCACCGCAAGAACGAGGACAGCGGATACATGCGCACCTTCGGCCAGCAGGATGATGTCTGGGTGGGCGGCCGGCATCGCTATTCGGCCCGTGACCAGTTGTCCTGGAACCTGGCCCAGCGCTGGTTCTCGACCCGCGGCGGCGATGACCTGGGCAGCGGCCAGGCGTTGAAGATCGAGTTCGACCACACCTTGCAGTTCGAAGGGCCGAACTGGGAATTGCGCAGCGGTATCGACTACCAGCAGAACAGCCTGAACAACCGCTCGCTGCCCGACCTGGCCAATACCCTGGGCGGAGGCATCGATCTGGCCGGGGCCGATCTCGACAATCCGGAGCAGATCACCAGCCAGACCCTGCTGCAGAAGCGCTACGGCCAGCTGTTCTTCGGCAGTTCCTGGCGGCGCGGTTTCCCGGGGGCGCTGAACCGCACGCGGGGGCAATACACCTGGCTGGTGGATGTCAGCACCGGCTGGCAGTGGACCGACAACACCATCAACTACGCCATCAGTACCGGTGTCGGCACCGAGGTGATAGGGGATGACGAATTGGCAGTGACCCTTGGCTACCAGTCCGCGCCGCAAGGCGGGGCAGGCAAGTCCGGGGGCACTGCAGGTGTCAGCTACAGCGTGCGTTTCGGACGCTGATCATGGAATTCAAAGAGGAGTAAACCTTATGCAATCCATTCGTTGCGTGAGTCTGGCAATGGTCGCCTTGCTGATGGCCGGGTGCAGCAGCTTCACCGGGCAAAGCAGCCCCGAGTTGTCCAAGAGTGCGCGCTGGGGCGTGCTGCCGCTGGTCAACTATTCCCAGACACCCCAGGCCGGCGAGCGCAGTGAGCAGATTCTGCTCAGCGTGCTGAGCAGCCGCGGCCTGCAACCCCAGGTCTACACCGGTACGACGGGGCAGGGCGAACAGGCCCTGCTCGACGACAACGAGCGCCTGGCCGGGGCCATGGACTGGGCCCGGGAGCAGAAGCTCGACTATGTGGTGTCCGGCAGCGTCGAGGAGTGGCAGTACAAGAACGGCCTGGATGGCGAACCGGCGGTGGGCATCAGCCTGCGGGTGGTCGAGGCCGGTACCGGCAAGGTGCTGTGGAGCAATAGCGGGGCCCGCGCCGGCTGGTCCCGGGAAAGCCTGGCCGGGGCCGCCCAGAAGGTGCTCGACAAGCTTGTCGGTGGCCTTCGGATCGAGTGACTGCCATGAACTCTCCACACATGGACTATGCGCTGGCGCCCCGCGCCAGCGGTCCGGCGTCCTGGCTGGAAACCTTTCTGGTGACCGCCCTGGTCATCGGCGTCGGCCTGTGGCTGGCCCCCGAGGACCCCTTGCAGGTGCAGGGCGAGTTTCCCTGGTCGGTGCTGGCGCCGCTGCTGCTGGGGGTGCGCTACGGGTTTGTCCGCGGCCTGATCAGTGCCAGCCTGCTGGTAGCGGCGTTCTTTGCCCTGCGTCATTCGGGGCTGGCGAGCTACGCCCAGGTCGCGCCGTCCTACATTGTCGGCGTACTGGTCTGCGGCATGCTGGTGGGCGAGGTGCGTGACCTCTGGGAGCGGCGTTTGCTGCGCTTGCAGATGGCCAACGAGTACCGCCAGTACCGGCTTGATGATTTCACCCGGGCGCACCAGATTCTGCGGGTCTCCCATGACCGCCTGGAGCAGCGCCTGGCGGGCAGCGACCAGAGCTTGCGCAGTTCCCTGCTGGGCCTGCGTGATCGGCTGCGCGCGGCGCCCAATGGCGGCGACCCGCTGAGCCTGCTGGCCGAGCCGGTGCTGACCCTGCTCGGCCAGTACGGCTCGCTGCGGGTGGCCGGGCTGTACCGGGTGGAGCAGGGCGCCAGTGCGGCGCCACAGCTGAGCCTCTTGGCCTCGATCGGCACCATGGGGCCGCTGGACAGCCAGGACCTGCTGGTGCGTATGTGCCTGGAGCGCGAGGAGCTGGTGAGTGTGCGTGAGGAGCTGCTGGATAGCGGCGCCCAGGCCTCGGTGTCGTCCTTGCAGGCCTGTGTTCCGCTGGTGGACACCCAGGGCCAGGTGCTGGCGATTCTGGCGGTGCGGCAGATGCCGTTCTTTGCCTTCCAGGAACGCACCCTCAGCCTGCTGGCCCTGCTGGCCGGACATATCGCCGACTTGCTGCACCCGGACCCGCAGGTTTTGCAACTGCAGAGCGCCGATGCCCAGCACTTCACCCGCCAACTCAAGCGTTCACTGGTGGATGTCGAGCGCCACGGCCTGTCCGGTTGCCTCTATGCCTTCGAGCTGACCCAGCCCAATGATGAACTGGCGCGGCTGTTCGAGCGCAGCCAGCGAGGCCTGGACCTGCACCTGAGCCTGGCCAATGCACGCGGGCACGAACTGTTGCTGGTGCTGTTGCCGCTGACCAGCGCCGAGGGCGCCCAGGGCTACCTGGCACGCCTGGGCAAGCTGGTCCACGAGCACTTCGGCATGAGCGTGGAGCTGGCCGGCCTGGGGGTCAAGGTACTGCCCTACGACCTGGAGTCGGCCCGGCAACGCGATGGGCTGCGTAACTTCCTGTACAACGAGTGTGGCCTGAATGATCAGCAAGTGGCTGTTTAGCGGAGCGCTGTTTTTCGAGATCGGCAGCTGGGCCAGCCTGACGGCGCAGTTGCCCGAGTTGCAGACCGCGCTGCTGTATGCAATGACCCATGGCATCGCCTGTGGCCTGCTGACCGCGGCGGTCTGGCTGCTGCTGCCGGCGCGTTATCGCCGGCCGTTGCCATGGAGCCCGCTGTTCATCTTCAGCCTGGCGTTCTTTGTGCCGCTGATCGGGGCCGTCGGAGTGATTGCCGCGATCTTTCCGGCGCTGTATCTGCCGCGCAAGCGCGAGGCGCAGACGTGGCAGGCGGTGGGCATTCCCGACCTGCCGTTTCGCGCTCAGACTCAACTGCATTCGCCCACCTTCGGTGACAGCGGGCTGCAGGATGTCTTGCGTCATGCGCCGGACCCCGACCAGCGCCTGGCGGCCTTGCTCGCCACCCGGCGGATGCCGGGCAAGGAAGCGGTGCCGATCCTCAAGCTGGCCCTGGGTGACCCGAGCGACGATGTGCGGCTGTTGGCGTATTCGATGCTCGACAAGCAGGAAACCGACATCAACCAGCGGATCCAGTCCTCCCTGGAACAACTGCCCGGCGCGGCGCCGCAGAAGGCCGGAGCCTTGCACGCGACGCTGGCCCGCTGGTACTGGGAACTGGCTTACCTGGGCCTGGCCCAGGGCAGTGTGCAGCAGCACGTGCTGGGCCAGGCCGGCGAACATGCCGAACAGGCGCTGAAGCTGGGGGAGGGCGGCGAGCTGCTGTTGCTGGCCGGGCGCATCGCCCTTGAACGCGGTGACGTCGGCAAGGCGCGCCTGCACATGCACCAGGCCGAGGAGGCGGGCATGGACTCGGCCAAGGTCCTGCCGTTCCGCGCCGAAATCGCCTTTGAAACCGGCCGCTATGCCGAGATTCCCGGGCTGCTGCGAAGCCTGCCGGCGCAAATGCAGCAACGTCCGCCCTTTGCTGGGCTGGTAAGGACCTGGACATGAAGAAAACCCCCGACTCAACCCCCATCGCCGATGTCTGCCTGCTGCTCGAGGGCACCTGGCCCTATGTGCGTGGTGGCGTGTCCAGCTGGATCCACCAGATGATCCTCGGCCTGCCGCAGCTGCAGTTTTCGGTGCTGTTCATTGGCGGCCAGCGCGAGGCCTATGGTCAGCGCCGCTATGAGATTCCGGCCAACGTCGTGCATATCGAAGAGGTGTACCTGGAAGAGGCCTGGCGCAACCCCAGGCACAAGCGCGAGGCCCACAGCGCGTCCCTGGAGGAACTGAGCAACCTGTACCGCTACCTGCACAACCCGCAGAAGCCCGCCGCCGAGCTGGGCATCGAAGTGCTGGCATCCCTGGCCCAGGGGCGCATCACCCTGGACGACGTGCTCTACAGCCGGCCCAGCTGGGAAGCGCTGACCGAAGGCTACGAGCAGCACTGCGCCGATCCGTCCTTCGTCAACTACTTCTGGACCCTGCGCACCATGCAGTCGCCCTTGCTGATGCTGGCCAATGCCGCCCGGCACATGCCGCGGGCCCGGGTGCTGCACTCGATTTCCACCGGCTACGCCGGGCTGGTGGGCTGCATTCTCAAGCAGTTGTGGGGCTGCCAGTTCCTGCTCAGCGAGCACGGGATCTACACCAAGGAGCGCAAGATCGACCTGGCCCAGGCCAGCTGGATCGCCGAAAGCAGCAACCAGGCGCTGAACGACAGCATGGATTCCGGCTCCGGCTATATCCGCATGCTCTGGGTGCGTTTCTTCGAACGCATCGGGCATCTGGTCTATGAAAGCGCCGACCAGATCATTGCCCTGTACGACGGCAACCGCCAACGCCAGATCAAGGACGGCGCGCCCCCCGAGCGCACCCAGGTGATCCCCAACGGCATCGACCTGCAGCTCTGGACCCAGGCCCTGGAGGCCCGGGCCGAAGGCATTGCGCCGGTGGTCGGGCTGATCGGCCGGGTGGTGCCGATCAAGGACGTCAAGACCTTCCTGCGGGCCATGCGCGGGGTGGTCAGCGTGATGCCCGAGGTCGAAGGCTGGATCGTCGGGCCGGAAGAGGAAGACCCGGAGTACGTCGCCGAGTGCCGCAGCCTGGTGGCGAGCCTGGGGCTGGAGCAGAAGGTACTGTTCCTGGGCTTCCAGAAAATCCAGGACATCCTGCCGCAACTGGGCCTGATGGTGCTGACCTCCATCAGCGAGGCCCAGCCCCTGGTGATTCTCGAAGCCTGGGCCGCCGGCACGCCGGTGGTCAGCAGTGACGTGGGCTCCTGCCGCGAGCTGATCGAGGGCGGCGAGGCGGCCGACCGGGACCTGGGGCGGGCCGGGGAAGTGGTGGCGATCGCCGATCCGCAGGCCACCTCCCAGGCGATCATCGACCTGCTGCGCAGCCCCGAAAGCTGGCAATCGGCCCAGGCGGCGGGCCTGTTGCGGGTACATCGCTACTACAGCGAGCGCTTGATGCTCGACCGCTATCGCACGCTCTATCACACGGCCATCGGCACCCCACACAAGGAGGCTGTGTAAATGGCCGGCATCGGTTTCGAACTGCGCAAGATTCTCTCCCGCGACTCCTACACGGCGACCCTGCACGCCTATGTCTATGCCGGCCTGATCAGTTCCGGGCCCTGGGTGCTGTCGATCCTCAGCGTGATGCTGGTGGGGGTGATCAGCCTCGGGCTGGTGGTGCCGGAGGTCCTGATCCGCCAGTTCCTGATCACCGTCACCTACCTGATGGCCACGTCGCTGATCCTGACCGGCGGCCTGCAGCTGTTTTTCACCCGTTTCGTGTCCGACCGCCTGTTCGAGCGCAAGTACGAGCAGATCCTGCCGAACCTGGTGGGCGTACTCTTGCTGGTGACCCTGGGCTCCGGGGCGCTGGGCATCCTGCTGCTGGTGACCCTGTTCGACCAGGCGCTGATCTACCGCCTGCTGACCCTGGCCAACTTCGTGGTGCTGTGCAACCTGTGGCTGGTGATCATCTTCCTCTCGGGGATGAAGGCCTATAACCGCATCCTCCTGGTGATGCTGGTGGGGTATGGCTTGATGGTCGGCAGCGCCTTCTACCTGCGCTACATGGGCATGGAAGGGCTGTTGCTGGCGCTGCTGCTGGGGCACAGCACGCTGCTGTTCCTGTTTCTCTACGACATCCTGCGCGAGTACCGGGCCGAGAAGCTGGTGGCCTTCGACTTTCTCGACCGCCGCCAGGTGTTTGTCAGCCTGCTGCTGACCGGGCTTTGCTACAACCTGGGGATCTGGATCGACAAGTTCATCTTCTGGTTCAACCCGGAAACTTCGAGCCAGGTGATCGGGCCGATGCGCGCGTCAATTCTCTACGACCTGCCGATCTTCCTTGCTTACCTGGCGATCATTCCCGGGATGGCGGTGTTCCTGGTGCGCATCGAAACCGATTTCGCCGAATGGTACGACCGCCTGTTCCGTGCCGTGCGCGATGGCGAGACCTTGCAGCACATCGGTTCGCTGAAGGCCGAGATGACCTTCTCGATCCGCCAGGGCCTGCTGGAAATCTGCAAGGTCCAGGGGCTGACGGTGGTCCTGCTGTTCCTCTTCGGCCCGCGCCTGCTGGAGTGGCTGGGGATGTCCAGCTACTACCTGCCGCTGTTCTACATCGACCTGATCGGGGTGAGCATCCAGGTGGTGTTCATGGCGATTCTCAACGTGTTCTTCTACCTCGACAAACGCGCCATCGTGCTGGAGCTGTGCCTGCTGTTCGTGGCCCTCAATGCCGCCCTGACCCTGCTCAGCCTGCACCTGGGGCCGAGCTTCTTCGGCTATGGCTTTACCCTGTCGCTGCTGATCTGCGTGCTGCTGGGGCTGACGCGGCTGTCGACGGCGCTGGATGACCTGGAGTACGAGACGTTCATGCTCTCGCGTTGAGGCGTGCACGGGCCCCCTCCAGGCTCGCGTTCATGACGCCAGCGCAAGCCTGGTACAGGGCCGAACGGATCACGGCTCTTTCAGGTAGGCGTTTTTTATCCGCTCCAGCGTGCCGTCCTTGCGCAGTGTCTCGACTGCCGCCTGCAAGTGGCGTACGAGCACCGCATCGCACTGTCTGGAGCAGGCCAGATACAGATCGGTCTTCATCAAGGACGGACTGACCTGCAACGTCCTGTTTGACAGCTTGCGCCAGATAGCTTGCGTTTCGGGAATGCCATTGAACCAGGCATCGACGCGCCCCATCAGCAGCAATTGCGCCGGATTCTCACCAATCTCAAACGGATAAATCTGGGTATCGCTAAAGCCCTCTGCCCGCAGTTTTTGCTCTTGGGCGCTGCCTCGGCCAACGGCGATACGGGCAAAGGTTTCCCGTGCCTGCTGCATGCTCTGGACGCGCTTGTCGAGGCTGAAAAACGCTCTGTCCATGGTCATGATGGGCGCGATCCAGGTGTAATCGGCTTCTCTTTCTGGCGTGCGCGACAGGGGAATGATCAGCTTGTCGACGCCTTTGCGTACGCTTTGCTGGGCTCGTGCCCAAGGCACTTCTATAAAGTGCAGCGTATATCCGGCTCGGGTCGCCGCTTCCAGCGTCGCGTCGCCGAGGATGCCATGCAGGCCGGACGGGTCCAGCATCGATAAAGGCGGCGCTTCGGCGATGTACAGGTCGAAGCTACGGGACTCGGCGCCAGACACTGAGGGCACCCAGGCCGTCAGAACGAGCAGCGTCGTCAGGATCAGCGCCCCCCGCTGGCGCAACGATTGGATCATATGAGTCATGGCAGTAACTCAACAAACAGTGGCATTTCATGCTCTCGGATTAACGCTGCGTATTCGACACGTGCAGAGACCGACACGCAACGACCTGCAAAACATGCCGCCAAGATTAGAGGGTTATGTGCAGAGACGGTTGGGTTTGACGGTTTTTTTTGACCGCCGAGATTGCTCTCGCGGTTCAGGGCTGGGGCAACCGGTGAGGGCAGCGACTGGTACGCGCTGATACTCACGTTGAACAGCCTTGGGCAGCGCAATATCAGTAGCCTCGCCACTCTCACCTCCCTCTCCAGCCTGGGGCCAGGGTTCTCTGCATGCGCCGTATGAACATGCGGGGCATTTGCGGGACAGCCTTAAGTTTTAGTTAAAACGCTTCAATCAAACTGCTGATTATCATTCGTAATTGGCTGACTCAGACTGCGTTCGTGCCTCCATGCTCCCTGGAGCAAGCAACGAGCGGTCTATGCCAGTCAATACTGCAACAACCCGCAGCCTGTCCTCAGCGGATGTTCCGCTATGACGGCGCTGTCTGCCCCATCATCCGCGGCCGATACGGCCGTTCACTCAGCCTTGGCCTGCTGCCATCTGCTGCTGCAACTGGCCCAGGAACGCGTACCGCAAGCCGCGGCCCCGCAATCCCTGGACCCTGACCCTTCGCGGGACCTGCGCCAGGCGGTCAGGGACTACGCACGCAACGCCGGTGTCGATCTGCGCCTGGAACGCCTGGCGCTGACCCGACTGACCCCGAAGATGCTGCCCCTTGCCTGGCGCAACCAGAGCGGCGAATTCATGTTGCTGGCGCGGCTCTCGGACACCCAGGCGCTGGTGCAGCGACCTTCAATGCCGACCCCGGACATGCTCGATCGCCAGCAGTTGGCCGAGCAGTGGAGCGGGGAGGTGATTCGCCTGCGCCAGAGCGGTTTGCGCTTCGATCTGTCCTGGTTCGTACCGGAGCTGCTGCGCCATCGGCGGATACTGGGCGAAGTGCTGCTGTGCTCGCTGTTGCTGCAGGTGCTGGCCCTGGCGACGCCGTTGTTCTTCCAGGCGGTGATGGACAAGGTCATGGTGCACCGGGCGCTGTCGACCCTCGACGTGCTGGTGATGACCCTGGTGGTGGTGGGCCTGTTCGAGGTGCTGCTCAAGGGCTTGCGCGAATACCTGGCGGCGCACACCGCCAATCGCATCGACATTGGCCTTGGGGTCAAGCTCTTGCGCCATCTGCTGGGCCTGCCGCTGCTGTACTTCAAGCAACGCCAGGTGGGGGCGATCATCACCCGGGTCCAGGAACTGGACAGCATCCGCGAGTTCCTCACCGGCTCGCTGCTGACCCTGTGTGTCGATGTGGCCTTCACCCTGGTGTTTTTTGCGGTCATGGCCTGGATTTCCTGGCCGTTGACCCTGCTGGTGCTGCTGACCCTGCCCCTGTATGCGCTGCTGGCCTGGTTCAGCAACGGCCCGCTGGAGAAGCGCATCGAGCGCCAGTTCTACAGTGCTGCGCGCAACACCGCCTTTCTCAACGAAAGCGTCAGCAGCAGCGAAACCATCAAGAGCCTGGCGGTGGAGCCGCGCATGCAGCGTCGCTGGGAGTCGCAGACGGCGCAGATGGTCGAGGCCGGGTTTGCCAGCCAGACCCTGGGCAGCGCCATCAGCCAGACCGTGATGCTGTTGCAGAAAGTCACCGCGGTGGCGGTGATCTGCTGGGGCGCTAGCCGGGTCATCGACCTGCAAATGAGCATCGGCCAGTTGATTGCCTTCAACATGATGCTGTCCCACGTCAGCCAGCCCGTGGCCAAGTTGATCGAAGTCTGGCAGCAGTTCGTCCGGGTGCGGGTGTCGGTGGACAAGCTGGGCGACATGCTCAACCTGCCGGTGGAGCAGGCCGAGGGGGATCTGCGCCCGGCGCAGGCGTTGCGTGGCGAAGTGCGCATCGAACAGTTGGTGTTCCGCTACCGCCCGGAACTTGAGTGGGTGCTGCGCGGCCTGGACTTGCAGATCGCCGCGGGGCAGACCCTGGGCATCGTCGGGCCGTCCGGGTCCGGCAAGAGCACGCTGACCCGCTTGCTGCAGAAACTCTACACCCCTGATGGCGGGCGCATCCTGATCGACGGCTTGCCCCTGGATCAGTTGCAGCCGGCCTGGTTGCGCAGCCAGATTGGCGTGGTGCTCCAGGAAAACTACCTGTTCAACCGCAGCGTGCGCCACAACATCGCCCTGCGCCATCCCACCGCCTCCCTGGAAAGCGTGATCGCCGCGGCGCGCCTGGCCGGTGCCCATGATTTCATCCTGCGCCTGCCCCTGGGCTACGACACGGTGCTGGCCGAAGCCGGCAGCTCCTTGTCCGGCGGCCAGCGGCAACGCATCGCCATAGCCCGGGCACTGATGGGCGACCCGCGCATCCTGATTTTCGACGAAGCCACCAGCGCCCTGGATGACGAATCCCAGGCGCTGATCCAGGACAACATGGCGAGCATCGCCCAGGGACGCACGGTGATCATCATTGCCCATCGCCTGTCTGCGGTACGGCATTGCCAACGCATCATCGCTCTGGAACAGGGGCGCATCAGTGAATCCGGCAGCCACCAGCAACTCTTGGCCAACGGCGGTTGCTACTCGCGCCTGTGGGCGCTGCAACAGGCGCTGTGCAAGGAGGCGTCATGAGGTCCGGTGCACTGTTGTCTCGCTGGCGCCGCGCCTGGCAGCGCCTGGGTGACGCGCGGACGCTGCTCAAGCGCAGCCGCGACGAATACGAGTTCCAACCCGGCTACCTGGAAATTGTCGAGCGGCCACCCGCGCCCTGGGCACGTGGCACGGCACTGCTGCTGATCCTGGCGATCCTGCTGGCCCTGGGCTGGGCGATCCTCGGCTTTCTCGACATTCATGCCAGTGCCGCCGGGCGCCTCATGGTCTCCAGCTACACCAAGGTGATTCAGGCGCACGAGGCGGGTGAAGTTCGCGCCATCCATGTGCGTGACGGGCAGCGGGTCAAGGCCGGCGAGGTGCTGGTGGCGCTGAACCCGATCGGCATCGACGCCGAGTTGAGCGAGTTGCGCACGCAACTGGATTTCAAGCGTCTGGAATTGGCCCGTGCCCGTGCACTGCTGACCCCGGACCCCTTGCACAGCTACCAGACGCCTGCTGGCCTGGATGCACAGCAAGCCGCGGCGGCCCGGGAGCAACTGCTCAGTACCTGGAAGGAAATCAGCGCCAACCTGGACAGCCTCAACGCCGAAATCGCCATCAATCAGGCCAATCAAAGGGCCCGGGGCAGCGAGATCAGCGCCCTGGGCAAGCTGGCCAGCAATGTGCGCAAACGGCTCCATGCACGCCGGGCGATGGCCGCCGAACAGCTGATGCCCCTGGTGGAATTGCTTGAGCAGGAAAAGGAGCAACTGGACGTCGAGCGTTCACTGGCCCAGCAGCAGGCCGAACTGCAGGTGCTCAAGGCCCAGGCGCAGAACCGTCGGGAGCAGCGCGACAGCTTCCTGGCCAGGACCCAGCGCGAACAGCATGAATTGCTCAACCGCAGCCAACAGGAGATCGCCGTGCTTGAGCAGCAACTGATCCGTGGCCGCGACCGGCAGCGCCTGCAAACCCTGCTGGCGCCGGTGGACGGTGTGGTCCAGCAACTGGCGGTGCATACCCTGGGCGGCGCCGTGCAAGCGGCGCAGCAGTTACTGGTGATCGTGCCCGAGGGGGCCGAGCTGGATGCCGAGGTCATGGTGCTGAACAAGGACGTCGGTTTCGTCAGGGCCGGCCAGCCCGTGGAGATCAAGGTGGATGCGTTTCCCTATACCCGCTACGGCACCTTGCGCGGCACCGTGGCCCATGTCTCCGGTGACGCCATCAAGGACGAACAGCTGGGGCTGGTGTTCCCCACGCGGATTCGCCTGGAGCGTGCGGCCATTGCCGCGGGGCAGGGCTGGATGCCCTTGCAGGCGGGGATGAGCGTGACCGGCGAGATTCGCACCGGCGAGCGGCGGGTGATCAATTACCTGCTGAGCCCGATTCGCGAGTATCAGTCCGAAGCGTTGCGGGAGCGTTGAGCATGACCCGCGCTTTCGATGCCGCTTCTGAACCCTCACCGACAATGCTCGACACCGGCCTGCACGCCCTGGCCTGGGCCGCCCGGCGCTTCGACCTGAGCATCAGCGTGGCGCAACTGACTCACCGCCTGGGGCGGGTTGAAGGTCCGGCCGACAGCCTTGACCTGCGGCGCTGCGCCGGCTGGATCGGCCTGCGCGCACGGGCAGTGCAGAGCCGGGTGCAGCGCTTGCATCACCTGCCGCTGCCGGCGCTGCTGGACACCACGCGGGGCTGGGCGGTGCTGGACGCGGTGGAGGGCGACCGGGTCCGGGTGTTCTGGCCGCTGCAGGGGCAATGCCAGACCCTGTCGCGCCAGGAGCTGGCGACGCTCTGGCAAGGCCATGATCAGGGACAGGGAGAGGTGTTGCTGCTGGCCGAGCGGCATGTGCAGCTGAAGACGGGTGGTTTCGGCGTCTCCTGGTTCCTGCCGTCGATCCTCAAGCATGGGCGCCAGTTTCGCAGCGTGCTGCTGGTGTCGCTGATGCTGCAAGGCGTAGCGCTGGTCACGCCGCTGCTGTTCGAGAACATCATCGACCGGGTCCTGGTCAGTCGCGGCCTGTCGAGCCTGCAAGTGCTGGGGATCGCCATGCTGGCCCTGGCGCTGTTCGAGCCCTTGTTCGGCCTCTTGCGGTCCTGGCTGTTCAGCAATGTGGCGAGCAAGATCAACGCCGAGCTGTCCGCGCGCCTCTACCAGCATCTGATCCAGTTGCCGCTGGGTTATTTCCAGCGGCGTCAGAGCGGCGAGATCATCGCCCGGGTCGGTGAGATGCAACAGATCCGCCAGTTTCTTACCGGCTCGGCCTTGACCCTGGTGCTGGACCTGGCGTTCTGCGGCTTGTTCATCGCCGTGATGTACAGCTACGCACCGCTGCTGACCTGGGTGGTGGTGGGCTCCCTGGCCCTGTATTTCCTCTTCTGGCTGTGTGTGGGCCCCTTGCTGCGCAGCCGGGCCTTGCGCGAATACGAGTTGAATGCGGCCAACACGGCGTTTCTCACCGAGACCGTGACCGGCATCGAGACCATCAAGACCGGGGCCATCGAAAGCGCCTTCCAGCAGCAGTGGCAGCGCCAGCTGGCGGCTTATGTGCGTGCGGCGTTCCACACCCGCATCGTCGGGATCTGGGCCGGGCAGGGCATCGGCCTGATCCAGAAGCTGACCGCAGCGCTGTTGCTGTGGTGGGGCGTGATGCTGGTGCTGGATGGCCAGTTGAGCCCCGGCCAACTGGTGGCCTTCAACATGCTGGCCGGGCATGTGGTGGAGCCGATCCTGCGCCTGGCCCAGGTCTGGCAGGACTTCCAGCACACGCTGATTTCCCTGCGCCGCCTGGGGGACATTCTCGACAGCGACTGTGAAAGCGGCAGCGGCGGCCTGGCCTCGGTGCCGGCTTTGCAAGGCGGGGTGAGCTTCCAGGGGGTGCGCTTTCGCTACGAGGAAGACGGCCAGGAGGTGCTGCGCCAGCTGGATCTGGAGATCCAGCCGGGCGAGTTCGTCGGCATCACCGGGCCTTCCGGTTCCGGCAAATCGACCCTGACCCGCCTGCTGCAGCGCCTCTATGTGCCCCAGCACGGCCGGGTGCTGGTGGACGGCATCGACTTGGCCATCGCCGACCCGGTGGCCCTGCGTCGCAACATGAGCGTGGTGCTCCAGGAAAGCGTGCTGTTCGCCGGCAGCGTTGCCGAGAACATCCGCCTGTGCCGGCCTCAAGCCAGCGACGCCGAGGTGCGGCAGGCCGCCAGTCTGGCCGGGGCGGCGTCCTTTATCGAGGCCCTGGCCCAGGGCTACGAGACCGAGGTGGGCGAGCGTGGCGGCCAGCTCTCCGGCGGCCAGCGTCAACGCATTGCCCTGGCCCGGGCCCTGTTGACCAACCCCGGCATCCTGTTGCTGGACGAAGCCACCAGCGCCCTGGACTACGAGTCGGAAGCGGCGGTGATGGCCAACCTGCAGGGCATCGTCCGCGGCCGCACGGTGATCAGCGTCGCCCATCGCCTCAATACCCTGCGCCATGCGGACCGGATTCTGGTCATCGATCAGGGCCGGGTGCTCGAACAAGGCACACACCAACAGCTGCTCGCCCTGGACGGGTTGTATGCCCGGCAGTGGGCGCTGCAGATGAAGGATTGACCCCACCGACGGCAGGAGGACTCGCCCACCCGTCATGTCTCCCCACCCCGCAGTTCCATACCCATAGGCAGCCCTTCGCGAGACGCAGGGCTTGGCTCAAAACAGACAAAGGATCATTGCAATGGCTTTTATGTCCAAGGACTTCACGCGCCTGCTCAATTCCCTGATCGACCAACAGATCAAGACGGCAGGGCGGCAAACCGAATGGTTCAACATGAGCGCCGACGAGCGTGCCGCGTACATCGGCCAGGTCGGCGAGCGCCTGCTGGAAATGCAGCAGAGCACCCTGAGCGTGCTGGCCGCCCAGCACTACCAGATGCAGGACAACCCGGTCTCGGTGGGCGACCAGTTGCAGGTGCTGCAACAACGCCGCAAAGAAATGAAGGCCATCGCCGACACGCCGGCCACCATTGCCTACAAGCAGCAACTGGACCGTGACATCCTGTTGTACAGCCGTCAGGACACGGCGATCAGCCACTATGACCGCACCTGGAGCAAGGCCCTGCGGCTGCTCAGTCCCGGTGGCGCCAAGGCCGAGGTCCTGCAAGCCGATGCGCCGGCCAAGCAGAAAGAGCTCAAGGGCCGGATCAACCGCCTGGAGAAGCACCTGAGCCTGCAGGTGGCCGACTCCACCTTCAGCCAGACCTACGTGACCCTGTTCTCCGAGCTGCAGGCCTACAAGGAGGTGAGTACCCGCTACAACGCCTGGCTCAAGGCCGCCCCGCAGCAGCAGGCCGCGAGCCTGGACGCACTGGCCAAGGCACCCCGGGCCTCCGACGAGCTGCCGGTGAACCTTTCACTGCTGATGATGGAGGAGCGCCCGGGCTACATCCGCATGAACGTGGCGCTGGTCAATGCCAGCACCGATGGCCGCTTCAAGGATTTCTACCTGGAGCACGGCCGGCTGGTGGTGCCCACCGACGGCGTGCTGAATTTCTCCTTTGGCACCGCCGCCCGTTCCCTGGCCTGGCAGCAACAGTACCGGCTCAAGAGCGAGCCACCGTCCATGCGCTCGCCGACCTATGCACCGATTCGCTCGGTGCTGGTCAAGACCGGGTTCGTCGAGCAGTACTTCGCCAACCACCTGGTGTCGGAAAGCTCCCTGCGCGAAGGGTTCAAGGCCCAGGTGCTGAGCAATGGCCGCAAGCTGCTGTTGACCGGTGTCGATCGCAAAGTGCCCAACCAGGTCGGCATCCAGGTCTCGGGCCAGTCGCCCGGCACCAGCGTGACCCGCGAAGTGCCCCTGGCCGGCGCCTTGAGCGAACTGATCAACCAGAACGCGGACATCACCAGCTTCCAGACCCTGGGCGTCGAAGACTATCGGCAGAACAGCTACCACCCGGACCGCGACGGCCTGTTCGTCAATATTCATGAGCTGGAGCGCTCGGTCGGCTTTGCCGAGCACCAGTACCTGCTGGAAATGCCCCAGGGTGACGCTTACCGTTCGGCGACGCCTTTTGCCGTGATGACCGTCGAGGGCGACAAGGTCAGCAGCAGCCACCTGAGCAAGGCCCAGACCGAGGCTTTGTACCAATACAACGCGGCGTTTTTCGAGCGCCTGGAACAACTGCGCGGCGAGGGCTTCAAGGCCAGCCGGCTGTTCGAAGGCAGCAGCGAGCGCGCCACCTTCGTGCAACAGCTGACGCGCCTGCTCGAACGCAACCACATCACCCCGGCCGGGGTGCTGCTGGCGCAACACAGCCGCCCGAGCCTGCGGGATATCAAGGGCAACAACCTGAACAAGGTGCTGTGGGAACAGGCCTTCGCCGCGTCGGTCTGGCAAAGCCACGACAACGATGAGCTGCTGTTCGGCCTGGGGCAGAACCTGGTGAAGAACCAGGCGCTGAGCAAAGTCCTGCAAGGTGGTTATCTGCAGAGCGACATTGCCCAGGCCAAATTGCTGCTGGCACCGCTGTATGAACAGTGGCGTGCCCAGGCGATCGAGGTGGAAACACAGCGAGTGGCCAGCGCCAACGCCGGGCAGCATCCAGGCAACCCGAAGGTGCATGTTTTCGATCAGGTGGCGGTGGAGCGCGGCCTGGACAGCAAGTTGCTGAACCTGTTGTTGAGCGGCCCCCGGGGCCTGGCGCCGGCCGACGTCGCGTTGCGGCCGACGGTCGAGGCGCTGTTGTCCGGCGACCAGGGCCGCAGCCTGCGCAAGCAGGCGTTGTTCCATGCCCTGCGCCCCGTGGCCGACAGTTTTTCCAAGGCCGCGGTGCCGGTCAATGCCCATGCCGCGCTGACGCCAAAAAACGGCGCCGACAAGGTCATGATCAACAACCGGCTGAACCAGCCCGACCCCTACCTGATCCTCAATACCCACCCGGAGCAGGCCCGGACCGATGCCGCGCTGCTGATCCAGGACGACAAGTACCGCAGCTACAGCCAGTTCCGCCCCGATCCGAACAATGAAGCCACACGCTACATGAACGACCTGGACACCCCGTTCGTGGGGGGCATTTCCGGGACCACCCAGACCGTCAGCAATGCCTTGCCGGAACTGTTCGGTAGCGCGCCGAGCGTCAAGCAGTACTGGCAGTTCCAGATGGCCAACGCGGCCTTCATGATCCGCAACGGCTACCACTCGTTCTTCGAAACCCTGTATGTCGCCGCCCGTTATGAACCCCAGGGGCCGGACAGCATCGGCAAGGACCTGCTGCAGACCTTCGACCGCTACCGTGCCGAAGGGCGCCGGGAGGCTTTGCATGGGGAGCTGTACGACGCCGTGATGGCCCGGGTCCTGCCCGTCGTCAATCAAGGCCTGGCGCCGAGCGAGGAGTTCCATCCACCGCGCTTCACCGACCTGGGGCCGCTGCCCGCGCTGTTGGGGCAGGCCGCCAAGGACCTGCAACTCAAGACCGGGCTGGCATCGCTCGGAGCCGGCTTCGAACCGCGCCAGGGCAGCGCCGACATTCACCAGTTTGCCGCCGACCCGGTGCAGTTCGCCCAGACCCACACCCTCAGTGCCGAGGCCCTGGTCAAGGAGGGGCGCTTGCCGGCCCAGGGCAACGTGCAGTTGGTGGAAGTCGCGCCCAGGCTGTATGAGCTCGAATACACCGAGCACAGCGCCAACTCCGTGAGCGGGAGCCCGGACAGCGTGCCGGCGTATTTCCTCGGCTACAACGGGCCGAACCAGGCCAACGCCGCGCCGGCCTATGTGGACATTCCCAAGCAGGCGCGCGCGGGCAGCTTCCTCTTTACCGGCACCTTGTCGGGCTGCTCGCTGGTGGTGACCAGCCTGGACGCCACTACCTATCGGGTCTATCACGACGGTCGGGTCAACAGTTCGCTGCTGTACGACAACGTGGTGATGGCGGTCGACTACAAGGACTACCAAGTGGCCGGCACCGCCGAGGGCCTGGCTGCGGCGTACATGCAGGTCGTCGACGGCCAGTGGCAGTTGGTGTTCCAGCGCCAGGAGTACCAGCGCGAAGGGCAGATGGTCTGGCCGAAGTTGCGCGAGGGTGCAGAGCCTCTTTCCATCCAGACCGCCGACAGCCAGGTGCAGGAACGCAACCGGACCCAGTTCGCCGAGTACCGCGAACAGGTGCACCAGAACCTGAAGAAGGTGGCGACCCAGTTCGGCGTGGCCACCGAAGGGGTGGCCGATGGCGTCTACAGCGGCGGCGACTTTTCTCCCGAGCACCCGGCCATTGCCGCCTGGAATCGGCTGCGCGATGCGGTCCAGGCCAAGGTCAGCGCCGACATCGAACAGCTCGGCAACCAGCGTTATCAACTCCAGGAGCAGCGGCGCGGGGCCAGCGACAAGAGCTTGATCGACCAGCAGATCAAGCAGCTCAACCTCACCCAGGATTTCTACCGGGCGCAGTACGAACCGGTGTTGCGTGAGGCCGCTTCGGTGGAAAAGACCTGGCTCTGGCAGCAGATCCAGGCCAAGCAGGGCAGCGCTGCGGTGGTGCGCACCGACGACACGGCGATCCAGGGCGGGGGCGATGAGCGCAGCACCAGCGTGGGCGAGCGCTACGCCATTGCCGAGGCCTATCAGCGCGGGGCCCGGGGCACGGCATTCAGTGACGGCGTGCGGGATTTCCGCGAGATCAAGATCCCCGGGCTGGACGACAAGAAGTCGGCCCTGGAGATGAAGCGACTGTTTCTCGACGGCCAGCTCACGCCTGGGCAGCGTGGCGCCCTGAGTGCTCGCATCAGTGAAACCAGCCAGGCCGAATACATCGACAAGGTGCTGCGCCAGACCGCGACCCTCAGTGAAGACTTCCGGGGCGCCGGCAGTGTCTTCGGCCAGTTGGCGCCCCAGGACTTCTACCTGTCGCTGGTGGGGGACCGCTCCGGAGGCCGCTGCTACCCGCTGGTCAGGGCCATGGCCGTCGCCCTGGCCAGGGGCGGCGAGGCGGGGGTCAACAGCCTGGTGCAGAAGCTGTTCCTGGCCTCGGCCGATCCCCAGGCGGGCAGCTCGACCTTGCTCAAGAACAGCCTGATCCGGCTGCATTCCAATGTCGACGCGGTCCAGGCCTCCAAGGCGCTGGGGCAGTTCCAGTTGTCCGACGTGGTGGCCCGGCTGGCCAACGGCAGCAGCGACTCGATGTTTGCCCTCAACACCCAGAACCACTCGATGATGGTGGGCAGTACCCAGGGCCCCGAAGGCCGTCGCTACTACTTCTATGACCCGAACGTGGGGATCTTCGCTTTCGACTCCAGCAAGGGCTTGGCCAAGGCCATGGAGCAGCACCTGGTGCGCCGAAAACTGGCGGCGCACTACGGCTCGTTCGGCAGCCAGTCGCAGCCGGCCTTCAACCTGATCGAGATCGACACCCACAAGATGGCCGAGGTGCCGGTGGGCAGCGGGCTGAACGTTGCCGATCTGTCCCGTCCCGAGGAGTTGGCCGGTGTCATCGGCCAACGCCGCCAGGTGGAGCAGGCGGTGGGTGCCCAGCAGCGCGTCAGCCAGGACCTGCGCCTGGGCGCAGCGCTGACCACGTTCGACGCCGAGCAATGGGGGGCGCGCTTCGACGCCGCCAGCACCCGGCTGGCCCGGGAGCACCAGTTGAGCAGCCAGTGGATACCGATCATCGCCAACACCGAGCCACAGCCGGAGGGCGGCTATCGGGTGCAGTTCATCAACCGTGACCAGCCCGATCAGACCCGCTGGCTGAGCACCGACGATGGCACCTTTGTCGAATTCCGTCGTTTCGTCGATGAGCACATGAGCGTGCTCAACGAGCACTTCACCCTGGAACATGGGCAGATCCGGCCCCGCGGCGGTGTCGGCGAAGTGGCGCATGTGGACGGCCTGAACGCGGGCTTTGCGGTCCAGACGCTGATCCAGTGGTTTGCCGACAAGAACCGCAAGGATGCGGCCCAAGGCGTGGTTTCACCGGACCTGGCCACCGCCCTGAAGATCCATAGCTACCTGGGCCTGGCGCAGATTGGCCATGGCACCTTGCAAGATGTGGCCAAGGTCACCCAACTGGTGCAAACCGCGTTGCGCGGCGAAGCCCTGGCCGCCGAGTCCTCGCTCAAGGACTTTGCCTCGACCCTGGGGCACACGGTCAACGAGGGCGCAGGCGTGCTGTTTGGCGGGGCCATGGTCGGCCTGGATGCCTATGAGCTGGCCCATGCCGAGAACGATGTGCAGAAAGCCGTATTCGGCACCCAGCTGGCGTTCGATTCGGCGAGTTTTGTCAGTGGCGCGGCGGGTATCGGTGCCGGGCTGATCGGCGCTTCGACAACGGCGGCGGTGCTGGGCGGCGCGGGGGTGATCCTCGGTGGCCTGGCGGTAGGCTTCACGGCACTGGCCCAGGCCTTTGGCGCGGTGGCCGAAGATGCCAAGGCGGTGGGACGTTACTTCGACACCCTGGACAACGCCTACCAAGGCAACGGCTACCGTTATGACGAGAAACAGCAGGTGCTGGTGCCCCTGGCCGGGGCGGTGGTCAAGCGCCTCGACCTGCGCTCGAACGAGGTAGGTTTCGACAGCCAATACATTTACCGCACTCACCACGGCTCCACCGGTTCCGGGGCGATCAACTACTTCTTCTGGGTCGGGGACTTTCCGCGGATGATCCACGACCGCGCCCAGGCGATCGAAGTGCGCAGCGGCATTGGCCACGGCGCCAAGCCGCCCAGACTCGACCACGGCGACAGCAGGACGGTGATCCTGCCGGGCACGCCCAAGTCCTACATCAGCTACGAGTACATGATCCTGCCAGGAGCCACCACCCGGCATGACACGGGCTTCGATGTGATTCGCAAGCTTGAGCAGGACCGGCGCTTCGACTACGACTTCTACATCTTCCCGAGCGAGGAGACGATCCGGCGGATTCACCAGGAGTACGTCGAGACGCCGGTAGAAGTGCTGCTCGATGGGCACAACCGGCAATTGGTGGTGCCGCAACTGCCCAAGGAGCTGTACGGCTACCTGCGCTACGACATCCAGGGCGCAGGCGGCGAATACCTGATCGGCCTCAACGAAGGCACCGAGGTCAGGCTCAGTAACGAGGCCGGTCGTCAGCCGTCACGCTGGATCATCGACAGCAGCCAGCTTGAGAGCGACAGCATCACCGTGGCGAAGGACCACCTGCTGGTGGGTGGGGTCAAGGTCAGGCTCGATCCGGCCCAGAGCGGGCAGGTGCTGCTGGTCAACGCCAAGGGCGAAGTACGGGCAGCCGATTTTGCCGGCCAGACCACCTACGTGGTGAAGGAAGACGCCAGCCAATGGCAGGTGTCCGGGCAGCGCATCGAACAGCACCTCAAGGAGCTGGCCCAGGCCCATCAGTTGCACGGCCAATACGTGGTGGTGGAGAACTACAAGCACGGTGAGCGCAATGTCGGTCGGGCTTACTACGACGTTGCCAAGGACCGCATGCTATTCACCGACACCGATGTGCAACAGGCGCGCAACGCCCAGTTGGGGGCGGTCATCGGCGAGCATGCCTACTTCGTCGATGCCGAGAACGCCGCCGCGTGGCGGGTCGATATTGCCAGCGGCAAGATCGATGCGCAGTTCGCCCCTGCGTTCAACCAGAGCGCCGGCCAGATCAGCCGATTCTGGCAAGAGGGCGATGCGGTGTATCTGGCCCGTCGTTATCAGCTCAAGGAGCGGGAAGCCGAACTGAGCTTCCGTATCCTCGGTGACCGCATGGAGCTGGTGGGGGTGGTCGGCGATGAGTCGTTGCTGCAACTGTCGGCAAGCAACAGCCAGCATGGCAAGGACGCCAAGACCCTGCTCAATACCCTGCTCAAGGGCTACGAGACTCAGGCCACCCAGCGCGACACCCCGGTGTACAGCCTGGGCGCGCCCGTGCTGGAGCCGACTGCGGCAGAGCTGATCACGGTGTTTGGCCTGGACAACGCCAAAGTCGCGCACCGCTACTGGGTGCGCAGCAGCGACGGCATCGTGATCAAGCCGAACCTGGCACCACCGGCCGGGCAGGCGCCGCGCGCCGATGCCCCGGGGCAGGCGCAAAGCGCCTGGCAGATTCCGGCCGACCTGGTGTTGGCGGGCAGCCAGGCGCAGCCCGGTGGCCAGGAAGTGTTTTATTTCTACAGCAAGGCGCAGCAGGTGCTGTTCCGCCAGGAAGGGCCGGGGCAGAAGGTGCTCGATGCCGGCCAGCCAAGCGCCTTGCGGCTGAGCACGCCGCCCCTGGCCAATGTGCTCAATCTCAATGGCCATCTGCTGGCCGTGACCAACGACGGGCGCATGGCCCGGATCGAGGCGACGGGACGGCTAAGCTATGAGGCGGTCAACGAGCATTGGCTCAAGGCCCACAGTAACTGGTGGAAAAACCTCGCCGAGGTCGCCGGCAGCAATGCCACCCTGGCGGTATTCGGGGTCAAGGCCGCCGACGGCAAGAGTGCGTTGCCGGTGTGGTACCACAACGGTCAGGTGGTGGTGGCATCGTCCGCGCTGCAAGGCAAGCCGCTGCAGTTTCTCGGCTTCGACAGTGCCAGCGTCAGTGCCCGGCTGTTCGAGCCCGAGAGCGGCAAGCTCTATCTGCAGCCGCCGCTGACAGCGCAAGCACTGGCCACCGCGTTTGGCAACGACGAGGTGCTTGAGGCCTCGGCGCAATTGCCGGCCGCCATTGACTGGATGCCCAAGCAGCCGCTGCGTTCGGCAGTCCAGGTCGATGCCGGGTTGCGCCTGACCACGGTGCAAGGCGAAGTGCTGCTGCGCAGCAACAACGGCGATGTGCAACTGGTGGCCGTGGACAAAGGCTGGCAGCAGGCACATCTGGGCAATCTGCCCCAGGCCCTGGCAACCGTGGCTGGCCAGTGGCGCGCCAAAGGCGTGTTGAGCTTGCAGGACGGCGACACCCGCGGCTGGTTCGATATTGCCAGTGGGCAGATGTTCGCCAGCAACGGCATCCCGGGTGGCAGCGACTTGCGCTTTATCGGCGTCGCTGCCGGGACGCCGAACTCGGCCTATGTCTACAGCCCGACGGCGCAGGCGCTGTATCAGGTCAAGGACGGCAAGGCGCTGCAGCTGGGCCATTACGCAAATGTCGAGCGCATCGGCTCCTCGCTGCTGCTTCAGGGAGCCAGCGGCAATGCTCCTCAGGATGACCTGGCGCCGCCGTTGATTGCCGGGGTCGACAGCGTGGTGCTGCACGGCGGCGCCGGGGATGACACCTATCGTTTCAGCCCGGCGATGTGGGCGCATTACCGCTCGGTGGTCATCGACAACGATGATCCGGGCCTGGCCCTGGATCGGGTGATCCTGCCGGTGGCCGATGGCAAGAATATCCTCGTCAGCCGTCGGGGCGAGGACGTGCAGCTGACCGACACGGGCAATGGCACCGCCCTGGTGCTGCGCCAGGTGCTGGGCAGCCAGGCGGCCGCCCATGGGCATTTGCTGATCGAGCTCAAAGGCGACTCGTCGATGCTCAGCGTCGAGCAACTGCTCAAGGGCTTTGGCCCGAGTGGATCGGCCGGGGACCGCGTGTTCGAACTGGCCTGGAGCCAGCGCGAGACGCTACCGGCGACGAACGCTCTGAGCTCGGCGGCGGATGAGCTGGACTCGGCTCCGGATGGCCGGGGCCCCAGCCTGGCAAAACTCAGCGGGGCCATGGCGGCCTTCGCTGACACCGGCGGTGCTCGCGAACAGCTGCCGAAAAACCATCAGGCCGCGCAGGCGGTGCTGGTGCCTTCACTGACCTGACCTCGCAGGAGAAACACAGGAGGGGCGCAAAGCCCCTCCTGTCTGCGGCGCCCTCTTTTCCCGGTGTTAGATCCAACCATGAGCAAACCCATGAATTCGCGGCAGCGAGCCCTTGCCGGCTGGCTGCTTGCCGTCCCGCTGCTGGCGGCGCCCCTGGCGCAGGCGGCCCCATTGCATCGGCAAGACCTGCCACAAGACTCGGCACAGCATCCGCCAGCCCATGTGCCACAACAGCGGCCCCAGGCACTGCCCAGCGACCTGTGGCGGGTGTACCTGGATGCCCGGCAGAACAACAGCGAGCTGGCGGCGGCCCAGGCCGATCAGGCGGCCCGCGCCGAGGCGGTGCCCCAGGCCAGGGCCGGCCTGCTGCCCACGCTGTCCGCCAGTGCCGATCTCAATGCCACCAGCACCTCCCTGCAGCAGCCGCGGCAGGACACCCGGCGCAGTGGCACCAGTTATCAGGCGGTGCTGAACCAGCCGATATTCCGCGCCGATCGCTGGTTCACCCTCAAGGCCGCGCAAGCTGAAGACCAGCAGGCCCAGCTGGAGCTGGCCGCCGCCGAGCAGAAACTCATGTTCGACAGCGCCCAGGCCTACTTCGGCCTGCTCAAGGCCCAGGACGCCCTGGCGGCGGCCAAGGCCGAAGAAGCGGCGCTCAAGCGCCAGCAGCAACTGGCCGAACGGGGCTTGCAGCTGGGCCTGTCGGACCGCACCGATGTGCTGCAGGCCCAGGCCGGCCATGACACGGCGCGGGCCAACCGCATCGTGGCGCAGAAGCAGACCGACGATGCCTTCGAAGCTCTGGACACCCTGACGCATCAGCAGTACCAGGCAGTCCAGGGGCTGCGCCACGACATGCCGGTGCTGTTGCCCGAACCCAACGACGCCCGGCGCTGGGTGGACACGGCGGTGCGCCAGAACCTGACCCTGCAGGCCAGCCAGTTCGCCCTGGAGGCGACGCAGCAGACCCTGAGCGCGCGCAAGGCCGGGCACGCGCCGACCCTGGACGCGGTGCTGCGCTACCAGACCGGGGACAACGACGCCCTGGGCTACGGCAACAGCGATATCCGAGGCAATGGCTACGGTGGCAATGTCGAGCAGCGCACCGTCGGGCTGCAGTTGAACATTCCGCTGTTCAGTGGCGGTCAGACCCGCTCCCAGGTGCGCGAAGCCCACCAGCGGATGAACCAGCGCGAGTACCTCAACGACGGCTTGCGGCGTCAAGTAGTGGAGCAGACCCGCAACCTGCATCGCGGTCTCAACAGTGGTGTCGATCAGGTGCAGGCGCGGCGCCAGTCGATCATCTCCAACCAGGGCGCCGTGCTGGCCTCGCAGATGGGCTTTCAGGTCGGAACCCGCAATATCGTTGATGTGCTGGAGGCGCAGCGTCAGCTCTATAACGCCGTGCGCCAATACAACAACAGCCGCTATGACTACATTCTCGACACCCTGCGGCTCAAGCAGGCGGTGGGGACATTGTCGCCCCAGGACCTCAAGGCGCTTTGTGATTACCTCAAGGCCGACTACGATCCGGACCGCGATTTTCTGCCGCCGGAGTTTCCACGCCGGCTGGCAAAACGCTGACAGGGCCAGGCAATGCCTCGGACAAGGGTTGGCGGGCACCGATTTTTTTCAGGTAAAGGGGGACAGGGTTGTACGGGTTATTGGACTTCTTCGACAGTCACAGGCGCTGCTGTTATGCCCTGGGCGTGATGATCGCGGGCGGCGCCGCAGGGGCGCTGGGCAACTACTACCGTGTGCAGGTCGAAGACGTCTACCGGGCCAGCATCCAGATGCAGACCCGGGAGCAGGCCCAGGACCTGGAACAATGGAAATCCAACGGTTTTGCCATTGGCGCACTGTCGATCCTCGGGCGTCACAACCCCTCGCTCAAACGCATTGTCCTGGAGCCCGAACCCTCTGCGGACCTGATGGAGCGGGCCACCATTCCCCTCAAGACCCTGTCCCTGGTGGTGGAAGCCAACCATGCGTTTGTTCTCAACCGGGAAGGGGTGGTGGTAGCGGCCCATGACCAGCACGGGCAGACGCCCCTGGGGCTGAACGTGGCCTTCCGCCCCTACTTCAAGGTGGCTCTCGATGGCGGCAGCAGTGTCTACGGCGCCATCAGCGCCACCACCGGCACTCGCATGTTCTACATGGCGGTACCGATCTTCGAGTCGCGTACGCGTCAGGACAAGGTGATCGGGGTGCTGGTGGCGCGTTTTGATGCCGATAGGCTCGATGCCAGCCTGAGCAAGCCGTACAGCGACGATCTGAAGATGATCCTGTCCCCCAGCGGCGTGGTGCTGGCCGCCAGTTCCCCGGCCTTTATCCTCAAGTCCGACCGCGCCTGGCCCTGGAACCGGTTCACGGGGGAGATCCGCCGCCAGTTCAGCGACTATCGGTTTGCCAACGGGGTGCCCGAACGCTTGCCCTTCGATGCCCATCAGTCGGTGATCCAGCTGGACGGCCGGCGCTATAGCCTGTCCCGGGTGGATTTCGACTGGAATGACCCGAGCGGTCCCTGGACCCTGATCACCCTGGGCGACCTGGATACGCTGTTGCCGGGGGAACAGGTGCTGCTGATCGAGGGGCTGAGTGCCCTGGTGTTCTTGCTGTTGCTGTGGGGCGGCCTGCGGCGCCTGGCCGATGCCCGGCGGCACAAGCGCGACGTGGCGCAGATCGAGCAGAGCGAACAGCGCCTGGACATGGCCCTGCAAAGCGGGGCCCTGGGCCTGTGGGACTGGAACCTCAGCCTGGGGACGGTCATCAACAACGATGTCTGGCTGCAGATTCTTGGCTACAGCAAACAGCAGATGGAACAGGCTTTCGGCCATGGCCTGGAGCGCTGGACCGCTCTGGTGCATCCGGACGACTACGAGCCGGTCATGGCCCGGCTCAAGGCGCACCTGAACAATGAAGTCGGCGAATACCGCGCTGAGTACCGCATGCGCAACAAAGAGGGGCAATGGCTGTGGGTGCTGGACATCGGCAAGATCATGCAGCGCGACGCCAGTGGAGCACCGACGCGGGTCACCGGGGTGCTGCAAGACATCAGCGAGCGCAAGGCGGTGGAAGCGCAAATCCAACAGTCACGACAGGATGCCGAGCGGGCGACCCAGGCCAAGTCGGAGTTTCTCGACTGCATGTCCCATGAGATCCGCACGCCGCTGAACGCGATCATCGGCATGGCCCACCTGGCACTGGACCTGCCACTGGAGCCGGTGCAGCGCGACTACATCGAAAAGATCGACCGTGCGGCCAAACACCTGGTGGGCACCATCAACGGCGTGCTCGACCTGTCGAAGATCGAAGCCGGCAAGCTGAGCATGGAGCAAGTGGGCTTCGACCTGCGGGAACTGGTGGACGATGTGTTGCTGCTGGTCCGCCAGCGCGCGGAAGAAAAGGCGCTGCGGCTGCAACTGGATATTCCGGCTTCACTGCCGCGCCGTTATGTGGGTGATCCGCTGCGTCTGGCCCAGGTGCTGACCAACCTGGTGGACAACGCGATCAAGTTCACCGAGGTCGGCCATGTCTGTATCGGTGTGTGCCTGGTGCGCCAGTGGGATCATCAGGCGCTGCTGTGCTTCAGCGTCACCGACACCGGGGTGGGCATCAGCGACGAGCAGCAGGCCCGCTTGTTCAATGTCTTTGTCCAGGCCGACCGGTCCATCAGCCGGCGTTATGGCGGCAGCGGCCTGGGGCTGACCATCTCGAAGAAAATCGTGCAACTGATGCAAGGTGATATCTGGGTGAAAAGCCAGCCAGGGCAGGGCGCAACATTCAAGTTCAGCGTGCAGTTGAGCCTGTCGCCGTTACCACTTGAGGAAAACTGCACCACGCCAGCCACTGGTGCCGCAGCGGGGCAGGGCGCGATCAATGACCCGGTACGCTGGCTGGCGGGGACGCGGGTGCTGGTGGTCGAGGACAACGGGCTCAACCAGGAAGTGTTGCAGGGCCTGCTGCAGCGCGTGGGGGTCCAGGTGGTGCTGGCGGCGAACGGTGCGCAGGCCCTGCGTCTGTTGCTTGAGGAGGGGCGCTTTGACGCTGTGCTGATGGATTGTCAGATGCCGGTCATGGACGGCTTCGCCACGACCCGCAAGATTCGCGGGTATCCGCACCTGCGGTGGCTGCCGATCATTGCCGTGACCGCCAGTAGCCAGGCCGATGTGCAGGGCAGGGCGGTGGCGGCTGGCATGAGCGATCTGCTGAGCAAGCCCCTGGAGGTCGCGGCGTTCTATCGGACCCTGGTGCGCTGGATCAAAGCGACAGACATGCCAGTAGCGCAAGTTCCGCCGCCTCCGGGTACAAGGGTCTTGAACTCGACTTATGCAGGCATCGACACCGCGCGCGGGCTGGCGGTGGTGAACCAGGACCTGGCCCTGCACCGCAAACTCCTGGCCGACTTTCGTGACAGCCAGCAGCAGGTCATCGAACGCTTGTGGCAAGCCCATGCCGCAGGGGACCTAGCCGCCCTCGGCTTTCTGGCCCACAGCCTGCAGGGCAACGCCGGGAACATCGGTGCCACGGCGGTCAAAGAGGCCGCTGGACAACTGGAGGAACAGGCGGGCGGGCCGGCAGCGCTGGGGCCGCTGATCGAGCAGCTGGCGCGTTGCCTGGAACCGGTGCTGGCCGGCCTGGCGTCCCTGCCAGGGGCAGCCGACGGGGATCTGGCACCGCAGCAGCTGGGGCTGGACCCTGAGCAGGTGTTGGCACTGGAGCGCTTGGCCAAGCTGCTGCGCAGCCATAATGCCCAGGCCCTGGCGCTGATCGATGAACTGTACGAGCAATACCCCTGTGACCCTCTGCGGGCCATTCAAGAGCGGATCTACCGATTGGAGTTCCAGCAGGCCCATGACCTGCTTGTCGACTTCCAGGGCTAGCGGGTGTCCTGGGTCAGGGCCTGATAGCGGGCCATGCGGTCGGTGCAGTGCTCGACCAGGCATTGATGCAAGGCGCGCAACGACGAAGTGATCTGCGAGCGGTGCGAGACCACCAGATTCAGCGGTGCCGCGTCGGACTGCCAACCGGGCAGCAACGGCAGCAGGCGACCGGCGAGCAGGTCCTCCACGACATTGAGCAGCGGCAGGTTGACCACGCCATGGCCAGCCACGGCCCAGCGCCGTGCGGCATCGCCATCATCACAGCAAAAATGCCCTTGCACCGGCACGTCCTCGACCTTGCCGGCCCCATGGAAACGCCAGCGGCTCTCCGGGCGGCCAATGCTGTGGCAGATGATGCATTCGTGCTCGCTCAGCTGTTCCGGCGACTCGGGCTGGCCATGCTCGGCCAGGTAATCGGGCGCGGCGCAGGCGATGAAGTAATGCTGCTTGAGCACCGGTAGCTCGACCAGATCCAGGGCCAGGTTCTTGCCGTAGCGCAACGCGGCATCGAAGCGGCCCTTGAGCAGGTCCTCTTCCTTGTCGCTCAGCGCCAGCTTGATGTACATGCGCGGCC
Source organism: Pseudomonas sp. GW822-FHT06D10 (assembly GCF_058799535.1). Taxonomy (NCBI): domain Bacteria; kingdom Pseudomonadati; phylum Pseudomonadota; class Gammaproteobacteria; order Pseudomonadales; family Pseudomonadaceae; genus Pseudomonas; species Pseudomonas sp. GW822-FHT06D10. The sequence goes on along the minus strand of NZ_JBXALN010000001.1, from coordinate 966,918 downwards.
GTTCCTGCTTGAGCCGGGCGAGCATGTCCAGCAGCAGGTTGCGGCCCAGGTCGGAAGACACCGTGAGTTCCAGCATGCCGTCATCGTGGCGCAACGAGCGCTTGCCGTTGGCCAGGATCTTCAAGGCGTGCTGGGCACTTTCCAGGTAGCGTGCGCCTTCGGGGGTGAGCTTCATGGTGCGGGTGGAGCGGGTGAACAGCCGCACGCCGAGGCGGTTTTCCAGGCGCTTGAGCCCCAGGCTGGCGGCAGCCGGGGTGATCGACATGACGCGAGCGGCGGGGGACAGGCCCTGCAGCTCGGCGATCAGAATGAACAGCTCCAGATCTGCGAAGTTAGGCATTGGCCAGGCTCACCATCCATTCACCGGCCGAAAAAGCTCTGTGACGAACTCAGCAAGGCCGCCGACAGCGGCTCCGGGTCGCCGGCGATGCACTGCTCGAACCCGGGCTGGCGGTACATCTGGCCCATGGCTTGCGCATGCCGACTGTGGAGGTCCTCGGTGCTGGCCTGGAGCAGGCTCAGGTGGTAGTTCAGTGCCAGGGCGAACAGACGGGCCGACAGGGACAACCGCTCGCAGGTGTGCAGCTCACCAGGGCCCTTGAGCAAGACATCGGCGTGGGTGATTTTCCAGGCAAGGTTGAGGATCGGGTCTTCCGGCTCGGCGTGGGCGAGAATCTCTTCAATCAGCAGCCTGCTGTGACCCAGGGCCTGATCGATACGGCTGCCCGGCTGATTGAGGCCCATCAGCGCCAGGCAGGCAGCGCTGCGCAAGGCCGCGGGGTCGCGCCGGCTCGGGCTGCTGCGCAGCAGAATCGACAGGGTATCGAGCAGGGCCTGGAGGCGAATCTGCGGATTGCCGGCCAGTTGCAGGGTCAATGCACTGACAAAACCGTCGCGCATGTCGCTGCCGGCGCAAGGTCCGGCCACCGCTTGCAGGTCATGCAGGGGTTTGTTGCGGTAGCCCAGTTGCGTTGCCACCCGGGCCAGTACCACAGGGGGCGAAATCGGCTTGGCGATGTAATCGGCGGCGCCCAGCAGCAGCCCCAGGCGTTCGTCTTCGACACTGTTGCGCGAGGTCAGGAAAATCACCGGAATGGCTGCAGTCGCCGGGTGACTCTTGAGCTCGCTGAGCACCTGGAAGCCATCCATCTCCGGCATCAGGATGTCGAGAATGATCAGATCGGGGCTGGCACTGCGAGCCAGGGCCAGGCCACGTTCGCTGTTCTTTGCCAGCAGCACTTCATATTCGGCGGTCAGGGTTTTCGACAGCACGATCAACGATTGCGGATCATCGTCGATGGCCAGAAGCGTATAGGGCTTGGGAACATGCTCTGCGGGCATGACGAGGGGGCCTGAACAAAATAGGCCGGCAGTCTAGCGTATTTGGTTTATGGGCACCTAGCGTCCAGCTGCCGCAGTCGAAGAGAATGAATCGCCTGCTCATCCTCCGGACAACAACCGCTTTTGCCGCCAGGCCGGTGCGCTGGTGGGAAAAAGCACTTCGGTCGGCCGGAAGCGGGCGATGCCGTAGGCGGCGGCAATACGCTGGCGTTGCTGGCCCCGGACAAGCGCTTGCTGAAAACTGCTTTCGCGCTGCGCCAACCCCAGCACATAGCCCACGCCCGCCTGGAAATCACCTCCATGGGCCTGCCACCAGGCTGCGATCAACTGCGGGTCGGGCCAGGGTAGATTCTCATCGGGGTCCATGGCGACATTGGCATCCTCAGGGTCGTCGTTCGGGCCTGCATCGAAATCCGGCAGGTCCTGCAATTCCAGATCGAGTAACGCCAGGTCTGCCCCAGTAATCTGGCTGAAGGCCTCGCCGGCGACGCGGGCATGAGGCAGGTCGCTCATCTGCTGGATCAGCCAGGGCACGCTGACCGGGTCGCCCAGCAGCCCAACGGCCTGGATGCCGACGCGCTGTTGCTCAGGGTTCTGTATCAACTGGCGTATCCAGGCGATGCTGTGCTCACGCCTTTGCCAGGCCAGCAGTACACAGAGCGCGCGGTACTGGAACTGGCCCGGTTGCTCGGCGAACTGCCGCAGCGGCTCCAGCGCTTCCTCGTCGCCCATCTGCGCGGTGGCCCAATTGGCCCAAAAGCGCGTGGCGGTGTCCTGGTGTTGCCGGTGGCTGCGAATGGTCGGCATCAGGTCACGACGGCGCAGCTCGCCGGCAGTGCGGGCGGCACGTGCCAGGACGCTTGGGTCGGCGTGGGAAAGGCCGGTAAGCAGGGCTGGGCCGGGGTCGTGGCGGTGCATGCCACAGGCGGCCAGGCCGAGGCGCAGAAACAGGGGGTCGGGGGAGGCGAGCAGGCGATCGATCCAGGGCGATACCCACTTCCAGTCGAGCCAACCCAAGGCCATCAGGTAGCCGCTTTCCGTTTCTACGGCACTTCGCAAATGCTCGCTGAGCCGTGACAACACCTGTGCGTTACCCGCCTCGAAGGCCAGCACCACACTGGCGAACAGCCCGCCAATGGAGTGTGGCCCAAGTTGAGCCAACAGGGTTTCCAGGCCGCAGGTGCCGGCGACGCGAAGGCCGTCAAGGTGGGCGTCGATGCGCTCGTCGAGTTGGCTGAGGTGGTCGAAATCGTAGTGCGGTGCGCCCAGGGCATAGTCCCGCAGGACGGCGAGGAAGCTGGCTTCTTCGACATGTTGATCCAGAATCAGCGGAATCAAGTTCGAGTACATTTCAAAGTCTTGAGAAATAGAGAGTTAAGCAAGTTTCCTCCAGCTCTGCCCGTCATGTACCAAGATATCCTTTTGGCCAACAGACCAGAGCGCCCCGTTTTTAGCGGAAAGACAGTAGCAAGTATTGGGCTTTGGCATATTCCAGTTGACTGGCCGCAAAGAACTTTCATCGAGAACGTATACTTCGAACAAGGTGGCTAAATAGATTTTTCCTTGGTGTTCAGCAATGCTCCAGAAATCATCGGTGAACTCTTCGAGATCGATAATTTCCCATGTATCTGCTCTGCCACGCAACAAAGTGCCTTGGCGGCCACATAAATAACAATAACCATCAGAGGCGCATATCAATGCAGTTATTTTAAAGTTGGTTGGACTGTCGACTTGCCGCCAGTTGCCTTGCTCCCGCAGCCATATTTCTCCCTTCCAGCCGGCGGCATAGATTTCATCATTGGAGAAACCGCCCAGTGCTTCGAAGCCAAAAACACTGTCTTTACTCGTAGGCTTTGGGGCATGTACAGGCTGCCAGGCAGAAGATCCATGGCGTACATACACTTCTCGGGACACTCCGCACAAGTAGGTACATTCGCCTATCGAGCTTATCCCTCTGAGCATTAGCGGTGGCGGATCCATTTGCGACAAGCTGAGGGTCGAGCCGAGATAGCCTTCCCCAATTTCACCCTCTTCGGATATTGCCAGCATCTGTTGTGACCGGTCGGTGGTCATGGCAACGGTATCCCAAGTCGCCTCGCCAACTTCTCGCCACTTTCCAGAGTTGTACTCCAGGAAAATAGTGTGCGAAACGTCCTGGGCTTCTAGTCCTATTTCCCGAAAAGCGAAAAAAGATTTCTGTGCGTCTACGGCGGCAACATAAGCGTAGTAATAATCTTCCAGCCATTCGTCAGCCATATGAATATCCGTTTATTGGGTGGTGGCTCAAGGGGAGGGCCTTCTCGCAGTACGGTTCAATACCGCTGGCTTACTTCTTCCGCTTGGTGAATGTTTTACTTTAGGGGGCTGCGTATTTGGCGGTAGCATTTTTTTATGCCCGTCGGCCAACTGTGCCGTGAGGCAGCGTTCGCTACAGTTTGACTCGGGAAACGCGCCACGAGTACTTTGCGCCGCCATGGAGGCCTCTTTACCGAATTCGCGCATATCGCCTTTCTTGACCCCAGCGATAACCCCCAGAGCTTTATGCTCGCTGTGTCGGACACCATGACTCCCATGAGTGTTCCCCCAGCCCTCAACGCACATACAAGGCGCTGTATCTTTCGAATACTCTTCCCAGCCGGGCTGGCGCTTGTTGTTACTGAACGCTCCTACAGAAAATGAGCTTTTCGGTATGACATGGTCAGGTGTTTGTGCTGGACAACATCCGGCTATACCTGCTTCGTCCTTAGGGCGGTAGGGTACTAACTGACAGCGGCGAGCCGACAAGCATTTGTTTGCTTTGGCTCTTGTCGCTGTTTTGCTGGCCCAAGCGCTTTCATTGACCATTGCACCGCTCAGCTCGGCCTCTTTACAAACATTCTTTTCACCGTACGGTTTGTATTCCTGGCAGGATTTTCTTTCTCTTTTTTTCTCCCTTTTGCATTTTCCCTGGGTGCTCGGCGACATCTTGGAAAGGTGAGGCCAGGGAGGGGTATTACCTGGCTGTGAAGCATGGTTATGCGTCGTCATGTCAAGGTGCCGTACTACGTTTTGACCTTCGAACTTCACATTCATCGACCAGGAAGTGAAGTACACCTTCCCCTTGATCTTGCTAGTGATGACCCCCTTCTTGGGCGCATTCCCAGCCTCATCCCCATAACTTGTCTTGAAGTAACTCTTGTCCTTGAGCATCACCTCTTTGCGGGTGATCTTGACCGTTCGTGTGCCCCGGGTGGTGTCCTTGGACATACCCGTATTGGGGTAGGGAATGGGTACCCCTATCGGTGTCGGCGGAGCCACGGGCGGGGTGAAGCAGACATCCGGAAAGCAGGCGACGGACTTGCCATCGGCCGCCTTGCAGGAAATCTCCATATTGTTGGCATACACCTCGTTGGCCATCAGGCAGCCCTCACGGTCTGGTAGCTGAGCAGGGCGGCGGCGCGTTGGCCCGCGTCGTTGCCGAGGTGGCAGAGGATATTCGGGCCGTCACCGTAGCCCTTGCGGCTGGCGGCCAGGGCCACGGCCAGCATCGTCGGGCCGATGGCGGCGCCGACTTCGCCAATGCAGTCGGCCGGGTGCCAGAGGTGGAAGAACTCCTTGCGCACCCGCAGGGTACGGCTCAGGGCCAGGGAGGCTTCCTTGAAGTAGTACTGCTCGCCGGAGATGTCGGTGAGCCGATAATCCATTTGCTCCAACCCACAGCCGACCTCGCTCAAGGCAGCGCGTACGGCTTGAGTCAGACCGTCAGCACGCAGGGGAGTACCTTCGGCCTCCACGGTGGCCTTCTCCACGCCGAACCCCAGGCCGAGGCAGGCCAATTGCGGTTCTTCGCTGGCAACGGGGGCGGCCAGCACCACGGCGGCGGCACCTTCGCCGGGGATAAATCCGTTGGAGTTCTGGCTAGTGAGCAGGCGCTCGCGTGCTTCGAAAGCGGCCAGCGTCGGTCCATTCAAGAAGGAGTCGACGCCGGCAATCAGCACGTGGCGATGGCCGCCCTGGTAGATCAGCGTACGCGCATCAAGCAGGGCCACGGCAGCGCTGACCCGTCCATAGGCGATGACGTTGGAACTGGGATGAAAGCGCAGGCCCAGTTCGGCTTCGATGGCGTGCAGCAGCCCCTTATCGAGACCGTCGAGGCGGCCGGGGCGCTCGACTTCCGCCACCCCCAGCAGCAGCGGGGTCTTTTCCGGGTCGACGTTCGGGGTGCTTTGCAGCGCCTCGGCGATGGCGCAGGCGGCCATCTTGATCAGTTTGCTGCGCCCACGCCAGGGCTGCTCCAGAGGCACGCTGGCAGCGATCAGCCATTCGCCGCCGCAGTCGATGAAGCGGGTTTCCTGGAAGTTATCGATAGCGCAGCGAATCGCCGCGCAGCTCGCGGGTGCGCTGAGGCCAACGGCGCTGACCATGCCGGTACCGATGATGCAAAGTGCAGTCATCAGTCTGTCTCCTCGGAGGCGTGCCTGGCTTTTACCAGGGAGGAGAGCGACGGGTAGTAATCCTTGCCCAGTTCGCGGGCGCGCCACCAGCCTGTGGACATAGTGCCGACCAGCACCTGAGCGATCTCGAACATGTTGTGTCGTAGTGCACGGGAGACACGCCAGGTCAGTTGCACCTGGAGCGCGTCTGTGTCGATCAGCAGGGTATCGATCACCGCCTGCACAGTCTCATGACCGCCTTTTTTCAGAAAGAAGGTCACCGGCACGTCCATTTCGGGGATGCGAAAGCCCGCGCGCTCCTGGCGTGTGAGGTTGAGCAGCAACACATCCTCGCCGCCACGCAGGTAAGGAATCTGCTGATCGTCAGGGGCCGCCTGAAAGTAGCGACGGTCGAAATCTCCCGGCAGAAACGGAAAGCGGTCGGCCAGCCAGGCATCGTCGTAAGTGCCAGCGAAGCGAGCACGTTGCGGCCAGCTGCGGCCGATGGGGCCAAGGGCCATAGGACGGAAGTCGCCAGAGGGACTGTCGATCGCCTTGCCCAATTCCTCGGTGCTCGGCATCGGCATGCCGACGATAGCAGCACTGCCCATGCGGCTTGGAAACCAGCCACAACCGGTCGGATTGTCCAGGTAGCTGTAACGCAATTCGGAGTCTTCCGCCATCGGATGGCTGCCGCCAAAGGCCTGGGCATAAGAGATGTCCTGCTCGATGAAGGGCTGCGGCAAGCCGGGAGAAACGCCCAGTAGCCCCAATTGCCATTGTCGGGGGCCGAGCACGGAAAAGGCCTTGCTCATCTGACCGACGCGAATGCCCGCTGCCATCTGGCTCACGGGTCGCCCGCCTGGGGCATAGGCCTTGCCGCGCACCAGCACATCGCAGAACGGCTTGACCGGTGCGAAGTCCATTTCCTGCAGCGGGGCGCTGAGACCGGGTTCGCCGAGGAAGGTATCGGCCATCAGCAGCGGTTGCTGGGTCTCGGCCAGGGTCGCCGCGCGGCCGTCCAGCGGCAGATTAAACGTGCCTTTGACCACCACCACCAGGGATTCGCGGCCATCGGGCTCCATGCCCTGGGTATAGGCAGCAAGCAGTTTGCTGGCGTTGAGCAATTCCATAGGCGACTACCTGTCTAGTTGATCTGCACCGAACCACCCTTGATGCGGTTGACCCCGCTAGAGCGACTGGACAGGTAGGCGCCCTGGATGATCACTTTGCCCGCGCGGGTCAGGGTGATGCTGGCCTTGCCGCAACGCAGCACGATCTCGCGTTCGGCGCGCAGTTCCAGGCGCTGGTCGTCCAGTTGCACGCTGGCAACCGGTTCGGGTGCCATGGCCTGGCTCAGCAGGCGGCCGATCACTAGCGGGCGGGAAGGGTCGCCATCTTCGAACATCAGCGCCACTTGGCTGCCGATGTCTTCAGGGGAGAGCAGGGTGGTGCTGCGGGCGGCGATGCTCCGTTGCTCGGGGCAGCCGGGGTAGGTCACCCAGGGCGCACTGGCCTGTGGCAGGTCGAGCAGTACACCGACGACTACGCCATCGATGCGGGCCTGCGTGGGCAGTGAGTATTGAACCGTCATACGCGTTACTCCTAGTTTTGCAGGATCTTGCGTCCCTTGATCACCACGTTCTTGTTGGCCTTGATGTTGATCACGCCAGAGCCGTCTATGGTGATGTCCTTGCCGCTGATGCTGATGGTGCCGTCCTTCTTCATGACGATGCTGGCTTTGCCGGTCATGATGGTCACCGAGTCACCGGCATCGATGACAAGGTTCTTGCCCACCGTCAGCTCATCGTCCTTGCCGATATCGGTCGTGCGTCCTGCGCCGACCTGGCGCGATTCGTTGTCTTTTACCGTCGTTGAAAGATTGGCTCCGACGTCCACCGAGCGGTTGGTGCCCACATTGGTCGACTGGTAGAGGCCCACGTTGACGTTTTGGTAGGCCCCGACATTCACCGTTTGAAAGGCACCGATGACAACTTCCTGCGCGGCGCCGATGGCGATCGTCTCGTTGATACCTACCGCATGGGTGCGTTGCAGGGCCACGGTCGCGGTTTCGCTGGCGCCCACGCTGATGGTGCGGTTGAGGCCTATGCTGATCGTCTCGTTACTGCCGACGCTTTCGGTACGGTTGACGCCAATGCTGATGTCCTCGTTGTTGCCCACGCTTTCGGTGCGGTTGACGCCGATGGTGATGGTCTCGTTGTGATCGACGGTTTCGGTGCGGTCGTGTTTGACATGCACAGTCTCGTCGTTATCGATGGTCTTGCTGCGGTCGTGGCCGACCCAGTGGGTCTCGTCGTTCTCGACCTCGATGTCCTGGTTCTTCTCGGCATGGATAAACAGTTGCTCCGCACCTTTCTTGTCCTCCATGCGGATTTCATTGAAGTTGGCCGGTGAGCCGTCCTTGCTCGAACGGCTTTTCACCCCGCTCTGAGTGGCATTGGCCGGTAGCGTGTAGGGCACGGTCTGTTCGGCGTTGTAGACGCGGCCAGTGATGATCGGCCGATCCGGGTTGCCTTCGATGAAACTGACGATCACTTCCTGACCGATTCGCGGGATCTGCACCGCCCCCCAGTTCTTGCCGGCCCAGGCCTGGGACACGCGCATCCAGCAGGAGCTATTGGCATTGGACTGATCGTGGCGGTCCCAGTAGAAATGCACTTTGACCCGGCCATACTGGTCGGTCCAGATCTCCTCGCCATCGGGGCCGACCACCACGGCGGTCTGCGGCCCGCGAACAATGGGCATGGGGGTCAGGGGAAGAGGGCGGAAGGCCTGGCTGGCATCCATGCAGTCCAGCTCGCTGGTGAACTGCTCGGACAGGTCCAACTGCGCATTTTCATAGAGTTCCTGGCGGATCTGATAGCGTGCGAACACCACCAGGTATTCGCGGTTCTGGTCCTCGCGCTCGTAGCCGGTCAGCTTGAACAAATGGCCGCAGCCCAGCCCGCGGGCGCGGCCGCGCAGCTGCACGCGTTCGAACTGGCTATGAATGGCTTCGATGCGGGTACGCGCGTAGTGCTCGCCATCGTTGCTCTGTACGTATTCACCGGGGTAGTCGTAGAGCGGGTGGTCGCCGTTGCTGTGACTGCGCGACACACTGGAGCGCACCTCCAGTCTGGCGCGGGGGCGCTTGAAGTCGTAGTCGTTTAGCTCCAGAGAACCGGGTTGGACTTCCCGCTCCAGTTGCCAATCGTAGAAATGGTCGCGCTCGCGCATTTGCCGATCGGGCGGGTAGAAGGGCACCGAGTCATAGTCGGCCACCGTGGAGTGGGCGCCATAGGCGTCGGCAAACACCAGTACATGACGCGCCTGCTCATGGCGAAAGTAGTAATAGATGCCTTCGTGCTCCATCAACCGGCTGACGAAGTCAAAGCTGGTTTCGCGGTACTGCACGCAATATTCCCACTCGCGGTAGTTGCCGCTCAGGCTGTCTTCGAAATCGGAGAAACCGAGGTCGCGGAACACCTGCTTGATGATCTCCGGCACCGTTTTGTTCTGGAAAATCCGGCAGTCCGAAGTGCGCGTGAGCAGCCATAACCAGGGCCGTAGGCTGACGCGGTAGCCGGCGAACTGACCGTGGCCGTTCACTTGCCGGCAGCTGCAGACAATGCCGTGGAAATAGCGTTTGCTGCCGTCGTGCAGCTCCAGGGTCAGGCCCATGGGCTTGCCCAGCAACTGGTCGAATGTGATCGCTCGGTTTTCGGAGGTGAGGTCCAATTCGTAGTGGAACAACCGCCCCAGCTCTTCGTTGCCTTCCATGCTCTGCAGCAACAGGACATCGCCGCCGAGGGGACTGTCGACCTGCACCAAACGGTTGTTTTGCGTTATTGCCATAAACGACTTCCTCTGGCTCGTGTTCGGGCGTCAGTCGTCCGTCTCGCGGGGTCAGGGGAAATCGTGTCCATCCATCGCGGTACATCCACCACAGAGATGATCTCCATATCGGCCTCATAGGCACTCAGTCAAAGCGAACGTACGAGTCAATCCGGCTCCTGCGGATTAACCTTCTGTCCAGAGCCACTTGGGCATCACCTCTAACAATTCCGGTTAAAGTCTTAGCGCGGTTTAATCCTAGTCAAGAAACTCTCCGACCAATGGAGCGAACACCGAGCCGTTTCACGGTAGGTGACCGACGGTCATTTGCTGCCCGGCTACGAGCGCAACGACATGCACCGGGAGGTGGCGCGTCATCAAGGCAACGCGCCGTTATAGCTGGCTTGGCGGCCCATGAATGGGAGGGGTTGTTCATCCATAGCGGCCCAAGCTCACCACCACCTGCGCCTCAGCGGGTTGCCCATGGCCAAGCACCTGGGTGAATCGAAGCAAAAGCTGCTCCAGCTCATGGCGCTAAGTTGCCCGATTCGCTTGAATAACGCCCCGCGTCGCCTTGCCAGACAAGCGCGCAGCCAAAGAATAAAACGGAATATTTCGAAAGGACCCGGCATGTCGTTATCCCGCTGTCTATCTGGCCTGTCCAACTTGCTGCACTACCGCCGCGAATGGTTGCGCGCCGACCTGCGGGCCGGCTTGTCCGTGGCGGCTATCCAGATCCCGATCGCCATCGCCTATGCGCAGATTGTCGGCCTGCCACCGCAGTATGGGCTTTACGCCTGTGTGCTGCCGATGATCGTCTATGCCTTGATCGGCAGCTCGCGGCAACTGATGGTCGGCCCCGATGCCGCCACTTGCGCCATGCTCGGCGGGGCCGTGGCGCCTTTGGCCATGGGCGACCTGCAGCGTACCGTCGAATTGTCGATGATCGTCACCGTGCTGGTGGGCCTGATGCTGATTGCCGCCGGGATCGCCCGGGCGGGTTTTATCGCCAGCTTCTTCTCGCGGCCGATCCTCATCGGCTACCTAAACGGCATCGGTCTGAGCCTGATCGCCGGGCAAATGGGCAAGGTGGTGGGCTTCAAGATCGAAGGCGACGGCTTCATCCTGGGGCTGGCGGACTTTCTCCAGCGCCTGGGGGAGATCCATGGCCTGACCCTGGCCGTCGGCCTGGCCAGCCTGGGCCTTTTGATCTGGCTGCCGCGACGCTATCCGCGCGTACCTGCGGCGCTGCTGACGGTGGCGCTGTTCACCTTGCTGGCCGGGCTATTGGGCTTCGACCGCCTCGGAGTGGCGATCCTCGGTCATGTGCCGGCCGGGATGCCGGAGTTGTCCTGGCCCAAGACCACCCTGGAGGAAAGCAAGAGCCTGCTGCGCGACGCGCTGGGCATCGCTACCGTGAGTTTCTGCAGCGCCATGCTCACAGCCCGCAGCTTCGCCGCGCGCCATGGCTACGCGATCAACGCCAACCATGAATTCATCGCCCTGGGCCTGAGCAACCTGGCCGCCGGTGCCTCCCAGGGCTTTGCCATCAGCGGTGCGGATTCGCGTACCGCGGTCAATGACATGGCCGGAGGCAAGAGCCAACTGGTGGGCATCATCGCCGCCCTGGCGATTGCGCTGATTCTGCTGTTTTTCACCGCGCCCATGGCGTGGATTCCGCAGCCGGCCCTGGGCGCGGTGCTGTTGATGGCGGGCTGGGGCTTGCTCGACGTCAAGTCCCTGAAGCAAATCTACCGACTCAGCCGCTTCGAGTTCTGGCTGTGCCTGCTGACCACCGTCAGTGTGCTGGGGCTGGGCGTGCTGCCGGGCATCATGTTCGCCGTGACCCTGGCCATCCTGCGCCTGCTGTACAGCATCTACCAACCCACCGACGCGGTGCTGGGCTGGATGCCGGGCATCGAAGGCCAGGTGGACATCCGCCAGTACCCGCAAGCCCGCACTGTGCCCGGCCTGGTGGTGTATCGCTTCGACGACGCGATCCTGTTCTTCAACGCCGACTACTTCAAGATGCGCCTGCTGGACACCGTGCAGCGCGAGAGCCAACCCGAGGTGGTGCTGTTCGATGCCGAGGCGGTGACCGATATCGATGTCAGCGGCATCGCGGTGCTGCGGGAAATCCGCGAGACCCTGGCCGCCCAGGGCATCTACTTCGCTATCGCCCGTGCCCGCGGTACTTTCCTGGCGATGCTGGAACGTTCGGGGATGACCCGGGAAATGGACAGCCAGTTGCTGTTCGGTTCGGTGCGTTCGGGCATCAGGACCTACCGCATATGGCGCAACAGCATGCGCGGCAAGCAATGAAGCAGAGGAGGGTGACCGGCAGGGAGCAGCCCTGCCGGCGCTTGATCGAGGCTCAGCCAGGCTGGCCCGGCATCACTGGGTGATGGTCATGCTGCTGGTGGCCTGGACCGAGCCATAGCGGATGCGCGGATACGTCGGGTCGGCGTAGCTGAAATCCATCACCGTGCCGACGGAACCGAAGTACAGGGCCTGGCAATTGAAGTTCACCGCGACCTGGCCGCCGTAAGGGGTGACCCCGATGGCGACCTGGGTCGGCCCGGTCCATTCGATCTTGCAACCCAGCGTACCGCCTGCTGCGCCGGCATTGTATCCACGACAGTTCAAGGTGGCGTTGCCGTTGCTGGTATTGGGAAAGCCCGCCCATTTGGCGATGGCCAGGTTGGCCGAGCATGAAGTGTTGACGCTGCTGGCTCCCGGGGCGAGCTTGTAGACCCCCGACGGTGGCGCAAGCGTTGCCGTGACAGGCGTCAATGGCAGCGCGGCAAGGCTCGATGCCGCCTGGTTTTCCACCACGGTGGTGGGCGAGGGCGGGAGCTTGCACACCACCACGGCGCCGACGTCGTCGGACCTCTTCAACTCACCCAGCGCAGTGATATCGGCGCCGCCCTTCGACTCGCAGAAGAGTTTGCGCAACTGGGCTTTCTCTTCGCTGTCAGCCATGGACGAGGCCTGGGCCAAAGGTGCAAGTGCCAGGCCAATGACTGCAGCCATCAGCACGCTTGAACGTTTCATGATCGATTCCTTATCGGGTTATGACTGGCTGCACCCTATGAGCCCCAGGCGGTTTTTTTCATGACAAAAGCTCGGGTGTTTCGCGCAAGCAGGGGCGCTGGGGTTTTGTCCTCTCGGGGCTTGACCTGATGCCGCTATCTGCTGTTGAATGCGCGCCCTAAAGCCTCTGCAACCTTTTCTCCAAGTGGTGAAGCCAGTGCCCTACGCCAGCCAACACGCCTGATACCGACGACGGTCCATCCTGCCTGATGGCTGCCCGTGCCCATGCACGGCGGCGCTTCATTGCCATGTCTGCCTGATCCTGTCGTTGGTTTTTCTCTTTTTTCGAGGACAAACCCATGCACACGGATATTCGTGCCACCGCGCACAACCTGGAACTGCTCAAATACCCCCGCACGCCCCACCTGCAAGGCTCGCGCCTGCAAGATGGCGACACTGACACTGGCCAGGTGCGCTATGGCGCCCTGGCCGGACAGTGGCTGGTGGTGGAAGAAAAACTCGATGGTGCCAACGCGGGCATCAGCTTTGGCGCAGGCGGCGAGTTGCTCTTGCAATCTCGCGGTCACTACCTCACCGGCGGTGGGCGCGAGCGCCAGTTCAATCTGTTCAAGCAGTGGGCCTCGGCCCATGAGCACTGGTTGCTGGAACGCCTGGAAGATCGCTTCGTGCTGTATGGCGAGTGGCTGCACAAGAAGCACTCGGTGTTCTACGACCACTTGCCACATTACTTCTGCGAGTTCGATGTGTGGGACCGCGCCACAGGGCTGTTCCTCTCCACCGCGGCGCGTCGGCGCCTGCTAGAAGGTGGGCCGGTGCTGTCGGTGCCTGTGCTGTACGAAGGCCCGGCACCGCGCCGGCATGCCGAGCTGCTAGCGCTGGTGGGCGATTCGCTGGCCAAGACCGCGCACTGGCGCCAGGTGTTCGAGCAGGTTGTGCACCGCGAAGGCCTCGACCTGGCCCGTGCCTGGCGTCAATGCGACCGCTCCAGCCGCATGGAGGGCCTGTACCTGAAGCTTGAGGACGAGCAGCAGACCCTCGGCCGGCTCAAGTGGGTACGCCAGGACTTCGTCCAGGCCATCCTCGATGCCGACCAGCACCATGCCAGCCAACCCTTTATCCCCAATCAACTGGCCGCCGGCGTCGACCTCTATGCCCCGCGCCTGTCCATGGACTGGCAGGGCCCACGCCACGGCTACTGAAGGAGCATCCCGAAATGGATATTCAACAACTGCGCCAACTGGTCCCCGAGCCGGGGCGCGATATGGACACCGCCGCCTGCCTGTCGGCCATTCCGGCCCTGGCGCGCCTGGCCGACACACCGCAGGACCCGATCTACCACGCCGAGGGCGATGTATGGATTCATACCTGTCTGGTGGTCGAAGCATTACTGGCCCAACCCGCCTACCAGCAGGCCAGCGCCGAGCAGCGCTTTGTGCTGTTCTTCGCGGCCCTGTTGCACGACATCGCCAAGCCCGACACCACGGTGATCGACAAGGATACCGGGCGTATCGGCCAGCCCGGTCATTCACGCCGGGGGGCGGTGGATGCGCGGCTGCTGTTGTGGCGCGCCGGTGTGCCGTTCGAGCTGCGCGAGCAGATCTGCCGCATCATCGCCGTGCACCAAGTGCCGTTTTTCGCCCTGCAGGGTGATCGCAGCGGCCGCAGCCCTGAGTTCCTGCTGCACAAACTGTCCTGGGAACTGCCGCTGTGGATGCTCTGTGCCGTCGCCGAGGCCGATATGCAGGGCCGCAACTACGCCGGCAAGGCCGATGTACTGGACGCCATCGAACTGTGGCGCGAACTGGCGCAGGAGGAGGGCTGCCTGCACGGACCGCGGGCCTTTGCCGACGACTACACACGCATTCAGTACCTGCGTGGCGCCCGGGTACATCCCGACTACCCGTTGCACGCGCCGCAGGGTTCGTCGGTGGTGATGCTCTCGGGCCTGCCGGCCAGCGGCAAGGACACCTGGACCGCACAGCATCACCCGGAGCTGCCGGTGGTGTCGTTCGACGACGCCCGCCAGGCCCTGGGCCTGCGCCATGGACAGAATGAAGGCGCCGCTGCGCATTACGCCATCGACCGGGCCAAGGCCTTGCTGCGAGAGCACAAACCCTTTGTGTGGAACTCGACGCACCTGTCGGCGCAGATGCGCAACCGCACCCTGGACTTGCTCTACGGCTACGGCGCGCAGGTGGAAATTCTCTACCTGGAGCGCCCCGAGGGCGAGATCATGCGGCGCAACCAGCAGCGCGACACCTCGCTGCGCAACGATGATATCCGCCGCATGCTGTTCAAGTGGGAAGTGCCACTGCCCACCGAGGCGCATCGGGTTGTTTATCAGGCGGTGACGGGGTGAGTGGTCCAGGGGGACATGGCGACGCGAGGCATGAGGCGTTTCAAACTCTATCCTCTTGAAAAAAACCAACTTGAAAGTCACGGCCAGAAATCACCAGGTAAATGAAAATGTCAGAAACTGCAGAAAAAATAAGTGAGGTATTACAAGCTTTTCACCGTTTTGAAGATGGCTTGCTATTGTCGTTCGAGTTTAATTTTGCGCCAGGCGAACGACTCGCAGCACAGGTTGTATTTCATGCCAGAGATCATCGTATTGATGGGGATGTTTGGAAGAAAGTCAAAGTGGTTGTCCGTGGCGTCGAAGAGCTGAGCGCGAAAGTTAGCGGTCATCAATTCAATTCAATTTGCTCGGGGGTTCGGCTGTTGAAGTTTGACGAGTATTGGTGTGTCGACATTGATGGAAATTACGCTTTGGATGCTGATCCAGTATCTATTGATCAAGTGCGCCAAGAAGGGGATCTATATGTTGTTGGTCGTGATATCGAGGTTTATGAGCTTGAGGGCTAGGCGATCCCAGTGAAAGTGGTTCTAGCCAGAACGTACCCTCGTTGATTGAACTTCCTGACGTTCCACCCGAACATCCTGCGACGGATGGAGTATCCCCTGGAAATGAAGCTTACAGATCTCTATAACAAGGTAATCAGTAAAGAACCGTACAATGATATGGACGTGTTCTTCGAGAGCTATGAAAGCTTTGAAGAGATTCCGCTTGTATCAAGGTATGGTCGCTTAAAGCACCTGATGGATGAAATGAGCAGCGACGGGTTGTCTGATTTTCTGACAGGGCTCGCTTTGTTTGTTTTAAATACTTTAAGAGTCTTGGAGGTTTCAACAGGTAAAGATGTTTTTTTTGCCGTGACTTTTACAGACTTTGAAGGGCTGGAGCAGCAAGGTGTTCTCATACCCAATATTTTTATTTACGCAAAGCCAGCTTCAGTCAGTTTTTTGGAAAAAGTACGAGAACATGATAAAGGGCTTGCGTCGAAGGAGATGAAGGAAGTGAAAAAACATTTTTCCAACTGTGGGGCAGAAACTGCTTTTGATTTTTATGAAAGCAGATCTTATGACGCAGCTTGCGCTGAAGAAATTGTAAGGGTCTTTGCTGTACCCAGGACTTCATGAGAGTACTGGATTCGTCAGCCAATCCGATTCGATGGTGAAGCACTCCAATGATGGGGTGGGAGCTATGCGATTGCTCGCTGCGTCAGGTCCATGGGCTTGGTCGAAGCCTATAGGTGCAGAGCGAGCCATCGGTGGATCTGAGCAGTGAGTGGTTTCGAAAACTGGAAATGGCCAGCTCGGGTACGCCAATTCAAAGCGTCGAAAGCGCCCGGATGCGTGATCCAAGCCTGATAGCTGATCTCAGGTACTGTGAGCCTTGGAGTTATTCTATTTAACATAATATACATTATGCGTAGATATGACACATTCATGTGGGTCACGATACCCAAGAATTACCCAGGCTCAACTGCAACGCTTCCTACCCTCAGGAACAGCTTCTGAAGCCAGGCTTCGATCACTTTGCTGTTGCTCGCGTCTGGGCCTTCGCAATGACATCCTGGACAAACGAATCCTGACTCCTTTGCTCCTTGTAGCCAACCCAGGACTTCACCGGCCGTGGGCCGAAAAACTTCCAGTTGCATGACACCCACGAATTCCGACTGCGGACGAACACGTGGTGTGTGTCTTTCGAGATTCGTAACGCCTGTCAAAGTTCGAGCGGGAGAATTTCAAACTCAGGTGGTTGCTGACTGTGGCCCACCTGCATATCGAACTATTGAAGGTGGGCTTTGGGTAATTGCCGGGACGGCCAAGGAATCTACCGACAGAGTTCTCTGTATCGACTCACGTTGGAAACTGCAGAGTCTAGTGTTGTTGTTTTGTATTTGTAGTAGTGGATTATATTCGCCTGGGCCGGTCCGACATTGCCGAAGTATTCTTCCCAGGCATTACTCTTGGTGAGTAAGTCAGAGAGCATGGTTCTCAAGTCGTTTTCCGTCCAGGCTGTCTTGTAGCCTTTAACCTCACCAGGGGCCGGGCTGTTATGTTTTACATAATTAACCAGCAGGTACTTTCCTTCGTAGGCCATAAATACCGTATACACGGTCCCTTGAGGGGCTGACTGCCTGTACCAAGGGATCACGACAAAATGATGAACCACTGGTCCCGTACTAAAGTGCCAAACAGCTGTCTCCGAGTGCAGGCCGCGAAATAAAAGAGCCTGATCGATTTGGTACTTCATGCTTCCGTTATTTGTAATGACATCGTTTCCAACATCATTTTGTACCTTCCCGTAGACAGCGCAGCTCATTTGAATGGGCACGGAAGGACAATCCTTCAGCCCCATGAGTGTTGCGTTGTTTTCTATTGCCTTGACCAGATCTTCCCCTGTCATGTTTCTTGGCTCCTGCCTAGTTGTTCAATATGCAGTTTAAATAATCGATATTGCTGCCCCTGGTGAGGATAGCTTCGATCTGCCCTTTATCAAATACACCTCGCCGCGGGTCTTGCCGAGTGCTGCCGGGTGTCGAGATATGGCTCGCGGGATGAGCTACCCTGCCCTTACAATATGACGCTTATAAATAACTAAACTAAATGAATATTTAGTTTAGTTATATTGGAAATCAGGAGTTACCCATGAGCTTTCCCCTTCGAACAATGGTGAGCAGTGTCGCTTTTTCGGCCCTGCTGGCCACTTCTCTGGCAACGGCCGAACAAGGTCCTTCATTCAACTGCAGTGAGAAGATGACCGGGTCGATAACCGCACTGATCTGCCAGAACCCTGGTCTCGCGGCACTGGACCGCAAGTTGGCCACTATTTATCGCGACGCCCTGAAGAATGCCGGCAAGCGCGGCAATGTGCTCAAGGCCGAACAGCGTGGCTGGATCAAGGGCCGCGACGAGTGCTGGAAGATCGATGATCAGCAAGCCTGCGTGGCTGATAGCTATCGTCGGCGCATCGTCGAACTGCAGACGGGTTATGGGCTGGTCACCTCCTCCGCTCCGGTCATGTTCGATTGCGCGAGCAATGGCCGTATCAGTGTCACCTTCTTCCAGACCGAACCGCCCTCCCTCACCGCCTTATATAAAGGCCGGCAATCGCTGATGCTGGAGACCAGCTCTGCCAGCGGCTCACGTTACCTAGGGCAGAACGAGAGCTTCCGGGAGCATCAGGGCGAGGCCGCTGTCACTTGGGGCCATGGGGCTGAAGAGATGATCTGCAAGAAAGCAGGCTGAGCCCTGCCGTCTGCACCGCATCGGGTGCAGGCCGCAACGCCCTGGGGGTTAGTTCCTGACAATACCTGGCGTCCCGGGCGACTGCTGGCTGGCCCGATCCGGATGATCGCGCTCGATGAACCGCCGCAACCCTTCCTGGGTTTCCGGTTGATGGATCGAGCGGTTGAAGCACTGCGCTTCGATCTTCAAGCCCTCCGCCAATGGCAAGCCATAGCCGCGCACGGCCGCTTCCTTGTCCGAACGCATCGCCGGTTGCGGCAGGCCGGCCAGGACATGGGCCAGCTCCAGTGCCCGTTTCAGGGAGCGCCCACTGGGCACTATTTCGTTGACCAGGCCGATGCGGTACGCCTCCTGGGCGTCGATCACCTTGCCCGTGAGAATCAGTTCCATGGCCCGGCCCATGCCGATGATCCGTGGCAGGCGCTGGGTGCCGCCATCCGCCAGGCCGATGTTCCAGCGCCGGCAGGTAACGCCGAACGAGGCGTGTTCTTCAGCGATGCGGATGTCGGCAAAACAGGCCCACTCCAGGCCACCGGCATAGGCCACGCCGTTGACCGCGGCAATGATCGGCTTGTAGATCTCGGTCCAGCGGCTGGGGCCGATGATGCCCGGGCGTTCGCCACGGTCGTGGGCTGCCATTTCCTCGGCGCTGCTGGGCACCAGTTGCGCGGCCGCCTTGAGATCGCCGCCGGCGCAGAAGGCTCGGTCGCCGGTGCCGGTGATGATTGCCACCAGGGCGTTGTCATCCTCGCGAAAACGCGTCCAGGCCTCGATCAGCTCGCGGTGGGTGACCGGGCCGATGCAGTTGCGCTGCTCGGGACGATTGAAGCGGATGATCACCACGGGCCCGGACTGCTCATAGGCTATTTCGCTGAAAGTCATAAACGCTCCTGCTTATCTGTGTCCTGCGGTGAAACGGCTGCGCAATCCAGTATAGGCAGTGCTAAAAGTGAGGTTATGGCGATTTTCAGGTCACTCCGGGCTTTCTTGACAAGGAAAAAGACTGGTATGAATTCAGAGACCCGCGCCTTCTCGGCCGAATAAAACAGGAATCAGCACCATGAAGGTAATGAAGGTATTGCCACTGCCCAGGAAAGTCGTGCCTAGGGCCTTAGTCCTGGCCCTCAGCAGTATCATCCTGTCCCTGCCCCTCGCCTAGGCCTGCACCCGGCTGACCCACCTGGGGAGCAACCAGAGCGTGATCACCGCCCGTTCCATGGACTGGAAAACCGATGTGGCGACCCATCTGTGGCTCTTCCCGCAGGGCATGCAGCGCAATGGTGAGGTGGGAGCCAACTCCCCGACCTTTGATGAACAGCTGGCCCTCAATGCCTACTGGAAATCCATTGGCGGCACCGTCATGTTGCCGGGCACCAACCGCGCCGCGGATCGCTTCGCCCGGGCCTCCTTCTATGTCAACGCTATTCCCAAGGACGAGAGCCCACAGGTCTCCCTGGCCAGCGTATTCAGCGTGATCAGAAATGTCTCTGTGCCTTACGGCACCTCCACCCCGGGTGAACCGAATATTTCCTCCACTCGCTGGCGCACTGTAGTGGACCATCAACGCAAGCTGTACTTTTTCGAGTCGGCACTGACCCGCAATACCTTTTGGGTCGACCTGAAGAAGATCGACTTCGCAAGCACTACGGGCCAGGTGAAGAAGCTCGACTTGGGCAAGGGCCAGTCCACCACCTATTCCGGCGACTTCAAGGTCACCCCCGCCTTCAAGTTTCAAGGTGCCTGAGCGGTTTCTACGCTGCCGAGGCAATGTGCCCGGAGCGCCCGAGGCCACAAGGCCCGGGAGCTCGGGGTATCGCGAGGGAGCTACGGGACCAGGGTCAGTGGCGGCTGCAGGGTGATATCCAGCGTGGCCAGTGTGCAATTGCCAGTGAGGGTCTGGTTGAAGGCACTCAACTTTTGAAAGGGACCGTTCCAGGTCACGAATATGTCATTGGCCCCGCAATTGCTGGCAGGCACGAAATTGGAGACGACAAAGCTGACGCCCTCCAGCTTCAAGGAAAACACGTTTTCCGGTTTCAAGGTCCAGGGCAGGTTCTTTGCCTGCAAGGACTTGCAGATTCCGCTACCGCTGATGAACACACTGTGGATCTTGGCTTCATCCTGAGTGTTGATCGAACCGCTCAGGCTGATGCCACAGGTGACCTGTGCCTGAAACGACGACGGCAGTTTTATCGAGAGGGTGCCATTGTTGCCGTAGAACGGGCCCTGGGGTGAAAAGTGTGGTGCAGCGGCCACCAGGGTCGTGGAGCACAACCCTATGACAAGCGCACTTGCGATCATCAGGCTATTCAAGCTTTTCATTGTTGTTCCTCACGCATAGGGCGAAGTGTTTCGCCGGGGTAATGGCCATGATCGAGAGGTCATGAAAACGGCAGGACGTCCCTTTCCAGCCAAGCTTCAGGTCGGTTGCATTTCACGGGAGCGGCCAAGGCGCCAAGGAAAGTCCTCCGCCCTGGGCGAAATTCAAAAACAGCATTGAAATATTTTTTTGAATCAAATAGCTGGCAATCTCCGATCGGTCAAGGCTTCCCATCGGCCTTCAACCCTGTGGCAAGCCTGCCAGGGGGCCTGTTAGGCTAACCCGCCCACCGCGTCGCCGCGGTCTCTACAGCCCTTTCGCGGATCCGCACCATGTCCTCCACCGCCCAATTCTGGCGCGACCCGAACCTGCCCTACGTCGAAAGCCGCCGGGCCTGTGACAGCCGCGCCAACTACAAGGCCCACAGCCATCCGACGGTGTCCATCGGTGCCGTGGATCGGGGCGTCAGTGTGTTCAGCGGCGGCGCCCAGGGCCCGACCCGGATCCAGGCTGGCAGCGTGGTGTTTGTCCCGGCCGATTGCGCCCATGCCTGCAACCCCCTGCCCGACAGCGCCTGGAGCTACCAGATGCTGCACCTGGACCCGCGCTGGGTGGACGCTGTGCGCGAAGAAGCGCAGCAGCATGGGCCGGCGCTTTCCCAGGTCGTGCTGAGCCACGACAGTGGCCTCTACCAGGCTTTTTGCCGGCTCAACCAGTTGTTGTTTTCCAGCGCCGGCTGGCAGCACAAGGAGGCCGCGCTGATCGAGTTCATCGGCGCCTTGGCCACCCGGGAGCAACCGGTGATTGCCCTGGCGGCCGATCCGGCCCGGGCCAGCGCAGGCGTGCGCCGGGTCGTGGATTTCCTCCAGCGTGATCCGCAGCTGGCCGGGCCTCTGGAGCACTTGGCGGAACTGGCGGGAATCAGCCGCTACCAGTTGATCCGCGCCTTTCGCGCGGCCACCGGGATGACGCCCCATGCCTACCATTTGAACCAGCGGATCATCCAGGCCCGCGCTTCGCTGCAGGCCGGGGAAGCGTCGGCAGCCCTGGCCCAGCGCCTGGGCTTTGCCGATCAGGCGCATTTTCAGCGAGTGTTCAAGGCTCATGTCGGCGTAACCCCGGGCCTGTACAAGGCCTGAGGCCGCGCAATTTTCTTCAATACCCCGGCTCTCTCGGCGCCGCAGACTTCCAGGCTTTCACGTCACTGGAAGGCTCTACCCATGATTCAACAGTTCCTGCTGGTCGCCGCCGCGCACTTTCTCGCGCTGCTCTCCCCCGGCCCGGATTTCTTCCTGGTGGCACGCATGTCCATGGCCGCGGGGTGGCGATCGGCCACCGGCGCCTGCCTGGGCATCGCCCTGGCCAATGGTGCCTTTATCGTCCTGGCGTTTGCCGGGGTCTCGGTGTTTCGGGCAGGCAGCCCGCTGTTCCTGGCGATCCAGTTGGCCGGGTGCGGCTACCTGCTTTATATGGGTTGGCTGTTTATCCGCCATGCCGGCGCCAGTTCCCTGGCCGCGGTAGACGGCAACGGCGAAGCCCGGCCGCTGGGCCGGGCCACCTGGTGGCGTGGCCTGGGCATGGGCTTTCTCTCTGGCATCCTCAACCCCAAGAACGCTCTGTTCTATGTCAGCCTGGCGTCCCTGGTGGGGGCCCAGACCAGTGCCGGCTGGAAGCTGGTCTATGGCTTGTGGATGTTCAGCGCCGTGCTGTTGTGGGACGTGCTGGTGGCCCTGGCCATTGGCAACCGCCGGGTGCGCGAGCGCTTTGCCCGGGCCCTGCCCTGGCTGGAACGGGGCACCGGGGTGGTGCTGATCCTGCTGGCGCTGCTGGTGATCGGCGCCACTGTGTGGCGTCACTGATCCACGCCCCGGGCAGTGACTTCCAACTGTCATTACAAATAAACAACAAAGCAATAATCTGCCGAAAGCGCCGCTGCCGATATTGTCGCAACGGTGAACGGGCCTGCCGGGCATTGCCCGGTATCTGCCCCGCCGAAACAGTGCAAGGAGGACCTGCCATGCAACAACAGCCACGCCTGGGGTGCGGTGTCGCGATTGTCCGGGACGGCCAGCTGCTGCTGGTCAAGCGCCTGCGCGACCCGGAAGCCGGTTGCTGGGGCCTGCCCGGAGGCAAGGTCGACTGGCTGGAACCGGTGGAACAGGCCATGCGCCGGGAAATCCACGAAGAACTGGGGCTGACCCTGCAAGGCGTGGGCCTGTTGTGCGTGGTCGACCAGATCGACCCGCTGCGCCAGGAGCACTGGGTATCACCGGTGTACCTGGCCTCGGCCCCGGCCATGCCGGCGCGCAATTGCGAGCCGCACAAGCACAGCGATGTGGCCTGGTTCGAGCTCGACCGCCTGCCCCAACCCCTGACCCAGGCCACCCGCAGCGCCGTGCGCGCCCTGGTGCAGATGGCCGCCCTGGAAAGCTGAGCCGCCACGCCCCGGCCCTTCCCGACCTGCGACCGATGGCCGCAGGCATTGGTCTAATTAGCCCGCCGCCGCTTTCGTCTGTTTGTTACCATGCGCGGGTTTTTGCCTGTCTGGCTGTTCAAAGGGCGTTATTTCATGAGTGTTCTGCTGACTCGCCGCACCCTGCTCACCAGCGCCGGAGTGCTTGGCCTGGGCCTGCTCGCCGGTTGCGACAACAGTCCCCGACTGTCCTTCAAATACGGCAAGGACCTGAGCAATCAGATTCTTGGCCGCACCTTCAAACTCACCGATTCCCAGGGCGAAACCAAGTCGCTGTCCAGCTACCGCGGCCTGATGCCGATGATTTTCTTCGGCTTCACCCAGTGCCCGGCCGTGTGCCCCACCACCCTGGCCCGCGCGGCCCAGGCCAAGAAGCTGATGGGCCGTGATGGCGACCGCCTGCAAGTGGTGTTCATCACCCTGGACCCGGAGCGCGACACCCCCGAAGTGCTGGACGCCTACGTCAAGTCCTTCGACCCCAGCTTCGAGGCGCTGTACGGCACCCTGGAGCAGACCGCTGCCACCGCCAAGGAATTCGGCGTGTTCTACGAAAAGATCCCCAGCGGCTCGACCTACACCCTGTCCCACACCGCCACCAGTTTCGTCTTCGACTCCCGGGGCACCTTGCGCCTGGGGCTTTCCCAGTCCCTTACCGCCCAAGAGTGCGCGGAAGACCTGCTCACCGTCATGGAGGTTTGTTAATGCATTCCCTACAGCGCCCATCCCGTCTCAAAGCTGCCCTGCTGCTGGTTTCCCTGCTGGGCCTGGGCGGCACCGCCAGCGCCGCGACCCAAGTGGACAACGCCTGGGTCCGCGCCACCGTAGCCGGCCAGCACGCCAGCGGCGCCTTCATGGACCTCACCGCCAGCAGCGACAGCAAGCTGGTTGAGGTGCAATCGCCAGTGGCCAAGAACGTGCAGATCCACCAGTCGAGCATGCACAACGACGTGATGAGCATGCAGCAAGTGGACGCCGTGGCCCTGCCGGCCGGACAGAAAGTCAGCCTGGACACCCACGGCTACCACGTGATGCTCATGGAGCTCACCGGCCAGATCAAGGCCGGCGACATAGTGCCCCTGACCCTGACCGTGGAAAACGCCAAGGGCGAGAAGGAAACCATCAAGGTCCAAGCCCAAGCCCGAGCGCTGAATGCGCCGGACCACAGCATGATGAAGCACTGACAGCAGCGTGAAGAAAAACCGGCCCTTGGGCCGGTTTTTTTTCATCCCCAGTCAATCGCCCGCGCCAGCCAAACGGTGAACCCGCAGCAGTCCGGGTCTTCGCTGATGTGCTGCACCACCTCGAAACCATGGGTGTCGAGCAAGGTGCAGTATTCCCCCGGGGAGAGGCTGGCGTGGTACAGGGCTTCGCCCTCGAATTCGCCGATGGCCTCCCCTGCCTCGGGGCCGCTGGTGAACATCAGGGCGCAGCCCGGGCCGGCGTGGCGTTCGAAAACGGCGAACATGGCGCGCTGATCGTCCGGGCTCAGGTGGAACAGGCTGTTCCAGGCAAGGATGCCGGCAAAATCCTGGTCCAGGGCGAGGCTGCGCATGTCAGCGTGGATCCATTGCTGCCCGGCAAAGCGCTGGCGGCAATGGTCCAGCAAGGTGGCAGAGCTGTCGACGCCGGTGACTGCACATTGGTGTTCGACCAGGTTGCGCGCAATCGGCTCGCCACCTCCGCAACCCAGGTCCAGCACCTGGCCGCCCTGCCCCATGACCCGGCGAAAGCGCTCCAGCCATGCCTGCTCTCCCTCGAAGGCCTCGGGGTTGGCCCTGCGACGCTGGTCCCAGGCCCGAGCATGACGCTGGTACAGATCGACGATATGACGGGCGGACTCGTGCATCCACAGGTTTCCTTGTGCGTATGTGGCCGCAAATTACAGCACAACGGCGCTTGGGCCGGGCGTCAAACCGTTCAACTGCGCCCTGCCAGCTCCAGCAACTGCCCGCGCAGCCAGCGGTTGGCCGACTCGTTCTGCACTTGCTTGCTCCAGTACAGGTTGAGGCAGACCTCGGGCAGGGTCAGGGGCATGTCGAGAATCCGGTTGCCCAGCCCGGCGTTGATCAACTGCGCATTGTTGCGGGTCAGGGTCAGCAGGCCATCGCCCTGGGCCACCAATTGCGCGGCGGTGAGAAAGTGCTGGCAGTGCTGGCGGATGCGCCGTACCACCCCCAGGTGCCCCAGGGCCAGGTCTTCGACGCAGATGCCCCGGCGCCTGGAGGTCACCGCCACATGCTCGGCCGCCAGGTAGCGTTCCACCGTCAGTTCGCCGCTGAAGCCGGGGCCGGCCATCACGCAGAAGGAATCCTGCAGCAGCAGTTGCTGTTGCAGTTGCGGGTCGGTGAGCCGCGACAGTTCGATGGCCAGGTCAATGCGCCCGGCAATCATCTCCAGCTTCAGGTCGGCCCAGTGCACGCTGGTGCTGCGCACTTCCAGGTGCGGGGCAACACGGTTCAGGTGCGCCAGGATCAAGGGCAGGATCACCGGCTCCAGTTGCTCCGGCATGTTCAGGGTGAAACGCCGGCGGTCCCGCAACGGGTCGAAGGCCTGGGCCGGGTTGAGGCTGCGGCGCAGACCGCTGAGGGCGTCCTGGATCCCCGGGGCCAGTTGCTTGGCCAGCGGCGTGGGGGCCACGCCATAGCCTTCGCGGACGAACAGCGGGTCGTCCAGCTGGGCGCGCAGGCGCGCCAGGGCGTGGCTGATGGCCGACTGGCTGAGGTGCAGCACCGAGGCGGCGCGGGTCAGGTTGCGCTCCTGGTACACCACCTCGAAGACCCGGAACAGGTTCAGGTCCAGGCGGCTCAGCCCTGACCATTCATGCGGTGAGTTCATGGTTGTGCCCTCGCAGTCTCGACCCGCAGCAGGCTAGCAGCGGGCCGGCGCCGGCAGAACCATGTAGCGCATTCATGAATCTCGATGAATAACCGTCGGTTCTGTGGTGCCCCGGGCGCTGCCTAAGATGGTCGTGCCGATAACAACAATTCAGGAGGCACCATGGACCTTGCGGCCTATCAGCAGCACCTTCACGCCCTGCAGCAGGCCGCCTGGCCCGAAGGCGCGCCGCGTACCCCGCAGTACCCCCTGGGCCAGCAGTCCCTTACCGAATACCTGCGGGCCTGGGCGCAGTCGCAAGCCAGTGCCGTGGCCCTGGACTTCTATGGCTATCAGTTGAGCTTTGCCGAGCTGGACCGGCTGTCCGACCGGTGCGCCGCCTTGCTCGGCGAGCTGGGAATCGGCCCCGGGGACCGGGTGGCGGTGTACCTGCCCAACTGCCCGCAATTGCATATCGGCTTCTGGGGCATTCTCAAGTGCGGCGCCGTGTACGCGCCGGTCAGCCCCCTGGCGCGCACCCTGGAGCTGGAGTATCAGCTCAAGGACAGCGGCGCCCGGGTGATCCTGTGCTTCGACCAACTGCTGGATGTGGTGCAGGCGGTCAGCGACGCCTGCGAGTTGAGCGCGATCCTGGCCACCAGCCTCAGCGAGTTGTGCCCGGCCACCCCGAGCATTCCCCTGCCGGACCTGCTGCGGGCGCCCAAGCGCCTGGCCCCGGGGGTGATCGACTTTTTCCCCGCCCTGGAGGCCTGTCGCGCCGCCACCCCGGCCCACCGTCCTGCCCTGGGCGATATGGCCGCACTGAACTACACCGGTGGCACCACCGGCATGCCCAAGGGCTGCATTCATAGCCACGGCGACATGCTCTACACCTGCGCCAGCTTCGTGCCGGTGGCCTTGGGCCTGAGGCAGGACAGCGTGCTGCTCAATTTCCTTCCCGAGTTCTGGATCGCCGGGGAAAACGCCGGCCTGCTGTTTCCCATCTACGCCGGCTGCCGCCTGGTGCTGCTGGCGCGCTGGGACGCCCTGGGTTTCATGGCGGCGGTGGCGCACTACCGGGTCAGCCATTGCGGGCTGCTGGTGGACAGCGCCGCCGAAGTGCTGGAGCACCCAAGCGTCGCCGACTACGACCTGAGCTCCCTGAAGGCCACCGGCTGCATCTCCTTCGTCAAGAAGCTCACCCCGGACTATCGCCAGCGCTGGCGCGCGCAAACCGGCTGCACCCTGTTCGAGTTCAGCTTCGGCATGACCGAAACCCACACCTGCGACACCTTTACCGCCGGCCTGCAGACCGACGACTTCGACCTCAAAAGCGCGCCAACCTTCGTCGGCCTGCCGGTGCCGGGCACCGAGTTCAAGGTCTGCGACTTCGACAGCGGCGCCCTGCTGCCCCTGGGCTCCGAGGGCGAGTTGTGCGTGCGCAGCCCTTCCCTGCTGCAGGGTTACTGGCAGCGCCCGGAGGCGTCCGCGGCGGCCCTGCGCGACGGCTGGCTGCACACCGGTGACCTGGGGCAGATCACCGGACAAGGGTTTATCCGCTACCTGGGCCGGCGCAAGGAAATGCTCAAGGTCAATGGCATGAGCGTGTTTCCCAGCGAGCTGGAGGCGCTGTTCGGCCAGCACCCGCAGGTGCTGGCCAGCGCAGTGATCGGCCGCGCCGATGAACGTCGGGGCCAGCAGCCGGTGGCCTTCGTTGTGCTCAAGCCCGATGCGCCCCAGGACCCGCATGCCCTGGCAGCCTGGTGCCTGGAGGTGATGGCCGCCTACAAGGTGCCGCAGATCCGCCTGGTGGCCAGCCTGCCCATGACCGCCACCGGCAAGGTCAAGAAGAACGAGCTGGAACAACAGCTCTGAGCCCTTCCTTTTCAGCATTGCGAGAATTGCCATGTTCCAGAGTCTGTTGATCGCCAATCGCGGCGAGATCGCCATCCGTATCGCCCGGGCCTGCGCCGACCTGGGCGTTCGCAGCGTCGCGGTATTTGCCGAGGACGACGCCGCCAGCCTGCACACGCGCAAGGCCGATCTGGCCCTGCCCCTCAAGGGCCGCGGGGTGGCGGCCTACCTCGACCGCCAGCAACTGATCGCCCTGGCCCTGCAACAGGGCTGCCAGGCGATTCACCCGGGCTACGGCTTTCTCGCGGAAAACCCCGACTTTGCCCGGGGCTGCCTGGAAGCCGGGCTGACCCTGATCGGCCCCGGCCCCGAGGTGCTGCAACTGTTTGGCGACAAGGCCGCGGCCCGTGCCCTGGCCGAAGATTGTGGGGTGCCCTTGCTGGAGGGCATCAACCGAGCAGTCAGCCTGGAACAGGCCGCAGCCTTTCTCGAACGCCATGGCGCGGTGATGCTCAAGGCCCTGGCCGGTGGCGGTGGCCGGGGCATGCGCGCGGTCACCGAGGCCGGGCAACTGCAGCAGGCTTTCATCCGTTGCCAGTCCGAAGCCCAGGCGGCCTTCGGCAATGGCGCGCTGTATGTCGAACAACTGCTGCAGCGGGCGCGGCACATCGAGATCCAGGTGCTGGGAGACGGCAGCGGCGCGGTCAGCCACTTGTGGGAGCGCGATTGCAGCCTGCAGCGCCGGCACCAGAAGCTGGTGGAAGTCGCCCCCAGCCCGGACCTTGCCCCGCAGTTGCGCCAGCAGTTGATCGACGCCGCCCTGGCCCTGGCCGCGCGAGTGCGTTACCAGGGCATTGGCACCTTCGAATTCCTTCTCGACCAGGAACACCCGGGGCGCTTCTATTTCATGGAGGCCAACCCAAGGATCCAGGTGGAGCACACGGTGACCGAGGCCATCACCGGCGTCGACCTGCTGCACACCCAACTGCGCCTTGGCGCGGGCGCCTCCCTGGCCAGCCTGGGCCTGAGCCGGCCACCAGAGCCCCAAGGCTTTGCCGTGCAGGCGCGGATCAACCTGGAACAGCCCCTGGCCGATGGCGGCATGGGGCCGGTGGCCGGCACCCTCAGTGCCTATGAAGCCCCCAGCGGGCCCGGGCTGCGGGTCGACGGCTACGGCTATGCCGGTTACCCGGTGAACCCCGGCTATGACTCGCTGCTGGCCAAGCTGATCGCCCAGGGTACGGATTTTCCCGCGGCCCTGGGCCGGGCCTATCGTGGGCTTTGCGAGTTTCGCCTGGAGGGCGTGCCGAGCAACCTGGGGCTGTTGTTGAACCTGTTGCGCCAGCCGGCGGTGCTGGACTATCAGGTGGACACCAGGTTCGTCGAAGCCCATTGGGCCCAGTTGCTGCAAGATTGCGCCGGGCAACACCGGCCGATGTTCTTTGCCAGGCAGGCCGCCACTGCGCAGAGCACTCGCAGCGATGTCCAGGCGCCCCCGGGCACGGCGGCGCTGAACGCCCCGAGCACCGGGGTGCTGGTGAGCCTGGAAGTGGCCGTGGGTGATGAGTTGCGGATTGGCCAGCGGGTTGCGGTGCTGGAAGCGATGAAGATGGAGTTCGAGGTCAAGGCGCAGAGCAGCGGTATCGTCCGGGCCTTGGCCGTCCAGGTTGGCGAG
The DNA here is from genome assembly GCF_058799535.1 of Pseudomonas sp. GW822-FHT06D10. NCBI lineage: Bacteria > Pseudomonadati > Pseudomonadota > Gammaproteobacteria > Pseudomonadales > Pseudomonadaceae > Pseudomonas > Pseudomonas sp. GW822-FHT06D10. Next base: position 937,546 of record NZ_JBXALN010000001.1, on the reverse strand, counting down.
GCACTGGGCGAAGGCCAGCCCCTGCTCTTTCTGGAGCCGGCGGAGTTTGCCGACCAGGGCCAGCACAGCGAAGAGCAACTGGACCTGGCACTGATTCGCGCCGACCTGGCCGAAGTCCGCGAACGCCATGCCTTGCTGGAGGATGCCCAGCGTCCGGAGGCGCTGGCCAAGCGTCGCCGCAACGGCCAGCGCACCGCCCGGGAGAACCTCGAACACCTGCTGGACCCGGGCAGTTTCATGGAGTACGGCGCCATGGCCCTGGCCGCCCAAAGGCGTCGGCGCAGCGTCGAGGAGTTGCAGGCCCTGAGCCCGGCGGATGGGTTGGTGGGAGGCATAGGTACGGTGAATGCCGGGCTGTTCGACGGCCAGGACGCCCGTTGCCTGGCCCTGGCCTACGACTACACGGTGTTCGCCGGCACCCAGGGGGTGATGAACCACAAGAAGACCGACCGCCTGCTGAGCCTGGCCCAGGAGTGGCGGCTGCCGGTGGTGCTGTTTGCCGAAGGCGGCGGTGGCCGGCCCGGCGACAGCGACTTTCTCGGGGTCGCCGGCCTGGATTGCCATACCTTCGCCGCCATGGCCCGGCTGTCCGGCTGGGTGCCCACGGTGGGCATCGCCTCGGGGCGCTGCTTTGCCGGCAATGCCGCCCTGCTCGGCTGCTGCAACCTGATCATCGCCACCCGGAACGCCAGCATCGGCATGGCCGGCCCGGCGATGATCGAAGGCGGCGGCCTGGGCAGCTTCACCCCGGAACAGGTGGGCCCGGTGTCGGTACAAGGCCCCAACGGAGTGATCGACGTGCTGGTGGCCGACGAAGCCGAGGCCGTGCAGGTGGCCAAGCAGTACCTGAGCTATTTCCAGGGGCCGCTCAAGGACTGGCATTGCGCCGACCAGCGTGAGCTGCGGCATTTGATTCCGGAAAACCGCCTGCGGGTCTACGACATCCGCCGGGTCATCGAGACCCTGGCCGACCGCGACAGCGTGCTGGAGTTGCGCCGGCAATTCGCCCCGGGGCTGATTACCGCGCTGATCCGCGTCGAAGGCCGGGCCTTCGGCCTGCTGGCCAACAACCCGGCGGTGCTGGGCGGCGCCATCGACGCCGCGGCCGGGGACAAGGCCGCACGTTTCATGCGCCTGTGCGAAGCCTTCGGCCTGCCGCTGGTGTCCCTGTGCGACACCCCGGGGTTCATGGTGGGGCCGGAGTCGGAGCAGCAGGCCACGGTGCGCCATGTGTCACGGATGTTTGTCAGTGCCGCCAGCCTCACGGTGCCGTTCTTCACCCTGGTGCTGCGCAAGGGCTACGGCCTGGGCGCGCAGGCCATGGCGGCGGGCAGTTTTCACAGCCCGTTGTTCACCGTCGCCTGGCCCAGCGCCGAGTTCGGCGCCATGGGCCTGGAAGGTGCGGTGCGCCTGGGCTTCTCCAAGGAACTGGCGGCCCAGCCCGACGCGCAGTCGCAACAGGCGCTGTTCGACAAGCTGGTGGCCAAGGCCTACGCCCGGGGCAAGGCGCTGAACATGGCCAGCTACCTGGAGATCGACGCGGTGATCGACCCCCTGGAAAGCCGAGCGTGGCTGCTGCGTGGCCTGCGGGCCGCACCGCGCCCGGTGCCCTGGACCGAGCGCGCCCAGGGTTTTGTCGATACCTGGTAGCCCTGCGCCTCCCTCGTAGGAGCGGGCCGCTGCTCAGGCGTTGGCATCCCAGGCGACAGGGGCTTGTTCGAGGAACTGGCGCAGTTCGGCCAGCAGGGTGCTGCTGGCGTGGCTGCTGGGCCGGCTGGCGACAAACCTCAGGGCCGGCATGATTTCCTGCACGCCGTCGTAGCGCCATTGCCCCGGGGTGCGTTCGGCTTCCTGCAGGGCCCGGGCGAAGATCGCCAGGTCGCGCCGGGGCCGGGCAATGCCGCTGATGCGCTCGACCCAGCTCTCGTAGCGCTGGCGAATCTCCACCCGCCCCTGACGGACCATGGCCAGCACCCCGCAACGGCTGCGGTTGTGCACCGCCACCGGCGACAGGCCGCAATACTCGCCCAAACCGTCCCAGCCCTGCTCGGGCAGGACAAACACCGCCAGATCAATGCCCGGGTACTCCTCGATCACCGTGCCCGGATCGGCCAGCAGCGCCTCGCTGCGTTGCAGCGCGAGCATGGCCGGAGCGTACAGGGGCGCATAGCGCCGGGTGTTGTCGAGTACATCGGCCATCTGCGGCAGCAGCGCGGCGAAGCGTGTCAGCAATTGCCGGTCGTTGCTGGCCTGTGGGGCGACGCGCACCCGGGCCGCCAGGGCATGCAGGGCAAAGGCGCAGTGCAGGGCCTGGGCCGAAGTGCCCCGGGAGAAATCACCGAGGCGGGCAATGTCGATCAGCAACTGGCGGTGCCCCAGGGCATGCTCCGGCGCCAGGAACGCATACACCGAAGCCAGCCCGTCGAGGTCGAAATGATCGCTGGTGATCACCTGCGCCTGGTCCACCGTCAACCCCTGCTGGAGAAAGCCCAGGGCACTGGTGGTGGAGAGATTGGCCTTGTGCTCGACAGGCGTCTTGTTCGCCGGCCAATGGGACAGGGTCAGCAGGGTCGCCGGGGTATCGATGGAATCCAGGGAAATGTTCTCGCGGTGTGTGCTCTGGCCCAGGGGCAGGAAGCCATAGCGGCTTTGCCGGCCCAGGCGCAGGGCTGGCAAATCCAGCTCCAGGGGCGGGACCGGCGTTGCCACCGGCCATGGGGGCGCCGCCGGCGCAGGCGCGGTTGCACGGGTCAATTCGCCCTGCCCGCCCAGGCGATAGCCGAGCTGGCAGATATTCTCCCGGCGCAGGTCCCAGGGGTTGCCGTTGCGCACCGCGCAGCCGGGCCCGCCGACAACGCTGAGCAAGTCAGTGAAGCGGTTGTCGGCAATGCCGATCACCCTTCCCCCCAACTGCCTGAGCTGCAGGTGGTGCAAGTGCGGGGCCAGCCCCGGATCGAGGATCAAGGCCGGTTGCGGCGCATCAGTGGCAAGGCTGTTCATCGTGGTTTCCTTACAGGTCAATGACGCCAGGCGCACGCCCGACAGGGTTCAGGCTTGGGCCAGGTGCGGTGAACCGTTGCGCCGCACCTGGCGCACCGAGACAAACAGCAGCGCCGACAGCCCGGCGTACAGGCCGAACAGCCAGGCCGCAGCCTGGGCCGCGCCAGCAGTCCCGCCCGTGGAGGTCAGGCCTGCCAGGTTGACGATCATTCCCGCCAGCGCCGCCCCCAGGGCAGTGGCCACCAGTTGCACCGTGGTAATCGAGGCGCCGGCCAGTTCCTTCTGATCCTGCGGGGCCTGTTCCAGAACCCGGGACAGCAGGTGCGGCCACGCCAGGCCGATACCGACGCCCACCAGCAACATGGCCAGGCACACCGCCCCCAGGCTCAGGGCCGGGGTGGCGGTGGCAGGCATGAACAGGCAGGCCAGGAGCAGCCCGGCCACCACCAGGAACGGTCCGATGGCAATCGCCCGGGCCGCGCCCCGCGGGCCAAGGCCTGAGCTGAAGATCGCCCCCAGGGTCCAGCCGGCGGCCATCAGTGCGGCGATATAACCTGCCAGCAACGGCGTCTGCTGATGCAGCACTTGCAGGAACAGCGGTACGAAGACCTCGCTGGTCATGCCCACCACCAACAGGGCCATGGAAATGTACAGCGCCAGCAAGGCACTCCCGGCCTTCAGGCTATTGCGCGGCAACAAGCGCGCGCCGTCGCGGTTCTCCAGAGCGAATACCGGCGCCAGCAAAACCAGCCCGGCTCCCAGCCCCAGGGCGTTGTACAGCGGCGATGGGGTGATGCTGCCGATGGAAATGGCCAGTACCACGGCGGTCAGCAACAGCAGTTGCAGGGCGGGAATCGGGCTACGGGGCGCGCTTTCCCGACTCTTGCCCGGCAACAGTGCAACGGCCAGCAGCATGAATAGCAAGGTGCAGGGCAGCAGCACCCAGAACGCCGCGCGCCAGGCCCCATGTTCGGCGAAAACTCCGCCGACCGCCGGGCCGATCAGGGTTGCTGCGCCCCACATGGCGGAAATCAACGCCATCGCCCGGGGCCACAGCGGCTCGTCGAACACCAGGCGGATCATGGCGTAGGGCAAGGCGAACAGCAGGCCGCCCCCCAGCCCCTGGACGCTGCGCCCGAGGATCAGCCAGCCCATGTCCGCCGCCAGGGCGCACAGGCTGCAACCGAGCATGAACACCAGGCCCGCCAGGCCGTACGCGGCTTTGGGGCCCAGGAGCGCCAGGGCCCGGGTGGAGAGCACCGAGCCGATGATCGAGGCCACCACGAACAAGGTGGTGTTCCAGGCGTAGTAGTCCAGGCCGCCAATGTCCTTGACCACCGAAGGCAACAGGGTGGTTACCAGATAGACGTTGATTGCATGCAGGGCCACGCCACCAGCCAGGGCCGCAGAACGCAGCCCGTTCTTGCCCAGTAACAGTGCCGACCATCCGCTTGTCGATGCCATGCCGTTCTCCATGTGAGTTGTTCGCTGTTGGGTGAATGTAATACACAAGTAAATACTTTGATAATTGTTTTTTCCAGCCGTCCCGGCAATTCCCCCCAGCAGCAGGCAATGGATAGACAACCTGCGAGCCCCTGCGCCCGAGCCTGTTATGCTTGCGTGGTTGCCGGCGTCATGGACGCTCCTGATACCCCACCTGTGCATTGGTTAATGGCTCAGATGTCTTCGATTTCCCCCTCCACCGAGAAGAAAAGCCCCGGGGCTACCGCCGAGCGGATCCTGTTTCTGCTGAAAACCCGTGGCCCGTTGAAAACCGCCGATCTGGCGCCGCTGCTCAAGGTGTCCCAGGAAGCCGCGCGCCAGCAATTGCAGAAGCTGGTGGACAGCGAACTGATCGTCGGCCAATTGATGCCGGCCCAGGGCGCCGGGCGGCCCTCACAGAAATGGGTGCTCACCGAGCTGGCCCAGGCGCGCTTTCCCGATACCCACGCCAACCTGACCCTGCAGTTGATCGATTCGATCCGCGCGGTGTATGGCGCCGACGGCGTGGAGCGCATCGTCAGCGATATGGAGCGGGCCAACAGCGCCGAGTACCTCAGCGTCTGCGCGCCGTTGCCGACCCTGGAGCAGCGAGTCCGGGCCCTGGCGCAGATCCGTGAAGTGGCCGGCTACATGGCCAGTGTCGAGGCCGACGGCGATGCCTGGCTGCTGATCGAGAGCCATTGCCCGATCTGCGTCGCAGCCCAGCAGTGCCAGGGCTTCTGCCGTTCCGAGTTGCAAGTGTTCCAGGCCGCCATCGGCGAGTTGGGCCAGGTGCAGCGCGTGGAACACCTGATTACCGGCGATCGACGCTGCGTCTATCGCATCCGTGCCACCCCAGTGAGTTGATGCCCGTGCCCCTGCCAGTCCTGTCCCGCCTGCTCAAACAGGGCGCGCTGATCCTCGGCGTCGCCACCCTGACCCTGCTGGCCTGGCGGGCTTACGACAGCGAGCGCGGCCCGGCGCTGCAGCCCTGGCACCTGAAGGTGCCCCATGAACTGAGCGTGGAGCAGTTGGACCACGCCGACTGGGGCGCCTGGCTGCAGGCCGAGGACCGGGTATTCACCGAGGTCCGGCAGCAGGTCAGCGAGCGGCTGGACCCCGGGCAGGTACCGCCCTTCAACCGCTACCGCCAGGACAGCCGGGCCTACCCGCCACGCTTTGCCACGAACTGGAACCGTTCCTACCTGTTGCGCCCAGCGGGTACGCCCCGGGGCGTGGTGGTGCTGCTGCACGGCCTGACCGACTCGCCCTACAGCCTGCGGCATGTCGCCCAGCGCTACGTCGAGCACGGTTACCTGGCCATCGGCTTGCGCCTGCCCGGCCATGGCACGGTGCCGGCGGGGCTGACCGATGCCCAGTGGCAGGACTGGCTGGCCGCCACCCGCCTGGCCCTGCGTACCGCCCGGGCCGAAGTGCCGGTGCCGGCTCCGCTGCACCTGGTGGGCTACTCCAACGGCGCCGCACTGGCGGTCAAGTACACCCTGGATGCCTTGAGCGACCCGCAGTTGCCCCAGGCCCAGCGCCTGGTACTGATTTCCCCGATGATCGGCGTCGCCTCGTCCGCCCGTTTTGCCGGGCTGGCCGCCTTGCCTGCGGTGTTCCCGGCCTTCAGCAAGGCGGCGTGGCTCAACCTGCGGCCTGAATACAACCCGTTCAAGTACAACTCGTTTCCAGCCAATGCCGCGCGCCAGTCCTGGCTGCTGACCGACACCCTGCAAAAGCAGCTGCTGGCCCTGGTGGGCGATCCACGGCTGGCCCGGTTGCCACCTATCCTCAGCTTCCAGTCGTTGACCGACGCCACCGTCAGCACCCCGGCCCTGGTCAGTGGGCTGTACCGGCAACTGCCGGCCAACGGCAGTGAACTGGTGATCTTCGACCTCAACCGCGAGCGTGATTTCGAAGGGCTGCTGGACCCGGCCAGCGTCACCTCCCTGGCCAGCCTGCTACCGCCCGCGCCACGCAACTACACCACCCGCATCCTCAGCAACGAAGGCACGGGCAGCGCGACACTGGAAGAAGTGAGCACCCCCGCCCTGAGCCCGGACAGCAGCCGGCGGCCCCTTGGCCTGGCCTACCCGCCGGGGGTGTTTTCCCTGTCCCATGTGGCATTGCCCTTCCCCGTCGATGACGGCCTGTACGGCACCCAGCCCAGCCCCGATGAGGATTTTGGCGTGCACCTGGGCACCATTGCTGCCCGTGGCGAACGGGGTGTGCTGGTGGTGCCCATGGATGAGCTGATGCGCCTGAGCGCGAACCCGTTCTACCCCTACCTGATCCAGCGCATCGAGGCGCAGATAGATAAAGCAACAGTTCATTGATTGATCCCGTGAATGCCCGAGTGGTAGTTTCGCCGCCCCTACCCTCCTTGATTTCCGAGGGGGCGCAACTGCCGCCATGGCAGGGAAAGCCCATGATCCCCATGCTTCAATCTCCGGCCATGCGCCTGCCAATGCCCAAGCACCGCACTCTGAAAGCCGCCGCTGCGGCCCTGTTGTTGCTGGGCGCGGCGGCCAGTGCCCAGGCCGACCAGCAACAGGACTTCTGGTACGTACAGACCAGCGTGTACACCAACCACTGGAGCAACGACCCCGACCACAACAACCACCAGGACCTGATCGGCCTGGAGCGCAACTACGCCGACGGTGAACTGTGGGGCGTGAGCACCTTTCGCAACTCCTTCTCCCAGCGTTCCTACTACGCCTATGTCGGCAAGGCCTGGGAAAATGCCGACTGGCCGGTTTACGCCAAGCTCAGTGGCGGCCTGATCCAGGGCTACAAGGGCGACTACAAGGACAAGATCCCGCTGAACCACTTTGGCGTGGCGCCGGTGCTGATCCCGGCCATCGGCACCCATTACGGCCCGGTGGGCGCAGAGCTGGTGGTGCTGGGGGCCGCGGCGGTGATGGTCAACGTCGGCTACCGCCTCTGAGCACCTGGCCCTCGCACAATCGTACAAGACGCCTCTGCACTCCCCTTCCTAGACTCCCCGCTGAATGACCACCGCGCCGCGGTGGCCCGGCGTTGCCATCGTTGCCAGTCCCGGCACACTTGGAAAGGGATCTTCCAATGCACGGTTTTCAACCCTGGAACCCGCAGTTCTATATCAACCCGCTGTACCTGCCGGCTTCCGGCGATGCCCCGCACCAGGTGTTCAACCCGGACACCCGCGAGCCCATCGGGCTCAACCCCAGCTGTACCAAGGACGATGTGCACACCGCGGTGGCGGCGGCCAACGTTGCCCACACCCTGTGGCGCCTGCTGGATACGGATCAGCGTCAGGCGCTGTTGCTGCAACTGGCGGACAGCATGGCCGCCGACAGTGAACTGAACCGGCAGATCATCCGGCAGATGACTCGGGAACTGGCGCTTTGCGTGGCCGAAGCCCGGGCCGAGCTGGATCACTGCGCAGCCGTGTTCCGCTATTACGGGGCACTGGCCGACAGCGATATTTCGGCCCCGAGCCCGAGCGGTGCAGCGCAGTGCCGGCTACGGTACGAACCCTATGGCGTCAGCGTGCATATCCTGCCGTTCGCCCTGGGCATTGCCCTGCTGGGGCGGACGTTGGCCGCGGCCCTGGCGGCCGGTAACAGTTGCCTGGTCAAGCCGGCGCAGAACGCCAGCCTGTCCACCCTGGCCTTCATGCAGCACTTCACTGGCCTGCCGGCGGGGCTGGTCTCATGCATTCCCGGGGACGCCGCCACTGGGCAATGGCTGCTGCAGTCCAGCGGCACCCATGCCGTAGCCTTCACCGGCAGTGTCGGCGCTGCCAGCGCGGTGGCGGTGACCTGCGCCGAACTGCTCAAGCCCTGTGCGATCGAGAGCACCGGCCGCGGCGCGATGATCGTTGCCCAGGATGCCGACGTCGCGCTCGCCGCCGCCTACGGAGCTCGCACCGCCTTCAGCCGCGGTGGCCAGAGTTGCCTGTCGATCCAGCATTTTTTCGTCGAGGCGCAGGTCCATGACCAGTTCGTCCGGCACTTCATCGAGCACACCCGCAACCCGGGCCACGACTCCAGCAGCGCTGTGCGGCCGCTGATCAGCCAGGCCGCACGACACAAAGTCCGGCGGCTGGTGCGTGACGCCCTGGCCAAGGGCGCCGCACTGCTGGCCGGAGAACAGGCACTCGAAAACCCGCTGCCCGGCAGCCTGCAACCGCCGGTGATCCTCACCGAGATCGACGACGACATGGTCATCACCCAGGAAGAGTGCCTGGGCCCGGTGGCGGTCATCCGACGGGTGAGTGACCTTGGCGCAGCCGCGCAACTGGCCAACGATTGCCCGGCAAGCTTTGAGGTGACCCTGTTCAGCAAAGATCCGGCGCACGCGGTGCAGTTGGCCCAACGCTTACTGAGCGCTCGGGTGCGGATCAACCCGCCGCCCGTGCCGAACCACCCCGACAGCGAGCACCACTGGACCCTGTCGCAATTGGCCGGCGACCTGTCTCCCAGGGCCCTGGATGCTTTCCGGCGGCCCAAACGCCTATTGCTCGGTGCTGCAGCGGCGCCGGCCACGCAGCAGGCGCCGGTGCAAGCCTTTGCCGCAGGGCTGCCCGAGTGATGAGCCAGAGGTTGGAAGAGCACGCGGCGACGGTGCTCCTAGGCTTATTGTTGGTCTTCGCAGCCCAGGCCCTCGCGCTGGCTTTTTTCATCCGCCAGGCTCTTGCCGGTACGGGCCATCACCCGCCGCTGCAAGGCTCGCAGCTCGGCGCCATCAAGGCGCTTGCAGCTGTTGATTTCCCAGGTATCGCCCGTGTTCAGGCTGACCGAGAACAGGCCCCAGTACTCGGTGGCCCCGGCCTTGGGGTCGTTGTAGCCGAGGCTGAAGTCGTAGTACCCGGGATGGGGCGGCTTGCCGTTTTCGTCCTGCAGGTCGCCGTCGATGAACACCCCGGGGCGCTGCAACTGATAGTCCTGGTGCTTGAGGGCCACCCGCAGGACCTGCTCCGCCTGTTCGCGGGTCAGGCCGCTGTCCTTGATCCGGGCCGGCTGCAGGCTATCGGTGGCACAGGCCACCAGTGTGGTGCAGGCCAGGGACAGGCCAAGCACCCAGGAAGGACTCTTGAGTTTCAGCACGCCATGCGCCCTCTGACCGCAATGATGATGTCCGCCAGGTAGCGGGCGAAGCCATCCCGGCCGCCGGTCTTGGCGTTGCCGGTGTTGTAGCCGCTGCGTACCAGCGCCTGGGCGAATGCCATGGGGTCACGCTGGCCACGTACTGCCGTGCCAAAGCTCGAAGCAAAGGACTGGGCGGACTTCTGGAAGGAGTCGAACTTGGCCACCTTGATGCTGGCGTTGCCCAAGGGCGCCTCGGCGCCGATCTGCAGGGGGGCCGGTGCGTGCATGGAAAAGTAGTTGTTCAGTTCCCGGGCAATGCGCCCGGTGCCGTACTGGCTTTCCTGGGCGGCCAGGCCCAGCAGGTTTTCCACTGGCAGGTCCAACTGGTCGGCAATCGGCTGGCACACCGCCTTGTACTTGCTGACAAAGGTCACGGCACTGATGTTGTTGCAGAGTCTGGCGCTCACGTTTGTTCCCTCGGTTGACCGGTCAATTCCATTTACTGCGGTTTTCGCCGCGTGATTATAAAGCAACCCGGGGCCCACGCTGTCGAGTGCGTCACAGGCTCAAGACAGACGCGTTGACCGGCTACCGCGAGAACCTCCGGGCATCACGGGAATTCACCATGAATTTGACGATTTTTTCTTGTTTGCCGCTCTACATTGCGCGCAGTTTTCATTTGCAAATGATTCCTATTGTTCGAGCTGCCCGACGGCTCGATTCTTCCGGCTTGATGCATCCAAAGAAGGATGCTGCCCTTGATCATGGTCAGGCGCGGCAATCGCTCCGATACTTCAGCCATGCCGCTGTACAGCGTGGCTACCGGCTCCACCTTGAACAAGGAATGAACCATGACTGATTCTGCCAGCCAAGCAGAGGAATACCTGATGATGCAGGCCGCGCACTGGTGCATGCGCCTGCGCGAGGCCGATTGCAGCCTGGCCGAGCGCCGGGCATTCGAGGACTGGCTGCAGAGCGACCCGAGCCATGCCTTCGAGTACGCGAAGATGCTGGAAGCCTGGGACCTCACCGGGCAGTTGTCGCCCACCCTGCCCTCGCTCTGACCCTGCCACGGCCTACAGATCGAAGCGGTCGATGGCCCGGCGCCGTTCGTTGTCATCGCGCAGGTCATAGCTGGCGGTGGTCTGGATGTTGCTGTGGTGAGCCAGTTTCTGCGCCAGCGACAGGTCGTGTTCCTCGATCACCCGGGTGATGAACGAGCGCCGGAAATCATGGGGCATGATCCGCGCGCCAACCTCGGCACCGCGTTGCCGGGCAATGTAGTAGATGGCGTGCTTGGTGATGCGCTCGCGAGTGATGTGCCCGCCCCGGCGGATTCGGTTGAACAGGAACGGGTCGTCTACCTGGCCCACGGGCAGATGCCGGCGGCGCAGCTCCAGCCAGGCCTGCAGCTTGTCGAAAGCCCAGGTGGGTGCGTACTTGACCAACTGACGATTGCCCTTGGCCAGGACCTGCAGGCTGCGCTCGATGAAATCCACCTGGGCCAGGTCCAGGTTGACCGACTCGGACTTGCGCATGCCCGAGCCATAGAGCAGCGCAATCAACGCTGCATCGCGCACGCCCTGGGGGCGCGGGTCGGAAGCGCACACGGCCATCAGTTCGTGGATCAGGCCGCGCTTGAGGTTGCGCCCGCGGGCCAGGCGCGTGCCGCTGATGGCCTTGACCGAACGCATCTTCAGCAGGTGGTCCTGGCTGATCAGGCTGGCACGCCACGCCTCGTTCATCACCCCACGAAGGGCATTGACGTACAGCGATGAGGTATTGGGCGCATAGCCGTCTTCGCGCAAGGTGGCCACCAGGGCCGTGACATGCTCAGGTTGCAGCAGGTGCCAGGGGATTTCTTCCAGGTTCTGTTCGGCGTAGCCCAGGCGGTCGGCGGCGTCCTGCAGCACATAACGCAGGGTCGACTGGCTGGAGGGGGCCAGGCGCTTCAGGTACAGGCTCAAGGGGTTGGGCGCGTCAAGACCGGCGGCGCGGTCATGGCCCGGCGGGCTCATGGATGCTCCGCTGGGCAAGGTTGTACCGGGCAGCGCCTTGGCGAGGTGAAAAAAACACTCCCGCAGGCCCATTCGATACCCATTGAAAGCTGGTTACAAAAGCCGCCAGGGCTGCGCACTTCGATAACTTTGGAAACAAACTGAACACTAGCTGTCTGGCTCGCAGAAAAACGGACTTTTACCTTATTTTTCATATTCGTTTCACAATTTTCGGCTTAATCTCAGCCCCCGACAGACCACCGTCCGAGTGCAGTTTGTTCTCAGGTTGTAAAGATAACACCTTGATCCGCCTTTACTTTTCACAAACCTATTCTTTACTGATTCGTTGCATGGAATGCCCTGTTGGTTCAATAACTGGATGCGCCTTGATGACTGCAAGACCTCCCCGCTTTCCATGAACTGTCCGTTCACCCGCAGCAACCCGTATTCCAGTAATTCGCATTGTGTAAACCCGAGGTAACCATGAACCAGGCTTTCCTTCCTTTCTCGCGCCCGAGTATTGGCGAAGAAGAGATTGCTGCAGTGGAGCAGGTTCTGCGCTCCGGCTGGATCACCACCGGCCCGAAAAACCAGGAACTGGAACAGCAGTTCGCCGAACGCGTCGGCGCCCGCCACGCCGTGGCACTGTCCTCCGCCACCGGCGCCATGCACGTCACCCTGCTGGCCCTGGGCATCGGCCCCGGGGATGAAGTGATCACCCCGTCGCAGACCTGGGTCTCCACCGCCAACATGATCTGCCTGCTGGGCGCCACTCCGGTGTTCGTCGATGTCGACCCCGACACCCTGATGAGCGACGCCGCCACCATCGAAGCCGCCATCACCCCGCGGACCAAGGCGATCATCCCGGTGCACTACGCCGGCGCAGCCTTCGACCTCGACCCGCTCTATGCCCTGGCCGACAAGCACGGCATCGCGGTGATCGAAGACGCCGCCCACGCCGCCGGTACCACCTACCGCGGCCGCGCCATCGGCGCCCGTGGCACGGCGATCTTTTCCTTCCACGCGATCAAGAACATGACGTGCGCCGAAGGCGCGATGTTCGTCAGCGATGACGAAGCCCTGGCCAACCGCGTGCGCATGCTCAAGTTCCACGGCCTGGGAGTGGACGCCTACGACCGCCTGACCCATGGCCGCAAGCCACAGGCCCAGGTCATCGAGCCCGGCTTCAAGTACAACCTGGCGGACATGAACGCCGCCATTGCCCTGGTGCAACTGCAACGCCTGGACGAGATCAACGCCAAGCGTGAAGTGCTGGCCAAGGCCTACCTGCAGCGCCTGGAAGGCTTGCCGGTACAGCCCCTGCTCCTGCCCCAGTACCCGCAGCAGCATGCCTGGCACCTGTTCATCCTGCGCATCGACGCCGAACGCTGCGGCCTGGACCGCGAAGCCTTCATGAAAGGCCTGCAGGAACAGGGTATCGGCACCGGTATCCACTTCATTGCGACGCACCTGCATACCTATTACCGACAGCGTTTCCCTGAAGTGCAACTGCCCCATACCGAATGGAATTCGGCGCGGCTATGCTCGATTCCACTGTTTCCGGACATGACCCTCGACGATGTCGAGCGGGTGACCGGTGCCATTGCAAACCTTTTGGACTGAAGCCTTTGAAACCTTATCCGATTCAGTTCGTGTCGATCGTGATCCCGGTCTACAACGAAGAACAGAGCCTCCCCGAGCTGTTGCGGCGCACCGAAGCGGCCTGCCGCCAGCTCAAGCACGAGTTTGAAATCGTCCTGGTGGACGACGGCAGCCGCGACGAGTCGGCAAACATCCTGCAAGCTGCCGCCGAGCGCGAAGACAGCCCGGTAGTGGCGGTGATCCTCAACCGCAACTACGGCCAGCATGCGGCGATCATGGCCGGCTTCGAGCAGTGCCGTGGCGATGTGGTGATCACCCTCGACGCCGACCTGCAGAACCCGCCCGAGGAAATTCCGCGCCTGGTGGCTCAGGCCGAACTGGGCTACGACGTGGTCGGCACCGTGCGCAACAACCGGCAGGACTCGGCGTTCCGCCGCTGGCCCTCGAAGCTGATCAACCTGGCCGTGCAGCGTTCAACCGGGGTCGCCATGAGCGACTACGGCTGCATGCTGCGGGCCTATCGCCGGACCATCATCGACGCGATGCTGGCCTGCACCGAGCGCAGCACCTTCATCCCGATCCTGGCCAACAGCTTTGCCCGGCACACCACCGAGGTGCTGGTGGAGCACGCCGAGCGCGAGCACGGCGACTCCAAGTACAGCCCGATGCGCCTGATCAACCTGATGTTCGACTTGATCACCTGCATGACCACCACGCCCCTGCGGCTGTTGAGCATCATCGGTTTCGGCATGGCCGGCCTCGGCGCGCTGTTTGCCCTGATGCTGATCGTGCTGCGCCTGATCTTCGGCGCCACCTGGGCCGGCGACGGCACCTTCGTGCTGTTCGCGGTGCTGTTCGTGTTCACCGGTGGCCAGTTCATCGGCATGGGTCTTTTGGGTGAATACCTGGGACGCATGTACAGCGACGTGCGGGCCCGCCCGCGTTTCTTCATCGAAAAAGTCTTGCGCAGCCAGCCTGCGGCCCCGGCCCCTGCTGTGACTGTCGACGGTTTAACTTCCACTCATACTGATCAGGTTTCGCCATGAGCAATAAAGCTGTTGTCTTCGCCTACCACGATATTGGCTGTGCTGGCATCGAAGCCCTGCTCAACGCAGGTTACGAGATCGCCGCCGTGTTCACCCATGCCGACGACCCCAAGGAAAACACCTTCTACGGCTCGGTGGCCCAGCTCTGCGCCCGCAAGGGCATTGCCGTGCATGCCCCGGAAGATGCCAACCACCCGCTGTGGATCGAGCGCATCGCCAAGCTCAACCCCGACTACCTGTTCTCCTTCTATTACCGCAACCTGCTGAGCGAGCCGCTGCTGGCCACTGCCAGCAAGGGCGCGTTCAACCTGCACGGCTCGCTGCTGCCGCGCTACCGTGGCCGCGCACCGGCCAACTGGGTGCTGGTCAAGGGCGAAACCGAAACCGGCGTGACCCTGCACCGCATGGTCAAGCGTGCCGATGCCGGCGCCATCATTGCCCAGGAACGTGTGGCCATCGAGCGCAGCGACACCGCGCTGAGCCTGCACCACAAACTGCGTGACGCCGCCGCCAGCCTGCTGCGCGACACCCTGCCGGCACTGGCCCAGGGCAAGATCACCGAAACCGCCCAGGACGAGTCCAAGGCCAGCTACTTCGGTCGTCGCACCGCGGCGGACGGCAAGATCGACTGGCAGCGCCCGGCCGAAGAGCTGTTCAACCTGGTGCGCGCCGTGACTCAACCCTACCCGGGCGCCTTCTGCGCCGTGGGCGAGCACAAGCTGATCGTCTGGAGCGCCGAAGTCGCCAAGGGCAACGAAGGCCAGGCCCCGGGCCGGGTCATCAGCGTCGACCCGCTGCGCATCGCCTGTGGCCAGGACTCCCTGGTGATCACCTCCGGCCAGCGCAACGCCAACGGCCTGTTCCTGGGTGGCCCGCAACTGGCCAACGAACTGGGCCTGGTGGACGGTTCCCTGCTGCGCGGCGCCGAGTCGGGGCGCAAGCCACGTCGCACCCGCGTACTGATCCTGGGCGTCAACGGCTTTATCGGTAACCACCTGTCCGAGCGCCTGTTGCGTGACGACAAGTACGACGTCTACGGCCTGGACATCGGCTCCGACGCCATCGAGCGCCTGCGCAGCCATCCGAACTTCCACTTCGTCGAAGGCGATATCAGCATTCACTCCGAGTGGATCGAATATCACATCAAGAAGTGCGACGTGGTCCTGCCTCTGGTGGCCATCGCCACCCCGATCGAATACACCCGCAACCCGCTGCGCGTGTTCGAGCTGGACTTCGAAGAGAACCTCAAGCTGGTTCGCTACTGCGTCAAGTACAACAAGCGCGTGATCTTCCCGTCGACTTCGGAAGTCTATGGCATGTGCCAGGACAAGAACTTCGACGAAGACACCTCCAACCTGATCGTCGGCCCGATCAACAAGCAGCGCTGGATCTACTCGGTCTCCAAGCAGCTGCTGGACCGGGTGATCTGGGCCTACGGCGCCAAGGGCCTGAACTTCACCCTGTTCCGCCCCTTCAACTGGATGGGCCCGCGCCTGGACCGCCTGGACTCGGCACGCATCGGCAGCTCCCGGGCCATCACCCAACTGATCCTCAACCTGGTGGAAGGCACCCCGATCCGTCTGTTCGACGGTGGCGAGCAGAAGCGCTGCTTCACCGACATCGCCGACGGCATCGAAGCCCTGGCACGCATCGTCGACAACGAAAACGACTGCTGCAACGGCCAGATCATCAACATCGGCAACCCGGACAACGAAGCCAGCATCCGTCAGTTGGGCGAAGAGCTGCTGCGCCAGTTCGAAGCTCACCCGCTGCGCGGCAACTTCCCGCCGTTCGCCGGTTTCCGCGATGTGGAGAGCAAGGCGTTCTACGGTGCCGGCTACCAGGACGTGGAACACCGCAAGCCAAGCATCGACAACGCCAAGCGCCTGCTGAACTGGGAGCCGACCGTGGAAATGAGCGAAACCATCGGCAATACCCTGGACTTCTTCCTGCGTGAAGCGATGCTGGAAATCGCCGACCGCGCCAAGCAAGAAGCACGCTGATGCAGGCAGGTCTGCGCATTGATGTCGATACCTACCGCGGCACCCGGGAGGGGGTGCCACGGCTGCTCGAATCGCTGGACGAAGCCGGGGTCAAGGCCACCTTCTTCTTCAGCGTCGGGCCGGACAACATGGGGCGCCACCTGTGGCGCCTGATCCGTCCGCAGTTCCTCTGGAAAATGCTGCGGTCCAATGCCGCGGGCCTGTACGGCTGGGACATTCTCCTGGCCGGCACGGCCTGGCCGGGTAAACCCATTGGCCGGGACCTGGGGCACTTGATGCGCCAGACCCTGGCCGCCGGTCATGAAGTCGGCCTGCACGCCTGGGATCACCACGGCTGGCAGGCCAATACCGGGCGCTGGAGCCAGGCACAGCTGATCGAGCAGATCCGCCGTGGCGTCGACAGCCTCAACGATATTCTCGGGCAAGCGGTGAGCTGCTCGGCGTCCGCCGGTTGGCGCGCCGACGAACGCGTCATCGAAGCCAAGCAACAATTCGACTTTCGCTACAACAGCGATTGCCGCGGCCAGAGCCTGTTCCTGCCACGCCTGGCGGACGGCAGCCTGGGCGCCCCGCAGATTCCGGTGGACCTGCCGACCTTCGACGAAGTGGTCGGGCCGGTGGTGGCCGCCAAGGATTTCAACAGTTACATCCTCGACCGGTTCAGCCCGGACAAACTCAACGTCTATACCGTGCATGCAGAAGTAGAAGGGATTCTCATGGCCAACGATTTCCGCCAGCTGCTGGCCAGCGCCAGGCAGCGCGACATCCACTTCCAACCCCTGGGTGACATGCTCCCGGCGGATCTGGCCAGCCTGCCCGCGGGCAAGGTGGTGCGCGGTGCGCTGGAAGGACGTGAAGGCTGGCTGGGAGTGCAAGGCGCATGACCAGACGTTGGGCTCTGCCGTTGCTGCTGATCGCGTTCGGCCTGTTCTACCTGCTGCCCCTGGCCACCCACGGCCTGTGGATTCCCGATGAAACCCGCTACGCGCAGATCAGCCAGGAAATGCTCCTGACCGGCAAATGGGCGTCGCCGCACTTCATGGGCATCCGCTATTTTGAGAAACCGGTGGCCGGCTACTGGATGATCGCCATCGGCCAGGCGCTGTTTGGCGACAACCTGTTCGGCGTGCGCGTGGCCTCGGCCCTGAGCACCGGCCTGAGCGTGGTCCTGGCCTACCTGCTGGCCCGGCGCCTGTGGAACGATCCGCGCAAGAGCCTGGCCAGCGCCCTGCTCTACATGAGCTTTACCGTGGTCGCGCTGCAGGCCGGCTACGCCAACCTCGATCCGCAATTCACTTTCTGGGTCAACCTGAGTCTGGTGGCGCTGTGGTTCACCTTCGACTGCCGGACAACCCGCGGCCAGGTGCTGGCCTGGGTGGCGCTGGGCCTGGCCTGCGGCATGGGCTTCATGACCAAGGGTTTTCTGGCCTGGCTGCTGCCGGTGCTGGTGGCCCTGCCCTACGCCATCTGGCAGAAGCGCCTGCGCTCGCTGCTGATCTATGGCGGCATCGGTGTGCTGGTGGCCATTCTCATCAGCCTGCCCTGGGCCCTGGCGGTGCACTCCCAGGAACCGGACTACTGGCGTTTCTTCTTCTGGCACGAGCACATCCGCCGTTTTGCCGGTGATGATGCCCAGCACGCCTCGCCGTGGTGGTACTACCTGCCGTTGCTGGTGGGGTTCAGCGTGCCCTGGGTGCTGCTGCTGCCGGCCGGCCTGAAGCAGGCCTGGCAACAGCGGCGCCAGAACAGCAGCGGCTTCCTGCTGCTGTGGCTGGTGCTGCCCCTGGCCTTCTTCAGCCTGAGCAAGGGCAAGCTGCCGGCCTATATCCTGCCGTGCCTGTTGCCCCTGGCGTTGTTGATGGGCAACACCCTGGTGGACCGCCTGGCTGCCGGCAAGACCCGGCTGCTGGCATTCAACGGCGTGCTCAACCTGGTGGCCGGCCTGCTGGGGCTGCTGGCCCTGGTGTACTTCCAGATGAAAAAGCCGGTGTATGTGGACGAGCCGCAGCACCTGGTGCTGGTGTATGTGTTGCTGTTGGGCTGGATCCTCAGCAACCTGCTGCAAGCCATGCGCCCCCTGACCCTGTGGGCGGCGCCGGCCCTGGGCAGCTTCCTGCTGGTGGCCCTAGCCCCGGCAGCGCTGCCCAACTCGGTGGTCTACAACAAGATCCCCGACCAGTTCATCATCGATCACGTGGCCGAGCTGGGCCAGGCCAAGGCCCTGCTGAGCAACGACCTGGGAGCTGCCTCCGCCCTGGCCTGGCGCCTGCGTCGCCCCGACGTGACCCTGTACAACACCGAAGGCGAAGTGAAATACGGCCTGGGCTACGAAGACGCTGCCGCGCGCAAAATCGACCTCAATCAGGTCCAGCCGTGGATCGCCGAGGCCCGCAAGCAGGGCTCGATCGGCGTGGTGATGCGGGTCAAGAGCAGCGACGAGGAACATGAAGTCGAGCTGCTGCCCAAGGATGCCAAGCGCTACGAGCAAGGCAACATCGTGATCTTCATCATTCCCCAGAGCCAGCCATGAGCCTGCTGCTTTTGTTGCTGGCCTGCGGGCTGACCTGCCTGGGCCAGGTGGCGCAGAAGTTCGCCGTGGAAAGCTGGCGCGGCCAGCCTTCCAGCGCCCTGCAGAAACTGCGCTCGGGCTGGCTGTGGCTGGCTCTGTTCAGCCTCGGCCTGGGCCTGCTGGTGTGGCTCCTGGTGCTGCAACGCATGGAGGTGGGCGTGGCCTACCCGATGCTCAGCCTGAACTTCGTCTTCATCACCCTGATTGCCCACTTCGTATTCCGTGAGCACATCGACCGGCGCCACTGGTTCGGCGTGGCCCTGGTGATCGGCGGCGTGCTGCTGTTGAGTCGCCACGCATGAGCCGGGCCAAGGGGTTTGCCTTCGCCCTGGGCAGCGTGGCCCTGGTCAGCGGCGCCCAGCTGGGCATGCGCTGGAGCATGACCCGCCTGCCCGCTCCGGATCAGTGGTTGCCGGCGTTGAGTGCCGGCAGCGTCGACCTGGCCGCCCTGGCGGTGGTGGCCGCGGCCATCGCCGCCTATGCGCTGTCGATGCTCTGCTGGCTGCTGGCCTTGCGCGACCTGCCGCTGGGCCGGGCCTATTCGCTGCTCAGCATCAGCTACGCCCTGGTCTACCTGCTGGCCGCCAGCCTGCCGTTGTTCAACGAACCTTTCACGCTTTCCAAAACCCTCGGGGTGGCCCTGGTCATCCTCGGGGTCATCACCATCAACTCTCGATCTGCACCCGCGACAAGTCCCAGGAATACCCCATGAAAATCAGTGTATTTGGAAGTGGTTACGTCGGCCTCGTACAGGCTGCCGTGTTGGCTGAAGTCGGCCACGATGTCATCTGCATGGACATCGACGAGCAAAAGGTCAAACAGCTGCAACAGGGACACGTGAGCATCTTCGAGCCGGGGCTGGCCAGCCTGGTCAAGGAAAACCTCGAAGCCAAGCGCCTGCACTTCACCCACGATGAAAAACTCGCGGTGCAGCATGGCCAGGTGCTGTTCATCGCCGTGGGCACGCCCTCCAGCGAAGACGGTTCGGCGGACCTGCGCTACGTGCTGTCAGTGGGCGACGCGGTGGCCCGCCACCGTGAGCAGCCGGTAATCCTGGTGGAAAAATCCACCGTACCAGTGGGCACGGGCGACACCTTGAAGGCCCACATCGAGAAGGTCCTGGATGGCCGTGCGCTGCAATTCGATATCGTCTCCAACCCGGAATTCCTCAAGGAAGGCTCGGCGGTCACCGACTGCCGCCGGCCGGACCGGATCATCATCGGCTGCGAGCGCGAAGAAGTGCGCGATGTGATGCGCGACCTGTACGCACCGTTCAACCGCAACCATGACCGCATCATGTTCATGGACCTGCGCAGTGCCGAGCTGACCAAGTACGCCGCCAACTGCATGCTGGCGACCAAGATCAGCTTCATCAACCAGATCGCCGAGCTGGCCGAGCACCTGGGGGCCGACATCGAAGCGGTGCGCCTGGGCATCGGCGCCGACACTCGCATTGGCTACCACTTCATCTACCCGGGCTGCGGTTATGGCGGCTCGTGCTTCCCCAAGGACATGCGTGCGCTGATCCACAGTGCCCAGCAAGCCCACTGCTCCAGCGACCTGTTGCAAGCCGTGGAAGCCATCAACGAGCGGCAGAAGCACAAGCTGTTCGAACGCATCAATGCGTTCTACAAGGGCGACCTCAAAGGCAAGACCTTTGCCCTGTGGGGCCTGGCATTCAAGCCCAACACCGACGACATGCGCGACGCCCCGAGCCGGGTGCTGCTCGATGCGCTGTTCGCCGCCGGTGCCCAGGTGCGGGCCTTCGACCCGGAAGCCATGCAGGAAACCCAGCGCCTGTACCCGGACGAGTCGCGCCTGATGCTCATGGGCACCCCGGAATCGGTACTGGTGGGCGCCGACGCCCTGGTCATCTGCACCGAGTGGCAGCAGTTCAAGGCACCGGATTTCGACCTGATCCAGCAGCGTCTCAAGGCGCCGGTGATCTTCGACGGGCGCAACCTGTACGACGCCGAGCGCCTGGCGCGCAACGGCTTCACCTACTTCCCGATTGGCCGCGGTGAATCGCGCAACCTGCCGATCCCCCACCAGCAGTGGTCTGCTGAGGCCTGAATGAACACCAGTCACTCCTCCCCTTCGAACACTCTTCTTTGGCAATCGTTGGGGCTGGGGTTGCTGGCCCTGCTGCTGTTCTGCGTCGGCGCCGACCACCAGTCGGCGATCGGCTTCGATTCGCGCTTCGTGCTGTTTGCCAAGGAAATGCTGCGCCACGGGCCGGGGTTCTTCCCCACCACCTACGGCCAACCCTACGCCGACTACTCCAGCGCCTCGACCCTGCTGGTCTGGCTGTTCTCCCTGCCAGGGGGGCAAGTCACCAGCCTTACCGCCTGGTTGCCCACGGCCATCGCCTCGGCCTTGATCGTCAGCCTGATCTATCGCCTGTTGGCGCCCTATTCCCGCACCTGGGCCCTGCTCAGCGTTGCCCTGCTGTTGCTCAGCAACACCTTTATCAGTGAAACCCGCGCCGTGTCCCTGGACCAGATGCTGGCTGCGGTGTCCCTGGCCGTGTTCTACCTGGGCTACGCCCATGACCATTTCGGTACCCGTCGGCGCCTGGGCTGGATCTTCCTCCTGCTGGTGCTGGGCTTTGCCATTCGCGGGCCCATCGGCCTGGTGATTCCCACCGGCATGCTGTGCAGCTACTACCTGCTCAATGGCCAGTGGCGGCGGCTGTTCAGCGTCGGTTTCAGCGCCCTGGCGCTGCTGGTGGCCTGCGTCGGCCTACTGCTGTGGCTGGCCAAGCTCAGTGGCGGCCAGGCCTTCGTCGACGATGTGATCCGCATGCAGTTCATGGGGCGCATGGACGGCAGCGAAGGCTCCAGCGATGTCTTCTATTACTTCACCAGTTCCCTGGGCAACTACGCCCTGGCCTACCCCCTGGCGATCCTGGCGTGGCTGGCCGTGCTGCTGACCCGCGCCACGGAACAGGGCCCGGGCCTGAAACTGTTGCGCCTGTGCACCGCGGCCGGGTTGATCGTGATGATCGGCCTGTCGATTCCCCAGGCGAAAAAGGCCCGCTACCTGCTGCCGATGCTGCCCATGGCGGCGATCATTGCCGCCTATCCGTTCCAGGCCGGCCGCGGACGGCTGCTGGCCTGGCTGCGCGGGGCGATCCAGGGCCTGTGGCTGCTGCTGCCGGGGCTGCTGATCATCGGCTTGCTGGTGCTGCGGCGCAAATTCCCCGAGCAGCTCGACTCGTTGACGCCGATGCTGCTGGTGCTCGGCCTGTTGCAGCTGTTGTCCCTGGGGCTGCT
Organism: Pseudomonas sp. GW822-FHT06D10; assembly: GCF_058799535.1. NCBI lineage: Bacteria > Pseudomonadati > Pseudomonadota > Gammaproteobacteria > Pseudomonadales > Pseudomonadaceae > Pseudomonas > Pseudomonas sp. GW822-FHT06D10. The sequence goes on along the minus strand of NZ_JBXALN010000001.1, from coordinate 915,497 downwards.
GTTCAAGCGCCAGTGGCGCGCCGTGGGCCTGGCCTACAGCGCAGTGCTGGCAGTCTGGGCCTGCTACATCGGAGTCTTCGAGCCGGTGGAGCACCGTCTCTATGACACGCGCACCTTCAGCCACAGCGCCATGCAACTGATCGAGGCCGACCCGGCACCGGTGGTCCTGCACCGCATGGGCAAGGATGCCAAGGCCATCAAGTTCATGGTCAACCTGGACCGGGATCTGCAACCGCAGTTCACCGAAAGCCCAGACGCCCTGGCTCAGGTACCCGGCCCGGCCTGGGTCATCCTCGATCAGAGCGACCTGGCCAGCCTGCAAGGCACGCCACTGGCGGCACTTGAACCAATGCTGAGCGGGCGTTTCGACAAGAACGACTTCGTCCTCCTGCACCTGCCCGGGCCAACCGCCGCGCAACCCTGAAAGCGTTGCACGGCCCCTGCCCGCTGCCTACACTCGCGCCCATGACTATTGAGATCCGCCGGGCGCGGGTGACCGACGCCGACTTTCTTCCCGCCATTGAAACCTGCGCTGCCGAACTGTTTCGCTCCGATGCGCAACTGGCCTGGCTGGCAGACGCCGCAGTGGCCGACGCACCGAGCCACCGCGCCAATATCCAGCGCCACCCGGTCTGGGTGGCGGTGACGGCGGATGACACCCCTTGCGCCTTTCTCAACGCCGAAGCCTGCGACCGGGAACTGCACGTGTGGGAGATTTCCGTCGCCCGCGGCCACCAGGGCCAGGGCATCGGCAAGCGCCTGTTGCAGGCGGCGCGGCAATACGCTCTGGAGCAGCAGCTTGAAGCCCTGACCCTGAGCACCTTTCGCGAACTGCCCTGGAACGAACCCTTCTACCAGCGCCAGGGCTTTGTCACCCTCGAACAGGCGCAACTGGGCCCACGGCTGTGCCAGGTGCTGGCCGATGAAGCCCGGTACGGCCTGCCCGCGGCGCGCCGCTGCGCCATGCGCCTTACGCTGTAGAAACCGGTGAGGAATCGGCTGTCTTCGCGGGCTTCCCAGCGAAGGCGTCCGCCAGGGCTACACCACACTCAAGGGCCTCTTCGCCGGCAAGCCGGCTCCTACAGGGGCTGTCGTATTTAAGTGCAAAATAAATGCACTGAAGCAGCATTATTATGAATTTGTCAGGCGCTAGATTCCTCGGCACACTGTGCCGGTTCCTCCCCCAAATGTTGGAACGTTCAAGGGCTTTCTGGTCATCCAGGCAAGCCCTTCTTTTTGCCTGTCGTTCTGGATTGGAAAGCGTTTACCGATGTTCGCCCGCTGGAAACCCGCCGCCATCAATACCCGCCCACTGGAATGGAGCCGCGCCGCCATCGGCATGGCCCTGGGCACCCTGTTCAGTGTCTGGCTCTGTGCCCAGGTCTTCGGCATGCCGGTGGCCCTGCACCTGATCGGCCCTCTGGGCGCGTCGGCGGTGCTGCTGTTCGCGGTGTCTTCAGGCGCCCTGGCCCAGCCCTGGTCGATTCTTGGCGGCTACCTCTGTGCCGCCGTCATGGCCTTGGCGGTGGCCCATGTACTGGGCCGTACCTTGGGCAGTGCCTGCCTGGCGGCGGGCATGGCCCTGGTGCTGATGTGCTGGTTGCGCTGCCTGCACCCGCCGGCCGGCGCCCTGGCCCTGACCCTGGTACTGGCGGACCCGGCCAGCGTGGCCCTGGACTGGTACGAGCTGGGGCCGGTGATGCTGGCCGCCGCCAGCCTGTTGCTCAGCGCCCTGGCCTACAACAACCTGACGCGCACCCGTTACCCCAAGGGCCCCAGCGAAGCTCCGGCGCTCCTGCCAGCAACCGCTGCCGGCGACAGCCTGGCGATCACGGCCCAGGACCTGAAACTGGCCCTGGCGGAGATGGAGGAGTTCTTCGACGTCACCCCCGAAGACCTCGAACAGCTGATTCATGCCAGCGAGGCCCACGCCCGGCGCCGCAGCATCGGCCAGGTGCTCGCCTCACGCCGCTGACAGCCAGCGCCAGGAGCCGGCTTGCCCGCCAAGGCGCCCTCAAGGACAACCCATCACTCAAGGGCCTCCTCGCCTGCCAGGTTGCCGGGTTTCAGACCATCGGCGACCAGCGCTGGGACCAGTCGGTGTCGCTTTCTATCACTTCCCGCAGTACCGCGAACGCCTGTTGCAGCTCTGGGGTATCGCGCTCGCGGGCGTACAGCAGGTAGGTGGGGAAGTTGAACTCCGGGGCTTTTTCCACCCGCTCCAGCACACCGCTGTCCAGGTAGCTCTGCACCACCCGTGTGCGGAAATAGCCGCTGCCACCGGCATCGAGGATGAACTGCAGGGCCAGCGGCCCGAGGTTGAAGCCCACTGCCGCCTTGGCCTGCGCAGGTAGCGCGGCGTCGTGCTGGCGGCGAAAGTCCTCGCCCCAATCGATGTACACATAGGGCTCGGGGCGCCCCGCCAAGCGCACCTGGATCAGTTTTTCCTCCAGTAACTGCTCCACCTGCAAGCCCGGCGAGTACAGCGGCTGGAACACCAGCGCGGCGTCCAGCACGCCCAGCTCCAGTTGCCGCTGCAAGCTGGCGCCTTCGCCGATCTGAGTGCGCACGGCGTGGTTGGGCAACGCCTGGCGCAGGCGCCGCACCCAGTTGAGCATCAGCGGGTTGCACAGGCTCAGCTCGCCGCCGATGTGCAGCACATTGCGGTAGCCGGCCAGCAGCGGCAGGTCGCGCTGGGCTGCTTCCCAGGTCTGCACCAGTTGGTTGGCGTAGCTGATGAAGGCCTCGCCGTCGGCGGTGGGCCGGGCGCCGGCGCGGTTGCGCACCAGCAGCTTGCAGTTGAGCTGGCCTTCCAGGTTCTGCACCCTGGCGCTGATGGCGGTCTGGGTCAGGTGCAGGCGCTCGGCAGCAGCGATCAGGCTGCCGCTGCGGACGATTTCCAGGAAGGTGCGGGCCAGATCGATGTCCATGGTGCCTCGCCGGCAGAAAATTCGAGCGCCATTGTAGCGGCGCTCGCGCCACGACGCTTCTAGGCTGCGGACATTTGCCACGCCGGCACCGCCAGGCTCACCGCCCGCACCGAGGCCCCGGCCGGCAACCCCAGGGCCCGGGCACTGTCACGGCTGACAATCAGGGTGCCGGCGGCGACCCGCGCCGCCGCCACGCTGATCCGGCAGTCGGCGAACTGGCGGTTGTGGACCAGGTAGGGCTGGGCCTGCTCCCCCGGGGTGCCGATGCTCAGTTGCAGCACCTGGCTGTCGCGCACTGCGCGGATGTCGCCGGTGGCGCATTCGATCAGGGGCCCGCCGTCGAAGATGTCGATGTAGTCCTTGAAGGCAAAACCTTCGGCCTTGAGCATGCCCAGGGCCGGTTCGGTATTGGGGTGCACCCGGCCGATCACTGCCCGTGCCGGCTCCGGCAGCAGGCAGGTGGGCAAGGGAAACTTGGGCATCAGCTCGGCGATGAAGGTCTTGTTGCCAAGGCCGGTGAGGTAGTCGGCGTCGGCGAAATCCATCTTGAAAAAGTGCCGGCCCAGGCCCTCCCAGAACGGCGACACACCCTGCTCGTCGGAATAGCCACGCATCTCGGCGATCACCTTGTCGCCGAAAAGCTCGCGGAACTCGGCCAGGAACAGGAAGCGCGCCTTGGACAGCAGGCGCCCGTTGAGCCCCTGGCGGTGGTCGGCATGCAGGAACAGCGAGCACAGTTCCGAATGGCCGGTCATGTCGTTGCCCAGGAACAGGGTCGGCAGTTGCTGGTTGATCCCCAGGTTTTTCGAGGCCGCGACAAACAGCCCGACCCGATAGTTGTACCAGGGCTCGCGCAGGCCCACGGCGCCGGCCAGGGCGCAGATGCCGACCACCTCGCCCTGCGCGCTTTGCAGCACGAACAGGTAGTCGGCATCGGCCCGCGAGGCCTGGCCGGCGAAGGTCTGCTCGGCCCATTGCAGGCGTGACCGCAGGCGCCCGGCGTCGGCGGGCAAGGTGGTCAGGCCGGCACCGGCACTGTGGGCCAGGGCCAGCAGCGCCGGCAAATCGGCCAGGGTGGCGGGACGGACGATCATCGCGAGAGCTCCAGCTGAGGTTGACGTTCGGGCAGGTAGATTTCCGCCAGCATGCAGCGGGCGCTGCCGCCGCCGATGCGTTCAATGGTGTCGATGTTCACCGGCACCGGCTGCACATGGCGCTCGATCAGCCGGCGCTGCTCGGCATCCAGGGAGCGCCAGGCACTGCGGGACATCACCAGCAGCGGCTCGCCGGCACTGTTGTGGACTTCCAGCATATTGCCGGCGAAGGATTCCAGCTGGGCCCAGGTCAAGGGCAGCAGCTGTTTGCCGCTGCTTTCCAGGCGCTGGCGCAGGGCCGCCCGCTCCTGTGCATCGTCCAGGGCCAGCAGGCAGGCCACCGCCAGCTGGCTGCCGACGCTCATCATCACGTTGGTGTGATAGATCGGCTCACCCTGGCGGTCCCGGGCATGAAAGGCACACAGCTCATAACCCAGGTGCGCCACCAGCTGGTCCAGGGCCCGGGCATGGGTGCGGGTCGAGTAGCCGGCGTAGCAGATGCGCTGCTGGCGATCCAGGACCATGCTGCCGGTGCCTTCGAGGAACAGTTCCTCCTGCTCCAGGGAGGTGAGATCCAGGGTGCGGTTCACCTGGTACTGCTCGTGCAGGTGCGCCAGTACCCCCTTGTAGCGCTCCAGGCGGCGGTTGCGGCCCTGCATCGGGTACAGCACCAGGGTGCCGTCGGGGTGGCTGCTCCAGCAGTTGTTGGGAAAGATCGAATCCGGGGTATGGGGGGCGGCGCCGTCTTCGTGGACCAGCACCCGGACCCCATGCTCGCGCAGCGTCGCGACGTAGCCGTCGAACTCCTGCAGGGCCTTGGCCTGCACGTCTTCGGCGGCACCGGGCGGGCGCTGGAAATGGTTGTTGCCGGCAGTGTCCTGGTTGAACGAAAAACGCGTGGGGCGAATCATCAAAACGCTATGGGTAGTCTGCATGGGGCACGCAATCAATGAGGTTTCAGAGGGGCCCATTGTGTTTTTTTGTCGGGACAAAACCCGGCTGAACGGCGGGCCTGCACGGCAGGAAATGGCTGAAAGCACGGGTTGCCCCAGCCGATTTCGCACCTCCTGAAAACATCGATATGCGACCTGCAGGAGCAGGCTTGCCAGCGAAGGCGATCTTGCGAGCGGTGCAAGGCTTGCGGGCCTGTTCGCCGGCAAGCCGGCTCCTGCGGCGGGGGGCGTACAGGGGGTTATTCCATGCCGGTCTTGACCATCGCCAGTTCAGGGTGGCTGACCAGTTTGTCGATGTGCAGATCCGGGTCGTCGAACCAGACTTCGGTCAGCACCCGGTAGTGCTCCATGTCCCGGCAGCGCATGCGCAGGCTGTAGTCGAAGGCGCCGCTGATCAGCCGGCATTCCAGCACCTGGGGGCAGGCGCGGACCTTGGCCTCGAAGGCTTTCTGCGCCGCCCGCCCGCTCTGGTTGGACAAGGCCACCAGCACCAGCAGCGACAGCCCCGGGGTGAGTTTCTTTTCGTCGAGGATGGCCCCGTAGCCACGGATGACCCCGAGCTGCTCCAGCTTGCGCACCCGTTCCAGGCACGGCCTGGGGGTCAGGTGCACGCGCTCGGAGAGTTTCTGGTAGGTGATGCGCCCTTCGTGGCGCAGAACCTCGATGATCGCCTGGTCGATTCGATCAAGCACGATCGACAGGTCGCGGATGTCCGCCATGGATGTCTTCCCTCACTTCAAACGGCCGGATAGAAACTGCTGCAAACGTTCACTCTGCGGCTGGTCGAGAATCGCCGGGCTACCCTGCTCCTCGACCCGCCCTTGATGCAAGAACAACACCTGGCTCGACACTTGTCGGGCAAAGCTCATTTCATGGGTGACCATGAGCATGGTCCGCCCTTCTTCGGCCAGGGCCTGGATCACCTTCAGCACCTCCCCCACCAGTTCCGGGTCCAGCGCCGAGGTCGGCTCGTCGAACAGCAGGATCTGCGGCTCCACCGCCAGGGCCCGGGCGATCGCCACCCGCTGTTGCTGGCCACCGGACAGGAACGCCGGGTACTGCTCGGCCACCCGTTGCGCCAAGCCCACCTTGTCCAGGTAGGCCCGGGCACTGGCTTCGGCCTCCTTGCGGCCAATGCCCAGCACCCGGCACGGCGCCAGCATGATGTTCTCCAGCACGCTGAGGTGGCTCCACAGGTTGAAGTGCTGGAACACCATGGCCAGGCGCGTGCGCAGGCGCTGCAACTGGGCCGGGCTGGCCACCTGCATGCCGCCTGGGGCATCGCGGGTGACAATCGCCTCGCCGTCCAGGGCAATGGCCCCGGCATCGGCCCGCTCCAGGAAGTTGATGCAGCGCAGCATGGTGCTCTTGCCCGAGCCACTGGCGCCGATCATGCTCACCACGTCTCCGGCCCGGGCCTTCAACGAGACGCCCTTGAGCACCTCGTTGTCACCAAAACGCTTGTAGAGATTTTCAACGGTCAATTTGTACATCGCAGACTCCTGGAACTCCGCCGCTGGCAGCAAGGTTCTGGATAGGAAAAAGAGGAAAGGAGCGTCAGTGAGCCGGGCCGAGGAAGCTCAGCCAGCGCCGCTCCGCCAGGCGGAAGGCCGCCACCAGGCCGAAGGACAGCCCCAGGTACAACAGGCCGGCGATGCCGAAGGCCTGGAAGGTCATGAAGGTGGCGGCATTGGCGTCCCGGGCCACCTTGAGGATGTCCGGGATGGTGGCGGTGAAGGCCACCGAGGTGGCGTGCAGCATGAGGATCACCTCGTTGCTGTAGTACGGCAGCGCCCGGCGCAGGGCCGAAGGCAGGATCAGCCGCCAGTACAGGCGCCAGCCGCTCAGGCCATAGGCGTGGGCTGCCTCGATCTCGCCATAGGGAATGCTGCGGATGGCCCCGGCGAAGATCTCCACGGTGTAGGCGCAGGTGTTCAGGGTGAAGGCCAGCAAGGTGCAGTTCATGGCATCGCGGAAGAAAGCTTCGAGCAACGGCTGCTGGCGTATCGCGGCGATGCCGTACAGGCCGCTGTAGCAGATCAGCAGCTGGATGTACAAAGGCGTGCCGCGAAACACATAGGTGAACAACTGCACCGGCCAGCGCAGCAGCGCCCAGTGCGAGGTGCGCAGAATGGCCAGGGGCAGCGACAGGACAAACCCCATGGCCAGGCTGGCCACCAGCAGCCACAGGGTCATGGCCAGCCCGGTAAGGCTCTCGCCGTCAGTGAACAGAAACGGCCGCCAGTATTCCTGGATCAGTTCGATCATCGCGACAGCCCTCGCACGCCCTGGTTGTAGTGCCGTTCCAGGCGCCGCAGCAGCTGGTTCGAAGCGCTGGTGATCAGCAGGTACAGGGCCGCCGCCAGGAGCAGGAAATCCAGCATGTTGAAGGTGCTCTTGCCGGCTTCCTGGGCCACCTTGACCAGGTCGGTGAGGCCGATGATCGACACCAGCGCCGTAGCCTTGAGCAGCACCAGCCAGTTATTGCCCAGGCTCGGCAAGGCGAAGCGCATCATCTGCGGGAACACCACGTGGCGAAAGCGCTGCATGCGGCTCAGGCCGAAGGCCGCCGCGGCTTCCTGCTGGCCCCGGGGCACGCTAAGGATTGCCCCGCGAAAGGTCTCGGTGAAATAGGCGCCGTAGATGAAGCCCAGGGTCACGATCCCGGCCACGAAGGGGTCGATCTCCATATAGGGCCAGTCCAGCAGTTCGGTCAGGGCCGTGAGCCAGCCCTGCAGGCTGTAGAAGATCAGCAGCATCAGCACCAGGTCCGGTACGCCGCGGATCAAGGTGGTGTAGCAGGTCGCCGGGATCTGCAGCAGGCGCAGCGGCGAAAGCTTGGCCGCCGCCCCCAGCAGCCCCAGGAGCATGCTCACCAGCAGCGCCAGGGCGGAGAGTTTCAGGGTCATCCAGGCGCCGTGCAGCAACAGCGGCCCATAGCCTTGCAGGACCTCGAGGTCCAGGCCCAACAGAGTCAGAAAGGTATTCACGCCAATCACCTTGCTCGGGCCACGGCCGGGCCCGGGATACTGGGTAACAGTCCCGGGGCCCGCCGTGGGCGATCAGTTGTTGTAGAGGTCGAGGTCGCCGAAGTACTTGCGCTGGATCTGGGCGTAGATGCCCTTCTCATGCAGCGCCTGGATGGCGCCATTGAGCATGGCCTTGAGCTCGTCCTGGTCCTTGCGCAGGCCAATGGCGATCTCCGACGGCACCAGAGGGTCGCTGATGCCGACGCTGTTCTCGAAGTCGGCGCCCTGGGGTGATGCGAGGAAACTCATCTGCGCTTGCAGCTTGTCCTGGATCGAGGCGTCCAGCCGGCCGTAGACCAGGTCGGCATAGACCTGGTCCTGGTTCTGGTAGGCCCGCAGCTTGACCCCCGCCGGGCCCAGCTTGGCCCTGGCGTAGGTTTCCTGGACGGTGCCCTGCATGTAGCCCAGGGTCTTGCCCTTCAGCGATTCGCCGGTGGGTTCGAGGCCCGAGCCCTTGCGCGTGACGATGGCCGTGGGGCCGGCGTACAGCCGGTCGCTGAAGTCGATCTGCTTGCGCCGCGCATCGGTAACGGTCATGGAGGACTCGATGGCGTCGAACTTGCCGGCCTTGAGTGCCGGGATCAGGCCGTCGAAGTCGTTGCTGACCCACACGCACTTGAGCTTGAGCTCGGCGCAGATGGCGTTACCCAGGTCGACACCGAAGCCCTGCACGCCGCCGCCTGCCGTGGTGGATTCAAAGGGCGGATAGCTCGGGTTGACGCCAAAGCGCAGTTCTTTCCATTCCTTGGCGCTGGCGCCCATGGAAACGCACGCAATTGCCAGTAACGGCACAGCCAGCCAGTGTTTAGTCATCTTCAGAGTCCCGGATTATTTGGATTTATAGCGGCCCGGCAGCAATGCCAGGCCCCACTTGTGACAGGGGCAGAGAGTGGATGCGGGGTCGCCGCAGTCGGGTTCTTGTTGTTATTGGCCGGGTTTGGCGCGCAGAGCCGAACCCGTTCCTGGTTGCCGCGGTCTACGCTGCAACGGAGCGCCAGAATGCCAACTGCCGAAGTGGCCCAGGTGTCGTAAGGGGCGTCTGAAACAGCCGGGATCGGCTGATCACGGCTATTTCACAGCCGATTCTGTCGTCAAGGCTCTACACCTTGGTCCAGAGCGGTTGCGCAAGGCCAGGGCGTGTTTTTTTGTCATGCAAAAATGCACAGTCGACCTGCAGCTTTCCGGGTTGTAATTGGCAAATTTGCACTGCTACGATCCGCCGATGCTCGCGCGCGAGCCTCATATAAAAAACAATAAAAGCAGGGAGTTAGTGATGACTGCTCAGGTTTCATCCCAGGCGAGCCAGGCCTGCGACGCCACCCCGGACGAAGTGTTGGTCGAGGTGCGCAACCACATCGGCTACCTGACCCTAAACCGCCCCGCCGGCCTCAACGCCATCACCCTGTCGATGGTCCGCACCTTGCAGCAGCACCTGGACCACTGGGCCCAGGATCCGTTGATCCACGCCGTCGTCCTGCGTGGCGCGGGGGACAAGGCTTTCTGCGCCGGCGGCGATATCCGCTCGCTGTACGACAGCTACCACAGCGGCGACAGCCTGCACCAGGACTTCTTCGTCGAGGAATATGCCCTTGACCTGACCATCCACCACTACCGCAAGCCGGTGCTGGCGCTGATGGACGGTTTTGTCCTGGGTGGCGGCATGGGCCTGGTGCAAGGCGCCGACCTGCGGGTAGTCACCGAGCGCAGCCGCCTGGCGATGCCGGAGGTGGCCATCGGTTACTTCCCGGATGTTGGCGGCAGTTACTTCCTGTCGCGCATACCCGGCGAGCTGGGGATCTATCTCGGAGTCAGCGGCGTGCAGATCCGCGCCGCCGATGCCCTGTACTGCGGCCTGGCCGACTGGCACCTGGACAGCAGCAAACTGGACCTGCTGAACCAGCGCCTGGACCGCCTGCACTGGAGCGACTCGCCCCTCAAGGACCTGCAAGGCCTGCTGGCCAGGCTCGCGGTGCAGACCCTGCCCGATGCGCCCCTGCAAGCCTTGCGCCCGGTCATCGACCACTTCTTCGCCCAGGCGGACCTACCCAGCATCGTCGAGCAACTGCGTACCGTCACCGTTGCCGACAGCCATGAATGGGCGCGCAGCACCGCCGACCTGCTGGAAACCCGTTCTCCCCTGGCCATGGCCGTGACCCTGGAAATGCTGCGCCACGGCCGCCAGTTGAGCCTGGAACAATGCTTCGCCCTGGAACTGCACCTGGACCGGCAGTGGTTCGAGCGTGGCGACCTGATGGAAGGCGTACGCGCCCTGATCATCGACAAAGACAAGACTCCGCACTGGAATCCGCCCACCCTGGCGGCCCTCGACGCCGATCGGGTGGCGAGCTTCTTCAGCGGTTTTGACGGCAGCGGGAGCTGAACTCATGCACGACATTGAACTGACCGAAGAGCAAGTGATGATCCGCGACATGGCCCGGGACTTCGCCCGAGGCGAGATCGCCCCCCATGCCCAGGCCTGGGAAAAGGCCGGCTGGATCGACGATGGCCTGGTGCGCAAGATGGGCGAACTGGGCCTGCTGGGCATGGTGGTTCCCGAGGAATGGGGCGGCAGTTACCTGGACTACGTGGCCTATGCCCTGGCAGTGGAAGAAATCGCCGCCGGCGACGGCGCCACCGGTGCCCTGATGAGCATCCACAACTCGGTGGGCTGCGGGCCGATCCTCAACTACGGCAGCCAGGAACAAAAGCAGCAATGGCTGCCGCGCCTGGCCGCTGGCGAAGCCATCGGCTGCTTCTGCCTGACCGAACCCCAGGCCGGCTCCGAAGCCCACAACCTGCGCACCCGCGCCGAACTGCGGGACGGCCAGTGGGTAATCAACGGCGCCAAGCAGTTCGTCAGCAACGGCAAGCGCGCCCAGCTAGCCATCGTTTTTGCAGTGACCGACCCGGAACTGGGCAAGAAAGGCCTGTCGGCGTTCCTGGTGCCCACCGACACCCCGGGCTTCATCGTCGACCGCACCGAACACAAGATGGGCATCCGCGCCTCCGACACCTGCGCCGTGACCCTCAACCAATGCACCATCCCCGAGGCCAACCTGCTGGGTGAACGGGGCAAGGGCCTGGCCATCGCCCTGTCCAACCTCGAAGGCGGGCGCATCGGCATCGCGGCCCAGGCCCTGGGCATCGCCCGCGCCGCCTTTGAAGCCGCCCTGGCCTACGCCCGGGAGCGGGTGCAGTTCGACAAGCCGATCATCGAACACCAGAGCATCGCCAACCTGCTGGCCGACATGCACACCCGCCTGAATGCCGCCCGCCTGCTGATCCTCCACGCTGCGCGCCTGCGCAGCGCGGGCCAGCCGTGCCTGTCGGAGGCTTCCCAGGCCAAGCTGTTCGCCTCGGAAATGGCCGAGAAGGTCTGCTCCTCGGCCATGCAGATCCATGGTGGTTATGGGTATCTGGAGGACTATCCGGTGGAGCGCTACTACCGCGATGCGCGGATTACCCAGATCTACGAAGGCTCCAGCGAAATCCAGCGCCTGCTGATTGCCCGCGAGCTCAAGCATTACCAGCTGTAGACATCAGCACCGGCCATAAAAAATCGCAGCCTGAGCTGCGATTTTTTTGACTATTCCCTGTCGGAGCCGGCTTGCCAGCGAAGAGGTCCTTGGGTCATGCAATACCCTCGGAGACGCCTTCGCTGGCAAGTCAGCGCCTGCACAAGCATCAGAATTCGGCTTGGCCTTTGGGATCACTGGCGATCAGTTTGGCGCCACACGCGGTTTTCATCCCATCAAGCGCGACCGCAACGCCCCCGACGTCCAACAAAGTGCTGCCCTGCACAATCGGGAAAGCTCCCTTGCACAACGGGCACATCACCAGATGGCCAACTCCCGCCACGGGCTTGCCATTCAAGTCGGTCTCGCCGAAGGCCTCTATTACAGTGCCACCATGGGTGGTGGAGTCGCCAAGCCGGACAATATCCATATCTGTTTCCTTTTCCTTGCCGACCTTGGAGAACATTCATTCGGTTGTCGGTGAAATCGAGCCAGGGCGGACAGCAGGACTCCAACCTGTGGGCAGTCAGGACACCGGGCGCAGCCGGATCGAATCGATGATCGCGTCCCAAAGCTCCAGCGCCTCTCTATCGGATTTGAAGGCAGGAGGTGGCGGATTGCCGTGCTTATCAGGGCTGCGCTCCAGCACCCCGAGGGCCGCAGAGATATTCGGTTCCGTGAGTGACTCATTCTTGCCCTGGGCTTCCCAGGCAAAGGTGTAGACACGCTGCCCCTTGTCGCTGGCGGCGAGCAGGTACTCATCAGCTGGAACGGGGCCGCCACGCTCTCGTTTACGCAAGGTTTCGATACCGGTGAGCGTCCTTGCCGCACCCGCCAGAAAACCGCCCACCCGGTCCAGCAAGCGATCCTGCTCGGCTCCGGTACTCGAACTGAACTCAAAATGCGCATCGGGATAGTTAGGGAAGGTCACGGCGATATCGAACCTTTCGGATTGAAAACGATTGCCGGCGATGTACGCCCGATCAATGCAGAAACCGGGTCTGCTGGGGATCTCGGTGGGTTCGCGAGAGTGCAGGTTGTGAGCTAAGAGATTGGCGACCTCTACCCCACCCTTTTCTCGGTCATGAGTAACCTCTCCCGAATAACGATAGGCGGCCCACTGCGGTGTCGATACTAGATATGAATCCACTCTGTATGTCAGCGCACTTGCCTTTGAGTCCCACGACCACAGACTGGCCGAGCCGTTTCCATGTTCAATTCGCCGTAGAAACATGCTGCCCTTGGTGTTGTGCCGCAGCCCTCTCAGCTCATGTTCACGTTGATCAATTCGGGCTGCCAGGGTGGCGGGAGTGTCATCAAGTGGCTCGATATTGTCGCCCCACAGGTAGTACCCGGCATTGATCTTCGACTCGGGCGGCAGATCAATCAGAAAGCGTCCAAAGCAATGGGTGATCCATCCGGTTTTGTCCATGGTGGGGCTCCGAGAAGAGGGCAACGAGGTACAGCTGGCCACACTGCTCAGAGCGACCAGGGCAAGAATCGTAAGTAAGCGCTTAGAGCAAATCATGAGCCGTCCTTGTCGCCTGGATGCCAGTTTGCGAGCTGGGCGATTTTAACTACGCCATAGAGCGCAGCCCATTGAGCACGTTTATCGTTGTAGCTATCCGCATGCTCGTAGCCTGGTTCGCTGTTGTGGCTCCCACGCCCTTTGTTGCCGTGCCGGAAGCTGGCCTTGATGCTTGCCTGTCCTGGCGCCTGGCCTGAGTCGGTGGGTACCGTGCCATCTCCGCCACTGCCAGAGGCTTCATCTCCTTGCTCACTCCACGAACCAAGGGCGGGGACGATGGCGGGCAGGCCACGGCGAAACCAACTGTTGTAACTGCCCCGCTCATCATCCTTAAGGGTCGAACCAGGCATTTCCAAAGGGCCAGGCTCACCCTGCCAGATCATGTCGCGCCAACTGTGGCGCTCTGGAGAGTTATCGGCAGCGTAGTGGGCATAGGTTTCAGAGTGATAGCCAACTGCGGATAGCTCTGCCTGGAACTCGGCAACAAGCTCGATTCGCTTTTCGAACATCGTTCGTGGACTTTTCCTTTTATCAACAGTCCCCGACATATCCAGATACTTACTGTTCTGCTCCGGCACCAGCCCATACCACGCAGAGCTCTTATAGATTTCCCCATAAGGGTCCTTGTTTTGCGGGTAAGCACGACGACTCCCATCGACATCGTGAACGACCTGCCCTTGTGCATCACATAGAAACAGCCAGGGTCTCCCTTGCCGATACTCGGCGGTTGGCAGCAGCTCCAATGCACCAGGAGAATTGCCTACCACTGACGTCACCTCACCAGCATTGGCACCTAGAATGAGCCGTACTGCACCTTCATAGCCGCAGCGCATGTGATGGTAGATCGCCGACGAGCCAAGTGCTGGCTGCACGCCATGAACCACACCCAGCACACGCTGGTAGCCCTGCATCTGAGTCAGAGTGCGGCTGACCAGTCCCCCCATGGAGTGAGTCACCAGAATCACCTTCATCTGCTCTGTCTGCTCGGAACTGATGCCCCCTTGCTGACGGTAGAAAGACAACACTGTGTTTTCGATATAGTCACGTACATCCAGGGCCGACTGGCGATTGGACTGCAGCCAGTTGTAACCGGCACACCAGATGTCGAACTGGTATTTGCCGGCCTGCAGCAGCTGTTTCTCGTCAAGAGCCTCCACCTTGCCCAGCTCCTCACCATAGTCGGCAGGCGGGCGCTGGCTTTCTTCGCCCCACCATCCCTGAATCTCCTGCTGGCTGACGATCCTGTCCAGCCGCGCTTCCATTTGCGCCATGAAGGGACCGTAGCCGATGCGGTGGACCTTGCCCCAACCTCGATTCCGGGCCGCCTCTTCGCTCAGGCCAGAGGCGCCCAGATCGATCGTTCCCTGATCATCGACTTCCACATCCTCGGCCTTGAGTAACTCCTGGCGGCGCTTGGGGCCGCGAAAAAACCAGACCAGCACAGCCCCAAGAGCCTCCAGGACGCCGCTGAACCCTCCAACGTTCGGTGGCCGCCATACCCTGGCCTTGGTTTTTTTATTGCGCAGGTTCGTCCCCATGATGCCCGGGATGAAGATCACTGGAATGGGGGCCAGCTGTTTGACCAGCAGCACCTTGTCACGTTGATCATCGGATTGAGTCAGTTGGGCCTTGTAAACCGGACGGCCCAGATTGTCCCGGGCCCGGGGAATGATCACATCCTGTTCACTATCGAGACGCGCTTGATTCATGCACTGGACTCCTTGTCACCGTTGCCATCGGCCAGGATGCGTATCTGCACTTGATCCATGGCAAGATCCTGCTGCTTCGGCAGCCGACCCTGGCTGTCGGTGCTGAGTTTTATCGTCGCCCCATCGCCCCGCTGCAGTTCTACCAGGGTGTTGGCCAACGGTTGCAGAGTGGTTTCGTCGCGTAGGACATAGGCGTCATTGAAGGGCGTCGAATCCCATGAGTTGAAGCTGGTGGATGCATGGGCGGGACCGGTGTGGCTGTGCCTGGCCGCCTTGACGGTAAAGTTGCCCGGCATGCCCAATTCGATGTTCCCGCCCTTGAGGGTCAGGTAGGCGCCACCGCACATCAGGGTGATGTGCTCTTTGGCCGAGATCAGCACGTGCTGCTTGCTCGCGCTGACCTCCACGCTCTGGTCGGCCTCCAGGCGGATGGTGTTGTTTTGCGCCTGCAACAGCATCAACCCTTGATGAGCGATCTGCCGGATCTCGCCACCCTGGGCAAACAACCCCAGGTCGGAGCCCGCGTTGAGCACGATTTTTTGCCCGGAGGTGAGCTGCTGGTTCTGCTGCGCCACGCTGTCGATATGTTCGCCAGCCGCCAGGGTGATGCTCTGCGGGGAAGCCGCAGCGATGCCCGCAGGTCCGCTAAGAGCGATGGCTGGCTTGCCGCCGTTGCCGCCCGGCTCATCGTTGGCCCCCTGCCCCAGAGCGCGAACCGCCTCACTGAGGGTTTCCTGAGGCGCGCTGTCGTGAGCCACGCCGGCATGCCCGGCGGCGTACTCGCCAAGCCCCTTGGCCAGTTGCAGCGCAGCCTCCAGCACCTGAACGACGCTCACCCGGTTCAGCTGTCCTCCGTCAGCCTTCAATTGCTCCTCGGTGCTGAGCAGCAGCCCCTTGGCCGCCCGCAACGCACCGCGCTGGTCGGTACGCAGCTCGAAACCCTCGCCACGAGCCGCTCCACCAGCCGGGCGTGGCTGGGTCAGGTAGCCCAGGTGCAAGGCGCTGCTGCCGTGATCGCTCATCAAGGCCGCGCTGATCTGTTGAGTGGTGTCGTCGATGCGCAACTCGTTGGCGCGCGCGCCCTTGTATTCCTTGCTCTTGATCGTGCTGAGGGTCTTGTGATTCGGCAGCTGATAGGGAGGCATGTGGGACGCTCGGTAAGTGCGCCCGGTGATGATCGGCTGATCGCAATCGCCATCCAGGTAATCGACGATCACTTCCTGGCCGATACGCGGGATTGCCATATGCCCCCACTCCGCGCCCGCCCAGTTCTGCGACACCCGTACCCAGCAGGAACTGAACGCGTCGTGCCGGCCCTTTCTGTCCCATGGATACTGGATTTTCACCCGGCCGAATTCATCGACGTGGATTTCTTCTCCTTCCGGGCCGACCACCGTGGCGATCTGTGGCCCATCCACCACAGGCTTGGGCAGTGGCTGCGGGCGCCACTCGGTGTCCTCGGTGACGATCTGCGCGGTGAAGTCATAGCTCACGCCCACTTCGGCGCCCGCGGACTCCTCCTGCTGGCTGGCGTGCTGGATCCCTTTGTGAGTGACCCTGAGCGTGCGCCACCAACGATTGAAATCAGCCCTCGGATGGCCTGTCAGTTGGAAGGAAAAGCCCGGTATCAGCCGCGGATCATCGCCCTGCACGGTCGCCACCCGGGCATCGCCGCGCAGGCCCAGCAACCGGTTCCGGGTGAAGGGTTTACCGGCGGCGCTGACCTTGTAGCGGCCAGGGTAGTCATAGCGTTCATAGTGCTGGGCCTGATGTTCAAGGTCATCGCCCAGCCCGTGCTGTTGCTGATTGAAGGCCGGGCGCTTGAAGCTGTAGTCCCGTTGAGTCTGTTGGGCCGTGCGAACATTTTCCGTGTAGCTGAAGGCGTACAACACCGGCTGCTCGGCATCCCCGGCCGGTTGCCCGCTAAACAGCACTGGATCGCCCTCGATGCGCTCCTGGACATACAGCTTGTCGCTCTGGATCAGCGTACAAGTGCGGGCTTCGTGCTTGAAGAAATAGAACAGCCCCTCCTCCGTCGACAGCCGCTCGAACAGGTAGAGGTCGCTGTCGCCCACCTGGGCGCAGTACTCACGGGGCAAGTGCTCGGTGTAGATACGTTGCTGGTAATCCAGCACGCCGTGCTCATCCAGTACCGACTTGAGAATCTCGGGCACGCTCTTGTGTTGAAAAATCCGCCAGTCGCCGCTCAACCCCAGCCGGGCGAAGGGCGGCTCGACCAGTGCCCGGTAACGCGTCCGGCGAAAGCCCGTGGTGCCTTGGGTGAAGCTGGAAACCAGGCCGTGGACATAGCGCACGGCAGTGCCGCCCTGCCAGATCGTCAGCACAGCGGGTTGATCGAGGACATGCGCGAAATCGATGTCGGGGGTGTCGCTGGCCAGCTCCAGGGTCAACCGGTAAGGCAGGCAAACGCCCTCCTCCAGGGTGAATTCCACGACTTCGAATTCCACCTGCGCGGCAACCACGGAAAACGTGAACTTCAAGTCCCTTTGGCGCATATGACCGGTCCCTGTCATGCCTGGGCTGGAGCTGATATCCAGCCTGAAGAGCGCTGCACTCAGCGCGAGTGCAACAACCTAACAAAGGGGGCAAGCGAAACCTATAGGACTTATCGCAAAACACGGGCCGCCTACGGCCGCAACCTCGCCTCAAAGTGCTGGCCGCCAAGGGGCTTTTTACCCGGGGTTGGCGACGTCACGCTGATGATCGTCGCCTGGTCCTTGCGACGCAGGGGAATGACCACGCTGGTGTCGGCATTCTGGTAGCTGGCCATGGTGGCCAGCGCGATGGCCACGAACGGTGAAGCCGCACCGGTATCGCCCAGGCGTTGGCTGAGGTCGTAACTCTTCCGGGAGTCATGCAGGTCCAGCGAACTGTGGGCAGCCGTTAGGGCCGGCACCAGTTCGGCCAGCGGTGTGCTGTTCGGGCCGCCGTCGTAGAACACCCGGGCCGGCGCCGATGCAACGGCGTCAGTGGCCTTGTTCCAGGCGCTGGCCAGCTGTGCGGCCAAGGCATCGCGCTCCGGCCGTTCGCCATGGTCCGCGCGCAGCAGGGAAACGCTGACCGGCCGGTGCAGCTTGGCCAGCACCGGCAAGGCGTCCCATTGTTCAAAGGCGTACTCGGTCCAGGGTTGCGGGATGAACGCTGAAGGTTGGAACTCGACACCCGGTTTACGCCAGCCCCAACCGCTGAACTCGGGGTCGATCCTGTTCTGGTTGACCTAGGTGAAAGGCGCGTAATAGCGCAGCCACTCGACCCGCTCGGGGCGCCCCACGACCATGGCGACCATGGAATCGGTGAGTTCGCCGGGTCTGCGCGGCCCCGGCCCACCGATCAAGGGCGCCTTTCTGGCGGAAAGTGCGAACGACATGTTGAAGCCTTCATTGGCGTAAACCAGCACCGCCGGAAGGTCAGGGTGACGCTCGAACAGCTGGAACAGGCTTTCTATCAAGTCTTCGGGGGTGTCCGTGCAGACGATGCCGTCCTGAAGATTACGAATACGATGCCAATGGAGCCCGGCAGGCATTCGCAAGTCATTGACCTTGGCAGACAGGCTTTTTTGCGTTCTTTCAGGCGTAAAGCGAAGGTTCGGGGTTTGTGGGTCCCAGCCTCTTACCGCGGTGATGGTGGGTATCGGCCACTTCTCCAGAAAATCCCTCAGCCCCAATTCCAGTGCATCCGCTTGCCGCTTTTCATAGGCCAGGTCCTTGTCATCGGCCGTCTGGGGATAGCGCTGCGTATCGATGGGCAGGATGCTGCCCACATACCGTGCCTCGGGCTGCCTGGCGCTCTGTTCCTGCAGCGCCTGCCAAACCTGTCCCTGGCGAAAGACATCCAGGCTCATGCCAACGCTGAGCACATCCAGGGTGTCCAATCGTGGTGAGACGGTGGGTGCACGGTAACGAGGATCAACAGGCATGGTGGAAGCCTCCCTGGCTGAGGTATAGGCCGTCACGGGGGGGGCCTGGCTGGTAAAGCAACGGCCTGCCATCAGCGGCCATTCGGCGGCCTGAGCCCAGTGGCCGGCCTGTAACAGGCAGCCGATCAACAGCAGTGTGCGGTGCATGGAAACAGCCCTCTCCCTTTGGCGCGGATCTGCGGCGCGATGTTGCTCGGCGGCCGTTGCAGGTCATTCATAAAAGCGGCCCAGACTACAGCGCTCTCCAGGGGAGTGGGTGCGGCTGCAGCAAAAAAAATCGCAGCCTGGGCTGCGATTTTTTGGTTATTCCCTGTAGCAGCCGGCTGGCCGGCGCCTAGGGGGTTACTGGTCCTTGAACTGCGGGTCGCGCTTGGCGATGAAGGCGGCCATGCCTTCTTTCTGGTCCTGGGTGGCGAAGGCGGCGTGGAATACCCGGCGCTCGAAGCGCACGCCCTCGGACAGGCTGACTTCAAAGGCGCGGTTCACGCTTTCCTTGATCATCATGCTCACCGGGATCGATTTGCCGGCAATCACCGCCGCCACTTTCAGGGCTTCTTCCACCAGTTCATCGGCCGGCACGATGCGTGCGACGATGCCGCAGCGCTCGGCTTCCACGGCGTCGATAAAACGCCCGGTCAGGCACATTTCCATGGCCTTGGCCTTGCCTACCGCGCGGGTCAGGCGCTGGGTGCCGCCCATGCCCGGCAGCACGCCGAGGTTGATTTCCGGTTGGCCGAACTTGGCGTTGTCGCCAGCCAGGATGAAGTCGCACATCAGCGCCAGTTCGCAACCGCCGCCCAGGGCGAAGCCGTTGACCGCGGCGATGATCGGCTTGCGCCGGTTGGCCACGCGGTCGCTGTCGCTGAAGAGGTCGTCGAGGTAGATCTGCGGGTAGCTCAGCTCGGCCATTTCCTTGATGTCGGCACCGGCGGCGAAGGCTTTCTTGGAACCGGTGATGACGATGCAGCCGATCTGCGGGTCGGCTTCTAGGCGATCCAGGGCCTGGTTCACCTCGCCGACGATCTGTGCATTGAGGGCGTTCAGCGCCTGGGGGCGGTTGAGAGTGATCAGGCCGACCCGGCCCTTGATGTCCAACAGAATGGTTTCGTAGCTCATGAATCAGCTCCTGCTAAAAGTCAGAGATTGCGCGAAATGACCATGCGCTGAATGTCGCTGGTGCCTTCGTAGATCTGGCAGATGCGCACATCGCGGTAGATCCGCTCCACCGGGAAGTCGCTCAAATAGCCATAGCCGCCCAGGGTTTGCAAGGCCGCGGAACAGACCTTCTCGGCCATTTCCGAAGCGAACAGCTTGGCCATCGAGGCCTCCACAAGCGCCGGCTTGCCACTGTCGCGCAGGGCCGCGGCGTAGTGCACCATCTGCCGCGCCACGGCGATCTGGGTGGCCATGTCCGCCAGGCGGAAGGCCACGGCCTGGTGCTCGATGATCGGCTTGCCGAAGGTTTCGCGCTCGCGGGCGTAATCCCGTGCCGCTTCGAATGCGGCCCGGGCCATGCCCACCGATTGCGAGGCAATGCCCACGCGCCCGCCTTCAAGGTTGGCCAAGGCGATCTTGTAGCCCTCGCCCTCCTCGCCCAGGCGGTTGGCCAGCGGCACCTTCACATCCTCGAAGAGGATCTGGCAGGTGTCGGAGGCGTGCTGGCCGAGCTTGTCCTCGATGCGCGCGACCTTATAGCCCGGCGAGTCGGTGGGCACGATAAAGGCACTGATTCCGCGCTTGCCGGCCGCCGGGTCGGTGACCGCGAACACGATCACCACCCCGGCGTTCTGCCCGGAGGTGATGAACTGCTTGCAGCCGTTGAGCACATAGTGGTCGCCGTCGCGGCGGGCCCGGGTCTTCAGGCTGCTGGCATCGGAGCCGGCCTGGGGTTCGGTCAGGGCGAAGGCGCCGAGCATGGCGCCACTGGCCAGGGGCTTGAGGAAGCGTTCCTTCTGGTCATCGTTGCCGAACTTGAGGATCGGCACGCAGCCCACCGAGTTGTGCACGCTCATGATGGTGGAACAGGCGCCATCACCGGCGGCGACTTCCTCCAGGGCCATGACATAGGCCAGGTAGCCGGTGTCGCACCCACCCCACTGCTCGGGCACCAGCATGCCGAAGAAACCCAGCTCGGCCATCTCGGCAATGGCTTCCCTGGGAAAGCGGTGCTCGCGGTCCCAGTCGGCGGCGAAAGGCTTGAGGCGCTCCTGGGCGAATTGCCGGGCCGCGTCGCTGATCTGCAGTTGTTCGTCATTGGGCAACATCGGGATTCCTCGTTACAGGCATTCAACGGCCATGGCCGTGGCTTCACCACCGCCGATGCAGATCGCGGCCACGCCACGCTTGAGGCCTTTCTGGCGCAGGGCCGACAGCAGGGTCACCAGGATCCGCGCACCGGAAGCGCCGATCGGGTGGCCCAGGGCGCAAGCGCCGCCGTGCACGTTGACCTTGGCGTGGGGGATTTCCAACTTGCTCATGGTGACCAGGCTGACCACGGCGAAGGCTTCGTTGATCTCGAACAGGTCGACCTCGTTCAACGACCAGCCGGTCTTCTTCATCAGCCGCTCGATGGCACCCACCGGGGCCACCGGGAACAGCCCGGGGCTATCGGCGAAGGCCGCGTGGCCGTGGATCACTGCCAGGGGCTTGAGGCCGCGCTTGTCAGCTTCGGAGCGGCGCATCAGCACCAGGGCCGCGGCGCCGTCGGAGATTGAGCTGGAGTTGGCCGCAGTCACGGTGCCAGCGTCGCGGAACGCCGGTTTCAAGGTGGGGATCTTGTCCAGCTTGGCCTTGGGCGGCTGCTCGTCGTCGCTGATCAGCTTCGACTCCTTGCCGACCATCACCTGCAGGGGAACGATCTCGTCCTTGAACAGGCCGTCCTTGATCGCCTGCTGGGCACGGGTCAGGGAAGCCACAGCGAAATCGTCCTGGGCCTGGCGGGTGAAGCCGTTGGCCTCGGCGCAATCCTCGGCGAAGGTGCCCATCAGGCGGCCCTTGTCGTAGGCGTCTTCCAGGCCGTCGAGGAACATATGGTCCAACACCTTGCCGTGGCCCATGCGGTAGCCGCTGCGAGCGCGGTCCAGCAGGTACGGGGCGTTGGACATGCTTTCCATGCCACCGGCGATCACCACCTCGGCACTGCCGGCCAACAGCATGTCGTGGGCCAGGATGGTGGCCTCCATGCCGGAGCCGCACATCTTGTTCAAGGTGGTGCAGCGGGTGCCCTTGTCCAGGCCGGCGCCCAGGGCGGCCTGACGGGCCGGGGCCTGGCCGAGGCCAGCGGACAGCACGCAGCCGAACAGCACTTCTTCGACCGCCTGCGGTGCAATGCCGGCGCGCTGGACTGCGGCGCGAATGGCTTCGCTCCCCAGTTGCGGCGCGCTGAGGCCTTTGAGGTCCCCCTGGAAACCGCCCATGGGGGTACGGACGGCGCTGACGATGACAATCGGATCTTGGGCAATGGACATGATGAATCCTCCTTACTTGGCGGCCATGCGCAAGGCGCCGTCGAGACGGATCACCTCGCCGTTGAGCATGCTGTTTTCAATGATGTGCCGCACCAGCGCGGCGTACTCGGCGGGCTTGCCCAGGCGTGGCGGGAATGGCACGCCGGCGGCCAGGCCGGCCCGCACTTCGTCGCTCATGCCGGCCATCATTGGGGTTTCGAAAATACCCGGGGCGATGGTCATCACCCGGATACCGAAGCGTGCCAGCTCCCGGGCCACCGGCAGGGTCAGGCTGGCGATGGCGCCCTTGGAGGCGGCGTAGGCCGCCTGGCCGATCTGCCCGTCGAAGGCGGCAATGGACGCCGTGTTGATGATCACCCCGCGCTCGCCGTCGGCATTGGCCGGGCTTTCGGCAATGGCTGCTGCTGCCAGGCGCAGCAGGTTGAAGCTGCCGATCAGGTTGACGTTGATCACCTGGCTGAAGCTGGCCAGGGCGTGAGGGCCGTTCTTGCCGAGGATTTTCTCGCCACGCACGATGCCGGCGCAGTTGACCAGGCCGTTGAGCCCGCCAAAGGCCTTGACCGTGGCCTGCACCGCCGCTTCGGCCGCGGCTTCCTGGCTGATGTCGGCCACCACGCTCTGGCAGCACAGCTGCTGGGCCTTGGCCGCCACGGCCTCGGCATTGAGGTCCACCAGCATCACCCTGGCGCCGGCGGCGACCAGCATTTCGGCGCTGGCGGCTCCCAGGCCGGAAGCGCCGCCACTGACGAGAAACACCTGGTTTGCAATGTCCATCATTCAAATCCTGTTCATGCGGTAGCTGTTGACGCCGCGGCCTCTTGAGCCTTGGCGATTTCCTGGTTGCGCAAGATAAAGCGCTGCAATTTGCCGCTTGGGGTCTTCGGCAATTCGCTGACAAATTCGATTTCACGGGGGTAGGAATGGGCCGCCAGGCGCTTGCGCACGTGCTGGCGCAGCTCCTCTGCCAGCTCATCGGTGGCGCGGTACTGCTCGCTGAGCACCACGAAGGCCTTGACCAGCTCGGTGCGTTCCGGATCGGGCTTGCCCACCACCGCCGCTTCCACCACGGCCGGGTGTTCGATCAGCGCGCTTTCCACGTCGAACGGGCCGACCCGGTAGCCGGAGGTGGTGATGACATCGTCGCTGCGGCCCACGAAGCTGATGCTGCCGTCCTGGTTCAGCTCCACGGTGTCGCCGCTTAAGTAGTAGTGGCCGACAAAGGCCTTGGTCGGCACCCCGGCGTAACCGGCGAACCAGCACATGGGTGACTGGCTGCGGTCGATGGCCAGAATCCCCGGCTGGCCGACGCCCAGTTCCTGGTAGTGCTCATCGAGCACCACGATACGGTGGCCCGGCGAGGCGAAACCGGCGGCGCCGACATGCACCGGGTGCTCCAGGCCGTGGTGGTTGCACAGCACCATGCCCAGCTCGGTCTGGCCGTAGTGGTCGTGGATCACCACGCCCAGTTGTTCGGCGAACCAGCGGATGACTTCGGGGTTGAGCGGCTCGCCGGCGCTGCTGACGATACGCAGGCGGCCCTTGATCGAACGGGCGAACTGGTCGCCGCCAGCGATCAGCAGGCGGTAGGCAGTGGGCGAACCGGTGAGGTTGGTGATGCCGTACTTGTTGATCACCCGGCAGGTGCTTTCCAGGGTGAAGGGGCCGTCGTAGAAGGTGATCGGGTGGCCCAGGCCCAAGGGCCCGGTGACGCCGAAGTAGATGCCGTAGGCCCAGCCCGGGTCGGCGACGTTCCAGAAGGCGTCTTCCGGGCGCAAGTCCACGGCGTCGCGGGTGTAGGCCTGGAACGCGACAATCGCTTTGAGCGGTACTTCCAGGGCTTTCGAGGGGCCGGTGGTGCCCGAGGTGAACATCAGCAGGAATGGGTCTTCGCCGGTCAGCAGCACGGGCTCGCACTGGGCCGGGTACTGTTCCAGCTCGGCCCAGAAGCTGAAATCGCCGCGCACGATGCCCTGGCCCTTGGCGCCTGCGACCGTGACGATGGTCGGGCATTCGGCGACTTCCGCCAGCTTGGGCCGGTTCACCGCGTCGCTGACCACCAGCTTGGCCTTGGAGCTGTTGAGACGGTGCTCGATGGCCTTGGGGCCGAAGGCGGTGAACAGCGGCTGGTACACCGCGCCAATGCGCCAGGTGGCCAGCACCGTGATCAAGAGTTCGACATTGCGTGGCAGCAGCCCGGCGACCTTGTCGCCCTTGCCGACCCCCTGGGCCAGGAAGAAGTTGGCCAGGCGCCCGGCCTTGTCCTGCAGTTCAGTGAAGGTATAGCTGGCGCTGCTGCCGTCCCGGCCTTCCCAGAACAGCGCGATGCGCCCGGGCAAGGCATGCCGGTCGCAGCACTCGACACAGGCATTGAGGGCTGAGAGCGAGCCCGCCAGGGCCGACTCCATGGTGTGCTGATAATCGAATTCCTTGATAGCAGACAGGTAGTTGCGCATTGCCAGAATCCCTCACTGTTCTTATTAGGATGGGAACCTCATGAAAATCAGGGAAATACTGGCGCCAGAGCCCTCGCGGAACAATGGTCAAAGCTATCAAGTTGCGTGACCGGTTTGGCCAAGAGCACGCCCCGTCACGGTTGGCGGCGGCACCTGAAATTGCCGTAGGCGCTGGCTTGCCAGCGAAGGCGTCGTCTCGGGCGGTACAAGGCTTGCGGGCCTCTTCGCCGGCAAGCCGGCTCCTACGAGAGGTGCGGGTCGTTGAGGATCAGGCTGCGGTAATGCCCGGGGTTGGAACCGGACCATTTGCGAAAGGCCTTGTAGAACGAGCTGGTGTCGGCAAACCCCAGGCGCCCGGCAATCTCGGCAAAGCTGATCTGCGGCTCGGCCAGCCAGACAATCGCCAGTTCCTTGCGCACGCTGTCCTTGAGCGCCTGGTAGCTCTGGCCTTCTTCGGCCAGGCGCCGGCGCAGGGTCGAGGCGGACATGCACAGGCTCTGGGCCAGGCTTTCGCTCTCGGGCCACTGCTCCCCTGGCAGGTGCCGCAACTGCTGCTTGATGCGGCTGGCCAGGCTCTCGGGGTCGCGGTACTTGACCAGGATGTTGGCCGGGGCATGGGCCAGGAAGCGCTTGAGCTCTTCCTCGCTGCGCTTGATCGGCAGGTCCAGGCAGTCGGCGGCGATGATCATCCGTGTGCGCGGCCGCTCGAAACGCAGGTTGTCGGAGAACATCACCCGGTAGTCGTCGCAGAAATCCGGCTGCGGGCCGCGCAGCTCGATGGCCAGGATCGGAATGCGCCGGCCCGCCAGCCAGCAGGCCACGCCGTGGACAATCATCCAGTAGGTGAAGTAGGTAAAGGCCCGCCGCGGCTCGTGTTCATCCTCCAGCAGGACGATTTCCGCCAGGCTCTGCTGGTGCACCAGCTGCGCCGGCATGCGCTCGAACATCAGCGTCAGAAAGCCCAGCACCGAGTCCAACCCGCTGGCCAGGGTCGGCTGGGCCATGGCCGAGCGGCAGAGAAAGGCCAGGCTGCCGGACTTCAGGCGGCGCGGGTCCATGCCGAAGAACTCATCGTCCAGGCGCCGCGCCAGCAGGCGCCAGAGCCGTGCATAGGCACTGGCCGGCACCCGCGCCGTGCCCTGCTGCAGGCCCGCCGGGTCGATCCCGACCTTGTGCAGCACTTCATCGGTGGCGGCGCCCGGGGCGCAGCTTTGCAGCAGTGCCTCGCGCACCAGTTGCATGGAGATGGTGTCTTTTTCCGACATCGCGGCCAACGGTTTACTCAATCCTGGGATGGCCATCTTAGGCAGTGACCGGGAAAAAGCCAGTGGGCTTTGGCCCCCCCCTGCATGCCCTTTGCCACTCTCCGCCAGCCAGGGCCCGGTAGCAGCGGACTGCGTCCGATGTTCAGAAGTAAACCCGAGACCACGCTGAAATGGTCGCCACCAGGACAAGATAAATACCCATAAGGAAGTAATTTATCCCAAGAATTGCTAGGAAAAGACTGAATGTAGCCAGGTCCGCATAAGCATCATTGAATGCGCAGTTATTAGGAATTAGTCTCGTTTGCGATTTGATCTCATCAAGCAAACGAGTGATTCCAATGAATAAAAAATCCCCACCTGCCTTGCCGCCACGCCACTTCCTGGCCTCCACCATCGGCTTCGCGATCGCCTCTGTACCAGGCGTTGGCGGCGCCGCAGAACAGCAGAAACCGCTGCAGCTGGACAGCATCAAGATCGAGACCGAAGAGCATCGCGGCTACAAGGTCGAGCGCTCGTCCTCCGCCAAATACGTCGCGCCTCTTCTGGATACCCCGCAAACCATTACCACGATCCCCTCCCAGGTGATCCAGGAGCAGCAGGCGCTGAACCTGCGCCAAGTGCTATCCAACGTCTCCGGCATCACCTTCAACGCCGGCGAAGGCGGCGGCGGCTCGGGAGACAGCATCAACATCCGCGGCTTTTCGGCCAACAGCAACCTACAGATCGACGGCCTGCGCGACAGCGCGCAAAGCAACCGTTCCGACACGTTCAACGTCGAACAGGTCGAGGTCATCAAGGGCCCCAACTCAGTATTCGGCGGTGCCGGCACCACTGGCGGCAGCATCAACGTGGCCAGCAAGCAGCCCAGGGACCAGGCTTTCACCCGTCTGGGCGGCAGTATTGGCAGCGACAACTACTACCGGTTGACCCTGGACGGCAACCAGCCGCTGGAAGGCGTCGGCACCAACAGTGCGCTGCGCATCAACCTCATGGGGCATCAGAACGATGTGCCCGACCGCGAGAAGATCGACCGCCAGCGCTGGGGCATTGCTCCGTCACTGCGGCTGGGTTTCAACGACACCACCCGCCTGACTCTCAGCGTTTTCCACCAAAGCGACGACAACCTTCCCGACTACGGCGTGCCGGCGCGCGACGGCAAGAGGCTGGCCGGCGTCAAGCGCGATGCCTACTTCGGCTGGAAGAACCTCGACAAGGAACAGATCGAGCAGAGCGCCTTCACCGCCAACTTCGAGCATGAGTTCAACAACTACCTGCGCCTGCAGAACTTGACGCGCTACAGCCACACCGCACGCGACACCATTGTCTCCGCGTCCCATACCAACACCAGCCGTGTCCCGCCGGGCCGCTACCTGCCGGCGGGCCCCCAGGCCTATGGGCGCGACGCTACCACCGAGATGTGGATCAACCAGAGCAACCTCATCGGCGATTTCGAGCTCGCCGGGATGCGCCATGATCTGACGGTGGGCCTGGAGCTGTCTCACGAAACCCTGGACCTGAAGACCTACAGTCACGGCCTGGGCAGCACCCTCTACCCGGCCCTCGGCTATGACCTGGGCCATCCACCCGGACGCTGGAATGGTCCGATCAGCAAGACCACCGGCGGCTACACCGAGACTCGCCTGACGGACCAGGCGCTGTACCTGTTCGACAACATCGCCCTGCATGAACAATGGGACCTCAACCTGGGCCTGCGCTATGACAAGATCCGCGGCAAGGCCGACAGCTACTCCGGGGCCCATGTGAAAACCTCGAAGCGCGCCTCCGATGACGCCAAGGTCAGCGCCCGCACGGGCCTGGTGTTCAAGCCAACCGAGAACGGGCGGATCTATGCCGCCTGGGGCAACTCCTTCAACCCCTCCGCCGAGAACCTCGCCTCGACCGGCAGCGGCCTCAACGCCAATACCGAGGAGCTGGCGCCGGAGAAGAACGAAACCTGGGAGCTGGGCACCAAGTGGGAACTGCTGGACAAGCGCCTGGAGCTGGACGCCGCGCTGTTTCGCGTGGAGAAGAGCAATGCCCGGGAAACCATGTCCGACGGTTCCACCCAACTGGCCGGCAAGAAGCGGGTACAGGGCGTCGAACTGGGCCTCACGGGGCGTGTGACCGAGCATTGGAACCTGTTCGCCAACTACACCTTCCTCAACAGCGAGACCCTGAAGGCCGCGGACACCGCTTCCGGGATCGCCCGCAAGGGCCAAGCCCTGGGCAATACCCCACCGCGCTCGCTCAACCTCTGGACCACCTACGAATGGCCGGCTGGCTGGACCCTGGGTTACGGCACTCGTTATGTCAGCGAACGCAACGTCACCTCCAGCACCCAGGCCAAGCTGGACGCCTACTGGGTACACAACGCCATGCTCAGCTACAAGGTCAACCGCAATCTCGACCTGCAACTGAACGTCAATAACCTGTTCGACAAGGACTACGTGGAACGAGTACGCCAGCAGAGTGGCTCAACCGCCCGCTCCTCGGCCATCGAATACGGCGATGCACGCTCGGCGATCATGACAGCCAGCTATTCGTTCTGAACCACCCCTCCAGGCGAAGCCCTTTTGGCCAGGGCCTCGCCGCCGTTCTGCGCGGTTTTTCGCCCGGCAAGCCCGACTACGCAGCAAACCAATACGCAATTTTCTCGATTTTTCCCGGCAAGGCCGGACAAATCCTTGCCCAATGGCGGCTGGCGCCGGCCGAACGTTTTCAGTGCAGTGCAAAAAAGTATCGGTTTCAGTGTTATGGATGATTTGTCAGAGCGGTCGTTGAGGGCTGTAATCAGCCCACCTTCTTCCTCGGCAGAGGAAGACATAACAACAATAACCGTCCTTCTGCAGCCCTCACCGGCGCAGGACAGGAGTGAACGATGAAACCCTGCAGCAAAGCCCTGCTCCTCACCACCTGCATGACCCTCAGCAGCGTCACCCTTGGCGCCCAGACCCTGACCATCGCCACCGTCAACAACAGCGACATGATCCGCATGCAACGCCTGTCCAAGACCTTCGAGGCCGAGCACCCGGACATCAAGCTGAACTGGGTGGTGCTGGAAGAGAACGTGCTGCGCCAGCGCCTGACCACCGACATCGCCACCCAGGGCGGGCAATTCGACGTGCTCACCATCGGCATGTACGAAGCCGCACTCTGGGGCGCCAAGGGCTGGCTGCAACCGATGCAGGACCTGCCGGCCAGCTATGAGCTGGACGATGTCTTCCCTTCGGTGCGCGAGGGCCTGTCGGTCAAGGGCACTCTCTACGCCCTGCCGTTCTACGCCGAAAGCTCCATGACCTACTACCGCACCGACCTGTTCAAGGAGGCCGGCCTGAGCATGCCCGAGCGGCCGACCTGGGAGCAGATCGGCGAATTCGCCGCCAAGCTCAACAAGCCCGACCAGGAGCAATACGGTCTGTGCCTGCGGGGCAAGGCCGGCTGGGGCGAAAACATGGCGCTGATCACCACCCTGGCCAACAGCTACGGGGCGCGCTGGTTCGATGAGAAGTGGCAGCCGGAGTTCACCGGGCCGGAATGGAAGAACGCCCTGACCTTCTATGTCGACAACATGAAGAAGTCCGGCCCGCCGGGGGCTTCGAGCAACGGTTTCAACGAAAACCTGGCGCTGTTCAACAGCGGCAAGTGCGCGATCTGGGTCGACGCCAGCGTGGCCGGCTCTTTCGTCACCGACAAGAGCCAGAGCAAGGTCGCCGACCATGTGGGCTTCACCTACGCGCCGCACCAGGTCACTGACAAGGGCAGCGCCTGGCTGTACTCATGGTCCCTGGCGATCCCCGCCAGTTCCAAGGCCAAGGACGCCGCCAAGACCTTCAGTGCCTGGGCCACTTCCAAGCAGTACGCGGCCCTGGTGGCCGAGAAGGATGGCATCGCCAATGTGCCGCCGGGCACCCGCGCCTCCACCTATAGCGAGGCCTACATGCAGGCCGCGCCGTTCGCCAGGGTCACCCTGGAATCGCTGAAGGTCGCCGACCCGAGCAAGCCCACCCTAAAGCCCGTGCCCTACGTCGGCATCCAACTGGTGACCATCCCCGAGTTCCAGGCCATTGGCACCCAGGTCGGCAAGTTGTTTTCCGCCGCCCTGATCGGCCAGACCACGGTGGACCAGGCCCTGGCGGCCGCGCAGCAGAGCACCGAACGGGAAATGAAACGCGCCGGCTACCCGAAATAACCCGGCTCTCCCTGTAGGAGCCGGCTTGCCGGCGAAGAGACCCTTGAGTCTTGCGCAGTGTTCAAGGGCGCCTTCGCTGGCAAGCCAGCACCTACGGGCAGCCCGGCCGTGCCAGCGCCGTGTCGCGCCCCCTTGTACCCAACTGGTTGTGACCCTTATGAATACCTCGACTGCCAAGCTGCATGTGCAACCGCAGGCGGCGCCTCGCAAAAGCCGCCTGGCCAACCCCGGCTGGTTCCTGGTCAGCCCCTCGGTGGCGCTGTTGCTGCTGTGGATGATCGTGCCCCTGGGCATGACCCTGTACTTTTCAGTGATCCGCTACAACCTGCTGTACCCCGGCGAGAACCAGTTCGTCGGCCTGGAGAACTTCAGCTACTTCCTCAGTGATTCGGGCTTTGTGCCCGGGGCCACCAACACCCTGTTGCTGGTGGGCAGCGTACTGCTGATCAGCGTGGTGTTCGGGGTACTGATCAGCGCCCTGCTGGAGGCCAGCGAGTTCCTCGGCCGGGGCATCGTCCGGGTGCTGCTAATCTCGCCGTTCTTCATCATGCCCACGGTGGGCGCGCTGATCTGGAAGAACCTGATCTTCCACCCGGTGTCGGGGATCCTCGCCGCGCTGTGGAAACTGTTCGGCGCCCAGCCGGTGGACTGGCTGGCGCACTACCCGCTGCTGTCGATCATCGTCATCGTTTCCTGGCAGTGGCTGCCGTTCGCCATCCTGATCCTGATGACCGCCATGCAGTCCCTGGACCAGGAACAAAAGGAAGCCGCGCGCCTCGATGGTGCCGGGCCCATCGCCATCTTCTGGCACCTGACCCTGCCGCACCTGGCCCGGCCGATTGCCGTGGTGGTGATGATCGAGACCATCTTCCTGCTGTCGGTGTTCGCCGAGATCTTCACCACCACCAACGGCGGCCCGGGCTATGCCTCCACCAACCTGGCGTACCTGATCTACAACCAGGCCCTGGTGCAGTTCGACGTCGGCATGGCTTCGGCCGGCGGGCTGATCGCCGTGGTCATCGCCAACATCGCCGCGATCATCCTGGTGCGGATGATCGGCAAAAACCTGACTGACCAGAGCTGAGGTGGCCGCCATGACCCTGCAACAATCCCGACGCCTGCAAAGCCTGCTACTGGGCACCCTGGCCTGGGCCATCGCGATCCTGATCTTCTTCCCGATCTTCTGGATGGTGCTGACCAGCTTCAAGAGCGAGATCGACGCCTTTGCCACGCCGCCGCAATTCATCTTCACGCCAACGCTCGAGAACTACCTGCACATCAACGAGCGCAGCAACTACCTGGCCTTCGCCTGGAACTCGGTGGTGATTTCCTTCAGCGCGACCGCCCTGTGCCTGCTGATCGCGGTGCCGGCGGCCTACTCCATGGCCTTCTTTGAAACCCGCAACACCAAGCGCACCCTGCTGTGGATGCTCTCCACCAAGATGCTGCCGCCGGTGGGCGTGCTGATGCCCATCTACCTGCTGGCCAAGAGTTTCGGCCTGCTGGATACGCGCATCGCGCTGATCGTGATCTACACCCTGATCAACCTGCCGATCGTGGTGTGGATGGTTTACACCTACTTCAAGGACATCCCCCGGGACATCCTCGAGGCCGCCCGCCTGGACGGCGCCACACTGGCCCAGGAAATGCTGCGGGTGCTGATGCCCATCGCCAAGGGTGGCCTGGCCTCCACTGCACTGCTATCGCTGATCCTGTGCTGGAACGAGGCCTTCTGGTCGCTGAACCTGACCTCTTCCAACGCCGCCCCGCTGACCGCGCTGATCGCCTCCTACTCCAGCCCCGAAGGGCTGTTCTGGGCCAAGCTCTCGGCGGTCTCGACCCTGGCCTGCGCGCCGATCCTGATCTTCGGCTGGATCAGCCAGAAGCAGTTGGTGCGCGGCCTGTCCTTTGGCGCGGTGAAGTAACTCTGAAATTGCGGAGACATCCCATGGCTCACCTGAAAATCAACAACCTGCAAAAAGGCTTCGAAGGCTTCGACATCATCAAGGGCATCGACCTTGAGGTGAACGACAAGGAGTTCGTGGTCTTCGTCGGCCCCTCGGGCTGCGGCAAGTCCACCCTGCTGCGGCTGATCGCCGGGCTGGAGGAAGTCAGCGGCGGCAGCATCGAGCTGGACGGTCGCGACATCACCGAAGTCAGCCCGGCCAAGCGCGACCTGGCCATGGTGTTCCAGACCTACGCCCTGTACCCGCACATGAGCGTGCGCAAGAACATGTCCTTCGCCCTGGACCTGGCGGGGGTCGATAAGGCCCTGGTGCAGCAAAAGGTCGACGAAGCGGCGCGCATCCTGGAACTGGGGCCGATGCTCGAACGCAAGCCCAAGCAACTGTCCGGCGGCCAGCGCCAGCGCGTGGCCATTGGCCGGGCCATTGTGCGCAACCCGAAGATCTTCCTGTTCGACGAGCCGCTGTCCAACCTCGATGCCGCCCTGCGGGTACAGATGCGCCTGGAACTGGCGCGCCTGCACAAGGAACTGCAGGCCACCATGATCTACGTGACCCACGACCAGGTGGAAGCCATGACCCTGGCAGACAAGGTGGTGGTGCTCAATGGTGGCCGGGTGGAACAGGTGGGCTCGCCCCTGGAGCTCTACCATCGCCCGGCCAACCTGTTTGTCGCAGGCTTTCTCGGCACGCCGAAGATGGGCTTTCTCAAGGGCCGCATCAGCCACGTCGACGGTCAGGGCTGCGAGGTCCAGCTGGATGCCGGGGCACGCCTGCGCCTGGAGCAGAGCGGTGCGCAACTGAGCCTGGGCAGCGAGGTGACCCTGGGCATCCGCCCCGAGCATCTGGAGCTGGGCGAGCCCGGCCCGGGCAGCCTGGCAGTCACCAGCGACGTGGCCGAGCGCCTGGGCAGCGACACCTTCTGCCATGTCCGCAGCAGCTGCGGTGAAGCCCTGACCCTGCGTATCCGCGGTGACCTGGCGAGCCGCTACGGCGAACAGCTGCACCTGCACCTGGCCCCCCAGCACTGCCATCTATTCGATGCCCAGGGGGTCGCCGTGTCCCGCCCCCTGCGCGCCGCCTGATCCCAGAGAGCCCTGCATGAAACTCAAACGCTTGAACCTCAGCCAACTGCCGCCCCAGGTGCGGGTACCCGCCTACACCGTCACCGCCACCCGCCAGGGCATCGCGCACATTGGCGTCGGCGGCTTTCACCGGGCCCACCAGGCCTATTACACCGATGCCCTGATGAACCTGGGCCAGGGCCTGGACTGGAGCATCTGCGGGGTCGGCCTGCGCTCCGAAGACCGCCGCGCGCGGGACGATCTGGCCGGCCAGGACTACCTCTATACCCTGTACGAGCTGGGCGATGGCGACGGCCACGAGGTGCGGGTGATCGGCGCCATCAGCCAGATGCTGCTGGCCGAGGACGACGCCCAGGCGCTGATCGACAAGCTGGCCAGCCCGGAGATCCGCATCGTCTCCCTGACCATCACCGAGGGCGGCTACTGCATCGACGACAGCACGGGCGAGTTCATGCTGCACCTGCCGCAGATCCAGCACGACCTGGCCCATCCGCAACAGCCGCGCACGGTATTCGGCTTTCTCTGCGCGGCCCTGGCCCTGCGCCGGGCCGCGGGGATCCCGGCCTTTACCCTGATGTCCTGTGACAACCTGCCCCACAACGGCGCGGTGACCCGCAAGGCGCTGCTGGCCTTCGCCGCCCGCCGCGACGCCGACCTGCATGACTGGATCGAGCGCCACGTGAGCTTTCCCAACGCCATGGTCGACCGCATCACTCCCATGACCAGCACCGCCCACCGCCTGCAGCTGCACGATGAACACGGCATCGACGATGCCTGGCCGGTCGTCTGCGAGCCCTTTGTGCAGTGGGTCCTGGAAGACAAGTTCTGCAACGGCCGGCCGGCCTGGGAACAGGTCGGCGTGCAGTTCACCGACGACGTCACGCCCTATGAAGAGATGAAGATCAAGCTGCTCAACGGCAGCCACCTGGCCCTGACCTACCTGGGCTTTCTCAAGGGCTACCGCTTCGTCCACGAAACCATGAACGACCCGCTGTTCGTCGCCTACATGCGCGCCTACATGGACCTGGACGTAACCCCGCAACTGGCGCCGGTACCGGGCATCGACCTGGCGGCCTACAAGGACACCCTGGTCCAGCGCTTCTCCAACCAGGCGATCGCCGACCAGCTGGAGCGGGTGTGCAGCGACGGTTCGTCGAAGTTTCCCAAGTTCACCGTGCCTACCATCAACCGGCTGATCGCCGATGGCCGTGATACCGAGCGTGCGGCCCTGGTGGTGGCGGCCTGGGCCCTGTACCTCAAGGGCGTGGACGAGAATGGCCTGAGCTACCGGGTTCCCGACCCGCGGGCCGAGTTCTGCCAGGCCCTGGTGGCCGACGATACCTTGCTGACCCAACGTTTGCTGGCGGTGGAAGAAATCTTCGGCTCGGCGATTCCCCATTCCAGCGCGTTTGTCGATGCTTTCGAGCGCTGCTTCAACAGCTTGCGCGAACATGGCGTGAGCAAGACGCTGGAGCGGTTGTTGGCCAGGCCCGTGTAGCCGCTGCCGCAGGCTGCGAACGGCCTGGGCGGCACTGCGTCGAAGGAGATGCGGCGATTACAAGGACGCTGCAGGTTCGGCTGCAGATCGCCAGGCAAGGACCTGCGGGCCTTAGCGCAGCCTCGCCTCAGGCTCGGCAGCGGCTACAGCTCGACAGTAATCACCCACACCAGGAGCGACGATGACTCAACCCGCGCTTTTTCTCGGCCTCGACTGCGGCACCCAGGGCACCAAGGCGCTGATCCTCGACAGCCGGAGCGGCACCGTCCTGGGCCGGGGCGCTGCGCCCCACAGCCTGATCAGCGGCGCCAATGGCTGCCGCGAACAGGATCCCGCGCAGTGGCTGCAAGCCTGCACCAGCGCCACCCGGCAGGCCTTGCAGGCGGCCGGGGTGGATGGCCGGCAGGTGCTCGGTGTCGGGGTTTGCGGCCAGCAGCACGGTCTGGTGCTGCTGGATGACCAGGGCCAGGTGCTGCGCCCGGCCAAGCTGTGGTGCGATACCCAAAGCAGCGCCGAAAACCAGCGCCTGCTGGACTGGCTGGGGGGCACCCAGGGCTCCCTGGAGCGCCTGGGGCTGGCCATTGCCCCGGGCTACACGGTGTCAAAGCTGCTCTGGACCCGGGAGCAGCATCCGGAGCTGTTCCAGCGCATTGCGCATATCCTGCTGCCCCACGACTACCTCAATTTCTGGCTGACCGGGCGCTGCTGCAGCGAGTACGGCGATGCCTCGGGCAGCGGCTATTTCGATGTGCGCAGGCGCGACTGGGACCGCGCCCTGCTGGCCCATATCGACCCCAGCGGGCGCCTGGAGCGGGCCTTGCCGCCGTTGCTCGAAGCGCACCAGCCTGTGGGCCGGATCCTTGCGCCGGTCGCCCGGCAACTGGGGATCAGCGCGGATGCCTGGGTGGCCAGCGGCGGTGGCGACAACATGCTGGGGGCCATCGGCACCGGCAATATCCAGCCCGGAATCATCACCATGAGCCTGGGCTCCTCCGGCACCGTGTATGCCTACGCCGAGCGCCCGCTGATCAGCCCCGAGCCTTCGGTGGCGACCTTCTGTTCGTCCAGCGGTGGCTGGCTGCCGCTGATCTGCACCATGAACCTGACCAACGCCACCACCCTGGTGCGCGAACTGCTGGGCCTGGACCTTGCCGCTTTCAACCAGCGCCTGGAGCAGGCCCCCATCGGGGCCGAGGGGCTGTGCCTGCTGCCGTTCTTCAACGGTGAGCGAGTGCCCGCCCTGCCCCAGGCCCAGGGCAGCCTGCACGGCATGACCCTGGACAACCTGACCCCGGCCAACCTGTGCCGCGCGGTGGTGGAAGGCACCACCTTCGGTTTGCGCTACGGCCTCGACCTGTTGCGCGCAGCGGGCCTGCACAGCCAGAGCATCCGGCTGATCGGCGGCGGTGCGAAAAGCCTGCTGTGGCGGCAGATGGTCGCCGATATCATGCATGCCCCGGTGATCTGCCCCCGCGAGGCCGAAGCCGCCGCATTGGGCGCGGCGATCCAGGCAGCCTGGTGCCATGGCCGGCAGGACGATCCGGACCTGGACCTGCAACAACTCTGCGAGCGCTGCGTGCGCCTCGACCCGGGCAGCGAAACCCAGCCCCGGGCCGAACACGTGGCGGCCTACGAACCGGTGTACCAGCGCTATCGACAGCAACTGGCAAGCCTTTGAAGAGCGAATGACTATGTATCTGGTGTGTGGCGAAGCGCTGTTCGACTTTTTCAGCGCGGATGAGGCCGGGGCCCCGGCCAGTAAAGTGGCGTTCCAGGCGATCGCCGGGGGCTCGCCGTTCAACGTGGCGGTGGGCCTGCGCCGCCTGGGCGTCGATGTCGCCCTGCTGGCCGGGCTGTCCCGGGACTACCTGGGCCAGCGCCTGCGGCGGGTGCTGGAAAACGAAGGCGTGGATACCCGCTACCTGCGGGAATTCGACGCCCCCACCACCCTGGCCATGGTGGCCGTGGGCGCCGATGGCTCGCCCCACTACAGCTTTCGCGGCGAGGGCTGTGCCGATCGCCAGTTGCAAGAAGAGCACCTGCCGCAGCTCGACGCACAGGTGCGCGGGCTGCATATCGGCTCGTTTGCCCTGGTGGTGCAGCCGATTGCCGATACCTTGCTGGCCCTGGTGCGCCGTGAGCGCGGGCAGCGGCTGATCAGCCTGGACCCCAACGTACGGCTCAACCCGCAGCCGGATATCCAGCTGTGGCGCCAGCGCATCGCCGAACTGGCCGGCCATGCCGACCTGATCAAGGTCAGCGACGAAGACCTGGCCCAGCTGTACCCCGGGCAGGCGCCCGAGACGCTGATCCGGGGTTGGCTGCAAGGCAATGCCCGGCTGGTGTTCCTGACCCGTGGCAGCCAGGGGGCGACGGTGTTCAGCCGTGGGCATGGCAACTGGTCGGTGGACGCGCCCCGGGTGGAGGTTGCCGACACCGTGGGCGCCGGGGATACCTTCCAGGCTGCGCTGATCACCTGGCTGACCGAACAGGGCCTGGATTCCCCCCAGGGCCTTGAACAGCTCGATCGCGAACAGACCGACGCCCTGCTGCGTTTCGCCGTCAACGCCGCGGCCCAGACCTGCACCCGCACCGGCCCGGACCTGCCGTACCGGCATCAACTCCCGTAGCCGCCGGCTTGCCGGCGAAGAGGCCCGCAAGCCTTGCGCAATTGCGGCTACCGCCTTCGCTGGCCAGCCAGCTTCTACCAGAGTCGTCGGTCAGAGCAGCGAGAAGTTGTAGCTGACGATCAGGCGGGTTTCGTCCATGTCGCGGGCGATCTTCTGGTAGTTGCTGCGGTAGGTGGCGTTGCGCAGGCGCAGGCTCACGTCCTTGAAGGTGCCGCTCTGCACCACGTACTTGAGCTCGCTGTCGCGCTCCCATTCGCGGCCTTCTCGCAGGCTGCCCGGGACCTTGATGTGGTCGCCGCTGACGTAGCGGGTCAGGAAGCTCAAGCCGTTGAGGCCAATGGCCTTGAAGTCATAGTCATAGCGCAGTTGCCAGGAACGCTCCTGGATCGCAGCGAAGTCGTTGACCTGCACGTAGTTCACCAGGTACGGGTTGCTGCCATCCAGGTAAGGCATGGAGTTGTCGCCGTACATGCGCTGCCAGCCGGCACTGAACACGTGCCCGGCCACGCTGTAGCCGAGCATGCTGCTCAGGGCGCGGTTATCGATGCCGCCGGCGCGCTCGGCGCCGGTGTCGGCACTCTTGAGCAGGCGCAGGTCGCCTTTGAGCACCCCGGGCCCCAGGGGCTGGTTGGCCAGCAGGCCGACAAAATGCTGACGGTAGATGTCTTCCAGCTCGGCGTAGTGGTACTGGCCGGTCAGGCGATCGTTGAACTTGTAGTCCACCCCATAGGTGTCGAAGTGATCCGCCGTGGTGTTGCAGGCGTAGCGCTTGTTCTTGCAGTGCACGCGGATGTCCTGGGCATCGCTGGAGTCCCGCGCGGTGTAGCGGTTCAAGCGGGCCGCGGTCAGGGTCAGGTCCTTGACCTCCCGGGAAGTCAGCACCGCGCCGTTGAACATGGTGGGCAGCAGGCGCCCGTCGTTGTACTTGAGCAGTGGCAGGTCCGGCAACTGGGCGCCGTACTTGAATACCGTCTGCGAGACCCGGACCTTGGCGGTCAACCCCAGCTTGGCGTACTGGTCCGCCGAGCCCCGCGGGTCGTGACCGCTGGAGGGCAGCAGGCCGCTGTTGCTGCGGTCGGGGCTGGAGTCGAGCTTGATCCCCAGCATGCCCAGGGCATCCAGGCCGAAACCCACGGTGCCCTCGGTGTAGCCCGATTGCAGGTTGAGAATAAAGCCCTGGGCCGATTCTTCACGCTTGGACGCGCCCTGGTCGGTGCTGGTGTGGCCGTCGCGAAAGTCCCGGTTGAAGTAGATCGTGCGCGATTCCAGCTTGGCGCTGCTGTCTTCGAAAAAACCCGCCGCATTGGCCAGGGGGGCAAAACCCGCGCACAGCACGGCAGCGCCGAGGCCCAGCAATGGGCACGGATTGAGTAAGGGGAAAGGGGGACGCATGAACAGGCTCCAGCAGCAAATCAGTGACGCGAGGTAAAGAAAAAGACCCAGGTGAAATTCATCCAGCGAATCTGTAGTCGCCAGCTGAATTGATTGAATCAATGAAGACCGGCAATGATGGCAGATAGCCCCTACCCTCCCAACCCGACTTTAGTCTGACGCCCGCCTGGTCATAACCGGCGCTACCCGTCCCGCCTTGCCAGCCATATCTTTGAAAAAACCGATCAATTTCAACAGTTTTCAAGCTGCAGAAAAGCGTCAAAAAAACTGTCCGACTGCTCAGCTTCGCCTTCGGAACCCAGGCTGCCGTAGCAGGTAATATCAAAAAGGCATTAGCTTTTCGTCTCACCGAACTACCGTTCGTCGGTTTTTTCAGTCATTTATTAACAAAAACCAACTATTTGACGCTTTCCATGATGATCATCATGAATACGCTTAACTATTTGTTTTTAAACATTATTTTATGAACCGAAAAATAAACAAAACACAGCTGTCATTTATGTAACACAGCAAAACGTCAATTAAACGTCTCGATGTTGTGGTAGTGTCAAAAAAAGAGCGTGATAGCGGCAATGTGCCATACGCCTTTTCAGAAGGTGAGAACCACCCTCACCCCAACACTCATCATGGACGAGGTCGTTCCCTTGGAAGTCAGCGTTTTTGGTACTGGCTATGTTGGCCTGGTGCAAGCAGTTGCCCTGGCCGATGTCGGGCATAACGTGGTCTGTGTCGATATCGACAGCCACAAGATCGCCCAGCTGCAACGTTCTATTCCGCCGATTCACGAGCCGGGCCTGGCGACCCTGATCGAAGAGAATCAAAAGGCCGGCCGATTGCACTTCACCACCCAGGCCAGCGATGCAGTGGGCCACGGCAAGGTGATTTTCATCGCGGTCGGCACTCCCTCCAACGAAGACGGCTCCGCCGACCTCGACCATGTCCTGGCGGTGGCGCGCAACATTGCCTGCCTGATGTTCAGCGACAAGACCCTGGTGATCAAATCCACGGTGCCGGTGGGCACCGCCGATCTGGTGATCGAGACCGTCGCCGAACAACTGGCGGACCTGGGCAAATCCGAGCTGCGGGTGCACGTGGTCTCCAACCCGGAGTTCCTCAAGGAAGGCTCGGCCGTGGCCGACTGCATGCGCCCGGACCGGATCATCGTCGGTTGCGCCGACGACCTGCCCCGCCAGCAGTTGAGCGAGCTATACGCGCCCTTCAACCACAACCATGACCGCCTGATGTTCATGGACAACCGCAGCGCCGAGCTGGTCAAGTACGCGGCCAACGCGATGCTCGCCACTCGTATCAGCTTCATGAACGAGATGGCCAACCTGGCGGAACGCCTGGGGGTGGACATCAATGCCGTGCGCAAGGGCATCGGTGCCGACCCGCGCATTGGCTACCACTTCATCTACCCCGGCGCCGGCTTCGGCGGCTCGTGCTTCCCCAAGGACCTGCGGGCGCTGATCCACACCGCAGAAAGCCACGGGCTGGAACCGCACATGCTCAAGACCGTGCGCGACGTCAATGAGCAGCAGCGCCATGTGCTGTTTCGCAAGCTCAAGGCGCACCTGGGGGACAACCTGCAGGGCAAGGTCATCGCGCTCTGGGGCCTGGCCTTCAAGCCCAACACCGACGACATGCGCGAAGCCACCAGCCGCTACCTGATGCAGGCACTGTGGGAGGCCGGGGCCAAGGTCCAGGCCTACGACCCGGAAGCCATGACCGAATGCCGGCGCCTGTACGGCTACCGCGATGACCTGCAACTGTGTGCCACCCGTGACGACACCCTGCAAGGCGCCGACGCGCTGGTGATCTGCACCGAATGGAAGGCCTTTCGCGTGGTGGACTTCACGCTGCTGCGCGAGACCCTCAGGGATCGCCTGGTGGTCGACGGCCGCAACCTCTACAACCCACAACAGGCAGCGGATGCCGGCCTGCATTACCTGAGCATCGGCCTGCCCTACCGTGTACCGGAGGCATTGCGCGCATGAATATCCTGATCACCGGGGCCGCCGGATTCATCGGCGCCCATACCGCACTGCGTTTGCTCAAGGATGGGCACCAGGTCACCGGGCTGGATAATTTCAACGACTACTACGACCCCCAGCTCAAGCGCGACCGGGTGCGCTGGGTGGAACGCCAGGTAGGGCACTTTCCCCTGCAGCGCCTGGACCTGGCCGACAGCGAGGGCCTGGAACGGCTGTTCGCCGAAGTACGGCCCCAGGTGGTGATCAACCTCGCCGCCCAGGCCGGGGTGCGCTATTCCCTGGAAAACCCCAAGGCCTACCTGGACAGCAACCTCAGCGGTTTCCTCAACCTGCTGGAGATGTGCCGGCGCTACCCGGTGCAGCACCTGATCTACGCCTCGTCCAGTTCGGTGTACGGGGCCAACCAGCAGACCCCGTACAAGGTCAGTGACAACGTCGACCACCCGCTGTCGCTGTATGCGGCCAGCAAGAAAGCCAACGAGCTGATGGCCCACAGCTACAGCCACCTATTCGGCGTGCCCGCCACCGGCCTGCGCTTCTTCACGGTGTACGGCCCCTGGGGCCGGCCGGACATGTCGCCGATCCTGTTCGCCGACGCCATCAGCCAGGGCCGGCCGCTGAAGCTGTTCAACTACGGCATGCACCAGCGCGACTTCACCTACATCGACGACATCGTCGAATCCCTGGTGCGCCTGCTGGGCAAGCCGCCAGTGCGCGATCCGCTGTGGGACCGGGAACAGCCGGACCCGTCCACCAGCATGGCGCCCTGGCGCCTGTTCAACATCGGCGGCCAGCGCCCGGTGGAGCTCAAGGACTACGTGGCGACCCTGGAAAAACTCCTCGGCCACAAGGCCCAGGTGGAATACCTGCCGCTGCAGCCCGGCGATGTGCTCAACACCTGCGCGGATGTCAGCGCCCTGGAAAACCTCACCGGTTTCGGCCCCCAGGTGCCCCTGGAGGAAGGCCTGCGCGAGTTCGTCCAGTGGTACCTGAGCTACTACCCGGGCGCGGCGTCCTGAGCCGCGACAGCCGAACGTTTTTACCCAACCCCTGCAATGGAAGTATTCCCGGTGGATATGGATAGACCTCTCTCATCGCCCGCAACCGAGGTGCCCGCCCCGCTGCACATCGACCGGCGCAACGACCCGTTCCGGCGCAAGGTCCAGGCCGCCATCGACCTGCAACAGCACGGCTGGATCACCGGCCGCGACGGCGGGCGGCCCTGGACCCTGTCGCGCAGCAAGCGCCTGACCTCGGCGCTTTTGGCCGCGGTGCTGCTGGTGCTGCTGTCGCCGGTGCTGCTGGTCGTGGCCTTGCTGATCAAGCTCACCAGCCCCGGCCCGGTGTTCTTCGTGCAGTTGCGCACCGGTTTTCGCGGCCGGCGCTTCGGCATGTACAAGTTCCGCACCATGGTGGTCAACGCCGAGGCCCTGAAGGATTCGGTGCGCCACCTGAACAAGCACGGCGCCGACTCGGTGGATTTCAAGATCGACCGCGACCCGCGGATCACTGGAATCGGCGGTTTCCTGCGCCGTACCAGCCTCGACGAGCTGCCCAATCTGATCAACGTGGTGCTCGGCCAGATGCGCATCGTCGGCCCGCGCCCCACCTCGTTCCATGCCCAGACCTACAAGGAACACCACCTCGGCCGCCTGAGCATCTACCCGGGGATCACCGGCCTGTGGCAGGTATCCGGGCGCAGCGACGTGGATTTCGACGGCCGCGTGACCCTCGACATGACCTACATCTTCCAGCAGAGCCCCTGGCTCGACCTGAAGATCCTGATCAAAACCCCTTTCAAGGTCCTCAATGGCCACGGAGCAAGTTGAAATGGCGGCAGCAACCTTTGCCAGTCTGAAGATCCAGAGCCCCAGCGAAAGCAACCTGGCGGTGACCGTACTCGACCAGGAACTGCGGGTCATCCTGCTGACCGCGGCCAACCGCAACAGCGGCGTCACCAGCAGCAGCCTGAGCATGGCCAACGAACTGGCGCGCACCAGCCGCGGCCGGGTGCTGGTGGTGGACACCAGCCTCTCGGACAGCAGCCTGACCCGGCGCCTGGCCCTGGATGAGCGGCCCGGCTTCCTCGACCTGGCACTGGCCGAAACCCCGCCGCCCCTGGCCTCGTGCATCGAGAGCAGCGACGCGGTGAATTTCGACTTCCTGCCCCTGGGCCGCCGCCAGCAGTACAGCGAGCGCCTGACCCCGGAACTGCTGCGCGAACTGCTGCAGGCCCTGGCCGAGGAATACCGCTTCGTGATCATCGACGGCGACCCGGTCTACAGCAGCGGCGACATCCTCACCCTGGCCACCCAGGTCGACGGCGTGGTGCTGGTGGTGCGCAGCGAGGAAACCCGCTGGGAAGTGGCCCAGGCCGCCGCCCAGCGCCTGATC
The DNA here is from genome assembly GCF_058799535.1 of Pseudomonas sp. GW822-FHT06D10. Lineage (NCBI taxonomy): Bacteria > Pseudomonadati > Pseudomonadota > Gammaproteobacteria > Pseudomonadales > Pseudomonadaceae > Pseudomonas > Pseudomonas sp. GW822-FHT06D10. The sequence goes on along the minus strand of NZ_JBXALN010000001.1, from coordinate 872,471 downwards.
CAGGCCGAGGCCAAGTTGATCGGCAGCGTGTTCAACGCCCGCAAGTACTACATGCCCAAGTGGGTTTATGACCGTCTCTGACCGGCACAAGGACCGTGTAACCATGAACAAGCCAAGACTTTCCCTGCTGAGCCTGTCACTGCTGCTGGCCCTGGGTGGCTGCGTCAATCGCGAGCCGCAGCAGATGCCGGTGCAGATCCTCAGCGCCCCGGCCGACCAGGCCCAGCTCACCGAGGTGGTGCCCATCGAGCAGGTGCTGCGGCCCCAGGACGTGCTGGACGTGATCTTCCATATCGGCACCACCAGCCAGCAGCGCTACCTCGTGCAGCCCGGCGACCAGGTGGATGTGACCTTCCTCACCGCTCCGGAACTGGGCGGCAGCAAACTGGTGCTGCCCGACGGCAGCATCGACATGCCCTACGTGGGCAATATCCAGGTCGCCGGGCTCTCCGCCGAACAGGCGCGCCAGGTCCTGGAAACCCAATACGCCAAGGTGCTGAAGAAGCCGCAGATCAACTTTTCGATCTCCCACGCCATGGCCCAGCTGGACAACCTGCGCACCAGCCTGACCAACCCGGCCACCGGGCTTAGCCGCGAGATCGTCGTGGGCTCCGACGGCCGCGCCAGTTTCCCGCTGCTGGGCAGCCTGTCGTTGCAGGGCAAGAGCCTCAGCGAGCTGCAGACCCTGATCAACCAGCGCTATGCCAAGGAGGTGGGTTCGGTGAGCGTCGATGTGCTGCTCAAGACCACCGCCTCCAACGAGGTGTTCGTCATGGGCGAAGTCGGCCAGCCCGGAGCCTACCCGATCCGCCGGCCGATCTCGGTGCTTGAGGCCCTGACCCTGGCCAAGGGGGCCGGCCCCACTGCACGCCTGGATTCGGTGGTGATCATGCGGCGCAAGGGCAACCAGGTCGAAGCCCGGGTCTACGACGCCGACGCGGCGCTGGACGGCAAGGCCCTGCAATTCGCCTACCTGCAGCCCGACGACATGCTCTATGTGCCCAAGACCCGCCTGGCCAAGGCCGGCGCCCTGAGCAAGCAGCTGGCGGACGTGATCATGTTCCAGGGTGTCGGGTTCAGCTTCGGCTACCGCGTCGACAACAAAGAAACGAACAACAACTGAGTTCCCTCTTGATGACCAAGATCGAAAACTACCTGCACGAGTTCCTGCTCGTGTTCTTTGTCAATCGGCGCCTGATCAAACGGGTGTTCCTGGGTTTCGCGGTGATCGCCCTGCTGCTGCCCCTGGTGCTCAAGCAGAGCTTCGAGATCACTGCCGAAGTCATCGTGCAGTCCAAGAAACTCTCGCAGACCGACGCCAACACCGTGCTCGCCCCGGACTCCGACAAGTTCATCCCGCCGTCGCTGGCGGACATGGAGACCGAGAGCAACATCCTGCGTTCACCCACGCTGATCCGCGACACCATCGACCAGTTGCGCCGCGAAGGCCAGTTCGGCGGCAGCGAGGGCCTGTTGACCCGGCTGATCGTCAAGCCGATCCGCAATGGCCTGATCGACCCCCTGCGCAACCATGTGATCAACCCGGTGCGCGGTTTCTTCGGCCTGGCCGTGGACCCGGTGCGCGATACCAGCCTGGATGCCTTCACCGACCAGGCGGTCAAGGACCTGAAGATCGGCACCCTGCCCGGCTCCAACGTGATCTCCATCGTCTACGCCAGCCCCAATGCCGCCGAAGGCACGCGCTTTGTCGAGCGCCTGCTGGCCAACTACCTGAAGAACCGCCAGGACCTGCAATCCAACGAACTGCCCGAAGCCTTCTACGAACAGAAGAAGGCCCAGTACCAGTCGCGCCTGGATGACCTGGAAGGCAAGCGCCAGGCCCTGCTGGAAGCGGCCCACGCCTCCGACCCCAAGGAAGAGATCACCTTCCGCCTGAACGCCATCAACACCGAAGAGCAATCGCTCAACGGCTACCGCGACCAGGCCCTGGAGAACCAGCGCCGCCTGGATTACCTGCAGAAGAACCTGGCTGCCGCGCGCAAGGCCGGCCTCACCGACTACACCTTCCCCTTCGCCTTCGCCAACACCGTGGACAACGTTGCCTACGAAGACCGCGAGATCAAGCAACTGGGCGAACAGCTGACCAACCTGGTGAGCCAGTACGGCACCACCGCCGACACCTACCGCGCCGACAGCGTGCCCATGCAGCAGCAGCGCGAGCAGATCGTGCGGGCCCGGGCGCAGTTCCTCAAGGTGGTGGAGAACCGCGTGCGCGAGCGCAGCAGCGACTTGCAGATCACCCAGTCGGTGATCGCCCAGAAGACCGCGCGGATCAACGACTACAAGGCGCGGGTGCGCGACCTGCAAGAGGTCCTGAGCAAACTGCGCCAGCTGGACACTGAAATCGATGCCTTGCACAAAGCCTTCTTCACCTACACCCAGCGCTACGAAGAGAGCCGTGGCGAGCGCCTGATCAGTGGCGAGCTGTCCAACGCGCGGGTCCTGAGCCAGCCTTACGAACCCAGCGAAGCGGCGTTCCCCAAGCCGATGCTGATCATTCCCCTGGGCCTGCTCACCGGCCTGCTGCTGGCCATTGCCCTGGGCTATGTCTACGAGTTCTTCGACCATCGCTTCAAGCACCCGGCCCAGGTCAGTGATCACCTCGGCCTGCCGGTGCTGATGGTGCTCAACGCGGTCGAGCAGCCCCAGGTCAACCCGTACCCGCGCTGGACCTGGCGCTGGGCCTGGCATTGGGCCAAACAGTGAGCGACCTGAGCATGGCCGCGCAGCCTATCGTGCACCTGATCCACAGCGGCGGTTTCTACGGTGCCGAGCGCATGCTGCTGGATCATTGCCTGGGCACCCCGGGGCAGCATCGGGTGGTGTTCATCAATGCCCCCGATGCGCTGCTGCAGCGTTTCGCCGAGGCCGGCGTGGCGAGCCACAACTGCCACTGCCTGCAGGAACTGCTGGCGCACCTGCGGCAACAGCCGGGGCTGCTCAACGCGCACAACTTCAAGGCCCAGGTGTTTGCCTGGGTCTGCGCCCGGCGCCTGCGCCTGCCCCTGGTCATGACCCAGCACGGCTTCACCCCGCGCAGCCTGAAACAGAAGTTCTACACCTGGCTCAGCCTGCGCCTGTGCCGCAGCCGCCGGGTGCGCCGGGTAGCCTGCGTGGCCCAGAGCATTGCCCTGCTGCACCTGGAGGCGGGGGTCGCCGAGGGCAAGCTGCGGGTGATCCCCAACGGCCTGCCGGAGCCGGTCCTGGAACTGCCGGCGAGCCTGGACGGGCCGCCGCTGCGCGAGCCCGAAGTACGCCGCGACGAAATGGAACCCTTGGTGGGTTTCGTCGGGCGCCTGAGCGCGGAAAAAGGCCCGGACCTGTTTCTCGATGCGCTGATCGGCCTGTGCCAGCAGCGCCCTGCGCTCAAGGCCGTGCTGCTGGGCGATGGTGAGCAGAACCAGGCCCTGCGCGAGCGCATCAACGAAGCCGGGTTGGCCACGCGCATCCTGCTGCCGGGCTATCAGAACGACATGCAGCCCTGGCTCAAGCGCCTGAATGTGCTGGTACTGAGTTCACGCACCGAAGGCACACCGATGATCCTGCTCGAAGCCATGCAGGCCGGCACCCCGGTGGTGGCCTTTGCCGTGGGCGGGATTCCCGATGTGCTGCAGCACCGGCACAACGGCCTGCTGGCCAAGCCCCTGGACAGTGCCGGGCTGGGGCGCTGCATCGGCCAGTTGCTGGACGACCCGGTACTGGCCGGGGAGCTGGCCAAGGCGGCCCAGGTCACCCAGCGCAAGCACTATCACTTGCCCACCCTGGCTCGCCGCTGGGATGAGCTGTACCGCGTCGCCAGAGAGAGCTCCCGAGTATGATCGCCGCTCCGTTCCTGGGTTTGCTGCTGGGTCTGGCCGCACTGTTGCTGCTGGCCAGCCCCTGGCCGTTTCTTGCGCCGCTGGTGGTGGTCGGGCTGTTCGGCCTGGCGCTGCTGTACCGGCGCCCGGGCTGGGGCCTGCTGGGGATCTGCGCCCTGGTGCCCTTCGAAGGCCTGTTCAAGGACAGCGCGTTCTCCGGGGCCAAGCTGCTCGGCGCCTCGCTGATCCTGATCATGCTGTTCAAGCTGTTGCTGCGGCAGATCCCCGACACCCGCCTGCGCAGCAACCTGTGGCGGGCCCTGGGGCCATTCCTGCTGTGCCTGCTGCTGAGCATGCTGTACAGCGAGAACCTGCTGGTGTCGCTGGACAGCCTGCGGGAGCTGGCAGTGGGCCTGGTCCTGTTCTTCGTCACCCTGCTGATTGCCCGGGAAGTCAACCTGCTGATGCTCTGCCGCCTGCTGGCGGTGAGCGTGGCCATCACCTGTGTGATCGCCCTGGTATCGGCCAAGTACCAGGTGGGCGGCCGGGCCATCGGCCTGTTGCAGGATGCCAACTACTTCGCCCTGCTGATCGCCATGGCGGTGCCGCCGGCGATCTTCCTCGCCCTGCGTTCGCCCCATTGGCCGGTGCGGCTGTTCTGGGTCGGCATCAGCCTGACCCTGATGGCCGGGATGACCAAGACCGACTCGCGCTCGGGCCTGCTGGTGGTGCTGTTCACCATTGCCATCGGCGTCTGGCACTACCGCGACCGGCTCAAGGGCCTGCGGCCCAAGCACCTGGGCTTCGCCATGTTCGCCGTGGCCATCGTCATTCCCCTGGGCATTGCCGTGCTGCCGGCGGAGTACGTGGCGCGGATCCAGTCCCTGAGCATGCTCAAGTCCGGCGCGCACTCGGCGGACACCTCCCTGGGCCGGCGCACCTCCTACCTGGTGGTGGGCGGCCAGATGATCCGCCAGAACCCGCTGCTGGGCTCGGGCCTGGGGACCTTCCCGATCCACTACGCGCAGACCGGCTTTGCCAGCAGCTTCTCGGAAAACATGAACGAGCCGGACCTGTTCCGCCGGGCCCACAACACCTACCTGGAGCTGTTCAGCGAGCTGGGCATTCCCGGCGGCCTGAGCTTCGTGGCGCTGATGCTGATGGGCCTGCGCAACTTCGAACGGGCGCGCCAGGGCTTTCTTGCCCGGGGCCAGCGCGAGCAGGCCGATATCGCCACCCACCTGGGCCTGAGCCTGTTGGCCATGGCGGTGTTCCTGCTGTTTCTCAGCGCGCCGAACCACAAGTACCTGTGGATCTTCCTGGCCCTGTCCAGCGTCCTGCGCCTGCAGGCCGAAGACGCTCCCGCGCCGCGCCCGGCCCCGGCCTGACAACGCCGCGTGTAGCCACTGCCCCAGGCTGCGACCAGGCCCGAAGGGCCTTCTGGCCCCCAGGAGCAGCACCGACAGAACAGCAACACCGCGCCCTCACCCGGCGCCCACGACAACAACGCAATCTGGCCAAGGGAGGCAAAGATGCAAAGGATCAGCGTGATCGTGCCCATGTACAACGAGGCGCGTCACATCACCCGCACCCTGGACAGCGTGCTGCGCGCCGCCCGGGCGGCGACCCTGGACTGCGAACTGATAGTGGTGGACAACGGCTCCACCGATCAGGGGCCGCAACGGGCCCGGGAGCTGGGCGCGCGGGTGCTGCTGTGCCCGGGCATCGGCATCGGCGCCCTGCGTAACCGCGGTGCGGCGGTGGCCACCGGCGATAGCCTGGCGTTCCTCGACGCCGACATCGAAGTGCCCGGCAATTGGCTGCAGCTCTGGCAGCAGGCCCAGGCCGAGCAGCGTGCCGAGGTCTTCGCCCTGGACTGCGCGGCACCCGCCAGCGCCCCCTGGTTCGCCCGGACCTGGCAGCGCCGCAGCCTGGCCGGCGACCCGCAACCCCGGCTACTGCCGTGGATGCCCACCCCCAACCTGTGCCTGCAGCGGGCCTGGTTCGAACGGGTCGGCGGCTTCAACGAGCAGTTGCGCACCGGCGAGGACAAGGATTTCGGCCTGCGCCTGCACGCTGCCGGCGCCCGCCAGTTGAGCCTGCCCCAGCCCCAGGTGCTGCATTGGGGCTACGAGGCCAGCTGGGCCGAATGGGCCGGCAAGGAACGCTGGCGCCAGGGCAGCCACGTGCAATTGCTCAAGGGCAGCGGCTTCAGCCTGCGCCTGTTGCGCTTTCCCCTGTTGTGCCTGGCCTGCGCCCTGCTCAGCCTCGTGGCGTTGCTGTGCCTGCTCGCGGGCCTGCCCGGCGCCGCGGGCCTGTGCCTGCTGCTGGGAGCGCTGGCGCCCCTGGCCCTGGCTGTGCGCCAGGGCCTGCGCCAACGCGACCCGCTGTTCGTCCTGCAACTCTGGCTGCTGCACTGGGTGCGCCTGCACCTGGGCGCCCTGGCCCTGGTGCAGGCCCTGTTCAACCGTTCTGTCGAGAGACCTGACCGTGGCTAAAACACTTTTCTGGCTGTGCCTGCTACTGCCTTTCTATGCCTGGGTCGGCTACCCCCTGCTGCTGGCCCTGCTCAGCCTGTTCGTCAGGCCGCGGCCGGTGCAGGAAGGCGCGCCGCTGTCGGTCAGCGTGATCATCGCCGCGCACAACGAAGGCCCGCACATCGAGCACAAGCTGCGCACTCTGTTGCAGCAGGACTACCCGGCCACCGACCTGCAGATCATCCTCGCCAGCGACGGTTCCAGCGACGACACCGTGGCCACGGCCCTGGGCGTGCGCGACTCACGGATCGTGGTCCTGGACCTGCCCCGGGTGGGCAAGGCCGGGGCGCTGAACGCCGCGGTGGAGCTGGCGCGCAACGATATCCTGGTGTTCACCGACGCCGATAACCAGTGGTCCCACGACACCCTGGGCAAGCTGCTGGCGCCCTTGTCCGACCCGCAGGTGGGGGCCTGTGGCGGGCACATGATCATCCCCGACCCCGGGCACAACCTGAGCCTGGGAGACAGCTTGTACCGGCACTACGAGGCCTGGTTGCGCCAGGCGGAAAACCGCACCGGCTGCATGGTCTCCGCCGACGGCGCGCTGCTGGCCCTGCGCCGCGAACTGTTCCAGCGGGTTCCGGCCGAGGTCAACGATGACTTCTTCATCAGCACCTGCGCCCCGGTGGCCGGCAAGCGGATCGTCTATGTCGAGGAGGCCCAGGTGCTGGACCAGGGCGTGGACGAAGCCGGCAAGCAGTACCGGCGGCGCCTGCGGGTCACCGTCGGCGGCCTGCAGAGCCTGGCCCAGCGCCGCGAGCTGATGAACCCACTGCGCCACGGCGCCTACGCCATCGCCCTGATCAGCCACAAGCTGATCCGCCGCCTGGCCCCGGTGCTGTTGCTGCCGCTGCTGGTCAGCAGCCTGCTGCTGTGGAATGCCGGCGCCTTCTACAGCCTGGCCCTGCTGGCCCAGGTGCTGGGTTACGGCGCCGGGATCATGGGCCTGCTGGACCGCCGCGGGCGCCTGCCCAAGGTGTTTCGCCTGGCCGGTTTCGTGCTGGTGACAATGGCCGGCATGAGCATGGGCCTCTGGCAATTTCTCCGCGGGCAGCGCTATGCCCTGTGGAACCCACAACAGAACCGCTGACATGAACCTCAAACTCAACCTCAAGCGCCTGCTGGGCAACGCCTACTTGCACAGCGTCGGCCGCGCCCGCCTCAGCGAAGCCGGGGTGGTGCTGATGCTGCACCGGGTGCTGGCCGACGAGCAGGCCGCCCGCCGGCCACACCGGGCGCCACTGTGCGTCGGCCAGCGCCAGTTCGAGCACCTGCTGCGCTGGCTGCGGCGGCATTTCGACTGTGTGCCGCTCAATCACCTGCTGCAATACCCCGGCGGCGACCGGCCGCGCCTGGCCCTGACCTTCGATGACGGCTGGCGCGACAACGCCGAGGTGGCCTACCCGCTGCTGGAGCGCTACGAGGTGCCGGCGAGCATCTTCCTCTCCACCGACTTCATCGGCAGCGCCCAGGGCTTCTGGTGGGAGTCCATCGGCGAAACGCTCTGGCTGCGGCCCGCAAGCGCCGCGGCCCGGCCGCTGCTGGAACAGTTGCAGGCGCTGCAACTGGCACCTGCGGCCGAGCTGTTGCAGCCGGGTGACAGCGACGCCCGCAGCCGGCTCCTGGGGCGCTACCTGCAACGCTTGAAGACCCTGCCCGGGCCCACCCTCCAGGCCCTGGCCGACAGTTGCCCCAACGAGCACGGCCCCCACAGCCTGGACTGGGCCCAGGTGCAGCGCCTGGAGCGTTCGGCACTGGTGCGCTTTGGGCCCCACGGCGCCAGCCATGCCATTCTCACCGGCCTTGACGAGGCCGCGCTGAAAGCGGATCTGCAACGCTCCCATCAGGCGTTGCAGAACCATTGCCAGGCGCCGCTGGGGGTCTATTGCTACCCCAATGGCGACCACAATGCCCAGGTGCGCGCCGCCGTCGCCGGGCTGGGTTATCGCTACGCCCTGGGCACCCGCCCCGGGCTGATCGAGGCCAGTGGCAACCCGCTCCTGGCCTTGCCACGCATCGACGTCAGCCACGCCAGCGCCGCCCGCCCCGGTTTGCTGGCCTGGCGCCTGCTGCAGGGAGCCCGGGCATGAAGCGCGGCGGCTACCTCTGGCACCTGGCCCTGAGCATGGGCACGCGCCTGGCGATGATCGGCCTGCGGCTGCTGCGCAACGTGCTGCTGGCTCGATTGCTGGGCCCGGCGGATCGCGGCCTGTTCGCCCTGCTCAGCACCCTGCCGGAACTGATTGCCGCCCTGACCAGCGGCGGGCTGAACACCGCGGTCGGCTATGAAGCCGCGCGCCAGCGGCCCATGGGCCTGCTACTGACCCAGGTGCTGGTCTACGGCTGCCTGCTGGCCAGCCTGCTGACCCTGGCCGGGCTGGCGCTGATGAACACCCTGGGCAGCCAGTGGGAACTGAGCCTGCAACTGGGGGACCTGGCCTGGCTGTTGTTGCTGGCGGTGCCCATCACCGTGCTCAAGAGCGGCCTGCTGACCCTGCACAACGCCGATGGCCGGGTCGAAGCCTTCAATGCCCTGCGCCTGCTGGAATCCCTGGTGCCGCTGCTGCTGTTCGTCGGCCTGTGGTGGATCTGGCGCAATCAGCCGCTGTCGGCGGCCCTGGTCAGCTGGCTGGGGGGCACCTTGCTGGTGGTGGTGGTTGGCTGGTGCTGGTTGCGACGCTTCCACGACCTGGGCCTGCGCTGGCAGGCCGGGGAACAGGGCAAGCTGCTGCGCTACAGCGCCCAGAGCCACCCCGGGGTGCTGTCGCAACAATTGATGCTGCGTTCGGACTACCTGTTCATCGGTGCCCTGCTCGACCCCGCGGCCCTGGGCTGGTACGCCATGGCCAGCGCCGCCGCCGAGCTGCTGCTGATCATTCCCGAGGCGGTGACCACGCCACTGATGAAGCGCCTGCTGCAACAGGGATCGGGCATCGAGCAACTGACCGCCCTGGCCCTGCGCCTGACCGCCACGGTGATGCTCGGCGCCTGCCTGTGCATGGCGCTGATCGGCCAGTGGCTGATTGTCACCCTGTTCGGCGCCGACTACGCCCCGGCCTACGGTGCCCTGCTGGCCTTGCTGCCCGGGCTGTTCGGCCTGTGCTACGCGAGCATCCTGCGCCTGGACCTCTTGGGCAAGCAGCGCCCCGGCACGCTGTCGCTGCTGCTGGCCGGTGGCGCCCTGTTGAACCTGGCGCTCAATGCGCTGCTGATCCCGTCGCTGGGCATCGTCGGCGCCGGCCTGGCCTCGTCCATCGCCTACCTCGCGGTGAGCCTGGCCATGCTCGGCCTGTATTGCCACCTCAGCGGTGTGGCCTGGTACCGCACCCTGATCCTGTTACCTGGAGACATCGTCTACGTGCGCCAGTTATTGCGCCCTAAGGAAAGGCTTCAATGAAACCCTGTTCCCTGCTCGCCCTGATGCTGATCTCGGCGACCACTGCCCTGCACGCCGCGCCCCTGCAATGGGGCGATATCCGCGACGGCAGCCTGTACCTGCAAGCCGAGGCCGGCGACACCCTGCACCTGCGCTGGAGCCCGGCCTGGCAGAGCGACGCCAACCAGGAGCAGCTGTACCTGCTGCACCCGGACGGCCAGTTGCTGCAACAGCTGGAGATTCGCGCCGACCAACCCTACGGCCAGCGGGAAGTCCAACTACCCGCGGCCCAGGGCGACTACCGGCTGCAGGTCCCGGGCTACAGCTTTCGCAACTTCAAGGTCAGCCACGACAGCGCCACCCTGGCCCAGTTCGAACCGGCCAAGGTGCATTTCAGCGCCGACGTGCCCAGTGGCGTGGAGCTGTATTTTCGCGTGGCCGCCGGAGAGCAGGCGGTACTGGCGGGCAAGTATTACGGTGGGGTCAGCGTGCTCCAGGCCACACGCCTGAGTGACCACCAGTTGCTGCGCCTGAAGCTGGTGGAGCACCCGCAGTACGGTCAGTTCGACCAGATCCCGCTGCCGGTGGCCCAGCAGGACGAGGTCTGGCGCCTGTCCCTGGGCGGCTCGGGCAAGGTGGCGTTCTGGCTCGACGGCACCGCCAACCTGTTCGCCCAGGACCTGCGCCAGTTGCACCCGCTGCAATGGACACCGGGCCGGGTCGAGCTGAGCCTCAAGCCGCAGATGCGCGGCCCCAGCCCGCACCTGGGGATCGCCCTGCCCTATGCCCAGCCGCCGCAGTCGACCTTTGAACTGCTGCGGGCCCTGGGGCCGCGGGCGGCCAACTTCTACAGCTTCGTCGATGTGATCCAGCAGGAACCCCAACGCGAGCTGGGCTTTCGCCGGCTGTACCGCGAAACGTTCAAGATCGACCGCGACATCACCCTGCTGGCGGGCACCGGGCGCCGGGCGGTACTGGCAGCCGACAGCCAGAGCTTCGCCGGCCTCGACGCCTGGCTGGCGGACAGCGTGCACCTGGGCAACCAGGGCCTGCACTACCTGGCGTTCGCCGACGAACCCAACCTCAACTACCCCAGCTACGCCGTGTTCGCCAGCTACTTCGGGCGCATGCTGGAGCACGTCAAGGCCAACCCCGAGGCCCGGGCCGCAGGTGTGCGCATTGCCATGCCGGTCAGTTCGCGGCTGCTGGACGGGCCGTTTCGCATCGGTGCCGGGCAGCGCCGCGGCATCGACTGGGCGCGCCAGTTGCTGGAGGCCCACGGCGCCGATATCGACGCCATGGCCTGGCACGAGTGGATGGTCCGCGACCTGCTGGCCACCCGCCGCTACCGCGCCAGCGTGCGCGCCGCCGCCGACCTGGTGGGCCTGGATGACCTGGGCCGGCCGCGCAAGGCGCTGTTGCTGAGCCAGACCAATATCTCCAGCGGCCCGGACCTGAGCCCCTATCAGCAGGACACTCACTACGCCGCCCTGTGGTGGATGTCGGTGGTGGCCAATGCCTCCCAGGACGGCCTGCTGGACATGCTCAACTGGTTCCAGGCCGCCGATGAGCCCGAGTACCCCAAGGGCATGCTGGCCCAGCACGACGCCCAGCGCTTCAGCCTGAAGCCGGTGGCCGTGGCCCAGCAATTCATCCAGCGGCACTGGCTGGGGCAGGTCCAGGCGCTGGACAACCCGGCCTTCGAGGTGGATGCCCTGGCACTGCGCGATGGCCCGCGCCATAGCCTGCTGGGCGTGACCAAGACCCCGCGCGCACAAACCATCGACCTGGACGGCGCCGAGCAGATCTGCCAGGCCGGCCCGAGCCTGGAGCTGCTCGGCGCCGACGGGCACAGCCGCTCCGCCGCCGTGCAGTGCAGCAATGGCCGGGCCCAGTTGCAGGTGCCCGGTGAAACCCTGTTTGCCTTGACCTGGAAAACCCTATGAGTCGCTTGACCGGCCTGTTGGCCAGAATCCGCCGCAAGGGCCTGCGTGGCAGCCTGCGGGTGCTGCGTGAACGCTTCTTCTATTACCACTGGGAACTGCTGACCCTGGAACGTTCCCTGGCCTTGCCGGTGCCCTGCCCCATCAACCCCGGCCGCTGGCCCCAGGTGCCCATCACCCGCGAGCTTCTGCCGGCCTTCGACAAGTACTTCAAGGCACAACTGCCGGCCATTCGCGGCCTGCTGGACAAAGGCAGCCGCGGCAGCGCACACCTGGATGAAGACGGCAACGTGATGATGATGGTGTGGATCAGCGAGCGCGATTACTACGACGACCAGTTGTACCGCTGCTGGATGCGCATCCCGCCGGGCTGCCTGTATCAGTTCGCCGGAGAGTGCGCGGTGCCGTATCGCGGCTCGGGGGTGGTGATCCTGGCGCAGAAGCTGCTTTGGGACGAATACCGCGAGCGCGGCTTCAAGGCCACCCGGGCCCTGGTCAACGTGCGCAACGAGCCGGCGCTGAAGATGCACATGCGCCTGGGGTTCCAGGAAGTGGGTGAATCCCTGCATGTCTACTGCCTGTTGCGCTGCCTGCACTTCCACCGCCGCCGGCCGTACCACCAGACACGCCTGCACCACCTGCGCCGCGGGCGCCTGGCACAGCAGCCCAGCGGTTCCAGCCCTATCGACAAGGAACGTTCGTGAGCCTGCGTTGGCAATGGTGCGCCAGCCTCTGCACCCAGGACTTTCCCGTGGCGGCCTATGAGCAACTGCGCCAGCAAGTGCCACAGGCCACGCCGTTCAATCGCTTGAGCTGGCTACAGGGGGCGGAACGGGCCCTGGATCACCGGCACTTGCAGATACTCCTGGGCTGGCATGGCCAGCGCCTGGTGCTCTGCCTGCCGCTGACCCTGGGCCGCGAAACCCGGGCCGGCCTGCGCCTGCAGGTGATACGCCACCTGGGGCATCCGCTGAGCGACCGCCTGGCGCTGCTGGTCGCGGACCCGGCGCAAGGCGCCATGCCCGAGGTGCTGGAGCAGATCCGCCGGCAACTGCCCCATGACCTGCTGCAACTTCATGAACTGGTGGACGCCGAGCACCTGCTGGCGCCCTGGCGCCGGGCCAGCTGGTACAGCGAACAGGCCCTGAGCTGCCGGGCGCCGGAACACCTGATTGTCGACAGCGACCGCGAGGAAGCCACCGGCACCTTGCGCTACGAGCTGCGCCGGGCGAAGAAACGCTGCGCGGAAATCGACGCTCGGGTGATCCGCATGGCGCCCCAGGCCGACGGCATGGACGGGGTGCTGGAAATGCTCCGCGAGGTGGAACAGGCCAGTTGGAAAGGCGCAGACGGGTTGGGGATCTTCTCCGGGGAGCTGCGCTGGCAATGGATGGCCAGCGCCCTGCGCGGCCTGGCCGCCGAAGGTTGTGTGCGGGTGGTGATGCTGGAACACCAGGGCCGTTGCATCAGCTATCGCCTCGGCCTGCTGGAGCGCGGCCGCCTGTACGACTACAACATCGCCTTCCTGGCGCAATACAAGAACCTGGGCAGCGGCCGGCTGCTGCTGGATGAGTGGATCCGCTGGGGGCTGGACGAAGGCTGGCAGTGGGTCGATGCCTCGCGGGTCAGCCTCAGCCGCTCCAGCCATCAGTTGCATGAACGCATGAGCGGCCTGGTGGAACACCAGCGCTGGAGCTTCTATTCCTGGCGCCCGCGAGCGCTGCTGGCCGGTACCGCCGAACGCATCTGGCAGTGGCTCAAGCCGCGCCTCAAGGCCTGGCGCGAACGGCGCCAGGCCAACACCGTACAAGGATCCCGCCCATGAACCGCCCCCTGACTGCCGCCCGGGCCCACCGGGTCATCGTCAATGCCGACGACTTCGGTCTCGACCTGGACTACAACCAGCTGACCCTGCGCGCCTTCAAGCGAGGGGTGATCAGCTCGGCGACCCTGATGGCCAACATGCCGGCGTTCAACGACGCCTGTGAACTGACCCAGCAGCACGGTTTGCTGGGACGCATCGGCCTGCATTTCAACCTCACCTACGGCGCGCCACTGAGCCCGGCGATACGCCACCAGCCGTTGTTCTGTGACCCTCAGGGGCAGTTCGACCTGAACCTGCGGCGCTCGGCCCTGCGCCTGCCGGCCGCGGCGGCCGAGGCGGTGCGCGAGGAGTTGCAGGCCCAGTGGCAGCGCTGTGTCGATCAGGGGGTGCGGCCCAGCCATATCGACTCCCACCAGCACGTGCACAACCTGTGGCCGGTGGCAGCCATCGTCGCTCGCTTCGCCGCGCAGCAAGGGGTGCAGGTGCGCCTGGCGCGCAATGTGGGGGGCAACATCGGGCCCCTCAAGCGGTTGTTCAAGAGCGCGCTCAACCGGCGTATCCGCTGGTTGTGCGGGGCCGGGGCCCAGAGCGTGTGCACGCCCAGGGACCTGCTGGAAGGTTTTCGCCCGCCCGGCGTGATTGAAGTGGTGGCCCACCCGACCCAGCTGGCCGAGGGTGATTTCGGTGACGATTACCTGCCGGCGCAGCAGTCTCTGGAACAACTGCTGCAACAGGCATTGCCCGGGTATCAACGCATTGCCTACAGCGAGCTGTAAAAAACATTAGCTCCCTATGCAATTTAATCGGCAATTAATCCGACAGGCTAAAAGTGTCATTGACCGCGCTAGCTCAGAACAATCTGAAGCGCTGCGCGGCAAGTTCTAACGCCTGATTGGCGCGGAACTGACGTAGCCTGCATCGGAGAATTGCCATGAACCTGCGTATCGGTTTGACTGCCACCGCCCTGCTGTTGAGTGCCCTCAGTGGCCTGGCCCAGGCAGACAGCACCACCGCCGTGCCCTACCACTATGGAATGCCGCTGCATGTGGGCAAAGTGATCTCGATGACCGAACCTGCGACCCAGGAGTGCAAAGTGATCACCGCCGACATGAAGTTCATCGACAACCAGGGCAAGCCCGAGGAAATCACCTACAGAAAGATGTCGGATGCGTGCATCACCGATAATTGAGGCTGTGCAACACACTCACACGGGGCCGCGCTGCGGCCCCTCATCACGCCCGGTGCCGATCGGCAAGCCGGGTTTCGCGGCGGCCTGGCGGCCCCCCTGTTGAATTCCCTACTCCCGAAGGCGCCTAGAATGCACGCCGCAGAGGGGCAACCTGGCGAGGGTTGTGCGCCAGGTCGTAGCGCAATTCGGCAATCAGCTCGTTGATTTCCCGACAGCCGTTGAGCTGCGAGGCGTCGATGCCGGTAACCACCAGGTCGACCCGGTCGGTTTGATGGTCGCCGAAGACCTTCACGGTCATCGACAGGTCGGGGCTTAGGGTGCATTGGCAGCGTTTGGGCAGAAAGCTGCTTTCAATGATATTGCGCAGTTCAAGGGCAGATAGAAACATGGCGACTCTCTCCTTTGTTCGAGACGGCCAATCAATAGGCAAACAACCTGACAACAATGACGTCCGTGTTCGGTAGTGATCCGGGCCCGGTCTTGATCCTTGCAGACGGAGCCAAGCTACAGACTAAGCCGCTTTCCCGAGGCTGCTAAATTCGATTTCGCTCTGAGCACCGGGGTTTTTCGCTTGGTTGGCTGCCAGCCCATACCGGCCGCCGGCCTATCCCTCCATTTGCGTGCAACTGGTCTTGTTTCAAGGTTTTGCTCAATCGCGGACCTGATTGATAAGGCAGCAGGAAACGTGCCTGGCCGGCAGCGCCACAGGGCCCTGCGAAATCGGCACGCGGCGTACGAGCAGCCGTGCAAAGTGCAAGAAAGCAGGCAGTTGGCCTTGCAAAATGCCCTGCTACCCAGGACGTTTGCATTGCGCCTCGGGCGCCGGTCAGAATGCCCGGGCCGGACTTTCCCCAAGGCGCCCACTCAAACGGGTGTATCGCGCTTTCAATCAGCCAGGAGGCTTCATGCGTCTGCTCCCCCTTGCCAGCGTCACCCTGCTTTCGGCTCTCTGCGCCCAGGCCTTTGCCGCCAAGCTCGAAGACACCGCACCCTACCCCAAGGCCGAAGACGGCTTCACCCGCCAGGTCATCCACCTGCCCAAGCAACAGCACGAAGACCGCTACAAGGTCGAGATCCTCGCCGGCAAGACCCTCACCGTGGACTGCAACCTGCAACGCCTGGGCGGCAAACTGCTAGAGAAGAACCTCGAAGGCTGGGGTTATCCCTACTACCGCCTGGACCAGGTCAGCGGCCCGATAAGTACGCGGATGGCCTGCCCCGACGGCAAGACCCGCGAGGATTTCGTCCCGGTGACCGGTGACGGCTTCGTCTTGCGCTACAACAGCAAGCTGCCGATCGTGATCTACGCGCCCAAGGACGTGGAAGTGCGCTACCGCCTGTGGAGCGCCGCGGACAAGACAGAAAACGCCCGCCAGGAATAAGCCATCCCCCCAGCCGGAGTGCCTCCCTTGATTACCTGCCATGTCAAATACGTGATCGACCCCTACCAACTGGCCGAGTTCGAAGCCTACTCCAAGGCCTGGATCGCGGTGGTGAAGCGGCTGGGCGGCACCCACCACGGCTATTTCCTGCCCTCCGAAGGTGCCAGCAATATCGCCTACTGCCTGTTCAGCTTTCCTTCCCTGGCGGACTACGAAGCCTACCGCCAGAGCGCCCTCAATGACCCGGAAAGCGTGGCCCTGGTAGCGGCGGTGGTGCAAAAGCGCTTCATCCTCAGCTACGAACGCAGCTTCATGCGCCCTCTGCTGTCGTAGGAGCCGGCTTGCCGGTGAAGCTTGCATCGCTGCGCAGGGCGCCTTCGCTGGCAAGCCAGCTCCTACAGCAGGCAGGTACACCGTGCACGCCCTCGTAGGAGCCGGTTTGCCGACGAATGGGCCCTGGAGGTCTGCATCGCTGCGCAGGGCGCCTTCGCTGGCAGGTCTGTTCCTACAAGGCGGCGTTGCTCAGGGCGGCGCGTTCGGCGACGTGGCGCAGGCTGTCAAAGTTGATGTTGGCCCCCGAGTCGATCGCCACCAGGGTCTGGCCGCGGACGCCGCTTTGCGCCACGTATTGCTTGATGCCCGCCACCGCCAGGGCGCCCGAGGGCTCGGTGATGGAGCGGGTATCGTCGTAGATGTCCTTGATCGCCGCACACAACTGGTCGTTGCTGACGCTGATCACTTGATCCACGTGATGCCGGCAGATCTGGAAACCATGCTCACCGATCTGCGCCACCGCAACACCGTCGGCAAAGGTTCCCACTTCAGGCAGCACCACCCGCTGCCCTGCCGCCAGGGCCTGTTGCAGACAGTTGGAATGTTCGGACTCGACACCAACGATGCGGATCTGTGGCCGTAGGTATTTGACATAGGCGGCGATCCCGGCGATCAGCCCGCCACCGCCGACCGGAACGAAGATCGCGTCCAGTTCGCCCTGCTGCTGGCGCAGGATCTCCATGGCCACGGTGCCTTGCCCGGCAATCACATAGGGATCATCAAAGGGTGAAACAAAGGTACTGCCGGTGCGTTGGGCCAGATCCAGGGCATGCTCCAGGGCGAAGGGAAAGCTCTGGCCATGCAGGATCGCCTCGGCGCCGCGGCTGCGCACCCCCAGCACCTTGAGTTCCGGGGTGCTGGCGGGCATCACGATGCTTGCCTTGATCCCCAGTTCCCGCGCCGCCAGCGCCACGCCCTGGGCATGATTGCCGGCGGACGCGGTGACCACTCCGCGCAGCTTCTGCTCCGGGGTAAGGTGCGCCAGGCGGTTGTAGGCGCCACGGATCTTGAAGGAAAAGGTCGGTTGCAGGTCTTCGCGCTTGAGCAGGATCTGATTGCCCAGCCGCTCGGACAGCGCCGGCGCCGCCTGCAACGGCGTACGGATCGCCAGGTCGTAGACCGGCGCCGCAAGAATCATCTTCACGTAGCGCTCCAGCAACGCCATGTCGGCACTGGGCTGGGGGGTGGCAGAACGGCTGGGGCGACTCATGGTGGATCTCCTGGCTGTGTACGAAGCCCGGGAGACAGAGAGAAAAAACCCGCCTCCAGGGCGGGTTGGGTGCAGTCGTCAGCAAGCCCGCCAATAAGGAATGGCGGTAATAATGCTTGGCTGGGAACGATATGCAGGGAAAGTCATGGGCTGGAAATTACTCGCGCCAGCAGGGTCCGGTCAACGCTTTTTTCCCGGCCTCCTTGAACGGCGACGTCTGCCATTGGGCACCGTGGCTTGAAGCCAAATATACGAAACATATATGATTCGTATATTTCCTCAAGGGAGGCCCCCATGGGCATCGTCAAGATCTCCGATGAACTGCACGAGCAGATCCGCGTGGCCAGCGCCGCCATGGACCGCTCGATCAACGCCCAGGCCGAGTTCTGGATGAAGATCGGCCTGCTGGCCGAACTCAACCCTCACCTGGCCTACAACGACCTGATCAACAAGCTGTTGCTGAACAAGCCCGACCTGCTCAGGGGGCGCGCATGACCCAGGCCCTGATCAAGACCCCGGAACAACTGGCGCTGATGCGCGAAGCCGGACGGCTGCTGGCCCAGGTGTTCACCTATCTCGACGGTTTTGTCGCCCCCGGCCTGTCCACCCTGGAGCTGGACGCCGCGGTGGAACACCTGATCCGCCATGAACTCAAGGCGCGCCCGGCCAGCAAGGGCCAGTACAACTACCCCTACTGCATCAACACCTCGATCAACGAGGTGGTGTGCCACGGCATGCCCCACCCCAAGGCCGTGCTCAAGGACGGTGACATCATCAATATCGACATCACCCTGGAGAAGAACGGCTACATCGCCGACTCCAGCAAGATGTACCTGATCGGCACTGTCGGGCCCAAGGCCCGGCGCCTGGTGGACACCACCTTCGAGGCCATGTGGGCGGCGATCAAGGTGGTGCGCCCCGGCGCCCGGCTGGGCGATATCGGCCATGCCATCCAGGCCCATGCCGAAGCCAAGGGCTACAGCGTGGTCCGTGAATACTGCGGCCATGGCATCGGCCGGCAGATGCACGAAGAGCCGCAAATCCTCCACTTCGGTCGCCCCGGTACCGGCCTGGAGCTGCGCGAGGGCATGGTCTTCACCATCGAGCCGATGCTCAACCAGGGCAGCGCCCGGGTCCGCGGGCTCAAGGATGGCTGGACCGTGGTCACCCGCGACAACGGCCTCTCGGCCCAGTGGGAACACACGGTGGCGGTGACCCGGGACGGCTTCGAGGTGCTGACCCTGCAACCGCAATGAAGGCCCCTACCAGGCCTGGCCGCGCCGCTTGAGCTCCAGGCGGCGGACAAACTCCTCCAGCACCAGGGCATAGAGATCGTCCTGCAGGTAGGCATCCTCGATGCCGGCGTCGAGGTTGGGGTTGTCGTTGACCTCAATCACCACCACCTTGTCGCCGGACTGCTTGAGATCGACGCCGTACAGGCCGTCGCCGATCAGGTTGGCGGTCTTCACCGCCAGATCCACCACCGCCCGGGGCGCTTCGTGGATCGCCAGGGTGCGGCACTCGCCGTTGATGTCCTGGCCCTTGGCCTTGTGGTTGTAGATCTGCCAATGGCCCTTGGACATGAAGTACTGGCAGGCAAAGATCGGCTTGCGGTTGAGCACGCCGATGCGCCAGTCGTACTCGGTGTAAAAGAACTCCTGGGCCAGCAGCAGTACCGAGTGCTCGAACAGCTCGGCAGTGGCTTCCATCAAGGCCTGCTGGCTCTCGACCTTGATCACTCCGCGGGAAAAACAGCCGTCGGGGATCTTCAGCACCAGGGGAAAACCCAGGCGCTCGCCGACCCGTTCGAAATCCTGCGGTCGCTCCTTGTAGAGAATCTCGGTGGCGGGCATGCCCAGCTGATGGCCCTTGAGCAGGTCGCTGAGGTAGACCTTGTTGGTGCAGCGCAGGATCGACGCCGGGTCGTCCATCACCACCAGCCCTTCGCTCTCGGCCTTCTTGGCAAAACGGTAGGTGTGGTTGTCGACGCTGGTGGTCTCGCGGATCAGCAGCGCGTCATATTCGGCCAGCCGCGAATAGTCCTTCTTCTCGATCAGTTCCACATCGATGCCCAGGCCCTTGCCCACGCGAATGAAACTCTCCAGCGCCCGAGGGTTGGAAGGCGGCAGCAGTTCCTGGGGATCATGGAGAATGGCCAAGTCATAACGGGCCACTTGCCGGGAGCGCGGAACCCGCCAGACCTTGCGGCTGAAACTGTCCAGGGAGTTGGCGAACTGATCTTCCTGGTCTTCGCGCAACTTATGCAGCGCCCCCGACTTTACGCCTTCGATGTGCCAACTGTTAGTTCGCTTGAAATCAACTAACAGAATCGGACAAGGGAAGAGTTCAAACAATTGCCGAGCCAATTCCTGCAAGGGCTCTATATGAGTTCGACCGAAGTAAAGGGTCAGCGTAAAGCCTTCGGTATCGCGGTAAAGATGATTGCTCAGGGCCTTTTCCAGGCTCTTGTCGAGATCATCCAGGGCCAACCCGTAAAGCGCCTTGCGGGTCAGTTCGCTGATGGTGCGAACCGAGGGAATCACCCGGTGGCCGCGGGCTTCAGCCAATAGCGAGCAATAGTAGCCATGCCCCAGGTACTTGTAGCTGCGGCACAGGTTGATCACCTGGACGCGCTTGCCGGGCGCGCTTTCGCGGCTGTGCTCGAGGTACTCCTGGGCCGTGAGGATGTCGTCGCTGGGAAAGTACGAGGCCCAGTCTTCCTTGCGTTCGACAATAATGATTACCTGGCTTGAGGCTTTGTCCATCCGGGCAATATTAGTTGAGGAAGTGATTGTCGCCGGCAAACTTTGCCCGGATACTTCTCGCCAATGACCTTGTACCGCTGACATAAAGTTCGCTCTCGCTGAAGAACCTGACCCTTTCTATTAAGCACGAACTTTTTTTGAAGTCTCGTTTCATTACGCAACTTTTACGGCGGTCATATGGATCTTGTCTTTCGCACTGCAACCCTCGAGGACTTGCCGGCGCTGGTGGCGCTGGAGGAGCAATGTTTCACCAGCGACCGGCTGACCCCGCGCAGCTTCCAGTGGATGATCAGCCGCGCCCATGGGCAGCTGCTGGTGGCCGAACAGCAGGCGCAGGTGCTGGGGTATGCCCTGGTGCTGTTCCATCGCGGCACCTCCCTGGCGCGCCTGTATTCCCTGGCCATCGCCGAAAGCGCCCGGGGCCTGGGGCTGGGCAAGCGCCTGCTGCAACGCATGGAGGCCTGTGCCCTGGCCCATGACTGCGCCTACCTGCGCCTGGAGGTGCGCACCGACAACCCTGCGGCCATCGCCTTGTACGAGCGCAACGGCTACCGGCGTTTCGCCCTGGTCCCCGACTATTACCAGGACCACGCCGACGCCCTGCGCCTGGAAAAACGCATCCTCCAGCACCGCGAGACCCGCAGCATCCGCGTGCCCTATTACCAACAGACCACCGACTTCACCTGCGGCCCCGCCTGCCTGCTGATGGCCATGGGCGCCCTGCAACCTTCACGGCCCCTGGAGCGTCGGGAGGAACTGCAGATCTGGCGTGAAGCCACCACCGTCTTCATGACCTCGGGCCATGGTGGCTGCAGCCCCCAGGGCCTGGCCCTGGCGGCCTGGCGCCGCGGTTTTGCCGTGCGCTTGCAGGTCAACAGCAGCGGGCCGCTGTTTCTCAACGGCGTGCGCGACGAACATAAAAAGGACGTCATGCGCCTGGTCCACGATGAGTTCTGCAAGGAACTGGATGCCAGCGAAGTGCAGCAGGTGCTCGGCGGGCCGCTGGACCTGCCCGGCCTGTTGCGTGAAGGCGGCCAGCCCCTGGTGCTGATCAGCAGCTATCGCCTGACCCGCTCCAAGGCGCCGCACTGGGTGATAGTCACCGACTGCGACCAGGACTTCGTCTACCTCCACGACCCGGATGTCGACCACAGCCAGCACCGCCAGCCCCTGGACTGCCAGCACCTGCCGGTGAGTCACGGCGAGTTCGCCAAGATGTGCAGTTTCGGCAGCAGCAAACTGCGCGCCGCGGTGATCCTCTTCCCCCCGCGCGCCCACCCGTAGGAGCCGGCTTGCCGGTGAAGAGGCCCGCAGCCTTGCGCGGCCCCTGTCGACGCCTGCAAGGGAGCCCGGGGCTATTGCAGGCCGACTTTGTACAGCGTGCCCTGGTCCTCGTCGGTGAGGATGTAGAGGTAGCCGTCCGGGCCCTGGCGCACATCACGAATACGCGCCTTGAGCCCGCCCAGCAGGCGTTCCTCGTGCTCGACCCGATCACCGTTGAACTGCAGCCGGATCAACTCCTGGCTGGCCAGGGCGCCAATGAACACGTTGTGCTGCCAGGGCTTGAAGCGGTCGCTGTCATAGAAGGCCATGCCGCTGATGCCGGGGGACTTCTCCCACACATGGTGCGGCGCCACGGTGCCGGGCGCGGTCTGGCCCGCGGCCTCGGGGATCGGCTGGCCGGAATAGTTGATGCCGTGGGTCGCCAGCGGCCAGCCGTAGTTCTTGCCGCGCTCGATGATATTGATCTCGTCGCCACCCTTGGGCCCGTGTTCGTTCTCCCAGAGGGTGCCGCTCCAGGGGTTGAGCGCCGCCCCCTGGGGGTTGCGGTGGCCGTAGCTCCAGATCTCCGGGCGCACCCCGGCCTGGCCGACGAAAGGGTTGTCATCCGGCACCCGACCATCCGGGTACAGGCGCACGATCTTGCCCTGGAGCTTGTCCAGGTCCTGGGCGGTGGGCCGGTCGTTGTTTTCACCCAGGGTCACGAACAGGTAGCCGTCGCGGTCGAACACCAGCCGCGACCCGAAGTGATTGCCCGTGGACAGCTTGGGTTCCTGCCGGAAGATCACCTGGAAATCCTTGAGCCCGCTCAGGTCATCGCTCAAACGGCCACGGCCCACGGCGGTGCCGGCAGTCCCGCCCTCGCCGCCACCTTCGGCATAGGACAGATACACCATGCGATCCTGCTTGAAGTCCGGCGACAGCGCCACATCCAGCAAGCCGCCCTGGCCCTTGGCCCAGACCTTGGGTACCCCGCTCAGGGGCGCCGAAAGCTTGCCGTCCGCGCCGACCAGCCGCAGGTTGCCCGGGCGCTCGGTCACCAGAATGCCCTGGCGGTCCGGCAGGAATGCCAGGGCCCAGGGATGGTCAAGGCCGGCGGCCACCAGAGTCAGGCTCAGCGTGCCCTGCTCACTGGGAAAAGCCTGGGGTGTGGCGGCCATGGCGGGCACGGCACTGCCCAGCAAGACGCTGGAGCACAAGGTGGCGATAAGGGTTTTACGCAACATGCTCGCTTCCTTTTGTCGATCGAGAAAATCCTCGGTAGCAGGTTTCGCACCTGCCGCCAGGGTGGCAGGACAGTGCTTCAGCGCCGGTTGCCGGGATCGCTGTCGCGGGGGCTTTGCACCCGGGGATCAGGGTTGGGTCGTTGCACCGCGCCACGCGGGTAGCCATTGCCGATGCCACCGTTCTCAAGGGTTGGCGGGCGACCGGTCGGAGCGGTGCTGGGGCCGCGCACGGGCGGACTGCTGGGCTGGGTGCCCTGCATGCTGTTGGGGTTGGCGCGACGGATGGGGTTGCTGTAGCGGTCGTTGTTGCCGCTGCTGGGCAGGTTCTGCGCCAATTGCAGGGGGAGTTGATGGGTGGGAGGTGCTTCAGGGGCGCCAGCCCAGGCGGCGCCGCTGGTCAAAACCAGCGCGATGAGTGCGGCAAACCCGCGAGCCAGACCGTTCATGAAAAGCCTCCTGAGGAGCGACAAGGTATCGAATTCGATTCCACGCTACGCCCAGGGTTCGGCTTTGTTAACTAAATAATCCTTCAGAACATGTAACACCCGGTATCCACCGTGCCTTCATCTGCAAGCGCTGGCTGGCCTGCGAACGGGCCCTTTGGCCATGCCTCTGGCTCGAGGATGCGTTCGCCGGCAAGCCCGCTCCTACACCGCGGGGGTGCAACGTCAGATGTAGATGAACAGCAACAGCAGTGCAGCGAAGATCGCCCACTTTTCCAGGTAGTAGCGCGTGCGGTTGCGCTTTTTCAGTTCTTTGCCCCGCAGGCGGATCTTGTACAGCTTGTTGAAGGCACGGTTCAGGCCACCGGTCTTGTCACCGGCATCGTTGGGCGCGCCGGCGGCGGACATCACGGTACGGCTGAACCAGCCATTGAACGCGGCGGCCCAGCGGTACTTCATCGGCCGCTCGACATCGCAGAACAGAATGATGCGGTTCTGCTCGGTGGTGTTTTCCGCGTAGTGGATGTAGGTCTCGTCGAACATCACCGCTTCGCCGTCGCGCCAGTGATAACGCTCACCGTCGACCTCGATGAAGCAGCCTTCGTTGTTCGGCGTGGAAAGACCCAGGTGGTAGCGATAGGAACCGGCATAAGGGTCGCGGTGACGAACCAGGCGCGAACCTGGCGGCAGCTCGGCGAACATCGCAGCCTTGATCGAACCGATGCTCTGCACCAGCTCGGTGGTGCGTGGGCACAGCTTCATCGCCGAAGGGTGGCTGTCGCCGTACCACTTCAGGTAGAAGCGTTTCCAGCCGGTCTTGAAGAAGGAGTTGAAACCCACATCGTTGTACTGGTCCGAGCGCTTGATCTCGCCGGCCTGCAGCAGGCTCTGGCCTTCGGCACGGATCTCTTCCCAGTGTTCCTGCAGCTTGTTCATCTCCGGGAAGTCGGCCGGGTCCAGGTACGGCCGGTTGGGGTACTTGGAGAACAGATAGAGGAAGCAGTTGATGGGCGCCAGGAAGGTCGAGTGATCGCTGAGCTGGCGGCCCAGTTTATGGCGCACGCGCCCCCGCAGGTGTACGTACGCAATGGATAAAACGTATACAGCGGCAATGATGAGTTTCACGGAAATCGTCACACGTCAGAAGAGAACATGCTGCGCCTCTGAAAGCCCGGAAGGCCAAAGGCAAATTGCAGCGTCTGAGTTGAAAAAAGCGTAACCGGCGACGCTCTTCGTCGCAGGTTCGACCCTCGGCATCTGGCCGTCGGCTGGCATTTTAGCCACAGTTTGTAACCAATGGTTAACTCATATTTGTTAAAAGCTGCGCTCCTTTCGTTGAAAGATGCGGGTATTGCGCCGGCTGTTGATTGAGCTCAACAAAAGCCGCTCGGTGCCGGTAGCGACCCGCAAGCGACTGTGTTGCCGGGCCTTGTCGAGGTATCCTGCGCGCCGCTGCCCTCTCCTCTTCGGCAAGGATTCCCGACTTGATCGACCCCAATCTCCCACCAACCCTGGTGCTGCTGCCGGGCATGGATGGCACCGGCACCCTGTTCGAACCGCTGCTCCAGGCCCTGGACCAGCATTGGCCGGTACAGGTCTTGCATTATCCCGGCGATCAGCCCCTGGGCTACCCGGCCCTGGTGGAGCGGGTGACGGCGCAACTGCCGACGAACCGGCGATTCATCCTGTTGGGCGAGTCCTTTTCCGGCCCAGTGGCGGTGAGCGTGGCCGCCCGCAATCCCGAAGGGCTGATGGGCCTGGTGCTGTGCAGCAGCTTTGTACGCAATCCGCGCCCGCGCCTTGCGCCTTTGCAGCCCCTGCTCAAGGTTCTGCCGGTGCAGCGCCTGCCGTTCTGGCCCATGGATGCCCTGCTGCTGGGCGGCTTTTCCACCCCGGCACTGCGTCAGGCACTGGCGGCGGCGATCGCCCAGGTGGCGCCGCAGGTACTGCAGGCCCGGTTGCAGGCGGTGATCGCCGTGGATGTACGCCAGGCCCTGGCTGCCAGCCGGGTGCCGCTGCTGTACCTGCGGGCCCGCCAGGATCGCTTGGTGCCCCCATCGGCTTCGGCCCTGGTCCGGCAGCTGCGCAGCGACGCCCGGCTGGTGGAGATCGAGGCGCCCCACTGCCTGCTCCAGGCCGCACCGGCCGCGGCAGCGGCGCAATTGCAGCACTTCCTGAACGACCTGCTGGAAGCGGCTGCCATGCCCGGCAGGGGTTGAGCATCGGCTGCCCACGCTAAAATCCCTGCCCCTGTGTCATACAACTGCTCGTTTACATATGCGACAATGCGCACAAATTTCAACATGCACCCCGCACTCTTCGCTCAGCAACCTGGCCTCTTGGCCGGAATGTTGCGCTCGACGTACGCCCGCTGGCTCAGTTCCACACCCATACCGGTCCGACCTGGAAGGCTCCAGATCGCGCCCTGTGGATTTAAGGTCGGCGCTAAAACATTGGTAGGTAAGTAATTGATCTCCACAGCTAACATCACCATGCAGTTCGGCGCCAAGCCGCTGTTCGAGAACGTTTCGGTCAAGTTCAACGGCGGCAACCGCTACGGCCTGATCGGCGCCAACGGTTGCGGCAAGTCGACCTTCATGAAAATCCTCGGTGGCGACCTCGAGCCGTCCGGCGGCCAGGTCATGCTGGAACCGAACGTGCGCCTGGGCAAGCTGCGCCAGGACCAGTTCGCCTACGAAGAATTCACCGTGATCGACACCGTGATCATGGGCCACGAGGAGCTGTGGAAGGTCAAGGCCGAGCGCGATCGCATCTACTCGCTGCCGGAAATGACCGAAGAAGACGGCATGGCCGTGGCCGAGCTGGAAACCGAATTCGCCGAGATGGACGGCTACACCGCCGAGTCCCGCGCCGGTGAGCTGCTGCTGGGCCTGGGCATTCCCCTGGAACAGCATTTCGGCCCGATGACCGAAGTCGCGCCAGGCTGGAAACTGCGAGTTCTGCTGGCCCAGGCGCTGTTCTCCGATCCGGAAGTGCTGCTGCTGGACGAACCGACCAACCACCTGGACATCAACACCATCCGCTGGCTGGAAAACATCCTCACGGCGCGTAACAGCACCATGATCATCATTTCCCACGACCGGCACTTCCTCAACAGTGTCTGCACCCACATGGCCGACCTGGACTACGGCGAGCTGCGCCTGTTCCCGGGCAACTACGACGAATACATGATCGCCGCGACCCAGTCCCGCGAGCAGCTGCTGTCGGACAACGCCAAGAAGAAAGCCCAGATCGCCGAGCTGCAGACCTTCGTCAGCCGCTTCTCGGCCAACGCCTCGAAAGCCAAGCAGGCCACGTCCCGGGCCAAGCAGATCGACAAGATCCAGCTGGCCGAAGTCAAGCCGTCGAGCCGCGTCAGCCCGTTCATCCGCTTCGAACAGACCAAGAAACTGCACCGCCAGGCGGTGACCCTGGAGCGCATGTCCAAGGGTTTCGACGGCAAGACCCTGTTCCAGAACTTCAGCTTCACCGTCGAAGCCGGCGAGCGCGTAGCGATCATCGGCCCCAACGGCATCGGCAAGACTACTCTGCTGCGCACCCTGGTGGGCGAGCTGACCCCGGACGCCGGCACAGTGAAGTGGACCGAAAGCGCGGAGCTGGGCTACTACGCCCAGGACCACGCCCATGACTTCGAAGACGACGTCAGCCTGTTCGACTGGATGGGCCAGTGGACCCAGGGCGAACAGATGATCCGCGGCACCCTGGGCCGGATGCTGTTCTCCAACGACGAGATCCTCAAGTCGGTGAAGGTGATTTCCGGTGGTGAGCAAGGCCGCATGCTGTTCGGCAAGTTGATCCTGCAAAAGCCCAACGTGCTGGTGATGGACGAACCGACCAACCACCTGGACATGGAATCCATCGAGGCGCTGAACCTGGCCCTGGAGAACTACCCGGGCACCCTGATCTTCGTCAGCCACGACCGTGAGTTCGTATCGTCCCTGGCCACCCGCATCATCGAGTTGAGCCCAAGCGGCGTGACCGACTTCAGCGGCACCTACGACGACTACCTGCGCAGCCAGGGCGTGATGTTCTAAAGACAGCGGCAAGCGGTAAGCGACAACAAAAAAGCCCCGTCCAGTGTGACGGGGCTTTTTTGTATGCCCCCTCGCTCGCAGGTGCCGGCTTGCCGACGAAAAGGCCCGCCAGCCTTGCATCGCCCAGCGGGTGCCTTCGCTGGCAAGCCAGTTCCTGCACGAACCCACAGGCCTCTGTAGGAGCCGGCTTGCCGGCGAACAGGCCCGCAAGACTTGTACCGCTTCTGCCAGCGCCTACCGGGTGCGGGGAATAGATAGTTAGCCTGCTTTCTTTTATGTTCACGGCACGCGATGATGCAGGCCTCTAACCGCCGCCCGCGAACGAGCCTTCATGCCCGAGCCACAAACGCCCGCTCAAAGCTCCATGGCGATCACCCTGCAGATCGTCTCCATCGTCTTCTATACCTTTATCGCCTTCCTTTGCATCGGCCTGCCGATCGCGGTGTTGCCGGGTTATGTCCACGAACAGCTGGGCTTCAGCGCGGTGGTCGCCGGGCTGACCATTGGCGCGCAATACCTGGCCACCCTGCTCAGCCGGCCCATGGCCGGGAGAATGTCGGACACCGTGGGCACCAAGCGTTCGATCATCTACGGCTTGCTGGGGATTCTGCTCAGCGGGGTGCTGACCCTGGTTTCGGTGCTGCTCGTCCAGTGGCCACTGCTGAGTCTCGCCGTGCTGCTGGGCGGGCGCCTGCTGCTGGGGGTGGCCCAGGGCCTGATCGGGGTCGGCACCATCAGTTGGTGCATGGGCCAGGTCGGCGCGGAGCACACCGCGCGCTCTATTTCCTGGAACGGCATTGCCTCCTACGGCGCTATCGCCATTGGTGCTCCGTTGGGGGTGCTGATGGTCCAGCAATACGGTTTCGTCAGCCTCGGCATCGCCTTGTCGATCCTGGCAATCCTGGCGTTGCTGCTGATCCGCAACAAACCCTCGGTGCCGGTGATTCGCGGCGAGCGCCTGCCGTTCTGGGCCGTGTTCGGGCGCATTGCGCCCTTTGGCGCCAGCCTGAGCCTGGCCTCCATCGGCTACGGCACCCTGACCACCTTCATCACCTTGTTCTACCTCAGCCGCGGCTGGACCGGCGCGGCCTATTGCCTGACGGTGTTCGGCGTGTGCTTTATCTTTTCGCGGCTGCTGTTCATCTCCTGCATCAGCCGTTTCGGCGGCTTTCGTTCGGCCATCGCCTGCATGTGCGTCGAAACCCTGGGCCTGGCCCTGCTGTGGCTGGCGCCCTCCACCGGCTGGGCCCTGGTGGGGGCCGGGTTGACCGGCTTCGGCCTGTCGCTGGTGTACCCGGCCCTGGGAGTGGAGGCCATCAAGCAAGTGCCCAACAGCAGCCGTGGCGCAGGTTTGAGCGCCTATGCGGTGTTTTTCGACCTGGCACTGGCCATCGCCGGGCCGTTGATGGGCGCGGTGGCGTTGAACCTGGGGTATTCGTGGATTTTCTTCTGCGCCGCCCTGCTCTCGCTGACCGGCCTGGGCCTGACCCTGATGCTCAAGCGCCGGGCCGGCGCCTGAGTCATTGATCGGCGGTCTGCATCCCGGCCCGGCTTGGCCGGCCCAGGGTATGGGCGAAGAAGTTGCCGGCTTCGAGAATCAGGTTGCGGTGGATGTCTTCACGGTCGACGCCGTCGGCATCGGTGCACAGCGCGGGCATCGCGGCCATCTGCTGCGCGGAACAAGGCGCCATGAACACGAAATGCCCGGCGCCGGCCAGCAGCTTGAAGTCCGGGGCCACCGGCAGTTTGCGCGCCAGGGCCGCGGCGTTCTTGTCCAGCGCCACCAACTGGTCGCCATCACCACTGTAGAGCAGCACCGGCACATGCACCCCGGCCAGGGTCTGGCGGCCGAACTTGAGGCTCAGGGGGGCCAGCAGCATCAAGGCATGCACCCGGGGGTCGGCCACCGGTTGCAGGTCGTCGCGGTCGACGATCAGTTCGCCCTGGGTGTTGCAGGCATCCCGATCATTGGGGCGCTCCTGGCAGTAGCGCCGCAAGCGGTCCAGGTCCGGCGTGGCGCCGGAGAGAATCAACGCGGTCTCGCCACCGGCGGAATAGCCGATCACCCCCACCTGGTCGGCATTGACGAAGGGCGACAGCATCGGGTCGCCGAGGGTTGCGGTGATGGCTTCGGAAATCTGGATCGGCCGCCCGTACAGATTGCTCAGGGTACCCAGACGGCTGTGGTCCTTGGAGTTGTCGCCGGGGTGAATCACCGCCACCACGACAAAGCCCTTGCGTGCCAGAGAGGTGGCCAGGTCATGCAGGGCCAGGGGGGTGCCGGTGTTACCGTGGGACAGCATCAGCATCGGGAAGCGGCCGATGGCGATCTTGGCATCCCGCGAGGCAGCGATCTGATAGCCCTCAAGCTGGCTGCCGTGCTCGATACCGGTAGACGGGTAGAAGGCGATGGCGCGCATCGGTTGCCGGTCCAGAGGGTCGAGAAAACTCATCTCGTGAAAGCCCACGCTCCAGTGCGGATGCGGCCCAGGGGCGGCCTGCACCGAAAGCAGGCTGCTGAGCAGGCAGATCAGTAACATTGCACAAAGACGTTTCATCGCACGCCCACCTTTGCCGCCGGATCGAGAAAGCCGTTCTCCCCTGCCATCCCTTGCCGCCAAGGCCTTGCAGCTGTACCACGCCGTAGCCAGGGATGCACAAGCCGGGAGCCTTGCTCCGTGTGCTGCATAACCCGGGCCAGAAACCCTGAACACCACAATAAAAAAACTCCGCACCCTGCCCACTTCATGCGGTGAGCAGAATACAGAGTTTAGTGGCCCTTGCCGTGCAGCAAAGGCTCTTTACACAAGCCTTACGCGGCAGCGAAGAGTTGCTGGCTGATCTGCGCCTGGGCGTCACTCATGGCTTTGCTGCGTACTTCCTCGCCGTAGGCCAGGCCATGGGCGCGAACGAATTCGACATCGGTGATGCCGAAGAAGCCGAACAGCACTTTCAGGTAGTCCTCGTGGGCCACCCCAGTGGCCTGGCCCACGTGCAGGCCGCCGGAAGTGGACACCACAATCACTTTCTTGCCGCCGCACAGGCCTTGCGGGCCGGCTTCGGTGTAGCGGAAGGTCTCGCCAGCCACGGCGATGCGGTCGATCCAGGCCTTGAGTTGGGTGGGAATGGTGAAGTTGTACATCGGCGCGGCGACTACCACGGTGTCGGCGGCCTTGAATTCGGCCAGGGCCTGAGTGCTGAGCTGGGCCTCATGCTTCTGCGCGGCGTCACGCAGCTCCGCGGCGGTACCGGCAGCCACCAGGGTGGCGGCGGAGAAGTGGCTGATGGCGTCATTGGCCAGGTCGCGGTAGGTCACCACGGTGGCTGGATGAGCGGCTTTCCAGGCCTCGACCACACTGTGGCTGAGCTGACGGGAGGCCGAGTTGTCACCAAGAATGCTGGAATCGATATGCAAGAGTTTCATCTGGGATCTCCAAGTGAGGACCGCCACTGGGCGATCGGATGTGGGCAATCCTACAGATGAAACCAATAGCTGATTAGCCGGCATAAATGCGATAGTTCGTCCCATAAGCAGGACAATCGAGCGAAAAATCATCATGCAAGACCTCAACGACCTCTATTACTTCGCCAAGGTGGTGGAAGCCGGTGGCTTCGCCGCCGCCGGACGCCTGCTGGGCATTCCCAAATCGCGGCTGTCACGGCGTATCGCCGAGCTTGAAGAACGCCTCAACGCCCGGCTGCTGCAACGCACCACCCGGCAGCTGAGCCTGACTGCCGTGGGCGAGCGTTACCTGCGCCACTGCCAGGCCATGCTGCTGGAAGCGGAGATGGCCGACGAAGCCGTGGCCAGCATGGCCAGCGAACCCCGCGGGCGCCTGCGGGTGTCGAGCCCGGTGGGCCTGGCCCACGAACTGCTGACACCGCTGGTCAGCAGCTTTCTGGAGAAGTACCCCCAGGTGCAGCTGGAAATGCTCCTGCTCAACCGCCGTGTCGACCTGATCAACGAGGGTGTGGACGTCGCCCTGCGGGTGCGCGAGCTGGGCGACGAAGACCCGCTGCTGGTGACCCGGCGCCTGCGTCGGGCCCAGACGGCGATCGTGGCGACCCCAGACTTCCTCCGGCAATTCCCGGTGGAGCATCCGGAAGACCTGCGGCGCGTGCCGATTCTCGGTGCCCTGGAGGCCGACCGCCTGGTGCACCTGCGCCTGCTGGACCAGCAAGGACAGGCCTGCGACCTGGCCCTGGAGGCACGCCTGGGCATCGACGACTTCATCGTGCGCCGTGCCTGTGCCCTCGCTGGCCAGGGCTGCACTGTGCTGCCCATGCTGTATTGCGAGGAGGAACTGGCCAGCGGCCAGTTGGTGCAGATGCTGCCGCAATGGTCATTGCCCGGCGGCTGGCTGCAGGCCGTGTATCCTCACCGCCGGGGTGTGATGCCGGCCGTGCGCGCCTGGATCGAGCACCTGAGTGAATCCTTCGAACGCTGCGGAGAACGACTGCTGTGACAGCCCGAACCTTGAATGAAGAGCAAGTGGCGCAATTCTGCCTGGGCCTGCCGGGTGCGCGGGAAGACTACAAGTGGGGCGGTGTGCGGGTGTTCTCGATTGCCGGCAACAAGATGTTCGCCGTGCAGCACCTGCGGGGCGACTCGCTGGCCTTCAAGGTCGATCAGGAGCTGTTTCTCGGCCATGTCGACCGCCCGGGCATTGCCCCGGCGCCCTACCTGGCCCGGGCGCACTGGATCATCATGAACACCCCCTACCCCCTGGGCGCCTCGGAGCTCGAGGCGCTGCTGCAGCGCTCTCACCAGTTGGTGGTGAGCAAGCTGCCCAAGCGGGTTCAGGTGGGTTTGCTGCTCTAGAACAGGCTCAGCAGGCTGCTTTCCAGGAACAGCCGGTCGATCCAGAACACCTGGTGCAAGGCCACGATCAGCCAGAACACCAACTGGTAGGAGACCTTGCGGGTCTTGTGGCGCAACAGCTGCTGGGCCAGCAAGGCCCCGGGCCAGCCACCGGCCAGTTCCAGGGCATGCAGGACGTTCTCCGGAGTGCGCCGGCCCTCGGCCTGGGCCCGGCGCTTGTCGTGCCAGTAGACCAGGAAGGCCAGCAGGCTGACCGCGCCATAGGCGATCAGGGGAATGAGCGAAATCCCTTTCCACCACAGCGACAGCGAACCGAACAGCGGCAACCCGCACAGTAGTACGAACGCCAGCAGCTTGGCCCGGGGATGCTGGAGCCGCGCAGCACTGGCCGAGGGCGCCGGGCGCCGGGCCGTACTCATGGCTTGGCCGCCGTCCAGTCGACCCAGCCGAACTGCCAGGTCGCCAGGATCAACAGGCCGAAGGCAATGCGATACCAGGCGAAGGCCGCGTAGCTGTGGCTGGCGATGAACTTCAGCAGGCCCTTGACCGCGATCATGGCGAAGACAAAGGCGGTGACGAAGCCGATGGCGAACACCGGGAAGTCATCGGGCTGGAACAGATGGCGGTACTTGTAGCCTGAATACACCGCGGCGCCGACCATGGTGGGCATGGCCAGGAAGAACGAAAACTCGGTGGCGGTCTTGCGCGAAAGGCCGAACAGCAGGCCGCCGATGATGGTGGAGCCCGAGCGCGAGGTGCCCGGGATCATCGCCAGGCACTGGGCGCAGCCGACCTTGAGCGCGTCCTTCCAGGTGATGTCGTCCACTGTCTCGGCATGCACCTGGTGCTGCCGGCGCTCGGCCCACAGCATGATGAGGCCGCCGACCACCAGGGCCGTGGCCACGGTAATGGGGTTGAACAGGTAGGCATGGATCAGGTCGGCGAAGATCACCCCCAGCACCACCGCCGGCAGGAAGGCGATCAACAGGTTGATCGTGAAGCGCTGGGCCTTGGGCTGGGTCGGCAGGCCGATCACTACATCGAGGATCTTGCGGCGAAACTCCCAGACAACCGCAAGGATCGCCCCCAACTGGATAATGATGTTGAAGGCCATCGCCCGCTCGCCGCCAAAGTCGAGCAAGTCGGCCACAATGATCTGGTGCCCGGTGCTGCTGATGGGTAAAAACTCGGTCAGGCCTTCGACAATCCCGAGTATCAATGCCTGTGCGGCGGTCCAAAGATCCATCAATTCCCCCATGAGGCGATGCTCGTGGCATGCCTCTTTTTAATTGGTCAAAGCATTTGCTGCGTCGAGCGTAGCCGAGAAACCGGCGCTCGTAAGATCAACACAAGCCCATGAAAATTATGTGAAAAGTTCAGAAAGGTTCAGGCTTTCGGCAAAGGCGCCGAAATCCTAACAGACAGGCGCAAAACACGCCGCGATGTTATTGGACTTCCGTAGGGTTGGCGTTGGAAGGCCAGCGTGCTTGGATGCTCCGGGCCTTTTATGACAAGAACAAGAATCTGGAGTGACCGGATGATGAATAGCTTACGCAAGATGTCCATCAGTCAGCGCCTGTGGCTGATCCTGATCGTGGCGGTGCTGACCCTGGTGACCCTGGGCGTGATGATGCTCAAGCAGATTCATGGGGACCTGTACCTGGCCAAGGCGCAGAAGACCCAGCACGTGGTGCAGACCGCCGCCGGCGTGCTGAATTACTACCAGGGCCTGGAAGCCGCCGGCAGCCTGACCCGCGACCAGGCGCAGAAGCAGGCGCTGCAGGTGATTCGCGGGCTGCGCTACAACCAGAATGACTACTTCTGGATCAACGACCTGACGCCGGTGATGATCATGCACCCGGCCAACCCCAAGCTCGACGGACAGAACCTGGCCGCGGTCAAGGACCCGGACGGTTTCGAGGTGTTCAACGAGATGGTGACCCTGGCCAAGGCCAAGGGCGGCGGCATGGTGGACTACCGCTGGCCCAAGCCCGGCGCCGAGCAACCGGTCCAGAAGACCTCCTACATCCAGCTGTTCCAGCCCTGGGGCTGGATCATCGGCTCCGGAGTCTATATCGACGACCTGCAGGACGAGTTCTACGCCCAGGTACTGCGCGCCTCCTCCATCGGCCTGGTGATTGCCCTGCTGATGGCCGCCCTGGTGGTGCTGATCGTGCGCAGCATTGTCAGCCCGCTGCGCGAAACGGTGCACGCCATGGCCAACATCGCCAGCGGCGAAAGCGACCTGACCCGCAGCCTCGACACCCACGGTCAGGACGAGGTCACCGAACTGGCCCGACACTTCAACGGCTTTACCGCCAAGTTGCGCGGTGTGGTGATGCAACTGCAATCCAGCGCCGCAGCCCTGGAACAGTCCTCCAGCGAACTGGGTAGCAACGCCAACGACGCCCAGGAGCGCAGCCAGCAGCAATCCCAGCAGATGGAACAGGTGGCGGCCGCCATCAGCCAGGTCACCAGCGCAGTCCAGGATGTGGCGCGCAACGCCGAGCACGCCGCCACCGAGGTGCGCGAGGCCGAGGCCCAGGCCCAGCAGGGCCAGGTCAACATCGACGGCAGCTTGCAGCAGATCGACCAGCTTTCGGTGACCATCGACCAGGCGGTGGAAGTGATCCGCACCCTGGCGGCGGAAAGCACCCAGATCGGCACGGTGCTGGAGGTGATCCGCTCGATTGCCGAACAGACCAACCTGCTGGCCCTGAACGCTGCCATCGAGGCGGCCCGGGCTGGGGAGCAAGGGCGCGGCTTTGCCGTAGTGGCCGACGAAGTGCGCCTGCTGGCCCAGCGTACCCAGCAGTCCACCGCGGAAATCCAGGGCATGATCGAGCGCCTGCAAAACCACTCCGAAGCGGCGGTCAAGGTCATTGGCGATAGCAGCCGAGCCTCGCAACTGACCATCGAGCAGGCCGGGCTGGCGGGTGCCAGCCTCAACGCCATCGGCCAGGCACTGCGCAACCTCAACGGCCTGAACGCGACGATTGCCAGCGCCACCCTGGAACAGGCCCATGTGGTGGAAGACATCAACCACAACGTCGGCCAGGCAGCCGGCCTGTCCCAGGGCACGGCCCTGGCGGCCCAGCACTCCAGCGCCGCCAGCCGCCACCTCAAGGACCTGTCGGAGCAGCTCAACGGCCTGTTGCGCCAGTTCCGCGTCTGACCCCTCGCTGAACCCAAGGCCCCGGACTGACGCCCGGGGCCGACTCTGGGTACAATCGCCCCCCTCCTCCATTTCCCCAAGGAACCGCCATGTCCGGGCTTGAACTGTTTGCCGCCGCCCTCGGCGTGATCGCCGTCTGGCTGACGGTCAAACAGAACCCCTGGTGCTGGCCCATCGGCCTGGTCATGGTGCTGCTGTACAGTTGGATCTTCTACGAGGTCAAGCTCTATTCAGACATGCTTCTGCAAGTGGTCTACGCGGTGCTGCAGCTCTATGGCTGGTGGCAGTGGACCCGGGGCGGCGAACAGCACCAGGGGCGGCCGGTCAGCCAGTTGCAGTCCAGCGGACTGCTACAGGGGCTGGCCCTGGGCACAATGGGCAGCCTGCTGCTGGGGGCTGCCATGGCCCACTGGACCGACGCCGCGCAGCCCTGGCTGGACGCCGCCTTGACCGCCTTCAGCCTGGTGGCGCAGTGGTGGATGGCGCAGAAGCGCGTGCAATGCTGGCCGCTGTGGATTGCCGTGGACGTGATTTTCGTCGGGCTGTTCGTCTACAAGGAGCTCTACCTGACGGCGGCGCTGTATGCCCTGTTCACCCTGCTGGCCGTCCAGGGCTGGCGAGCCTGGCGCGCCGACCCGGCCCTGCAGTCGTGAAGGTCCTGGTACTGACCGGCCCCGAGTCCAGCGGCAAGAGCTGGCTGGCGAGCGAGCTGCAAGCCCACTTCGGTGGCATCCAGGTGGGCGAATACGTGCGCCACTTCATCGAGCAGCAGGGCCGCGACACCTGCCTGGCGGACATTCCCGAGATCGCCCGGGGCCAGCTCGCCTGGGAAGATCAGGCCCGCGCCCAGCAACCTGGACTGCTGATTCTCGATACCCACCTGTTAAGCAACCAACTCTGGAGCCAGACCCTGTTCGGCGACTGCCCGCCGTGGCTGGAACCCCAACTGCTGGCCCGCCACTACGACCTGCACCTACTGCTGTCGCCGGAAGATGTGGCCTGGAGCGACGACGGCCAGCGCTGCCAGCCACAACTGGCAGAACGCCTGGCGTTCTTCGAGGCTACCCGCCATTGGCTGGAGCAACACCGCCAGCCGTACCGCATCATTGGCGGCGACTGGCAAGCCCGCCGGCAACAGGCCTTCGAGCAGGTCCGGCAACTGCTGCAAGCGTGATCGGTGCAGTGCCGCAGGGCCACAAGTGTCCATCCCTGAAACACCTGCCTGGCCATCAGGCCGCCATTTTCCGCGGTGGCGCCCACGGCCGGGCAAACTGTTAAGCCCCTGATACACCCCCGCAGCAACCCCTGTTCCAGAGCGTTGCCCCGGTTATGGCCAATGGCCGTCGGGGTTAGGTGTCTCATCCCTGAAACAGTCCCGAAAACCGACGCCCCGCAGCGTTCGCAAGCCCTTGAATCTTAAAAGGAAACAAAAAGCGGCACGGCTTCTGCTCTCTTCCTCGCAACGCCGGCTAGGGCCAGCACTGAGAAGAAGGAATACCGCCGTGGGGACGCTGAATAAAAGTTTCACCCGCCTACTGCTGATCGGCTGCGCCGTCAGCGCGGTGTACAGCCTTCCGGTGATGGCTGCGGGGAATGGCGAAATCATCATCCAGCGCACCGTCCAGGCGCAGCCCATCGGCCGCGCACCTTTGCAAAAAGATCCCAACCCCATCGCGGTCAACACCAACCCGTCGGTCCTGGTCAATCAGATGACCAGTAATGAAATGAGCGATGGCGACTTTGCCGGAATCAAGACCGGAGCGCTGGTCCGCGGCACGGTGCTGTCCGGCAGCGCCGGTGTACCCGGCATGAATGTGCTGACCAACAACAACGGCCTGCCCGGCATGTCCGCCGGCCATGGCGGCGGTGCGGGCGCCAGCATCTCCAACTCGATCAACCGCAGCATCAGCTCCGGCATGGCTCCCTTGAGCAACATTGGAGGGCAATAACATGAGTCGCTCCCTGCTGTTCCTCGCCTTGCTGACCTGCACCGGGGCCATGGCCGACTCGGCCAGCCCGGTCACCGATACCTCGAACATCCAGAACTCCGGCGCAGGCTATACCGGCAACTTCAACGTCAACCAGGCCGCCGGCGACCAGCAGCAACAGACCAACGTACGGGCCATTGCCATCGGCACCAACGCCACGGCAACCACCAGCGTGACCCAGAAGATCACCACCGCCGCCAGCCGCGCGGTCAACGCCAGCAGCACCATCGGCGGAAACTCTTTCAGCAACGGCAACGGCGCACTGGGCGTTAACCAGTCGGCCGGGGCCAACAACCAGATGGCCAATGCCCTGCGGATCAGCATCAGTGCCAATCCGCAAAGCATTGACGACAGCGCCCTGTCGCAACAGAACGTGGCGCTGTTACCAGACTCAGGAGCAACTGGCACTCAACAAGGCAGCCGCCAGGTCGTTACCAGCGACCAGGCCTTCACCGGCAGCCGTGGAGTGATTCAGGTGAACCAGAGTGCCGGGGTGGGGAACCGAATGGCTAACACCCTGAGCATCCGGGTCGCAGATTGACCCCTCGTAGT
The DNA here is from genome assembly GCF_058799535.1 of Pseudomonas sp. GW822-FHT06D10. Lineage (NCBI taxonomy): Bacteria > Pseudomonadati > Pseudomonadota > Gammaproteobacteria > Pseudomonadales > Pseudomonadaceae > Pseudomonas > Pseudomonas sp. GW822-FHT06D10. Next base: position 834,551 of record NZ_JBXALN010000001.1, on the reverse strand, counting down.
GCAATTAGAAAGTACCAACACTTAACCAACTAATAAGCACCGGAGAAACACCATGAAACCTACAATGGCTCTCAAACCACTGGTTTTCGCACTGGCCGCCGTCATGGCAATGGCTGCTCAGGCAGGTGGTAACGATCATGGTAACAACGGCGGTCATGGCAACGGCCATGGCGATCACGATCAAGGTCCGGACCTCAGCACTCTGCTGCAAATCACCGCTGGAGCCGGTGCCGCAGTCATCGACGTGCAGAACAGCAACACCAACGTAGTGAAAAACCAGGGCACCAACAACAACGCCAAGGCCGACAACTCCCTGAACAACTCCAACGGCAACATGGGTGCCAACGTCGCCGCCGGCGACGGCAACCAACAAGACAATGCCGCTGCCCTGGCAACCGCTGACGAAAGCTTCATCTTCGGCAGTGCCGTGGCCGCTTCCAGCGCCACCCAGGTCAACAACAACAACTACGTGAAAAACTCCTCGACTCAGAACAACGCCGTGCTCAACAACTCCGGCAACAACGGTTCCGGCAACATCGGCATCAACGTGACCGCTGGCGACTTCAACCAACAGAAAAACAACCTGGCCATCGCCGTTTCCGGTGGCCGCGTAGCCACTGCCGCCGCTTCGGCCAACCAGCAATCGACCAACCTGGTCGTAGACAACAAAGGTGTCCAGGCCTACAAAAAAGACACCCTCACTGGCGGCTTCGTAGCCTCTGGCACCTACAAAGGCACCGGCAGCGGCAAAATCGAAGGTGGCGACGATCATGGCAGCGGCCATGGCTATGGCGACAACAAAGGCCACGGCAACGACGATCAGAAATTCACCTTCAAAGAACAAGGCACTATCGAACTGGCTGGCTACTGGACCCAGCAAGTGCTGACCAAAGACGGCTGGAAAAACCCAGTGGTCAACAACGCCAGCATGACCGGCTCGATGAACGGCTTCTCCGGCAACGGCGGCGCCAACGTCTCGGCCGGTGTGGGCAACCAACAAAGCAACTCGCTGTCCATCGCCGCTGGCTGCAAAGCCTGCATGTAATCGCGATCGTAACGAAAGCCCCGGAAACGGGGCTTTTCCACAGTCCGACCAAGGCGTAACGATCATGCGTACTGCGATCCTCTCTCTCCTGCTGTGCCTCTGCGCCCCCGTCCAGGCCGCACAGATGGCGGTGGCCGGCCTGCCCGGTGGCAACCTGATCTTCAAACAGGTGCAGAGCGTGCGCGAGCGCAAGTTCAGCGACATCGTCGAGCAGAAAACCGACTTCAGCTGCGGCGCTGCCGCGCTGGCGACCATTCTGCGCCAGGCCTACTGGCTCGATGTCGATGAAGAGCACGTCATCAAGGGCATGCTGGTGAACTCGGACCAGAACCTGGTGCGTACCCAGGGGTTCTCCATGCTCGACATGAAGCGCTACGTGGAAAGCATCGGCATGCGCGCCCGGGGCTACCGGATTCCGCCAGACAAGCTCGAGGCGGTGACCATCCCGGTGGTGGTACTGATGGAGATTCGCGGCTACAAGCACTTCGTGGTGATGCAGCGGGCGCAGAAAGGCTGGGTCTATATCGGTGATCCGGTGCTGGGCCACAAGCGCTACACCCATGATGACTTCGTCAAAGGCTGGAACGGTATCGTGTTCGCCATCATCGGCCCTGGCTACGACAAGGCCAACGCCTTGCTCGACCCGCCAGCCCCACTGACCGCGAAGAACAAGCTCGATAACTTCTACCCGGTCAGGGACGCGGACTTGATGGACTTCGGTTTCATCCAGAGCGACTTCTTCTAGAAGCGCAAACACTATAAAGGGGCAGGATGCTCCGGGAGCAGCAAGCAGATGAAGACTTCATACTGGCTGGCCGCCGCCTGCCTGGCAGCAGCTCTTCCAGCACATGCTGGTTTCAAGCCCGAACTCATCCAGGATCAGGAACTGTCGCAGTTGCGGGGCCGTTACGTCATGCCGGGGCGGATCATCAGCTTCGGCATTGTCATGAGCAGTACCTGGCGCAACGCCAGCGGCGATCTGATCGGCGCGACCACCTCACTGCAGATCCAGCAAGCCACCATCAAACCGGAATTCTACGTCTCCACCATCACCCAGACCGGCAACGGCACTACACCGCCCCCCGGGACCGGCAACGTGATCGGCGGCGCAGGGCTGGCCAGCGGCCAGGGCGTGACCCAGAGTGTAAGGGCCGCCGGCGACGGCAACTCGGCCTACAACAACATCAATATCAATGTCACAGAAGCCAATCAGGCGCCGGCACTGGCGGCTGGCGTGGGGCAGGCATTGATCAGCGGCCAAACCATCACCGGCAGCAACGCCGCCGGCAGTGTGGCGGTGTCGGCCCTCAACGGCGGCATCCAGATGGCCATTCAGGCCAGTGGCAACCAGGGCAGTGCCTTGCAGCAAGTGGCCCAGGGCAATTTGCTGCAGAACACCCAGTTGATGGGTAACAGCAACCTGGTGAACAACATGACACAGCTCAATGTGGTGCTCAGGAACAACGGTCCCAGCACCGGTGCTTTGGACTGTAATTTGAGTACGCTCAACGCTCTACGCAAATTCTGATCTTGAACTACGCTGATTCTCGACCATTGGGGTTCACAAGGGACGGTTTATTTCATGTATCGATCGGTTTCACTGCGCGCAATAGTCTGTTTAAGCACTCTATTCCCGGCGGCGCTGGTACAAGCGGCGCCGGACGCCGATGTAGAGACCCTGAAACGAGAGCTTCTGGAACTCAAGCAACGTTACGAAGTACAGCAGAAGGCCCTCGCGGTGCTGGAACAACGGGTTCGCCAAGTGGAGGATCAACCGGCGGCTCCGCCCCCCAAGCGCCTGGCCAAATCACCTGCTGACCTGAAGGGCAATCAACAGGTCGCCGGTACTGGAGCCGGTGCCGCTTCCGGAGGTGCTGCAGGAGGCGCTTCCTATGGCCAGTCCCTCAAGGATGATTCGGAACCGGCACAAAGCGTCAGCAACCTCTACGACGAGGCCAGTGGTTTCTTTGGCGGCGGCAAGTTCAGCGTCGAGACCGGCTTGACCTATGCCCGCTACGATGCCCGCCAACTGACAGTCAACGGCTTCCTGGCGCTGGATTCGATCTTTCTCGGCAACATCAACCTGGACCGGATCAAGTCCGATACCTGGACCCTCGACCTGACTGCGCGCTACAACCTCAACAACCGCTGGCAATTCGATATCAACGCACCCGTGGTCTATCGCGAATCCACCTTCCAATCCGGCGGTGGCGGCGGCTCAGGCACCCAGACCACCGAAGAGTCGGTCACCCGCGACCCGACCCTGGGTGACGTGAACTTCGGGGTGGCCTACAAGTTCCTCGACGAGTCCGAGTTCTGGCCCGACGCGGTGGCAACCTTGCGCGTCAAAGCCCCTACCGGCAAGGACCCATTCGGCATCAAGCTGGTGCGGTCCTCTGCCAACAACAACCTCTACGTGCCTGAAAGCCTGCCCACCGGTAACGGCGTCTGGTCGGTCACACCGGGCATCTCTCTGGTCAAGACCTTCGATCCGGCCGTGCTGTTCGGGACCCTGGCCTATACCCACAACCTGGAAGAGTCCTTCGATGACATCAGCTCGACAGTGGGCAGCAAGACCCCCGGCAAGGTACGCCTGGGCGACAGCTTCCAGATCGGCGCCGGTGTCGCCTTTGCCCTCAACGAGAAGATGAGTATGTCCTTCTCGGTTTCCGACCTGGTGCAGCGTAAAAGCAAGCTCAAGCAGGACGGAGGCGACTGGCAGTCGGTGGTATCCAGCGATGCCAACGCCGGCTACTTCAACGTCGGCATGACGATCGCCGCCTCCGACAACCTGACCATCGTACCCAACCTGTCCATCGGCATGACCGAGGATGCTCCGGCCTTCACCTTCAGCCTGAAATTCCCCTACTACTTCTGACCCACCGGCAAAAACGCCAAGGCCCGCTGCGATTCCCCAATCGCAGCGGGCCTTGGCGTTTCTCCCCGCCCTAGCGGATCTGGTGCTTGTGCAGCAAACGGTAGAAGGTCGGGCGCGAGATCCCCAGGACCCGCGCCGCCACGCTGAGGTTGTCGCTGTGCCGGTTCAACACGTCGCACAGGGCCTGGCGCTCGGCGCGGTGCTTGTAGTCTTCGAGGGTGCCCATGGGCAGGTCCTGGGCCTGCAGGCTGAGCAGGCCCAGGTCGCTGGCCTGGATCTGCCGCCCCTCGGCCAGCACCAGGCCGCGCCGCACCCGGTTGGCCAGTTCGCGGACATTGCCCGGCCAATCATGCTTGCCCATGGCCACCAGGGCATCCTCGCTGAAACTGCGGGGCCGGCGCCCGGTTTCCTGGCTATAGAAGTGGGCAAAATGGCTGGCCAGCATGCCCAGGTCGCCATGGCGCTCGCGCAACGGCGCGGTGATCACTTGCAGCACATTCAGGCGGTAGTAGAGGTCTTCACGGAAGCGCCCGCTGGTAATGGCCGCTTCCAGGTCGACGTGGGTGGCCGCCAGGACCCGCACATCCACTGGAATCGGCTGGCTGCCCCCTACCCGTTCGATGTGCTTTTCCTGCAGGAAGCGCAGCAGATTGGCCTGCAACTCCAGCGGCAGGTCGCCGATCTCGTCAAGAAACAAGGTGCCGCCATGGGCCGCCTCGATGCGCCCGACCTTGCGTTGATGGGCGCCGGTAAAGGCGCCCTTCTCGTGCCCGAACAGTTCGGACTGGATCAGGTGTTCGGGAATCGCCCCGCAATTGATAGCGACAAAGGGCTTGTCGTGGCGCTGGGACTGACGATGCAGGGTACGCGCCACCAGCTCCTTGCCGGTGCCGCTTTCGCCTCGGATCAGCACGGGCGACTCGGTGGGCGCCAGCTTGCCCAGCAGCTTGCGCAAGTCGCGGATCGGCCGGCTATCGCCCAGCAACTCATGTTCGGGCTGGTCCACATGGATCGAGCCCTGGCCCCGCAGGCGCGCCATGCCGAAGGCCCGGCCGAGGGTCACCTGGACCCGCGACACGTCGAACGGCAGGGTGTGGAAGTCGAAAAACCACTCGCAGACGAAATCCCCGACCTTCTGCAGGCGCAGCACTTCCTGGCTCAATACCGCGATCCACTCAGTGCCGCTGCGGCTGATCAGGTCCTTGACCGCCTCCGGGCGCTCCAGGTGAAAGGGCTGCAGGCGCAGCAAGCCGACATCGCAGGAGCGTTCGCGAGCGGACTCCAGGTCACAGCTGTCGACATCCCAGCCAATGGTGCGCAAACCGGGTAACAGGCGATGGCAATCGTCACAGGGATCGACCACCAGCAAACGGCGCTGCACAGGGGCTTCGAGCATGGCTGTTCCTTGGCGCCAGGGTATGGAAAAGTTATTAGAAACAGTGATTTGGAAAACCTGGCTGTAACATTAGCAAGAACTTGACGGTGGAATGTATCAATTGCTTATAGCGCTGATTACCAAAGGAACTAACGTGGGACTCCAAGCTGTTCACGAGCGACTGATTGTCGCAGTTGTTTTATCCAGCCCCCGCAACTAAGGGCCCGGCCACAAGGCCTGTGCACGAAAGTTGTAAAAACTTGTTTTTCAGTGTGACCCGAGTGCTACCTCGGTGCATCAGTACAAATGACCAGCCGAACGGTAAGCCCAACCGACGGCACATCATTTGATTGGGCACACAGAGAGAAGACCCCATGAACGCCCCGCTCCGTATCAACGAAGCACTTTTGATCGCCGACCGCGCATTCCAGCCTTTTCAATGCGTGGCCTGGGCTCCACAGGACGGTAATGGCGAACTCAGCCTGACCGTCATCGACCGCACCAGCACCCGTATTGGCCACACCCAGATTCCCAGCAGTGCCTACTCCGATCCAGCCCAGCTGGAAGACCTGCTCAAACAGGCCCGCGCCGAACTGAGCCAGGACGGTTATACCTTGCAGTCCTGGGCCATGCCCAAGTAAGCGATGCTGTTAACGGATCACCCGAAGGGGTGATCCGTTATTTAAAGCAAACAACTAAGCACCCTATCTATCCTGCCCTCCTCTACAACTTCTACCTTCCGGGTATTAGTTGCTCTTGTCGTTATCCAGCCCGGCTTCCGGTTTCACTTCGAAAGCGCCCTCATTTTTGCCAAGGTCTTCATGCCCGGCCCATCAAGGGGTCGCTGATGCTGTGTGCTCCGGTTTCCAGGCGCCCGGCGATCCGGCGCAACCAGCCGCCGTCGCTGCGCAGCGTCAGGTCGTACCAGCCGCCACTGCCCTCGCAGGCAAACACTTGGCGCACCTCGCCCCGGGCCGGTACCGCCAAGGTCCATGGGCCCTGCTGGGTGTAGGGGCAGCGATCGATACTGATGACCACCCCGTGTTCCCCCGGATTGCTCAGGGTCAGTTGCAACTGGCTGTTGCTGGTGGTCACCAGCAGTTCGGGCTGCAGGGTTTTCAGGTCGCCGTGGAAACTGCGGTGAAACCCGTTGGGGCCCAGGACCCAGAGCTGATAGCGCTCCACCACCGGCCAGCTGTCCTGCAGGGCCTTGCCGGCTTCCACGGTATAGCGGCGGGGAATCTCGCTCAGGTGCAGGCCATCGTAGACATGCAATACCGCCCCTTGCTCCCCAGTGTTCTGCAGGCTCAGCGACAAGGTGCGAGCCTTGGGATCGGCCTGGCTGTCCACATGCAGCCGATAGGGCAAGGCCCGGGAAGGCCGGGCCAGGCGCTGCTGCTGCGGCGCCAGTTGCTGGCCGGCCGAGGGCAGCGGTACCGGCAGCAGTTTTTCCTGGCGCTGGCGCAGGCTGTCGGCGGCCTGGCGGGTAGTGGTCTGCAGCGCGGGAAGGGTTTCGTGGTTGGGGTCGGCAAAGTTGAACGCCGAGGTCAGGTCGCCGCAGACTGCCCGCCGCCAGGCGCTGATGTTCGGCTCTCGCACGCCAAAGCGTTTCTCGAGAAATTGCAGCACCGAGGTATGGTCGAACACTTGCGAGTTGACCCAGCCACCACGGCTCCAGGGCGACAGCACCAGCATTGGCACCCGCGGCCCCGGCCCGTATACGCCGCCATCGGGCAAGGGTTGCTGGGTCGAGCCCGCCGGGGCCGGGTGGGTGAACAGTTCGCTGTCGAAACCCAGGGTGGACTTGCCGGCAAAGCTGCCGTCCTTGCGCCGCGAAGGCGCCGAGGGCGACGGCATATGGTCGAAGAAACCGTCGTTTTCATCGTAGGTCACCAGCAGTACCGTCTTGCTCCAGACCTCGGGGTTGCTGGTCAAGGCCAGGAGAATTTCCTGGGTGAACCAGCCGCCCTGCACCGGGCTCGAAGGCCCGGGATGCTCGGAATAGGCTGCCGGCGCGACAATCCAGCTGACCTGGGGCAGCTTGCCGGCCTGCACGTCGTTGCGAAACCCGCCAATGATGGTCTCCAGGTTGCTGCCGCTGCTGGCCGGCAGGGTATTGCCATTGCCCTTGTACAGCGGCGCCACGGCGTTGAGCCCGTCGCTGTAGGGCACGAAGGCATTGAAATCCTTCGGCGGCTGGGCCGGGTTGCCGACCTGCACGCTGGCGGCCCGGTACTGCCGGAACCCCGCCAGCGGGTTGTCGCCGAAGTTGTCCGGCAGGTGCTGGTACACCTTCCAGCTCACGCCCTGCTCTTCCAGGCGCTCGGGGTAGGTCTTCCAGCTGTAGCCGACATTCACCGGCCCCGGGCCGTCCCATTCGTTGACCACCGCCGCTACCTTGGCTGCGCTCGCGCCATTGCTGCCAGTCCAGAGGAACAGCCGGTTGGGGTTGGTGCCGGCGTGCACCGAGCAGTGGTAGGCGTCACACAGGGTGAAGGTGTTGGCCAGGGCGAACTGGAAAGGCAGTTCCTGCTCGCGGTAGTAGCCCATGGAAGTGTTGGTCTTGTAGGTCGGCCAGGCGCTGATACGCCCCTCGCCCCAGGCCGAGTGGGCGTCCGCCCAGGAATGCGGGGTGCCGCTGACGCGCTGGGCGTTGCCCTTGTTGCTGTCCAGGTGATAAGGCATCACCAGCCGGCCCTTGCCCTGTTGCTCCCACACTTCCCGTTGACCGGTCTGGGGGATGGTGAAGCGGTCACTGAAACCGCGTACCCCGGGAAAGGTGCCGAAGTAGTGGTCGAACGAACGGTTTTCCTGCATCAGGATCACCACGTGCTCGACGTCCTTGATGGTCCCGGTCCGATTGTTCGCCGGTATCGCCAGGGCCTGGCGGATGGATGCCGGCAATGAGGAAAAGAAAGTACCGATGGCGGCCGCTTGCAAGAGCTTCCTGCGTGTAAGACTGGGCATGGGTTATTGAGTCCTTATGGTTGCAGCGCGATATATAACGCTGCCCCCAAGGTATTGGGCGCAAATAACAATGCAGTGACATTGCCATTGCAGTTGGTTCATGAAGCGTACAACTACCCGCCATTGCCCTACCTTGCCAGTTCGGCAATAACTCATTGCCAGGTAACGCAGGAAGAATATTTCATGAATAAAACACCCGAGCTCAAGAAACGCCCGGTACATTTCGCCGGCGCCTGAACTTTGCGCTGGCGAAATGCACTATTGAATGGGCCAGAAAACAGTCTTCGCACACTCCCTGGGCTGTATCCGTTTTACCGGAGAAAGCACAGTGCTATTGAAGGCTATCGGCTACTTCATTGCGCTGGACCCGCAGCGGGTTGAATAGCAGGCGAATGAACTGCGGATCTCGGGCCAGTTTGTAATCTTCACCGACGAAGTATTCTTTGGCGGCCGGGTCATTCTTGCCGATATATAAGATCCAGGCCGTGGTAATACCGGCAAACTCATCTTCCCTGACGCTTCTGACCGGGCTGAAATGGGTGGCGTTATGGGCGGTTGCGCTCCAGCCCGGCACGGCCTTGATCAGCCCGCCCTGCCACAGCCTTGGCCAGGCCCAGGCCGGGACCACTACGTCCGCTGCGCCGGTGAGCACCAGGGTCGGTGTCTTCACCGTGGAGCCAAGGCCGATCGGCCCGGGTTCGATCGGCAGCGAGCCGATATAGCGCAACTGCGGGTCGATGCCCTTCAAGGTCTCTGGCAAGAGGCTTGCCGATAGAATCGATGCGCCTCCTCCCGCCGAATGCCCCGCCACAATGGTGCGCGACAGGTCGACCTTGCCGAACAGTGGCGAGGTCGGGTCCTGGTTGAGCTTGCTCAGTTCCAGGGCGCCGAGCACATGCATGGTGGGGGCGGTGTTGATGAAGTCCGAGGAGATGATCACGATGAAGCCGTAGCTCGCCCACAGCCGCAGCAGATCTGTGTACTGCCCCTGGTTGGAAAGAATGCCGCCGACGAAGTTGACCACTGGCAACTTGTCCAATTGCTTGATATTGGACGGATAATAGACGCTGGTGGAGATCGGATTGGAGAATCCGTAAGGAAAGGACTGATTGCATTGCAGGCTGTTATCCAACAGCATGATCCGCGCCAATACCCCCAACAACCCACGGCAATCACTCAGAACAGCATTGGTGCTGACTGCATAGGGCCCCGGAGACTTGGCATATTGATCATTGGCCAGCCCAAATGCCGGAACCAGTTGCGAAGCAATAGCCAACTTGCCCCAAATAACCAACATCATGGCCAGGCCGAACTTTGTAGCCAGGTTGCGAATCCACTTCATCGATAATTCCTTTATCTGTCTGCTTTCCCTGCAGGACCGAATACCTGTACCTGGCCATGCTCCCTATATTGCAAATATCTTCAAACTTGCAGTGCACGTCATTCAACTGCAATAGCGCTGAAACATTCTCTGCTTAGTTGCGTTGAATACGTTCGTGACCCTAGATCAGGACAAATTCGCAGGTCAATGACTATTTAACATCCGGGCCGTGATAAACCCGGGCTGCAACGCCCGGGGCCTATCCCCTGGCCTCGGGCATCACAGCTGGCACCCCGTGGATGAGTGGGCTAGACCAGCCCGCCAAAACGCCGGTAGTAGCTTTCGCCGACATCCGGCAACGGGCCATCGGCGTTCTCCAGGGCAGTGGCCAGCCATTCTTCGGCCCGGGCCTGGATCAGACGATAGATGTTGCGACACAACTGGCGCGCCGCGCGGCCTTCCCAATCCCCGGGCAGCAGTTCGTCGGGCAGTTGCGGATCGCGCAGCAGCAGCTTGCGGTACTCATGAATCAGCAGCAGCCGGGCCAGGAAGCAATCCTGGGGCTGCAATTGCTCCTGCTCGCGCAGGGCCTGCCAGAGCGGGCGGAACAACTGGATGAACTCGCTGTAGTGGGCTGCCAGTTCATCGATGTTCCAGCTTTCCCGCACTTGCAGGCGCAGGGCCCTGGAACCCAGGACATCCTGGGGCGTGGTCTCGAAGACGATGGTGTCTTCCTGGGCGCCAAGCTCCGCCAGGGTGGCGTTGATATCGGCCCGATCACTGCGCGGGCAGGCCAGCAGTACCGGCGACATGGCGCCGAACCCCTGCCATTCCAGCTCTTCGCGCACCTGCTTGCGCAACTCGACAGACAGTTGCGAGAGCATCACCAGGCACCAGGCGCCGTCCCAGGCCGGCACTCCGGCGCTGTACACGCGCTTGAAGGCCTTGTCGAAGCGCCGGCGCCCGGTCAGGGTCAGGCTGTAGTAACTGCGCCGGCCGACCTTTTCGGCGCTCAGCCAGCCCTCTTTGCTCAGGCGGAAGATCGAGGTGCGGATCAAGCGCTCGTTGATCCCCATGGGCTCCAGCAACTGAATCAGGCTGCCCAGCCACACCGTGCCGCCGTGGGGCTCGATGGCATCGCCGTACAGGGTGATGATCAGCGAACTGGCGCGGATCGGAGTCTGCTCCTGGAAACGTTTGATCAGGTGGTTCAGTGGCGCTAGGGACGACATGGATGTACCGGCAAAAAAGGAAGGAATATAGCGGGTTTCAGGCAGCTATAGCGCCCGGGCAGGTTCATGGGCGAGCCTTGGGGCGCAGCGCACTGTTGCCGATTCGCGGGCGCCCGGGCTCTGCCTCCCGCAGCGGCTCGCAAGGCCGCATCTGCTCCAGGCAACGCCTGGCCAGCTGTTGGTATTCGCGGGTCCCCGCCTGCTTCCAGGCCAGCTCCGCGTCACTGAGCGGGCGGCTGACCCGGGCCGGCGTGCCCATGATCAGCGACTGTGGCGCACACTCGAAGCCGGCCTTGACGAAGGCTGCCGCGGAAACGATGCAACGGGGCGCGATATGCGCGTTGTCCATCACCACCGCATTCATGCCCACCAGGGCGTCGGCGCCAATTCGACAGCCATGCAGGACAGCGCCATGACCTATATGGCCGTTGCGCTCGACCACCGTATCGCTGTCGGGAAAACCATGCATCACACACGTATCCTGCAGGTTTGCCCCCTCCTCCAGAACGATCCGCCCAAAATCGCCCCGCAAGCTGGCTAACGGGCCGACGTAACAATGGGCGCCGACTATCACATCACCAATCAGCACCGCTGAAGGGTGCACATAAGCGCTGGGGTCGACCACCGGGGTCAATCCATCGAGGCTGTAACAGGTCATGGAGAGGTTCCTTGAAGAACACGTCATCTGAAAGCAGGAAATACGATGAACTGCGGATGGCAGTTTGTATCAGATTATTGGCCACGCACAAGACCGGCGCCGCCGCAATCAGCCAGCCTGGCTGCTCCACAAAGACTTGTCAGTCCCGTATTTATCAACGCCTTAGGCAGCCTGGAGGCTTTTGTCGTGAGCCTGTGGCTACAAAAAAGCTGGACCGATACTCAAAATCAGGACACATTAAATTCAAGTCACTATTGTTTTTATGTATCGCATTGGCGATATACTCGACAAAAACCGGCCAACCAGCCGACCCGACAATCGAGCCGACCACCGGCCACCCCGAGGACATTCACCATGCCTCAACGCCTTGCCTCCACGCCTGTCGGTGGTGTTCGCCTGATCGCCCAGCACAGAGCGCCCCGCCCATGAACTTCACCACCATCCTGTTCTCCATCAGCGAGGGCGTGGCCCTTCTCAGCCTCAACCGCCCCGAACAGCTCAACAGCTTCAACCCGACGATGCACCGCGAGGTTCAGGCAGCCCTGGACCTGGTGCGCAATGACCCGCAGGTGCGGGTCCTGCTGCTGACCGGGGAAGGCCGGGGCTTCTGTGCCGGGCAAGACCTGGGCGAGCGCACCGTGGCACCCGGCGGCGCCGCGCCGGACCTGGGGGCCTCCATCGAAACCTTCTACAACCCCCTGGTGCGAGCCCTGCGGGACCTGCCGCTGCCGGTGATCTGCGCGGTCAACGGGGTGGCCGCCGGGGCCGGGGCCAACCTGCCCCTGGCCTGCGATCTGGTACTGGCCGCACGCTCGGCAAGCTTTATCCAGGCCTTCTGCAAGCTCGGGCTGGTTCCCGATTCCGGCGGTACCTGGCTGCTGCCGCGCCTGGTGGGCATGGCCCGGGCCAAGGCCCTGGCCCTGCTCGGCAGCCGCCTGAGTGCCGAACAGGCCGAGCAGTGGGGCCTGATCTACCAGTGCGTGGATGATGCCCAACTGCGGGACCAGGCCCTGAGCCTGGCCCGGCACCTGGCTACCCAACCCACCTACGGCCTGGGCCTGATCAAGCGCAGCCTCAATGCCAGCCTGCACAACAGCTTCGATGAGCAACTGGACCTGGAGCGCGACCTGCAACGCCTGGCCGGATGCAGCGAGGACTACCGCGAAGGCGTCAGCGCCTTCATGGAAAAACGCAGCCCCGTGTTCAAGGGCTGCTGACCACGGCGACTCCAAGGAGGCCCCTGCATGACTGAACATGACGCCATGGAACTGGCCCGGCGCTGCGCCCGGACCCTGTTCGAACGTGACCCGGCAAGCAACGCCCTGGGCATGCGGCTGTTGTCGGTGGCGCCCGGAGCGGCGCGCCTGGGCATGAGCGTGCGGGCCGACATGCTGCAGGGCCACGGCACCTGCCACGGCGGCCTGATCTTCACCCTCGCCGACTCGGCCTTCGCCATTGCCTGCAACAGCCATGACCGGGCCACAGTGGCCCTGGGTTGCAGCATCGAGTACATCGCCCCGGCGCAGTTGGGCGACACCCTGACCGCCGACTGCCATGAACAGAACCGCGGCGGCCGCACCGGCCACTACGCGGTGCGCGTGGAAAACCAGCAGGGCCGGCTCATCGCCCTGCTCCAAGGCAAATCCTACCAAGTGCACGGCCCGGTGCTGACACAGGAGACCTCCCATGAATGACCCACTGCTCATCGATGCCGTCCGTATCCTCATTCGCAGCGCCGGGGCCGCTACGCGCTGTGCACCATGTGCATCGGTGTCGACCCGGGCATCGCGCTGATCAGCGAGCGGCTGCAAGCACAGTAAAAAGACTCCCCCCGGGGCTCGCCTGCGCTCCGGGGCATGCACTCAGAGCCCGCCCGCCGGCGGGCTACAAGACAACAACAATTCGAGTGACACCATGAACATGCCGATTGCCGGAACCGTGCCCGACGCGCTGCTGGACCCGATGGAAACCGCCAGCATCGACCACCTGCGCCAGCACCAGCTGGAACGCCTGCGCTGGAGCCTGAACCACGCCTACGACAGGGTCCCGCTGTACCGCCAGCGCTTCGACCAGCTCGGGGTGCACCCCCAGGACATCAAGCGCCTGGAAGACCTGGCGCACCTGCCCTTCACGACCAAGGCCGATCTGCGCGACCACTACCCCTATGGCATGTTCGCCGTGCCCATGGACCAGGTGGTACGCCTGCACGCCTCCAGCGGCACCACCGGCAAGCCCACGGTGGTCGGCTACACCCGCAACGACATCGACACCTGGGCGCAGGTGGTGGCGCGCTCGATCCGCGCCGCCGGCGGCCGGCCCGGGGACAAGGTGCATATTTCCTACGGCTACGGCCTGTTCACCGGCGGCCTGGGGGCGCACTACGGCGCCGAACGCCTGGGCTGCACGGTGATCCCCATGTCCGGCGGCCAGACCGAGAAGCAGGTGCAACTGATCAAGGATTTCCAGCCGGACATCATCATGGTCACCCCCTCCTACATGCTCAACATCGCCGACGAGATCGAGCGCCAGGGCCTGGACCCGCACCAGTTGGCGCTGCGCCTGGGAATCTTCGGTGCCGAACCCTGGACCGACGAACTGCGCAGTGCCATCGAACAGCGCCTGGGCATCACTGCCCTGGACATCTACGGGCTGTCGGAAATCATCGGCCCCGGGGTGGCCATGGAATGCGCGCAGACCCGCGACGGCCCTACCCTCTGGGAGGATCACTTCTACCCGGAAATCATCGACCCGATCACCGGCCAGGTACTGGCCGATGGCGAACTGGGCGAACTGGTGCTCACCTCCCTGACCAAGGAAGCGCTGCCGATGATCCGCTATCGCACCCGCGACCTGACCCGGCTGTTGCCGGGCACGGCGCGGCCCATGCGGCGCATCGACAAGATCACCGGGCGCAGCGACGACATGCTGATCATCCGCGGGGTCAACGTGTTCCCCACCCAGGTCGAAGAGCAGGTGCTGAAGGTCGGGCAACTGGCCCCCTGCTACGAGATCCACCTGTACCGCCACGGCAACCTCGACAGCGTTGACATCCACGTCGAGCTCAAGCCTGAGCACCAGCAACTGGGGGACGAGCAGCAGCGGGCCCTCTGCGGCGATCTTAGCCGCCACATAAAGACCCATATCGGTATCAGCTCACGTATCGTTTTGCAGCCGGCATTCAGCATCAAGCGCTCCGAAGGCAAGGCCTGCCGGGTAATCGACAAACGCAACCGCTAATCCATCCTTCCTGGAAGCCCCGCTGATGCGGGGCTTTTTTTTGCCTTGGCAAAGGCCCAGGGGCGCAATGCGATACCAAAATCAAACATGACACGTTATTTTATGTTTGATATTAATTTGCGTATCACATATAAACATTCCCATGCCCAGCCACACCTTCACACCGGGAGACGCCACATGTACGCACAGCTGGTAGAAACGGGGGTCAAGCGCGTCACGCCACTGGCCGAGATGTCCGAACAGGAACGCAGCTTCCAGCAAAGGATCGACGACGAGATCAAGATCGAAGCCAAGAACTGGATGCCCGAGGCCTACCGCCAGACCCTGATCCGGCAGATCTCCCAGCACGCCCATTCGGAAATCGTCGGCATGCTGCCCGAAGGCAACTGGGTCACCCGTGCCCCGACCTTCAAGCGCAAGCTGCAACTGATGGCCAAGATCCAGGACGAAGCCGGCCACGGCCTGTACCTGTACAGCGCCATGGAAACCCTGGGGGCCGACCGCGACGAAGAAGTGGCCCGGCTGCACAGCGGCAAGGCCAAGTATTCGAGCATCTTCAACTACCCGACCCTGAACTGGGCCGACATGGGCACCGTGGGCTGGCTGGTGGATGGCGCGGCCATCGTCAACCAGGTGGTGCTGCAACGCACCTCCTACGGCCCCTACTCCCGGGCCATGGTGCGCATCTGCAAGGAAGAGAGCTTCCACCAGCGCCAGGGCTACGAAATCCTCCTGACCATGATGCGCGAGGGCAACCAGGCACAGCGGGACATGGTCCAGGACGCCATCAACCGTCTCTGGTGGCCGGCCCTTATGATGTTCGGCCCCAGCGACGAACACTCCCCCAACAGTGCCCAGTCCATGGCCTGGAAGATCAAGCGCCAGAGCAACGACGAACTGCGCCAGCGCTTCATCGACCAGACCATCCCGCAACTGGAGCTGCTGGGCTGCACCTGCCCCGACCCGGAGCTTGCGTGGAACGCCGAGCGCGGCCATTACGACTTTGGCGAAATCCAGTGGGAAGAATTCTACGAAGTGCTCAAGGGCAACGGCCCGTGCAACCAGGAACGCCTGGACACCCGCCGGCAGGCCATCGAGGACGGCGCCTGGGTGCGGGCTGCCGCCGTGGCCCACGCCGCCCGGAAGGCCGCCTGAGAGCCCGTTCACCCCCGGCCATTGCCCCCAGGGGCAATGGCCCTCCAGCCCTGATGTGGAGTCACTGCAATGTCTGAATGGACCCTCTACGAGGTTTTCGTGCGTAGCAAGCACGGCCTCAACCACAAGCATGTCGGCAGCGTGCACGCCGCCGATGCCCCGATGGCCATGGCCAACGCCCGCGACCTCTACACCCGGCGCAGCGAAGGCGTGAGCCTGTGGGTGGTGCCTTCGGCGCAGATCGTCGCCTCCTCGCCGGACGAAAAGGAGCCGCTGTTCGACCCGGCGGACGACAAGGTCTACCGCCACGCCAGCTTCTACCAGTTGCCCCCCGAAGTCGGACACATGTGAGGCCGGCCATGAACCCTGCAAACGATCTGCTCAACCATCTGCTGCGCCTGGGCGACAGTGCCCTGGTCCAGGGCCAGCGCCTGTGCGAATGGTGCGGCCGGGCCCCGGCCCTGGAAGAAGAACTGGCACTGATGAACGTCGGTCTCGACCTGGTGGGCCAGGCCCGCAACTGGCTGGACTATGCCGCCGAACTGCTGGCGGACGGGCGGGATGCCGACCATCTGGCCTTTCGCCGCGACGAACGCGCCTACCGCAACCTGCTGCTGGTGGAACAACCCAATGGCGACTTCGCGGTGACCATGCTCAAGCAGTTCTTCTACGACGCCTGGCACCTGGAGACCCTCCGTGGCCTGTGCCTGTCCAGCGATCCACGCATCGCCGGGGTCGCCGCCAAGGCGTTCAAGGAAGTCACCTACCACCTGCGTCGCTCCAGCGAATGGGTCGAGCGCCTGGGGGATGGCACCGAGGAAAGCCACCGGCGCATGCTCCAGGCCCTGTCGCGGCTGTGGCGCTTTACCGGGGAACTGATCGCCACCGATCCTGCGGAGAACGCGTTGCACCAGGCCGGGCTGCTGGCAGACCCGGCTCAGGTCGCCACCGCCTGGCAGAACAGGGTCGCCGCGGTGTTCGCCCGGGCCACCCTGCCTGTGCCCGAAGCGCCCAGCCACTTCTACCTGGATGCGCGCAAAGGCCTGCATACCGAACACCTGGGCCTGCTGCTGGCCCAGATGCAATCACTGCCGCGAGCCTATCCCGATGCGGTCTGGTGAGCTGATCGGCAGCGACCTGGGGGCACGCGACCCGTTGCCCGGGGACCTGGACACCGCCTGGGCCACCCTCGACCGGGTCATGGACCCGGAAGTGCCAGTGGTCAGCGTGCTCGACCTGGGCATCGTGCGCCACCTCGACTGGCACCAGGGGCACCTGCAGGTGGCGGTCACCCCGACCTACTCCGGCTGCCCGGCCACCGAGGTGATCGAAAGCGACATCCGCCAGGCCCTGGAGCGCGCCGGCTTCAAGGCCCCCAGGCTGCTGCGCCAGCTGACCCCGGCCTGGACCACCGACTGGATCACCGAGCGCGGGCGCCAGCGCCTGCAGGCCTACGGCATTGCACCGCCCTCGGGCAGCAGCAAGCGCAGCCTGCTGGGAGAAACGCCCCAGGTGCTCTGCCCGCAATGCGGCAGCGCCCACAGCGAGCGCCTCAGCGAGTTCGGCTCCACCGCCTGCAAGGCCCTGTATCGCTGCCGTGATTGCCTGGAACCCTTCGACTACTTCAAGTGCATCTGAGCGGCCCGGCGCCGCAGTGGAGAACCACCATGAGCCAGTTCCACCGCCTGACCATCAAGGACCTGCGCAATGAAACCCGCGACGCGGTGTCCATCGCCTTCGAGGTTCCCCCGCACCTGCAACAGCAGTTCCACTTCACCCAGGGTCAGCACCTGGTGCTGCGCACCGAGCTTGAAGGCGAGGAAGTGCGCCGCTCCTATTCGATCTGCACCGGGGTCAACGACGGTGAACTGCGCATCGCGGTCAAGCGCGTGGCCGGCGGGCGTTTCTCGGCCTTCGCCAATGAACGATTGCAGCCCGGCCACAGCCTGGACGTGATGCCCCCGGCCGGGCGTTTCCATGTGGAGCTGGACCCGGCGCGGCGCGGCCATTACCTGGCGGTGGCGGCCGGCAGCGGTATCACGCCGATCCTGTCGATCATCAAGAGCACCCTGCAAACCGAGCCTCACAGCCGGGTCACCCTGCTCTACGGCAACCGCTCCAGTAACTCGGCGCTGTTTCGCGAACAGCTTGAGGACCTGAAGAACCGCTACCTGCAGCGGCTGAACCTGATGTTCGTGTTCAGTCGCGAACGGCAGGACATCGACCTGTACAACGGGCGCATCGACCAGGACAAGTGCCAGCAGCTGTTTTCCCGCTGGCTCGACGTCCAGCAACTGGAGGCCGCGTTCATCTGCGGCCCCCAGGCCATGACCGAAACCGTGCGCGACAGCCTCAAGGCTGCCGGCATGCCGGCCGAGCGCATCCACTTCGAGCTGTTCCACGCCGGCAGCGACGGGCACAAGCGCCAGGCCCGGGAAACCGCCCATGCCCTGGATGCCCGGCACAGCCGGGTCACCGTCATCAGCGACGGCCGCGCCCTGGCCTTCGACCTGCCGCGCAACAGCCAGAGCATTCTCGACGCCGGCAACGCCCAGGGCGCCGAACTGCCCTACTCGTGCAAGGCCGGAGTCTGCTCCACCTGCAAATGCAAGGTCATCGAAGGCGAAGTGGAAATGGACAGCAACCACGCCCTGGAAGACTACGAAGTCGCGGCCGGCTACGTCCTCTCCTGCCAATCGTTCCCGCTCAGCGACAAGGTGGTACTGGACTTCGACCAGCTCTGACTCCGGCGCTCCCCGCAGCCGCCCGTAGCCGCTGCCGAGCCCCAGCGAAGCTGCGAAAGGCCGCGCAGCGCCTTCACGTGCCACCAACAACAAAAACAAGAGAACGCGCCATGACCCCACAACAGATCGCCCGCATCACCCGCCATCCGGACTTCATCCAGCTGGTGCGGTGCAAGCAGCGCCTCTACTGGTCGCTGACCCTGATCATGCTCCTGGCCTACTACGGCTTCGTACTGCTGGTGGCTTTCCGCCCCGGGCTGCTGGGGCGCTCGTTGGCCGGCGGAGCCACCAGCGTCGGCATGCCGGTGGGCGTGGCTATGATCGGCCTGGCCTTTGCCCTCACCGGCTTCTACGTCTACCGCAGCAACCGCCTGCTGGACCCGCTGAACGACAAGCTCAAGCGCGAGTGCCAGCCATGAAGCGCCTGCTCGCTCTATTCCTGCTGCCCTGCCTGCTGGCCACCGATCTGGCCCTGGCGGCCGACACGCCGGCGCGGCCATTGAACTGGAACGCCATCGGCATGTTCCTGGTGTTTGTCCTGATGACCCTCGGCATCACCCGCTGGGCCGCCCGGCGCACCCGCTCCGCCAGCGACTTCTATACCGCCGGTGGCGGCATGAGCGGCTTGCAGAATGGCCTGGCGATCGCCGGCGACATGATTTCCGCGGCGTCCTTCCTCGGCATCTCGGCAATGATGTTCCTCAATGGCTACGACGGTCTGTTGTACGCCCTGGGGGTGCTGGCCGGCTGGCCGATCATCCTGTTCCTGATCGCCGAACGCCTGCGCAACCTGGGCAAGTACACCTTCGCCGACGTGGTGTCCTATCGCCTGGCCCAGACGCCGGTGCGCCTGACCTCGGCCTTCGGCACCCTGAGCGTGGCGCTGATGTACCTGGTGGCGCAGATGGTCGGCGCCGGCAAGCTGATCGAGCTGCTGTTCGGCATCAGCTACCTCTATGCGGTGATGCTGGTGGGCCTGCTGATGGTCTGCTACGTGACCTTCGGCGGCATGCTGGCCACCACCTGGGTACAGATCATCAAGGCGCTGATGCTGCTCTCGGGCACCAGCTTCATGGCCTTCATGGTGCTCAAGCACTTCGGCTTCAGCAGCGAGGCGCTGTTCGCCCAGGCCAGCGCGGTGCACGCCAAGGGCAGCGCGATCATGGCCCCGGGTGGGTTGCTGTCGAACCCCATCGATGCGATTTCCCTGGGGCTGGGCATGATGTTCGGCACCGCCGGCCTGCCGCACATCCTCATGCGCTTCTTCACCGTCAGCGATGCCCGGGAAGCGCGCAAGAGCGTGTTCTACGCCACCGGTTTCATCGGCTACTTCTACCTGCTGCTGATCATTGTCGGCTTCGGCGCCATCGTCATGGTCGGTACCGAGCCCCAGTACCGCGATGCCGGCGGCGCGATCATCGGCGGCGCCAACATGGTTGCCGTGCACCTGGCCCAGGCGGTGGGCGGCAACCTGTTCCTGGGCTTCATCTCGGCCGTGGCCTTCGCCACCATCCTGGCGGTGGTGGCCGGGCTGGCGCTGTCCGGCGCCTCGGCGGTCTCCCACGACCTGTACGCCTGCGTGCTGCGCAAGGGCCAGGCCAGCACTCGGCAGGAAATGCGCGTCTCGCGGATCGCCACCCTGTGCATCGGGGTGCTGGCGGTGCTGCTGGGGCTGTTGTTCGAATCGCAGAACATTGCCTTTCTCTCGGGGCTGGTGCTGGCCATCGCCGCTTCGGTGAATTTCCCGGTGCTGTTCCTTTCGATGTTCTGGAAAGGCCTCACCACTCGCGGCGCGGTGGGCGGCAGCCTGGCTGGCCTGGTCTCGGCGATTGTGCTGCTGATGCTCAGCCCGGCGGTCTGGGTCAATGTGCTGCATCACCCCCAGGCGCTGTTTCCCTATGCCAACCCGGCGCTGTTTTCCATGAGCCTGGCGTTCTTCTGTGCCTGGGCCTTCTCCGTCAGCGACCGCTCGCCCCGGGCCGAACTGGAGCGCGGGCGCTACCTGGCGCAGTTCATCCGTTCCATGACCGGCATTGGCGCATCCGGCGCCACTCATCACTGACCCCATCCATGAGCGCGGGCTGCCGCGCTCGAACCCGGTTCACCCTCTGGAGGAATCCCCATGCCACAGGCTCCTACCCTGCAAAGCTTCATCGCCGGCCACTGGTTCGGCCAGCATCCGGCCCAGTCACTGCGCAGCGCCATCGATGGGCATGAAGTGGCGCGCACCCACGAGGAGGCCCCGGACTTCGCCGAGGCCCTGGCCTTTGGTCGCCATCAGGGCGGCAAGGCCTTGCTGACCCTGGATTTCCAGCAGCGGGCCCAGCGCCTCAAGGCCCTGGCGCTGTATCTGAGCGAGCGCAAGGAGCAGCTCTATGCCCTGTCCCATCACAGCGGCGCGACGCGGGCCGACAGCTGGATCGATATCGAGGGCGGCAACAGCACCCTGTTCAGCTACGCCGGCCTCGGCGCCCGGGAACTGCCGTCGGGCAACGTGTTGCACGAAGGCCCGGCGCAATCCCTGAGCAAGCTTGGCAGCTTTGCCGGCAGCCACATCCTGGTGCCCCGAGGTGGCGTGGCGGTGCACATCAACGCCTTCAACTTTCCGATCTGGGGCATGCTGGAAAAATTCGCCCCGTGCTTCCTCGCCGGCATGCCATGCATCGTCAAGCCGGCCAGCGCCACCAGTTACCTGACCGAGGCCGCGGTGCGGCTGATGCATGAATCCGGGCTGCTGCCCGAAGGCAGCCTGCAATTGGTGATAGGCGCTACCGGCGACCTGCTGGACCGCCTGCAAGGCCAGGACCTGGTGACTTTCACCGGCTCCGCCAGCACTGCCGGACGACTGCGGGCCAACCCGAACCTGATCCGCCATTCGGTACCCTTCAATGCCGAGGCCGACTCGCTGAACTGCGCGATCCTGGCCCCGGACGTAAGCCCGGACGACGAGGAATTCGAGCTGTTCATCAAGGAAGTGGCACGGGAAATGACGGTCAAGGCCGGGCAGAAATGCACCGCCATCCGCCGCGCCATCGTCCCCGCCAAACAAATGGATGCGGTGGCCACCAGGTTGCGCGAACGCCTGTCGAAGGTGGTGGTGGGCGACCCGGCGGTGGAAGGTGTGCGCATGGGCGCCCTGGCCTCCCATGAACAGCAGCGTGATGTGGCAGAGCGCCTGCAAAGCCTGCTGCACAGCAGCGACCTGCTGTTCGGTGCCCGGGACGGCTTCGAGCCCCGAGGCGCAAACGTCAGCCAGGGCGCGTTCTTCGCCCCGACCCTGTTGCTGGCGCGCGATCCCATGGCCGAGGGCGGCGCCCACGACATCGAAGCCTTTGGCCCGGTCAGCACCCTGATGGCCTATGACGACCTGGACCAGGCACTGGAGCTGGCCTCTCGCGGCAAGGGCAGCCTGGTGGCCAGCCTGGTCACCAAGAGCCCGGCCATTGCCGCCCAGGTCATTCCCCGGGCTGCGGCCTGGCACGGTCGCTTGCTGGTGCTGGACCGCCACTGTGCTGGCGAATCCACCGGCCACGGCTCGCCCCTGCCACAGCTCAAGCATGGCGGCCCGGGCCGCGCCGGGGGTGGCGAAGAGTTGGGCGGCCTGCGGGCGGTCAAGCATTACCTGCAACGGGCGGCGATCCAGGGTTCGCCAAGCATGCTGGCGGCGGTAACCGGCGAGTACGTGCGCGGTGCCCAGGTGATCGAAACCGAGGTCCACCCCTTCCGCCGGCACTTCCAGGACCTGCGGATCGGCGAATCCCTGCTGACCCACCGGCGCACCGTGACCGAGGCCGACCTGGTGAACTTCGGTTGCCTGTCGGGGGACCATTTCTATATGCACTTCGACGAGATTGCCGCCAGGGAGTCGCAGTTCGGCAAGCGCATCGCCCACGGCTACTTCGTGCTCTCGGCGGCGGCCGGGCTGTTCGTTTCCCCGGGCCCCGGCCCGGTGCTGGCCAACTACGGTCTGGACACCCTGCGCTTCATCACCCCGGTGGGCATTGGCGACACCCTGCAGGCGCGCCTGACCTGCAAGCGCAAGATCGACCAGGGCAAGCTCAGCCCCCAGGGCACGCCGCAAGGAGTAGTGGCCTGGGATGTGGAAGTCAGCAACCAGCTGGGCGAGGTGGTGGCCAGCTACGACATCCTGACCCTGGTGGCCAAGCGTACTGAGTGAAACCGTTGAAGGCTGCGCAAGGCTCGAGGCCCCCTTCGCCGGCAAGCCGGCTCCTACAACAGTTTCGCGCCGCCAGCCCCCGTAGGAGCTGGCTTGCCAGCGAAGGCGTGCTTTAACACTGCGCAAGGCTCATGGGCCTCTTCGCCGGCAAGCCGGCTCCTACGGAAGGTCGTGCACTGGCGGCCGCTGGGGGCGATGGCGAAGTTTGTCGCAAAAGATTTCATCAATTCTTGATTCTCAATCCGCCATGGGGCAAGTTGCGCGCTTCTCACTACAAGGAGCCGCCAATGTCCGGTTCAATGGCCCAGGCGTTCGCCCACAATTTTCTCGGCCAATCGCCCCGCTGGTACAAGGCAAGCATTGTCGCGTTCCTGTTGCTCAACCCTCTGCTGTTCTTCGCTGTCAGCCCGGCCGCCGCCGGCTGGTGCCTGGTGATCGAATTCATCTTCACCCTGGCCATGGCCCTCAAGTGCTACCCCTTGATGCCCGGCGGCCTGCTGCTGGTGCAAGCACTGGTGCTGGGCATGACCACGCCCCAGGCGCTGTATGACGAGCTGGTGCACAACTTCCCGGTGATCCTGCTGCTGATGTTCATGGTGGCCGGCATCTATTTCATGAAGGAGTTGCTGCTCTACCTATTCTCCCGGCTGCTGCTGGGGGTGCGCTCCAAGGCGCTGCTGGGCCTGCTGTTCTGCTTTCTCTCGGCCTTCCTCTCGGCCTTTCTCGACGCCCTGACCGTCACCGCGGTGATCATCAGCGCCGCGGTAGGCTTCTATTCGGTGTATCACCGGGTGGCGTCCGGCAATGACCCGCGCCAGGACAGCGCCTTCGCCGACGACCAACAGTTGCCCGCTCTGCATCATGACGACCTGGAGCAGTTCCGCGCCTTCCTGCGCAGCCTGCTGATGCATGGCGCCGTGGGCACCGCCCTGGGCGGTGTGTGCACCCTGGTGGGGGAACCGCAGAACCTGCTGATCGGCCATGAAATGGGCTGGCACTTCGCCGATTTCTTCAGCAAGGTGGCACCGGTTTCGATGCCGGTCCTGGCGGCTGGCCTGGTGACCTGCGTACTGCTGGAGAAGCTGCGCTGGTTCGGCTACGGCACCCTGCTGCCGGACAACGTGCGCCAGGTGCTGGCCAACTACGCCGCCGAGGACGATGCCCAGCGCACCTCGCGCCAGCGCGCGGCCCTGCTGGTGCAGGGGCTGGCGGCACTGATCCTGATCGTCGCCCTGGCCCTGCATGTGGCCGAGGTCGGGCTGATCGGCCTGCTGGTGATCGTACTGATCACCGCCTTTACCGGGATCACCGACGAGCACCGCCTGGGCAACGCGTTCAAGGACGCCATGCCCTTCACCGCCCTGCTGGTGGTGTTCTTTGCGGTGGTGGCGGTGATTCACCAGCAGCAGCTGTTCACCCCGTTGATCCAGTGGGTGCTGGCGCTGCCGGCGGACCAGCAGCCGGGCATGCTGTTCATTGCCAATGGCCTGCTCTCGGCCATCAGCGACAACGTGTTCGTGGCCACCATCTACATCACCGAAGTGAAACAGGCCTTCATCTCTGGGCAGATGAGTCGCGAGCACTTCGAAACCCTGGCGATCGCCATCAATACCGGCACCAACCTGCCGAGCGTGGCCACGCCCAACGGCCAGGCGGCCTTCCTGTTCCTGCTGACCTCGGCGATTGCGCCGCTGGTACGCCTGTCCTACGGCCGGATGGTGTGGATGGCCCTGCCCTACACCGTGGTGATGGGGCTGCTGGGCTGGTACGCGGTGAGCTACTGGTTGTAACCGCCGCTTGGGGCGCCTCGGGACTGCAGATGGGGCGCAATGGGTGCAGGACTGGGGGCCGGGGGGGGGGGGGGGGGGGGGGGGGGGGGGG
>NZ_JBXALN010000001.1:0-809871 GCF_058799535.1 Pseudomonas sp. GW822-FHT06D10 | reverse complement strand
CCCCCCCCCCCCCCCCCCCCCCCCCCCCCCCACGGCCCTCAACGCATGAGGATATAGCGCTCGATGGCTTCGGCGGCGCCGTCTTCCAGGTTGCTGCCGGTGATCACATCAGCCTGGCGCTTGACCTGTTCTTCCGCCTGGCCCATGGCAATCGACAGGCCGGCACGCTGGAACATCGCCGGGTCGTTGCCGCCATCGCCCAGGGCCGCGCAGCGCTCCAGCGGCACCCCCAGGTATTCGGCCAGGGTCACCAGGGCCTGCCCCTTGTCCGCCTGCAAGGCAGTGAGATCGAGGAACCTGGGTTGGGAACGGGACGCCTGGGCCTGCCCTGCAGTGGTGGCCTGCAAGCGGGCCTCCAACTGCACCAGCAAGCGGTGATCGCTGCTGGCGGCGACGATCTTGTCGATGCGCGGCAGGTATTCCTCGAAGCTGTCCACCACCTTGGGGGCGTAACCCAGCGCCTGGCGCTCCAGGGGCATCAGGGCACCGTCCAGGTTGCGCAGCAGCCATTCGTTGTCGGCAAACACCCAGGTCTCGACCTGTGGGCAGGGTTCGAACAGCAGCAAGGCGGTGACCGCCGCTTCCACCGGAACATGGTGACGAGCCAGGAAACTGCCATCGGGCTTGACGATACTGCCGCCGTTGAAGCCGGCAGTGGGCAGGTCGACGCCCAGCGCCTCGATCTGCTGCAGCATGGCCCGCGGCGGCCGTCCGGTGGCCAGACTGAAGGCCACCCCGGCCTCGCGCAGCGCACGGACCGCATCCAGGGTGCGAGGGCTGAGGCTGTGGTCGGGGCGCAACAGGGTGCCGTCCATGTCACTGAGGAGGAACTCGATAGGCCGCGCCGGCACGCCACTCACCCCAGGGGTCGCCATACGCGGCCATCCCGGGCCAGCAGTTCATCCCCGGCTGCCGGGCCATCCACGCCCGCCGGGTAGCTCTGCAAGCTGGCGTCCTGTTGCCAGGCATCGAGGAAGGGTTGCACCGCGCGCCAGCCGTTCTCGATGTTGTCGGCGCGCTGGAACAGGGTCTGGTCGCCGATCAAGCAGTCGTAGATCAGGGTTTCGTAGCCGGTGGAGGGCTGCATCTCGAAAAAGTCGCGGTAGGCAAAACCCAGTTCGATGTTGGCCATGTCCAGGCTCGGCCCGGGCTTTTTCGCCAGCAGGTCGAACCACATGCCTTCGTTGGGCTGGATCTGGATCCGCAGGTAGGTCGGCAACAGGCGCTCGACCTCGGTATCGCGGAACTGTGCATAGGGCGCCGGCTTGAAGCAGATGACGATCTCGGTGTCGCGCACACTCATGCGCTTGCCGGTGCGCAGGTAGAACGGCACCCCGACCCAGCGCCAGTTGTCGATCATCACCTTCAGCGCAACGTAGGTTTCGGTGCTGCTGTCCGGCGCCACGTTGGCTTCCTCGCGGTAGCCCGCCAGGGCCTTGCCGGCCACTTCACCGGCGCTGTATTGGCCGCGCACCGAGTTGGCCCGGGCCTCCTCCACGGACCAGGGGCGGATAGCCCCCACCACCTTGGCCTTTTCGCCACGTACCGCATCGGCGCCAAAGGCTGCGGGCGGCTCCATGGCCACCATCGCCAGCAACTGGAACAGGTGGTTGGGCACCATGTCCCGCAGGGCACCGGTGTGTTCATAAAAGCTGCCACGGGTTTCCACGCCGACGGTTTCCGCCGCGGTGATCTGCACGTGGTCGATGTAATGGTTGTTCCAGAATGCCTCGAACAGGCTGTTGGAAAAACGGCTGACCAGGATGTTCTGGACCGTTTCCTTGCCCAGGTAATGGTCGATGCGATAGATCTGCTTCTCGCTCATGACCTTGAGCAGGCAGCCGTTGAGGGCTTCGGCGGTCTGCAGGTCGGAGCCGAAGGGTTTTTCGATCACCACCCGGCGAAAAGCCTGCGGCCCCTCCTCCAGCAACCCGGCGCTGCCCAGGCGGCGCACCACTTCACTGAAGAAGCGCGGCGCGGTGGCCAGGTAGAACACCGCGTTGCCGGTGCCGCTGGCGGCAATCCGCGCCGCCAGTTCGGCATAGGTGGAGTCGTCGAGAAAATCGCCCTGGACATAGCTGATGCCCCGGGTCAGGCGGGCCCAGACGGCGGCATCCACCGCCGCCCCCTGGCCTTGCTTGTTGAGCACTTCATCGCGAAGGAAGTCTTCCAGCAGCGTGGCGAACTCGGCGTCGCTCACCGCGTTGTGGTCGACGCCGACAATCCGCAGCCCCTCATCCAGCAAACCGTCGCGGCTGAGGTTGTACAGCGCCGGCATCAGCAGGCGCTTGACCAGATCACCGCGGGCGCCGAACAGGAACAGCGTGGTCGGCGGCGCCGGCAACGCCTTGGACTTCTTTCGCGTGGTGGTCATTTTTTCCCGGTCTCCACATGGCCGCCAAAGCCGAAGCGCATGGCCGACAGCAGCTTGTCACCGTAGGTGCCCTGGCCGCGGGAGCGGTAGCGGGAGAACAGCGAGTTGGACAGCACCGGCACCGGCACCGATTGCTCCATGGCCGCTTCGATGGTCCAGCGCCCTTCGCCACTGTCGGCCACCGAGCCGGAGAAGCCGTCGAGCTTCGGATCGCCCGCCAGGGCATCGGCGGTCAGGTCCAGCAGCCAGGAGGACACCACGCTGCCACGGCGCCAGACTTCGGCGATATCGGCGACATTGAGGTCGAAGCGCTGGTCTTCCGGAAGGCTTTCCGAGGCCTTGGTCTTGAGGATGTCGAAGCCCTCGGCGAAGGCCTGCATCATGCCGTACTCGATGCCGTTGTGGATCATCTTGACGAAGTGCCCGGAACCGGCCGGGCCGGCGTGGATGTAGCCGCGTTCGGCACGGTCGTCATCGGCGACCCGGTCCTTGGTCCGCGGGATGGTGCCCATGCCCGGCGCCAGGGCGGCGAACAGCGGGTCCAGGCGCAGCACTTCGGCGGCGTCGCCGCCGATCATCATGCAGTAGCCACGCTCCAGGCCCCAGACGCCGCCGGAGGTGCCGACGTCGATGTACTTCAGGCCCTTTTGCGCCAGGTCGCGGGCGCGGCGGATGTCGTCTTTATAGTAGGTGTTGCCACCGTCGATGATCACATCGCCCGGCTCCAGCAACTGGCTGAGGGCGTCGATGGTGTCTTCGGTGGGTGCGCCCGCGGGCAGCATGACCCAGACCGCACGGGGCTTTTCCAGGCCCGCCACCAGGGCCGGCAGGTCGGCGACGCCCTTGGCGCCTTCAGCGGCCAGGGTGCTGACGAAGTCGGTGTTGCGGTCAAAGACTACGGTCTCGTGCCCATTGAGCATCAGGCGCCGTGCAATGTTGCCGCCCATGCGGCCCAGTCCAATAATCCCCAGTTGCATGTGCTGATGCTCCTACTGCAAAAATTCTGATCAAAAAAAGTTATAGCCCAGTGGGCCGGGGCAAAATCCCGAGGGGCGCAACTATACAAGGCAAGAAGCCCCAAGACAGCGCAATCTTCAGGCAGATTCCGAGTTTTTTACCCCCGACGGCGCGAATTACCCATCGACCGGCCCCAGCCAATTCCCCTGACGGGCAGCAGAACAATGAAGATTAGTCCCGTGCCAGCGCCTGAAGTTTCCCTGGCCCTGGGTGGATAACGCTGCAAGTCTGCGCGAAGACACAGCGACCGCGAAAAATAAAAAAGTTCCCTTTGCCCGAAAAAGAAATAAAATTGCCGCCGATAGTGCTTTGCGCAAGGGATGCGGCCAGCGAAGCATAGTTGAGACACGCCATTTGCGAGGTGAAGCAATGGGCACAGTACTACCGGCACGACCAGCACAAACCCTGTACGTCACCATTCGTCGTGACGAATTGCGTCAACTCAAAGACGAACGCGATCAACTGCAACGGGAGCTCGCACAATTGCGCCTGCAGTTGCAAAGCCAGGGTCAACCGGCGCCGCTACACCTCTCCTCCGCGAGCTGAGCCTCGCCCCTGAACGCAGGCCCGACCTGCGTTCAGCCCCGCTGCAGGTCCCAGACCTCGTCGCCCCGCCGCCGCCCGTAGCCACACCAGCGCACCACCACAGCCCCCCGTTGCAGACCACAAAATAGCGACGTTCAGCTGACAAAGTTTTCACACTTGCCTATCGATACTCCCGGCCATTGTGGCCGTCTTGTTACAAGACGGCGCTCATTCGCGACGCCCTTGGCGCGCAATGAATCTGGATCCCTGGGGAGCGCTCAATGGCATTGTTCAAACGCAGTAGTGCATCTGCGAAAGGTTTTGACTGGATGGGGCTGCTCTGGCTGTTCCTGTTCTTCTGGTATTTCTCCGGCATCACCCAACTGCTGATCCAGCTGACCGACACCTCCGGTTTCACCGGTTTCCGCCAGGCGTTCTTCATGAGCGCCATCTGGCTGGCACCGATGCTGCTGTTCCCGGCGCGCACCAAAGTCATGGCCGCCGTGATCGGCGTGGTGCTCTGGGCCTGCTCCATGGCCAGCCTGGGCTACTTCTTCGTCTACCAGCAGGAGTTCTCGCAAAGCGTCATCTTCATCATGTTCGAGTCCAACCCCTCGGAAGCCGGTGAATACCTGACCCAGTACTTTGCCTGGTGGATGCTCCTGGCATTCCTCGCCCACAGCGCATTCGCCTTCTTCCTCTGGACCCGCCTGCGCCCGGTCTACCTGCCTCGGGGGCAGGCCCTGGTGGTGGCGGCGGCGATCCTGGTGGCCATCGTCGGCTACCCGCTGGTCAAGCAGATCTCCCGCGCCGATACCCTGGCCGCCGGCCTGGAGAAATTCGAAACCCGCATCGAGCCCGCCGTGCCCTGGCAGATGGTGATTGCCTATCGCCGCTACCGCGAGCAACTGGACGGCATGCAGGGCATGCTCGCCAGCGCCAGCAAGATCGCGCCCCTGACCAACCTCAAGGACAGCATGGCCAACCAGCCGGCGACCCTGGTACTGGTCATCGGCGAATCCACCAACCGCCAGCGCATGAGCCTGTACGGCTACCCGCGCCAGACCACCCCGGAGCTGGACAAGCTCAAGGACCAACTGGCGATCTTCAACAACGTCATCACCCCGCGCCCCTACACCATCGAGGCGCTGCAGCAGGTACTGACCTTCGCCGACGAAGAAAACCCCGACCTGTACCTCAAGAGCCCGTCCCTGGTCAGCGTGATGAAGCAGGCCGGCTACAAGACCTACTGGATCACCAACCAGCAGACCATGACCAAGCGCAACACCATGCTCACCACCTTCTCCGAACAGGCAGACGAGCAGGTGTACCTGAACAACAACCGCAACCAGAACGCCCGCCAGTACGACGGCGACGTGCTCGAACCGTTCTCCAAGGCCCTGGCCGACAGCGCACCGCGCAAGTTCATCGTGGTCCACCTGCTGGGCACCCACATGAGCTACCAGTACCGCTACCCGCCCAGCTTCGACAAGTTCAATGATCGCCAGGGCGTACCGGCCGGCGTGCGCGACGACCAGTTGCCCACCTACAACAGCTACGACAACGCCGTGCTGTACAACGACTTCGTGGTCTCGAACCTGATCAAGAACTACGCCAAGACCGACCCCAACGGTTTCCTGCTGTACCTCTCGGACCATGGCGAGGACGTCTTCGACTCCGCCGGCCATGACACCCTGGGGCGCAACGAAGCCCGGCCGACGGCGCCGATGTACACCATTCCGTTCATGGCCTGGGCCTCGCCGAAATGGCGGGAAACCCATGACTGGAGCTTTGCCTCGGACCTCAGCCGCCCCTACATGAGCTCCCAGCTGATTCACACCTGGGCGGACCTGGCGGGCCTGAGTTTCGATGAGCTGGACCACAGCCGCAGCCTGGTGAGCGACAGCTTCAAGCCACGCCCGCTGCTGATCGGCGACCCCTACTCGCGCCAGAGCAGGCCCTTGGTCGACTTCAGCCTGATGAAACCCAAGGCCCCGATCGAAGCCACGGTGGTACAAAAGTAAGCCCCCTGCCACGCCCGCAGGATCCGGCTTGCCGGCAAACAGCCCCGAGAACCCTGGCCGGTTCCCGGGGCTTTTTTTTGCACCAGGCCGCGTCCGCAGGCGGCGCCTTCAAGGAGGTGCCCTTCCCGGTCAGCGCGGCCGAGCGCCGGCAGAGACACATGATGTCGAAATTGTAATCAGCACTTCAGGCTGACGTTAACCCTCGCTTAATACACTTCGGTGAAACTTTCGCCCATCACTTCTTGTGCAGGGACGTAACAAGTACCGAACATTCTTAAGCAGGAAAAACAGCATGAAACTTTCAACTTTGGTATTAAGCGGCCTGATTCTGGTAGGTTCCAGCGCGGCCTTTGCCGAAGGTGGCTCGGAGAATATGCAGCGCTTCTATGACAACTTCCGCGTTAGCCAGCAGCAACTTCATGGCGACAAGACCGAAAACACCGCAAAAGCCGAAAAGCAGAAATCCGAGCCCAACTATTCCGCCTCGGATGCCAAGCAACAACAGCCTGGTGCCTGACCCCCTGTTCCAGCGATACCCATTCCCGGCAATCTGCTCCTTTGCCAGAAGTGGATGTTTGGCGCCCTTGCGGGCGCCTTTTTCATAGGGGCTGCCCTCCTTCTCTTGCACCCGCATGACAGGCAGATGACAACCCGGTCATCTGCCGCCCGCAGTGCCCCGGCTCAATTAGTATCGCCGCACCATGCCGCTCGCCACTGATCGGACAGCCTGGTTAATCAGTTGAATTAGCTGGGTTATTTTATTGACCCTATAGCTACTACAGACTTTAACCTGCGCTCGCTCGACAGCCCCCGACAGCTTTGAAGAGGATATTGCAATGCGCATTCTGGTGATTGAGGACGAACCCAAGACGGCCGACTACCTGCATCAGGGCCTGAGTGAAAGTGGCTATGTGGTGGACCGGGCGAACAATGGCGTGGACGGCCTGCACCTGATTCAACAACAACCCTATGAATTGGTAATCCTGGATATCAACCTGCCCGGCAAAGATGGTTGGCAAGTTCTTGAACAACTGCAGGGAAACTATCCCGCACGGGTCATGATGTTGACTGCCCGCGGGCGCCTGGAAGACAAGGTCAAGGGCCTGGATATGGGCGCCGATGATTATCTGGTCAAACCGTTTCAATTTCCCGAGTTGCTGGCCCGGGTTCGTACCCTGATGCGTCGTAGTGAAGTCATTGTCCAACCGGAAGTTCTGCAAGTTGCCGACCTGCAACTTGACCCGCGCCGTCATCGGGCTTATCGCGGCAGTCGGCGTATCGACCTGACGACCAAGGAATTCACCCTGCTGCATGTATTGATGCGCCACAGCGGAGAAGTACTGACCCGTACCCAGATCATTTCCCTGGTCTGGGACATGAACTTCGACTGCGACACCAATGTGGTGGAAGTCTCCATCAGCCGCTTGCGAGGCAAGATCGACGACGCCAGTGACGTCAAGCTGATCCATACCTTGCGCGGTGTCGGTTATGTCCTGGAAGCACGCCCATGACAGCGCGCCCCACCGCGGCCAGCAGCCTGTCCATGCGCCTGGGGCTGACCGTCGCCCTGATGGGCGCGGCACTGGTGGTGCTGCTGGCAACCCTGGCCTACCTGGCGTTGAACCATGAGCTGGACAACCTGGCGCGCAAGGGCCTGGACAGCAAGCTGGAGCAGATCCGGCACAGCCTCACCAGCGACCTCAAGAGCAGTGACCTGGCGGCCCGCCCCCATTCCCTGCTGGACCTGGTGATGGGCCACGACAACCTGCAATTGAGCATCCTCGGCAGCGATCCGCTGGCCGAACCCCTGCTGATTGTCGGCGGCATGGCCCAGGAGTCCCTGCCCGAGCCCCTGGGCAATATCGGTGGCGATGGCTATGTCGACTGGCGCGACAGCCACGGCAACCCCTTGCTCAGCGCCCTGCGGCAGATGAGCCTGCGCAACGGCGAGCAGGTCCAGGTGGTACTGACCCTGGACCGCAGCAACGATCAGGCGCTGCTCAGCGCCTACCTGCGCTCCACGGTGATCGCCCTGCCCCTGTTGCTGCTGCTGATCGGTTTCGGCGCCTGGTGGCTGGTGCAACGGGGCCTGCTGCCGCTGCAGCAGTTCAGCCGGGTCGCGGCGCGGGTCACCACCCAGGACCTGACCCACCGCCTGAAGCTGCAGGGCCTGCCCCGGGAGCTGGCGGAGCTGGGCCAGGGCATCAATGTCATGCTGCAACGCCTGGACGGCGGCGTGCAGCGCCTGTCGCAGTTCTCCGACGACCTGGCCCACGAGTTGCGCTCGCCCATCAGCAACCTGATGGGCAAGGCCCAGGTGACCCTGTCCCGGGAACGCCCGCCAGAGGAGTACAAGGCGGTGCTGGAGGCCAGTATCGAAGAGCTGGAGCGGGTCACGCGGATCGTCGCCGACATGCTGTTCCTGGCCCAGGTCAGCCAGCCGGCGTCCCAGGCCCGGTTCGCCCGGGTCTCGCTGGGGGAAGAAGCGCGCCGGGTCATCGACCTGTTCGCCCTGAGCGCCGAAGAGAAGCATCTGCAACTGCAGCCCAGTGGCGATGCCTGGGTGCTGGGGGACCGGCTGATGATCCAGCGGGCCATTTCCAACCTGCTGTCCAACGCCATTCGCCACAGCCCGCCGCGGGGGCAGATCAGCCTGCGGGTGGAGCAGAGCATGGAGGCCGTGAGCCTGAGCGTGGGCAACCCCGGCCCGGGCATCGCCGCCAGCCACCTGCCCCATCTGTTCGAGCGCTTCTATCGGGTCGACAGCAGCCGCACCCGGGCCGAAGGCGGCACCGGGCTGGGCCTGGCCATCGTCCGTTCGATCATGAACCTGCACCAGGGGCGCACCGAGGTCAGCAGCATCCCGGAACTCCTGACCGAGTTCCGCCTGGTATTCCCAAGGCTCGACCCGGCGCAGCACGACCTCTAGAGCAGCCAGGCACCGGCACCGGCCCCCAGCAGCACCAGGGCCCAGGGCGGCACCCGGCCGCTGCGCAACAGCAGCAGCGCCAGCAACACCGCCACCAGTTCCGGCGCGCCGGTCACGCTGCTGGTCCACAGGGGTTGGTACAACGCTGCCGCCAGCAGGCCCACCACCGCGGCATTGACCCCGGCCAGGGCCGCCTGGATGCCCTGGCGGTGGCGCAGCCGCTGCCAGAAGGGCACCACGCCGATCACCAGCAACAGCCCTGGCAGAAAGATCGCCAGCAGACAGACCACCGCCCCACTCCAGCCATCGATGGCCGCGCCGAGAAAGGCCGCGACGCTGAACAGCGGGCCGGGCATCGCCTGGGCGCTGGCGTACCCGGCCAGGAACAGCGGGCTGCTGACCCAGCCGGGCTCCACCACCTGCGCCTGCAACAGCGGCAGCACCACATGGCCGCCGCCGAATACCAGAGCGCCGACCCGGTAGAAACCATCGAACAGGCTCAGCAGGCGCCCCGGCCAGAGCAGCACCAGCCCCGGCAACAGCACCAGCAGCAATAGCGCCAGCCCCAGGCAACACGCCCCCAGGCGGCGACTCGCCCCAGAGGGAGGGCTCTGGACCTGCACCTGGAACACCGGCCTGATCAGCCAGCGGCCCAGCAGCGCCGCCAGCAGCATCACCAGCAACTGCCCGCCCAGGCCCGGCCAGCGCAGCACCAGCGCCGCGGCCAGCACTGCAATGACGATCTGCAAGGCGCCCCGGCACAGGCTGCGGGCCATGCCCCACAAGGCCTGGGCCACCACCGCCACCGCCACCAGTTGCAAGCCCTTGAGCGCCCCGGCCGGGACCCCGCCCCCCAACCCCAGGGCCAGCAGTGCCAGGGCCAGGGCCGAAGGCAAGGTAAAGCCGGCCCAGGCACACAGGGCCCCGGGCAGGCCACGGCGAGACAATCCCAGGGCGATGCCGACCTGACTGCTGGCAGGTCCGGGAAGAAACTGGCACAGCGCGACCAGCTCGGCATAGGCCGCCTCCCCCAGCCAGCGCCGGCGCTGGACGAATTCCTGGCGAAAGTAGCCCAGGTGCGCCAGCGGCCCGCCAAACGAACTCAGGCCCAGGCGCAGAAACACCAGGAAGATCCGCCAGGGTGTTTCTACCGGGACCGGCGCGCAGGGGTTGGGGGCGTGCATTACAAGGCTTTGCTCCAGAACAGCATGCGCCCGTGAGCCGGGTCGAGCATGGCATTGGCGAAACCGCAGGCGCGATAGGCGGCCTGGGCCTGGGCATTGCCCTCCAGCACTTCCAGGGTGACCTTGCAGCAGCCCCGTTGCCGGGCGATGTCCTCGACCTTCTGCAGCAGGCGCTTGCTCAGGCCCTGGCCGCGGTAGCTGTCCAGCACCACCACGTCATGGATATTTACCAGGGGCCGGCAGGCAAAGGTGGAGAAGCCTTCGAAGCAGTTCACCAGGCCCACCGGCTGCCCGCCGGCAAAGGCCAGCACGCTGAACGCCTGGGGCCGCTTGGCCAGCTCCGCCGGCAACTGCTGGAGCCGGTCTGCGTCCAGGGGCTGGCCGCCGCCCATGGGGTCCTCGGCATAGTGGTTGAGCAACACGCCTATGGCTTCGGCATGCACCGGGTTGCTGTAACTGGCTTGCAACACCACGACATCGGCAACGTCCATGTTCATCCTCGATCAACGTATTGAAAGTGAGCGCTCAGGGCTCAGGCAGCCTCGATTGTAGGCTGGGGGATTTGACCAAACGAAGATTTTTAACCCGCGCACTACAGAAAAAATCCTAAGCAGCGGCCGGGATCCACGGCAGCCGGAAGGGTTTCCCTTCAGGCCGCGGGCCCACCGGCAAAACGCTGCAACTGCATTTCCTGCAGGCGGCTGAGGGTGCGGCGGAAAGCGAACTCCAGGTAGCCCTCGGTGTACAGCTGTTCCATGGGCACCCGGGCTTCCAGGTACAGCGGCACCTTGCGGTCGTAGCACTCGTCCACCAGGGCGATGAAACGCCGCACCGCGTCGTCATGTACCGACAGCTGCGGCAACTCACGATCCCCGGCCACCACCCGCTCGGCACCATCCTCGGTGCCCCGGGCAATGCGTGCGGGGCGCTGGCAAGCGCTGAGGTTGGGCACATCGCTCAGGAGAATGGCCTGGAAGCGGTCGCACAGGGCCATGAAGTCCATGGCGGAAAACGGCTGTTCGCACAGTTCGACGAAGCTGCACCAGGCCACCGTCCCGCACGCCTTGGCCACCTGCAACGGGCGATAGCCGAGCAACAGCGGCTCGCTGCTCGCCGGCTGCCCGGCACTCAAGCGCTCGAACACCGGCCCCAGGGCGCTCGGCTGCCCCTCGGCGCCAAGCCAGTAGCGTTGCTCGGCGGCGCCCGGGTGCAGGCGGTGATCCTGCTCGCCGTCCACCGCCACCACCTGCATGTGCTGGCGGATGGCGCTGATCGCCGGAACGAAGCGCTCGCGGTTGAAGCCATCGGCATACAGCTGCTCCGGGGGCTGGTTGGAGGTGCAGACCAGCACCACGCCCTGGTCGAACATCACCTGGAACAGGCGCCCGAGGATGATCGCGTCACCGATGTCATTGACGAACAGCTCATCGAAACACAGCACCCGCACCTCTTCGGCCAGCTCCCGGGCCAGGGCCTGCAAGGGGTCGGCAATACCGGTCAGCTGGAACGAACGCTGGTGCACCCAGCCCATGAAGTGATGAAAGTGCTGGCGCCGCGCCGGGACCCGCAGGCTCTGGTAGAACTGGTCCATCAGCCAGGTCTTGCCCCGCCCAACCGCCCCCCACAGATAGACCCCGGGCACCGCCGTGCGCCCTTGATGCAGGGCTTCATGGCATTGCTGCAAGGCCTGCACCGCCCGCGCCTGCGCCGCGTCGGCGACAAAGCCCTGCTGCTCCAGGGCGTACTGGTAGGCGCTCATGGGGGAATCGAATGGCATGGGGCTCGGGCCTCCTGGCAAAGAGCCGCAGTATGCCAGCATGAGCCGCTCCAGGCCGACCTGTAGCCGCTGCCGAGCCTGCGAAGCTGGGAAAAGGACCGCAGGGCCTTGCCTGGCGCTCTCCAGCAAAACCTTGGGCATGCTCAGGTTTTTCGCCGCCTGCG
The DNA here is from genome assembly GCF_058799535.1 of Pseudomonas sp. GW822-FHT06D10. Classification (NCBI taxonomy): domain Bacteria; kingdom Pseudomonadati; phylum Pseudomonadota; class Gammaproteobacteria; order Pseudomonadales; family Pseudomonadaceae; genus Pseudomonas; species Pseudomonas sp. GW822-FHT06D10. Next base: position 797,877 of record NZ_JBXALN010000001.1, on the reverse strand, counting down.
CCAGCGGCTACATCAGCGGGAAATATCCAGGCGTTCGATCCGCCCCTGGGCGTCCAGGCGGAAGGTATGGCGCAGGGCCTGGGGGCTGCCGGGGAAGTCACCGCACACCCGGCTGTCGAGCAGCACTTTGCCAGTGCGCTGCTGGACCCCGAGGATTTCCAGGCGGCACGCGCCTTTGCCCATCCAGCGGGCGATCTGCTGGGGCCCCACGCAGTGCTCGCGTTCATCGAAGACCTGGGCGCGGTCGGCGAAGATCGACGCCACCACTGCGCTGTCGCCGCTGTTGATGGCCGTGACATAAGCGGCGATGGCCGGGGCAAGGGAAGGGACTGTGGCCGACATGACAAAAGCTCCTTGCTGTTGAATGAGCGGGCCATGCTAAAGCCCCCGCGTGTCATTTCCTGTCAGCAGTAAAACGGCCCTGCTCATCGCTGTGCATGCGTTTGCGCCAGGCTCGCAGCCAGTCGCTGCGCCGCCCCGGATACCGCTCGCCCTGTTCCTGGGCGGCGGCAATGCGGTCGGTGCGGAAGGTGCGGTAATCCTCGCGCAATTCACACCAGGCCACGATCACCCGGGCCTCGTTGAGAAAGCCCAGGGCCAGGGGCCAGACCCGGCGCTGGCTGGGGTTCTGGTTGACGTCGGCATAGTCGATCAGCAGCTTGGCCTGAAGGCGGATCGCCTGGCGGAACACATTGAGCGACACCGGGTTGTCGGGGAAGCCGTAGCCCGCCGGGCCGGGCAACAGGGTCGGATTGCGCAGTGCGTCCTGGGCCGCGGGGGCCAGCACCGCGGCGATCTTGGCCATGGCATCGGCGGCGGCCTTGCTCAGTTCCTCGTCGCCGCGCTGATCGACGTAGCGCAGGCCCAGCACCACGGCCTCGGTCTCATCGGCATTGAGCATCAACGGCGGCAGGAACAGCCCGCTGCGCAGCACGTAGCCTATCCCCGCCTCACCGTAGATCGGCGCGCCCAGGGCGGTCAGCTCGGCGATATCGCGGTACAGGGTGCGCTCGGAAACCTCCAGCTCCGAGGCCAGGGTCGCGGCGGTCACCGGACGGCTTTTGCCCCGCAGCATCTGCAGCAGGGTGAGTAAACGACTGGCTCGCGACACGCAGGTGCACTCCGGAAAAAACACCGGCGCAGATTACCAGAGCCTCCTGACAGTTTCTGTCAGGAGGCTGGGGGTTGGCGGGACATTGCCAGGCATGGTTCTGCCAGGGTCCTGTAGCCGCTGGCGCAGGCGGCGAAGGCACTGCGCCGCAGGGTTCGGCTGGGGGGTGCCAAGCAAGGCCCTGCGGGCCTTTGCGCAGCCTCGGTGGGGCTCGGCAGCGGCTACAGGGGCCGCAAGAGCCCCCGGGGCGTCAGTAGGCCATGGTCCAGGTCAGGGTGTAGGTGCGGCCCCGGCCCTGGTAGTCGTAGAGGTAGTCCGGGCCGTAGGTCGGCGAGTAGAACAGCTTGGCGCGCTGGCCCCAGACGGTGCTGTACTGCTTGTCCAGCAGGTTCTGGATGCCGCCGCTGAAGGTGCCGAACTCGGTGTCGTGGCTGCCCAGCAGGTCGAAGGTGGTGTAGCCGTCGATGGTGTTGGGCGCATCCACGCTGTGGGTGGCGTCGATCTGCTTGACCGCGTCGTCCTTGAGGGTGAAGGCGTGGTTGCCCTGCAGGCGCACGCTGCTGCTGTCGTCCTTCCAGCCGACGAAGGCGGTGAGTTTCGACAGCGAGGCATAACGGGCGTCACGCTTGCTCCAGCCGCCGTTCTTGTTCTCCTCCTCGGAGCGCACGGCATGCAGGGTGCCGCCCAGCTCCCAGCCGTTCTGGAAGTGCCGGGTCAGGGCGCTTTCAAAACCGTAGTCGCGGCTTTTCTGGTCCTTGACGTCGATGGTCAGGGTGGCCTGGTCGGTGGTGATCACCTTGTCCGACCAGATGTAGTACAGCGCCGCCTGGGCATCCCAGTCGCTATCGGAGAAGCGCCAGCCGGTCTCCACCTGGCGGCTCTTGATCCCGGCCAGGGGGTTGTCGTCCACGCTCAGGCCCGGCTTGCCGTAGAACTTGGCCGGGTCCGGCAGATCGAAGCCCTCGCCGTAGTTGACCCACAGCTGGTGGCCGTTCTTGAAGTCGTAGATGGTGCCCAGGTTGTAGAGGTTGACCGCATAGTCGTTGCTGCCGCCGGGTACGTTCTTGAACTGGCCCACGTCCACGTCCATCTGCTGGCGCCGGTAGCCGCCGGATACCGTCAGGTTGTCGGTGGCGTGCCAGTCCAGCTGGGCATAGCCGGACAGGCCGTCGACCCGGTAGCTGGGATAGCGCGGCGCCTTGCTCTGGGTCACCAGGTCGAGGCCGCCGCTGCCCGAGGAGATGCCCTGGTCGAAGGTGCTCTGCTGGGCATTGAAACGCTCGCGGTCCAGGTCCACGCCGTAGGTCAGCTTGAACGCCTCGAACTCCTTGGCGAACAGCGCCTTGAGGCTGGTGACTTCGAAATTCTGCTGGGACGCGGCGAAGTACACACCCTTGGAGCCTGCGGGGCTGCCGCTGTTGTAGTAGGGGAACGGGAAGAAGTTGTCGTCTTCCTTGCGGTACGAGGCCTGCAGGTAGAAATCCTGGCCCAGCACGTCGCTGTGGTGGTAGTTGGCGTTGAGCAGCAGGCGCTTGGTACGCGGTTCCAGGTCGGTGGAATAGCCGCCGCGCAGCTCGGCGTCTTCCAGGTTGGACGGCGCCTTGTACTTGAGGTTGGGGAAGTAGATCCCGGTGCTGCCATGGTTGCCGGAGTCGTAGTACTGGGCCAGCAGGTCCAGGCTCTGCTCTTCGTTGAACTGCAGGGCCAGGCTGCCCATCAGGTCCAGGGTACGGTTGTACTGCAGGTCGGTCTGGGTGTTGTCGATGAAGATCTGCTTGCCGGCACCGTCATAGAACGCCTGGTTCTGCTCCCCCGCCACCGCCAGCCGGCCGCTGATGGCTTCGTTGCCGCCACTCACCGACTGGGCGATGCGGGTCGTCAGGTCGTCACTGTTGTTGAAGCCGCTGCTGGCCCCCAGCTGGGTCTCGAAGCGCGCCGGGCCCGGTTCGCCTTTCTTGGTGACGATATTGATGATGCCGCCGGTGGCGCCGCCGCCGTAGATGGCGCTGGCCCCGGACAGCACTTCGACCCGCTCGACGTTGAACGGCGAGATGCTGTCGAACTGCCGGGACAGGCCCCGGGAGCTGTTCTGGCTGACCCCGTCGATCATCACCAGCACGTTGCGCCCGCGCATGTTCTGGCCGTAGTTGGTGCGCCCTTCCGGGGCCAGGTCGAGGCCCGGTACCAGCTTGCCGATGGCTTCCTTTAGGCTGACCCCGGTGCTCAACTGCTCGCGCAGCTGGCTCTGCTCCACCACCCACACGGTGCCGGGAATCTCGCTGATGGCGGCGCTGGTGCGTGACGCCACGGTGACCTGGGTCGGCTTGAGGTTGAGGCTGGCGGCCGGCACGCCAGCCCGACGCAGGATCACCGTGTGCCCGTCGCTGAACGACCAGCTCATGCCACTGCCGGCCAGCAGGCTTTGCAGGGCCTGGGCCACCGTGACCTCGCCGTTGAGGGCGGTGGATTGCAGGCCCTCAACATCGCTGGTGGTGTACAGCAGGCGCAGGTCGGCCTGATCGGCGAAGCGGGTCAGCGCCTGGTCCAGGGGCTGGGCCGGCAGGTTCAACGAGACCCGGCGCTCCTGGGCGCTGCCGGCCTGGCTGACCGTGGCGGCCTCCTGGGCCTGGGCCAGGACCGGGCTCAAGGCCCCGGCGAACAGGGCCTGGGCCAGTAATGTGCGGCGCATGATGTGGTGACCGCGCCCCAGTGTCGACAGCTTGAACATTGCTTTCACGTGTTCCTTCCCAGCCGGTTGAAATGACGTCAATGAGAATGATTGTCTTCTCAGTCTCACTACGACGATTTCCCCCAGGGGAACTTGCAGTGCCCAGGCAAAAAAAATTCGACTCAGTGCAGGACCGCCAGCCATGGCAGATAGGTGACGTGCAGCGGGTAGCGCTGCTGCAGGGCCTTGAGCGAGCCTTGCGGATCATGCAGGTCGAACACGCCGCTGATGGCCAGGGCCGCCAACTGACCGTCGGAAATCAGGATGCGCCCGTGCTGGTAGCGCTCCAGTTCACCTATCACCTCCCCCAGCGGGCGGCCGTTGAAGATCAGCTTGCCGCGCTGCCAGGCGGTCAGGCTGGCGGCGTCCACGGTCTGCTGGGCCAGCAGCGGCTGGCCGGGCTGGTATTGCAGGCGCTGGTCGGCCTGGAGCAGCACTGGTGCGTGGTCACCGCTGAACTGCACCTGCCCTTCGCGCACCACCACCGTCAGTTGGTGGCCGTCGCGGCGCACGCTGAAGGCACTGGCAGCGCTTTGCAGTTGCTGGGCCTGGGCCTGGACCACGAAAGGCCGCTGCGGGTCGGCCAGCGGTTCGAACAGTGCTTCGCCGCTGCGCAGGATCACCCGGCGCTCATCCGCCGAGTAGGCCACCGACAGCGCACTGGCGCTGTTGAGGGTGACCCGCGAGCCGTCCGCCAGGGTGATGCTCTGTTGCTGGCCGACCCCGGTGTGGTAGTCCGAGGTCAAGGCCGGCCACTGCTGCCAGCCCAGGCCAGCCCCCAGCGCCAGCAGCAGCGAAGCAGCCAGCGCCGGCCAGAAGCGCCGTGGCCGGCGCACCATGACGGGCGGCGCCTGGTGTTGCCGCGCGGTCTCGGTCTGCCCCAGGTCCCCCCACAGTTGCTGGGCCTCGGCGGCCGCTGCGGCATGGGCCGGGCTGCGCTGGCGCCATTGCTGGAAGGCCATGCGCTGGGCCGGCGTGGCGTTGCCGGAGTGCAGCAGCACCAGCCAGTCGATGGCGGCGTCTTCGAGGCTTTCGGGGTGGTCGGTCATGGCATCGGCGGCAGGCAAGAAGGAATCATTCATGGTGGACTTTCAGCCAGTCGCGACAATGGCGCAGGGCCTGGCCGATGTATTTTGCCACCATGCTTTCGGAAACGCCCAGGCGCAATGCGATCTGTGCCTGGGTCAGGCCTTCCAGGCGATTGAGCAGCAAGGCCTGGCGGGCGTTGTCCGAGAGTTGCGCCAGGGCCTCGTCGAGCACCGCCAGGCGCTCCTTGGCCAGCAGCACGGCTTCCGGTGCCGGGGCCGGGTCCACCGCTTCGGTGTGCTCCTGGCCGTCGCTGAGGTTGGCCGCCAGGCGCTGCTCGCGGCGCAGGGTGTCGATGGCCAGGTTGCCGGCCACACGGAAAATGAAACCGCGGTCGTTGTGCACCTCTACCGTCTGCGGATCGACCTTGAGCAACTTGAGGTAGGTCTCCTGGGCCACGTCCGCCGCCCGTTGGCGATCGCTCATGCGCCGGGTGAGAAACTTCAGCAGGTCGTCGTAATGCTCTTGAAAGCTGCGCAGCAGGCTGGGGGTCGGCAGCATCGGGGGGCGGTCCGCAGATCGGGGAGGCGGATTATTCCATAAAGGCAAATGAGAAACAGTATCTTTCGTATCCTTTCCAACTTGGCTTTTTCCGCCTGTTTGCCCTTCTGGCTGCGGCGCCTTTCTGGCATCCTGCGCCTCCTTTTTTCTGACCGGGTGCGCACGTCTTGTCCATGACATGGCGTTGCGGCCCAAGTCCCGTCCACTTTCCGACGTGTGCCCCCGTAGTTTTCACACGTCACTGGCAGGCCTTTTCCCATGACCGCACCCGACCGCTCCCCTCCCCGCTACAAGTCAGACCTGATCTATGGCCTCAACGACCGTCCGCATTTCAGCGCGGCGATCTTCGCCGCCCTGCAGCATGTGCTGGCCAGTTTCGTCGGCATCATCAGCCCGACCCTGATCTTCGGCGGGGTCCTGGGGCTGGAAAGCGAGCTGCCGTACCTGATCAGCATGGCGCTGTTCGTCTCCGGCCTGGGCACCTTCGTCCAGGCCCGGCGCCTGGGGCCCATCGGTTCCGGCCTGCTGTGCGTGCAAGGCACCAGCTTTTCCTTTATCAGCGTGCTGCTCAGTGCCGGCTTCATGGTCAAGGGCCGGGGTGGCGACACCAACGAAATCCTCTCCACCATCTTCGGCATCTGCTTTGTCGCAGCCTTTATCGAGATGTTCCTCAGCCAGTTCATCGGCAAGTTGCGCAAGCTGATCACCCCGGTGGTGACCGGCACCATCATCACCCTGATGGGCCTGTCGCTGATCAAGGTGGCGGTCACCGACATGGCCGGCGGCTACGGTGCCAGTGACCTGGGCGCGGCGAGCAACCTGGGGCTGGCGGCGCTGGTGCTGCTGACCATCGTGGTACTCAACCGCTTCAACCACCCGATGCTGCGCCTGGGCTCCATCGTCATCGGCCTGACCCTGGGTTTCGTGGTGGCCTGGATGCTCGGCCGGGTGGACATGGCGGCCATGCCCGAGGTGCCCCTGGTGAGCGTGCCGGTGCCGTTCAAGTACGGTTTCTCCTTCGACCTGATCGCCTTCATTCCCCTGGCGGTGATCTTCCTGATTTCCCCCCTGGAAGCAGCCGGCGACCTGACCGCCAATTCGATGATTTCCCAGCAGCCGGTGAAAGGCCCGCTGTACATCAAGCGCATCAAGTCCGGGCTGCTGGCGGACGGTTTCAACTCGGCGGTGGCAGCGGTGTTCAACAGCCTGCCGATGGTCACCTTTGCCCAGAACAATGGGGTCATCCAACTGACCGGCGTGGCCAGCCGCTACGTGGCCTACTTCATTGCCGGGCTGCTGGTGCTGCTGGGCCTGTTCCCGGTGATCGGCGCGGTGCTGCAACTGATGCCCAAGCCGGTACTGGGCGGCGCCACCCTGATCATGTTCGGTACCGTGGCCGTGGCCGGGATCAAGATCCTCGCCGAGGCCGGGCTGCACCGGCGCAACGTGCTGATCGTGGCCATCTCCCTGGGCATGGGCCTGGGCGTGGCGGCGGTGCCGGAAGTGCTGCGCGAGCTGCCCAAGGCGCTGCACAACATCTTCGAGTCGCCGATTACCGTGGGCGCCTTCTGCGCGATCTTCCTGAACATCTTCCTGCCGGAGGAATTCCTTGAGCTGGAAGAAGACGAGTTCGATCCGGAAGCGGCGACCCTCAAGGTCATGCAAGACCCGGACATGAGCGGCAAAGCGAACTCCTGAGGCTCGCAGGCGTCTATGCTGCGAGCGCTGGTGATGGGCCCTCGGCCGTGGAAGGCTGGCCGGGGGTTTGCCAGGCAAGGCCCTGCTGGCCTTGTCGCAGCCTCGCGGGTCGGCAGCGGCTACAAGGTGCCGGCCAGCCATTCATTTCCATTGCCGACAGGTATTCCATGCGTAGATTGATCGCCTTGACCCTGGTACTGCTCAGCCTGAGCGCTTGTGCGCTGTTGCCCAATCGCGATCCACTGGCGATCAATGTGGTGGGCATCGAGCCACTGCCGAGCCAGGATCTGGAAATGCGTTTCGCGGTGAAACTGCGTCTGCAGAACCCCAACGAAAGCCCCATCGACTACAACGGCGTGGCCCTGGACCTGGAAGTCAACGGCCGCCCCCTGGCCTCCGGGGTCAGCGACCAGCAGGGGCATATCGGCCGCTACTCGGAAGACATCCTGGTGATCCCGGTCAGCGTCTCGGCCTTCTCGGTGCTGCGCCAGACCCTGGGCCTGAGCCAGACCCAGAGCCTGGACAACCTGCCCTACGTGCTGCGCGGCAAGCTTGCCGGCGGGCTGTTCGGCACCCAGCGCTTCATCGATCGCGGGCAGCTCAGCCTGAGCAACCCCGGCGCCTGGTAACTAGAACACCGACCAGCCGATACGCTGGCTGAGCAGTTCCAGGGCCGCCATGCCCACCAGCGAGTTGCCGGCGCTGTTGAGCTCCGGCGACCAGACGCAGACCGTGAACTGCCCCGGCACCACCGCCACAATTCCCCCGCCCACCCCGCTCTTGCCCGGCAGGCCGACCCGATAGGCGAAGTTGCCGGCCTCGTCGTACAGGCCGCTGGTGGCCATGATCGAGTTGACCTGCTGGGTCTGGCGCCGGGTGAGAATCTGCTCCCCGCTGTGCTTGCAGAAGCCGTCGTTGGCCAGGAAGCAGAAGGCCCGGGCCAGATCCACGCAGCTCATGCGCAAGGCGCAGTGGCTGAAGTAACTGCGCAGCACCGCCTCCACATCATTGTGAAAGTTGCCGAAGGACTGCATCAGGTAGGCCATGGCCGCGTTGCGGGCGCGGTGCTGGTACTCCGACTCGGCCACCCGACCGTCCACCATCACCTGCAGGTTGCCCGACAGGCGCCGGACAAAGTCGCGCATGGACAAGGCCGGCGCGGCAAAGCGCGACTGGTTGATGTCGCAGATCACCAGGGCCCCGGCATTGATGAAGGGGTTGCGCGGCCGGCCACGCTCGAATTCCAGTTGCACCAGGGAATTGAACGGCTGCCCCGAGGGCTCGTGGCCCAGGCGCTCCCAGATCGCCTCGCCGGAATGACCGATGGCCTGCACCAGGCTGAAGACCTTGGAAATGCTCTGCACCGAGAACGGCGTATCGGCGTCACCGGCGCTGAACACCTGGCCGTCGTTGCCATACACGGCAATGCCCAACTGATTGGCCGGCACATCCGCCAGGGCCGGAATGTAATTGGCCACCTGGCCTTGGCCGATCAGGGGGCGGACTTCATCGAGAATCTGGTTCAACAGGTCTTGCATGTTCTGGCTCATTACCGATACGACTGCGGGGCTATGGCAGCTAGACGCACGCCAGGGCCGGCGCAGCACAGTCCACCGGCAAATGCCCCACCACCCCAGCCCCTGCAGGAGCTGGCTTGCCAGCGAAGGCGGTGCAAGGGTTTCTGAAGATGTCACCCAAGCCGTGGCGAATTCTCCAGCAGGGTCCGGGTGTAGATGTGCTCGGGTCGGTCCAGCACGGCGTCCACTGCGCCCTGCTCCACCACCCGTCCCTGCTTGAGCACCAGCACCCGGTCGGCAATGGCCCGTACCACGCCCAGGTCATGGGTGACGAACAGCAGGGTCAGGCCTTCGTCTTGCAACTGGCGCAGGAGCGCGAGGATCGAGGCCTGTACCGAGACGTCCAGGGCCGAGGTGACTTCATCGCAGATCAGCAGTTTGGGTTCGCACACCAGGGCCCGGGCAATCGCCACCCGCTGTCGTTCGCCCCCGGACAGGCTGTGGGGATAGTGGTCCGCCAGGGCCGGCGACAGCGACACCCGTTGCAGCACCGCATGGACCCGCGCCCTGGCCTCGGCCCCCCGGATGCCGAAAAAGTGCTCCAGGGGTGCGCTCAGGGTCTGGTACAGGGTGTGCCGCGGGTTCAGCGCCCGATAGGGGTTCTGGAAAATGTACTGGATCTGGTGCCGCAGCCCTTTGCTCCGCTGCCGGGCAGACAGGCTCAGAGGCTGGCCGGCATACCGCACCCGGCCTTCGGCGTGCTCGCCAAGCCCGGCCAGGGCCCGGGCCAGGCTGGTCTTGCCGGAGCCGGACTCGCCCACCAGCGCCAGGCACTCCCCCGCCACCACTTGCAGGCTGACGTCGAACAGCACCTGGCGGTCATAGGCCAGGTTCAGGCCCTGGACCTCCAGCAGCGGCCGTCGTTCGCTGCCGGACACAGCCGCCTGCACCGCCACCACGGGCGCCGGCATGGGCAACGCCTGCCGATAAGGGTCGATACAGGCCACCTGGACATCAGCTGCAAGCCCTTGCAGCAACGGCTCGCCCGCTGTGCATTGGGCACGCTGGCGCGGGCACCGGGGCGCGAAGGCACACCCCGCCGGCCGCTGCCCCGGCGCCGGGGCCTGCCCAGGTATCGCCAGCAGGGGCCGGCGCTGGCCGACATCGGGAATCGCCGCCAGCAGGCCCCGGGTATAGGGGTGGGCCGGCTGGCGAAACAGCGCCTCGCGGGAGGCGCTTTCGACGATCCGCCCGGCGTACATCACCAGCACCCGGTCCACCAGGTCCTTGATCACGGCCAGGTCGTGGGACACATAGATCGCCGCCACACCCAGGCTTTTGCACAGGTGGCGCAAGGTGCCGAGGATGTGCGCCTGGGTGGTCACATCCAGGGCCGTGGTGGGCTCATCGAGCACGATCAGCCGGGGCCGCAGGACAAAGGCCAGGGCCAGCATCACCCGCTGCTGCTGGCCGCCGGACAGCTGATGGGGAAAGCGCCGCAGGAACTCGCGATCCGCCGGCAAGCCCACATCCTTGAGGGTGTCGCGGATCCGCTGCTGCCGCCCCTGGCGGTCCAGGTGCGATGGATGCACCGCCAGGGTTTCCTCCAGCAGGTCGGCAATGCGCAGCGCCGGGTTCAGGGCGGTGGCCGGGTCCTGGGCCACATAGCCGATCAGGCCGCCCCGGGCCCGGCGCAGGTCCTGCGCCGAGAGGTCCAGCAACGACTGCCCGGCCACCTCGACCCGCCCTTCGACAATCCGCGCGCCCCGCCGGGCATGGGCCAGCAGGGCCGTGGCCAGGGTGGTCTTGCCCGAGCCCGACTCCCCCACCAGGCCAAGAATTTCCCCCGCGGCCAGGCTGAAGCCGACCCCGGACAACACCTCCACGCCACCCGCCAGTTCCACCCGCAACCCCTCAACCTGCAGCACCCGGGCCTCTCGGGTCACTTCCACCACGGCGTTCATGGGCCTTTCTCCCCGATCCGCGCCTGACTGCGGCCGATGCCCTCGGCGAGGATGTTGGTGCCGTAGGCGAACACCCCGATCAGCAGCGCCGGGGCCAGCACCGCCCAGGGCTGGACCAGCAGCCCGGCCTGGTTCTCGTTGATCATCAGCCCCCAGTCGGCGGCCGGCGGCGCCACCCCATAGCCGAGGAAACCCAGCCCCGACAGCATGCCCACGCCCCAGGTCAGCATGTTGCCGAAGTGCACCAGCAGCGGCGTGAGGATGTTCGGCAGGATTTCCCCAGAGAGGATCCGCCAGCGCGAATAGCCCATCATCTGCGCCGCCTCGACGAACTCCTGCCCCGCCACCGCCACCGCGCTGCCCCGGGCCAGGCGCACCACCCCGGGGGTGAAGGCGATGGCCACGGTGAGCACGATCAACCAAGGCGCGCGCCCCAGCATCGAAACGATCAGCAGCACCAGGATCAGGTCGGGAAAGGCCAGGGAAACATCTGCCAGCCAACTGATCAACGTGTCCAGCCGGCGCCGCGAAAGGCCGGCCAACAACCCCAGGGCGCTGCCCACCAGCAGGGCGATGGAGGCCGCCGCCAGGGACATCCACAACACCGACAGGCCCCCGCTGAGCAACCGCGAAAGCACGTCGTGGCCAAGAAAGTCATGGCCGAGCCAGGCGCCGGCAGCGGGCGCGCCGTACACCGGGCCCAGCATGTCGGTGCTGCCATGGGGCGCCAGCCAGGGCCCGAACAGCGCCAGCAGGACCACCAGCAAGGTGATGAATGCACCCTTGCGGGTTTGCGGTTCGCCCAGCCACAGGCGCCAGCGGGAAATGCGTAAGTCGTTCATGGATAGGTTCTCATGCCGCAGGTTCAGGGAGCCTTGGGCGCCGAGCGGCGCCACCAGGGCTGGAGGCCTCGTCGGTTGCGGCGGATCAGGCCGGCCCGCCGCGCCGTACGCAACTTGGGGGTCAGCAGCACCGTGGCCAGGTCTGCCAACAGGTTGATCAGCACCACCCCCAGGGTGATCACCAGCACGATGGCCTGGATCATCGGCAGATCGCGCATCTGGATCGCCGAGTTGAGGGCGGTGCCGATCCCCGGATAGCTGAACACCACTTCCGCCAGCAGGGCCCCGCCGATCAGGGTGCGCAGGGTCAGGGCCAGCCCCTGCACCGCCGGCACCAGGGCATTGGCCAGGGTGTGGCGCCAGACGATGCGCCACTCAGGGATGCCCCGCAGCCTCGCGGCGATCACGTAGTCCGATTCCAGGGCCTCGATCATTGCCGCGCGCACCATGCGCGTCAGGTAGGGCAAGGCCGACAGGCTCAAGGCCAGCACCGGCAGTACCAGGAATTGCAGCTGGCGCCACAGTGCCAGCTGGGGGTCGAGGATCGACACCGCCGGCAGCAGGTCCATGTGGGGCATGGAAAACAGCAGCACCAGGCCAATGGCCAGGAGAAAACCCGGGGTAGCCTTGAGGAAGATCAGCAACGACAGGCTCCAGCGGTCCAGGCGGCTGTCACGACGCAGGGCCAGGGTCACCCCCAGCAGCAGCGCCGCGGGCACCACCAGCGCGATGACCCCGGCCAGCAACGCCAGGGTGTAGCCCAGGCGCGCGAAGAGGACGTCGGCCACAGGCGCGCTGGAATCCAGGGACTGCCCCAGATCGCCTTCCAGCGTCTGGCCCAGCCAGTGCAGGTATTGCTCGAGCAGTGGCCGGTCCAGCCCCAGTTGCCGTTGCAGGGTGAGGATGCTTTCCAGGGGCGCGTCGGGGCCAAGGATCACCCGCGCCGGGTCCGAGGGCAGCGCCTGGGTGGCGATGAACACCACCAGGCTGATGACCCAGGCCGTGAGCAGGCCGTAGCCCAGGCGGCCGACGAACCAGGACAGCCAGGCCGGGGTACGGGGCGTGTTGCGGCAGGTGTCAGGCATGGTTCAACCACATTTCGTCAAAGCGCCAGGAGGCGAAGGTCGTCTGTTCCGGCACCAGCCCGCCAACCCGCACCGAGGCCGCGTCCAGCACATCGTTGAAGCCCCAGATCAGCAGCCCGCCGCGCTGGTGCTGGATGGCCTGGGCTTCGTGCACCCATTGCCGGCGCAGTTGCAGATCGGGCTGGGCCAGGGCCTGCTGGTATAGCTGGGTGAATCGCGGGTCGTGAAAGTTGCTGCGGTTGTAGATGGCCTGGGGGGCGTCGTTGTGCAGCGCCGAGGCAAGAAAGCCCCGGGCCGGCGTGGCCCCGGGCGACAGCAGCCACTGTTCGCGCTGGGGGCCGTTGAACACCGAAGCGTCAACCTGGGTCACCTTGACCTCGACCCCGGCCCTCTTCGCCTGCTGGGCGAACACCAGCGCCGCGTTCACCCCCGGGCCCGGGGTGGTGGTCAGCTCCACCCGCAGGTCGCTCTGCCCGGCCTGACGCAACAGCGAACGGGCCTGTTCCAGGTCATGGGGCCGCTGGGCAATGCCGTGGTTGTAGGTGGGGTCGTGGGGCGAATACAGGTCATTGGCGACTCGGCCGAAACCATTGAGCCCACGGTCCACCAGCTCCTGGCGGTCGGCCAGCAGGCGGAACGCCTGGCGCACCCGCACATCCTGGAACGGCGCCTTGGCCAGATTGAGGTTGAAGCCGGTGAAAGAAGTACTCGGCGAGGCGTAGAAGCGCAGCCGCGGATCGGCCTTGAGCAGCGCGCTGTGCTCGGCCTGTACGCCGCTGGCCACGTCGATCTGCCCGGCCCGCAGCGCCGCCGCCCGCGACACCTGGTCCTTGAACTCGATGATCTCCAGTTCGTCGGCGTAGGGCTGGCCGGGCTTGTAGTAGTTCTCGAAACGGCTGTACAGCGAGCGCTGGCCGGGAATGAAGCGCTTGAGCCGGTAGGGGCCGGCGCCCACCGGGTTGGTCTGCGGGTGGTAGTCGGTGGGCACTATGGCACCGAAGCTGATCAGGGTTTCGTCCAGGGGAAAGAAGCTCTGGCCCTGTTTGAAGCGTATTTCGATGGTGCGCTGATCGAGCTTGCGCAGGGCCTGGCGATCGATGGCCCCCACCAGCCCGGCAAAGGGCGAAGCCAGTTGCGGGTCGGTCAGGCGCAGGATGGAAAACAGCATGTCGTCGGCGCCGATGCTCTTGCCGTGGTGGAACTCCAGCCCCGGCTTGATGCGGATGGTCCAGACGCTGGCGTCGGCATTGGGCTCGGCGAACTCCGCCAGGGCCAGCCGGGTGCTGACGTCCGGGTTCCATTCCCAGAACTTGCTGTACAGCGCCCAGCCGCGAATGATCCCGCCGCCCACCGGCTTGTGGGCGTCGAGATTGCCGGACTGGTCGCCATCGATGATCCCCACCCGCAGGCGCCCGCCGCGCACCGGGGTGCCGGGCAGCAGCGGTGCGGCACCGGGCGCCGCACCGTTGTCACAGCCGCTGAGCAGGCTGCTGCCCAGCAACAGGCCGCCACCGGCGGCCAGGGAATGGCCGAGGAATACCCGGCGGGAAAATGCCTCGCTCATCGCTCGCTCCTCAGGCCTGCTCGGTGGCCTTGGCCGGTTGCCTGGCCGCCAGCGTGGCGCCCAGGCGCGGCACCTCGAAACCGTGATCCAGCTCCAGCAGCGGGAACAGCAGGTCGGCCACCCGGTGGGCCTCGTCGATCAGCGGAAAGCCCGAAAGGATGAAGGCCGAGGTGCCCTGCTCTTCGTATTCACGAATGCGCTCGGCCACTTGCCGCGCGCTGCCCACCAGGTAGGTGCCGGCGGCGGGCCCGAGAATGTTGAAACCGAACAGGCTCGGGCCGAGCCAGACATTGGGGTAGATCTCCAGGTCCCGGGCCTTGGGCAGGCGGCCGGCGCGGATCGCCTCGACATTGCGCTGGATCTGCGGGTCGTCGCTGTGGAAGCTGTCCAGGGTTTCCCCCGGCGGCAACTGGCGTTCGATGGAAGCCCGGGCGGTCTGCAGCGAGGTGCGCTGCAGCAGTTTCTCGGCGTGGGCCCAGGCCTCCTCCTCGGTTTCCCGGACGATGATCTGCAGGCGCGTACCGAAGCTCAGCTCACGGCCGATCTTCGCCGCCTCGGCGGCCACCTTGCGGAATTTCTCGCCGAGTTTCGGCGGCGTGTCGGCAAAGCTCAGGTACACATCCAGCAACTGCACCGAATGGGCCACTCCCGGGCCGGAGGTGCCGGCGCCCCACAGCGGGATGCCGGGGCGTTGCCTCGGCGCGTGCCAGCCGCCCAGGGGATGGCCGGCCGCGGCCGGCGAGCGCGGCGCCAGCTTGACGTAGCGGCCGTCGTAGCCGTCGGTGTCCCCGGCATAGAAGCCCTGGAACGCCCGCCAGTACTCCAGGCTGAAGTCATAGCGCTCATCGTGGGGATAGTGCACCCCCAGGGTGGCCAGCCCGGCGTCACTGCCGTTGACCACGTTGAACAGCAGGCGGCCGTTGGAGAACTGATCGAAGGTCAGCGCCCATTTGGCCAGCACCGCCGGCGACAACTCCCCCGGGTGCTGTGCCACCAAAAAGCGCAAGCGCTGGGTGGCATCGATCAGCGCCGCCGAGACCGCCAGGCTTTCATTGGGGCTCGAACCCAGCAGCGAACCGTAGTAGCCCAGGCGATCGCTGGCCACCGCCAGTTGCTTGAGGTGCTGGAAATCGGTGTTCCAGCGCCCTTCCGGCTCCCAGGGATAGGGGCCGTCGGGGGTGGTGAGGTACCAGAGAATCTTGACTGCCATGTAGCTGTTCCTTGAATGATTGAAGCCTGTGCAGCCATCGCTGCCCCGCCCACCGCCGACCCCCACCGCGTAGGAGCCGGCTTGCCGGCGAAGAGGCCCTCAAGCCTTGTATCGCCCTTGCGGGCGCTTTCGCTGGCAAGCCAGCTCCTACAACAGCTCCGATAGCCGCTGCCCGGGGGGCGGCAGGTCAGCTGCGGCGGTCGATGGCGGGCACCAGGCCCAGTTCCGTGGCGCGCTCGTACAGGCCGCTCATCTTCCATTGCTGGGTCAGTACGCCTGGGCCATAAGGGCGGGAGCCACCCAGGGCGTCGGCCAGCAGTTGCAGTTGCGCGCCCTCTTCCAGCAACAGGATGAATTCCGCCGTGGCCCGCAGGCCCTGCTTGCCCCATACCGTGGAGCCGCCGTTGGCTTCGAGAATCGCCAGGTTGAAGGGGTTCTGGGCAATGCTGTCGAGGATGAAGTCCACCTCGGGCTGGCGCCGGTCGATGTACACCGGCAGCTCCCGGGCCAGCTGGTAGCGCTGCACCGGCACATAGTGGAACGGCAGCGTGCGGTGGGTCTGGGCCCAGGCTCCCAGGTACGGCGAATGCACGTGGGACACGGTGGTGATGTCGGCATGCTGCTGGAACAGCTTGGTATAGCGTCCCAGGCCGCCCTTGCCCTGGCCCAGGATCACCTTGCCGGCAAAGTCGGTGACCGTGGCCTGCAATGGCTTGTGGTAGTTCCACGGGCCGCCGTAGTTCACCGAGACCAGCAGTTCCTGGCCCGGTACCCGCTCGATGAAGCCCACGGTGCCGTTGGCGGTGATGGTCCGGGTTTCGCGGAACACGGTGAACGCCTGTTCGGCCTCCAGCAGCACCTGATCGATGAAGGCCTGCAGTTCCTGGGTAATGGGTTGTTCGTTGATCAATACGGTCATGGCGATTCTCCGGGTTCAGGCGCGGCGCTGGGCCAGCAGTTCATGGGCGGCGTGCAAGGGACGTGGGTCGACCCAGTCGGCAATGGCGAAATCCCGTTCCAGGAAGCCATGGCGATAGAGGAAGTTTTTCTGGATATCGAGAAACTCCAGGCGCTGCGGCGACAGGTCGGGCGCCAGGGTGGTGTGGAAATCGCCGCGGTAGGCCTCATTCACCCCGGCACTGCCGGCCCGGGTTTCCTCTTCCAGGAAGGCGTTCAGGGCCGGCCGGTTGTGGGCCG
Organism: Pseudomonas sp. GW822-FHT06D10; assembly: GCF_058799535.1. Lineage (NCBI taxonomy): Bacteria > Pseudomonadati > Pseudomonadota > Gammaproteobacteria > Pseudomonadales > Pseudomonadaceae > Pseudomonas > Pseudomonas sp. GW822-FHT06D10. The sequence continues at coordinate 781,374 of NZ_JBXALN010000001.1, read as the reverse complement.
CCCAGTCGGCGGCGCGCAGGGTCTGGGCGAGAAAGCGCACCACCAGGTCGAAGTGGTTGTCCAAGAGGCTCTGGTGCACGGTGATCGGCCGTGGCGTGCCGTTGTTGATGCGGTAGCGCGGCTCGGCGACCAGGTCCAGGTCGATGCCCACCACCAGCCCCAGGCGCCGCGCGGCATCGGCGGCGGCAGCCCCCTTGACGTAGACCGCGTCCACCTCGCCGCGCACCAGGTAGTCCAGGCCCGACCACAGGCGCTGCAAACCTTCCTGGGGCGTCGCCGCACGCTCCTGGTCCTGCAGCGCCACTTCCACCAGTTGCACGTCGTCGAAACCCAGGCCCGCCAGGCTCAACGCGCCTTTGTAGCCGTGCAGGCTCATGGCCCGGGCGATGCTGCCCGGGCGGTTTTCGCCCCAGGCCGGCAGCGCCAGGCGCTTGCCCTTGAGGTGCTCGGGGCGGCTGATGCCGGAATCCGGGCGCACCAGCAAGGTTTGCCATTCCTCGATCCAGGTCAGGCCGATCAGCCGGCTGGGGGAACCGGCGGCGCGGGCGGCCAGGGCCGGCACGTTGCCGCCCTCGCGAAACAGCCCGGGCAACTGGTGATCGTAGTGGTGATGGCCCAGTTGCCGGGCTTCCTGCAGGGTCGCGACCGGCAGGCCGTCGGCGGCAAACTCCTCGCTGAGCCAGCCCAGCTTGTAGGCGATCCCGGAAGCCGTGGGCACCGGGCAGCGGGTGAACCAGATCTGCTCCAGTTCAGGCTGGGCAGCGGACGTGGGCAATGTGGCGGCAAGCGTCATGAACGAGTTCCTGTGCAATGGCTGTTGCCAGGGCTATTGCAGCGCCCGTGCCAACCGGGCAAGGCCCCGGATTACGGGGCCTGGGCCGCTGCCCGCAAAACCGGCACCTCGCCGACTGCTGCCCGACCAGCAGCATTGCGCAGCGACTGCTGCTGTCGGAGCAACGGGCCGACGAGCATTGCTGCTGGAGCAGCAGCAGGCGTTTTAGAAGCCATTGCGCACCCGCCCGCCAGCCTTGTCGCACAAGGCCTGCAACGGATTTTCAGCACACTGAAAAGGCCCTGGCGCAGAACTTGCTCAAGCCTCCTCAAACCCAGCCCTTTTTCGTAGGAGCTGGCTTGCCAGCGAAGGCGTCGCCAAGACCGGCGCAAGGTTCAAGGGCCCTTTCGCCGGCAAGCCGGCTCCTACGGATCAGGTCGATACACACGCCCCTGTAGGAGCTGGCTTGCCAGCGAAGGCGTTGCCAAGACTGGCGCCAGGCTCAAGGACCTCTTCGCCGGCAAGCCGGCTCCTACGGATCAGGTCGATACACACGCCCCTGGGGGCAGATTTCTTCAGATAGAGGTACCAGCATGAGTAGCGTTCAAGCCCTTCCTGTCACTCCGGTCCGTGTCCTGGGCAGCGAGGCCGAAGCCATCGCCGTGGCCCGGGAAATCGCCACGGAAATCGCCGCCATCGCCGCCGACAGCCAGGCCAACGGCCAGTTGCCGCGGCGCCAGGCGCAGTTGCTGTCCGACAGCGGCCTGACCGCCATCGGTGTGCCCAAGGCCTTCGGTGGCCTGGGGGCGTCGGTGGCCACCATCGTCGAAACGGTGCGCCTGATCTCGGTGGCCGATGGCGGTGTCGGCCAGTTGCTGCAGATCCACAACGTGATGCTGCGGGGCATCTTCAACGGTTACCCGGATGCCGTGCGCGACCGCGTGGTCAGCGACGTGCTGGCCGGCAAGCGCCTGGGCAATGCCCTGGCGGAGGTCGGTGGCAAGAACAAGTTCGCCCTCAAGACCCGTATCGAGCGCCGCGCCGACGGCAAACTGATCCTTAACGGCAGCAAGTTCTACTCCACCGGTTCCTACCTGGCCGAATGGATTTCCCTGACCGCCGCCAGCGAAGAAGGCGGCGCCGGGGTGCTGCTCAACCGCAACGCCCCGGGCCTGACCCTGGTGGACGACTGGCATGCCTTCGGCCAGCAGAATTCGGTCAGCGGCACGGTGCTGTTCGACAACATCGAACTGGACGAAGACTTTGTCTCGCCGCGCAAGGGCCCGATGAAACGCACCGGCCTGACCTTCCCGCAGATCCTCCATGCGGCCATCGACACCGGGATCGCCGCCGGAGCCCTGGGGGCCGCGGTGGACTACCTCAAGCAGCACGCCCGGCCCTGGGTGGAAAGCGGCGTCGACCACGCCAGCGAAGAGCCGCACATCATCAAGCAGATCGGTGAATACGCCGTAGCCCTGCGTGCTGCCGAATCCTTGCTGCGCGATGCCGCGCGGGTGTTCGACGAACACGAGCAGGACCCGGACAACAAGGAACTGCAGGACCAGCTGATCCTGTCCGTGGCCACCGCCCGGGCCCATTCCGACAGCGCCTCGCTGAAGATCTCCAGCGACATCTTCTCGCTGTTGGGGGCCAGTTCCTCCCTGAGCAAATGGAACCTCGACCGCTTCTGGCGCAATGCCCGGGTGCACACCACCCACGACCCGATCCGCTGGCGCCTGCACCACGTGGGCAACTACTACCTCAACGGCGTCGACCCGGGCGAATACACCGCGATCCTCAACGCCAAGGAGCAACAGGGCGCGACCCGCCCCGCACCCTGACGCCGCCGTAGGCGCTGGCTTGCCAGCGAAAGCGCCCTCAAGCCCGGCACAAGGCTTGCGGACCTCTTCGACGGCAAGCCGGCGCCTACCCACAACCACGGCATCACGCACACCCTAGGTGCTGGCAAGTCTGCCCCTACGGGGGTGGCCGATTTTTTGAACGAGCCCTGCATGATCGAAAAACACCCTCTTTTGCGCGCGCTGGCGATCTACCGGGAAGTGCCGTGGCGCTTCACCCTGGTGGCGCTGCTCTATGTCGCCGTCAACCTCGGACTGTTCTGGCAGCAGTGGCTGATCGGCCATGCGGTCAACGATGTCAGCAGCGGGCAGGCGGTAAAGCACCTGGCCGACGGCAGCCTGGATGCCAGCCTGGGCTGGTACTGGCTGTGGCTGCTGCTGGCGGTGGCCCTGGGCCGCGGCCTGCTGCAGTACGCCGCCACGGTGTTGTCCCTGGTGCTCAGCCAGGAACTGCTGACCCGCCTGCGCGAGCGCATCCTGCAGCAGGTCCAGGGCCTGCACCTGGGCTACCACTGGCAGCACGGCATGGGTGAAATGATCACCCGCACCACCCGCGATGCAGACAAGGTCCGCGATGCCCTGATCAGCTTCTGGCGCCAGGTGGTGGAAACGCCCCTGGTGGTGCTGGCCACGGTCGGCCTGCTGGCCTGGTACAGCCCCTGGCTGGCGGTGGTGCCGCTGCTGCTCACCGCCTGCGGACTGTGGATCTTCGTGCGCCAGACCGAGCACCTGGTGAGCCTCGACCGCGCAGTGGGCGCTGCCTACGACCGGGTCAACCAGGACCTCAGCGAGGGCATCGGTGGGGTGCGGGTGATCAAGTCCTTCGCCCTGGAGCACAGCCGCATCCAGGGTTTTGCCGCCCAGGTCGGGCTGTTCGCCGAGCATGCGCGCCGGGCCCTGGCCTATTCCAGTTCGCGTATCCCCCTGCCCCAGGCCGTGGTCGCCCTCAGCCACGTGTGGATCCTGGTCTACGGCGCTCATCAGGTGGCGGCCGGGCAGCTGGGGATCGGCGAGCTGGTCAGCGCCCTGCTGATCGTCACCACCCTGGTGTTTCGCATCGAAGGCATCGGCCGGGTGATGCAGACCTTTGCCGACGCCCGCTCCAGTGCCGAGCGCATCTGGCAGTTGCTGGACGAGCCGCTGCACATCCGCAGTGGCAACGCCCGACTGCCCCAGGCGCCCCTGGGGTTGCGCCTGGAGGGGGTCAGCGTCAGCGCCCCCGGCGGTGGCCGGAAGATTCTCGATGACTGCTCCCTGAGCCTTGAGCCCGGCGAGGTGGTGGCCCTGGTAGGCGCCACCGGCACCGGCAAGAGCCTGTTGGCCAGCCTCCTGCCGCGCCTCACCGAGGCCGGTGCCGGCCGGGTGCTGCTGGGCTCGGAACTCAGCGGTTGGCAGGACGTGCGCGACCTGGACCTGCAACAGCTGCGGCGCCGGGTGCATGTGGTGCCCCAGGAAAGCTTCCTGTTTTCCGACACCCTGGCGGCCAACCTGCGCCTCACGGCCCCCGACGCCAGCCACCGGCAGCTGCGCCAGGGCCTGGCCCTGGCAGCCGCCGAAGACGTACTGGAACGCTTGCCCCAAGGGCTGGACAGCCGCCTCGGCGATCGCGGGGTCACCCTCTCCGGTGGCCAGCGCCAGCGCCTGAGCCTGGCCCGGGCGCTGCTGGGGGAGCCGGACATTCTCTGCCTCGACGACGCCACCAGCGCCCTGGACGCCATCAGCGAACGCCAGGTGCTGGACAACATCCGCCAGTTGCGCCGAGACCAGGGCCGGGCCACCACCTTGCTGGTGATCTCCAGCAAGCTCTCGACCATTCTCCTGGCGGACCGGGTGTTGCTGCTGCAGGACGGGCGAATCCGCGCCAGCGGCCGCCACGCCGAGCTGCTCAAGACCAACGCCCACTACCGCGACCTGCTGGGAGTCGACCATGGCTAATCCAATCGCCGGCAAGGCCCTGAGCGATATCGAAATCGAGGAAATGCTTGCCCGCCAGGCCCTGGACCGCAGCATGCTGTCGCGCCTGCTGCCCCTGCTGCGGCCGATCCGCGGCCCGATCCTGACGGTGATCGGCATCGAGTTGCTGCTGGTGTTCACGGTGTTCCTGCGGCCCTGGTTCGTGCGCGAACTGCTGGACCGCGGGCTGGTCCCGGACCAGGGTCACTGGCTGCTGGACGAGTCCCTGGTGCTGTGGCTGGGCCTGGGGCTGGCGGCCAGCTGGCTGGGGCGCTTCGTCCTGGCCGGGCTGTCGCAGTTCGTCGCCGGCAGCGCGGCGATCCGGGTGCTCAACGACCTGCGGGTCAAGGTCTTCGCCCATATCCAGGCCCTGAGCGTCAGCTACTTCGACCAGACCCGCGCCGGGCGCATCATTTCCCGCGCCGACCGCGACGTCGACAGCCTGGAACCACTGCTGATCCAGGGTCCGCCGGAGCTGCTGGGGGCCCTGCTGCGCTGCGCCCTGGCGGCGCTGATGCTGTGGCGCATCGACCCGCGCTTCTTCCTCAGCCTGGCGGCCACGGTGCCGCTGCTGGCGCTGGCGACCTGGGGCTTCAAGCGCATCTCCCAGCGCAACTGGGCCAGGGTCGCGGAGAACCGCAGCCGCTTCACCGCGCACCTGGTGGAAAGCGTCAGCGGCGCGCGCATGCTCCAGCAATGCGGGCAGCAGGAACCCAACCTGCAGCGCTATCGCGGCCTGCTGGATGACTTCAACCAGGCGCTGATCCGCGGCAGCCTGCGCTCCAGCTGGTTCGCCCCATTCACCGCGCTGCTCAGCACCGCCGGCATGGCCGCGCTGCTGCTGGTGGGCGGCTATGGGCTGGCCGATAACCAGATCAGCGTTGGCCAGATGGCGGAAAGCCTGTTCTACGTGTTTCTGTTTCTGGGCCCGTTGCAGGAGCTCTCTGACCTGTTCGAACGCTACGCCACCGGCTCGGCCTCGGCGCAGCGGATCTTTCTGCTGCTGGACACCCGGCCCCAGGTCCTCGACCCGGCCCAGCCCCAGCGCATGCAGCGGGCCCGGGGCGATGTCGGTTTCGAACAGGTGCGGTTCGCCTACGACCCCAGGAGCAAAAGCGCGGTGATCCAGAACCTGGACCTGCAGATCAAGGCCGGCGAAGTGCTGGCGATTGTCGGCCCCTCGGGCCATGGCAAAAGTACCCTGGTGCAGTTGCTGACCCGTTTCTACGACGTTCAGGGCGGCGCCGTGACGCTCGACGGCGTGGACATCCGGCACCTGGCCCAGCACGACCTGCGCCGGGCCGTGGGCGTGGTGCTGCAGGACAATGTGCTGTTCAGCGGCAGTATCCTCGACAACCTGCGCCTGGCAGCCCCCGGCGCCGATGATGCAACGCTGATTGCCGCGGCCCGGGAGCTGGGGGCCGACGAGGTGCTGGAACGCCTGCCCCACCAGTACCACAGCGAGGTCGGCCCCCTGGGTGGACACCTGAGCCATGGCCAGCGGCAACTGGTGTGCCTGGTACGGGCCTACCTGGCCAACCCGGCGGTGCTGGTACTGGACGAAGCCACCTCGGCGGTGGACATCCACACCGAGCGGCGCATCCAGCGCGCCCTGCGCCGGCTGTGCCAGGGGCGCACGGCGATCATCATCGCCCACCGCCTGGCGACCATCCGCGACGCCGACCGGATCGCGGTGATCCGCCACGGCCAACTGGTGGAACAGGGACCGCATCAGCAGTTGATCCGGCAGAACGGCGCCTATGCGGCGTTGTACCAGGCCTATCTGCGTAGCGCCGACCAACCCGGCGGCGCAAACCCCGCGGCCCCTTTCGCCGGCAAGCCGGCTCCTGCAAAAGCACCGCCGATATCGCGCCAGCTGTAGGCGCTGGCTTGCCAGCGAAGGCGCCCGCAAGGACAGCACAATGTTCAAGGGCCTGTTCGCCGGCAAGGAGGCGCTGGGTTGTTGCGCGCTCAGCAGCGGTTGCTGCCGGGGTGCTGCTACAGCAGCACCAGGGCCCTGCGCTAGGCCGGCTGAAGCCCCCGAACCCCCGCCATGGTGGGCTGCGACGGCCATGGCATGGCCGTTGCAATTACTCCCTGACAGGCGTCTTCGCACCCGCGCGGCGCAACGGGTTACTGAATCAGGAGCACCCATGAGCACTGAATTTTTCTGGCGCCTGCCGCTGGGCACCGACGGCCCGCAGTTGAGCACCGACAAGCACAATCGCGGCAACCCCCACCCCCGTGCCGGGCATATCGCCCCCGGGCGCCTGGCCAACGGCGAGCCCGACGGTTTCACCTACATCGACTACATCGCCCAGGTGGCCAAGGCCGCCGAGCTGGCGGGCTTCGAAGGCGCCCTGCTGCCTACCGGCCCCGAGCCCTGGGTGGTGGCCGCGGCCCTGGCCCGGGAAACCCGGCGCATCCGCTTTCTGATCGCCTTCCAGGCCACCTGGACCCTGCCGGCCTACGCCGCCCAACAGGCGGCGATCCTGCAGAACCTCAGCCACGGCCGCCTGGACTGGAACATCATCACCGGCGGCAACCCGGTCAGCCAGCGAGCCAATGGCGATTACCTGGACCACGACCGGCGTTACCAGCGCACCGGCGAGTTCCTCGACATCATCCAGGGCCTGTGGCAGAACGAACGCTTCTCCTATGACGGCGATATCTACCAGCTGGAGAACGGCGCCCTGCCCCCGGGCCTGCAGCAGGAACGCAAGCCGGGGGTGTATTTTTCCGGTTTCTCCGATGCGGCCCTGGACGTGGCGGCGCGGCACGCCGACGTCTACCTCAACTGGGCCGAGCCCATCGACCAGCTCAAGCCCCACATCGAGCGAGTTCGCGAGCTGGCGGACAAACAGGGGCGCACGGTGCGCTTCGGCCTGCGGGTCGATCTGTTCGCCCGGGAAACCGAAGAGCAGGCCTGGGCCGACCTGCGCCGCCAGTTCGACAAGCTCGAAGGCAAGGGCAGCCTGATCGCCAAGAACTTCACCAGCGGCTCGGATTCGGTGGGCGCTGCGCGGCAGACCGCCTACCACCAGAACGTCGACCGCTTCGACGACCTGATCCTCGGCCCCAACCTCTGGGCCGGCTTCGCCAAGGCCAAGCCGGGGCCCACCGTGGGCCTGGTGGGCAGCCACCAGAACGTTGCCGAGCGCCTGGCGGAGTACCGCGATGCCGGTTTCTCCACCTTCATCCTGGCGGGCAACCCGCACCTGGAAGAAGCCCTGCGCATCGGCCAGGAAGTCCTGCCCCTGGTGCAGCAACGCCCCGTCGCCCAGGCGACGCCGCTACAGGCCCGCGCCTGAGCCTATAAGGAGCCCGTTCATGTCCCATCCTCTGGATACCCTCTGGTACACCCGCTGCCCGGTCCCCACGGGCCTGGGCATTGCCGTGCAGAAAGGCTGGCTGCAAGACAGCCTCGGCGCCCTCGGCACCCAGGTGCAGTCGCTGCGCGAGTCCAGCGACCAGGCCGTGCGCGAGTCGCACTTCGATCACAGCCTGCGCAACTCGGTGCGCCACGGCGGCAGCATCCCGGCCCTCTGGGCCCGGGCCCAGGGCCGGGAAACCCGGCTGATCGGCCTGTCCTGGGCCGATGAGGTGCAACTGATCCTGACCCGTGCCGACAGCGGCATCCACCGCATCAAGGACCTCAAGGGCCGACGCTTCGGCCTGCCGGACTGGGCCGGCGCACAGATCGACTTCACCCGCGCCCAGGCCCTGCGCGGCCTGGAAAACGCCCTGGGCCTGGACGGCCTGCAAGTGGGCGACCTGCAATTGGTGAACTACCGCTACGGCGGCACCTTCAGCGACCCCCAGGTGCAGACCCTGGCCGACACCCCGGTCAGCGCCCAGCCCAGCAGCGGACGCAACCTGGAACTGCAGGGCCTGCTGCGAGGCGAAGTCGACGCGATCTTCCTCAAGGGCGCCAGCGCCGCCCGCCATGCCCATGAGTTCGGCCTGCGTACCCTGATCGACACCGGCGCCCACCCCGACCCGCTGATCCGCTGCAACAACGGCACACCGCGCACCCTGACGGTGGACAGTCATCTGCTGGAGCAGCACTTGGACGTCGCCACCGGGATTCTCGGCGCGGTGCTGCGGGCCGAAGACTGGGCCCGCCACCACCCGGAAGACACCCGCCGCTACCTGGCCCGGGAAACCAACAGCAGCGAGTACTGGATCAGCGCCGCCTATGGCGAGGATGCCCACCTGCGCCTGCGCACCGGCCTGGAAGAACAGGCCATCGACGCGCTGCAGGATTTCAGCGCCTTCCTGCGGCGCTGGCGCTTCATCCCGCAGCAGGTGGATGTGCGCCAATGGATCGACCGCCGGCCGCTGGATGCGCTGCTGGCTACCCCTACCGCTCTGGCCGGCTGACCGCGCCAGGTTTCATGGATTCGAACTGAAGACCCTTATGAGCAAATCACTCGATACCCTCTGGTACACCCACAGCCCGGTGCCCACCGGGCTCGGCATCGCGGTACAGTCCGGACGCCTGGCAGAGGCCTTCCTGCCGTTCGGCACCAATATCCAGTCCCTGCGCGAATCCAGCGAACGCGAAGTGCGCGAGGCCCACTACGACCACCACCTGCAGAACTCGGTGCGCCACGGCGGCAACATCCCGGCCATCTGGGCCTACTCCAGCGGCGTGCAGACCCGGGTCCTGGGCTTGTCCTGGAGCGACGAGGTGCAGTTGATCCTGACCACCGCCGAAAGCGGCGTGAAGAGCATCCGCGACCTGAAGAACCGGCGCTTCGGCCTGCCCAAGTGGGCCAACGTGCAGATCGACTTCACCCGGGCCCAGGCCCTGCGCGGCCTGGAGAACGCCCTCAGGCTCGAAGGCCTGGAAGTGGCCGATGTGGAACTGGTGGACTACCCCTACGGCGGCACCTACAGCGACGAGCAGAAGCAGCACCTGTACGGTTCCGAAGTGAGCCTTGGGGTGACCCGCTTCAGCCGGCGCAACAACGAACTGATCGGCCTGCTGCGGGGCGATATCGACGCAATCTTCCTCAAGGGCGCCCACGCCGTGCACCTGGCCAACGAGTTCGGCCTGCAAGTGGTGGTGGACACCGGTTCCCACCCCGACCCGCTGATCCGCTCCAACAACGGCACCCCGCGTACCCTGACCGTGGACACCCACCTGCTGCGCGAGCACTTCGACGCCAGCGTGAAGATCGTCGACACCGTATTGCGCACCGAACAATGGGCCTGGGCCAACCCCGAGGAAACCCGGCGCTTCCTGGCCCGGGAACTGAACACCAGCGAGTACTGGGTGGCGGCCGCCTATGGCGAGGATGCCCACCGACGCCTGCGCACCACCCTGGATGCGCGATCCATCGAGGCCTTGCAGGACTTCACCGATTTCCTGCATCGCTGGCAGTTCATTCCAAGGCGTTTCGACGTGCGCGAGTGGATCGACTTCAGTGTGCTGGAGACGGTCATCGGCTCCACCTCCCGCGTGGCGGTATAACCCGACGAACTGACGGTGGAACCCGTAGGAGCTGGCTTGCCAGCGAAGACATCAGCCCAGGCGATGCATGCCTCACGGGCCTCTTCGCCGGCAAGCCGGCTCCTACATAAGCAGGTACACCGCATCCCTGCGTAGGAGCTGGCTCGCCAGCGAAGGCGCCAGCCCAGGCGATGCATGTCTCGCGGGCCTCTTCGCCGGCAAGCCGGCTCCTACGGGCTTGGGGGGCCGGTGCTGGCGCAGCAACAGTCCAGCGGGCAATCGGTGCTGCTCCAGCAGCACCAGCCAAGCAACTTCTGCTGAATCCTGCGCAGGATGTTTTAAACCTCTGGCCCGCAACTTTTCACGCCTGCCAAACCCCTCTCTAAAACACTCAAACGAATTTAAATTAATCCTTGTTTTTCAATGGCTTGATCAAACTAACGCTTACCCATAAAACCCACTAAGCCTCTTGGCACGTTCTCTGCTCTAGCCCTCTTAGCGAAACTTTAAATGGGGGAGTTCAACATGCATAAGCTTAATCCGATCACCAAGAGTCTATGGCTGGCACTGGCGCTCACCGGGGGCACATTCAGCCAGGACCTGCTGGCCGCTGAAACCACAGGCACCGACACCACCGGGAACAGCAGCGAACCCGCCCTGAAGACCGTCACCGTCACCGCCCAGCACCGGGAGGAAACCCTGCAAGAGGTTCCGGTGGCGGTGTCCGCCGTACAGGGCACCAGCCTGGTGACCGACGGGGTGCGCAACATGGGCGACATCACCACCTTCATCCCCAACGCCTCGGCCAAGAACCCCGACGGCGACGGCCGCCCACGCTGGTACATCCGCGGCCTGGGCACGGGCGACACCGGGGCGGCCACGGTGTTCCCGGTGGGCATCTACGCCGATGATGTCTACCTCAACGCGCCCATCGCCGGCGGCGGGCCGCTGTTCGACCTGGAGCGCATCGAGATCCTGCGCGGGCCTCAGGGCACCCTGTACGGCAAGAACACCACTGCCGGTGCGGTCAACGTGATTTCCAAGAAGCCGACCTTCGACACCGACGGCTACGGCACCCTGGGCATCGGCAGCAAGAGCGAGCGCATCCTCAATGGCGCCATCGGCGGTGCCCTGGTGGATGACAGGCTGGCGGCGCGGCTTTCGCTGTATTCGGAAGAACGCGACGGCTTCCAGAAGAACCTCACCGACGACCATACCTACGGCGACGTCGACAAGAAGGCCGTGCGCCTGCAGTTCCTGGCCAGGCTCAACCCGGACCTGGACGCCCTGCTGAAGATCCACGCCCGGGAATACAAGGGCGACGGCAGCAACGGCTCGCTGCCGGTGGGCCGTTACTACAACGTCGGCTACCAGCGGCCCGACGGACGCAACATCGCCCTCAACGTCAACGAGGATGCCAAGCTCGATCACGACGGTACGTCCCTGACCCTGAACTGGCACCTGGGGGACTACACCCTGACCTCCATCAGCGCCTACGACTACATTCGCGGGCAGTCCACCAGCGACGCCGACTACACCCCCTACGAAGTCAACGGCGCGGCCATCAGCGACAACCGCTACAACCAGTACTCCCAGGAACTGCGCCTGGCCTCGCCGCAGCAGGAAACCCTGCGCTGGCTGGCGGGGGTGCACTACTTCCATGAGGACCTGGACAGCTCGGCCAAGCGCCTCATCACCCCGGGCCCCACGCCCAACGGCACCGGCTCCAACCAGACCGGCGGCGCCACCGACTTTCGCGACCTCAACTACCAGCACACCACCGACAGCTACGCGCTGTTCGGCAACCTGACCTACGACTTCACCGACAACTTCACCGTGACCGGCGGCCTGCGCTGGACCCAGGAAAAGAAAGACATCGACCTGGACCTGACCCAGCTCACCCGGGCCACGGCCAACGGCCCGCTGATCCCCCTGGGCGCCGCCGGCAGCAATGGCAGCCGCGACGAGAGCAAGACCTGGGAAGCCTGGACCTACGATCTGACCCCGGAATACCGGATCAACGACAACGTCCGGGTGTTCTTGCGCTACGCCCACGGTTTCCGCTCCGGGGGCTTCAATACCGGGCTGTCCACCAGCCTGGCGCAGTTGACCACGGTGGACCCGGAGAAACTCGACGCCTACGAGATCGGCCTCAAGTCGGAATGGTTCAACCACCGCCTGACGGCCAACGCCAACGTCTTCTACTACGACTACTCGGACATCCAGGTGAACCTGCTGACGGTCAACAACGGCGTGCTCACCACGGCCCTGACCAATGGCGCCAAGGGCAAGGTCAAGGGCGCGGAACTGGAGCTCGAAGGCCAGCCCACCGACTATCTGCACCTGCGGGCGGCGATCTCGTTCCTGGATACCGAGTACACCGACTTCAAGAACACCAACCCCAACACCGGCGCGGTCACCGGCGACTACAGCGGCAACAGTTTCGTGCGCTCGCCGCGCAACGTGGTGTCCCTGGGGGCCGACTACACCATTCCCCTGGAGATCGGCGGCAAGCTGGTGGCCGGCGGCGACGTGAGTTTCCGCGACAAGGAGTACTTCCTCGCCGACCGCCAGAGCAGCGCCGACAAGACCCTGAGCCAGCCCCACTACACCCTGGCCAACACCCGCCTGACCTGGTTCAGCCCGGATGAAAAGCTCAGCGTCACCGGCTTCGTCAACAACCTCACCGACCGCCGCTACCAGGTCCATGGCCGGCCCAACGGCACCCTGGGGCAATACGTCATCACCTACGGCGACCCGCGCACCGTGGGCCTGAGCGTCACCAGCCGCTTCTGACGCCCGCGGCAGGCCACCCGAACCCTGATTTCCGGGCCGCCGGTATCGCCCACCACCGCACCCACCCTGTAGGGGCCGGCTTGCCGGCGAAGAGGCCCGCAAGCCTTGCGCCGTCCATGACGACGCCTTCGCTGGCAAGCCAGCGCCTACAGGGGCGGTTGGGGTCATTCATTTCACAAGGAATCCAAAGATGTTCCATCGCAATCCGTTGGCCGGCGCCGTGGCGCTGGTCGTCGGCAGCCTTGCCGTGCCCGCGTTCGCTGCCCAGACCTCAAGCAATGCCCCCGGCGCAAGCGCCGATCACCTGGACACGGTGGTGGTGCTGGGCACCCGGCGCAGTGATGTAACGGCCCTGGAAAGCGCCGCACCGGTGGACGTGCTGTCCGCCCAGCAGTTGCAGCAGACCGGGGCCAGCGACCTGTCCGGCGCCCTCACCGCCCTCTCGCCTTCGTTCAGCTACCCGCAGTCGCCCCAGGGCGCCTTCGCCGGTTCCATCGCCCAGGGTGCTTCCCTGCGTGGCCTGGCGTCAGACCAGGTGCTGGTGCTGGTCAACGGCAAGCGCCGCCACACCAGCGCCAACGTCACCCGCCAGAGCCTGGTCAACGGCCGCGGCGCCGCCGCGGTGGACCTGAGCCTGATCCCCCTGAGCGCCATCGAGCGAGTGGAGATCCTGCGCGACGGCGCCGCCGCCCAGTACGGCTCCGACGCCATCGCCGGGGTGATCAATATCGTGCTCAAGGAAAAGGACGACGGCGGCAATCTCGGCTACCGTTTCGGCGGCTACGACAAGGGCGACGGCCTGCAGCGCAAGCTCAGCGGCTGGAAGGGCTTGAGCCTGCCCAACGACGGCTTTTTGACCCTGAGCTTCGATGCCGGCAGCCAGGACCCGGCCAGTGACACCAACCCCGACAACCGGATCTTCTACCCCGGCTCCACCAGCACCAACACCCCCCGGGAACAGAACAACCGCTACCGCACCTGGCGCTGGGGCTCGGGCAATGTCTCGGACCAGTACAACTTCGCCGCCAACAGCGAGTTCGGCCTGGGCGAGGGGCTGACCGCCTACGGTTTTGCCACCTACTCCCACAAGAACACCGACGCCGAAGGCTTCTTCGACCCGCCCACCACCTTGCGCAACAACTACGGCAGCGACGCCCTGCAACGCTACCCCGACGGCCGCCTGCCGATCACCCGTTACTCGCTGGAGGACTATGCCCTGACCGGTGGCCTGCGCTACGAGGACGAACGCCTGGGCAAGTTCGACCTGGCGCTGAACCACGGTGACAACAGCCTGAAATCCGCCGACCGCAACGCCATCAACCCCAGCTGGGGCGAGGCCAGCCCGGCGAAGATCTACACCGGCAAGCGCGAGGCCGACCAGACCAACCTGACCCTGGACTGGGTGCGGGACTTCCCCACCGACCTGCTGTTCAAGCCCCTGACCCTGTCGGCGGGCCTGGCCTGGCGCCAGGAGAACTACGAACTGAGCGCCGGCGAAGCGGCGGGCTGGCAGAACGGGCCGCTGTTCAATACCGTGGACCCGGTCACCGGGCGGCGCATTCCCGGCTACTACTCGGGCATTACCCAGGTCGACGCCGCATCCCTTGAGCGCAAGGTCTGGGGCGCCTATATCGACGTCGAAGGCCAGATCACCGAGAAATTCCAGGCCGGGGTGGCGGTGCGCACCGAGCACTACTCGGATTTTGGCGACACCACCAACGGCAAGCTGTCGCTGCGTTACGACTTCACCCCGCAGCTCGCCGCCCGGGCCACCGCCAGCACCGGCTACCGGGCGCCGTCCCTGGTGCAGAGCGGGTTGTCCTCGTTCAGCGTGCAAGTGGTGGAGCAACCGCCGGGCAGCGGCAACTACGTCGAGGTGCAGCAACGCACCCTGCGCGCCGACAGCCCGGAAGCCAAGCTGCTGGGGGGCAAGGCGCTGAAGCCCGAGGAGTCCACCAACTACTCCCTGGGCCTGGTCTGGCGGCCGCTGGCCAACGCCTCGGTGACCCTGGATGCGTACCGGATCAACATCGACAACCGCATCACCCTGTCCGACCAGTTGCCGGCCTCGGTGGTCACGCCGATCTTTGCCGGCACCCCTTACGCCAACATCCAGAGCGCGGCGTTCTACACCAACGTCGCCGACACCCGCACCGATGGCGTCGAGCTGACCGGCAACTACCAACTGGACCTGCAGCAATGGGGGCGCCTGAACCTGTCCAGCGGCTACAGCCAGAACAACACCAGGATCACCGCCCTGCGGGACGTGGGCAACATCGCCGGTTCGCAGATCGTCGGCCGCACCACCCAGGGCCTGATCGAGGACGGCACCCCGAAGAACAAGCTGACCCTGAGCGCCAACTGGCTGTACGACAGCTGGGGCCTGACCCTGGCGCAGCGCCGGTACGGGCAATGGAAGAGCCTCAACGCCAGCAACCCGACCCTGGACCAGACCTTCAGCGCGCAATGGGTCACTGACCTGGACATTTCCTATAGCTTCGACAAGGCGCTGAAGCTGTCGGTGGGGGCCATCAACCTGTTCGACACCCACCCGGACAAGGCATCCGGGGCACAGTTGTATGGCGTGCCGAAATACTCCATCACCAGCCCCGAGGGCGCCCAGGGCGCGTTCTACTACACCAGCCTCAGCTACGACTTCTGAGGCCGGACTGCTGCCGGGGTGTTGCCCTGGCAGCAGTGGCTGCTGCCCAGGCATCAATTTCGCTGACAAGCCAGCGCCCACAACCCACCCACCCGCCGCTGCTCCCGTAGAAGCCGGCTTGCCGGCGAACAGGCCCGTAAGCCTTGCACCGCCCCGACCGACGCTTTCGCTGGCAAGCCAGCTCCTACGAGCGCGCGATGGCACAGGTCTTGCGATAGGCATCGGGTACTTCGCCGATATAAGAACCGCCATGGCTCATTCCTTGCGCTGCACGCTCACCTCCCTGACCTGGCTGGTCTCGCCCCTGGCCCTGTTGCTGCTCTGGACCCTGGTGGCCCAGGCCGGGATCTTCCCGCGCAACCTGCTGGTACCGCCGGCCCAGGTGCTGCACACCTTCGAAACCCTGCTGGCCAGCGGCGAGTTGCTGGAGCACTTGCACAACAGCCTGTCGCGCCTGGGCCTGGGCTTTGCCCTGGGGGCCCTTGGCGGCCTGGTGTTCGGGGTGCTGATGGCCCTGTCCAAGACCGTCGAGGCGTACTGCGCGCCGCTGTTCCATACCCTGCGGCAGATTCCCAGCATCGCCCTGATCCCGATGTTCGTGCTGCTGTTGGGCATCGATGAAACCTTCAAGATCGTCATCGTCGCCAAGACTGCGTTCTTCCCCGTGGCCCTGGCCGCCAGCGAGGGGGTCAAGGCCATTCCCCGCAGTTACTTCGAGGTGGCCGACGTCTACCGCCTGCGCTGGCCGACCCTGGTGCGCCAGATCGCCCTGCCCGCCGCGGCACCACCGATCATCACCGGCCTGCGCATCGGCCTGACCCGCTGCTGGGTGGTGCTGGTGGCCACCGAGCTGCTGGCCGCCGACAGCGGCCTGGGGCAGATGATCGAGATGGCCCGGCAGATGCTGCGCATCGATGTGGTGATGGTGGGGATAGTGGTCACCGGCGTGATCGGCTTTGCCCTGGACTTCTCCTTCCGCCGCCTGGAACAGCGCGTGCTGCGCTGGCAAACCCGCTAGGAGCCCTTGCATGACGACTCTACTGGCCAAGTTTCGCGGCCTGCTGCTGCCCCTGCTGCTGATCGGCGGCTGGGAATACCTGTCCCGCCAGGACGCCGCCGGGGCCTACGCCTTCGTGCCGCTCTCCACCATCGCCAGCGCCTTGCTGGAGCTGCTGGGCAACGGCGAGTTGCCGGTCAACCTGCTGGCCAGCCTGGGCCGAGCCAGCGGCGGCCTGCTGCTGGGGACCCTGGCCGGGGTCATGCTGGGAGCCCTGATGGCCCTCTCGACCCTGGCCAACCGCCTGATCGGCCCGCTGTTCCATTCGATCCGCCAGGTGCCGATGCTCGGCTGGATTCCGCTGATTGCCATGTGGTTCGGCAACGGTGAGTTTTCCAAGATGCTGATCGTCAGCCTCGCGGCCTTCTACCCCATGGTGCTCAACACCTACCAGGGCTTTTGCCAGGTGGAACGGCGCTACCGCGAGGTCGGCCAGGTGCTGGTGCTAAACCCGGCGCAGCGGCTGCGGCACATCCTGCTGCCGGCGGCGCTGCCGAGCATTGCCACCGGCCTGTTGCAGGCCCTGGCCTTTGCCTGGGTGACGGCGGTGGGCAGCGAGCTGTTCCTGTCCTCCGGGGCCGGCCTGGGCAACCTGATGATGAACGCCGAAGCCGGCTCACGCATGGAAGTGATAGTGCTCTGCGTGCTGTGCATCGGCCTGTGCGGCTACCTGATGACATTGCTGCTGACCCTTCTGAGCCGCCGCCTGCTGCGCTGGCGCCCTACCCGTTAAGGCCTCCCCATGAATGCGATCGCCCAACACGCCCCGCTCCCCACTCATCTCCACGCCCGGACCGGGGCCCTACAGATCCGCGGCCTGAACAAGAGCTACCGGATCCAGGGCCAGGCCCTGCCGGTACTGCAAGGCATCGACCTGGACGTCCAGCCCGGGGAGTTCGTCAGCATTGTCGGTGCCAGCGGCTGCGGCAAATCCACCCTGCTGCGGCTGATCGTCGGCCTGGAGGGTGACTATCAGGGGCAGATGCTGCTGGACGGCAAGCCAGTGACCGGCACCAGCCTGGAGCGGGGCATCGTGTTCCAGGACCATCGGCTGTTTCCCTGGATGACCCTGGCCCAGAACATCGCCCTGGCACTGAAGAACCACCCCTTGTCCGAAGCCGAGAAACAGCGCCGGGTGGCCGAGCACATCGCCCTGGTCAACCTGCAAGGCTTCGAGCAGGCCTACCCCCATCAGCTCTCCGGCGGCATGGCCCAGCGCGGCGCCATTGCCCGGGCGCTGATCAACCAGCCCAAGGTGCTGTTGCTGGACGAACCCCTGGGGGCGCTGGATGCCCTGACCCGGGTGCGCCTGCAGCACGAACTGCAACGTATCTGGGTGCAGCAGCGCTGCACGGTGATCATGGTCACCCATGACATTGAAGAAGCCCTGTACCTGGGGGACCGGGTAATCGTCATGGACGCGCATCCGGGGCGGATCAAGCATGAGATCCGCGTCGACCTGCCCCATCCCCGGGACCGCTCTTCACCCGTGTTGCAAGGCTACAAAGAGCAGTTGCTGGAGGAACTGGTGGGGCATTGATCGTCCAGGCACCCCGGCGCTGCGCCGGCTCCTACGCAGGTAGCACCGCGATTACGCTGGGCCGTAGGAGCTGGCTTGCCAGCGAAGGTGCCCGCTGGAGCGGTGCAAGGCTTGAGGGCCCATTCGCCGGCAAGCCGGCTCCTACGGGGCGCCGCCGGTGTCGCGCCGGGCCCACCGGCGGGCCTCAGGCGTGGGACCAGCGGCGATGCAGGCCACGGGCCAGGGCGTCGAGGGCAAAACCCAGCACGCCGATCAGCAGCACCATGGCCATCAGTTCCGAATAGGCCAGGCGGTCCCGGGTGTCGAGGATGAAGTAGCCCAGGCCGGCGCTGACCCCGAGCATTTCGCAGGGCACCAGGACGATCCACAAGATGCCGATGGACAGCCGTACCCCGGTCAGCACATGCCCCAGCACCCCGGGCAGGATCACCTTGCGCAGGGTCTCCCAGCGGGTGGCGCTGAGGCTGCGGCTCAGTTGCAGCCAGCGCGGGTCCAGCTGGCGCACGCCGGCCGCGGTGTTGAGCAGGATCGGCCACAGCGCGGCGAACGCCAGGAGGAAGTAGATCGGCTGGTCCCCTACCCCCATCAGCATCACCACCACCGGCATCCAGGACAGCGGCGAGATCATCCGCAGAAACTGGAACGCCGGGGTGGTGGCTGCCTCCAGGTGCCGGTAGCTGCCCACCAGCAGGCCCAGGGGCACGCCGATCAGCAAGGCCAGGAGCAAACCCACCAGGATCCGCTTGAGGCTCACCAGCACATGCTCGTACAGCTCGCCACGCCCCAGCAGTTCCAGCAGGCTGGCGAAGGTCGCCTCGGGGGAGAAACGCGCAGCCAGGCCGTTGCCATCGCCCAGCAGGTGCACCCCCAGCCACCAGCCCAGCAGCAGGCTCGACAGCCCGGCAAGCCCCAGGAGCCAATGGCTCAGGGAAGAAGGTTGCTTGCCCATCAAAGACCGAACTCCTCGCTGCGCTCGAAGCTGTCCGCCAGGCCGAAGGCCTTCAGCCCGCCCACCGAGGCGATGGCGTTGCGCACAAAGCGATCGTCCACCAGGTCCTTGGCGGTGTGTGCCGGGTCAAGGCCGGCCAGAAAGCCCTTGTCGCCCTCGATCAGGGTGTCCTTGAGGCGCTTGACCAACTCTTCGGTGTAGCTGGGGAACGGATACGGCTGGAAGTCGATGCGCTGCTCGTCCCAGTGGCTGTGCTGGATCGCGCCGCTGGCCAGGTAGGCCTCGCGGTCGGCCGCCTCCGGCGCCAGCACCCGGTTGAGCACCTGGGGCGCATGGGGCGTGTAGCGGTTGGCGCCGTCCTTGGACAGCAGTTGCGCGGCCTCGGCGCGGTGGTCGCGGGTCCACAGCTGGGCCTTGACGATGGCGTTGACCACCTTCTGCGACCATTCGGGACGGTTGTCCAGGTCATGCTCGTGCATGAACACCACGCAGCAGGCGTGGTTGCGCCACACATCCCCGGTAAAGCGCTGCACCCGGCCCACCTTGAGTTCCTCGGCCAGGGCATTGAACGGCTCGGCGACGATGTAGCCGGCAATCCGCTTGCTGGCCAGGGCTGGCGGCATGTCCGAAGGCGGCAGCACCACCAGGTTGACCTCGTTGGCCCCCAGGGCACTGCCGGCGGCCTTGCTCACCGGCACCAGGCCGTTGTCGCGAAACAGTTGCTGCACCACCACGTTATGAATCGAATACCAGAACGGGATCGCCACCGACTGCCCCGCCAGTTGCTTGACCTCGGTAATGCCCGGGGCCACGGTCAGGCCGGAACCGCCGACGTGGTTCCAGGCCACCACCTTGGCCGGCACCCGGCTGCCGTAGCGGGCCCAGACGGTCATCGGCGACAGCAGGTGAATCACGTTGACCTGCCCGGAAATGAACGCCTCGATCACCTGGGCCCAACTGCGCAGCAGCACCGGGCGCTCGGCCTTGATGCCCTCGGCCTCGAACAGGCCGTTGTTGTGGGCCACCAGCAAGGGCGTGGCGTCGGTGATCGGCAGGTAGCCGATGCGCACCGGCGCGTCCGGTTCCTGGGCGGCGCGGGCCTGCAGGCTGTTGAGCAGCGGCAAGGCGCCGCCGGCAGTCAGCAGCGCGCTGAGCTTGAGAAAATCACGACGGGTATGAGTGAAGTCGTCCAGGCACATGGTCAATCTCCGACGGTGCAGGCAAAGGGGAAGTGTGGGGGGTGCGGCTCGCCCGCCGAAGGGTCTTGAGAATCTCGATGCGCAGCGCGCCCAGTTCCTCGATCCGCTCGGCGCGCGGCGCCGGCAGCTCGATGTGCCACTGGCCGAGGGTGCGCGCCGGGCTGTTACCCAGTAGCAGCACCCGATCGGACAGCAGCAGGGCTTCGTCGATGTCGTGGGTGATCAGCAGCGCCGCGGTGCGGTGCTGGCCGATCACCTTGAGCAGCAGTTGCTGCATGTCGGCGCGGGTCACCTCGTCCAGCGCGCCGAAGGGTTCATCCAGCAGCAGCACCTGGGGCTGGCGCGCCAGGCAGCGGGCCAGTGCGGTGCGCTGGGCCATGCCGCCGGACAGTTGGGCCGGATAGCGCTGGCGGGCGTGTTCCAGGCCCACTGCGGCAATCGCCTGGTCGATGCGCTCCTTGCGCTGGCGCGGGCTCAGGCGCGGCTGACGGGCAAAATCCAGGCCGAAGGCGACGTTGTGCTCCAGGTTCAGCCAGGGCAGCAGGCTGGGGTCCTGGAATGCCACCGCGACCCGCGGATGAGGGCCGTCGAGGGGCTCGCCCAACAGGCTGACCTGCCCGGCGTGGGGCTTCTGCAGGCCGGCCAGGACCCGCAGCAGGCTGGACTTGCCGACCCCGCTGGGGCCGAGAATGGACACCACCTCGCCGGCCTGCAGGTGCAGGTCGAAATCCTCCAGCACCGTGTGCCAGCCTTGCGCCGCGGGGTAGCCGAGGCTGATCGCCTGTGCGTTCAACAGGCCGCTCATGCTGCCGCATTCCGCGCCTGGCGTTGCAGTTCGGCGCGCAGTTGCACCAGGCTCGGGGTGACGATGGGCACGAAGGCCGACTCGCGCCAGCGCCGGGCAAAGCCGCTGCCGAACTCGCTGAGGTAGGCCTTGCCGCCGCTGGCCTGCAGCTCCAGTTGCACGGCGTTGGCGGTGGCTTCCGCCAGGGCGATGCGCACCCGGAACAGCGCCCCGGGCTGGCTCAGGAAGCGCCCGTCGAGCAGGCCGCTCTTGAGTTCGCCGACGGTCTGCTCCAGGTGCTGGCGTTGTTCCAGCAAGGGTTCGTGGAGGATCGAACGGGCGCCCTCGACATGCTTTTCCACCTCGCTCAGGGCCCGGCGCGCCAGGCCGATGGCCAGGGCGCATTGCAGGCCGAGAAAGGCCGGGCGCACCGCCGGCAGGAACACTCGGGCATCCTCGTGCAGCAGCCAGTCACGGGCCACCGCCACCTGGTTCAGTTCCAGGGCAGCGGTGTTGCTCGATTGCAGGGCCATCAGCTGCAGGTCATCGGAGCGCTGCAACCCGGGCAAGGCATCGGGGATCGCCAGGATGAACGGCGCGCCGCCCTCCTCGCGCTCGATGGCCGCCGCCACCACGAACCCGCTCTTGCGCAGGTTGGTGACCCAGTGCAAACGACCGTTGAGGCTCCAGCCCTGCTCCTGTTCCCGGGCCCGGACCTGCAAGGCCTCGATCCCCGAGAGAAACTTCATGGCATTGGACAGCCCGGTGGCACCGGCCAGCTCGCCGCTGAGCAACGAGGGCAGCAGGCGCTGGCGCAAACCGGCATTGGGGCTGTGCAGCAGGTATTCGATAAAGGCTCGCTGGCCCCAGCAGACAAAGGCCGCCGCCAGGGAATGGCTGGCCACGCTGGCCATGACTTCCAGAGCATCGGTCAGGTCGCCGCCGCTGCCGCCCTGAGCCGGGTCAATACCGACCCGCAGTACCTCGGCGCCCGCCAGCCGGGCGAGGACCTGCTGCGGGTCGCACTGGCCCTGGTCGAGTGCCTGGGCCTGGGCATCCAGCCATTCACTCAATTGCGCATCGAGCATGTGGTTTTCTCCTTGAAAGGGGGCGCCGCGCAACCGCCGGCGCCCTGGCTCATTGACCTTGCACTGACCAGCGATACTTGGCCAGCTCGGGGTTCAGTTCAGTGCCGGCGAACACGTTGGCAAAGTTGCACAGGGTGGCCAGGCTGATGCCCAGGATCACTTCCAGGGCATTGCCTTCGCTGTATCCTGCCGCCTTGAACTGGGCATAGCCGGCGTCGCTGACCTTGCCCCGGGTGGCGATCACTTCCCGGGCAAATGCCGCCAGGGCTTCCAGCCGGGCTTCGGGCAAGGTGCTCTGCTCGCGCAGGGCGCTGACCACCGGGTCCGCAAGTTTGGCCTTGTTCAGGGCCACCGAGGTATGACCTGCGACACAGAAATCGCAGCCATGGGTGGTGGCGGCCACCAATTGCACCACTTCACGCTCCGCCAGGCTCAACTCGGCCTTGCCGTTGAGGGCGGACACCGTGACGTAGGTTTCCAGGGCCGCCGGGGCATTGGCCAGGATGCCCAGCAGATTGGGGATAAAGCCCGAGTTCTTCAGCGCGTTCTCAAGAAAGGGCCGAGCGGCTTCTGGAGCCGTGTGCAAGGTGTGTAGAGTGACGCGGGACATGGAGTGGACTCCTGCTGTGTAGGTGTGCGTCAAGTCTGTTGGTTATAAGAATTCCGATCCATATTCTAAAGTAGCGATTACTTGCTTCTGAGTGTTTCCCTTAGATGATTTCGTCAAGCCCACTGGTTGATTGGTTATTAGAAGGCCTGGAACTCGATGCCAGCCTGTTTCACGTCGGACGCTACTGCGGAGGCTGGCACGCCAGCACCCAGGGCCTGGCCCGGGCCAGCTTCCACCTGATCGTCCAGGGCCATTGCTGGCTGCATATCGACGGCGCGCCCCAGGCCCTGCGCCTGGATGCCGGGGACGCGGTATTCCTGCTGCAGGACCTGGGCTACCGGCTGTCCAGTGCCCAGCAGGCTGAAGCGGCGCAGCAACTGCCGCGCACGCCCATGGCGCCCCTGGAGCCGGGAGCCCAGGACGGTGTGGGGCTGGTCTGCGGCTTTTTCCATTTCAAGCCCGGGCTGTCCTCGCTGATCATCGACAGCCTGCCGGGCTGGCTCATCCTGCGGGCCGGCGACCCATCCCTGAGCGCCGCCCGGGCGCTGTTCCAGCTGATTCTCGAAGAATGCCAGCGCACCCCGGCGCCCTCCTCGGCGCTGCTGGAACGCCTGAGCCATCTGCTGTTTTTGTATGTGCTGCGCCAACAGGTCAACGCCAACCAGGACCTCGGCGGCCTGGTGGCCCTGGCCCGCCACCCGGGGTTTGCACCGCTGCTGGAGCAGTTGATCCAGCGCCCCGGAGAAGCCTGGCCCCTGGAAAGCATGGCGGCCCTGACCGGGCTTTCGCGCTCGGCGTTCTTCAAGCGGTTCAATGAACTGGCCGGGCAATCCCCGGGGCAGGTACTGCTGGCCCTGCGCATGCGCCACGCCTGCCAGTTGCTCAAGGCCAACCAGACAGTGGAGCAAGTGGGCGCCGCCGTGGGCTATCAGTCGATCGCCGCCTTCACCCGGGCCTTCACCAAGGCCGTGGGCCTGCAGCCCGGGGCCTATCGCAAGCAGCACGAAGGGCGCTGAAACGCGCCCCGAATGTACTCAGCGGCGATGGGCCAGGGCCCGCACCAGGCGGTCGCCGCAGCTCTGTACCCCCTGTACCAGCAGCACCAGGACCAGCACCGTGGCCACCATGATCTGGTTGTTGAACCGCTGATAGCCGTAGCGGATCGCCAGGTCCCCCAGGCCGCCACCGCCGATGACGCCGGCCATGGAGGAAAAACCGATCAGCATCACCAGGGTCAGGGTCAGCCCCGCCAGCAGGGCCGGCAAGGCTTCCGGCAGCAGCGCCTTGAAGATCACATGGCCGATGTGCCCGCCCATGGCCAGGATCGCCTCGACCCGACCGCGGTCCACTTCATCCAGGGCGTTCTCGACGATCCGCGCAAAAAACGGAAAGGCGCCGATGGTGATGGGCACCACCGCGGCAGTGCTGCCCAGGGTGGTGCCCACCACCAGCCGGGTCAGGGGGATCAGCGCAATCAGCAGCACCACGAAGGGCAGCGAGCGCCCCAGATTGACCAGCCCGCCCAATAGCCGGTTGAGCCTTGGCATGGGGTACAGGCCGCCCTTGCGGCTGATGAACAGCAGCACCCCCAGGGGCAGGCCGATCAACAGGGTGAACAGCGAGGCCAGCAGCACCATGTACAGGGTTTCACCCGTGGCGGTCAGCAGCAGCTGCGCCAGTTCCTGCCAATCGAGGCTGCGGTTCACAGGCGTTCACTCCGAATTCCTCGCTGGGCCAGGGCCGTCAGCAGTTGTTGGAATTTGCCGGCGTCGGCGGGGGCGGCGGCGATGCGCAGGCGCCCTACCCGCCGGCCGCCTACCGCTTCGACACCACCGGCCAGGACCTTGAGCTCCAGCGCCTGCTGGCGGCTCAGTTGCTCCAGCAGCGGCGCCGCGCGCTGGTTGTCGAAAAAGGTCAGTTCGGCCTGGGGCTGGCTGCCGTTGAACGGCAGGTTGTAGCCCGGCAACAGCGCCCGGCCCAGGGCCGACTGCGGGTTGCCCAGCAGTTCGGCCACCGCCCCGCTCTCCATCAGCCGGCCGCCCGCCAGGGACGCGGCGTGGCTGCAAATGGCCTTGACCACTTCCAGCTCGTGGGTGATCAGCACAATGGTCAGCCCCAGCTCGCGGTTGATCTGCGCCAGCAATTGCAGGATCGACGCCGTGGTTTCCGGGTCCAGGGCGCTGGTGGCCTCATCCGACAGCAGGTAACGCGGCCCGGCGGCCAGGGCCCGGGCGATGCCCACCCGCTGCTTCTGGCCACCGGACAGTTGCGAAGGATAGGCCTGGGCCTTGTCGCCAAGACCCACCAGTTCCAGCAGTTCCAGAACCCGCGCACGGCGCTGGCTTTTGCCCAGGCCGGCAATTTCCAGAGGCACCGCGACGTTGTCCTCAACCGTGCGCGAATGCAGCAGGTTGAAGCCCTGGAAGATCATGCCGATGCCCTGGCGCTGCCGGCGCAGCTCGCTCGCGGACAAGGCGCCAAGGTCCTGGCCGTCCATCAGGATGCGCCCGCTGCTGGGCCGCTCCAGCAGGTTCAGGCAGCGCAACAGGGTCGACTTGCCGGCGCCGCTGCGCCCGAGAATGCCGTACACCGCCCTGTCGGGAACCGTCAGCGAAACCCGATCCAGTGCCGCGGGCTGGCCTTCGCCGTAGACCTTGCAAAGCTGCTGGACCTCGATCATGGCTGGCGGTCCGTGACGGGAATCACCGAGCCCGAGTAGGTGCGGGTAATGAACGCCGCTACTTCCGGCGAGTTGAGGTCCTTGGCCAACTGACGGATGCGCGGGTCATCCTGCAGCTTGGGGGTGGTCACCAGGATGTTGGCGTAGGGATTGTGCTCGGCCTTTTCCAGGCCCAGGGCATCCTTGGCCGGCACCAGCCCGGCCTCCAGGGCGTAGTTGCCATTGATCACCGCCAGGTCCACGTCGTCCAGGGCCCGGGGGATCTGCGGCGATTCGATCTCCAGGATCTTCAGCTGTTTCGGGTTGTCGGCGATGTCCCTGGGGGTTGCCTGATCCCGGGCCGGGTCGGTGAAACCGGGCTTGAGGCGGATCAACTGGTAGCTCTGCAACAGGTACAGCGCGCGGCTGAGGTTGGTGACATTGTTGGGCACCGCGACGCTGGCGCCCTGGGGCAACTGCTCGAAGCGCTGGTGACGCTTGGAATAGATCCCCAGGGGCTCGATGTGCACGCTGGCAGCCACGGCGAAGGGCTGGCCCAGGGCCTGTTCCTGAGACTTGAGGTACGGCAGGTGCTGGAAGTAGTTGGCGTCCACATCGCCGTGGGCCAGCAGTTCGTTGGAGTTCACGCCATTGGGAATCTCGATGATCTTGAGCTGCAATTGCGGGTCGAGTTTTTGTACGTAGGCGAGGATCTCGGCATGGGGCACCGGGTCGGCGGCTACCCGCAACGGCTGCGCCGCAGTGGTCGGCAGGGCCGCCCCCAGGCTGGCCAGCAACGCCAGGGTCCAGACGGTGTTCTTCAGCATGGCAGTGTCCTTGAGCAGCGGATGAAGGTCAGGCACTCAGTGCCTTGGGCACCAGGGCATCGGGGTAGAAACGCCGGGCCACGTCCGGATGCGAACGCAGGCGGCCCTTGAGGTAGTTCCAGCCCACTTCGCGAAACAGCGGGTTGTCGGGGTCGCTGGCCGGGCCCCGGGCTTCGCGCAACAAGGCTTCGGGCAAGGGATACAGCGGCACCCGGGCATCGAGTTGGGCACCGAGGAAAAACGCGATGGACAGCCGCTGGCGATCCGCGGGCGGCGACTGCACCCGGTGCACGGTGGCGCGCAGATAGCCGTGGGTGGCCAGTTCCAGCAGCTCGCCGATGTTCACCACCAGGGTGTTGTCCCGGGGCGGCGCGTCGATCCAGCGGCCCTCCTCCACTTCCACCTGCAGGCCGGCCTGCTGGTCCTGCAGCAGAAAGCTGAGGAACCCGGAATCCTTGTGGGCCCCCACGCCCTGGTTGCTCTGCCCCGGCGCGCGGCCAGGGTAGCGGATCAGCTTGATGTGCTCGTTGGGCCGTTCGCCGTACAGCCCATCGAAGGCATGTTCCGGCAGTGACAATGCCTGGGCAAAGCCGCGCAACAGGCGCAGGGACATGCCGGTCATTGCCTGCTGCCACTCCAGCAGCACGGGCTTGAACGCCGGCAGTTGCGCCGGCCATTGGTTGGGGCCCTGCAAGCGGGTCCACAGCGGGCTGTGGGGATCCAGGGGCAAGGCCTGGCGCTCGGCCCCCAGGTCGAACTGTTCCCGCAGGTCCGGCTGGCCCCGGGTGATCTCCGAAGCCGCCTGGTTATAGCCGCGAAAGTGCGGCGAGTGGATCATGCCCACGGCCGCCTTGTCGGCCTCGGGCAAGGCAAAGAACGCCCGCGCCTGGTCCTGCACCCGGCGCAGCAGGGCGCTGTCGACTCCGTGCCCGGTCAGGTAGAAGAAACCCACGTCCCGCGCCGCCTGGCGCAAGCCGTCGAGAAAGATCCGACGCTGCTCCGGGTGGCCCTGCAATTGGCTCAGGTCCAGGACCGGCAGCGCGGTGATATCCAGCGAGTGCGGCATGCTTCACTCCCCTGTGAATGGACGATGTCCGCAGGTGCGGCTCAGAGCTTGGCGATGGAGACTTCGGTGGACTTGACGAAGGCGATCACTTCGCTGCCGACCTTGAGTTCCAGGTCGCGCACCGAGCGGGTGGTGATCACCGAAGTGACAATGCCCGAGGCGGTCTGCACGTCGATTTCCGAAACCACCTGGCCTTCGTGGATCTCCTTGATCACGCCCTTGAACTGGTTGCGTACGTTGATCGCTTGAATGGTCATGCTGAAAAGTCCTTTGCTGGCACCGGGCTCAGGAGTTGAGCGGCTGGGGCTAAACATGCGCCTTTGGCAAAAGCCTTAAAAGGAATAAATAATTAGATAATTATTTCCTTTTGGAATATCAAAGACCCAGCCTCACGCCCTCGCGCAGCCTTGACCCTGCCCGCCGGCTTTGCTTCCCTGTGCCCTGCACTGATCACTCTCGACAGATACCAGGAGGTAAGCATGCGCACGTTGATGCTGGCAGACACGCAGGTTCCGGTGATTGGCCAGGGCACTTGGCGGATGGGCGAGGACCGCCACCTGCGGGATCAGGAAGTCGCTGCCCTGCGCACCGGCATCGACCTGGGCCTGACCCTGATCGACACCGCGGAGATGTACGGCGAAGGCGGTGCCGAGGAAGTGGTCGGCCAGGCCATTGCCGGGCGTCGCGACCAGGTGTTCCTAGTGAGCAAGGTCTACCCCCACAACGCCAGTCGCAAAGGCCTGCCCCTGGCCTGCGAGCGCAGCCTGAAACGCCTGGGCAGCGACTTCATCGACCTGTACCTGCTGCACTGGCGCGGCCAGTATCCCTTGGCGGAAACCGTCGACGCCCTGGAGCGCCTGCGCGAAGCCGGCAAGATCCGCCGCTGGGGAGTCTCCAACTTCGATGTGGCCGACCTGGACGAACTCGACTCCCCGGCCTGCGCTACCAACCAGGTGCTGTACAACCTGGAGTCCCGGGGTATCGAGTTCGACCTGCTGCCCGCCTGCCAGCAACGGCGGATGCCGCTCATGGCCTATTGCCCGATCGGCCAGGGTGGCGCTTTGCTGGCCGAACCGGTGCTGCTGCAGGTCGCCCAGCGCCATGGGGTCACCGCGGCCCAGGTGGCCCTGGCCTGGCTGCTACGCCAGGACGGCGTGCTGGTGATTCCCAAGGCGGTGCGCCCGGCACACATCCGTCAGAATGCCCAGGCCGGCCAATTGCAATTGCCCGACGAGGACCTGCAGGCCCTGGATCAGGTGTTTGCTCCGCCACGGCGCAAGCAGCGCCTGGAAATGGTCTAGGCACAACACCGACGCAACGAGCATTTTTCAAACCGCGAAGGCTGCACGATAGCCATTGAAAAATTGAACAGGCGAGGAAAGTTGCGAGGTTCGACGGATAAGGAAGTGCCTGAACACTGTAAGTGCCACAAACCTACTGTGTACCGGGCGATTTAAGAATTGTCTGATCCCTGCTTGGCATGCCCCCAATTACAGTTGGCGCATGAGATTAAAAAGCTACCTGCATCAGATCAATCCCCTATTTTCCAGTCCTGAAGCAGCCCGCCGGCTGCTTCGTGTCGTGGCGCTTATTTTTCTGGTCGGCCTGTTCGGCGCGGTCTACAACTTTCTTCGCTCCAGCCTGCACAACGAACTCTCACAACGGCAAAGCTACATGAGTAGTGCCATTGCCGAGGCCCAGGCATTCTTCACCAGCCGCACGGCCCTGTTGGAAAGCCTGAGCCTGGCGGCGGTCCACGACCCTGGGGAACATATCGGCCCGTCAGGAGCCAGCGGCATGTCCAAAGAACAGATGTACCTGCAGCTGGGTGAGCCGCAAGGCAACCAGTGGGGGATCTGGCTGACCCTGCGCATGCGCAACTACCTGCAAAACAAGCAACTGAACCTGCTCTACATTCCCGGCACCCGCGACCTGCAGGTGCAACGCCTGTTCAGCACCCGGCCGCAAAGCGACGACTTGCCCGGCGGGCTGCTGGACAAGCTGGCCACCCTCAAGCCCGAGCAGATCCCTGCCGGCGAAGAACTGTGGCTGATGGACACCTCCGCGGCGGGCGCCCGCCTGTACATCTTCATTCGCCTCGACGAACGCTTCGCCCACTCCGGCTGGCTTGGCCTGGAGATGGATGGCAAGAGCGTCTGCGCCGCCCTCAGCGACCAGAGCGCCGGGGACTTCATGATGTTCAATTCCCAGGGCGGGCTGATTTTCAGCAGCGTGCCCAGCGCCCAGCTGAGTGCCGAAGTGCAGCAGATCCAGGGCGGCAGTTTCTTCGGTTTTCTCGGCGGCCGCTGGTGGCCCGACCATCTGGTGATCCGCAAACAGTTAGGGGACACCGACTGGCAACTGGTGTACTCCTTCGACCTGCAGAACCTGCTCAAGAGTCTCTGGCCGCAGTTGCTGGCGGCGCTGCTCATCAGCCTGACCGGCATGGCTCTGATCGGCCTGCTGACCCACTGGGTCGAAGTGCGCCTGATCGCCCCCGCCCTGCACCGGATCCAGGCCCTGGTCGAAAGCGAGGCCTTCAGCCGCGACGTGATCCAGATCGCTCCGGTGGCACTCTGTGTATTGCGCCGCAGCGATGGCCGGGTGGTGCTGGAAAACACCCTGTCCCAGCAATGGCTGGGCAACGGCAGCGAACGCGACCAGCTGTGTTCCGGGTGGATCGAGCAGGCCTTCGACCCGGCCCGCCCCAACAGCTCGGACTACTTTGAAACCGCCGACGGGCGCCATCTGTACCTCAGCTCCGCCCCCACTCGCTACAACGGTGAAGACGTGCTGTTCTGCGCCTTCAGCGATATCAGCGCTCGCAAGCAGATCGAGGCGGCGCTGGAAGAAGCCAAGCGCCTGGCCGATACCGCCAACGAAGCCAAGACCCTGTTCCTGGCCACCATGAGCCACGAGATCCGCACGCCACTGTATGGCGTGCTCGGCACCCTGGAGCTGCTGTCGCGGACCCAGCTGGACAACCAGCAGAAGGATTACCTGCAAGCCATAGAAGGCTCTTCCGGTACGCTGCTGCAGTTGATCTGCGACGTGCTCGACGTGTCCAAGATCGAAGCCGGGCAACTGGCCCTGGAGCTCAGCGAATTCTCCTCCCTGGATCTGGTGCACGAGATCATCCAGGGCTACGCGGCGGCCGCCCAGGCCAAGGGCCTGCAATTCTATGCCTGTGTCGACCCGCAGTTGCCGGAGATCCTGCTCGGCGATGTCACCCGGATCCGCCAGATCCTCAGTAACCTGCTGAACAACGCGGTCAAGTTCACCGATACCGGGCGCATTGTCCTGCGGGTCCGCACCGAAAGCCGCGATGGCGAGCGCAGCAACATCCTCTGGCAGGTTTCCGACACCGGCCGGGGCATTGCCCAGGACGACCAGACACTGATCTTCGAGCCCTTCTACCAGACCGAAGGCAACACCAACGTGATCGCCGGCACCGGCCTGGGCTTGCCGATCTGCCAGCGCCTGACCCAATTGATGAACGGCAATATCCGCATGGTCAGCGAGCTCGGCCTGGGTAGCAGTTTCACCCTGACTCTGCCGCTGGAGGCCTCGGCCGTGCAGGGCGACACCCCGCCGATCAGCCCATTGCTGCCGGAGATGGTCTATGTGGTGTCCCCGGTGCGTGAACTGGCCGAATCGGTGGCGGGCTGGCTGCGCCGCTGGGGTGCCCGGGCCCAGTTCAGCCTGCCGAGCCCGTCCGACCGGGCCCGAGGCAACGTACTGATCGAACTACACCCCGGCAGCGTGGAGCAGCGCCTGGAACCCGACTGGCAGGGCCCTCTGGTGCTCGCCAGCGGCGATGGCCATAACGAACCGCGGATCGACGGCGGCAGTTGGCAGATCAACACCAACAACCTGCGGGCGATCCATCAGGCCGTCAGCCAGGCCCAGGGGGTCTGGGTGGCCCAGAGCGAGGATCACTCCGATCACCGCGAGCTGAAAAAGCTCAGCCTGCATGTCCTGGTGGCCGAAGACAACGTGATCAACCAGTTGATCCTCAAGGACCAACTGGAAGAACTGGGGTGCAGCGTGGAGCTGGCCTCGAACGGTGAAGAGGCCCTCTGCATCTGGAAGGCCGGTCGTTTCAACGTTGTGCTGACCGATGTGAACATGCCGAAACTCAACGGTTATGAACTGGCCCAGGAGCTTCGGCGTCAAGGCTGTTCGATCCCCATCATCGGGGCAACGGCCAATGCAATGCGCGGAGAAGAAGAGCTCTGT
Source organism: Pseudomonas sp. GW822-FHT06D10 (assembly GCF_058799535.1). Lineage (NCBI taxonomy): Bacteria > Pseudomonadati > Pseudomonadota > Gammaproteobacteria > Pseudomonadales > Pseudomonadaceae > Pseudomonas > Pseudomonas sp. GW822-FHT06D10. Next base: position 749,856 of record NZ_JBXALN010000001.1, on the reverse strand, counting down.
CTTGCAGCCGGGATGAACCACTGCCTGGTGAAGCCCTTTGCATTAAGAGCGTTGTTCAACTATCTGGCGCCCTATGAAAGAGCCTCCCATGAAGTCCTGTAGCATTTTGATCGTCGAAGATCAGCCGTTTCAGTACATGTACCTGCAACACTTGTTCAACGAGCTGGGGCCCTACCAGCTGGAGGTGGCAAGCAGCGGCAAAGAAGCACTGGAACGCCTCAAGCAGCGGCACTTCGACCTGGTACTGACAGACCTGCTGATGCCCGGCATGGATGGCGTGCAGTTCATCCAGAGCCTGGCCACCCATCGCGTGCGCCCGGCCCTGGCCATCATGAGTGCGTCATCCCGGCGCATGCTGATGGGCGCCAGCCTGGTGGCCCGCAACCTGGGGCTGAAGGTCATCGGGTTGATTTCCAAACCCGTGAACCTGGCTGCACTGCGTGCACTCACCGCTCAGTTGCCAGGGCTCGCCAATGACAGCAGCCCCCCACAGATCGGGGTCGAATGCAGCCCAGAGACCCTGCGTGAAGCCCTGCGCAACGGGCAGATCCAGGCCTGGTTCCAACCCAAGAAAGCCTTGAACAACGGTCGCATCGTCGCCGCTGAAGCCCTGGTGCGCTGGATCCACCCACAACATGGCATGCTCCTGCCTTGCGACTTCCTGCCGGCACTCACCGAGGCCCGCCTCGAAGAAGAACTGCTGTGGCTGATCCTGGAGCAGGCCCTTGAGGCCCAGGTGCACTGGCGCGAAGACGGCTATGACATCCCGGTGTCCATCAACCTGCCGACCCACCTGCTCAACAGCCCCGACCTGGCCGATCGCCTGTACGACTTCGTGATCCAGCACAACGGTGTGCCGGCCAGGATCTGCTTCGAACTCATGGAATGTTCGACCCCGGAGCACATCAGCAACTTCTACGCCGGAGCCTGCCGCCTGCGCATCAAGGGCTTCGGCCTGTCCCAGGACGACTTCGGCAAGGGCTACAGCTCCTACATGAACCTGGTGTCGACACCCTTCACCGAATTGAAGATCGACCGGGGGCTGGTCCAGGGCTGCCACAACAATGAAGAAATAGCCCAGGCCCTGACCTGCATCATCGCCCTGGGCCGGCAACTGGGCCTGACAGTCGTCGCCGAAGGCGTGGAAAGCGCCCACGAACTGGCTCTGTTGCGCAAGATCGACTGCACGCAGGTGCAGGGCTTCCTGATTTCCCATGCGGTCTCCTCGCAACAGTTTCAGCAACTGCTGGCCCAAGACGGGCCGGCCACGGTGTATTAACCGATGAACCCATTGCCTGCCCGCGCAACAGTCACTCATCGCTGACGGTCCTGCCCCAGAGATAGGAATCTCGGCAGGGCCCTTATATGTGTTTGGAAAATCAGTGATGAAAGAAAGCAGCACCTTGCTGCAGAACCTGGCTCGCAGCTTGCCCCGATTGAACATGGGCATACTGTTGGGCCTGGCGCTGCTGCTGTTCGCCACCCTGTACTGGACCCTCGAGCGTCTGTTCGATGAACAGAACAGCAACGTGCGCTTACATTTCGCCCAACTGATGGAGAACATCCAGGAGCAGGAGCGGTTTCTCAAACGCCTGGTCGCGCGCCATTCGATCGACGCCCTGAGCCTCGACGCCCCTCATCACCTGAACCTGCAAGCCTTCCCGCCCACCGCAGGCCAGCAATCCCCCTTCGCAACGCCCTTCAGCCTGAGCTTGTACCCCCAACAGCCGGCGGCCGGCGAGCTGCCCAGGGTGTTCGCCCTGGGGCTACAGCTGTCGAGCTTCTACAGCGCCTTCTGGTCAGGCTCGCACCATGTCGCTCCGCGAACCTTTGTGTTCAACACCTTCGGCCATTTCGACATCAGCCCCCCCGGGGGAAACACCGCGCCCGACACCAAGGTGGCAGACCAGGTGCTGTACCAGCAGATCGTGAAGAGCGCCGGCTTTGCCGACCACCAGATCCATTGGCAACAGTACAGGCCGCCCGCGTCGGAAGCTCTACCGGCCAGGTTCCTGGCGTACATCAACCTGCATGAGCCGGCTCCACCGCTGGATGTCCAGGGAGGCAACGACTGGAGCGTGGTCGCGTCACTGCTGAGCCTGGATGACCTCGATTACCTCGAGCACACCAGTCACTGGTCGATCTACGACGACTTCACCCTCATCGAACCTTCCGGCACCGCCCTCACCGGCGACCCGGCGCCTGCCGACGTGCTGCGTGAAGGCCTCAACTTCGGCCTACAGGGGATGATCGTCAAGGTGACCAGCCAGACTCCACAGCTGTGGACCGGGCTCTATGCCATCAGCTACAGGAACTACCTCGACTACGCGCTGTGGGCCATGCTGAGCCTGCTGGCCCTCGGGGTAGGCAGCATCGCCTGCGGCTGGGCCACCAGCCGCTGGTACCGCAACAAGGTGGTGGTCCCGGCACAACGGGCGCAGCAATGCCTCAATGAAAGCGAAGACTTCAACCGTGTGGTCATCGACACCGTTCCCTCGGGGCTATGCGTGGTGAGCCGCGACAACCTCCAGGTAATCCTGCAGAACCGTCAGGCCGAGCAGTGGGAAGGCATGGCGCAACTGCTGTCTCGGCTGGCACAGGACCGCAGCCTGATCGACGGCGGCGAAACCAGCCTCGACATCGACGGGCGCTACCTGCAGGTAGAGTTCGTCTCGACCCGCTACCAACGCCAGGATGTGCTGGTGTGTACCTTCAACGATGTCACCCGGCATGTGGAAGATGCCCGGGCGCTGGAGCGGGCCAAGCGCTCGGCGGACGCCGCCAATGCCGCCAAGACCCTGTTCCTGGCCACCATGAGCCATGAAATCCGCACCCCGCTGTACGGCGTGCTCGGCACCCTGGAACTGCTCGGCCTGACCCGCCTGGACAGCCGCCAGAGCGACTACCTGCAGACCATCCAGCGCTCCTCCAGCACCCTGTTCCAGTTGATCAGCGATGTGCTCGACGTCTCCAGGATCGAGGCCGGGCAAATGAGCATCGATCCGCGGGAGTTCTGCCCGCTGGACATGCTGGAGGACGTCTTGCACGCTCACGCTGCCTCTGCCCAGCGACGCGGCCTGCTGTTCTATGCCTGCATCGATCCCAACCTGCCGGATCTGCTGCTAGGGGACGCCGCGCGAATCAGCCAGATTCTCAACAACCTGCTGAGCAATGCGATCAAGTTCACCGAAAGCGGCCGGGTGGTGTTGCGGGTCCGGTTGCTGGAGTTACGCGACCAGCAAGCCCGTATCGAATGGCAGGTCACCGATACCGGGATCGGCATTTCACCCCAGCAGCAACCCCAGCTGTTCGTCCCCTTCTTCCAGGTACGCGACGCCTCCAACGAAGCCGGGGCCGGCCTCGGGCTGGCGATCTGCGAGCGCCTGTGCCAGATGATGGGTGGGCAGATGCAGGTGACCAGCGAGCCGGGGCTGGGCAGTAGTTTCTCTTTGCGCCTGACGCTGCGCTGCCTGCCAGGAGGGCTGCCGCCATTGCTGCCATGGCCCGAAGGTGCGCCAGTGTATGTCCGGGCTCCGGTGCCGGAGTTGCTGAAAAACACCTGTGACTGGCTCGGCCGCCTGGGAGTCCCGGCCAATCCGGCCCCCCCTGGCTGGAGCGACGAGCCTCAGACTGGCGTGCTCATCGACATGCTGCCCAGGGATGGCCTGGCCTCCTGGCCTGGCCCATGCGTCAGTGCCGTCTCTGGGGGCGGTAGTGGCCGCCTGTCGCAGGCCACCTCCTGGCAGGTCGACGCCCACGATATTCGAGCCATCGCCCAGGCCGCGGTGCTGGCCCACCAGGGCCTGCCCCTGTGCCAGGCACAGACACAGCACAGAGCCGGCCGCGTGGGCCAACTGAACCTGCGTATCCTGGTGGCCAAACATAGCCCGATCAACCAGGCAATCATCAAGGAGCAACTGCAGGCCCTGGGCTGCCAGGTGACCCTGTCGGCCAATGGCAAGCAGGCCCTGGAACACTGGCAGCCACAGCACTTCGACATCGTGATCACCGACGTCAATATGCCACTCATGAACGGCTACGAGTTGGCACGGGAGCTGCGTCGCCGCGACCCGCAACTGCCGATCATCGGTGTCACCGCCAATGCATTGCGCGAGGAAGGCATCCGCTGCCTCGCCGCCGGCATGAACACCTGGATAGTCAAACCCATGAACCTGCAGACCCTGCGGGGGCATCTGTCGAAGTTGTGCCCGACCAGCACCGCGATCGCACCACCCAGCATTCCGCCGGCCGCACCGTCCCGGCCTCCCCCCGACACAGCACAAGGCGACTGGATTCAAGTCACCGAGAAAATGCGCCCGCTGTTTCTCAGTACCATGCACGAGGACCTGCGGCGGCTGGCCGAGGCGCTGGACAGCGGCGCCGGCAAGACTGCCGCCGCCCGCCTGCACAGCATCGCCGGTGCCATGGGGGCGGTGCAGGCAGCCCCACTGGCCAAGGCGTGCGCCGAACTGGAGTGCCGATTGCTGGACGGTGCTCTGACTGCGGATTTGCAAGCCCAGGCCAGGCAACTGATGCAACGCTTGTCCAGACTCCTGTTGCCCCTTGAATAATGGCCCGCTGGGTTTAATGTACCGACGTTCCCTAGCTCCTTTACTAAATTGCCTATTACACGGGTGTGTTTGCCATGGAAAAACTGAAAGTAATCATCGCTGACGATCACCCTATCGTGTTGCTCGGTGTACGTGAGCTGATGGAGCGTGATGAGCGCTTCGAGATCGTCGGCGAAACCCTGTCTTCCCAAGGCCTGATCCAGAAGCTGGAAAGCTGCCAGGTGGATGTGGTCATCACCGACTACAACATGCCCGGGGACTCGCCCTACGGTGATGGCCTGAAGCTGGTGGAATACCTCAAGCGCAACTTCCCGCACGTGCAGATCCTGATCCTGACCATGATTTCCAATCAGTTGATCCTCACCCGCCTGCGGGAGCTGGGTGTGGTCGGCGTGATCCAGAAGAGCCAGTTGCACGAGGAAATCCAGGTCGCCCTCAAGGCCATTGCCCAGAAAGCCGTGTATCGCAGCCTGGAGCCGGCCCCCAATTCGGTGCTGGAATCCAATGTCGCCATCGACGAGCGCATCTCCACCCTGTCGCCCAAGGAATTCGAGATTCTGCGCCTGTTCGTTTCCGGCAAGAGTGTCAGCGAGATCGCCCGCAGCCAGAACCGCAGCGCCAAGACCATCAGCGCGCAGAAGATCTCCGCCATGCGTAAACTGGAGGTGCAGAGCGACCAGGACCTACTGACCTACTGCATTGGCCGCAATATATTCAACTGATTTCCAGCCCAAGGAACTGCCTGAAAATGGATTTGATTTCACCCGAAACCGCCGACCTGCTGGAGCTGCAACGCTTGCAAGGGGCCTGGGAACAGATCGCGATGGAAGACAGCGGCGTGCTCAACCCACCGGACGAACACAGCGCCCCCGGCGCCCTGACCTTTATCGAAGGGCAGGATTTTCGCGTGGTGACCCCGGCCGGTGAACTGCTGCTGGCCGGCACCTTTACCCTCGACAGCAGCACCCATCCCAAGTCGATCACCTGGACTGACTCCATGGGCGCAGACGCCGGCCAGGCGCTGCCGGCCAGCTACCAGCTGAGCGACGATGAGTTCGTATTCATCGCCGCCGATGCCGGCCAACCCCGGCCAAGCCATTTCCGCACGGGCCCGGGCCAGACCCTGCGCCGCTTTGTCCGCGCTCGCCAGGCCTGAACCGGCACACCCCTCCTGCCCGGCCTAGCCGCCAGCCGGCGGCGCGTCCAGGGCCCACCAGCTCGGCAGCAGCTGGCGGACCCTGGGTTCGGCAAAGCGATCATCGATCAGCACCAGCACCCCACGGTCGGACTGGCCACGGATCACCCGCCCTGCCGCCTGCACCACTTTCTGCAGGCCCGGGTACAGGTAGGTGTAGTCATAGCCGGAGCCGAACAGCGCCGCCATGCGCTGCTTCATCTGCTCGTTCAGCGGGTTGAGCTGGGGCAGGCCGAGAGTGGCGACAAAGGCCCCGATGAGTTTCGACCCCGGCAGGTCGATGCCCTCGCCGAAAGCACCGCCGAGTACGGCGAAACCGATACCCTGCCCCTCTGGGCGAAACTGCTGGAGAAAGTCCTGCCGCGAAGCCTCGTCCATGCCTCGGGACTGGCACCAGAGCGCAATGTCCGGGTGCTCGCGCGCCAGTAACCCGGCCACCTGTTGCAGGTAGTCGAAGCTGCTGAAGAACGCCAGGTAGTTGCCCGGACGCGCCGCGAACTGCCGGGCCATCAGCTCGACAATCGGCGCCAGGGAGGCCTGCCGGTGGGCATAGCGGGTAGAAATGCGGCTGACAATCTGCACCTCCAACTGCCCGGCGTCGAACGGCGATTCCACATCCAGCCACACGGTGTTGTCCGGCAGCCCCAGCAGGTCAGCGTAGTAACCTCGGGGATTGAGGGTGGCGGAGAACAGCACCGTGCTGCGAGCCGCCGCCAACCGTGGCCCCAGCAGCGCCGCCGGCACCACATTACGCAGGCTCAGGCGCGACAGGCTGCGCTTGGCGCCCAGGGCGCGCTTGCTGATGTCGAAGATGAACTGCTGCTCATCGAACAGCTCCGCCACCCGGGCAAACTGCAGCAGTTCGAAATACAGGCCCTGCAAACCGCTGTCCAGGCCCCGGGGCTGTTCGTTGAAATAGTCCCCCAGGGCCGCTACGCACAGGGCCAGGGCCTTGAGCAGCGCGGCAGGTAGCTGGGCATAGGCCTGATACTCGGCCACCTGCTCCTTGTGCAAAGCATTCCACTCACGATTGAGCCGCTGCAACGGGCTCTTCAAGGCCTGGGGCGCGCTGCTGCGCACGCTCGCCAATTGCTGCTGGTCCAGGCTCGCGCTGTACATGCCACGCCCGCGCTCCACCAGGTTGTGGGCCTCGTCCACCAGCACCGCCACCTGCCACTGGTTGGCCTGGGCCAGGCCGAAGAGCAAGGCGCTGAAGTCGAAGTAGTAGTTGTAGTCGGCCACCACCAGGTCACTCCAGCGAGCCATTTCCTGGCTCAGGTAGTAGGGGCAGACCTGATGCTCCAGGGCCACCTCGCGCAGCGCCTGACGATCCAGCAATGGCACCTGGCTGGCGGCCTGGCGTGCCGCCGGCAGGCGGTCGTAAAAGCCCTTGGCCAGCGGGCAGGACTCACCGTGACAGGCCTTGTCCAGGTGTTCGCAGGCCTTGTCCCGGGCCACCAGCTCCAGCACCCGCAACGCCAGCCCCGGCACCCCGGAGAACAGCACCCGGGCGGCATCCAGGGCCAGTTGCCGGCCCGGGGTCTTGGCGGTGAGAAACAGCAGTGTGTCCAACTGCTGCGCAGCCATGGCCTTGAGCATGGGAAAGATCGTGCCCAGGGTCTTGCCGATGCCGGTGGGGGCCTGGGCCAGCAGGCAGCGCCCGGTGCTCACCGCCTTGTACACCGACTCGGCGAGCGGGCGCTGGCCGCGACGAAACTCGGCGTGGGGAAAGCGCAGGTCCCGGGTGGCCTGGTCCCGGGTCGCGCGATGGTGCATTTGCTGTTGCGCCCAGTGCAGGAACAGCGCGCACTGGCGATTGAAGAATTCTTCCAGCGCCTCGGCGCTGTGCTCTTGCACCAGCGCGGTTTCGCCTTCGCTGAGCACATCGAAATACACCAGCGAGACACGGATACTCGGCAGTTGCAGGCTCTGGCACAGCAGCCAGCCATAGACCTTGGCCTGGGCCCAGTGCAATTGCCGATGGTTGTCGGGCATGCGCTCAAGGTCGCCACGGTAGGTCTTGATCTCCTCCAGCAGGTTCTGCGCCGGGTCGTAGCCGTCCGCCCTGCCCTTGACCAAGAGCTCGGCGTATTGCCCCTCCAGGGCCACTTCACTCTGGTAGCCGGGGTTGCGTCGCGAAGCCACGGTACGGTGCCCGACAATGCCCTCCAGCGCCGTGGGCGATGGGGTGAAGCGCAGGTCCAGATCGCCGGCCTTGGCGCTGAATTCGCACAGGGCGCGCACCGCGATGCGGTAACTCACGCGCTGGGGTCCTGCCACTGCACGTAGCACACCGCCACCGGCATCCGGTGTTCCTGGCAGAAATCCAGCCAGCGCAGCTGGTTGTCCTGCAAGCGATCCCCCGGGCCCTTGACCTCGATCATCCGGTAGCGCTTCTCCTCGGGCCAGAACTGGATCAGATCCGGCATGCCGGCGCGGTTGGCCTTGATGTCCAGCAGCAGGCGCTGGAACCAGTGCTTCAAGTGCTCGGCGGGCAGGCAGTCAAGGGCCTGATCGAGCAACTCTTCGCTCAGCGCGCCCCAGAACACGAAAGGCGACTGCAACCCCCACTTGGCCACGAAGCGCTGGCGGATGCTCTGCCGGTAACGGCCATCGTCGAGTTCTGCCAGGCAGGCCTGGAACAGTTCGCTGCGCCGCTGATGGAAGTCCTCGCTGAACAGGTCCACCGGCCCGCGCTGGAACGGGTGGAAAAACGCACCGGGCAAGGGGGCAAAGATCGCCGGCCAGCACAGCAGGCCAAACAGCGAATTGACCAGGCTGTTCTCCACGTAGTGCACCGGCGCCTGGGGCTGGTGCAGATGGGCCTGGACATGCAGCTCCACCGCCAGGCCGTCGGCGTCACGCGCCAGGCACAGGTCCAGGCGCTGCACCTCGCGGTTGGCCGCCCGGGGCGCCGGCGGCCCGCCCAGCTTGCGCCGCAGCCGGGGCATGATCCGCAGCAGATGCTGGGCCTCGGCGGCGCTCTCGGGCGCGGCAGCGGCCTGCTCGGCCAGCGCCAGGGCGGCCTGGTATTCGGCGCTGCGCTCCAGCACCCGGATCAATCGCGATCGCGCCCCCGGGTAGGCGCACTCCTGGTAGATCTGCCGGGCCAGCGCCCAATGCGCCAGGCGCTCGCACTGCTGGCCGAGCTGAAACAGCAGCTTGGCCCGGCGTTTTTCCAGCCAGGGGTTGAGGGTCTGGAAGCGGGCAATGTGCGCCAGCACCTCGGGCAATTCGGCACCGGCCTCGAATGCTTCCTGGCACTCATGCAGATAGAGGAAGCCGTCCACGTCTTCGCGGCTGCGCAGGCCACGGGCATCGGCACTGATCTCGACCTTCTCGTAGCTGTAGATGCCCAGGTCCGCGAGGACGAACTCCGACCAGTCCTGATACAGGTTGCCAAAGAACATCAGGCGCAGGCGATCGCACAGCGGCATCAGCGTCAGGCTCAGGAGCCGGTCGGGCAGCGCCGGGCACCACTGGGCGAATGCCTGGGGCGCCAGGCCCTGCTGGGTTAGCTCTTGCAGCCACTGGTCTTTCCTGGCCTTGGCCGCAAGCCCGTTGAAGCACTGCAGGATCTCGGCCTTTTGCAGCAGGCCGAACAGCTCTTCCAGGCAGAGCGGCGCCTGCTCATCGACCCAGCCCAGCGCCAGCAACGGCTCCAGGGCCACGGCGCTGTCGCCGATCTCCGGGTAGCTGAGCTTGCTCAGGCGAAAGTGCCGACCCTTGCGCATCACCATGCGCACCAGCAGGGCCTGGGAAGGCTCGGCCAGTTGCGCGAAATCAAGGATGAAGCGCTGTTCGTCGGCGCTCAGCACATCGGCATAGCGCAGCTGCAGCCAGTTCAATACCTGGCGGAAGTTGTGCAGGTAATAGAGGGGGTTTTCGAGGGGATTGGAAGTCACTGAACGCAAGCGCCACGGCTGATCGGATACTGGTTATGCATACAGATAACAGCCGGCGACCGGGTCTGGCAAACACTATTGGATAAATGGCACAGCGAAGTTTTTTACAATTCCCTGGCGAACTTTCGTCGTCTTCACTACACCAAGGGCCCATGGCTATAGTGTCCGGCGCCAATGCGCGTACGCATCATTGATGAGAGGTCTGTATGAAAGTGAAGAACCTGGGATTGTTTCTGGCCGCTTGCGGCGCCATGGCCTTGGCCGGTTGCGCCTCGCCCACTGTGGTGACCCTGCAGAACGGCACCCAATACCTGACCCGGGACCAGCCCAAGACCAAGACCGCCGACGGCTTCTATGAATTCCAGGACATTTCCGGCAAGACCATCCGGGTCAAGGCGGACGATGTGGCCACCGTCCGCCAGGAAAACTGATCCGCTGCGGTTGAAGTCAGTGCGACCAGGGAAAGGGCCCCTGCCCTGGCTCGCAGAAAATCCCCAGGGGCTTGCCGCGCCTGGACAATTCGTTACGCACCTGCTGGCAACGCTCGCGCTCCCGGGCCTCGGCGTTGTCGATGCTGATGTTGCCGGTGGTATCCGGCCTCTTGTCGTCCCCCAGACGCACCTGGGCCCAGGGTTGTTCGGGTTGCACATGGAAGCGGCTCGGGGCCGGCTCCTCCTTCACTTCAGGCGCCGGCTGGCCGGCCGGCAACTGGTCCGGGGTCACCCCATAGCGCTTCAAAATCGAGCTGTGAGGCAATTCCTCGGCGGATGCCATGACCACCCACAGGGCCAGCACCACACCGCTCGCATACCTCTTGCTGTTACTCACCGTCAAAACTCTCCTGTCATTGCCGTAGCGTGAATGCCTGCCTGTACTAACGAGCTGATACGTTTCAGCTTTACCGCTATTGGAGTCGCAAATCGACTGACAGGTCACTTTCCCCGGCAATGAACGGTGCGAGGCCCATTGCAGGCCCCGCGCCGCGCCGGCATCAGGCGAGAACGATGCCGGAACCGTTGAGGTGCTCCAGGCTGACCCCCACCAGGGTCACCGAGTCCTGGCCGAAGGTCAGCACCGTGTCGTTACCACTGCTGCTGGCATGAGCCCGATAGTCCTGGTCCGGCAGCACGCCGCTCACCCCCATGAACACCAGCTTGTCGCCACCCTGGTAGCCGAGGATGCGGTCCTGGCCAAAATGCCCGGTGAACAGAAAGGTATTGTTGCCGCCTCCGGCTTCCATCAGGTCGTTGCCGGCACCGCCAACGAACACGTCGTTGCCCTGGCCGCCGATCAGGTGGTCGTTGCCGTCCAGGCCGAACAGCCAGTCGCCGCCGGCATGGGCCTTGAGCACGTTGTCGCCCGCATCGCCCCTGACCGACGAGGCGTACTGGGTAACCTGCCCGCCGGCCTTGAGGCCCTGGTCGGTGACCTGGTGGATCACATCATCCTTGAACAGGCCCCAGAGAAAGCCCGGCTCCTTGCTCTGGATCGCGCCAATGTCGCGGGTCATGCTGATACCGCCATTGGCGTCGCGCAGGTACAGGGTCCCGGCGCCGTCGCTGGCAAAGCTGTAGTTCTTGACCGACTGCTGCAGGTCCAGGGTGTTGCTGCCCTGGCCGCCGAGGATGATGTTGTAGCCGCCGCTGTCGCGGAACGTATCGTTGCCGGCCCGGCCTTCCAGGTAGTCGTTGCCGCTGCCGCCCTGGATCAGGTCGTTGCCGTCGCTGCCGATGATGAAGGTGCTGCCCTTGTGGGTCTCGGCATTGCGGTTGAGGTCCTGGACCCAGGTACTGGCCCGGGCCGGGTCCGACAGGTTGGCTACCACGATGGTGGAGTCCTTGCTGGTGAAGTCGTAGAACTTCGACTCCAGCACCCGGGACAGGCCGTCGCCGTAGCCGGTGGGCAGGTGGGAGAGCCAGGTGGGAATGTTGAGGATCGAGAACGGCAGCACATTCCACAGGGTCGAGGCGTAATGGTCGTTGAAGTTGACGATGTTGTTGGTCGCCGAGTCCTGGTGGGCGTCATGCACCCCGAGGGACGACAGGTTGAAGGTTGAGCCGTCCAGGGCGCGGAACACCGGGTCGTTCTCGTAGCCGATGTTCAGCACCTTGTCGCTGGCGCTCTGGGTCGGCGAGGCGTAGGCGATGTAGTTGGAGTCCTTGTAGAACCCCGACCAGCGTTCGCTGCTCAGGTCCGCCAGGCTGTTGACCCCCAGCCCGCCCAGGCTGTGGCCGCTGACCAGGACATCCTTGCCCGACAGGCCATTGGCCTGGGCGAAAGCCGCCACATCTCCCAGCAGCTTGCCGAACGCCTCGCCGGCATAGTTCTTCGCATAGTCCTTGGGCCCCAGGGCCGCCAGCAGGTCGTTGATCACATCACCGATGGTGTCACTGATCACCGATTCCCGTGGCCCGCTGGTGCCGCGAAAGGCAATGCCGATGGATTCCAGGTGGCCCTGGGCATCGTACTTGCCGAGGATTTCCACCTGGGCCGTGCCGTAGCCGGCCTTCTCGCCAAAGAAGGTTCCCCGGCCATCGACCTTGCCGTCGTAGCCCAGTTGCTGGGCGCTGATGGTGGACCAGCCGGCCTGGTGCAGGGCATCCAGCGCGGCCTTCTCGGAGTCGGGGTTCCAGGGAATGCCGGGGATTACCCCCTGGGAATTGCCGCTGCCGATCAGCGCCGTGACCAGGGTCGCCGGCAGGCCCAGGCCGAAGCCGTTGTGCTGGTAGCCCTCGGCAAAGCCGTTGTCGATGTTGTGGTAGGAGTACAGGGTGATCGCCAGCGCATCGGAAAACAGCGCCTTGGAGTCACTTGCAGTGAAGTTCTTGTAGTCAAACACACCCATGGTATTGCCTCTTCTGTTGTTGGAATTGTCAGAGCAAACGCATGCCGCCCAAGCCCCATGGCGGGACTCGGGCAACTCGGTGAAGGGCCGGGGGACTGCTGGCTACCCGGCCTTCAGAACTGCCAGTCCAGGGTCAAGCCGACCCCGTGACTCTTGTCCCGGGCCCCCAGCAACCCGTTGTAATCCAGGTTGACCCGAGTCCCTCGGCCCACGGCCATGCCGGCCCGGGCGCCAATGACCGCGGCGTCGCGATCCAGGGACAGGCTCTGCACCTTGAAGCCCTGCCCGCCCTCGACGAACCCCAGGTTCATCGTGGCGTCGGTGGGGCTCAGGTGGTGCTGCCAACCCAGGGTAGCCGACAGCTCCAGGCTTCGGGTCGAGCTCAGTTGCAGGCGTTGGCCAGCGCGCAGGCCCAGGGTCGTGAGCCAGGCCTCGCGGTGGTCAGCCGCGCCCCTCAAGGCCGCGTCGCCGCCCTTCTCCTTGAAGCTGTCGCTGGCCACATTGACATAAGCCAGGTTAGCGAAGGGTTCAAGCGCCAGGGGTTGCAGGTCCAGGCTCCAGGCGGCCTCGGTGAACAGCTGGGCGCTCTGGGCGTCACGCTTGGTCTTGAGCCGCTCGGATTCCCCGGCAAACTGCAACTCGCGCTTGACGTCGATGCGGTGCCAGCTGTAGGAACCGCCCACACTCAGGCGCACGGCATCCAGTTGCTGGCCGACATAGGCCCCCAGGTGGTAGCTGTCGACCTTGGCCGAGGAATGGGTACCGTCGCCCATGTTCAGGGAACTGTCGCTGTAGCCACCGAACAGCCCCAGGCGCCGGCCCTCGCCCACTTCACCATCCACCCCGGCCAGCAAGCCGCCGATGGAGGTGTTGTAGCCGGCCTGGGAATGCCCGCCATCGGCCTTGCCCCAGGCGCCCAGGACCTTGAACCAGGCGCCTTCATCAAGGCTCTGGGTGCCGTTGCCGACAGCCCCGGCGTCCTGGCGCAGGCGCTCGCCCATGGTGTCGCGCAGGTGACGGCCCTGGTTGATCAGGACACTGGCCACCGCCGGGTGGATCTCCCCGGACAATTGCTGGAAGGCCTGCTGGGCACTGGCGGCAGTCGGCGCCAGCAGCAGGCTTTCGAACAGCGGGCTGCCGGCCCCCAGTTGCTCGGCGGCAGCCGCCACCGACACCTGGTTGTCGGTCAGGCCGACACTGGCGAACGAGCGTGCACTGCGCTGTACCGCCAACTGCACACCAGTGGCCGAGTAGTCCAGGCTGCCGGCAAGGAACAGGTAGCTGGGCAGCACCGTGCCGAAGCTGCCCTGGATCCCCCCTGCCGCATCGAGGATGTCGAACTGGCGCCCCAGCACGCTGCCGCTGCCAGTGCTCGAAGGCTCCAGGACCATGGCCAGGTTGGCCCCGGCAATGGTCACCTGGCCGCTGCTGACGATCCGGTCGCTGGCGGTCGGCGACACCTCCACGGCGTAGGTCGAGCCCGGCTGGAAGGTCACGTCGCCGGCCACGTTCAGGGTGCCGATGGAGTTGCCCGGGGCCACCGTGGCCCCGGCGTTGGCCGTCAGCCCGCCGATCCGGCCATTGCCGCCGAGGGTTGCGCCCTGGTTCACCGTCACCGTCGACGTCAGGCTGCCGTTGACCGCCAGGCGGCCCTGGTTGACCAGGGTCGGGCCGGCGTAGCTGTTGTTGCCGCTGAGCACCAGGGTGCCGATGCCCTCCTTGGTCAGGCCGCCATGGCCGCTGATGTCGTTGCTCCAGATGTCGAAGCCGCAGTTGAACTGGGTACAGCGCCGCTGGGTGGGCTTGCCGGCGTCCAGTAGCGCTCCCACCCCCGGCAGGTTGGCTACCCACTGGGACGAGCCATAGGCGCCATCGATCCGCAGTTCCTGGGGGATATCCTGCTCGGTGACCAGCATGCCCGGGCCGCGAATGCCCTTTTGCAGGTCGATCATGCCCCAGCCATACAGCTCGTCGATGCCCGGGGCGCCCATGTCCCGGGCGGTGGTGCGCAGCACCCCGGCGATCTGCGCCGCATCCATGTAGGGAAAGCGCTCCATCAGTACCGCTGCCGCACCGGCGGCATGGGGCGCGGCCATCGAGGTGCCGTTCTTGTTGGCGTAGCCGACCGTCATGTCTTCCAGGCTGGTGCCACCGATCACGGCGCTGTAGATCCGTGTACCCGGGGCCGAGACACAGAAGCTCGCGGTGTAGCCGCAGCGTGAGGAAAAGGTACTGATGGTGTAAGGCTCGGCGCTGCTGGTGTCCGGGTTCTGCTGCAAGGCCGCCACTGTCAGCCACTGCGGGGCGATTTCCGGGACGAAATAGCCCAGCCCGGCGATGGCGTCCGGGTTGTTCAGGTTGTAGTCGTTGCCGGCGGCGAAGATGGTCAGCACGCCACTGCGGGCCGCATTGATGGCACCGTCATAGGCACCGCCTTGCAAGGTGCCGAGCAAGGGCCGGATCTGGCTGAACTGGGCCTGGGCGTCACTCAGGCCGAAGTGCGGGAACGCCGGATCGCGCCCGCCCTTGGCGAATGCGTCGGTGATGCCGATGCCCCAGCTGTTGTTGATGATCCGCGCGCCACTGGCTACCAGGCCGTCCCAACCGGCCTTGTACACCGCCCCATCGTTGCCCAGGATGATGCCGTCCTCGGGGCCGGGGTCGCCGTTCTCGGCACTGATGATCTGGGCGTCGAAGGCCACCCCGTGCATGGCGCCGCCATCGCGGCTGCCGGCGGCGATACCACCCACGTGAGTGCCGTGGGAACCGAGCTTGCCGTCCGAGCCCACCGAGGGCGTGCCGTCATAACGGAAGGCGTCTCCAGCCTTTACCGGAATGTAGGGATCGGTGTACTGGCGGATGCCGCTGGTCACCAGGGTGATGACCTTGTCGCTGCCGGCGAACTCGGGGTGCTGGGCATACACCGGCTGGTCGAAGATCCCCAGCTTGATGCCCTGGCCGGTGTAGCCGGCGGCATAGGCACTGTCGGCATGTATCGCCCCCAGGCCCCAGTCGGCCTTGAATTCGGCGCTGCGCCAACTGGCGGCGTCGCCGAGCTTGCCGGTTTCCACATAGGGCGCCGCCTGGGCACCAGTGGCCAGGGCCAGGCAGCCGGCCAGGGCGCTGGCCAGCGGGCTGTACGCCCAGGGTAGCTGCCGGCAGCGAGGCCATCCGGAGCGGGGATTACGAAGATGCGGTTGTCCAGGTTGAAACTGCTTCACTACGACCATCCTTAGTTGTATGGGCAATCGACCGGCGCGACGACGCTCTGCGCCGGGGTATGGCGACCGGCGCTTCAGAAGCGCCAGTCGAGGTTCAGCCCCACGTTGTGGAACTGTTCGGCATTGCCCAGCCGGCCCTGGTAATCCAGGCTCAGGTCCAGCTGGGCGGTGACTCCAAGGCGCGCCTGAAGCCCCAGCAGCGCCGCATCCCGGGACGCGCTTGCACTGTCCACGGCAAAGCCCGGGCCGCCGCTGGCGAATGCCAGGTGCTGGCTGGAAGTGTCATGCCCCAGGCGGTGCTGCCAGGCCAGGCTGCTGGACAGCTCCAGGGGCTGGCCGCGGCTCAGGCTGAGCCGCTTCAGGCCCCGGGCCCCCAGGCTGCCCAGCAGGGCCTCGGCGCTGTCGTCCCCGGCGCGCAGGGCCGCGGCGTCGCCCTTCTCGTGGAAGGCGTCACGCTGCAGGTGCAGGTAGGCCAGGTTGGCGAAGGGCTCCAACGTCAGGGCCGGTAGCTGCAGCCGATACGCCGCCTCGCTGAACAGCTGGCTGCTGCGACCGTCGATCCGGGCCTTCTGCTTGGCGCTGGCTTCGGCGTATTGCAGGTCGCGGCGCACCTGGGCGCTATGCCAGCTGTGGCTGGCCCCCAGGCTCAGGCGCAGGTCGCCCAGGTCGCGCCCGGCATAGGCGCCCAGGTGGTAGCTGTCGATCTGCGCGCTGGAGTGGCTGGCGCCGCCCATGCGCAGCGTGGTGTCGCTGTAGCCGGCGGCCAGGCCGACCCGAGTGTCCGCGTCCAGGTCGCGGTCCAGCCCCAGCAGCACCCCACTGCCCTTGCCCTGGTAGGAACTGTGGCCCGAGTCGCCGTCAGTGCGCGCCTGTCCACCCAGGCCCTTGATCCAGAAACTCGCCTCGCCCTCCCCGGCATTTGGCCCCGGGCGCTGCAAGCGCTGGCCAAAGGCCTCGCGCAGGTCGCGGCCCTGATTGAGCAGGGTCTGCTCCAGGGCCGGGTAGATCTCCCCGGACAACTGTTGCAACGCCCCTTGAGCCGAAGCCGGCGAGGCCGACAGCAGCAGGCTTTCGTAGACCGGGTCGGCCGTGCCCAACTGCTCCACCGCCGAGGCCACCGCGCGCTGGTTGGGGCTGGCGGCCACGCTGGCAAAGGTCGCGGCGCTGCGCACCAGGCCCAGTTGCACGCCGCTGGCGGAGTAATCGACCACCGCGCCGAGAAACAGGTAGTTGGGTTGCACCAGGGCGAACTGGCCATCGATACCGCCCGCGGCCTGCAAGATGTCGAACTGGCGCCCGACCAGCCCCCGGACCTGCCCGGCGCTGAGCAGGTTGGCGTTGTGTTCCAGGCTCAGGCTGAGCTGGGCGCCCTCCAGATGCGCCCGGCCGCCGGCGACGATACGGTCGCTGGCGGTCGGCGACAGCTCCACGGCGTAGGTCGAACCTGGCTGGAAACTCACATCGCCGGCCACATTCAGGGTGCCGATGGAGTTGCCCGGGGCCACGCGCGCGCCGCGGGTCGCGGTCAGCGCCGCGACCTGCCCGCTGCCACCCAGGCTCGCGCCACTGTTGACCGTGACCGCGGATGCCAGGCTGCCATTGACCACCAGCAGCCCGCCATCGACCGTGGTCGGCCCGCGATAGCTACTGTCACCGCTGAGCAACAGCCAGCCGGCCCCGGACTTGACCAGGCTGCCCTGGTACAGGCGCTGCGCGGCCGCCGCATCCCGGGCCATGCCGACCGCGTAGTCGGTCAGTTCCTGCTGGCTGGCCTGGGCCCCCGGGCCCTGCTCCCAGCCACGATCCTTGAGGGTCTGTTGCCAGGCCTGGCGCTCGGCGGCATCCTCCACCTGGCGCTGGGCCAGGGCCTGGTCGGAGATGCCGTTGCTCCACACATCGCCCTGCCCGGCCTCCAGGTTGACCTTGAATTCCCCCAGCAACTGCCCGGGCCCGTGCAATGCCCGGCCCAGGTCCGGCACGCCCCAGCCCACCAGGCTGCCAGGGGCCTGGGTCAGCGAGCCATCGAGCTGGCGGGCGGTGGTCAGCAGCACCTGCAGGGCCTGCTGGTTGTCCAGATAGGGGTAGCGCTCCATCACCAGGGCCAGGGCCCCGGTGGCATGGGGCGCGGCCATCGAAGTGCCATTGTAGGTGGCGTAGCCGCCCCCGGGCACAGTGCTGGTGATGGCCGCGCCGGGCGTGGCCAGGCACCAGTACTTGGCGATCCCGCACTGGTTGTATTTCTGCTGGTTGTTCTTGTCCAGGCCCGAGACCGCCAGCCAGTGCCCTTCCAGCTCCGGCTGAAAATACGGCAGTGCCGATCGCACGCTGGCATTGGCATAGCCGCTGTTGCCGGCGCTGAAGACGTTGATCACCCCCTGGCGCGAGACCTGCGCCGCCGCGTCGAGCCAGGTGTCCTGGCCGAAGTGCTGGGCATAGGCGGCGTGCAGGCCCTGGAGGGTCTGGTAGCTGACGTCCTTGGGCTGGCTGCCCCAGCTGTTGTTGATGACCCGCACCCCGGCGTCGGCCAGGGCACCGTACACCGCCTGGAAATAGCGCGGGTCGGGGCCCGGGCCGAAGAGCATGTTGTCGTTGCCGTTGGTGTTGCCGACGTAGACCTGGGCATTGAAGGCCACCCCGTGCATGCCGTTGCCGTCGCGGGCGGCGCCCATGGTGCCGGTGACGTGAGTGCCGTGGGTGTCGTTGTTGGCGTTGAGCACCCCGGACACCTGGAACCCGCTACCGTCCTGGTAGTTGCCGCTGGCGATCACCGGGTGAAAGCGCAGGGACGAGGCTTCGGCATGGGCCACATCGAAGCCCGAATCCAGGGCACCGATCTTGACCCCGCTACCGGTAAGGCCGGCGGCGTAGGCCTGGTTCGCCTGCATCCGGTCCAGGCCCCAGTCCTGCAGGTATTCGGCGGAGCGCCAGCTGGCGGCATCACCGGGGCGACCGGTTTCCTGGTAGGTCGCCTGGGCCCCACCCGGCAGGTTCGCGGCAAACGCCAGGAACACCCCGGCCGCCAGCACATTGAGCTGATGAACATTCACATCCATGTTGATGACTTCTCTTGTTGTTGTTCTGGGATCGACTTTCCGTAACCGATCAGCAACCACGGCTTACTTCATGGGACTGGCTCCTTGAGGGTTCGCGCCCCACGCCCAGGGGCACCTGTGCGGCCATGGCGTTTTGCGGGCAAAGCTGTCGCCGCCGCAGCCCTTTTCAGGGGGCTGCGGGGTCTCTAGCACTGGATATCGGTGAGGGTCAGGCGAAGACCAGGCCCGAGCCCGAAAGGCTGTCCATGCCGACCCCCACCAGGGTCACCGAGAACTCGCCGACACTGAGCAGGGTGTCGTTGCCGTTCTGCGACAAATGCTGGCTGTAGTCGTAATGGGCATCGACTCCGGGCACGCCCATGAACACCAGCTTGTCGGTGTTCTGGTAGCCGTGGATCAGGTCGAAGCCGAAGTTACCGCTGAACAGGAAGGTATTGCCCCCGCCACCGCTGGAGTGCATGACGTCGTTGCCGGTGCCGCCGACGAAGGTCACGTTGGCCTTGTCGCTGCTCAGCAGGTCATCGCCGCCATGGCCGAACAGCCAGTCGCCATCGACGCTGGCTACCAGCGCATTGCCGTAGGCATCGCCGTTGAGGGAATGGTTGTAGGCGGTCCACTGGTTGCCGTTCTGCAAGCCGTCGGCGGTGACGCTGTGGCTCACGTCCTTGCCGAACAGTTGCCACCAGCTTCCGGTCTCGTGGCTGACCAGGGCGCCGACGTCTCGGGTCATGCTGATGCCGCCGTAGGCATCACGGATATACAGGGTGCCGTCGCCGTCATTGGCGATGGAAAAGTTCTTCAGCGGCTGCTGCAGTTCCAGCACGTTATGGCCCTGCCCGCCATGGATGATGTTGTAACCGCCGTCATCGCGGAAGCGATCATCGCCGGCCCCGCCATCCAGGTAGTCGTTGCCCTTGCCGCCGTGCAGCAGGTCGTTGCTCTGGGTGCCGATGATGAAGGTGCTACCGGTGTGTTTTTCCGCGTACAGGTTGAGGTCCTTGACCCAGACCTGATCGCGCTTGCCCTCGGACAGATTGGAAATAACCACGGTGGAGTCGCGGCTGGTCAGGTCATAGAAATCCGAGTTGATCAGGCGGTTGAGGCCGCCGGCATAGTCCACCGCGCTGTGGGCCGACCAGGACTGCGGATTGAGGATGCTCTGGGGAATCAACTTGCCGAGGAACGATGAATAGTGATCGGTGAAGCTGACGATGTTGTTGGTCGCCGACTCCTGGGGCTTGTCGTGGGTGCCCAGGGACGAGGCGTTGAAATGAGTGCCGTCCAGGGCGCGGAACACCGGGTCGTTTTCATAACCGATGTTCAGCACCTGCGAGCTGTTGGCGCTCTGGGTCGGCGAGGCGAAGGCCACGTAGCTGGCGTCCTGGTAGAAGCCGCCCCAGTGATCGCTGCTCATGGCCGCCAGGCTGTTGACCCCAAGGCCGCCCAGGCTGTGGCCGGTGACCAGCACATCGCTGCCGCTCAAGCCCTGGGCCGCGGCGAAGGCCGCGACCTTGCCCAACAGGTTGTCGAAGGCCAGGCGGCTGTAGTTGTCGGCAAAGCCGGAAACGAAGGCCGCCTGCAGGTCGTTGATACCGTCCTTGAGGCTGTCGGTGCCGCGAAAGCTGATGCCGATGGACAGCAGCTGCCCGCTGGCGTCGTATTTGCCCAGCACCTCGACCTGGGCGTCGCTGACAATCGCCTGCTCGCCGGAAATCGTGCCCTGGGCGCTGACGTTGCCCTGGTAGCCCAGCTGGCTGGCGCTGATGGGGCGCCAGGCGGTGCCCGGCAGCGCCTCGCCGGTGGGTGTGGAGGCGTACAGCGCCAGAGTAATGGCTTCGCTGTAGAGGGCCTTGCCGTCACCGCCAAGGGCGGTCTTGTAATCGAAGATACTCATGCTCATTCCTCTTTTTTATTGTCCCTGAGCCTGCGGTCGGCAAGGCCTCCTAAGGCTGCGCGCGCTGGCCGAAAGCCTCGTCGACCCTGGCCAGATCCTCTTCCCGCAGAGTGCCTGCGTAGTAGTGCAGCTTGGTCCAGGCCATCAAGTAGTCATAGCGCGCCTGGGCCAGGTCGCGGCGGGTGGTGTAGAGCTGCTGTTCGGCGTTCAGTGCATCGAGGTTGACCCGTTCGCCCCCCAGGATGCTCTGCTTGGTCGAGACCACCAGGGCCTCGGCCGAAGTCAGGGCTTTCTGGTAGGCCCGCAACTTGCTCACCCCCGATAGACAGGCACTGAATTGGCGGCGGAGTTCAATCAGGGTTTCCCGGGTCTTGCCGTCCAGTTCGTACTCGGCCTGTTCCATGGAGCGGCTGGCCTGGCGGGTCGAGGCCGAGACCCCGCCCCCGGCATACAGCGGCACGCTGACTTCGATACCGATGGTGTTGGTGTCGTAGCGCTGGTTGTAGGTGTTGCCGCTTTCCGATTCGTTCTGGCGCATGGTGGCGTAGGCGCTGAGCTTGGGCAGGTGCCCGGCGCGGTTGCGTTCCACCTCGTAGCGCGCGACCTCGACCCGCTGGCGCTGGGAAGCCAGCACCGGGTTGTTGCTCAGGGCCATCTCGTGCCAGGTGTCGTAGTTGGCCGGGGTCAGGGAGAAGGACTGGAAGTCTTCCTGCAAGGGGTCCAGATCCCGCACATCGAGGTTCGGCTCGCCGGTCAGGGCCGCCAGCTCGCGCAAGGCCGCGTCCTGCTCGTCCCGGGCTTCGATCTCTTCGGCGGTGGCCAATTCGTAGCGCGACTCGGCTTCGAGGATGTCGGTGCGGGTGCCCTCGCCCTGCTGGAACATGTGCCGGTTCTGCTGGAACTGCTGCTCGAAGGCCTTTTTCTTGGCCAGGGCGATGTCGATCTGGTCCTGGGCGAACAGCGCCTTGGTGTAGTAGCTCAGCACCCGCACCAGCAACTCCTGGCTCTTGCCGCGAAAGTTCTCGTCGGCAAACAGCGCCTGGGCCACGCCCTTGCGGTAATTGGCGTAGGCCTCGTAGTCGATCAGCGGCTGCTGCAGGGTCAGGGACGAACCGTAGCTGTCGTAGTTGCGTTTTTCGGTAATGGTGCCGCGCACCGTATCCAGGTAGCTGACCTTGGAGTTGTTATGGCCCTTGTTGTAGCTGTAGCCGACCTTGGGCAGCAGCCCGGCACGGCCGATGGCGCGGTTTTCAAGGCCGGCGTCGCGTTCCTTGATGGCGCCGAGGAACACCGGGTCGTTGCGCAGGGCCTGTTCGTAGATCTGGAACGGGCCCACCGCCTGGGCCGTCTGGCAGGCCAACAGCGCCAGAGCCGCCGCGAGAATGGAAAGCTTACTCATACGACGCGACATCCTTATTCTTCGGTCAGTGCAGAACCTGCCCGGTCGAGCAGTGGCTTGAACAGGTAGTTGAGCAGGGAACGCTCGCCAGTGCGCACGAACATTTCCGCCGGCATGCCGGGCTTGATCACCAGGCCGTTGAGCTTCTCCATGGCCTGGTCGCTGACACTGCTGCGCAGCACGTAGTAGGGCATGCCGGTTTTCTCGTCGAGCATCTGGTCGGCGGAAATCAGGCTGACTTCGCCCGGCACTCGTGGCGTGCGGCTCTGGTTGAAGGCGGTGAACAGGATGTCCACCGGCAAGTGGGTGCCGACCTTGTCCACCAGGTTCACCGGCAGCCGCCCTTCCACCTCCAGGTGAGTGCCCTGGGGCACGATTTCCAGCAGGGTCTCGCCCTGGCGCACCACCGCGCCCTCGGTGTGCACCCCGAGGTTGACCGCGATGCCGTCGGCGGTGGCGATGATCTCGCTGTGCTGCAGGTCGAAACCGGCAGAGGTCAGTTGCTGCTCCAGGGTCTGGGTCTTGAGCTGGGCTTCGGCCAACTGGCTGCGCACCTCTTTCTGGTACTCCTCGCTGTGCTGTTGCAGCTTGAGCCGGGATTCGAGGATGCCCTGCTCCACTCGCCCGCTTTCCCCGGTGTTCTGCGCCAGTTCCTGCTGCACCTGGGACAGTTGGCGCTGATATTCCAGCAGGCGGTTGCGCGGGATGTAGCCGTTGTCCGCCAAAGGTTGCAGGTTGCTCAGTTGCTGGCGCAGGGATTCGGCCTGGCTACCGAGGTCGGTGCGGGCCCGGCGCATGCCGGCCAGTTGCGCGGTGGCGCCTTCGATATTGGCACGGATGCCCGCCTGCTCCCGGGAGAATGCCTCGCGCCGGCTGCTGAACAACTGGCGCTGGCCCTCCAGCACCAGGGCCAGGCGCGGATCGTCGCTGTCGCTCAGGGGCGCGGGGAAATCCACCTGCTTGAGGTTGTCGCGCTCGCTGCGCCAGCGCGCCAGGCTGGCCATGGCCATGCGGTACTGGGCTTGCAGCGATTGCACGTCCGCCGCCACCTGGGTCTGGTCCAGGCGAAACAGCGGCTGGCCCTGCTTCACGCTTTCGCCCTCGCGCACCAGGATCCGGCTGACCACCCCGCTGCTCATGGACTGCACCGCCTTGCGCTTGCCGGACACCACCACCGTGCCTTGCACCGGAATGCCCTGGTCCAGGGGCGCCAGCGCCGCCCAGACGAAGAAACTGCCCGCCCCCACCAGGGCCAGGATCCAGCCCATGCGGGCGAAAAAGCCCGCGTCACGCTCGACCCGTTCCGGCGCGTAATCCTCTTCGATCATCATGTTGCTGTCCTTGCTCATGCGCCTGAATTCCGTGTCGGAGCCTGGTATTGCCGGCTCATGCTGAGGCCGCCGGGCGCCGCTGCAACGGGCTTGGGCGCCTCCTGGGCCTGGGCTTGCTGGCCGCCGGCCAGGGCCTTGAGCACTTCCTGGCTCGGGCCGAAGGCCTGCAAGCGGCCTTCGTTGAGTACCAGCAGTTTGTCGGCCAGGGCCAGCACCGAGGAACGGTGGGTCACCAGCACCACGCTGGTGCCCCGGGCCTTGAGTTGGGCAATGGCCGCCGCCAGGGCACTTTCGCCCACGGTATCGAGGTTGGAATTGGGTTCGTCCAGCACCACCAGGCTCGGGCTGCCATACAGCGCCCGGGCCAGGGCCACCCGCTGCTTCTGGCCACCGGACAGGCCGCTGCCGTCATCGCCGAGCACGGTGTCGTAGCCCTGGGGCAGGCGCAGGATCAGCTCATGCACCCCGGCCATCTGCGCGGCCTGGACCACCTGCTCCGGGTCGGCCTGGCGAAAGCGTGCGATGTTCTCGGCGATGCTGCCGGTAAACAGCTCGATATCCTGGGGCAGATAGCCGATGTAGGGCCCCAGTTCGTCGCGGTTCCAGCGATGGATATCGGCCCCGTCCAGGCGCACGGTGCCGCCCAGGGTCGGCCATACGCCCACCAGTACCCGGGCCAGGGTCGACTTGCCGGAACCGGAGGCCCCCAGCACGCCAAGCACTTCGCCGGCATTGATGCTGAAGTTCACCTGTTGCAGGGTCGCCATCCGCCGTCCGGGCGGGCCGGCGCTGACCTGCTCGAAGCTCACCTGGCCCTTGGGCGCCGGCAAGGACATCGCCGTATCGCTGGGCGGGAACTCGCGCAGCAGTGCATCCAGGCGGCCGTAGGCCAGCTTGGCCGAACTCCATTGTTTCCACACCGCGATCAACTGGTCGATGGGGCTCAGCACCCGGCCCATGAGGATCGAACCGGCAATCATCATCCCGGCGGTCATGTCGCCCTTGATCACCAGCAAGGCACCCAGGCCCAGCACCAGGGATTGCAGGCACAGGCGCAAGGTCTTGCTCAGGGAGCTAATCACCGAGCCGGTATCGCTGGCCTGGTTCTGCAGGCCGAGGAAGCGCGAGTGCACGGCGAACCAGCGTTTGCGCAAGGCGCCGAGCATGCCCATGGCCTGGATGGTTTCGGCGTTGTGCAGGTGGCTGGTGGCCAGCTGGGTGGAACGCTGCGAAAAACCGCTGGCCTCGGCCAGGTCCTTCTTGGTCATCGCTTCGTTGAGGTACGCCAGGGCAATCAGCAACAACGCGCCTACAGTGGCGAACACTCCGAGCCAGACGTTGAAGGCGTAGATCACCAGCAGGTAGATGGGGAACCAGGGTGCATCGAAGAAGGCGAACAGTGCCGGCCCGGTGAGGAACTGGCGAATATGGGTCAAATCCCCCAGGGACTGCCCCGCATGGCCTTCGCCCCGGGACAGGTTGCGCTCGAACGCGGCCTGGTAGACCCGCAGGTTGAAGCGGCGCTCCAACTGGCTGCCGATGCGGATCACGATAAAGCTGCGCAGCACTTCCAGAAGACCGATAAAGACGAAGAAGCCCACCACCATCAACGACAGCATCACCAGGGTGGTTTCATTCTGCGACGACAGTACCCGGTCGTAGACCTGCAACATATAGATGGAAGGCACCAGCATCAGCACGTTAATCAACGCAGTGAAACAACCGACACTGATGAGGATGCCCTTATATTCGCCCAGTGCCTTGAACAGTGGTGCAGGATGATTGTTCTTCACCATTTCTAACATTTTCCCTGAGCTGTTAATCCGCGCCCGCTAGCGTGGAACCAATGTAGCCTACAACTAACAACCCGCACTACTTAGTTGCTGAATCCTGCGGACACGAATAATTCGGACAGCTGTATCCAACAGCAGCCCGAACATGTTCCTGCCGGCCAAGAGAGTGGCGATATAATGGCCGTCGTTTATTAGACGAACACACTCATCGCTTAATTAGCGGCGCGTTGTAACACAATCAGACCGTCGGCTTTCAGGCGGGCTTCGTAGAGGCCCTCTTTCTGGCGACTGAAGAAAATGATTTTCGAGCCTTCGCGGCCGGTAATGGCAATGCCATCGGGCTCCGGGAACCAGCCCACCGCGGCTTCCCCGAGCCATTTCGACAGGCAGTCGGCGCCGTCGCCCAGGGCGGCGTTGTGCAACAGGTCCAGGGTGCAACCTTCAGCGGGTGCGGCTGCCTGTTGCAGCTGCCAATGTCCAACCAGTTCCGAGGGGTCCGCCAAGCGCAGGCTGCTTGCCATGGTGATTGCTCCATAAAAGATCATCAGTGTCGCCAGCAGCCATCGGGCCGCCCGGCAACAGGAAATATGCAGGGTCATAGGGTGCTCCGTTCGCCCGGTAGACTCGCTCAGGCCAGGGCCCAAAGCAAGAACGCAGAGCCGCTCGACTGCGCGGCCCTGTGCTCATTTCACTCAGGCGACGATGTCGCTGACCGCTGCCTGGCCCACGGTGCTGACCAGGAAGTCCGCCACGCCATGCCCGGAGAAGTCCACGGACAAGGTGCTCACGCCCCCGGAGGTGGTGAGGATCGCGTCACCCGCCGCGCCGGTGAAGGCGTTGACGAAGTGCAGGCCGGCGCCCTTGGTGATCCCGGTCAG
Organism: Pseudomonas sp. GW822-FHT06D10; assembly: GCF_058799535.1. NCBI lineage: Bacteria > Pseudomonadati > Pseudomonadota > Gammaproteobacteria > Pseudomonadales > Pseudomonadaceae > Pseudomonas > Pseudomonas sp. GW822-FHT06D10. The sequence goes on along the minus strand of NZ_JBXALN010000001.1, from coordinate 723,771 downwards.
ATCGATCTTGTCCAGGCCGCTGACAAAATCCATGATCTGGTCGGCCGCACCCGGCTTGGAGTCGGTGCTGGCGGCGAACACGAAGGTGTCCGAGCCCGAGCCGCCCCACAGCTGATCTGCACCGCCGGCGCCGTAGATGATGTCGTTGCCGGCACCACCCTTGAGCACGTTGGCGGCGTTGTTGCCGATCAACAGGTCGTTGCCCGAACCGCCGATGGCGTTCTCCACGGTCACGCCCTGAGCGATGGAAACGTTACCCACCATGCCGCCAACGTCGGAGAACGAGGCTTCATTGAGGTTGATCTTCTGGTTCTGGGTGAAACCGGAGAAGTCCAGGGTATCGTTGCCGCCACCGTCCCACACCGAGAACACCAGCTTGTCGGAAGACGAGCTGGCGCTGTAGAAATCACGCCCGGTGTTGGAGTTGAAGCCGTAGGTGGTATCGCCGGCACGGGTGCTGTAGTTGGCACCGTAGAGTTTCTGGATAGCCGCGATATCGTCCATCAGCGGGCCGGACGAATAGGCTTCGACCCCGCCCTTACTGAAGTTCTGGCTGGTATTGCTTTCACTCCAGTAGCTCATGACGCTGTAGCCACGGGTGTCCTGGCCGTAGCTGGCGTCCTTGTAGCTGGGGTTGCCTTCGCCGGCGTTGTAGTCGCCAGGGTGAGCCAGGCCCAGGGTGTGACCGATCTCATGGGTCAGGGTCTGACGGCCATAGTTGTTCAGGTCGGGGTTCTTGTTCTGGGTGTAGCTGCTGTTGATCAGGTACCACGAGGTGCCGTCGTAGCCGGCGCCGGTACCTGGCAGGTAGGCAAATGCCGCCGCGCCATCCTGGCCACCGCTGTAGTTGCCGAAGGTCATGTGGGCGTCGCCACCCGAGGCTTTCTCGGTAAACACGACGTTGGCCACGTCTGCCCAGGACTGCATGGCCAGGACTGCCTGGGCCTTCTGCTGGGCGCTGAACTGGCTGAACCCGGAGATGCCATGCTTGTACATGGTGCTCGAGGAAGCCGAGGTCAGGAAGGTATAGGTCAGATCGATCTTGCCGTTACCGTTCAGGTCCTTGTAGGCAGCGCCGTCACGCAGCAGTTGCGTGGCGGCCTGGTCGACCGAGAACGAAGGTTTGCCATTGACCGTGAGATTGCCGCCACGATCGTATTGGTGGCTGAAGCTATTGATCTGGTTATACGCCGAACTTGCTGCGGCCAAAGGCACCAGTTGTTGTTCGGCAGATGCAATAGCGTTCTCTGTTACTTTCGACATAAACACACTTCCTTGTAATCAATGGAACAGTTTTTGTCAGATAGCGACAATCCCTGGCGAGATCGTCCTATCACTCGCCCTAAGCAGGCGCAAGAAAACTGACACAATTTGAAATCAGGCGTCCACTACTTTTTTGACGTCAAATCTCACTGTTCCAGCGAACTCCAGCAAACAATGACTGTACAGTCGAAAGATTCTTTTCCAACTGATTAACGGCAGTCATTGTCCGACAATCTACAATTTAATTATTAAATATCCATATAAACAGTTATGTCGACCGCGTCGCACTTCTTAGTCCGTTAACTTCTGTTCCAACCAGTTAGTTCCAATGTTTCCAGCAACACTTGCGCAGTCAGGGCCGGCACTTGCACGCCGTCGGCGCTGGTCATGGGCACCCCCGCCAGCAGGGCGTTGATGATGGCTTCCTCCACCGCTTCGGCGGCTGCGCTGAACAAGGGCGAGATGTGATCGTTGTTGAGCATCGCCAGCGGCGTGCTGAAACCCAGGCCCTTGCGCCCGTAGTCCGCCGTCGGCAAGTCCCGGTTTCCCGTGGCAAAGGCCAGGAAGATATCGCCGCTGGAATCCTCGGTGCCTCCGCCGGTGCGGGCGATGCCGATGGATGCGCGCTGGGCCAGGCGCTGGCACTGGTGCGGCAACAGCGGCGCATCGGTGGCCAGTATCACCACGATCGAGCCCATGCCCGGGGTCCCGCGCTCGGCAAACGGCGAAGGGATGTGCCCCAGCCGGCGCCCCACTGGATAGCCATCGACCCGCAGTTCCTCGCGCTTGCCGTGGTTGGCCTGGACCAGGGCGCCGACGGTGTAGCCGCCCTGCTCGGCCGTCAGCCGCCGCGACGCCGTACCGATGCCGCCCTTGAACTCATGGCAGATCATCCCGGTGCCGCCGCCGACCGCGCCCTCGGCCACCGGCCCGGACTCGGCGCAGGCCATCGCTTCGCGCACCTGCTGCACACCCACATGCTGGCCCCAGATGTCATTCAACAGGCCGTCGTAGGTTTCCATTACCACTGGCATGCACCAGTACACCGCCGGGTCTTGCAACGCCTCGCGCTCCAGGGCGATCAAGGCATCGCGCACCACGCCCACACTGTGGGTGTTGGTGATCGCCAGCGGCGTGGTCAGGGTGCCGGCCTCGCGAATCCACTCCAGGCCCGTGGCATCGCCATTGCCGTTGAGCACATGGCAACCGGCAAAGCACGGCTGCTGGCGGGCGTGCCCGGCCCGGGGCTGGACCAGGGTAACCCCAGTGCGCACCTGCTTGCCGTCCACGCTGGCATTCAAGGTGCTGTGGCCGACCCGCACCCCGGGAACATCGGTGATCGCATTGAACGGGCCTGGCGTCCCCAGGCCCAGGCGGATGCCCAATTGACGTGCTCGCATAACCACTCCTTACAGTTTCTGAAACGCCGGGCTGTACCGGCCGTTGGTGCCATAGAGGATCACCGACAGCGCCAGCAACCCGATGATGACCATGATGTCCCGCAGGGACGCTTCGAGGAACAGATTGACCAGCAGGTAACCCGCGCCGAGCACCGCCAGCAAGGCCGGCAGCGGCCACAGCGGCATGCGGTAGGGATGCTCGCGGTCGCGCAGCAGTACCCGGCTCATCAGCGCGCTGAGGGCGACGATCAGGTACACCAGCATGATCAGCAGCACGCTGAAGGACGTCAGGTCCGCCAGGTTCGAGCTGAAGCTCAGCACCGCCGAGGGAATGGCCAGGAACAGGGTCGCCAGCCAGGGTGAATCCCAGCGCGGGTGAATGCGGGTGAACAGGCGATTGATAGTGGGCGTCCACAGCGCATCGCGGCCACTGCTGAACACCACCCGACCGATCTGGATGACGATGGCGACAATGGCATTGAACACCGAAAGGAAAATCCCGCCGCTGACCACCCGGGCCAGGGTCTCGTTGCCATGGCTGGTGAGCAGGTAACCGATGGGGTCGGGGCTGGCGAGCATCGCGCTCAAGGACGGCGCGCCGATCAGCAGCGCGGTGAGCGGCACCAGTTCGATGATCACCACCAGCACCAGGGACCACAGCACCGCCTTGTGCACCCCGCGGCCCTTGCATTTCATGTCTTCGGCCAGCAGCACCGCCGGGCCGTAGCCGTTGTAGGAAAACAGGCCGATGCCCACCGCGCCGATCACCAGTGCCCAGGGCGCCAGTTGCAAGGCGCCGTGATCGACGATCTGCGGTTGCAGCAGAATGCTCACCGGCTGCGAGGCATTGCCGAAGCCGAGCCAGACGATCACCAGCAAGGCCGCCACTTCCAGCAGCAGGCACGTGCCGGTGATCCAGGCATTGAGCTTGATATTGAGGATGCCCAGCAGGTAACTGCAGACCACGATAACCAGGGCCACGGTCTGGGAATCGAAGTTCGTGCCCAGGGCGTTGTTCAGGTAGGTGGCGGCACCAGTGGCCAGCACCGGCGGAATGAACAGCAGCATCACCAGCACCGTGAGGAAGGTGGCATAACCGGCCATGCCGCCGAACACTCGCTTGGCGTATACATACTCACCGCCGGCGCTGTTGTGGGCGCGGCCCAGCTCGGCGTAGCAAAAGGCGAACATCAGGGCCAGCAACCCGGCCATGACGAAGGCCAGGAACACCCCGCTACCGGCCTGATGGATGGCGAAGGGGGCGATCACGAACACTGAACTGGCGGGGGTCACACCGGACACGGTGATGGCCACCACATCGAACACACTCAAGGTAGGTTTCAGCGCACCGTCGGGCGCAGAGGGAGAGCTCATATCGTTATCCTCGTGTTTATTGTTGGTCTGAGGCAGAAACGAAATTCATCGGGCGGGTGCGTTCTGGGGCGCACTTGCTGGGAGCTACTCTAGGCAGATGCAGACCATCACCCAATTCCCCTATTGGAGTACTCCCCTTGACGACGGCGGTTAAATCGACGAAACCGGGCCACGACATTTCAGCGGATCAACGGAGCAACAGCTTTGAGTGACCTGTTCAGGGAAGTGGGCCTGCATGCCGGCCTGGGCCGCACCCTCACATTGATCGGCAATCCACGCTTCTGGAAACAGCTGATCCTGCTGCTGCACCAGGCTACGCCGTTCGACAACGCCCTGGCGATCTTCTACCCGCTGGACGGCCCGCCCCGGGCCCTGGAGGAATATGACGCCGAACCCAGCAGCAAGCCGGCGTCCATGCTCACCTACCTCAACGGCCTGTACCTGCTGGACCCCTTCTTCCAGGCCTGTCGCGAAGGCTACCCCAGCGGCCTGTACCGCCTGGAAGAAGTGGCCCCGGACCATTTCCGCCAGAGCGAATACTTTCTCAGCTACTTCCACGACAACGTCCTGGAAGACGAAGTGCAGTTGATTCTGCAACTGCCCGAGGCCGGCACCCTGTCGCTTTCCCTGGGCAGCCAGCGCGTCTTCAGCCACGACGAGATCGGCCTGCTCACCACCTTTTCAGCCTGGGTACTGCCGCTGATGGAGCAGCACTGGCAACACAGCCAGGCCCGCCCCCAAGGCCCCGCGCCCCAGGAAATGGCCAGCCAGATCCGCGACGCCTTGAGCCATTTCGGCAGCGCCGTACTTTCGGAGCGGGAGCTGGAGATAGCCCGCCTGATCCTCCGGGGGTTTTCTTCAAAGGCCATGGCGGAACGGCTGAAGATCTCGCCGGACACCATCAAGGTCCACCGCCGCCACCTCTACGCCAAGCTGGATATCTCCAGCCAGCCGGAGCTGTTCTCGCTGTTTATCCAATCCCTGGGGCACGACCTGGAAAATCCGTGATTGCCGGTCTGCCAACGGCTATCTGCTATCTGCTATCTGCTATCGGTAGGAGCTGGCTTGCCAGCGAAGGCGCCCTCAAGTTCGACGCATGCCTTACGGCCTTCTTCGCCGGCAAGCCGGCTCCTACAGGCGAAGGCGCATTCAAGAGCGGCGCATGCCTTGCGGTGCGGCCGCCGGCAACGACGGCGGCCGCAAGGGCCATGCCGTCAGGCGTTCAGGGACCGGGCGCGGAAATCCCGGGGCGATTGTTCGAAATGCTTCTTGAAGGTGCGGCTGAAATGCGCCGAATCGGTGAAGCCCCATTTGAAGGCAATGTCGGTGATGGATTCGTTGCGCAGGTGCGGATTGCTCAGGTCCGCGGCGCTGCGCTTGAGCCGCGAGCGCTGGATGAAGCGGCAAACGCTGTCCCCCTGCTCCTCGAACAGCCGGTACAGCTGGCGCACCGAGATATTCAGCTGGCCGGCCAGTGATACCGGAGTCAGGCCCGGCTCATTGAGGGACTGGCTGATCAATTGCCGCGCCTGATCACGCAGGCATCCGCCATGCAGGCCCTCGTCAAAGCCATCCAGGCTGTTGACGGTCTGGCGCAAGGTCGGACCGAGCAGGGCAATCAGGGCTTCCTGCAAGGCCTGCCCTTCCTGCTGGGCCGCACAACCCTGCAATTCGCCGGCGCAGATCTGCTCCACCAACAAACGCATCAGGCGCCCGCTGGCGCAATTTTGCGACAGCTTGCCGAACTTGCGCTGCTGGGCCGGCAGGTGGCGATAGACCTCCTCCCGGCACAGATGGAACGAAGCATGCTCGATCAGGCCATGGGGCACGATCTCGCAGGCTCCGGCGGAGTCCAGCAGCGCCATGTCCCCCGGGGCCAGTTCGACACTTTCGCCGCCCTGGCTCAAGCGCGCATGGCCGCTGCGCTGGATGATGAGGAAGCAATGGCGATCGTCCTCATGATCGACCTTGGTGCTCTGGCGGGAGATCAGCCCGGCGTTGGTGCGGATCTGCGCCACCTCCAGCCCGGCGTAATCCTGCATGCCCACTTCACCAATGAACAAGGCGGGATTGCGCGCCGGACGGGCATCGAATCGACCGCAGACGCCCTGCAGGGCGCCCACCCAGGAACTGAAACTATGCGAAGCAAGCACTGTGCACCTCCAGAAGCCGGTTCCAACCGCCTTTGTTGTTATGGCGATATCATTAACATGTTATCTATTTGCCAGGCAAGGCGCCTGACAGCATGGATAGTCTGTTATGGCTTAAGCAGGCTGTATGCCAGCGCTTACGGTTATGTCCCTCAGAAATCTCGCAGTAGCTTGTACAACTCAGTGAAGCTGCCCAGTAGCGCCGCCCGCTGTTCAGCGCTCAAGCGGATATAGCGGCGGAACCCGGGCAGGCGGTTGACCACTTCGCTGGCGCCGAAATGCTCCAGGTGCACCTGCCAGCCCTGGGCATCGCGCCGCAATTCCAGGTGTTTGAAATCCAGGGGCAACAGGTGCTCCAGCAAGCGCTGGTCACTGCACAGGCGCTGTAGCAGCGGCGCCCATTCAGCGTCCTCCCCCGTGAGCAGCCGAGCCGCGACCCCCTGACGGCGGATCGCGCCAGTGTGACGCAGACGGATCCGCGCCTGCCGGGCCGTGTCGCAGGGCACCGGCAGGCGGCACTCACAGGCCACGATGTGCATCAGGAACTGCGCCTGGGCGCGCTCTTGCACCTCGAACCTCAAACCGTTTTGCGGGCAATGAAAACCGCCCTGCACCTGGCTCTGTGGAGTGAAATCGAGCCCCGCCAGATCCCGACGCAACTGCCCCAGGGTCAGCCCCGGGCGATAGCCCGATGGCGCGCGGTTCCACAGTTCAAAGAGGTTTTGCCGCCAGCTTGAAAGATTCATCAGGCACGCTCTCCTGTGGGTTATGGGCGGTATCCGGGTCCAGGCCCAGCGCCTGTTCCAGCACCTCCTCCACCGGCACCGGGCGAAACGGATTGACCTTCTGCACCAGCAGGGTCCAGACCAGCGCATAGATCGCGGTCAGGCCCAGCATGCTGCCGAAAGGCACATAGATGTCCCGCGGATTCATGCCCGGCGGCGTAATGAACCACATGCCCAGCAGGATGCCCACCGAAGACAGGATCTGCGGCAGCGGAAACCACGGCGACTTGTAGGCCCGGGGCAGGTCCGGCCGGCGAATCCGCAGCATCACCACTGACAGGGTCACCAACAGATAGGCAGTGCTCCAGGCACAGACCGCCGCCAGCACCAGGTGCATGATGCTGTCGGTGCTGCCCCCCAGCCACCAGGCATGCAGGCAGGGAATCAGCACGGCTACGGCAATGCACAGCAACGGCGTCTTGAAGCGCGGGTGCAGGTAAGTGAAGACCTTCGGCAACGCTCCATCCAGAGCCATGCCGTAAAGGATTCGCGGCAAGCCGGCCATCAGCGTGTTGATGGTGGCGGCGCCGGCGAACAGCAGGCCGATGCCCAGCCAGATACGGCCGAAGGGCCCCATGATCTGCTCGGCAAAATGCGGAATGGCCATGGGCGTATCCAGCAGGTGCACGCTGCCATCCTCGCTCAGGGCGATGTTTTCCACCTGGCGCTTCATCGCCGCGCCATAGATGAACATGCACACCGCTACCCCCACCAGTCCCAGGGCCATGGCCCGGGGAATGGTCCGGGCGGCCTTGCGCACATCCGGCGTCAGGGGCGTGACGAATTCACAGCCGACGAACATGAACATGGCCATGCCCACCAGGGACAGGATGGTCGGCAGGTCGGTACCCACCATCGAGGCGCCGAACCAGCCATCGAGCTGCACCGCCGGGGCCTTGAGCACCCCGAGCACGCCAAAGATGATCAGGGTGGTCCACATGCCGAAGGTCAGGATCACCTCGGCACGGCTGAAGGCGGTGATGCCCACGGCGTTCAGCGCACCGAAGAACAGCACCAGCCCCACCCCCACCAGCCAGGCACTGCCGCTCTGCTCCAGCAGGGTGTTGAGGGACTCGAAGTTAACCAGGGCCATGACTCCACTGAGAATGGTCTCCGCGGTGCCGGCGAACACGTGCACGATCAGGTAGGCGGACAAGGTCCCGGTGATGGCGAAAAAACGCCCCAGGCCACAGGCCAGGTAGTCATAGACCGAACCGTTGGTGGGCAGCAGGCAGGCCGCTTCGGCGAAGGTGGTCGATTGCGCCAGCATCATCACCAGGGCGATCACCATCGCCATGGCAAAGGCGCCACCGCCGATACCAAAGCCCGTGGTGGCCGTGAGGATCACCGGGCTGGCCATGATCAAGCCCACGGCACTGGCCAGGGCCGTGGGAAAGCCGACTACACCTTGATCCAGGTGGCGACTGAGTCTGTCGTTGAGCGACATGGTGGTAAACCTCGAAAGCATGGGTTGATGATTGTTGTTCTAGGCATTTCAAGGGCACGCCTGATGGCGGAGTGCTTGGCTGTCTGACGCAGCTGTCTTCATGTTCACACCCTGTAGGAACTGGCTCGCCACGAAGGCGTCGGCAAGATCACCGCCCAATCCAGGGGCCTCTTCGTCGGCCAGCCGGCTCCTACAGTAAACCGGTTGGCCCTGCCCCCGCAGGGGCCGGCTGGCCGGCGAAGGCGTTCGGCTCAATAAGCGATGCACACCGACTTGTTCTCGGTGTAGGCCTCGATGGCCGCATGGCCCATCTCGCGACCGATGCCCGACTGCTTGTAGCCACCGAAGGGCATCGACGGGTCCAGCATGTTGTGTGTGTTGACCCAGACAGTGCCGGCCTTGATCTGCGGAATCAGCTGCATGACCCGCCCCAGGTCGTTGGACCAGATGCTCGCCCCCAGCCCGTACTGGTTGTCATTGGCCAGGCCCACCACTTCGTCCAGGGTGTCGAACGGCGTGGCCACCACCACCGGGCCGAAGATCTCCTCGCGCACCAGTTGCTGGTCGGCGTGCACATCGGCCACCACCGTCGGGCGCACATAGAAGCCCCGCTCGCCATGGGCGACACCGCCACAGAGCAGCCGGGCGCCCTCTTCGACTCCGCGTTGGACCATCTGCAGCACGCGCTTCTGCTGCTTGGCGGAAATCAGCGGATTGATCTGTGCCTGCTCGTCCAGCCCCGGCCCGATGCTCAGGGACCCGGCAATGGCCACCAGGCGCTCCAGCACCTCGTTATAGATGCGGCGCTGGATATACAGCCGCGAACCCGCCGTGCACACCTGCCCCTGGTTGAAGAAGATCGCCCCGGCGGCGCCGGCGGCGGCGGTCTGCGGGTCGCAGTCGTCAAGCACGATCACCGGCGATTTGCCGCCCAGCTCCAGGGAAAAACGGGTCATGTTGTCCACCGCGGCATGGCCGATCAGCTTGCCCACCTGGGTCGAGCCGGTGAACGCCAGTTTGTCGATTCCCGAATGGGCGGCCAGGGCCGCGCCGGCCTGGGCGCCACTGCCGGTGACCACGTTGACCACCCCGGGGGCGATCCCCGCTTCCAGGCACAACTGGCCCAGGCGCAACGCGGTCAGCGGGGTTTCGTCCGCCGGCTTGAGCACCACGGTGCAGCCACAGGCCAGGGCCGGAACGATTTTCCAGATGGCCATCAGCAGCGGGAAGTTCCACGGCACTATGGCCCCCACCACGCCCACCGGCTCCGGCACGGTGTAGGCCCGGTACTGCGCCCCGGGCACTGCGGCGATGGAGACATCCAGGCTCTTGCCCTCGATCTTGGTGGCCCAGCCGGCCATGTAGCGGGTGAACTCCGCGGCCGCTCCCACCTCCAGGGCCCGGGCCAGGTGGATCGACTGGCCGTTGTTGAGGGTTTCCAGTTGCGCCAGTTCCTCGCCATTGGCCTCCAGCAGGTCCGCCAGCTTCAGCAGCAGGCGCTCGCGGTCGGCGGGGCGCTGCGCCTTCCAGCTCCCCTCGAAGGCCCGACGTGCGGCGTTCACCGCCAGGTCGATATCGGCCTGGGCGGCTGCCGCGACCTCGGCCAATTGTTCGCCACTGGCGGGGTTGTACACCGCCATCCGCGCACCGCTGAGGGCCGGCTGGCTGTGACCGTCGATCAGCAGGCCATGCTGACTGTCTATGAATGCAGCGACACGTGGGTCGATGGCAACGCTCATCTTGAATCCTCGCAGGTAGACCTAGTTCGAGATGGACTTTGAGCGCAAAGGCGCACGCCGTCTTGACCCTGGCTGCCGCGAAACTTGGCCCTGGCTGCCAGCCCCGCCAGGGCCTTCGCTGGCAAGCCAGCCCTTGCAGGTGCATGCCATTTACCAGCGAACAGGCCCGCAAACCCGCCACTGGCAGCCTGGGTCAAGTGCCCTGGCACACAGAGGCAAGCCAGGGGCGTATAAATGACGCACTAATATCTCCACGCTGTCCGTGCGTTATCAGGAGACTCAACGTGAGCGAACCAAGCCGTTTCTGGCACCCCATGCTGCACCCCAACGAAATGAAGCAACGCGAGCCGATCCGCATCGTCCGTGGCGACGGCTGCTATGTGTATGACGACAAGGGCCACCAGCTGGTGGATGGCGTTGCCGGGTTGTGGAACGTCAACGTCGGCCACAACCGCAAGGAAGTGAAGGCGGCGATCACCGCGCAACTTGATGAACTGGAATACTTCCAGCTGTTCGACGGGGTCAGCCATCCCCGGGCCGAAGAACTGTCGCGGGTGGTGATGAACCTGCTGGAACCCGAGGACATGCGCCGGGTGGCCTTCAGCTCCGGCGGCTCGGACGCCATCGAAAGCGCTTTGAAGCTGGCCCGCCAGTACTGGAAGCTCGAAGGCCAGGCCGACCGCACCAAGTTCATTTCCCTGCGCCAGGGTTACCACGGCACCCACTTCGGCGGCGCCTCGGTCAACGGCAACACGGTGTTCCGCCGCAACTACGAGCCGCTGCTGCCGGGCTGCTACCACATCGATACCCCCTGGCTGTACCGCAACCCCTACAGCCAGGACCCGGAAGAGCTGGGCAAGATCTGCGCCGACCTGCTGGAGCGGGAAATCCAGTTCCAGAGCCCGGACACCGTCGCCGCCTTCATCGCCGAGCCGATCCAGGGCGCTGGCGGCGTGATAGTGCCACCGGCCAACTACTGGCCGCTGATCCGCGAAGTCTGCGACAAGTACGGCGTATTGCTGATCGCCGACGAAGTGGTCACCGGCTTCGGTCGCAGCGGCTCGATGTTCGGCAGCCGCCTGTGGGGCGTCAAGCCCGACATCATGTGCCTGGCCAAGGGCATCACCTCGGGCTACATCCCCCTGGGCGCCACGGTGGTCAACCGGCGCATCGAAGAAGCCTTCGAGAAGAACGCCAGCTTCACCGGGGCCATCATGCATGGCTACACCTACTCCGGGCACCCGGTAGCCTGCGCCGCCGCCCTGGCGTGCCTGGACATCGTGGTCAAGGAGGACCTGCCGGCCAACGCCGCGAAAATGGGCGACTACATGCTCGACAAGCTGCAGCCCTTCGTCGAGTGCTTCGACACCGTCGGCGAAGTGCGCGGCAAGGGCCTGATGCTGGCCCTGGACCTGGTGGCGGACAAGACCACCCGCGAACCCATCGACCCCATGAGCGGCTACGCCAACCAGGTGGCACAGATCGCCCGGGACAACGGGGTCATGGTGCGCCCGGTGGGCACCAAGATCATTCTCTCGCCGCCCCTGGTAATCCAGCAGGCACAGGCCGATGCCATAGTCGACGCCCTGGCCGAAGGCTTGAGCAAGGCCCGCCGCTAACCCCGGCCGCAGGCTGCGATCGAGGCAATCACGATCGCAGCCTGCGGCGCTGGAGGCTTGCCAGGCACGCCCAGCAGGGTTTCCCTGTGCCAGTCCGGGTTCCGGACAGGATCAATCCACGTCCTTGCGCCCCTTTCACCGAGCCACTGCCCCAGGTGCAGCCAGGAGCCATCCGATGAACGCACCCGCGTCCCTGCCCGGCCCCCATGAACTGGGCCACCGCTGCATCGCCGCTTTCACCCGGGTAGTACCCGCCAGCCTCTGCGCCTTCTACCGCATCGATGCCCAACTGCAGGCCCGGGATTTTTCGCTGTACCGCATGCCGGAGCAGATGCACCAGGCCTACCTGCAGCACTTTCGCCACTACGACCCCCTGCAACCTCGTCACTGCGCCGCGGCGGGGCGCCCGGTGCTGTCTCTGCACATGGGCATGGCCCACCAGGGCCATCACGAGAGCGAGGTTTATCAGGGGTTCCTGCAGCGCCATGGGGTACTGGATGTGGTGGAAATCCTGGCCCGCGATGGCGAACGGCCGGTCGCCGGCCTGTCGCTGCTGCGCGACGTCGGGCTGGGGCACTTCAGCGTGGAGGAACTGGGCACCCTGCATGCCTTGCAGGGCCTGCTGGAGATTGCCGCCCTGGCGCCCTGGTCCCAGGTCGATGAGCGCCTGTCGGGCCTGACACCCCGGGAGCGGGAAATCGCCTGGTTGCTGCGCGACGGCGCAGACAACAAGACCATCGCCCGGCGCCTGGACCTGGGCCTGCCCACGGTCAAGACCCACTTGATCAACCTGTTCCGCAAGGTCGGCGCCAGTAACCGTACGGAGCTGGTCAGGGCGCTGTTCCTGTAAAGCCCGGGCACTTCAACCATAAGGTTGATGGGCAACCCGGGGCCGGCGGCCGAACATGCAGCTCTCCTTGCTGACAAGAGCCTTGCCATGAACCCGCAACCTGAATGGATCACCGTCGGAGCCCTCGCCGATGGCTTTGCCGAAGACAATCACATCCTCCCGGCGGTCGACGACCTGGCCGGTCGCCACCTGACCCTGCACTTCGACAACCACTGGCAGATCGAACACCATTTCGCCGCCCACACCCTGCGCTGGAACAACGTCGGGGAAGCGGCCGGCGCCGAGTTGCCCTATCGCGCAACCTGCCTGCGCCCCGGCATCTACCTGGTGGACTTCCTCAAGCACGAACAGGGGCAGATCCACTCGGTGAGCCTGGTCCTGGACCTTGAGCAGCAATGCTTCAGCGCCGTCATCGGGCAGATGCCCAGCCAGGCCGAATCCAGCGTCGACCTGTTCAGCCGGGCCCTGGCCGGTGGCGAGCTGACCTCGGTCAAGGCCCAGTTTCTCCACGGCGCCATCGACACGCCGGTCACCACCAGCACGCCACGCCATGAACCCACCGATGAACTGGTGGGCCTGCGCAACCGGTACATCTACAGCGCCAGCGAGGCCTACGAGCACATCTACCTGAATGCCAACTTCTACAGCTGGCAATGCCTGCGGGGCGTCGAACAGGGGCTGGCGGATACCGACCGCTGCCACTACTACAAGATCGCCGAGCAGCTGTACCTGTTCGTCTGGCGAGAAAAGATCGTCCCGACCCTGGGCCTGGTGCTGATCGACCTCAAGGCCGGTCGCAGCGACGGCAAGATCTTCGGCTACCAGGGTGCCGACTTCAGCAGCGCCGCCAACTTTCCGGTGGGAGCCCTGGCAGAGGTGCTCAACCGTACCCGGCACCGCTGATACCCGCCCCCTGGCTCCAGGCTGCCGGCCCAGGCCAGCACCTGGGCCAGCCAGCCCTCTTCCTCACAGGACACTGCCATGACTCTGGGCCTCGATCTGCAACGCGTCGCAAGTTGCTACCAGACCGAACTGCAACTGTTTGCCGAGAAACACCCGCGCTCCGGCGCTTTCTACCAGGAAAACCTCCAGCATTGGCTGTACGGCGCGCCCTTGCACTGGATGCAGCAATGGCCCGGCTCCTACCCGATCATGGTGGCCGACGCCCAGGGCGCGACCCTCACCGATTGCGACGGTCATCACTACGTGGACTTTGCCCTGGGTGACACCGGAGCGATGTTCGGCCACGCCCAACCGGCGGTCGCCGCTGCCATCGCCGAACAGGCACTGCATGGTTCGACCCTGATGCTGCCCACGGCCGACAGCCTGTGGGTCGGCAAGGAACTGACCCGGCGCTTTGGCCTGCCCTACTGGCAGGTCACCACCTCGGCCACCGACGCCAACCGTTTTGTCCTGCGCCTGTGCCGGATGATCACCGGGCGGCAGAAGGTCCTGGTGTTCAACTGCAACTACCACGGCAGCGTCGACGAGTCCCAGGTGGAGTTCGACGCCCAGGGCCAGATGATCCCGCGGGACGGCGTGCACGCCAACGGCCTGCAGCACCAGGCCACCACGCGGCTGGTGGAGTTCAACGACCTGCCGGCCCTGGAAGCGGCCCTGGCCCATGGCGACGTGGCCGCGGTACTCACCGAACCCTTCATGACCAACGTCGGCATGGTGCCGCCAGCCCCGGGCTTTCATGATGGCCTGCGGGAGCTGACCCGGCGCTACGAGGTGCCGCTGATCATCGACGAGACCCATACCCTGTCCTGCGGCCCCGGCGGCTATTGCGGCGAGCACGGGTTGCAGCCGGACTTCTTCGTTCTCGGCAAATCCATCGCCGGTGGCATTCCCACGGCGGTCTGGGGCGCCAGCCAGGCCATGGCCGAACGGATCTGGCAGGTGCTGCCGCATTTCCAGCCGGGCCAGGCGATCAACCATTTCGGCTTCGGCGGCACTCTGGCCGGCAACGCCCTGCAGATGGCGGCCATGCGCGCCACCTTCAGCGAAGTGATGAACGAGGCCAGCTACGCCCATATGTTCCATCTCGCCGAGCGCCTGCGGGCCGGGGTCGAAGCCATCATCCACAAGCACCGCCTGCCCTGGCACGTAACCCGCATCGGCGCCCGGGTCGAATACCTGTTCATGCAGCAGCCTCCGCGCAACGGCGGCGAGGCCCATCATGCCCGCCATGGGCTGATCGAAGCCTATCTGCACCTGTACCTGCTCAATCGCGGGGTGTTGCTGACGCCGTTCCACAACATGGCGCTGCTGTGCCCGACCGCCAGCGAGGCGCAGGTCGACCTGCACAACCGCCTGCTGGACCAGTGCCTGGCCCAGGTTCTGCCAGGAGCCGCCTCATGAGCCAGGATCTGCGTGGGCGTATCGCCCTGGTCACCGGTTCCGGCCAGGGCATCGGCCGGGCCATCGCCCAACTGTTCGCCGCCCAGGGGGCCAGGGTCATGCTGGCGACCCGCAGCGCGGCATCGGGCGATGAAACCCTGCGGCTGATTCGCCAAGCCGGCGGCACCGCCGAACTGCTGCCTGTGGACCTGGGCACCCGCAATGCCGCCGAACAGGCAGTGGCGGCAACCCTGGAGGCCTTCGGCGGCCTCGACCTGCTGCTGCACAATGCCGCGATCTTTCCGATGCAGAAGCTGGCCGAACTGGAGGATGAAACCCTGGACAGCACCCTGGCGGTGAACCTGAAAAGCTGCTTCTGGCTGACCCGGGCCGCCTTACCGGCGTTGCGTCGGTCCCAGCAGCCGAGGATCGTCATCACCTCCTCGGTCACCGGCCCGCGCACGGCGATTCCCGGGCTCGCCCACTACGCGGCGTCCAAGGCCGGGGTCAATGGTTTTATCCGCGCTGCCGCGCTGGAGCTGGCGGAATATACAATCACGGTCAACGGCGTGGAGCCCGGGCTGATTGCCACCCAGGCCATGGACAATCTCGGCGACGCTTCGACCCTGGCTTCGAGCATTCCCCTGAAGCGCCTGGGCAGTGCCGAGGATATTGCCTGGGCCATGCTGTTCCTGGCGTCACGGCAAGCGGGCTATATCACCGGCCAGACCCTGGTAGTGGATGGCGGCGCCCTGCTCCCGGAAAACACCCAGCTATAGAAACTGCCGCCCCCCCACACCGGCACCTAAGAGGCGGACCGGCTGGCGCCCTCCATGGAGAACAACGGGCGTAGGAGCTGGCCTGCCAGCGAAGGCGGCCCCGAGCGCAACACAAGGCTTGAGGCCCTCTTCGCCGGCAAGCCGGCTCCTACGAAGGGGTCAGGTCAGCTGCCGCTGCGGATCTTGTTCCACAGGCGGGTGCGGATGCGGTCGATGTCCAGCGGCATGGCCTCCAGGGCAAACAGCTTGTCCATCATTTCCGGGCTCGGATAGACCTTGGTGTCGTTCTTGATGGCCGGGTCGATCAGGCTGTCGGCCTGCAGGTTGCCGTTGGCGTAGTGCACGTAGTTGCTCACGCCGGCCATCACTTCAGGGCGCAGCAGGTAGTTCATGAAGGCATAGCCGGCCTGTTCATCCGGGGCATCCACTGGCATGGCCACCATGTCGAACCAGATCGGCGAGCCTTCCTTGGGAATCGAGTAGCCGATCTCCACCCCGTTCTTCGCCTCCCTGGCACGGCTTTCCGCTTGCAGGATGTCGCCGGAGAATCCCACCGCCACGCAGATATTGCCGTTGGCCAGGTCGCTGGTGTACTTCGACGAGTGGAAGTAGCTGACATAAGGCCGGACCTTCATCAGCAACGCCTCGGCCTGCTTGTAGTCAGCCAGGTTCTTGCTGTGGTGCGCCAGCCCGAGGTAATTGAGAGCGGTAGGGATCAGTTCCGGGCCATTGTCGAGGATCGCCACCCCGCACTTCTGCAGCTTCTGCATGTACTCGGGCTTGAAGATCAGGTCCCAGGAATCCAGTGGGGCATCGTTGCCCAGCACTTCCTTGATCTTGGCCACGTTGTAGCCGATGCCGGTGCTGCCCCAGAGGTAGGGGAAGCCGTGCTGGTTGCCCGGGTCGTTGACCTCCAGGGCCTTGAGCAGCACCGGGTTGAGGTTCTTCCAGTTGGGCAGCTGGCTCTTGTCGAGCTTCTTCAGTGCCCCGCCCTGAATCTGCCGGGCCATGAAGTGGTTGGAAGGAAACACCACGTCATACCCGGATTTTCCGGTCATCAACTTGCCGTCCAGGGTCTCGTTGCTGTCATAGACGTCGTAGGTGAAACCAATCCCGGTTTCCTTCTGGAAGGCCTTGGTGGTGTCCGGGGCGATGTAGTCCGACCAGTTGTAGATCTTCACCGTATCGGCCTGGGCCAGGGACGTGGCCAGGAACAACGGGCTGAGCAATAGCAACGCGCAAGTCTTGCGGATCATGAGTCGATACCTGTGGCTGGTTTTGTTGTTGGCAGGCAATCAAGGGATCAGAAAATCAAGACGTAGGTCTTGCGCACCGTTTCCTGGATATCCCAGATCCCGGTGCTGTTGGCCGGCAACATCAGTGCATCGCCGGCTTCTATGTGCAGGGTTTCGCCATTGTCCGGGGTGAAGGTGCAACGGCCCTGGATGAAGTGGCAGAACTCCTGGGCGACGATCTGCCGCCGCCAGCGCCCCGGGGTGCATTCCCAGATGCCGGTCTCGACCCCGTCGTTGCGTTCGACGGCGGTCACCGAGGTCACGGCCACCGGAGTGCCCAGGGGCACCGCCACTGGTGCGGATTCGGCCAGGGTGGCGGTGGCGGTTTGCTTGAATTGGGTGATGCTCATGGTTCTACCTTTCGACGGAAAATCCGAACGGACAGCGTTCGGTACATAGAGGCCGGCTCAGTGCATGAAACCTTCCATGAAGCCGGCGATCCGGCTGGCCATCCTGCGCCGCCATGGAGCCGAGGCCGGGTTGGCCAGGGTCTGGTCCTCGTGGACGAAGCTGCGAATGATCGCGTTGTAGCCCAGCCAGCGGCACGGCTCCGGCTCCCAGGCCCGCAGGGTCTCCAGGCCGCACTCGGGCATGACCCAGGGCTGGTGTACCAGAGGGCTGTCGCGTTCCAGGATCAGGTCCGCCAGGGTCCGGCCGCCGAGGTTGCTGGCGCCCACGCCCTCGCCGCCATAGCCGCCGGACAGGGCGATGCCCTTGCGCCGGTCGCAGAGCATGTGCGGCTTGAAGTGCCGGGACATGCCCAGGTTGCCGCCCCAGGAATGGCTGATGCGCACGTTCTTGAGTTGCGGGAACAGCTCGCCGAACAGGTAGCGGCGCAGTTCCACTTCGTCACGGGTCAGGTCGAAGTCATGGCGCAGCTTGCTGGCGAACTGATAGCCGCCCCGGGCACCGAACACCAGCCGGTTGTCCATGGAGCGCTGGCCATAAGTCACCTGTCGGCTGCTTTCGCTGAAGGCCTGGCCCTGGCTCAGGCCGATCTCTTCCCAGACAGACTCCGCTAGCGGCTCGGTGGCCACCAGCAGGCTTTGCACCGGCAACTGGTAGCGGCCCAGGGGCGGCAAGGTGACCGAATAGCCTTCCACTGCCGGCACTATCCAACGGCTGCGCACCGAAGCCTGGGCCGTCTGCAGGCTGCCGGACTGCCAATGGGTCACCGGGCTGTTTTCATAGAGGGTCACCCCCAGGCGCTCAACCGCCCGGGCCAGGCCGCGCACCAGCTTGGCAGGCTGGATGGTGGCGCAATGCGGGGCATAGATACCGCCATAGGGCTTGGCCAGGCGGATCTGCTGGGCCAGTTGCTCGGGGTTGAGCCAGCGGTAGTCGTCCTGGTTCAGGCCCTGGGCATAGAGCTTGTCCAGATAGTGGCGCAGGCTGGTTTCCTGCTCCGGGTAGCGGGCGGCGCAATACAGCACCCCGCCCTTGCGGTAATCGCAGTCGATGCCCTCACGTTCGATGACATTGGCCACTTCATCGGGGATGCCGTGCAACAGGTCGAAGGAGGCCCGGCGCTGCTGCGGCGACAGAGCGGCCAGCAGCCGGTCTTCTCCCAGCAGGTTGCCCATCAGCCAGCCGCCATTGCGGCCCGAGGCACCAAAACCGGCGGTTTGCGCTTCGATCACCGCAATATTCAACTGCGGCGCCTGGCGCTTGAGGTAATAGGCGGTCCACAGCCCGGTATAGCCGGCGCCGATGATCGCCACGTCCAGGTCCAGGTCTTGCGCAAGCTGCGGCCGCGGCAATAGCGGCTCGTCGAGCTGGTCCATCCACAAACTGATACTGCGCCACGCTGGCATGCAAGCACTCCGCAACCCGAATTTCGAATGCGGCGATCCTAGTGCCTGGCCTCAGGGGCTGTCTTGCGCGCGTGCACGCAAAGAAATTTGCTTGGCGTAGGCCTTGGGCGACTGGCCGGTGTGCTGGCGAAAACAGCTGTAGAAGGCCGACAGCGAATTGAACCCTGCGGCAAACGCCAGCTCGTCGATGCGCAGCGGCGGCGTGGCCTGGTCCAGCGCTGCCAGCAGATGCTGCAGGCGCGCCTGGTTGACGTAGCGGTAGAAGCTCTGCCCCAGCACCTGGTTGAGCAGGTAGGAAATCTGGTTGCGGCTGTAACCGCATTCCCGGGACACCCTCTGCAGGTCCAGCTCGGGGTCCAGGTACGGCTGCTGGCGCTGGAAATACTGCTGCAGGTCCTCGGCCATGAAACTCAACTGGCGCGGCGACAGCCCCAGCCGGCTGGCCGCCGGGCGCAGTCTGGCGGAGGACTTGCTCGGTGCCGGCTCCCGGACCAGTGAGGCGTACTCGTTGACCCGCCAGATCAGCCCGTCGCGCACGGTGATCGCTTCACTGGAGCGAAATGACACCAGGCCCTGGCCTCCGCGCAGGGTCACCTGGTACTGGATAAACGCGGTGTTGCCATCCAGGCGGATGCGATCGCTGTGCTCCAGGGCCTCGTCGGGAGCCCGGGGCATGCTGGCCCGCACGTATTCGCGCAGTTCCTCCAGGCCCAGGGTACGGTTCTGGAAAAAGTCGTTGTACTGGATGTCCGGGTGGTACAGCGCCATTACTCCATCCAGGTCCCGGTGCTTCCAGCACAGGTGGTAGCGCATCACGGTTTCACCGGTGGCCTGGGTGTGCAGCGGCCCGTCATCGGGGGCAGACATAGGTTTCTCGAACAGGAAAAGGCGCAGCTTGCCGAACTTCGCCAAGAGCTTCAACGACCGGCCGCCGGCCAGATACGGCAGCCGCCGGGGGGGGCCTGGGAGACGACATGACTTGCATCAATAATCCGTGAGTGAACCGCCGGACGGTGGGCAAAAAAACTGCGAACCGTCACAAGCCAATGCTATTTTTAAAACCTCAACCGATCGGGTCATTGACGATCCGGTCGTTCCTACCGCGAGCACAAGGAAGCGCTCAATGAATCAAGGTGGGCCACCGATGAACAGAGTCTGGGCCAGTAAAGTCACCTTTCCCAACGCCTGCCAGCTGATGCGCTGGCATTTTCATCCCATGGGTTTCGAAGCCAGCATGGACGCGCCCGGCAGCATGATCGCCCGGCTCTTCGATCGCGCCAGCGGCGAAACCATGATCGCCATCGCCGGCATTCCCTGTGCCACGGTGATGAGCGCTGCGGATGTCGAACGAATAATCGAGGCGGTGGAAGATGAGCTGGAGGCCTTTTCCCCGTCCCTGGCACTCAAGGCCTGAAGCCCCGCTGCCTCACCCGAAGCCCGCCTCGCCAGCGGGCTTTTTTCATGTCGCCTGGCGCAAGTCCTGGAAGTACGGCTTGTCCCGCGGTACCCGGTCCGAAGCCTTGGGCGCATTGCCCGAGGGGCCTTCCTGGCGGTCCACATACCAGTAGCAATGCTTGGCGGCCCGGGTGATGCCCACATAGGCCAGCCGCAGGATCTCGTCTTTCTGTGCGCTGTCGTAGGGCTCGGCATCGCCGTCCTTGCCCAAACCGGCCATGCGATAGACCTGGTTCTTGTACGGCGAACTGCTCAGGTGCTGGCAGTCGCCCAGCAGGAATACCGCATCCGCCTGCAGTCCCTTGGCGCTGTGATAGGTCAGCTGTTTCAGGCGTCGCGACCCTGGAGGCAGACTAGAATCAACATTAACTATTTGTGAAATAACATTTTCAATCAATAACTTATCGCTACTTTTTCTAAATAACATCAAGATTGAATCACCCTGCTCATAGTGCTCAGCCAGACACTGGGCCAGGCCCTGGTCATCGCGATCGAGCACCTGCACCGGCCACAGCTCTGTAGCTTCGCCGCTGGCCTTGGCCTTCTTTCCGGCAATGGCCGGCGCCGCGCGGACAATATGCTCCGCGGCATCGATCACATGCTGATGGCTGCGGTAGTTCTCGCTGAGCATGACCCGGGTGGTGCCTGGGGACGGGAACTCCTTGTTGAACTCGATGAAGTACTTGGGCGAGCTGCCCCGCCAGCCGTAGATCGACTGCCAGTCGTCACCGACACAGAGCAGCGAGGAATGCTGGGCGGCGCGCCCGATGTGCAAGGCGGCGCCTCGGCTGCGGATCGCCGCAAGGCTGGCCCTGATCCAGGAAACGATCTGCGGCGAAACATCCTGGAACTCGTCGATCATCAGGTGTGACATCGGGCGCAGGCAGGCATCGCTGAGCAGCTTGAAGTTCTCCGGCGAGCGCTCGCTGAACAGGGCGAACATGCGGTTGTAGCTCATGATGGGCGGCGACTGATCCAGCAGATGGTCCTCCAGCGCTCGCCAGAACAGGCTCAGGGCCTCGAAGAAGAACCGGTCCGGATCGTCCTGGGCAAAACTCATGCCCGCGACGGCATCACCCACTTCCAAGCCCAGGTTCTCGATAAAGCCTGCGGCGGCGACAAAGCAATCGAGCAGCGGCGCCGACGCCAGCTCGCCCTTGACCTTGTAATCGAAACCCGGACCGCCATTGACCTGGGCCGAAAAGGCGCCGGCAGAACGCTTTGAAGCCTCGTAACTATCAAGCCAAATCAATGGCTTACGACAAAAAGCTTGAAACAGGGTGCGCTTTACAGCCCATTCCGCCCGCACCGTCAGCTTGGCCCCGGGCCGGGTCAGCTGCGGGCTCTCGCGCGGGTCGAAACCCAGCACCACCCAGGCGTCCAGCTCCGCACAATAGCCATGGCTGTGAAAGGTCGCACCGTTGATTTCGAACCGCTGGCGCTGCGGCTCGATGCCCTTGATCGGCCAGGCGCCCGCGCGAAACCACAGGTCTTCCACGGTGTCGCAGAGCTCTTCATCGCGCTTGGCCGCCAGTTCGGTCACCGCCATGCGCTTTTGCACGTCCGGGTGATCGCGCTCCAGTTCCTTGAGCTGCAGGGCGTGGCGCACCAACGGCTGCAACGCCAGGCGAAAGCGCGGGTCATCGCGGTACAGTGCCTGGTAGCAGGCATTCAGGTGCCGACGCTGGGCGTCATTGATGCGCAGATCGAATGGGTTGCTGTCCACCTCGTCTTCGCCGCCCTGGAGCCGATCGCTGAGGTTCTCGAAGGCCTGCAGGCGCTCGAAGCCCGGCAGGCTGCGGACCATGGGCAGAATCCGCGAGTGGAAGGTCCGCACCAGCTCCCGGGCTTCCCTGGCGCCCAGTTGCCGCCCCCACAGGGCAAAGACTTGCGTGAGCTTGGTGATGAAGTCCTTGCGCGACTCCCGGGTGAAGGTCACCACGGTCATGGCGTCCAGTTCGAAGCCCAGATAGTGATGCAACAGCAGCAGACGCAGCACCAGCGAGGTTGACTTGCCGGCGCCGGCCCCGGCGATCACCGCGGTGGCGGGTGTGTCGCTGAAAATCATCTTCCACTGCGCGGCGCTGGGTTGCGCCGCGGCGGGCAGCAGGCGGGCGACATCGGCCTTGAAGCGCTTTTTCAGCTCGGGGTTCAACGGCAGGCGCCAGTCATCGAACAGCCGGTCATCCACCCCGGGCGGGCGGTGCTCGGTGTTGCGGCTGTCGCGGATCAACAGCACCTGGCGGCCTTCCTCCAGCCCCTCGAGCCGGCCTTCCTGGTAGCCGTACTCCACGCCGGCAGTGTGGCCACTGCGAAAGCCATCGGCCTGACCATGCAGCCAGGAAGCCCGATGCTGGGCCCGCAGGCGGTTCAGGCCATGGCCGAAGAAGCGCGCCGCGAGGCGTTTCAACAAGGGCATCTGGGCCAGGGGCAAAAGCTCGGGGGGCAGATCGGGGGTGTGTTGCGACACGCGGACTCCAGGGTGTGAGGCTGAGCGGTAATCTTCGGCGGATTGTTCCACGGTATCCAGCCAATTGCTTGCAGGTCATTAACTTAAGCGATGAACCGAAGGTTTAACACCAACTTTGCGACAAAATAATCATCTAATTTTACGATTGGATTACGGCATTTTTTGCGCTTTTTATCGATCTATAGCTGATGGAAGATGCTCGCCATCAACCAACGGTTATCGTTTTCTGGCCCGGGTACAACGTGCCATGACGAGCCCTTAATGAGGAGAAGATCATGCTTGAACTCAGACCTTTCAGCTCCCTGGGCGGCGCGCACCATGGCTGGCTGGATGCCCACCACCATTTTTCCTTCGCCGAGTACCATGACCCCAAGCGCATGCACTGGGGCAACCTGCGGGTCTGGAACGATGATGTGATCGCCCCTGGCACCGGCTTCCCCCAGCACCCGCACCGGGACATGGAAATCATCACCTACGTTCGCGAAGGGGCCATCAGTCACCAGGACAACCTGGGCAACAAGGGCCGCACCGAAGCCGGTGATGTGCAGGTGATGAGCGCCGGCACCGGGATCGCCCACAGCGAGTACAACCTGGAAGCCACGCCAACCAAGATCTTCCAGATCTGGATCATCCCCAACCAGGCAGGCTCTGCGCCTTCCTGGGGTGCCAAGCCTTTTCCCAAGGGCCAGCGTGAAGGTTTCGTGACCCTGGCCAGTGGCAAGGCTGGCGATGAGGAAAGCCTGCGGATTCGCGCCGATGCGCGGCTGGTGGCGGCCAACCTGAAGGCCGGGGAAACGGCCGAGTATCACCTGGACGACGGGCGCCGGGCTTACCTGGTTCCGGCGACCGGCGCGATTGAAGTCAACGGCTTGCGCGCCGAAGCTCGAGACGGCGTCGCGGTTGAGAATGAGCCGGTGCTGCGGGTGACGGCGTTGCAGGACAGCGAGATCGTGCTGGTGGATCTGGCGTGAAATACAGCGGCCAATAAAAAGGGGCGACCGTGATGGTCGCCCCTTTTTTTGCCTGACGCTCAGTTGCCGCTGATGGCGGTGTCCACCAGGGTCTGGGCTTCCTGCACCAGCTGCTTGAGGTGGTCGCCGCCGATGAAGCTTTCAGCGTAGATCTTGTAGATGTCTTCAGTACCCGACGGGCGTGCGGCGAACCAGCCGTTCTCCGTCATGACTTTCAGGCCGCCAATGGCCTGGTCGTTGCCCGGTGCATGGCTGAGGATCTGCTGGATCGGCTCGCCGGCCAGCTGGGTCGAAGTCACCTGCTGTGGCGACAGCTTGCTGAGCAGGGCCTTCTGCTGCGGGTTGGCCTTGGCATCGACGCGGACCGAGAACGGCTCACCCAGCTCGTCGCACAGGGCGCGGTAGGCCTGGCTCGGATCGCGACCGGTACGCGCGGTCATTTCCGCCGCCAGCAAGGACGGGATCAGGCCGTCCTTGTCGGTGCTCCAGACGCCACCATCGCGGCGCAGGAAAGAGGCGCCGGCACTTTCTTCGCCGCCAAAGCCCAGTGAGCCGTCGAACAGGCCATCGGCAAACCACTTGAAGCCCACCGGCACTTCATACAGACGGCGGCCCAGGCGTGCAGCGACCCGGTCGATCAGGCCGCTGCTGACCACGGTCTTGCCCACCGCGGCATCAGCGCGCCATTGCGGGCGATTCTGGAACAGGTAATCGATGGACACCGCCAGGTAGTTGTTCGGCGCCAGAAGGCCGCCGCTCGGGGTGACGATGCCGTGGCGATCGTGATCGGGGTCGCAGGCGAAGGCCACGTCGAAGCGTTCCTTGAGGCCGATCAGGCCCTGCATGGCGTAGCTGGAGGACGGGTCCATGCGGATCTGCCCGTCCCAATCCACCGACATGAAGCGGAAAGTGGCGTCCACTTGCTTGTTCACCACCTCCAGGTCCAGGCGGTAGTGCTCGGCGATCGCCGACCAGTAGCGCACCCCTGCTCCGCCCAGCGGATCCACGCCCAGGCGCAGCTTGGCGTTGCGGATGGCGTCCAGGTCGATGACGTTGATCAGGTCAGCGACGTAGGTGTTGAGGTAATCGTGGCGATGGGTGGTGTCGGCCTTCAGCGCCTGTTCGTAACTGATGCGCTTGACCCCGGCCAGCTTGGCTGCCAGCAGTTCATTGGCCTTGGCTTCGATCCACTTGGTGATGTGGGTGTCGGCCGGGCCGCCGTTGGTGGGGTTGTACTTGTAGCCGCCGCTTTGTGGCGGGTTATGGGACGGGGTGATGACGATGCCGTCCGCCAGGCCCGATGTACGCCCACGGTTGTAGCAGAGGATGGCGTGGGACACCGCTGGGGTCGGGGTGTACTCGTCGCCGGCAGCAATCATCACGGTCACGCCATTGGCCGCCAGCACTTCCAGGGCGCTGGCCCCGGCCGGGGTCGACAGGGCATGGGTGTCGATGCCAACAAACAACGGGCCGTCGATGCCCTGGGATTCGCGGTACAGGCAAATGGCCTGGCTGATGGCCAGCACATGCCATTCGTTGAAACTCAGATCGAACGAGCTGCCACGGTGCCCGGAGGTGCCAAAGGCCACACGCTGGGTAGACACCGATGCGTCAGGCTGACCGGTGTAATAAGCCGTAACCAGTCGCGGGATGTCGACCAACAATTCAGCCGGTGCCGGTTTGCCCGCAAAAGGACTGAGAGTCATGCAAAACCTCTGGAAAAGGATGGTTCGGAAATGGGCCGCAGTTTACTGGCAGTTTGACCGCTGCGCGATGGAATCTATCCCGGCGCCCCAGCGCTTTTATGCAGCAGCCGCTTGCCGGTAAAAAGGATTCCCAGGGAGAAAACTAAAAAGCCGGCGCAAGGGCCGGCAAATCGAGGCAATAAAAAACGCCAGGCTTTGCCTGGCGTTGGGATCAGACCGGTTCGACCTGAAGCGCGACCCGTTCGCGGCATGGGCATTCATCCATGTAGCGGTGCGCCTCGACAAACTCGTTGAACGCGAATACCCGGGTCTTCAGGGGGAGCAGCACCCGGTCCGCGGTGAGCTGGTTGATGTCGCGCAACGCACGCTGCAGCGCGACCTGATCCTGGACAATTCCCAACTCCGGCTTGCCAGTGAAGTTGCCGATGCAATGGACGAAGAACTGGATGTTCTTCTGGAACGCCGCGCAGGCCGGGAACGGCGTCTGGTTGCCGCCTTGCAGGCCATAGAGCACCAGGCTGCCACGGGGCGCCAGGACATCGCCGAGCATGGACATCTGCGGGCCGCCCAAGCCGTCGAACACCACGTCGACGCCGCGGTTGTCGGTGAGCTTGTTGATCTGCATCAGCAGGTCCTGTTCCTCGGTGACAATCACCTTCTCGGCACCCAGGGACAGCAGGTATTCACGCTCTTCAGCGGTCTTGGTGGCGGCAATCACCCGCACACCCAAGGCCTTGCCCAACTGGACAAAGGACGGCCCGGCGCAATGGCTGGCGTCGGTGACCAGGGCAAACTGCCCCGGCTTGACCCGCGCCAGGTCGGCGTAGGCGAAATAGGCGATCAGCAGCGGCGTGTAATGAACAGCAGCCTCGATCGGGCTGAGAACATCGGGATAACGGGTCAGGGCCGAACGCGGCAGGACGATCAGCTCGCCATACACAGGGTAATCGTTGGGGCTTTCGGCGGGAAAACTCGCCACCTTGTCACCTACCGCCAGGTCGTCGACGCCCTCGCCCACGGCCGTGACCACACCGGCCATTTCGTGCCCGAGGCCCGAGGGCAGGCGCGCATGGGACGACGCCAGGTTCTGCCGCCAGAGCACGTCATACCAGCTGATACCGATGGCTTCGACTCGTACCTGCACTTCGCCTGGCGCAGGCAACGAGGCCGCATGCTCTTCGCATTTGAGCACCTCGGCCGGTCCAAACTTGTGAAAACGAATCGTGCGGGACATCGCAAACCTCGTCAAATTAACCTCTAATGCCGCGAACTTTATCCGGGCTTTGCAAGCAAGACTATCAGTGCCTATTAATAGTCGACATGCCTGGCATTGATTTCGTGCCCTTGAAAATCGGGGCGTACAGCGTGCTCGAACCTTGCCCGGCTACAAACAAACAACATTTAGCCGATGCAGAGTACCAGCCTTTCCCCGTAAGATTCACGCCGGCCATTGTTCCGATATGGTCGCTCCCGTCAAGCTCGCTGACTCTGCCAGGACTCCAGATGAATCGTAATGACCTGCGTCGTGTCGACCTGAATCTGTTGATCGTATTCGAAACACTGATGCACGAACGCAGTGTGACCCGCGCCGCCGAGAAGCTGTTCCTCGGCCAGCCGGCCATCAGTGCAGCCCTGTCGCGCCTGCGCAACCTGTTCGACGATCCGCTGTTCGTGCGTACCGGGCGCAGCATGGAGCCCTCGGCCCGGGCAGTGGAAATCTTCGCCCTGCTCTCGCCGGCCCTGGATTCGATCTCCACCGCCGTCAGCCGCGCCGCCGAATTCGACCCGGCCACCAGCACCGCCGTGTTCCGTATCGGTCTTTCCGACGACGTGGAATTCGCCCTGCTGCCGATGCTGCTCAAACGCCTGCGCGCCGAAGCCCCGGGCATCGTGCTGGTGGTGCGCCGCGCCAACTACCTGCTGATGCCCGCGCTTCTGGCCTCCGGCGAAATCTCCATCGGCGTCAGCTACACCGCCGACCTGCCGGCCAACGCCAAGCGCAAGGTCCTGCGCCGCAGCCTGCCCAAACTGCTGCGGGCCGACACCGTGCCCGGCCCCCTGACCCTGGACGACTTCTGCGCCCGCCCCCACGCCCTGGTGTCGTTCGCCGGGGACCTGAGCGGGTTCATCGATGAGGAGCTGGAGAAGCTCGGACGCAAGC
Source organism: Pseudomonas sp. GW822-FHT06D10 (assembly GCF_058799535.1). Taxonomy (NCBI): domain Bacteria; kingdom Pseudomonadati; phylum Pseudomonadota; class Gammaproteobacteria; order Pseudomonadales; family Pseudomonadaceae; genus Pseudomonas; species Pseudomonas sp. GW822-FHT06D10. Next base: position 696,150 of record NZ_JBXALN010000001.1, on the reverse strand, counting down.
GCCACGTCGTGCTCGCCGTACCGCAATTCAACGGCCTGAGCACCCTGCTGGCCGGCACCGACATCCTTGCCACCGTGCCCGACTACACCGCCGACGCCCTCACCGCCGCCGGCGGCGTACGCGCCGAAGACCCGCCGCTGCCAGTACGCAGCTTCGAACTGCACATGGCCTGGCGCGGTTCACAGGACAACGACCCGGGCGAGCGCTGGTTGCGTTCAAGAATTCAGATGTTCTTTGGCGATCCAGACAGTCTTTGATCAAGTGCCACTGGCATCCATAGATTCTTCTGAAAAGAGTCCTTTAGCGACTAATTCGGTCTGAGGCTTTCCCTCAGGTTCCGCTGGCTTGCGAAGTATTCGGGGGCATAAGTGGGGGCAAACCCTGGCTGCTTGAAAGGGATGCCCCCAAGGAAGAAGTCAGCGGCTAGCCCTTGGCTATGAAACATGAGTTGACGAACGTTGCCGTGTGCCGCAAGGCCTGACGGATATCCGGCTTGGCCAGCCCATGCCTGTTGGCAAATTGCTCGACGGCCGCGGTATCAAATCGAGTGGTCTGGATAAAGTCCAAGGCTTCGGGTTTTGTATTCATGAACCGCGCCACGAGAGGAATGCTCAGCAGCCACTTCAGCAATCGGAGCGAGATGTGATGCCTGGGAGGCTTTAAGCCCAAAGGTTGCGCCACCTGGACCAGGAGTTCTCGCAAATTGGGAGTTTGCGCATCCAGCGCCAGCAGTTCCTCACCCGCCATGGCGGGATCAAAAGCACAAGCCGCCACCAGCTCAACCAGGTAATCCACGGTAACCAGTGGCAGCCAGTGCTGGGCGGTACCGGGCACTGCCGTCAGTTTTCCCAGCACAAGGTTGCGGATCAGCTCCACCAGTGGCTGGCCGTCAAGGATATGCCCCGTGCGGCTGTGGCCACAAACCGTCGCGGGGTGGACAACGGTGATCTCCCCGCCCTTGGCGGACATGAGCTCCAAGGTCGCAAAATGCGCCTCCAGCTTGCTCGCCTCGTAACCACCGACATGGCGGTAGACGGCAGGCCAGTTCGTCCGCCGCGGATAACGAGGATCGATGCCGATGCGTTGCAGATGCTCATGGTTTTTCAGCATGTAGCCGCCGATCATCACTAACCGGCTGTTTTGCTCAGCCGCCAACAGCGCCACCCGTTTTGCCCCTTCGACATTCACCGCACGAGACTGCTCCAATGACAGCCCCCAGGCGAAGTGTGCGCCCAGGTGGAATACGACTCTGGCGTGCCTTAGCACTTCCCGGTCAGCAGGACTCAGCCCTAGGTTATCCCGCTCCAGATCGCCGGCCACGGCAAATACCCGGCTTGCGTCTCCTCCCAAATTGACGACTTGCTCCCGCAATTCAGCCAGTCGCTCTGGGCGACGCATCAACACCCCGACGGTGTGGCCTTTTGCGCTCAGGCATGCCAGCAAATGCTGACCGATGAAGCCGGTCCCCCCGGTGACAAAGCACTCCACGCTCATTTCCCTGTTCCTTGTTCAAGGTAAGGAACCAAACGTAAACTATCGACCCAACTCTATGGTCAAGCGGTGTTTTCATGAAAATTGGCGAAATCGAGGCCCGTAGCGGCGCCAGCCGCCATACGCTGCGTTACTACGAGCAAATCGGCCTGATCTCACCGCAGCGGCGAACTAACAACTACCGCGTTTACACGGCACAAACGCTGCAGGACCTGGACTTTATCCAGCGCGCGCAAAGCATGGGCTTTTCCCTGGGGGAGATAGGCGAGATTCTGGAGGCGCAGCGCAACCAGATGATCGATTGTGCGGACGGCGCCAAGCTCATTGAAAGGAAGATGGCAGAGATCGAACAGAAAATCGCCAACCTCCAAAGCATTTATCGGTACCTGGATCAAGAGCGTACAAACCTCGAAGCCAGTGCCGCCAGGCAACTTGAGCTTCAGCAACTCAACAGCTCTTCCATCTGATTGGAAATGCGCTACGAACTGAGCTGGCAGACCATGGACCTCGACGCACGGGGCTACGATGGCCAGCCAGCCGGCTCCTGTGACAACAGCCAATGTTGCGTCAGCCGCAATAACTAATTGCACGCCAGGGAATTGATAGCAGCCTAACGAAAGGTGCATGCTAGAGGGCTTGCTTGGCGCTTATATCATTCCGAATGATAGTTACCTTCGCTTCATTCGATTCGTGAGATACAACCCTGCCGAGCATCATCCGCCCATCTCAAATACAGTGGCGGATGCACCATGGACCAGTCAGTCAAACTCCTACGTTTTCCACTCGCCGTTCTCGCCGTACTGGTGATGAGCGCGTGCGGCAAAGCCCCTGAGACCGCCTCCGCCCCGCCCGCTGCCAAAGTCAGCGTGGCCAAGGTGCTGGAACAGCCGGTCAACGAATGGGATGAATTCACCGGGCGCCTGGAAGCCCCGGAAACCGTGGAGATCCGACCTCGGGTCTCGGGCCAGATCGATCAGGTGGCCTTCACCGAAGGCGCCCTGGTGAAGAAAGGCGACCTGCTGTTCCAGATCGACCCACGGCCTTTCCAGGCTGAAGTACGCCGCCTCGAAGCCCAGCTGCAACAGGCTCGGGCCACCGCGACCCGCAGTGCCAACGAAGCCCAGCGCGGCCAGCGCCTGCTGACCAGCAACGCGATTTCCGCCGAGCTGGCCGACACCCGCACCAGCGCCGCCCAGGAAGCCCGGGCCGGGGTCGATGCGATCCAGGCCCAGTTGGACGTGGCCAAGCTCAACCTGAGTTTCACCCGGGTGGTGGCGCCCATCAGTGGCCGGGTCAGCCGCGCGCAGATCACCGCCGGCAACCTGGTGACCGCCGATGTCACCCCGCTCACCAGCCTGGTCTCCACCGACAAGGTCTACGCCTACTTCGACGCCGACGAGCGCGTGTACCTCAAGTACACCCAACTCGCCCGCCAGGGCCAGCGCGGCCAGACCACCCCGGTGTACCTGGGCCTGTCCAATGAAGAAGGCCACCCGCACCTGGGGCAGATGAACTTCGTCGACAACCAGGTCAACCCCAAGACCGGCACCATCCGTGGCCGCGCGGTGTTCGACAACAGCGACGGCAGCTACACCCCGGGCCTCTATGCGCGCCTGAAACTGGTGGGCAGTGGCACCTACTCGGCGATGCTGATCAACGACGAAGCCGTGGGCACCGACCTGGGCAAGAAGTTCGTGCTGGTGATGGACGCCGACAACAAACCGGCCTACCGCGCCGTGGAACTGGGGCCGAAGATCGAAGGCCTGCGCATCGTGCGCAACGGCCTGAGCAAGGACGACACTATCATCGTCAAGGGCTTGCAGCGGGCACGTCCCGGCGCACCGGTCACGCCTGAAGTGATCCCCATGGCCAGCAAGGAAACCCTCGCCGCCCTGGCCCAACAACGCCAAGCACTGGAAGCCAGCAACCTGCCGCAGGTCACCCCTGCCAAGGCGGCTCCGGCTGTGAAACTCGCCGCTGCGACACCGCGCGGTTAAGGGACGACTCTCAAGATGAATTTTTCCCAGTTCTTCATTTCAAGGCCGATCTTCGCCGCGGTGCTGTCGCTGCTGATCCTGATCGCCGGCGCCATCTCGCTGTTCCAGTTGCCCATCAGCGAATACCCGGAAGTGGTGCCGCCCACCGTGGTGGTGCGCGCCAACTTCCCGGGGGCCAACCCGAAAGTCATCGGTGAAACCGTGGCCGCGCCCCTGGAACAGGCGATCACCGGGGTCGAGAACATGCTCTACATGTCCTCGCAATCCACCGCTGACGGCAAGATCACCCTGACCATCACCTTCGCCCTGGGCACCGACCTGGACAACGCCCAGGTGCAGGTACAGAACCGCGTGACCCGTACCCAGCCCAAGCTGCCCGAAGAAGTGACGCGCATCGGCATCACCGTGGACAAGGCCTCTCCGGACCTGACCATGGTGGTCCACCTGACCTCGCCGGACAAACGCTACGACATGCTCTACCTGTCCAACTACGCCCTGCTCAACATCAAGGATGAGCTGGCGCGCCTGGGCGGCGTGGGGGACGTGCAGCTGTTCGGCATGGGCGACTACTCGCTGCGGGTCTGGCTGGATCCGAACAAGACCGCTTCGCGCAACCTGACCGCCACCGACGTGGTCACCGCCATCCGTGAACAGAACCGCCAGGTCGCCGCCGGTGCCCTGGGCGCGCCGCCTGCGCCCACCGCCACCAGCTTCCAGCTATCGGTCAACACCCAGGGCCGCCTGGTGACCGAGGAAGAGTTCGAGAACATCATCATCCGCTCCGGTGAGGACGGTGAAATCACCCGCCTGAAGGACATCGCCCGCATCGAGCTGGGGTCGAGCCAGTACGCTTTGCGTTCCCTGCTCAACAACCAGCCGGCGGTGGCGATCCCGATCTTCCAGCGCCCGGGCTCCAACGCCATCGAGATCTCCAATGAAGTGCGGGCCAAGATGGCCGAACTCAAGCAGAGCTTCCCGCAGGGCATGGACTTCAGCATCGTCTACGACCCGACCATCTTCGTCCGCGGCTCCATCGAGGCCGTGGTGCACACCCTGTTCGAAGCCCTGATCCTGGTTGTGCTGGTGGTGATTCTGTTCCTGCAGACCTGGCGTGCCTCGATCATCCCGCTGGTGGCCGTACCGGTGTCGCTGATCGGTACCTTCGCGGTCATGCACCTGTTCGGCTTCTCGCTCAACGCCCTGTCGCTGTTCGGCCTGGTGCTGGCCATCGGCATCGTGGTGGACGACGCCATCGTGGTGGTGGAGAACGTCGAACGTAACATCGGCCTGGGCCTGAACCCGGTGGAGGCCACCAAGCGCGCCATGCGTGAAGTGACCGGCCCGATCATCGCCACCGCCCTGGTGCTGTGCGCGGTGTTCGTACCGGCAGCCTTCATCAGTGGCCTGACCGGGCAGTTCTACAAGCAGTTCGCCCTGACCATCGCCATCTCCACGGTGATCTCGGCCTTCAACTCCCTGACCCTGTCGCCGGCCCTGGCCGCGGTATTGCTCAAGGAACACCACGCGCCCAAGGACCGTTTCTCGAAGATCCTCGACAAGCTGCTGGGGGGCTGGCTGTTCAAACCCTTCAACCGCTTCTTCGATCGCGCCAGCCATGGTTACGTCGGCACCGTGCGCCGGGTCATCCGCGGCAGCGGCATCGCCCTGTTCCTCTATGCAGGCCTGATGGTGCTGACCTGGTTCGGCTTCGCCCACACCCCGACCGGTTTCGTCCCGGCCCAGGACAAGCAGTACCTGGTGGCCTTCGCCCAACTGCCGGACGCCGCCAGCCTGGACCGCACCGAAGACGTGATCAAGCGCATGTCCGACATCGCCCTGAAGCAGCCCGGCGTGGAAAGCGCGGTGGCCTTCCCCGGCCTTTCGATCAACGGTTTCACCAACAGCCCGAACAACGGCATCGTCTTCGTCACCTTGAAGCCTTTCGATGAGCGCAAGGACCCGAGCATGTCCGCCGGTGCCATCGCCGGCGCCCTGAACGGCAAGTACGCGGATATCCAGGACGCCTACATGGCGATCTTCCCACCGCCGCCGGTACAGGGGCTGGGAACCATCGGCGGCTTCCGCCTGCAGGTGGAGGACCGCAGCGGCCTGGGCTACGACGAGCTGTACAAGGAAGTGCAGAATGTCATCACCAAGAGCCGCAGCGTGCCGGAACTGGCCGGGCTGTTCACCAGCTACCAGGTCAACGTGCCCCAGGTGGATGCTGCCATCGACCGGGAAAAGGCCAAGACCCACGGCGTGGCGATCTCCGACATCTTCGACACCCTGCAGATCTACCTGGGTTCGCTGTATGCCAACGACTTCAACCGCTTTGGCCGCACCTACCAGGTCAATGTCCAGGCCGAGCAGCAGTTCCGTCTCGAGCCCGAGCAGATCGGCCAGCTGAAAGTGCGCAACAACAAGGGCGAGATGATCCCCCTGGCCACCTTCATCAAGGTCAGCGACACCGCAGGTCCCGACCGCGTGATGCACTACAACGGTTTCGTCACCGCGGAAATCAACGGCGCAGCGGCCCCGGGCTACAGCTCCGGGCAAGCGGAAGCGGCGATCGAGAAACTGCTCAAGGAAGAACTGCCCAACGGCATGACCTACGAATGGACCGAGCTGACCTACCAGCAGATCCTGGCCGGTAACACCGCGCTGTTCGTCTTCCCGCTCTGCGTGCTGCTGGCCTTCCTGGTGCTGGCCGCTCAGTACGAAAGCTGGAGCCTGCCACTGGCGGTGATCCTGATAGTGCCCATGACCCTGCTGTCGGCCATTACCGGGGTGATCGTCTCCGGGGGCGACAATAACATCTTCACCCAGATCGGCCTGATCGTTCTGGTGGGCCTGGCCTGCAAGAACGCGATCCTGATCGTCGAGTTCGCCAAGGACAAGCAAGAGGAAGGCCTCGACCCGCTGGCCGCGGTGCTGGAAGCCTGCCGCCTGCGTCTGCGGCCGATCCTGATGACCTCCTTCGCCTTCATCATGGGCGTGGTGCCCCTGGTGATCTCCAGCGGCGCCGGTGCGGAAATGCGTCATGCCATGGGTGTCGCGGTGTTCTCCGGGATGCTCGGGGTGACCTTCTTCGGCCTGCTGCTGACTCCGGTGTTCTATGTACTGATCCGCAACTACGTGGAGCGCAGCGAGGCGCGCAAAGCCGCCCGTGCTCTGCAACTGGAGGCGCAACAATGAGTTCCAAAGTCTTCCTGCCGAGCCTGCTGGTGCTGGCCCTGAGTGCCTGCGCCGTCGGTCCGGACTACCAGAGCCCAACCACCGAGGCGGCGCACATCAGCGCCGCCACCGATGGCGCTGCGGGCCAGAAGAACTTCGACCGCGCACGCTTCGAAGGCATCTGGTGGCAGCAGTTCGATGACCCGACTCTCAACCAGCTGGTGAGCAAATCGTTGCAGGGCAACCGTGAACTGCGGGTGGCCTTCGCCCGCCTGCGGGCCGCCCGGGCGATTCGCGATGACGCCAGCAATGACGCCATGCCCACCATAACCAGCCGCGCCAGCAGCGACCTGGCCAAGGGGCAGATCCCCGGCCAGACCACCAAGCGAGTGAACAGCGAGCGCTACGACCTGGGCCTGGACATGGCCTGGGAGCTGGACCTGTTCGGCCGCATCCAGCGCAACCTGGAAGCCACCGACGCCGACCAGCAGGCCGCCGAGGCCGACCTCTACCAACTGCAGGTGACCATGATCGCCGAGCTGGTGGACGCCTACGGCCAATTGCGCGGCGCACAGCTGCGGGAAAAGATCGCCCTGGCCAACCTGGACAACCAGCAGGAGTCGCGCAAGATCACCGAAAGCCTGCGCGACGCCGGGGTCGGCGACCAGCTCGATGTGGTCCGCGCCGACGCCCGCCTGGCTTCGGTGGAGGCCAGCGTGCCGCAGTTGCAGGCCGAGCAGACCCGCCAGCGCAACCGCATCGCCACCCTGCTGGGTGAACGCCCGGACAAGCTCAGCGTCGACCTGTCGCCGGCGCAGTTGCCGGCCATTGCCAAGGCCCTGCCGATTGGCGACCCGGGGGAGCTGCTGCAACGCCGGCCAGACATTCTCAGCGCCGAACGCAAGCTGGCAGCGGCCACCGCGCGCATCGGCGTGGCCAAGGCCGACCTGTTCCCACGGGTCAGCCTCAGCGGCTTCCTCGGTTTCACTGCCGGGCGCGGTTCGCAGATCGGCTCCTCGGCGGCCAATGCCTGGGCCCTGGGCCCGAGCATCACCTGGGCGGCCTTCGACCTGGGCAGTGTGCGAGCCCGCCTGCGCGGCGCCGACGCCAATGCCGACGGTGCCCTGGCCAGCTACGAGCAGCAGGTGCTGCTGGCCCTGGAGGAATCGGAAAACGCCTTCAGCGACTACGGCAAGCGCCAGCAACGGCTGATCTCCCTGATTCGCCAGAGCGAATCCAGCCGCGCCGCAGCGGACCTGGCCGAGATTCGCTACCGCGAAGGCACCGTGGACTTCCTGGTGCTGCTCGATGCCCAGCGTGAACGCCTGGCCGCCGAGGACTCCCAGGCCCAGGCCGAAGTCGACCTGTACCGCGGCATCGTCGCCATCTACAAGGCCCTGGGTGGTGGCTGGCAACCGGAGACGGTAGCCAGCAAGTAAGGATTTGCAACGAGCTCCTTTGGTTGGCCGCAACCAACCAATGTTTGGCCCCGTGGATCATTCGGTCGCGGGGCTTTTTTTTTGCCCGGCTCAAGGGCCTCTTCGCCGGCAAGCCGGCTCCTACAAGAGCCCGCGCAACGCATGGCCCCGGTAGGAGCTGGCTTGCCAGCGAAGGCGCCCGCCAGAACACCGCCCACCCCAAGCCCATTGATAGAGGCCGTCGATCACGCGGTTGGCCATTGCGATTGGACAGCCCCACAGCGCGCTCCTACTCTTCACTCGCCGCGTAATCGCCCTGGCCTCAGCCCCCATGATTGTCCGCCCCAAGCCGAACCTGATCGGCATCCTCTTCGCCCTCAAGGGCTCGATTGCCAAGCGCATTGCCCTGCGCTGCGTACTGGTCACACTGCTGGCCTCGGTGATCGTGCTGGTGGAAACCCTGCAACCGAGCTATTTCTCCAAGGTCAACGCCACACCCTTCACCTTGCTGGGGCTGTCGCTGTCGATCTTCATGAGCTTTCGCAACAACGCCTGCTACGACCGCTGGTGGGAAGGCCGCAAGCAGTTGGGGCAGTTGATCATCGAGGTGCGTTCGCTGATCCGTGAAAGCCTGATCATCGACGGCCACTCCGAGCGCGAGGGCATGCTGCGCGACCTGTGCGGCTTTGCCCACAGCCTGATCGCCCGCCTGCGCCATGAAGACGAGGCCGCCGCCCTGCGCCCCTGGGCCCAGGCCAGCCTCGACCCCGGCCACCCGAACCTCACCGACGCGCAGTTGCAACGCATCGGCCAGCGCTGCTCGCAGTGGGCCCAGCAGGGGCTAATCAGCGAATGGCGCTACACCCAGCTGGAAACCCGGCTGGTCAGCCTGAGCCTGGTGCAGGCCGCCTGCGAGCGGATCCAGAACACCCCGCTGCCCTTCCCCTACACCCTGCTGCTGCACCGCACCATCTACCTGTTCTGCATCCTCCTGCCGTTCGCCATGGCCGAGCCCCTGGGCTGGCTGACGCCGATCTTCACCGCCATTGTCAGCTACACCTTCCTGGGCCTGGACGAGATCGGCGACGACCTCGAAGACCCTTTCGGCTATGACGACAACGACCTGCCGTGCAGCGCTCTATTGCGCGGCCTGGAGCGCGAAGTCCTGGCGGCGCTGGGGCAAACCGAGCTGCCGCCGCTGCTGGAGCCGCAGGAGTACGTGCTGACCTGAACCCGGGTTTGACTCAAGCCGGTTCCTGACCGAAGCTTGCGCCTTCCAAAAGTTGCCAGCTTCCGGATTCCTGCATGTCCCAGCCCCGCCGCTACCTGCTGATCAGCCTGCTTACCGTCGTCGTCCTGGCCCTGGCCTGGAGCTTTCTGCGCAGCAGCCCGCCGCAGGTTCCCGAGGCCATCAAGCATGGCTACAGCGCGGCACTGGAAAAAGCCCGCAACGGCCAGCCTGGCGCGGCGCGCGTGCTCTACCAGCAGTTGGGCCGGCCCGACCTCGACGACCAGCAGCGCATTCGCCTGCTGGCAGTGCTGGCCAACTACCCCAGCCCCCAGGCACTGAAACTGGCGGACGCCGACCTCTATCACCCTTCCGCCGAGGTGCGCAAAGCAGCGATCAAGAGCGTGCTCGGCCTGGTGCCCAGCGGCCAGCGCAGCCTGCTGCTGGGGCCGTTGCTGGACGATCACGAACAGAGCGTGCGCTTCGCCGCGGTGGACGCCCTGCTGGGCCTGAGCCCCGACGACCAGGGCCTGTACTTCGGCCCGTTGCAGCAGGTGATCGACGAATACACCCAAGTGCTCAAGACCCGCGGCGACAACGTCGAGGCCCAGTACCAGCTGGCTCGCCTGTACCTGCACAATGCCGACCTGATCAAGGCCCAGCAGACCCTGGAACAGGCCCTGCGCCTGGCCCCGGACAACCTGCAGGCAGTGGTGCTGCAGATCGAAGTCCTGGACAAGCAGGGCCAAAGCGATGCCGCCCGCCAATTGCTGGCCAAGCAGTTGCAGGCACAGCAGGATTCGGCCTACCTGCAACATGCCCTGGGGCTCTGGCTGCTGCACCATGGCCAGGGTGAGTTCGCCCTGCTCGGCTTGTCCCGGGCGGTGGAACTGGAGCCTAACAACGCCGCCTACCGCTACGACCTGGCCACCACCCTGCACAGCGAACAAGAGCTGGAAGCGGCGCAGAAGCAACTGGAGGAAATCGTCCAGCGCCAGCCCTACAACCGCAAGGCGCGGGTGCTGCTGATCAGCTACTGGAAGGAAAGCGGCCAGTTGCAGAACGTCCAGGTCCTGCTGGCCCAGCTGGAACAGCAGAACCCCGACGACCCGGCCCTGCAGCAGGGCCTGTAGCCGCCCCGGGCCTTGCCTGGCAATCCCCAGCCTAACCTTTGGCGCCCTTGCCCCCCGCGCCTGCTGTGCTCAGCAGCGGCTCCACGGCGACAAAAGGTTGAACCGTGCCAGCGGCAGGCGGTCAAGTGATTTATCAGCGATATCAAGGTGCTCGACGCCGTCGCCGATCACTTGGACCTATTTGCGAGGGCATTGTTTGTCGACCTCATCTGCGTTGCTCAGCGAAAAAGCCGCCACCGGCATCGAAGGCCTGGACGATATCCTCTCCGGCGGATTGTCACGTAGCCATGTGTTCCTGCTGGAAGGCGAACCCGGTACCGGCAAGACCACCGTGGCCTTGCATTTTCTGCGGGCCGGCGCCGCCGCCGGCGAGCGCTGCCTGTACATCACCCTCTCGGAAACCGAGCGCGAGTTGCGCCAGGGCGCGCAATCCCACGGCTGGCAACTGGACGAGAACATCCACATCTTCGAGCTGATCCCGCCGGAAAGCCTGCTCAACGCCGAGCACCAGCAAAGCCTGCTGTACTCCTCGGACCTGGAGCTGGGGGAAGCCACGCGGCAGATCTTCGAAGTGGTGGAGCGGGTCAAGCCGACCCGGGTGGTGCTCGACAGCCTTTCGGAAATCCGCCTGCTGGCGCAAAGCTCCCTGCGCTACCGTCGGCAGATCCTGGCGATCAAGCACTACTTCGTGCGCTATGACGCCACCGTCCTGCTGCTGGACGACCTGACCACCGAATCCCTGGACAAGACCGTGCACAGCGTGGCCCACGGGGTGATCCGCCTGGAAGAACTGACCCCCAGCTACGGCGCCGAACGCCGGCGCATCCGGGTGGTGAAATACCGGGGCCAGAAGTACCGCGGCGGCTTCCATGACTTCACCATCATGGGCGACGGGGTCCAGGTGTTTCCGCGCCTGGTGGCCGCCGAGCACCGCGGTCAATACCAGCGCCTGACCCTGACCAGCGGCATCACCGAGATGGACGCGCTGCTGGGGGGCGGCATCGAGACCGGCTCCAGCACCCTGATCCTCGGCCCCGCCGGCACCGGCAAATCGCTGATCTCGATGATCTTCGCCGCGGCCGCCGTAGCCAGGGGAGAGAAAGCCGCGCTGTTCATCTTCGACGAGGAACTGGGGCTGCTGTTCGAGCGCATGCGCAACATGGGCATCGACCTCAAGGCGCTGCAGGCCAGCGGCAACCTGATCATCGAACAGGTGGACGCCGCCGAGCTCTCGCCGGGGGAGCTGTCCCACCGGGTGCGACGCTGCGTCGACCAGGAGCGGATCAAGACCGTGGTGATCGACAGCATCAACGGCTACCAGGCAGCGATGCCCGAGGAAAATGCCCTGGTGCTGCACATGCACGAATTGCTGCTGTACCTCAACCGCCAGGGCGCCGCCACCTTCATGACCGTGGCCCAGCATGGCCTGGTGGGCGACATGCAGGCCCCGGTGGACATCACCTACCTGGCCGACACCGTGGTCCTGCTGCGTTACTTCGAGGCCCTGGGCAAGGTGCGCCGGGCCATTTCCATCATCAAGAAACGCACCGGCAGCCACGAGTCGACCATTCGCGAATACCGCATCAGCGCTCGTGGCCTGACCATCGGCGAGCCCCTGGAAGCCTTCCAGGGCGTGCTGCGGGGCGTGCCCACCTACCTGGGCGAGAGCAAACCGCTGCTCAGGGATGAGGGCCAATGAGCCCCGACCTGGACTTTTCCGAACGGGCTCTGGTGCTCACGCCACACGGGCGTGACAGCCAACTGGCGCAGATGATGCTCAAGGAGGCCGGCTTCAACAGCCTGATCACCCCGCACCTGCCCGCCCTGTGCGAGCAGCTGGAGCACGGCGCCGGGCTGGTGATCATCGCCGCCGAAGCCTTGCGCGGGGTCGACCTGGAGCCCCTGCTGCGCCACCTGGAACAGCAACCGGCGTGGTCGGACCTGCCCATCGTGCTGCTGACCCAGCACGGCGGCCCCGAGCAGAACCCGGCATCGCGCTTCAGCGAGCCCCTGGGCAACGTCAGCTTTCTGGAACGGCCCTTCCACCCGGCGACCCTGATCAGCCTGGTCAGCGCCGCCCTGCGGGGCAGGCGCCGGCAGTACGACGCCCGCGACCGGCTGATCGACCTGAGCCAGAGCGAACTGCGCCTGCAACGCACCCTGGAGACCCTGGAACAGCAGGTGGAAGAACGCACCGCACAACTGCGACACAACGAAGAAGCCCTGCGCCAGTCACAGAAAATGGAGGCCGTGGGGCAACTCACCGGCGGCATCGCCCACGACTTCAACAACATGCTCACCGGCATCATCGGCAGCCTGGAGCTGTTGCGCCGGCGCCTGGCCCGGGGCCGCACCGAGGACCTGGACAGCCTGATCGACCTGGGGGTGACCTCGGCCAACCGCGCCGCCGGCCTGACCCACCGCCTGCTGGCCTTCTCCCGGCGCCAGTCGCTGGATTCCAAGCCGGTGGAGATGAACGCCCTGGTGACCTCCATGGGCGAGCTGCTGCAACGCAGCCTCAGCGAAAGCATCGAGCTGGACATGCGCCTGGACCCGCAGCTATGGGTGGCCGAAGCCGACCCCAACCAACTGGAAAGCGCCCTGCTCAACCTGGTGCTCAACGCCCGGGACGCCATGCCCAACGGCGGCCGGCTGCTGGTGGAAACCCTCAACCAACGCCTGGCCCCGGACTTCGCCCAGGCCCACGACAACCTCAAGCCGGGGGACTACGTGCTGCTGCGAGTCAGCGACAACGGCTGCGGCATGCCCGAGGCGATCATCAACCGCGTGTTCGATCCGTTCTTCACCACCAAGCCCATCGGCCAGGGCACAGGGCTGGGGCTGTCGATGATCTACGGCTTCAGCAAGCAGTCCCGCGGCCATGTGACCCTCAACAGCACCCTGGGCCGGGGTACCGAGGTCAGCCTGTACCTGCCGCGTTTTGTCGGCGACCTGGAGCAGGCCGAACACCCTCTGGTGCAACAACCGCCCAATGCGCAGAACGGTGAAACCGTGCTGATCGTCGAGGATGACCCGGCGGTGCGGGTGCTGGTCTGTGCGGTGCTCAGCGAACTGGGCTACGCCTTTGTCGAAGCCGGCGATGCCCGCAGCGCCATGCCGATCCTCGACTCGGCGCAGCGCATCGATCTGCTGATCAGCGATGTCGGGCTGCCGGGCATGAATGGCCGGCAACTGGCGGAAATCGGGCGGCAGATCCGCCCGGAGCTCAAAGTCCTGTTCATCACCGGCTACGCCGAGCACGCGGCGGCCCGTGGCGGCTTTCTCGAACCCGGCATGCAACTGATCACCAAGCCGTTCACCTTCGACCTGCTGACCGCCAAGGTGCGGGAAATGATCCGCGACTGATAGCCGGGCTTCAAGCCAGCAATTGCTGGATCTGTTCCTGCAGGCTGTTGAGGTCGAAGGGCTTGGCCAGGATCGGCGCCTTGCGGGTGATGGGGCTGCCGCATTCGAGGATTTCGTTGGGGTAGCCGCTGATGAAAATCACCTTCAGATCCGGACGCAGCTTCACGGCGGGCTCGGCGATCATCACCCCGGTGATCCCGCCCGGCAGGCGGTAATCGGTGATCATCACGTCCAGGTGCGGCTTGCTGGCGAGAATCTCGAACGCCTGCTCGCCATTCTCGGCCTGCAGCACCCGGTATCCCAGGCCCGACAGGTAGTCGGCCAGAAGCATCAGGATCACTGGTTCATCTTCGACGATCAGTACGACGTCTTGTGCATCTTCACTCATGGAAAACCTTTGCTCGGTCAATTGCTGCTGTTACGACCATTGGGTCACGCAGAGGTTGCGTGCGCGTTACGCTTTTAATGATTCACCGGCCAACGGGCCTCTACAGCGGCAGGCTGACGCGAAACAGCGCGCCCTCGCCGATCCGGCTCTCGACACTGATGGCGCCGCCGTGGGCGGTGACGATCTGCTCGGAAATGAACAGCCCCAGGCCCAGCCCCGCCGCCACGTGGTTGGCGCTGACCCGTTCGAACTGCTGAAAAATACGCTTCTGGTTGTCTTCGCTGATACCGATGCCGTGGTCACGCACCTCGACCCGAGCCTCGCCGTCCTGGGCATAGACCCGCACTTCGATCGGGCTCTTGGCGCCGTAGCGCAGGGCGTTGGTCAGCAGGTTGGAAACCACCTGTTCGATGCGGAACTCGTCCCAGTTGCCCTCCAGGGGCTGCTCGGCCTGCAGGCTCAGGGACGACTGCGCCGCTTCCACCTGAGGCGCGAAGTTTTCCACCAGCCCGCGCACCAGCTGCGCCAGATCGAACCGCGAGGGGCGGATCGACAGCTTGCCGGTACGGATGCGCGAGATGTCCAGCATGTCCTCGATCAGGCGGATCAGGCTTTTGATCTGGCGCTCGTCGCGGTCGACCATGGCGTGCATCTTGTCCAGGCTGAAGGCCGCGGCGTTCTCCCGGGCCAGGTGCATCTTGCGCAGCTGGGTCTCGAGAATCAGGCCATTGAGCGGCGTGCGCACTTCGTGGGCGACGATGGACATGAAGTCATCGCGCATGCGCACTGCCTGCTCCAGCTCGTTCTGGGTGGCCTGGAGCTTCTGGAGCAGCGCTTCCTGCTCGCGCCGGCTCTGCTCCAGGGCCTCGACCTGCTGCTTCATGGCCTTGCTCTGGCGGTACAGGTCGACGAATACGTTGACCTTGCTCTTCACCGCGTGGATGTCCAGGGGCTTGTGCAGAAAGTCCACCGCCCCGCTCTCGTAGCCCTTGAAGGCGTAGTTGAGCTCGCGCCCGGCGGCGCTGACGAAGACGATGGGAATGTTCTTGGTCTTCTCGGTGCCGCGCATCAGCTCGGCCAGCTCGAAGCCGTTCATGCCGGGCATCTGCACATCGAGGATAGCCATGGCGAACTCATGCTGGAGCAGCAGCGACAAGGCTTCGTCAGCCGACAGCGCCTTGTACACCGTACGGTCCTCGCGCTTGATCAGCGCCTCCAGGGCCAGCAGGTTCTCCGGCAGATCGTCGACGATCAGCAGCTTGGCTTGAATATTACTTAACATGGGTTCCTTCCAGCTCGGCAAGCAGACGGCTGATGCCGCGCAAAGGGAGAATGTAGTCCGGTTGATGCAGGGCCAGGGCGGCGTCCGGCATGGTCGAGACATGGGCCTCATTGGGATCCTGGACGATGGTCAGGCCACCCTGGCGCTTGACCTCGGCCAGGCCGCGGGCGCCATCCTGGTTGGCCCCGGTCAGGAGCACCGCGGCCAGGTTCCGGCCATAGGCATCGGCGGCGGACTCGAACAGGTAGTCGATGGCCGGGCGTGAGTGGTGCAGGCGTTCTTCCTGGCTCAGGGACAGGCTGCGGTCCTGCTCCACCGACAAGTGATAGCCGGGCGCGGCGAAGTACAGGGTGCCAGGCACGATCTGCTCCTTGTCGTCGGCTTCCTTCACCGCCAGCGCCAGACGCCGGTCGAAGACTTCGGCCAGCTGGCTGCGGCGCTCGTCGGGCAGGTGCAGGACCACGATCACCGGCAGGCGGAAACCCTGGGCGAAACCGCTGAACAGCTTCAGCAAGGCTTCGACCCCACCCGCAGAGGCCCCTACCACGATCGCCTCGATCTGCGGCCAGAAACCCTGGCTGACAATCTCCTGGCTCATGTCTTGCGATAGATCCGTTCTTGTTTGACCAAGGGCTCGAAGTGCTTGCCATAGGCGGAGAAGTCCAGGGTTTCCTTGCTGCCCAGCACCAGGAAACCACGATGGCAGAGGGACTCGTGAAACAGTCCGAAGGCACGATCCTGCAACTTTTTATTGAAATAAATCAATACGTTACGACAAGAAATTAATTGAGTTTCAGAGAATACACTGTCGGTCGCCAGGCTGTGATCGGCGAAGGTCACGTTCTCACGCAGGCTCTTGTCGAAGATCGCGTAGTCGTAGGCCGCGGTGTAGTAGTCGGCAAAGGAGCGCTGGCCGCCGGCCTGCTGGTAGTTGTGGGTGTAGGCCCGCACGTTCTCCAGGGAAAAGATGCCTTGCTTGGCCTTCTCCAGGGAGCTGGGGTTGATGTCGGTGGCATAGATGATGGTGCGCTCCAGCAGCCCCTCTTCGCGCAGCAGGATGGCCATGGAGTAGACCTCCTCCCCGGTGCTGCAGCCGGCGATCCAGATCTTGATCGAAGGATAGGTCTTGAGCAGCGGCACCACCTCCTGGCGGATCGCCAGAAAGTGCGACGGGTCGCGAAACATCTCGCTCACCGGAATGGTCAGGAACTGCAGCAACTGCATGAACGCGGTGGGGTCGTGCAGCACCCGCTCCTGCAACGCAGAAATGGTCTTGCATTCGAACTGGCGCAAAGCGTGGTTGACCCGGCGCTTGATCGAGGCACCTGAGTAGTCGCGGAAGTCGTAGCTGTACTTGAGGTAAATAGCTTCGATCAGCAAACGCAGTTCGATCTCGGTATTACGCTCCACTAAATTCTTTCCATCTTGGGTAGCCACACACGGATAAGGGAAAACAGCCGGTCCAGGTCAATGGGCTTGGCCAGGTAATCGTTGGAGCCGGCCTGCAGGCAGCGCTCCTGGTCATCCTTCATGGCCTTGGCGGTGACCGCGATGATCGGCAGCTTGCGCCAGCGCGGGTCCTTGCGGATCTGCACCGTGGCTTCGAAACCGTCCATCTCCGGCATCATCACGTCCATCAGCACCAGGTCGATATCCTCGACCTCATTGAGCCTGGCAATGGCTTCATGGCCGTTACGGCCGATCACCACTACCGCGCCCTTGTGTTCCAGGGCGCTGGTCAGGGCAAAGATGTTGCGCACGTCATCATCCACCAGGAGGATCTTGCGGCCCTCGAAGACCTTGTCGCGGCTGCGAGCGGTCTTGAGCATCTTCTGCCGTTCATGGGACAGCTGGGATTCGACTTTGTGCAGAAAAAGCGTCACTTCATCCAGCAGGCGCTCCGGCGAGCGCGCCCCCTTGATGATGATCGAGCGCGAATACTTGCGCAGCTCGGCCTCTTCATCCCGGGTCAGGTTGCGCCCGGTGTAGACGATCACCGGCGGGAAGGAGCAGATATCCTCGGTGGACATGCGCTTGAGCAGGTCGTTACCGAGCATGTCCGGCAGCTTGAGGTCGATGACCATGCAGTCGTAGACGTTCTCGCGCAGCAGGTCCAGAGCCTCCTGGGCCAGGCCCACGGCGGTGATCTCGATGTCATCGTCGCCGATCAACCGGGCAATGCTGTCGCGTTGCAGGTCGTCGTCCTCCACCAGCAGCACGCGCTTGACCTTCTGCGTCAGCTTGGCTTCCAGGCGGGCGAAGACATCCTTGAGCTCCTCGCGGGTGGTGGGTTTCACCGCATAGCCCACGGCGCCCATGTGCATGGCCGCTTCCACCCGGTCTTCCACCGAAATCACGTGCACCGGGATGTGCCGGGTCTGGGCGTTCTCCTTGAGGCGCTGCAACACGGTCAGGCCGGAGTGGTCCGGCAGGCGCATGTCCAGCAGGATGGCGTCCGGGATGAACTGGGCAGCCAGGCTGTAGCCTTCGTCGGCGCCGTGGGCCACCAGGCAGTGGTAACCCAGCTCGTGGGCCAGGTCGAAGAGGATGTGGGCAAAGTTCGCCTCGTCTTCCACCACCAGGATGCAACGACTGCTGAACGGCGCCTTGTCGCGGTCATCGGCGAAGCGCGGAATGTCCGCCCCCGGGGCCTCGGCCACCGGCTGCGGCAGGCTGGCAGGCTGAGGCGCGGCCACGGGCGCGACTGGGGCCGGCGGCGCCACCAGCGGCTCGGCGGCCTCCTGGTACTGCTCTGGCAGCACCAGGGTGAAGATACTGCCGCGGCCGGGTTCGCTGCTGACGCTGATGGAGCCGCCGAGCAGGGTCGCCAGATCCCGGGAGATCGACAGCCCCAGGCCGGTGCCGCCATAACGCCGGTTGGTGGTGCCGTCGGCCTGGCGGAAGGCCTCGAAGATGCTTTGCTGCTGATCCTGGGCAATGCCGATCCCCGAATCCTGCACCGCAAAGGCGATACCGGCCCCCGGCTGAGCGGACACCGTGAGGCTCACCTGGCCCTTCTCGGTGAACTTGACCGCATTGGACAGCAGGTTCTTGAGAATCTGCTCGACCCGCTGGCGGTCGGTGAACAGCATCTGCGGCGCTCCCGGTTGCAGCTCCACCTTGAATTCCAGGCCCTTGTCCTGGGTCAGCGGCTGGAACAGGCTGCGCAACCCGTCCACCAGGCGCGGCACGCTGGCGTTCTCCGGGCGCACTTCGAGCTTGCCGGCCTCGACCTTGGAGATGTCGAGGATGTCGTTGATCAGGTTCAGCAGGTCATTGCCCGCGGAATAGATCGACTCGGCGAACTTGACCTGCTCGGGGCTGAGGTTTTCCTGGGGGTTTTCCGCCAGCAGCTTGGCCAGGATCAGCGAGCTGTTGAGCGGCGTGCGCAGCTCGTGGGACATGTTGGCAAGGAACTCGGACTTGTACTTGCTGGAGCGCTGCAACTCTTCGGCGCGCTCCTCGAGCTGGGTCTGGGCCTCGTTGAGCTCGTTGTTCTTGCGGTCCATGGCGTCGCGCTGATCGGCCAGGATCTGCGCCTGCTCCGCCAGTTGCTCGTTGGTCTGCTCCAGCTCCACCTGCTGGGTTTCCAGGTGCACCTGGGATTCCTTGAGGATCCGCGACTGCTCTTCCAGCTCCTCGTTGGCGGTCTTGAGCTCTTCTTGCTGCACTTGCAGCTCTTCATTGAGCTGCTGGGTCTCGGCCAGCACTTCCTGCAGGCGCTGGCGATAACGCGCGGCCTCGATGGAGGTGCCGATATTGCCGGCGATCAGTTCCAGCAACTCGACGTCGCGCTCGCTCAAGGCCCGCAGGAAGCCCAGCTCGATCACCCCGTTGACCCGATCGTCGTCACGGGTCGGCACCACCAGCACGCTGCGCGGCGAACCATCGCCCAGGCCGGAGCTGACCTTGAAGTAATCGGCGGGCACCTCGTCCAGACGGATCAGACGCTTGTGCTGCGCGGCCTGCCCCACCAGCCCTTCGTCACTGTACAGCGACTGTTCCTGGGTTTCCTGTTCCCGGGAGAAGCCATAGGACGCCACGCGCCTGAGGCCACCGTGCTCCTCACGCACATAGAGCGCCGCCACCGGTGTGCCCAGGTACTGAGCGCAGAATTGCAGGATGTTGCGCCCCAGCAAATTAAGGCTCAGCTGGCCGAGCATCTGCTCGGCCAGTTCGGTCTGGCCGTTGCGCAGCCAGGCCTGCTGTTCCAGGCGCCGGGCGCTCTTTTCCTGGGCTTCGAGGTTGTCGCTGTAGCTCTTGGACAGTGCCAGCAGGTCACGACGGCCGATGTAGGCCAGCAGCGCGCTGATGCCTACCACGAACAGCAGGTACAGCACCACGCTGAAAATGGTGGTGCGGGTAACGTTCTCGTTACGCTCCAGGCGCAACTGCTGCTCCATGGCCACCGCGTCGTCGTATTCCTTGCGGATCTCGTCAGTCAGGCGCTTGCCACGCCCGGCCTGCACCGCGCCGCGGTAATCACCACTCTGGCGACGCAGGTCGATCATGCCCTGGGCAAAGTTGTTCCACTCCATCTGCAGGGCTTCCAGGCGCTTGAGCCGGTCCACCTGCTGCGGGTTGTCCGCCACCAGTTCCTGCAAGCTGCGCAGTTCGCTGACGATACGCGGCTTGGCCACTTCGTAGGGGTCCAGAAAGTGCTCGTCGCCAGTGATCAGGAAGCCGCGCATGCCGGTTTCCAGGTCGATGGTCAGGCGCGCCGACTCGTTGAGGTTGTTGATCACTCGATCAGTGTGCTGCACCCACTGGATGACCGAGAGCAGGTAGGTGATCAGGGACACGAAAAAAACCGCGCTGAGTACACCGACACCCAGCGGCAGGCTGATGTTGCGGGTCAGCAGCTTGCGGAAACTCTGTTCATCAACCGAGGACGGACGAATCATTTGATGGGCCTTGGCGCTGGTGAAAAAAAACGAAGTTTGCCCCACATTCAGCCAGGACAGCTATTTTTTATAACCAAGGTAGCGCTCGCTTGCGATTTGTCCTGCCGTGGGACAAAGGAAGCGGTTATTCTTGCCGACGCTTGTACAAGGGGAATTTTTTGTACAGCTTCGGGAACTTGTGGCAAGCCGGCACTTACTGATGCACAGGGCTGCCTGCCGCACTGCCCCGCCGAATTCATTTCTTGAGAGTGTCCCTATGCCCGCCAGCGCCTCCACCATCCTAGTCGTCGAAGACGATGCCATCGTGCGCATGCTGATTGTCGATGTCCTTGAAGAACTGGAGTTCAGCGTGCTGGAGGCCGACGGCAGCGAAGCGGCCCTGAGCCTGCTGGAGGACGCCGGGCAACATATCGACCTGCTGATGACCGATGTCGGCCTGCCCGGGATGAACGGCCGCGAGCTGGCGGAGCGTGCCCGCACCCTGCGGCCGCAGTTGCCGGTGCTGTTCGCCAGTGGTTACGCCGAGTCCATCGAGGTGCCGGCCGGCATGTCGGTCATCGGCAAGCCGTTCTCCATCGACCAACTGCGCGACAAGGTGCGCAGCATTCTCGGCTGAGGGCAGGCAGCCTGCTCGGGCGCTGGCGCGCTGTGGTTTAATGGCGGCCTTTTTTGCCCCCCGCCTGCCAGGAATGCCCGCTCATGAGTCCCACCGCCGCAACCAAAGTCCTGATCATTGGTTACGTCTGGCCCGAACCCCGCTCCTCCGCCGCCGGCGGGCACATGATGCAGATACTCCAGAGCTTCCTCGAACAGGGCTGGGAGCTGACCTTCAGCAGCCCGGCCAACGAGGGCGAACACAAGGAAGACCTGACGGCCCTGGGCATTCGTGAATGCCCGATCGAACTCAACAACGCCAGCTTTGACCGTTTCGTCGCCGAGCTGGCACCGGACATCGTGCTGTTCGACCAGTTCATGATGGAGGAACAGTTCGGCTGGCGGGTGGAGCAGCATTGCCCGAATGCCCTGCGGGTGCTGGAGACCTCCGACCTGCAATGCCTGCGTCATGCCCGGCACCAGCGCCTCAAGGATGTTCTCAAGGAGGGCACCGAGGAAGACGACTTCAGCCCGCTGTTCGCCCAGGCGCCGGAGCAGGAATTCCAGCACATGGCCGTCACCGACCTGGCCAAGCGCGAGATCGCCGCCATCTATCGCTGCGACCTGAGCCTGATGATCTCCGAGGTGGAACTCGAGCTGCTGGTGCAGCAGTTCCACTTGCCGCCGGCCCTGCTGCACTGGTGCCCGCTGATGCTCGAGCAACTGCCGCAGGGCTTTGCTCCCTTCGAGCAGCGGGCGCACTTGCTGAGCATCGGCAACTTTCGCCATGCGCCGAACTGGGACGCCGTGCTGTGGATGAAGAACCGCGTATGGCCGCTGATCCGCCAGCAATTGCCCGGCGCGCAATTGCACCTGTACGGCGCCTACACCCCGCCCAAGGCCGCGGCGCTGCACAACCCGGCCCAGGGCTTTCACATCATGAACTGGGCCGAGGATGCGCTGCAGGTGATGAGTGCAGCGCGGATCTGCCTGGCGCCCCTGCGTTTCGGCGCAGGGATCAAGGGCAAGCTGCTCGATGCCATGCTTTGCGGCACGCCCAGCGTCACCACCCCGGTGGGCAGCGAATCCATGTCCCAGGACGGCCTGCCATGGCCGGGGGCGGTGGCTGAATCCGCCAGTGGCCTGGCGGCGGCCGCGGTGCGCCTCTATCAGGACCGGCAGTTGTGGGAGCGGGCCCAGGCGGATGGCCGGCAGTTGCTCGAAGCGCGCTACCGCCAGCAAGTCCACGGCCCGGCGCTGATCCAGCGCCTGCAACACTGCCGCCAGCACCTGGAGCAACTGCGCCGGGACAACTTCACTGGCGCCATGCTGCGTCACCACCATCACAAGAGCACCCAGTACATGGCGCAGTGGATCGAAGCGAAAAACCGCCCGGCCTCCTGACCTTTCTTCGCTGACGCACTACCGGCGGTGCGCTTGCCGGCGAACAGGCCCTGGGATTTGCGCCGAACGTGAGGCCGCCTTCGCTGGCAAGCCAGCTCCTGCAGTTGGCGTGATATCGGCGGTGTTCTTGTAGGAGCCGGCTTGCCGGCGAACAGGGCGCCAACCCTGAGCACGCCTTCTCTGGTGCGCGAGCGGGCCACGAGGCATTATCAGCCGGGCCTACAACAAGAACAGGCCCGCGCCATGAGCCGACCCGGCAAGATCACCGACCCCTCCTATGAGTTGATGGACGACCACAACGGCCTGTCCATCATCTATCGCCAGCACGGCTTCCCCTGCCCTCTGGTGCGCTGGCATTTCCACAAGGAATACGAGCTGCACCTGATAGTCGCCAGCTCCGGCAAGGTGTTCATCGGCGACTACATCGGCAACTTCTACCCGCAGACGCTATTTCTCACTGGCCCCAACCTGCCCCACAACTGGATCAGCCAGGTGGCCGAGGACGAAGTGGTGGCCAAGCGCGACATGCTGGTGAACTTCACCGATGAGCTGTTCGACAGTGGCAGCCAGGTGTTCGCCGAGTTGAAGAACCTCAGCCCGCTGCTGGATCGGGCGCAGTACGGCATCGAGTTCCGCTGCCCGCAAACCATCGCCCAGGCCCTGCCACTGATGCAGCGCATCGCCGACTCCAGCGGCATCACCCGCCTTGGCCACTTCCTCATCCTCATGGAGCTGCTGGCGGCCTGCGACGACTACCAGTTGCTGTCCGGCGCCACCAGCGTGCAACTGGCGGACGAACACAGCGTCGACCGCACCAACCGCGCGGTGGACTACATCTTTGCCCACTACGCCCGGGAGTTGCCCCTGGAGGAAGTGGCCGACTACCTGGGCATGAAGCCCAGCTATTTTTCCCGGGTGTTCAAGCAGGCCACCGGGCGCTGCTTCGTCGAGTTCGTCAACCGGCTGCGCATCAGCAAGTCCTGTGAACTGCTGGCCGACGGCGACAAACCGGTGACCGACGTGTGCTTCGAGTCGGGCTTCAACAACATTTCCAACTTCAACCGGCGCTTCCAGCAGCTCAAGGGCATGACCCCC
Organism: Pseudomonas sp. GW822-FHT06D10; assembly: GCF_058799535.1. Classification (NCBI taxonomy): domain Bacteria; kingdom Pseudomonadati; phylum Pseudomonadota; class Gammaproteobacteria; order Pseudomonadales; family Pseudomonadaceae; genus Pseudomonas; species Pseudomonas sp. GW822-FHT06D10. Next base: position 672,676 of record NZ_JBXALN010000001.1, on the reverse strand, counting down.
TCCCACTACCGTCGCCTGGCGGTGCAACGCCTGACCGAACAGAACCTCGGCTAAGGACCCACGCTCGGCGCAGGGCTCAAGGGCTTCTTCGCCGGCAAGCCGGCTCCTACAAAAGCCCCCCACCAATATCACGCCAGCTGTAGGAGCTGGCTTGCCAGCGAAAGCGCCCCCACGCCGGGCGCCAGGAACAATCGCCCCCCAGAGCCAACAAACCGGTCCAGGCTTGGTAAACGAGACCCGTTCAGCTTCCGTTCAGCAGTTGTCAATAATCTTCATTTAGCAATGAGTATCATTATGTTACAAATTACCCCCTAGCCTATTTGCCCACCGGTGCTGAATGCTCGTTCCATTTCTGATCATGTTGCGCGAAGGGATTGAAGCCGCGCTTATCGTTGGCATCATCGCCAGCTACCTGAAACAGACTGGCCGTGGCCAGTGGATGCCCGCCGTGTGGATCGGGGTTTTCCTCGCCGCGGCCCTGGCCCTGCTGGTGGGCGGCGGCCTGGAACTGATGAGCGCCGAATTCCCGCAGAAGCAGCAGGAACTCTTCGAAGGCATCGTCGGCCTGGTGGCCGTCGGCATCCTCAGTTCCATGGTGTTCTGGATGCGCAAGGTGGCGCGTTCGATCAAACATTCCCTGCATGCCTCCCTGGACCACGCCCTGGCCGGCTCCAAGCACCAGATCACGGCGCTGATCGCCATGGTGTTCTTCGCCGTGGCCCGCGAAGGCCTGGAAACCGTGTTCTTCCTGCTGGCGGTGTTCCAGCAGAGCGAAGGCCCGGGCGCGCCCATAGGCGCCCTGCTGGGCCTGATCTCAGCGATCATCGTCGGCTTCCTGATCTACACCGGCAGCATGCGCCTGAACCTTGGCGCCTTCTTTCGCTGGACCGGGCTGTTCATCCTGGTGGTGGCCGCCGGCATCCTCGCCAATTCGGTGCAGGCCCTGCATGAAGCCGGGGTCTGGAACCACCTGCAGGCCGTACTCTTCGACTTCAGCGCCAGCCTGCCCATGGATGGCCCGGTGGGTTCGGTACTGGCTGGCATGTTCGGCTACCAGGACGCCCCCACCATCAGCACCCTTGGCGCCTATGTGCTGTACCTGGCCGTGACCCTGGTGCTGTTCTTCCTGCCCGGCGGCGCCCCAGCCAAGGCGCCCGGCTCAACGTCTTCCGCTTCCAGTCAGTAAGGCTCCCCATGACCCAGCAAGCCTCTCCCCAGGCCTCGCCTCCCCGCGCTCTGCGCTGGGCGGTTGCCGGTTCGGTGATCGTCATGATCGCCGCCGGCGGGCTGTTCTACTACGCCTCGCAACTGGCCGCCAGCAAGCGCCAGGCCCACCAGGGCGAGATCACCGTGACCATCCACCCCAAGAGTTGTGAACCCAACGCGCTGACAGTCCCGGCCGGGCGCGCCAGCTTCCGCATCGTCAACCGTTCGGATCGCGCCGTGGAATGGGAAATTCTCGACGGCGTGCTGGTGGTGGAGGAACGGGAAAACATCGCCCCGGGCCTGAGCCAGGTGATCAACGCCAACCTGCAGCCAGGGGACTACGCCATCACCTGCGGGCTTTTGAGCAACCCCCGCGGCACCCTGCACGTGACCCCGACCGCCGAGTCCGACGCCCAGGCCAAGGCGCGGCCATCGATGGTGGCCTTTATCGGCCCGCTGTCGGAGTTCCGGGTCTACCTCAGCACCCAGGGCAGTGCCCTGGTCAAGGCAGTGAACGCCTTGCAGCAGGCCATAGACGCCGGCGACCTGAAACAGGCCCAGGCGCTGTACCTGCCGGCCCGCGCAGCCTATCAGCGCCTGGCCCCGGCGGCCCAGCGCCTGGCCGAGCTGGACAACACCATCAACGCCCGTGCCGATTATTTCGAACAGCGCGAACAGGATCCGGGCTTCAGCGGTTTCCACCGCCTGGAATACGGCCTGTTCCAGAAAAATGACCTGGCAGGCCTGGCTCCCGTAGCTCAGCGCCTGTCCAGCGACGTGGTCAGCCTCAAGGAACAGTTGCTGGCCCAGACCCTGCCACCGGAGCAATTGGTGAGCATCGTCGCGCGCAACATGCGCAGCCTGGCCGACCTGCGGGCCAGCAGCGGTGAAGAAGAACGCTACAGCCACAGCGACCTCAACGGCTTTGCCGCCAACCTGGAAACCACGCGCAAGGTCATCGACCTGCTGCGGCCGCTGCTGGCCAAGTCCGCGGCCCAATTGCTGCCCCAGGTGGACAGCGCCGCCGATGCCCTGGCCACTCGCCTGGCCAGCCTGCGCGACGGCTTCGGCTATGTGGCCTACGACCAGGTCGACGCCCGGCAGCGCAAAGAGATCGCCGACAAAGCCAAGGCCCTGGCCGACGCCCTCGACGCTATTGATCCCGCACTTGGCCTTTCCGGCCTGTAACAAGACGAGTTTTCAATGAACGATTCAGATCAGCCCAATCCGTCTTTTTCCGCCCAGCGTCGGCGCGTGCTGCTGGGCATGGGCGCCGCCGGCGTGGCCCTGGCCGGCAGCAGCCTGAGTTGCCCGGCCATGGCCGCCGCGCCCGCCCAGGTCACCGAAGCCCCCAGCAGCGACAAGACCCAGGACCGCCACGACTTCCATGGCCAGCATCAGAGCGGCATCGTCACCCCGCGCCCGGCCGCGGGCATGCTGGTGTCCTTCGATGTGCTGGCCAGCGACCGCGACGACCTGGAGCGGCTGTTTCGCACCCTCGACCAACGCATTGCCTTTCTCATGCGCGGTGGCCCGGTGGCCCAGGTGGACCCGAAGCTGCCGCCCCTGGATTCCGGCATCCTCGGCCCGGTGGTGACCCCGGACAACCTGACCATCACCGTCTCGGTGGGCGAATCGCTGTTCGACGAGCGCTTCGGCCTGGAGGCGGCCAAACCCAAGCGCCTGATCCGCATGGTGGGCTTCCCCAACGATGCCCTGGAGCCCGCCTGCTGCCACGGCGACCTGAGCCTGCAGTTCTGCTCCAACACCGCCGACACCAACATCCACGCCCTGCGCGACATCGTGAAGAACCTGCCCGACCTGCTGCTGGTGCGCTGGAAACAGGAAGGCAGCGTACCGCCCCAGGCCCCGGCCAAGCCCGGCGAGCCGGCGCAGAGTGCGCGCAATTTCCTGGGCTTTCGCGATGGCTCGGCCAACCCCGACTCCAACGACCCGAAGGCCATGCAGCAGATCGTCTGGGTCCAGCCCGGCAGTGACGAACCGGCCTGGGCGGCCCATGGCAGCTACCAGGCAGTGCGGATCATCCGCAACTTCGTCGAACGCTGGGACCGCACCCCGCTGCAGGAGCAGGAAAGCATCATCGGCCGGATCAAGACCAGTGGCGCGCCCATGGACGGCCAGAAGGAAAGCCAGGTGCCCGACTACGCCCGGGACCCCCATGGCAAGGTCACCAAGCTCGACGCCCACATCCGCCTGGCCAACCCGCGCACTGCCCAGAGCCAGCAGAACCTGATCCTGCGCCGGCCGTTCAACTACTCCAATGGGGTCAACAAGAACGGCCAGCTGGACATGGGCCTGCTGTTCATCTGCTACCAGGCCGACCTGGAGAAAGGCTTCATCGCCGTACAGACCCGTCTGAACGGCGAACCCCTGGAGGAGTACCTCAAGCCCACTGGCGGCGGTTACTTCTTCACCTTGCCGGGGGTCACCGGCGAAGAGGATTTCATCGGGCGTTCGCTGCTCGATGCCACCCGGCCTAAAAGCACTGCCTGACCCCCATGACACAACAACCCCCACGGAAAAGTCCCATGAAAAAGTCGCCTCTCGCTGTGTTGCTGACCCTTGGCTTGCTTCACGCGCCGCTTTCGGCGTTCGCCGCAACTGCGCCCCTGGAGCTGGTGGGGCCGATCTCCGACTACAAGATCTACGTCACCGAGCAGCTCGACGAACTGGCCAGCCACACCCAGCAGTTCACCGATGCGGTGAAAAAGGGCGACCTGGCCGCCGCCAAGAAGCTCTACGCGCCGACCCGGGTCTACTACGAGTCGATCGAACCGATCGCCGAGCTCTTCAGTGACCTGGATGCGTCCATCGACTCCCGGGTCGACGACCACGAGAAAGGCGTCAAGGCCGAAGACTTCACCGGCTTCCACCGCCTGGAATACTCGCTGTTCTCGGAAAACAGCACCGAAGGCCTGGGCGAGCTGGCCGACGGCCTGAACAAGGACGTCAAGGACCTGCAGACCCGCGTCGCCGGCCTGACCTTCCCGCCGGAAAAAGTCGTGGGTGGCGCCGCCGCGCTGCTGGAAGAAGTGGCCGCAACCAAGATCTCCGGTGAAGAAGACCGCTACAGCCATACCGACCTCTACGACTTCCAGGGCAACATCGACGGGGCGAAGAAAATCGTCGACCTGTTCCGTCCGCAGATCGAGAAGCAGGACAAGGCCTTTGTCGCCAAGGTGGACAAGAACTTCGCCACGGTGAACAAGATCCTGGCCAAGTACAAAACCCCTGACGGCGGCTTCATGACCTACGACAAGGTCAAGGAAAACGACCGCAAGGCCCTGGTAGGCCCGGTCAATACCCTGGCCGAAGACCTCTCCACCCTGCGCGGCAAACTGGGCCTGAACTGAGCCCGGAACCCAACACGCCATCCTCCCTGTAGGAGCTGGCTTGCCAGCGAAAGCGGGCCCAGGGCACAACCCCCGCCTCAAGGCCCTCTTCGCCGGCAACATCATCACGAATGCAGATAAGCCTGGGCTGTGACACGTTATCCCGTTAACGTTCACGGCCCATCGACTTTCATGGAAGACCCTTCATGCCTCGCTCCACAGCCGCCAGCGCGCCGCTGACCGTCAGACCCTTCTCGCTGGTTCCACTGATGGCCGCCTATATGGCCTGCACCATGTCGATGATGGCCTTCGTCTCGCTGATCGGCCCGATCTCCCGGGCCCTGCACCTGGAAACCTGGCACGCCGGCGCGGCCGTCACTGTTTCCGGGGTGATCTGGATGCTCCTGGCACGCCCCTGGGGCCAGGCCAGCGACCGCTTCGGCCGGCGCCGGGTGCTGCTGCTGGGCACCGCCGGCTTCACCCTCGCCTACTGGGCCTTGTGCCTGTTCATCGACCTGTCGCTGCAGTCGCTGCCCAGCGTCGCCATGGCCTTTCTCGGCCTGATGCTCGGCCGCGGCCTGATCGGCGCCTTCTACGCGGCGATCCCGGTGGGCGGCTTCGCCCTGATCGCCGATAACGTCGAGCCTCAGCACCGCGCCCGTGCCATGGCCACCCTGGGCGCCGCCAACGCCGTGGGCCTGGTGGTGGGCCCGGCGGTGGCCGCGCTGCTGGCGCGCTACAGCCTGAGCCTGCCGTTCTACGCCATGGCGGTGCTGCCGTTGCTGGCATTCCTGGTGCTGCGCTACCAACTGCCGCGCCAGGAACTGCACCTGGCCCAGGCCCCGACCCGGGTACGCCTGGGCGACCCGCGACTGCGCCGGCCCATGGTGGTGGCCTTTGTCGCCATGCTCTGTGTGTCGGTGGCCCAGATCACCGTCAGCTTCTATGCCCTGGACCGGCTGCACATGAGCCCCGCCGATGCCGCCCAGACGGCCGGGGTGGCCCTGGCCATGGTCGGCGTGGCGCTGATCTGCGCGCAGTTGGTGGTGCGCAAGCTGGAATGGCCGCCGCTGCGGATGATCCGCTACGGCGCCCTGCTGTCCGCGCTGGGTTATGCCGGCAGCATGCTGGTGGACAGCGCCTGGGGCTTGTGGCTGGCGTTCTTTGTATCGGCGGCAGGCATGGGTGGGGTGTTTCCGTCGTTCTCGGCCCTGGCGGCGAATGCCGTAGAGGCCTCGGAACAGGGCGCGACTGCCGGCAGCATCGGCGCCGCCCAGGGCCTGGGCGTGGTCATCGGGCCCATGGCCGGCAGCCTGATCTACGCCATCGAACCGCGCCTGCCCTACCTGCTGGCGGCGGTGCTGCTGGTACTGATCGCGATCTGGCCCGCCCCGCAGCCCAAAGACCTGTAGCCGCTGCTGCAGGCTGCGAACGGCTGCAAATCAGACGCCGCTCTTGAGGTTGCTGAAGGCCCTGCGGACCTTTGCGCAGCCTCGCAGGCTCGGCAGCGGCTACAGGTACTGCGCTGCTTTTGTAGCCGCTGCTGCAGGCTGCGAACGGCTGCGAAGCAGACGCCGCTCTTGAGATTGCTGAAGGTCCTGTGGACCTCGGCAGCGGCTACGGGTTAAAGCATGCGGTAGAGCAAGCGCTCGATGCGCACGCGGCTGACCCGGCGCAGGAACTTGCTCACGGCCTCGGGATAGTCCACCAGGCTGTCCAGGTACTGAAAGTGCTCGATGCGGCGGGTGTGGCGATAGATCTCGGCCTGTTCGGCGTTGCGCGCCTGCAGCAGCTCGCCCTTGGGGTCGTCCAGCAACAGGGCGTTTTCCAGGTCCAGGCGGAAGGCCCGCGGGTTGAGGTTGTTGCCGGTGAGCAAGGTATAGCGCTCATCGACCCACATGCCCTTGAGGTGGTAGGTGTTGTCGCCGTCACGCCACAGGTGCAGGTTCAACTGGCCGTTGTCGATCACTTTCTGATGCCGCTTGGCAAAACGCCGCAGGCTGATCTCATACAGATAAGGCAGCGCCGCGATCACCTTGAACGGCTCGCTGGGGGGGATATAGAAGTCGTTGGCGGTCTTGTCGCCGACGATGATGTCGATCTTCACCCCGCGCTCCAGGGCCCGGTTGATCTCCCGGGTCACCGGCAGCGGCAGGTTGAAATACGGGGTGCAGATGGTCAGCTGGCGCTGGGCGCCGGCAATCAGCTCGCAGATCACCCGGTTCAACGGATTGCCCTTGCCCACCCCGAGCAACGGGCTGACCGACAGCCCGCTCTTGTCCAGGCCACCGGCAGTGGTGTCGTAGGTGGCGTGCTTGAGGCGGCTGCGCAGATCGCCGATGTCGTTGCGCAGGCTGCGGGTGGTGGGCAGGTTCGGCAGATCCAGGCGGTGCACTGCCCGTGACTCCACCAGGCCGTGCTGCACCAGGTGGTGCATGGAGTCGGCCAGCGCCTGGTTGTGCAGCAGGTGGTAACGGTCGAAGCGGTACTTGTCGAACTTGTGCAGGTACACGTTGTTCAGGCTGGCGCCGCTGTAAAGCACGCAGTCGTCGATGACGAAACCCTTGAGGTGCAGCACCCCGAACAGCTCGCGGGTCTGTACCGGCACGCCGTAGATCGGCACCTCGCTGGCGTGAGTGCGGGTCATCTGCTGGTACCAGGCCGAGTTGCCCGGCTGCTTGCCGGCACCGATCAGGCCGCGCTGGGCCCGCAACCAGTCCACCACGACCACCACTTCCAGCTCGGGGCGGGCGGCCTTGGCGGCGTGCAGGGCATCGAGGATTTCCTGGCCGGCTTCATCCTGTTGCAGGTACAGCGCGACGATATAGATGCGCCGGCGGGCCTGGGCAATCTGCTCCAGCAGCGTGCGGCGAAACTGCGCAGCGCCGGTCAACGTGGTGAAAGCCTCGGCGGCCAGTGGGAAGCTGCGCAGCTTGGGCAGCAGGGAACGTTTGAAAAGCGACGGCATTAGGGCTCGCAGTGGCTCAAATCCAAAGAGCGCAAGAGCTTACACCATGGACCGGCCGGAGTCCCCTGCCTGGCATGTATAACGCCCTCCCTCAGCAAAGCACCCGCCCGCTGTGCGCAGGAGCCGGCTTGCCGGCGAATGGCCCCCCAAGCCCTGCACAAGGCGCAATGACACCTTCGCTGGCAAGCCAGCGCCTACAAAGGGTAATGGCCAGCTTCGAAGAAAAACAAAAAATGTAATTGACCAAGGAGAACGATCGTTCTACTGTTCGCCACATGAACGAAAACATGCACTCTGAAACCCGAGACATCATCCTCGATGTCACCGAGAAACTGATCTACCAGAACGGCATTGCCGCCACCGGCATGGATCTTCTGGTGAAGACCGCCGGCGTCTCGCGCAAGAGCGTCTACCGCTATTTCACCAACAAGGACGAGTTGGTGGTGGCCGCCCTGGAGCGTCGCGATCAGCGCTGGATGCACTGGTTCTGCAGCGCGGTGAACCAGGCCGCGACCCCGGCCCTGCGCCTGCTGGCGCTGTTCGACGTGCTCAAGGACTGGTTCGCAACCCCCGGTTTTCGCGGCTGCGCCTTTATCAACACCAGTGGCGAAACCGGCGACCCGCAAGACCCGGTGCGCCAAGTAGCAAAACGGCACAAGCAGAACCTGCTCGACTACGTGACCGAGCTTTGCCAGGAACATGGCGTGCAACATCCTGAGGAACTGGCAGCGCAACTGCTGATCCTGATCGATGGCGCCATTACCGTTGCCCTTGTGATGGGCAATCACAGTGCTGCTGATAATGCGCAATGCATGGCGCGAAAGTTATTGGACCTCTGATTGTTTTACACAAGAGCAGCTTCTTTGTTTGAACAGCAACTTTCATTGGAGACAGATCATGTCGTCTAACGCTCAAGTGCGCCCGCCCCTTCCGCCTTTCACTCGCGAGTCGGCGATTGAAAAGATCCGCCTGGCCGAAGATGGCTGGAACTCCCGGGACCCGGAGCGGGTATCCCTGGCCTATACCCTGGATACCCAATGGCGCAACCGCGCCGAGTTCGCCCACAACCGCGAAGAGGCCAAGGCGTTCCTGACCCGCAAATGGGCCAAGGAACTGGATTACCGCCTGATCAAGGAACTGTGGGCCTTTACCGACAACCGTATTGCCGTGCGCTACGCCTACGAATGGCACGACGACTCGGGCAACTGGTTCCGTTCCTACGGCAACGAAAACTGGGAGTTTGACGAACAGGGTTTGATGGCCCGGCGCTTTGCCTGCATCAACGACATGCCGATCAAGGCCCAGGAGCGCAAGTTCCACTGGCCCCTGGGCCGCCGGCCCGACGATCACCCGGGCCTGAGCGAACTGGGCCTGTAATCACCACCGCCTCTGCCCTTGTAGGAGCTGGCTTGCCAGCGAAAGCGCCCTCCAAGCCCGGCACAAGGCTGCGAGACCCGTTCGCCGGCAAGCCGGCTCCTACGAAAAAACACACCACCTCTGCCCCTGTAGGAGCTGGCTTGCCAGCGAAAGCGCCCTCAAGCCCGGTACAAGGCTGCGAGGCCCATTCGCCGGCAAGGGGCGGCTTCAGGCGGCAGCTTCCTGTTCCTTGGACCGCGCCCGAGCCTCCAGCTCGCGTACCAGGGGCAGCACGCGCTGGCCGAAATACTCCACCTCTTCCTGGAAATGCAGGAACCCGGCCAGTACCAGGTCCACCCCCACCGCCTTCAACTCCACGATGCGCTGGGCAATCTGCTGTGGCGTGCCGATCAGGTTGGTCTTGAACCCGTCGTTGTACTGCACCAGGTCCTCGAAACTCGACTTGGCCCAGTTGCCCTCGCCTTCGGGGGACGCCTTGCCGGCCTGCCGGGCGGCGTCACCGAAGGCATTCACCGCCTCCGGGTCGGCCTGATCGATGATTTGCTGCAACACCGCCCGCGCCTCCTCCTCGGTGTCCCGGGCGATCACGAAGGCGTTCACTCCGATCTTCACCGAGTGCTGGTTGGCCGCGGCCTTGGCGCGGATGTCATCGACCTGGGCCTTGATCCCCTCGACACTGTTGCCGTTGGTGAAGTACCAGTCCGAAACCCGGGCCGCCATGTCCCGGGCAGCCCGCGAGCTGCCACCCTGGAAGATCTCCGGCTGGCCCAGGGGCTTGGGCTTGAGGCTGTAGTGGTCGAAGCGATAGAAATCGCCCCTGAAGGTGAAGGCATCCTGGCTCCAGACCCCGCGCAGGCAGCGAATGAATTCCTCGGACCGGCGATAGCGCTCGTCGTGCTCCAGCCAATGCTCGCCAATGGCCTGGAACTCACCCTTGAACCAACCGCTGACGATGTTCACCGCAATACGGCCATTGGTCAGTTGGTCGATGGTCGCCAGTTGCTTGGCCGCCAGGGCCGGCTGCCAGGGCCCGGGCAGGATCGCCGCAATCACCTTGAGCTTGTCGGTGGCCGCCAGCAGTGCGTGGCTGAAAGCCACCGACTCGTGCTGGTACTCGGCGCCATAGCCAGCGGTGAAGCGGATCTGGGTCAGGGCGTATTCGAAGCCGGCCTGCTCGGCGATCTGCGCCAGCTTGCGGTTGTAGTCGATGCCCCAATGGGTGCGTTGCTCGATCTTGCTGACCACCAGCCCACCGCTGACGTTGGGCACCCAGTAGGCAAATTTCACGGCTTGCTGACTCATGGTTCGGTCCTCGGGACTTGGGAAAGTACCCCGGAGCAGAGCAGCAAGCGTGCCAGGGCCTGAAAGCCCTCGGCGCGTAGGCCGCCAGACGCCGTGTGGAGCCTCAAGCACGCCCTCTCCCGGGCAATGGCTGAGGCTCGCTGCCTGCGGCGGCGCGGGACCGGCCAACCCTGGAAACGGGCTGTTTTGTTGATGAACTGTTGGCGGAGCAACAGTTGCAGGCGCTCTGCCGGAGCCCTTGCCCCGGCAAACCGGCGTTTGCGGCTTCGGCATGGTGTGTGCAATCGGCCTGGACCCTGCAGCGCTTTTTTCTGCCGAACCCAGGAGCTACACCATGACTGAACACCAGGTAATCAATCCGCTGTCCGTGGGGGTCGACTACGAGACCCTGGCCGCAGGCTTTCGCCCGATCTTCCAGCGCATCGCCAGTGGCGCGGTGGAACGGGAACAGCAACGCAAATTGCCCTACGAGCCCATCCAGTGGCTCAAGGAATCCGGATTCGGCGCGGTACGGGTGCCGCTGGAATATGGCGGTGGCGGCGCTTCCCTGCCCCAGCTGTTCCAGCTGCTGATCGAGCTGGCCGAGGCCGACGCCAACGTGCCCCAGGCCCTGCGCGGGCACTTTGCCTTTGTCGAGGATCGGCTCAATGCCACGCCCGGGCCGGGCCGGGACCTGTGGTTCAAGCGCTTTGTCGAAGGCGATATCGTCGGCTGCGCCTGGACCGAAATCGGTGCCGTGGACATCGGCCAGGTCATCACCAAAGTCTCTCCAGATGGCGAAAAATGGCGCCTCAACGGCGAAAAGTTCTACAGCACCGGAAGCATTTTCTCCGACTGGATCGATGTCTATGCCCAGCGCACGGACACCGGCGGCGACGTGATTGCCGCGGTGCGCACCCGCCAGCCGGGCATCGAGCAGAGCGACGATTGGGACGGCTTCGGCCAGCGCACCACCGGCAGCGGCACCTCGCGCTTCCAGGACGCTGAAGTGGACGCCGAGAACATCATCGACTTCGCAACCCGCTTCAAATACCAGACTGCTTTCTACCAGCTGGTGCTGCTGGCGACCCTGGCCGGCATCGGCCGCGCGGCGCTACGTGATGTGGCCCACGAAGTGCGGGTGCGCAAGCGCATCTACAGCCACGGCAACGCGCCCCAGGCCAGCGCCGATGCCCAGGTGCAGCAGGTGGTGGGCGAGATCGCGGCCCTGGTGTATGCCGCCGAAGCCGCCGCCCTGCGTGCTGCAGCCCCTGCGCAACAGGCCTACCTGGCGCGCTTTGCCGGGGATCCGGCCCAGGAGCGCGCGGCCAATGTGGCGGCGGAAATCGAATCGGCCACGGCCCAGGTGGTGGTCACCGAACTGGTCCAGCGCGCCACCAGCGAGCTGTTCAATGCCCTGGGGGCTTCGGACATTCGCCAGGGCAAGGCCCTGGACCGGCACTGGCGCAATGCGCGCACCGTGTCTTCGCACAACCCGGTGATCTACAAGGCGCGGATCGTCGGCGACTGGAAGATCAACGGCAGCGAGCCACCCTTTGTCTGGCAGATTGGCAACGGCCCCCAGCGCTAACCTCAGGCACCGCCCCCCGTAGGAGCTGGCTTGCCAGCGAAGGCGTCATCCAGGCGAGCGCTCGGCCCAGCGGCCTCTTCGCCGGCAAGCCGGCTCCTGCAGCGAAATCTCGGCGCACCGCCCCGTAGGAGCTGGCTTGCCAGCGAAGGCGTTATCCAGGCGGGCGCTCGGTTCAGGGAGAGGCATCCGACCAAGGTCGAGGCGGTCGCGCGGCGGGCTGGGTTGCAGGTAATATGGCGGACTTTCGCGCAGCCCCCTTTGCGCTTCTCGCCGAAATAAGCCGACCCCATGCCCTTTGAACTCAGCGTAGACCTGACCACCCTCGCCATTCTCGCCCTCGTGGCCTTCATCGCCGGTTTCATCGACGCCATTGCCGGCGGCGGCGGCCTGCTCACCACCCCGGCCCTGCTCACCGCCGGCCTGCCGCCGCACCTGGTGCTGGGCACCAACAAACTCAGCTCGACCTTCGGCTCGGCCACCGCCAGCTTCACCTTCTATCGGCGCAAGCTGTTCCACCCCAGGCAGTGGACCCACGCCATTGTCGGCACCCTGGTGGGCGCCCTGACCGGGGCCATCGTCGCTCACTACCTGCCGGCGGAATGGCTGAACAAGATGCTGCCGGTGATCGTCTTCGCCTGCGGCCTGTACCTGCTGTTCGGCGGCACGCCCAAGGCGCCACTGGACAGCGACGCACCGATCAAGAAGAAGTGGCAATCGAGCCAGGGCTTCAGCCTGGGCTTCTATGACGGCGTAGCCGGCCCCGGCACCGGGGCGTTCTGGACCGTGAGCAGCCTGCTACTCTACCCCATCGACCTGGTCAAGGCCAGCGGCGTGGCCCGCAGCATGAACTTCGTCAGCAACATCGCGGCGCTGTCGGTGTTCGTGTTTTCCGGGCAGGTGGACTGGATCATCGGCCTGTGCATGGGTCTGTCGGTGATGGTCGGGGCCTTCTTCGGCGCACGCACCGCCATCAGCGGTGGTGCCAAGTTCATTCGCCCGGTGTTCATCACCGTGGTCCTCGGGCTGACCGTGCGCCTAGCCTGGCAGCACTGGTTCAGCGTGGCCTAGGCGGCGCGCCACATAGAGATCGATCAGGTAGCGGGCAATCGAGCGCGAGGCCGGCAACGGCGGTAGCGCATGGACGCTGAACCACTGGGCGTCCTCGATCTCGTCTTCCTGGGGAATGATCTCGCCGCCGGCGTATTCGGCGTGAAAGCCCAGCATCATCGAATGGGGGAACGGCCAGCATTGGCTGCCCACGTACTGAATGTTCCTGACTTCGATGCTCACCTCTTCGCGCACCTCGCGAATCAGGCAGTCCTCCGCCGACTCGCCCGGCTCGGCAAAGCCTGCCAGGGTGCTGTAGACCCCGGTGACGAAGCGCGGCGAACGAGCCAGGAGGATTTCGTCACCGCGGGTGATCAGCACGATCATGCTCGGTGAAATGCGCGGGTAGCTGCGCAGGTCGCAAGGCTGGCAATACATCGCCCGCTCCCCCGGCACCTGGGCCATGGGCCGCCCGCAACTGCCGCAGTACCGGTGCTCCCGGGCCCAGGTGCCGATCTGCGCGGCATAGCCCAGGACCTTGTACAGGGTGTGATCGCCCTCCAGCATGAAGGCCCGCAGGCCTTTCCAGCCGCAGCCCGGCACTTCGGCGCGGGCGCTCAGTTCCAGCAGGTACACCGGCTCGCCATCGAGATGGCCGATGCCGTGTTCCGCCAGCAGCGGCAGGTCCTGGCCCTTGAGCCAGCGCCGGGGGAACAGCGCGCCGTTGTCGTCATAGAGAAAGCCGTCCGGGCCGCGGGCCACGGCCCAGCCGCCGGGAAGGTCGGTGTTGAGTACTGCGGTGGTCCAGCGTTCAATCATCGTCAATCAATCCAGAAATTCGGGTTTCTGTTTGCTCATGTGGGCGGCGATGGCCACGCGCAAGTCGTTGGACTGCAACATGGCAGCGTTCCAGGTGGCGACATATTCCAGGCCGTCATCAATACGGTGGTCACGCATGTAGCTGAGCATTTCCTTGGTGCCGCTGACCGCGATCGGCGACTTGGCAGCGATCTCCCGGGCAATTCCCATGACCCCGTCCAGCAGGCTTGCGGCATCGCTGTAGGTCCGGTTAACCAGGCCAATGCTGCGTGCTTCATCGGCACCGAAGGTGCGCCCAGTGTAGGCCAGCTCGCGCAGCATGCCGTCGCCGATGATACGTGGCAAACGTTGCAGTGTGCCGACATCCGCAGCCATGCCGATATCGATTTCCTTGATCGAGAATTGCGCATCGTCCGCGGCGTAACGCATGTCGCAGGCGCTGATCAGGTCGATGGCGCCCCCCAGGCAATAGCCCTGGATCGCCGCCAGCACTGGCTTGCGGCAGTTGTCCACGGCGTTGAACGAGGCTTGCAGCTGGAAGATCTTGCGCCGCAGCAGGCGCGCGTTGCGGCCCACATCCTTGCCCAGTTCGTTGGCCACCCCGGCCAGCATCATCAGGTCGATGCCCGAAGAGAAATGCTTGCCGGCACCGCTGAGCACCACCACGCGCACTGCGTCGGTGTCGTCGATCCATCGGAAGATCTCGACGATCTCACTCCAGAACGCGGCGTTCATGGCGTTGATCTTTTCCGGGCGGTTGATCTGCACATGGGCGATGTTGTCAGCAAGTTCGACGCGAAAGGCTTGGTATTCGGACATGGCAGTGATCCTTTACTGGGCAGAAAATGAGGGCCGAACTATAGCAAGTGGCGGCGGCGGGCCGTAAGGCAGCGCATCGGCCAAAAGCGGGACTGGCCACCGCCCCTGCAGGCGCCGGCTTGCCGGCGAAGAGGCCCCTGAATAACGCCTTCGCTGGCAAGCCAGCGCCTACATGGGGGCGATGTGGGGGTGATGAGCTCAGACTTGCCGGGTGCAATAGAAGGCGGCGGTCGTGTAAGGCACGGTGACCTGGGCCTTGCCCCGCAGCTGCGGCTCGCTGTCGATCAGGGCGGCGATCTGCCGGTCCACGGCCTCGCGCTCGGCCTGGGGCAAGGCGGCGATGAAGCTGGTGGAGCGCACACGGTTGAAGATCACGTCCTCCGGCGTGCCGCTGTGGCCCTGGGTGAAATGCTGTTCCTGCAGAGGCCCGAAACCCGGGTGGGGAAAGGCCTGGCGCCAGGCACCGGTGTAATAGCGCGGGGTATCGGCCTGCAAGGCATTGACGATGGCGTCCAGGCGCGCCACCCAGGGCACCCGGGCATCCCGCAGGTTCCACACCAGGGCCAGCTTGCCGCCGGGCTTGAGCACGCGATGGATTTCCTCCAGTGCCGCGCGGTGGGCAAACCAGTGAAAGGCCTGGGCACAGACCAGCACATCCACCGAGGCATCCTTGAGCGGCAGCGCCTCGGCGCTGCCCTCCAGCACCTGGGCCTCGGGCTGGGCCGCCGCCAGCCTGGCGCGCATTTGCTCGACTGGCTCCACCGCGATCACCTGGGCCCCGGTGGCCAGCAAGCGGCCGGTGAACTTCCCGGTGCCAGCGCCCAGGTCCACCACCACTCTGCCCGGCCCGAGGCCCAGCGTCTCCCGCAGCCAGGGCTCAAGGGCTGGCGGATAGTCCGGCCGGCCCCGCACATAGGTATCGGCGGCCTGTTGGTAGCCGTCGGCCGCAGCATGATGAATCGCCTGATCGTTCATGGATGAACCTCCTCATTGCGGGTGAGTACGAACAGGATAAACCGTGCCCGACAACAGGCAGCATGAAACTCCTGTCAGTTGCACCCCCGCCGCAGGAGCAGGCTACAGGAGCTGGCGTGCCAGCGAAGGCGTTATCCGCAGGGGCACTCGGCTCAGGGGCCTCTTCGCCGCCAAGCCGGCTCCTACGGATTCAGGCCCTGGGCGGGGGCGGCAGGCTCAGGCGAAAACGCGCGCCGCCCAGGGGCGAGGCTTCCACGGTCAGGGTGCCGTCCTGGGCTTCCAGGGCCCGGCGGCTGATGGCCAGGCCCAGGCCGAAGCCGCCGGTGGCGCGGTCGCGGCTGCGGTCCAGGCGGTAGAACGGCTCGAACACCCGCTCGCGCTCGTCGTCGGGAATGCCGATGCCGTCATCGTCGACCCAGATCTCGCAGCCGTCGTCGCTGACCAGCACCCCCACCTGGATGCGCTTCTCGCAATAACGGGTGGCATTGCGCAGCAGGTTCTGCAAGGCCCGGGCGGTCAGCCGCGGGTCCAGGGTGAAACGTTCCAAGGCACCGTGCAGCAGAACGTCGATGACGATATCCGACTCCAGCTCATCGTCGACACTGCCCAGGATGCTGTCGATGAACTCGTCCAGGGACACCTCGATCTGCTCCGGCAGGCACGCCGGGTTCTGCAGGCGGCTGTAGGACAGCAGCTCCAGTACCAGTTCATCCAGTTCGCGAATGTGCGCCACCAGCCCTTGCAGGCGCTCGCGGCTGGCCGCCGGCAAATCGTCGGAGAGCGCCAGGGCCAGGCCGAAATCCAGCCGGGTCAGGGGCGTGCGCAGTTCGTGGGACACCGCGTTGAGCAGGTCACGCTGCTGGTTCAGGAGTTTTTCGATATCCCCGGCCATGGTGTCGAAGACATTGGCCAGGCTGCCGATGTTGGAACTGGCGGGCAGCTGGGTGCGCTCGCCCAGATGGCCCTTGCCGAAGCGTTCGGCGGTGCGCTTGAGGCGCTCCAGGTCACGCCAGTGCGGGCGCACCCAGAGCAGCAGGCAGGCCAGCAGCACGGCGACGATCAGGACATTGATGCTCCAGTACAGCAGGTTGACGTCCAGCGGGTCCGGCGGCACCACCAGCTTCACCGCCAGTTGTTCATCCAGCGGCGACACCGCCAGGGTGCGCCAGCCCCAATCGCCCAGGCGCACCACTTTCTCGCCGCGTTGCAGGCGCTCACGCTCGTAATCGCTGAAATCCGGGTCGTCGATGCGCACCAGGGCTACCTGCAGCGGGTGGAACTCCTCGTCCATTTCCTTGACCAGGGTCGGCCACTGCTGCGCCGGCAAGGCGCGGAACTGCTTGACGATCAGGCTCTGCAGGCCCCGGGACTGGTCCAGGTTGTAGTCCAGGAAACGCTCGTGGAAAACCTTGATCACCAGGTCCGGGATCAGGTAGATCGCGGCGCTGAAGGCAATGATGGTGATCAGGTACAGACGGACCAGGATGCGCAGCATGGAATCAGCATTCCCACTCGGAACGGCTGAACAGGTAACCCTTGCCCCACACGGTCTTGATCTTGCGCGCCTCGCCGGCGTGATCATCGAATTTGCGCCGCAGCTTGGAGATCGCCACGTCCACCGAACGATCGGTGCCGTTGAACTCGATGCCCCGCAGGCGCTGCAGGATCTGGTCGCGGCTCAGCACTTCACCGGCGTGCCGGGCCAGCACCACCAGCAGGTTGTACTCGCCGCTGGACAGCTCCACCAACTGCTCGCGCCAGGTCACGGTGCGCTCCGACAGGTCGATGCACAGATTGCCCATGAGGATCTGGTCGCTGGCGCTCTGCGGCTCGCTGAGGCTGCTGCGGCGCAACAGGGTACGGACCCGGGCCAGTAGCACTCGCGGTTCGCAAGGTTTTGTCACATAGTCGTCGGCGCCCATTTCCAGACCCAGCACCTGATCATGGCTATCATCCCGCGCGGTCAGCATCAGGATCGGCAGGGTCGCCGAGTCGGCGCGCAACAGGCGGCAGACTTGCAGGCCATCCAGGCCCGGCAGCATCAGGTCGAGGATCACCAGGTCCGGGGGGCTGGCCTTGGCCCGCTCCCGCACCTGGTCACCACGGCTGATCACGCTGACCTGATAGCCATTGCGTTCCAGGTAGCTGGCGATCAGTTCGGACAGCGCGGTGTCGTCTTCGACAAGAAGAATATTGGGCATGGAGAGCGATCTTTATTGAAGAAATACAGAATACCGGCGTTCTTTATAAGGCACCGGGCAAAACCAGCAAGGCGCCAAGGATATACAACCCTGGCCGCACCGGTGCGCAGGCTTCACACTTTTTCACACAGCACCTACACAGCTTCACAGCGGGCCTTGACCCATGCCCTTAGCATGCCGAGGTCATTATTGGGGTATCAGCATGTCGAATAAACTCTTTGCGCCATTCTGCCTGGTCGTTCTGGCAGCGGCGCTGAGCGCGTGTGGCAAGACCGAAGGCGAGCAGACGCCGCCACCGGCCAAGGTACGAATCGAAACCGTACAGAGCCAGGCCCTGTCCATCACCAGCGAACTGAGCGGGCGCATCGCCGCGCCACGGATCGCCGAAGTCCGCGCCCGGGTGGCCGGGGTGGTGCTGCAACGGACCTTCCGCGAAGGCTCCGACGTCAAGCAGGGCGAGGTCTTGTTCCGCATCGACCCGGCCCCGTTCAAGGCTGACCTGGACAGCGCCCAGGCCAGCTTGCGCAAGGCCGAGGCCACCGCCTTTCAGGCGCAGTTGCAGGAGCAGCGCTATTCCAAGCTCGTCGCCGACCAGGCCATCAGCGGCCAGGAATACGACAATGCCCGGGCTGCGGCACGCCAGGCCAGCGCCGACGTCGCCGCCAACCAGGCCGCGGTGCAGCGGGCCAAGCTCAACCTCGGCTATGCCACCGTCACCGCGCCGATTTCCGGCCGGGTCGGCCGCGCCCTGGTCACCGAAGGCGCCCTGGTGGGCCAGAACGAGACCACGCCGCTGGCGCTGATCCAGCAACTGGACCCGATCCACGCCGACCTGACCCAGTCCACCCGTGAACTCAACGACCTGCGCCGGGCCTTCCGCGCCGGCCAGTTGCAGCAGGTGGGCAAGGACCAGGCCAAGGCGACCCTGATCCAGGACGACGGCAGCCTCTACCCGCTGCCGGGCAAGCTGTTGTTCGCCGATATCAGCGTTGACCCGAGTACCGGGCAGATCATCCTGCGCAGCGAGTTCCCCAACCCGGACCTCGACCTGCTGCCCGGCAGTTTCGTGCGCGTGCGCCTGGAACAGGCAGTCAACCAGCAAGGCATCAGCGTGCCGCAGCGGGCCATCCAGCGCGACAGCGCCGGCATCGCCCAGGTGCTGCTGGTGGATGCGCAAAACAACGTGGTGCAGCACCCGGTGCAACTGGGTGGAGTGCAGAACGATCGCTGGATCGTCACCGAGGGCCTCAAGCCCGGTGACCGGGTGATTGTCGAAGGCCTGCAACACGCCCGCCCCGGCGAGCCGGTGGAAATCGACGCCAGCCCCCTTGCGCACGTCCAGAACCCTGGCCAGTAGGTAGTACACATGCCGCAATTCTTTATTGACCGCCCGGTATTTGCCTGGGTGGTCGCCTTCTTCATCCTGTTGGCCGGTGCCCTGGCGATCCCCCAACTGCCGGTGGCGCAATACCCCACCGTGGCCCCGCCGCAGATCGAGATCTACGCCGCCTACCCGGGCGCCTCGGCGCAGACCCTGGACGAATCGGTGGTCAGCCTGATCGAGCAGGAGCTCAACGGTGCCGACCACCTGCTGTACTTCTCGTCCCAGAGCAGCCTCGGCAGCGCCACCATCACCGCCACCTTCCAGCCGGGTACCAACCCGGAACTGGCCCAGGTGGACGTGCAGAACCGTCTCAAGGCGGTGGAGCCGCGCCTGCCCCAGGCGGTGACCCAGCAGGGCCTGCAGGTGGAGAAAGTTTCCGCCGGCTTCCTCTTGCTGATCACCCTGACCTCCAGTGACGGCCGCCTGAACGATGTCGCCCTCAGCGACTACCTGGCGCGCAACGTGATGAACGAGATCCGCCGCCTCGATGGCGTCGGCAAGGCCCAATTGTACGGTGCCGAGCGGGCCATGCGGATCTGGCTCGACCCGCAGAAGCTGATCGGTTTCAACCTGACCCCGGCCGACGTCAACGCCGCGGTGGCGGCGCAGAACGCCCAGGTTCCGGCCGGCAGCATCGGCGACCTGCCCAACCCCGCCAGCCAGGAAATCACCGCGACCATCCTGGTCAAGGGCCAGCTTTCCAGCCCTGAAGAGTTTGCCGATATCGTCCTGCGGGCCAACCCCGACGGCTCCACGGTACGCATCGGCGATGTGGCCCGGGTGGAAGTCGGCAGCCAGGAATACCAGTACGGCACCCGCCTGAACGGCAAGCCGTCCACCGCGGTGGGCGTGCAGTTGTCCCCCGGGGCCAACGCGTTGAATACCGCGACCTTGATCCGCGCCAAGATGGACGAGCTGTCGCGCTATTTCCCGGCCGGCGTGGAATACAAGATCCCCTACGACACCTCGCCCTTCGTCAAGGTCTCGATCACCAAGGTGCTCTACACCCTGGCCGAAGCCATGGTGCTGGTGTTCCTGGTGATGTTCCTGTTCCTGCAGAACATCCGCTACACCCTGATCCCCACCCTGGTGGTGCCCGTGGCCCTGATGGGCACCTTCGCCACCATGCTGGCCCTGGGGTTCTCGATCAACGTGCTGACCATGTTCGGCATGGTGCTGGCCATCGGCATCCTGGTGGACGATGCCATCGTGGTGGTGGAGAACGTCGAGCGGATCATGGCCTCCGAAGGCCTGTCGCCCAAGGAAGCCACGCGCAAGGCGATGCAGCAGATCACCGGGGCCATCATCGGCATCACCCTGGTGCTGGTGGCGGTGTTCATCCCCATGGCCTTCATGCCCGGCTCGGTGGGGGTGATCTACCAGCAGTTCTCGCTGTCCATGGCCACCTCGATCCTGTTCTCGGCGTTCCTCGCCCTGACCCTGACCCCGGCCCTGTGCGCCACCCTGCTCAAGCCCATCGCGGCGGGCGAACACCATGAACGCACGGGGTTCTTCGGCTGGTTCAACCGGCGCTTCGAACGCCTGAGCGACAGCTATCAGGGCGGCGTGACCTATGCCCTCAAGCGTACCGGCCGCTACCTGCTGATCTACCTGGCGCTGCTGGCGATCATGGCGCTGCTGTTCAGCCGCCTGCCCTCCTCCTTCCTGCCCGTGGAGGACCAGGGCTACACCATCACCGACATCCAGCTGCCACCTGGTGCCAGCCAGAACCGCACGATCAAGGTGGTGGAGCAGATCGAAGCGCACAACGCCAGCGAACCGGGAGTCGGCGACAGCACCATCATTCTCGGCTTCAGCTTCTCGGGTAACGGGCAGAACGCCGCGCTGGCCTTCACCACGCTCAAGGACTGGTCGCAACGGGGCAGCGAGGATTCGGCGATGTCCATCGCCGACCGCGCCAACGCCGCCCTTGGCGCGATCAAGGATGCCGTGGTGTACGCCGTGCTGCCGCCGCCGATCGATGGCCTGGGCACCTCCAGCGGCTTCGAGTTCCGCCTGCAGGACCGTGGCGGCGTCGGCCACGCGGCCCTGATGCAGGCCCGGGACGAGCTGCTCAAGGCCACGGAAAAGAGCCCGATCCTGGCCAACGTCCGGGAAAGTGCCCTGGCCGAAGCGCCGCAGGTGCAACTGGAGGTCGACCGCAAGCAGGCCAACGCCCTGGGCGTGTCCTTTGCCGATATCGGCAGCCTGCTGTCCACCGCCCTGGGGTCGTCCTACGTCAACGACTTCCCCAACCAGGGGCGGATGCAGCGGGTGGTGATCCAGGCCGAAGGCGACCAGCGCAGCCAGGTCGAAGACTTGCTGCGCCTGAACGTGCGCAACAGCGCCGGCAAGATGGTGCCGCTGTCGGCCTTCGTCCGCGCCAGCTGGAGCCTGGGCCCGGCGCAACTGACCCGCTACAACGGCTACCCGGCCATTGCCGTCTCCGGCGAGCCGGCCCCTGGCCACAGTACCGGTGAAGCCATGCAGGAAATCGAACGGCTGGTGGCGCAGTTGCCCACCGGGCTGGGCCTGGAATGGACCGGCCTGTCACTCCAGGAACGGCTGTCCGGCAGCCAGGCGCCGATGCTGCTGGGCCTGTCGCTGCTGATCGTGTTCCTGTGCCTGGCGGCGCTCTACGAGAGCTGGTCGATTCCCACCTCGGTGCTGCTGGTGGTGCCCCTGGGGGTACTGGGCGCAGTGCTTGCGGTGAGCCTGCGCGGCATGCCCAACGACGTGTTCTTCAAGGTCGGCCTGATCACCATCATCGGCCTGTCGGCGAAGAACGCGATCCTGATCATCGAGTTCGCCAAGAGCCTGTACGACGAAGGCCACGACCTGATCGATGCCACGGTGCAGGCTGCACGCCTGCGCCTGCGCCCCATCGTCATGACCTCGCTGGCGTTCATCCTCGGGGTGGTGCCCCTGGCCATCGCCACCGGCGCCAGCTCCGCCAGCCAGCAGGCGATCGGTACCGGGGTGATCGGCGGCATGATCACCGCAACCCTGGCAGTGATCTTCGTGCCGGTGTTCTTCGTGGTGGTGATGAAACTGGTGAAACGCGGTTCGTCCAAGGACTGACATCGCTGCATGGGGCCCCGGTTCCGGGGCCCCTTCTTCTCTTGCCCGCCTCTTCTCGTCTCAGGCCGCCATGGCCGGGCATACCCGTGCCTGTGGGCAATCCAGGGCGAAAGGCCCGGGAAAGGCCGCAGCGGATTTGCCCGGTGGATTGCCCGCCAGCAGCGCCGGAACCTTGGCCGCCTGGCTGTGATGGGCGATCTGGTGATTGCATTCGATGGCCCGCGCCAATGCTCCGGCCGAGCCCTGGCCCAGCCCCAGCAGGCTGGTGCCATTGGTGAAGAACGCGAGGAAGGCGGTGATCATCAGACGGCGCCCTTTCATGGCCGTCTCCCCGCTTCGGCATGGAGTACCGGGCCCTGGCCGCTTGCCGCGCCGGAATCAATCAACGCAGCGCTCGGCAGGCCCGCAGCCAGGCTGGCCCAGAGCATCAGAAGCAGATAAAGCCCCAGCGCCAGGTAGGCGCCGTGCTTGGCGGAACTGAGGATCGAACGGGCCATGGTGATCTCCTGAGGCGTTTTCGTGCCCAGAGGATCTATCAATCAAACGCCAGTAAAAAGACGTTTATATCCATAGCCATCATCAATTTTCTTGATGCTTTAAACTCGCGTCTCAGTCCTGCAACAGGCTGGTCAGACGCTCGCGGGAAGTCTCCGGCTCGCCTTCGACAGGCTGGGCAGAGGACAGGATGGGGGTGGAGTAGAGCAACAGCAGAACCACGGTCAGACGCATCACCATGCTATCGATCCTTGCTCGGGAAAGAGTCAATAATTCAGCGTCAAATTTAAACACATGGCTATATGACACTACCAAGCAAAATTTGCCTGGCGGGAAGAATAAGTCGCAAACAGGTGATGCAGGAGCGACATCACTGCTTCAGTGACTTCGCTCCTGCATACCTTGGGTTTGCTGCTTGCGGGGTGATCCGGAGCGCTCATTGCTGGGCTTTGTGATCCAGGGCGGCGTAGAAGTTGGCGCTTTGTTGCAGGTACTTCTGGGTGTAGGTGTTGGTGTTGGATTTCTTCTGGCTGATTTCCACGCTGGCGCTGGCAGGCAGTGCCACGGTGGCGGAAATGGCGGAGGCTGCGATCACGGAGAAGAGATTGAAGTTCATGGCGGTAACCCTCGTATTCAGTTGGCTTGCTTGCCCGTGTGGGCCGTGAAGCAAACTTACTCCCGAGGGTTGGCGGGAAAAAATTCTTTGCGGCAGTAGCCATTATCAGCGTCGTTAATAGAAGGAGTCAGGCCCCGGATGCCGGGGCCTGCGGTCTATTGACGCACCAGGAATTTGATATCGCTTGGGGAATCGAACGGCAGTTTCTGCACGGTCTTGCCCAGGAAACCGGTCTTGGCGTCGCGCTCGATCACCACGATCTCGTTGCTTTTCTGGTTGCCGATCAGCACATAGCGGTTGCTCGGGTCGAGGCTGAACTCCCGTGGGTGATCACCTTCCACCGAACGCCGCTGGATTTCCTTGAGCTGGCCATTGGCCGGGTCGATGGCAAATACCAGCAACTGGTTGGCGGTGCCCCGGTTGCTGACATACAGGTACTGGCCGTCCTTGGAAGCATGCAAGGCCGCGGCGGCCTTTTTCTCCTTGGAGCCGTTGGCCGCCAGGTCGAGCATCTGACGCTGAGTCAGCTTGCCGTCCTGGTAGTCGAACACCGCCAGTTGAGCGCTCATTTCCATGGTCAGGTAGGCATGCTTGCCATCGGCGCTGAACAGCAGGTGCCGCGGGCCGCTGCCCGGCGGCAGCTGGACGAAGGCCGGATCGGCCGGGCTCAGCGGGTGTTCCGCATTGGCCTTGGGGTCATAGCGATAGACGAAGATCTTGTCCGCACCCAGGTCGTTGGCGAACAGGAACTTGCCGTCCGGGGACGGCACCGACGAATGCACGTGGGCCGATTGCTGGCGCTCGGGGTCGACCCGGCTGGCCGGATGACTGGTGAGCTGCACCACCGGCGACAAATGACCGTCATCGCTGACCGGCACCACCGCCAGGCTGCCGCCCGGATCCACATCCACCGAATAGTTGCTGACGAACAGGTAGTTGCCGTCGGCACTCAGGCTGGAATGGGTGGGCTCGTTACCCTGGCTCTGCACCTGGTTGATCAGGCTCAGTTGATGGGTTTTCGGCGCCAGGCTGTAGCTGCTGACACGACCGATGGGGTCGGCCTGCCCCGGGCTGTTCTCATTCACCGCGAAGACGAACTTGAGGTCCTTGGACAAGGTCAGCCAGGACGGGTTGGAGCTCTTCACCACCTGCAGCGGCTTGGGGTCGATCTGCCCGGTGCGCTCATTGAATTGCAGGCGGTACAGACCCTGGCTCTGGCCCTGGGTATAGGACCCCACCAGCAGCTCATGGGTTTCGGTGGCCGGCGCGGCCTGGACCGCCATGGCACCGACACTGCCGGCCATCAGCAGGGGCCAGAAATTACGCATCTTCATGTTCACCTTCCTCTTCGTCGCGGGCACTGAACGCGCTCATGCACACCAGGCGGTGCTCACCGGAGTCGCCTGCCAGGGTCCAGCTCTGCAAGTCCTGGTCGAAGGTCGCGGCCTGGACCTGGGCCAGGGTAAAGCTCCAGCGCTTGGCCGCGCGGCCGTCCATGCACTCGATCAGCAGGCGCTGCTCGTCGAGGGTGAAATCGAAAGCGTGCAGGCCGTCGATTTCCAGCATGTCGCAGGCTTCAAGGGCGCAGAGCAAGGTGTCGGTAGCAGCGGTCATAGCGATCAATCATCAGATGGAAAGGCGCAATGATAGCTGATTGGCGCTGCCGGGTTGGGCCAGCATTGCGCCGCGCAAGCGGCTGCCCCGGATACATCCTCCGACAGGCACTGCCGGGGCCGCCCGGTTCTTCAGCACCACCTGCTTTCCCCTCGGAACACCGGGCATGAAAAAGCCGCACCCGAGGGTGCGGCTGAGTACTCATGCAACGGGATCAGTGGGCGAACAGCGAGTTGCCCTTCTGCCCCGCCAACTTCTCCGGCTTGATCAGGAACCGCGCCAGGGCCGGCAGCAGCCACAGGGCACCGAACATGTTCCACAGCAGCATGAAGGTCAGCATCAGGCCCATGTCGGCCTGGAACTTGATGGCCGAGAAGATCCAGGTGCACACGCCGATGGCCAGGCACAGACCGGTGAACAGCACGGCCTTGCCGGTGGAGCGCAGGGTCTGGTAGTAGGCCTCCTGCAGCGGCAGGCCGGCCCGCAGGAAGCTCTCCAGGCGGCTGTAGATATAGATGCCGTAGTCCACGCCGATGCCCACCCCCAGCGCCACCACCGGCAGGGTCGCCACCTTGACCCCGATGCCCATGAAGGCCATCAGCGCGTTGCCCAGCACCGACGTCAGCACCAGTGGCAGGACGATGCACAGGGTCGCCGCCCAGGAGCGGAAGGTGATCATGCACATGCCGGCCACGCAGATGTAGACCAGGATCAGGATGGTCAGCTCGGACTCCTTGATCACCTCGTTGGTCGCGGCCTCGATCCCGGCGTTGCCGGCAGCGAGAATGAACTCCAGGCCGTCCTTGTTGTGCTGCGTGGCGAACTCCTGCACCGCATGCACCGCGCGATCCAGGGTCGCGGCCTTGTGGTCGTTGAGGAACACCAGCACCGGCGCCAGGGAGCAGTTGTTGTTGTACAGGCCGTCGGCCCGGGCAATGGAGTTGTTCAGCACGTCAGGGTTGCGCGACAGGGTTTCCCACTTCAGGTTGCCCTCGTTCATGCCCTTGATCATCTGCTTGGAGACGGTCACCAGGGAAATCGCCGACTGCACGCCCTCGGTGTTCTGCATCTTCCACATCAATTCGTCGATCGGCGCCATGGCCTCATAGCGCGAGCAACCTTCGGCCGCGGTCTTGACCATCACCACCAGCACGTCGGAACTGGTGGAGTAGTTGCTGATGATGAAGTTGTTGTCCTTGTTGTAGCGCGAGTCGGGACGCAGCTCCGGGGCGCCCTGGTCGAGGTCGCCGATCTTCAGGTTCTGGCTGTACCAGAGGCCGCCGGCAAAGGCCACCAGGGCCAGGGCGATGGAAATCGGCGCGACTTTGGGGCTGGCAAAGTTAGACAGCAGGCGCCAGAACGGATGCTCGCGGGAAGCGTCCTTCTTGCTGCGTTCGATGGCGCGCTTACTGATGCCGACGTAGGAAATCGCCACCGGCAGCAGGATCAGGTTGGTGAACACGATCACCGCCACACCGATGGAGGCACCGATGGCCAGCTCGCGGATCACCCCGATATCGATGATCAGCAAGGTGATGAAGCCCACGGCGTCGGCGAGGATCGCGATCATCCCCGGCAGGAACAGCTGGCGGAAGGTGCGCCGCGCCGCGGTCAGGGCATTGTCGGCATCACTGGACTGCAAGGCGATGCCGTTGATCTTCTGCACCCCGTGGGAAATGCCGATGGCGAAGATCAGGAACGGCACCAGCATTGAATACGGGTCCAGGCCAAAACCGAAGGCGTGCATCAGGCCCAGTTGCCAGACCACCGCCACCAGGGTGGTGATCAACACCGCGATGGTGCTGCGGATGCACCAGGTGAACCAGTACAGCAGCACCAGGGTGATGATGAAGGCCACGCCGAAGAACATCACCACCATGATCAGGCCGTCGATCAGGTCGCCGACCTTCTTGGCGAAGCCGACGATGTGGATCTTCACATTGGGGTTCTGCGCCTCGAACTTGTCGCGGATCTTCTCTTCCAACTGGTGGGAGAATTTCTGATAGTCCAGGGCCAGCAGCTTGCCCTGGTCCTGCGGGTCCGGGTAGGACTCCAGCAGCGGGATATCAACGATGCTGGACTTGAAGTCGTTGGCCACCAGGCGCCCGACCTGGCCGGACTTGAGCACGTTGTTGCGCAGCTGTTCGAGGCTGTCGGCCGAACCGTTGTAGCTCTGGGGAATCACCTCGCCGCCGGCGAAGCCCTCTTCGGTCACTTCGGTCCAGCGCACGCTGGGGCTCCACAGCGACTTGAGCCCGGAGCGATCGACGCCGGAGATGTAGAACACCTCGTCGTTGATCTGCCGCAGGGTTTCCATGTAGTCCTTGGTGAAGATGTCGCCGTCGCGGGCCTCCACCGAGATGCGCACGGTGTTGCCCAGGTTCGCCAGGTCGTTGCGGTGCTCCATCATCCGCTCGATGAACGGGTGCTTGAGCGGGATCATCTTCTCGAAGCTGGTGGACGGCCGGATCAGGGTCGCCTGCCAGAACAGGAAAGCGCTGACCAGCAAGCAGATGAAGATCACTGCCGGGCGGTTATTGAAAATCAGGCGCTCAAGAAAGTTCGCCTTGTCCTGGTGATGACTGCTCATGGAATTCCCCACCTTCTTATTATGTGCCCGGCTTATTGGCCGAGTTCAGCGCCCGTTGCTGCAGAAACCCGTACACCGCCCTGCCCGGCCAGGATCAGGTCGCCGTTGCCGGCAGCGGTGACCGCCGACAGCGAGATGCGGTCCGCACGGTTGAATACGCTGAAGGTCTGGCCGTGGTCGGTGCTGCGGATCACGCTGCCGCCGTTGCCGACGATCACCAGCGAGCCATCGTCCAGCAAGGTCGCCCCCGACAGGCCGAACTCCAGGGCGCCACGGGCGGCGTTCAACTCCACCTGTTCCCAGGTGCTGCCAAAATCCGTGGAGCGGTAGAGATTGCCGCGCAGGCCATAGACCAGCAGAGTGGCCGGCTGGCCGGTGCCGATCACGCCGAACAAGGAGCCTTCATAGGGGCCTTCGAGGCGCTCCCAGGTCTGCCCGTCATCGGCGGAGCGGAACATGCTGCCCTGCTCACCGACAATGAACAGCCCCGAATCCTTGACCTGGGCAATGGCGTTGAGGTGGAACTGGTCCTCGTTGTCGAGGCGGTCGCTGACGTCCTCCCAATGCTGGCCGCCATCGCTGGTTTCCAGCAGGGCCCCGTAGGCGCCCACGGCGTAGCCGGTCTGGGTGTCCTTGAACCATACATCGAGCAAGGGTGCCTCGCGCTTGAGGTCCTGGAACTGCCGGGTCCAGGTGGCACCGCCGTCGCTGCTGGCCAGGACCTGAGCATCGTGGCCCACCGCCCAGCCGCGCTTATCATCGACGAAGTACACCGCCGTCAGCAGTTGCCGGGTCGGCACCTTGGCCTGGACCCAGGTCTGGCCCTGGTCGTCGGAATAGAGAATGTGCCCGCGATCGCCCACCGCCACCAGGCGCTTGCCGGCGTGGACCACATCGAGCATCAGGCTTTTCGCCGCCTTGGGCGATTCGATGGAATAGACAGAATCCGCTGCAGTGGCAGCGGCCAGGACTGGCGTCGACAGCGTCACGACGCCCAACAGCGAGAGCGCTGTAGCCAACAGTGCGAACGTGCGCAGCGCCGGCGGGCGGCCAACAACCACACCCATGACAGGCTCACTCATAGACCATTCCCCCATTATTATTGTCAGGTCATTCAACCTCTCAGGGCGCCTTGAGGGGGCTGCGCAGGCCTGGGCGATCATGACGATCGTCCTGGAAACTGCAATCTAGAGCCCCTTCGGCTGCGGGCTATCCTATCGGGCTTTGGAAAGGTCTGACAATCGACGCCACGTTATCTTTTGTTAACCATCAGCCCCTGCCGAAACCCTGCATGATCGGCCATTCGCAAGACTGATGGATGTGTCTAGGCCGCGTCTGCGCGACAGTGGGACAAAGCCTGATCCAGGACAGGAGCCGACACTCCCCGGCCGGGGCTATGATGAGCCGGACAGACTTCAGGACAGAGCCATGATTGCCATACGCGAGGCGTGGAAAGCCGGATTGCTGGGACGTGCACACTGGGGCCGCAACCTGGTGTCCGGGGTGATTGTCGCAGTGGTGGCGCTGCCCCTGGCCATGGCCTTCGCCATCGCCTCCGGGGTCAAGCCCGAACAGGGCATCTACACCGCCATCGTCGGCGGCCTGCTGGTGTCGCTGTTCGGCGGCAGCCGGGTGCAGATCGCCGGGCCCACCGGGGCCTTTATCGTGATCCTTGCCGGGGTCACCGCCCAATACGGGGTCGGCGGCCTGCAACTGGCGACCCTGATGGCCGGGTTGATCCTGTTCCTGCTGGGCATCAGCCGCCTGGGCGCCCTGATCAAGTTCATCCCGGACCCGGTGATCCTGGGTTTCACCGCCGGTATCGGGGTAATCATCTGGGTCAGCCAGTGGAAGGATTTCTTCGGCCTGCCCGCGGTCGGCGGCGAGCA
This sequence comes from Pseudomonas sp. GW822-FHT06D10, assembly GCF_058799535.1. Lineage (NCBI taxonomy): Bacteria > Pseudomonadati > Pseudomonadota > Gammaproteobacteria > Pseudomonadales > Pseudomonadaceae > Pseudomonas > Pseudomonas sp. GW822-FHT06D10. The sequence continues at coordinate 643,370 of NZ_JBXALN010000001.1, read as the reverse complement.
CTTTCATCAGAAACTCTGGCACCTGCTGCAAGCCCTGCCCCAACTGCACCTGACCACCACCCTGCTGGCCCTGCTGAGCCTGGCGCTGCTGCTATGGGTGCCGCGCATCCCCCAGCTCAAGCGTTTGCCGGCCCCCCTGCTGGCCATGACCCTGGCCACGGCCTTGCAGTCGCTGTTCCAGTTCCAGGGCGTGGCCACCATTGGCAGTGCCTTCGGTGGCATTCCCCAGGGCTTGCCGGCGTTGCAGTTTCCAGAGGTCAGCCTGCCGCAGGTCCTGGACCTGATCGGCCCGGCCTTCGCCATCGCCATGCTCGGGGCCATCGAATCGCTGCTGTCGGCGGTGGTGGCCGATGGCATGGCTGGCACCCGCCATGACTCCAACCAGGAACTGATGGGCCAGGGCATCGCCAACCTGGTCACCCCGCTGTTCGGCGGTTTCGCCGCCACCGGCGCCATTGCCCGTACCGCCACCAATATCCGCAACGGCGGCAGCAGCCCGCTGGCGGGTATCGTCCATGCCCTGGTGCTGCTGCTGATCATCCTGTTCCTGGCGCCGCTGGCAGCGAACATTCCGCTGTGCGCCCTGGCGGCGATCCTGTTCGTGGTGGCCTACAACATGAGCGAGCTGCACCACTTCAAGCGCATGCTGCAACGGGCCCCCCGGGCCGATGTGGCGATCCTGCTGTGCACCTTTGTGCTGACCGTGTTCAGCGACCTGGTGATCGCGGTGAACATCGGCGTGGTCCTGGCCATGCTGCATTTTCTGCGGCGCATGGCCTCCTCGGTGGAAGTGCAACAAGTGGTGGAACAGGATCTGCAGCAGGAACTGCACCGCAGTGGCCAGCAGCACCTGCCACCGGGCGTACTGATCTACACCATCGAAGGGCCGTTGTTCTTTGGCGCCGCGGAGACCTTCGAACGGGCCCTGGCCCAGACCCACAGCGACCCGCAGGTGCTGATCATCCGCCTCAAGCATGTGCCGTTCATGGACATTACCGGGCTGCAGACCCTGGAAGAAGTGATAGGCCAGCTGCACAAGCGCGCGATTGTGGTGAAGCTGTGCGAAGCCAACCTCAAGGTGCACGGCAAGCTGGAGCGGGTCGGCATCCTGCACGCCATCGGCGCGCAGAACTATCACCGCGACTTGAGCGAAGCGCTACAGAGCCAAATCCCCCCTGCCTCGCCACCACCGCTCGCGTAGGAGCTGGCTTGCCAGCGAAGGCAATGCCGAGGGCGGTACAAGGCTTGAGGGCCTCTTCGCCGGCAAGCCGGCTCCTACGGGGGGATATGCGGTGGCTTGGGTCCGTAGGAGCTGGCTTGCCAGCGAAGGCGATGCCGGGGGCGATACAAGCCTCAGGCGAGGCTTTTGCTCACCACCTCGAACACATCGCTGGACAGCTCGCCGGAGGCGCGGATGCGCTCCAGTTCGCCTTTCATCAGTGCCTGGCGGGCACTGTCGTATTTGCGCCAGCGAGTCAGCGGCGCCAGTTGCCGCGAGGCAATCTGCGGGTTGAAGCCGTTGAGCTGGATCACCAGGTCCGCCAGGAAGCGATAGCCCGAACCATCGGCGGCGTGGAAGTTGATCAGGTTCTGCCCGGCAAACGCCCCCACCAGCGCCCGCACCTTGTTCGGGTTCTTGATGTTGAACGCCGGGTGCTGCATCAGTGCCTTGACCCGCTCCAGGCCACCAGGCAACGGGCTGCCGGCCTGCACGCTGAACCATTGGTCCATGACCAGGGCGTTGTCCTTGAAGTTCTCGGCGAATACTTCTAGGGCCTTGGCCTTCTCGGCCTCGAACGGCGAGTTGACCAGGACCGCCAGGGCGGTCAGGCGCTCGGTCATGTTGTCGGCGCTGTCGAACTGTTCGATGGCCGCAGCCAGTACCTCGGGCTTGTGGGTCAGCATCAGGTACGACAGGGCGATGTTCTGCAGCGCGCGACGGGCAAAATGCTCGGACTCGGCCACATAGGCGGTGGCCTTGGACACCTGCCGATTGGCCTGATAGCGCTTCCACAGGGCATCGAACAGACTGTCAGCCAGTTGCTGACGGGCAAACTCGCGAGCCGCGTGGATCGCCTCGACATCCGCCACTTCGCTGATCTCGGTGAGGTAGGCCTCGCCCGGCAGGGACAGCATTTCGGCGACCATGGCCTGATCCAGGCTGTCATCGGCGAGCACAGTGCCCAGGGCAGCCACCAGACGTTCGTCCATCGCCAGCGCCCGGCCCTGTTGGTGCTGGGCGATCAGTTCCTGCAACACCTGCACCGACAACTGCTGGCCGGCGTCCCAGCGGTTGAAACCGTCGCTGTCGTGCTGCATGAGGAACATCAGCTGGTCACGGTTGTAGGGGAAGCTCAGCTTCACCGGCGCCGAGAAACCCCGCAGCAGCGAGGGCAGCGGATGTTCGGCGATGTCGACGAAGGTAAAGGTCTGCTCGGCCTCGGTCACCGACAACACGCGGGACGAGCCCTGGGCGGCGGCTTCACCAGCCAGGCGCAAGGCCATGTCGGCACCGGTGCTATCGAGCAGGCCCAGGGCCACCGGAATCACGAACGGCAGTTTCTCGACCTTGTCCGGGGTTTGCGGGCAGCTCTGGTGGAAGGTCAGGCTGTAGGTTTTCGCCGCTGCGTCGTAGGACTCGCTGACCGCCAGCCGCGGCGTACCGGCCTGGCTGTACCAGCGCTTGAACTGGGTCAGATCGACGCCGTTGGCGTCTTCCATGGCCTTGACGAATTCGTCGCAGGTCACGGCCTGGCCGTCATGGCGCTCAAAGTACAGGTCGCTGCCCTTGCGGAAGCCTTCGGCGCCGAGCAAGGTGTGGATCATGCCGACAACTTCCGAACCCTTTTCGTACACGGTCAGGGTGTAGAAGTTGGAGATCTCGATAAAGCTTTCCGGACGCACGGCGTGGGCCATGGGGCCGGCGTCTTCGGCGAACTGATGGGTCCGCAGGTACGCCACGTCCTGGATGCGCTTGACCGTGGCCGAGTTCATGTCCGCGGAGAAACCGGCGTCGCGGAACACTGTGAAGCCTTCCTTGAGCGACAGCTGGAACCAGTCGCGGCAGGTCACCCGGTTGCCCGACCAGTTATGGAAGTATTCGTGGGCAACGATGGCCTCGACCCGCTGGTGCGCGGCGTCGGTGGCGGTTTCGGCACGGGCCAGCACGGCGCTGGAGTTGAAGATGTTCAGGCCCTTGTTTTCCATGGCGCCCATGTTGAAGTCGTTGACCGCGACGATCATGAAGATGTCCAGGTCGTACTCGCGGCCATAGGTCTCTTCGTCCCAGCGCATGGACTTCTTGAGGCTGTTCATCGCGTGCTGGCACTTGTCGATGTTTTCCGGCTCGACATAGATGCGCAGCGCCACGTCGCGACCGCTCTGGGTGCGGAAGCTGTCTTCCACGCACCACAGGTCTCCGGCCACCAGGGCGAACAGGTAGGCCGGTTTCATGAACGGGTCTTCCCAGGTCGCCCAGTGCCGGCCGTCTTCTCCCGGGCCGCTGGCGATCGGGTTGCCGTTGGACAGCAGCACCGGGTAGCTGTGCTGCTCGGCGACCACGGTGGTGGTGAACTTGCTCATCACGTCCGGGCGGTCGAGGTAATAGGTGATCTTGCGAAAGCCCTCGGCCTCGCACTGGGTGCAGAACATGCCGCTGGACTTGTACAGGCCTTCCAGGGCGGTGTTGCTTTCCGGGTGGATGCGCACGCTGGTGTCCAGGGTGAAACTGGCGCTGGTGGGGTGCAGGGTCAGGTGGCTGTCGTCCAGCTGGTAGTCGTCAGCACTCAGCGGCTGATCGGCGAGGCTTACCGACAGCAGTTCCAGTTGCTGGCCGTCCAGCACCAGGGGCGGCAGGCCGGCGCCCCGGGCCGGGTTGCGACGCATCACCAGCTGCGCATGGACCAGGCTGTGGTCCTCGAACAACTCGAAGGTCAGGTGGGTCTCGTCGATCAGGTACTCGGGGGCCTGATAGTCCTTCAGGTAGATCATCTTCGGTTGGTCGGTGCGCATGGCGAATTCCTTCTACTGATGCACGGCGAGCTGGTACGCCGTGTATTTGCGAATGTTGATCACGCCGGTGTCGAAGATCAGGTACTGGCCCTTGATCCCCAGCAACGTGCCTTCGGCGATCGGATTCTTGTCCAGGTTGAAGCTGACGATCTTGGTCGGGTACTCCACGACCGGATAGCGGATTTCCAGAGGCTCGATATCGGTCACCGGCTGGATCGCCTGCAAGCCGAAACGCTCCTGCAGGGCCAACAGGCCCTCGGCGCAGGCGGCGAACAGCTGCTCGCGCACTGCCACCAGGTCCACCGCCTGGGCATCACCCTTGAGCAAGGCGCGCCAGTTGGTCTTGTCGGCCACCTGGGAACGGAACAGATCTTCGACGAAGCCCGATTGCTGGCGGGTCGCCATGCGCATGATCGGCAGCGCCTGACTGGCCCCCTGGTCGAGCCAGCGGGTCGGCAGTTGGGTGGCGCGGGTGATGCCGACCTTGATCCCCGATGAGTTGGCCAGGTAGACCACGTGGTCGGTCATGCAGAACTGCTCGCCCCATGACGGATCGCGGCAAGTACCGGCGTCGTAGTGGCAGCGTTCCGGGCTCATGATGCAGATATCGCACTGGGCCAGCTTGGTCATGCACGGGTAGCAGTAGCCCTGGCTGAAGCTGGTCTTGGTCTTGCGCCCGCAATGGCTGCAGTGGATCGCACCCAGGTATTCCAGGCGCAGCGTGGTGCCGATCAAGGGGTTGACCGGTACCTCGCTGTCGCCCAGGCGAAAAGCGTATTCAACGTTCGACCCGTCAAGGCGCGCCGACATTTTACTGATGGAACCGCGGCCAATCTCGATCAATGGATGGCATCCGACTTGAACAGGATGTTCGGCACCGGCGCCGACTTCGAGGCGCATTCCTGCGGGCCCATGTAGCCGGTACGTTGATCCTCGGGCAGATTCTGCATTTCCCAGGCGATCATCGCCTGCAGGGACAGTTCACGCTGTTCGGCGGTGAGTTTGCGGCCATCGGACCATTTGCCGATCTCTACCGCCAGTTTCAGGCTCTGGTAGATCTCGGGGGTGATGTTTTCGATCATTTCAACAAAGGACGACATACAAGACTCCAGCGTTTAAAGGGCCCGTCGGCGGCTGTACAAGCCGCCCAACAGGCCGGTGAGGCATCCGATAAGCAACCCGCCAACGTGGGCGGCGTTGGCGATTTCACCGAAACCGATCATCGAGACCAGCCCGGACAGGCACAGCAGCAGCCACACCAGCATCATCACCAGCACGCCCCGGGGCAGGCGGTAGATGGGGTTGGGGGCCAGCAATTGATAGATCCAGCAATGCCCGAGCAGGCCGTAGAGCACCCCGGACAGGCCGCCGAACAGGGTCGGCCCGCTGAAGTAATACTGCGCGTAATTCGACACCAGGCTGAACAGCAGGGTCAGGCCCAGCAGGTTGATGCCGCCCTGGCGCATTTCGATGCGCCGCCCCAGCTCCCAGTACCACATGCCGTTCATGGCGATATGCAGGAAGCCGAAGTGGATCAGCATCGGCGTCACCAGGCGCCACCACTGCCCCGCTGCCAGGCTGTCGGCCAGGGAGCTGAACTGGATGTAGTCGCCAACCACGCGGAACTCGAGGAAGGTGAACCAGCTCAGGGTCTGCAGGTTGTCGCCGAGCAAGGTGATACCGCATACCGCCAGGCTCAAGAGCAGGATCAGCGCGGTGACCGGGCTGCTGCGCAGTTGCTGGACGAAGCCGGGGCGCGCCGGGGCACCGGCCTGGGGAATGTCCAGCTGCTGCTCGGGGTCGCCCTGGGGAAAGCGCTGGTACAGGCCACGCACGTCCTCGCTGATGGATTCCGGCACCCAGAGCACCTGCTCCCCCGCCTCCTCGCTGACCCGGTGAGGCACCTGCATGCGTTGCAGCAGCTTGACGAAGCCGCTCAGGTCCGTCGCCAGGGGCAGGCGCAATACCGCTACCGCACTCATCGCACTACCTCGGGCCGTTCAACGTCGACCCAGACAAATTTATTCGGATCCAGGCGGGTTTCCTGGTCCAGCCGATACGCGGCGAGCTTGCCGTAGAGCACCGCGCTGTAGTCCAGGCACGCCAGGTTGGGACGGATCGGCGCCGGCTTGCCGCTGCGCCAGTAGTGCCCGACGAACAGCATCGGTTCCTCGGCGCCATAACGCAGCAGGCTGTTCTTCTCGGCCGGGGACAACGGCGTGCGGGCCACAGGCTCGGGCAAGGCGTCGGGCTGGAACACGATGTCGCCGTAGGTCTGCGGGTCGTCTTCCCAGAACTTGGTACGGAAGAAGGCGCGGGTCAGGCCGTCGCCGCTGGTCATGGTCAGGCCATGGGGCAGGCGCATGTCGGTGCCCCGCAGCAGGCGGTCGAAGGCGGTACAGGCAAAGCTGTCGGGAACGGCCGCGGACTGCAGGAACTCGCGGTCGATGCAGCCGTTGGGGTACTGCTGGCGCAGCGGCGCGATCAGGCCGGCATCCCAGCAGGCGTGCACCACGCGAAAGCGCCCGGCGTCGACGAACAGCGGCAACTCATAGAACCACTGCAGGAAATCGTGCCAGTCACCCGGGTGCTGTTCGAACTGGGTCAGGGTCTCGTGGATCAGCCGGGCATGGCGCGGGGTGTGCTCGCGCACGAACTGCTTGCCGCTGCCTTCGGCCGCCGGAGTGCTCCAGCCCAGGGCATTGAACTCGTGGTTGCCCATGATGCACAGGGCCTGACCGGCCTCGACCATGTCGTGGACGATGTGCAGGGACTCACGGATACGCGGGCCGCGGTCGATGATATCGCCGAGGAACACTGCCATGCGCGACGGGTGCCGCCAGACGCCGGCCTGCTTGTGATAACCGAGCCGATCCAGCAAGTGCTCCAGGGTCAGGGCGCAACCGTGCACGTCACCGATCAGGTCGTAGCTACGCGCGGGATCGAGCATCAGTCGCCTCCACCGCCCAGCCGGCTGCCCCAGCCGAGTTTGGTCCGGCAGACCTCGTAGTAGTTGTGGTCCAGCGGGTGGATCAGGCGCAGTTTCTGCGCCTTCTTGCTGACCGTGATGGTGTCGCCCGGGGCACAGGTGAAATGGTTCTGCCCGTCACAGGAAACTTGCGGATAGATCTGCATATCTTTGGACACGACGATTTTCAGCTCGCTGTTGCCATCGACCACGATCGGTCTTCCCGACAAGGTATGGGGGTACATCGGCACAATCACAATGGCATCCAGCTTGGGATGCATGATCGGCCCGCCGGCGGACAGGGCGTAGGCCGTGGAACCGGTGGGCGTGGCGACGATCAGGCCGTCGGCCTTCTGGCTGCAGACGAACTGGCCGTCGATGTAGATCTCGAACTCGATCATCCGCGTCGACTTGCCCGGGTGCAGCACCACATCGTTCAGCGCATCGCCCTGGCCGATGGCCTCGGCATGGCGGCGCACCTCGGCCTGCAGCAGGAAGCGGTTCTCTACCAGGTAGTGGCCGTCCAGCACCTCGGCGACCTTGACTTCCAGCTCGTCGGGGCGGATGTCGGTGAGAAAGCCCAGGCTGCCGCGGTTGATCCCCAGCACCGGGATGTTGTGCCGCGCCAGGGCCCGGGCGGCGCCCAGCAGGCTGCCGTCGCCACCGACCACGATGACCATGTCGCAGACCTCGCCCAGCAACTTGCGCGAGGAAGTCTGCAGGCCGTGGCCGGGCAGCACTTCGGCGATGGTGTCCTCAAGGATCACGTGCAGGTGCCGCGCCAGCAGAAACTTTTTCAGTCGGCGAACTGTGTCCAGCACCTGGGAACTGCCCAGGCGACCGATAATGCCGATATTGCGAAATTGCTCCATGGGGCTCCTGCGGGGTTCGGGTACGGGCGAAACGGAGGATTATGGGCGAAACCCGGCGTTAGACAAAATCCTTTCAGCCACACGGGCTTAGCCAGCCCTGCCGCAACTGCGAGTGGCACGCATTTATCGCGATCGGCCCGGGTTTGCGTCTATGCTCGCAAGATGCTCCTGTTCCCTGATCTGCTCGGCCTTCCCCGCCAGTTGCGTCAACCTGAAGTCCGCGACCTCGCCTGGGTCATCCTCGCGCCGCCGATGCTCAGCCACACGCCCTGGCCACAGCGCCACCCGCTCGCCGGCAGCGACTGGGTCCAGGCGCCGCAACTGCTGGCCCACTGGCTGCGCTGCCAGGACCTGGACAGCCGCGCACTGCGCCAGTGGCTGGCCGAAGGCCCGACCCGGCGCCTGGGCCTGTATTACGAACGCCTCTGGCAATTTGCCGTCCGCCACGCCCCCGGGGTCGAGCTGCTGGCGGCCAACCTGCCAATCCGCCGCGGCGGCCACACCCTGGGCGAACTGGACATGCTGCTGCGCGACCGTGACGGCGTGCACCACCTGGAACTGGCGATCAAGCTGTACCTGGGCCCCCAGGCCGGCAATGGCCAGGACAGCGCCCAATGGCTGGGCCCCGGCTGCCATGACCGCCTGGACCGCAAGCTGGCGCACCTGGATGGGCACCAACTGCCGATTTCCGCCCGGGACGAAAGCCGCGAAGCCCTGGCGGCACTGGATATCCACCAGTTCAGCGCGCACCTGTGGCTGGGGGGCTACCTGCTGTACCCCTGGCCGGGTCGCGCCGAACCGCCCCAGGGCGCCCACCCGCAACACCTGTGCGGGCGCTGGCTGCATCAGCGCGACTGGCCGGCATTTTTCGCCCAGAGCGCCCCGGGGCGCTGGCAGCCCCTGCCCCGCCACGCCTGGCTGGCGCCGGCCCACTACCCGGCCGAGCAGGCCTGGACCGCCACGCAACTGCAGCAATGGCTGGCGGAACTTGCCCCCCAGGCCCCGGCGCAGTTGCTGGTACGCCTGGAGCAAACCCCTGAAGGCGGCTGGGAAGAAGCCGAACGCCTGTTCCTGGTGGCCGATCTCTGGCCCCACGTCCCCCCGCAGCCCTCCTGACAATCTGCCGCAGGAGCGGGCTTGCCGGCGAAGACGCCCCTAAGGGCACCACAGGACTCAAGGGCCTGTTCGCCGACAAGCCGGCGCCTACATCAGCGACAGGCGCAGCGCCAGGGCCGCCAGGGTCGCCAGCAACACCGGCAGCGTCAGCACGATGCCGACCCGGAAGTAGTACCCCCAGCCAATGTGAATACCCTTGCGCTCCAGTACATGCAGCCAGAGCAGGGTCGCCAGGCTGCCGATGGGGGTGATCTTCGGCCCCAGGTCGCTGCCGATGACGTTGGCGTAGATCATCGCGTCCCTGACCACCCCCGTGGCCTGGCTGGCATCGATGGACAAGGCGCCGATCAGCACCGTCGGCAGATTGTTCATCAGTGATGACAAGCCCGCCGTGAGCAACCCGGTGCCCAGGGCCGCGCCCCAGATCCCGCCGCCGGCAAAGACATCCAGCCAGCCGGCCAGGTACGCCGTGAGCCCGGCATTGCGCAGGCCGTACACCACCAGGTACATGCCCAGGGAAAAAATCACGATCTGCCAGGGCGCTTCCCTGAGCACCTTGCGCGTGGAGATCCGGTGCCCGCGGGCGGCAATCGCCAGCAGCAGCGCCGCGCACACCGCGGAAATAGCGCTGATGGGAATGCCCAGCGGCTCCAGGGCAAAACAGCCCAGCAGCAGGATCAGCAGCACCCACCAGCCGGCCATGAAGGTCGCCCGGTCATGGATGGCGCTGGCGGGCTCGGCCAGTTGCCGGGGGTCGTAATCCAGCGGGATATCGCGGCGGAAGAACCACAGCAGCACCACCAGGGTGGCGGCTACGCTCACCAGGTTGACCGGCAGCATCACCAGCGCATAACGGTTGAAGCCAATCTTGAAGAAGTCCGCGGAGACGATGTTCACCAGGTTCGAAACCACCAGTGGCAGGCTCGCGGTGTCGGCAATGAACCCCGCGCCCATGACAAAGGCCAGGGTCGTGGCCGGTGAAAAGCGCAAGGCCAGGAGCATGGAAATAACGATGGGGGTCAGGATCAGCGCGGCGCCGTCATTGGCGAACAGTGCCGAGACCAGCGCCCCCAGCAATACCATGAAGGCAAACAGCCGCCTGCCCCGCCCTCGCCCCCAGCGCGCCACATGCAGCGCGGCCCAGGCAAAGAACCCGGCCTCGTCCAGCAGCAGGCTGATGATGATCAGCGCGACAAAGGTACCGGTGGCATTCCAGATGATCTGCCAGACCACCGGGATATCCGCCCATTGCACCATCCCGAACAACAGCGCCAGGGTTGCGCCGAACACGGCGCTCCAGCCAACGCCCAGGCCCTTGGGCTGCCAGATCACCAAGGTAATGGTCAGCAGGAAAATCGATACGGCAATCAACATGAGAGTGGGTCTTGAGTATGCAGGAGCCGGCTTGCCGGCGAAGGCGCCCCACGGGACTCAAGGGCCTCTTCGCCGGCAAGCCGGCTCCTGCGACAGCAGGGAATGGTGGGGAATCAGGCCTTGCGTTGCTGCTCTACCCACTGCCCGTAGGCGTTGATGAAGCCCTGCAGGAACGGCCGGGTTGCTTCGGACAGTTTGCCGGCCTCGTCGAATGCCGAGCCGGCGCCACCCAGGTAGGCCTCGGGCTGCTGCATGCAGGGCACATTGAGGAACACCAGGGACTGGCGCAGGTGGTGGTTGGCGCCAAAACCGCCAATGGCCCCCGGAGAAACGCTGATCACCGCCCCCGGCTTGCCGCTCCAGGCACTTTTACCGTAGGGCCGCGAGCCGACGTCGATGGCATTTTTCAGCGCCGCCGGTACCGAGCGGTTGTATTCCGGGGTAACGAACAGCACCGCGTCGGCACCGCTGATCTGTTCGCGAAAACGGGTGTAGGCCGCCGGTGGCGTGGCATCGATGTCTTCGTTGTAGAGCGGCAGGTCACCGATCTCGACGATGTCCAGCTGGAGGCTGGCAGGCGCCAGCTCGGCCAGGGCCAGGGCGACCTTGCGGTTCAGGGACTGCTTTCTCAGGCTGCCGACCAGTACTGCGACCTTGTAGACATTGCTCATGGGAGTTTCCAACCGTTGGCGTAAAGAAGGTGTTAGTTATAGATGACCCGAGGTGATGTCTGCTACCCCACCCCGATAATTCCCAAGCCATGGCCTGTTGCCAGAGAGCCCGTGATAAAGGGGCTGGCACCGGTAGCGGATTATTTTTTTCCCGGGGTAAAACTTCCCCTGGGGACACCGGGTCTACACCACCGAATTTGCGTGTTTTATCTCCAGAGGCTCTAAAGAATGGCAGCAGTACTTGTCGGACAATTCCATGCAAGAGATGCCGAGGGGCGGGTGTACTCAGTGCACGAATTCCAGGAATCCATGCCCCCGGAGGACGGCGCGGCCGGATCGGAGCCCGTGACCACCTACCGCCTGGCCATCGGCGACCGGGTCAAGAAACTCGATGACAACCAGTTCCTGCTGGTGCAGTCGGATGTAACCATCGTGCGCGAACCCGAGACCTATGTAGCTCAGTGATTCTGCGCGAGCATCATCGCCAGCTGTTGTGTCGCCACACTTGGGTTAGGATTCGTTGCTTGACCCCTCGACGGCTGGAGATGGACTTCAAGCATGCGTTTACGTCATATCGAAGTGATTCAGGCGCTCCTGCAAACCGCTCACCTGGGCACTGCCGCCGAACTGCTGCAACTTTCGGTGGCCGAGGTCGAGGCCCTGCTGCGCGACGCCGAGAGCCAATTGGGCTTCATGCTGTTCGCCAGTGTTCGCGGCCGTTTGCAGGCCACCCGTGAAGCCCGGGAGCTGCAGGGAGCCATCACCCGGGTGTATGACGCTTTCGAGCCCGTGCAGCGCCTGGCCGACAGCCTGAGGTTCCACCAGGCGCCACCGCTGCGCCTCGTCGGCACCCCGCCGCTGGTTCAGCAACTGCTACCCCAGTGCATCGCCGCCCTGCGCCGGCGCTTCGCCGACACCCCTTGCAGCCTGCTCGGCCAGAGCACCCGGGACATGGTCCACAGCCTGCTGCTGCGTGACTGCGATCTGGGCCTGAGCCTGCACGATCCGCAGCACCCGGACATCCACAGCCAGGCCCTGGCCCAGGGCAAGCTGTTTCTCCTGGCGCCCCACGGCTGGCTGCAACCCAAGCAGAAATACGTCGCCCTGCAGGATCTGGCCGGCCAGGCCATGGTCGGCCTGGAGGGCCAGGACCCGCTGAGCGTGATGCTTGCCAGCAAATTGCAGAACCTGCGCCCCAGCCCGGTGATCCAGACCCGGGTGCAGACCTATCAGATGATGCGCAGCCTGGTGGAAGCTGGCGAAGGTCTGGCCATCGTCGACCCCTTCACCGCCGTCGGCGCCCGCAGCGCCGGGCTCGATGTGTGCCCGCTGTCGCCCCCCATCAGCGTCACGCTGTACGCCTTGCGGCGCCACGGCAGCGACAGCTCGCCGCTGACCACTGCCCTGCTGGAGCTGCTCACGGAACAGGCCGAGGCCCTGCTGGCAGGTTAAAGCGCCGGCCCCTCCAGCTCATTGGCGAACAGCCGGTACCAGAAGATCGCCACCTCGGCGGTCTGCGGGTCGATACCGCGGTAACGCAGGTGGTCCACGCCCCCTACCACATAGCCGCATTGCTCGTAGAGACGGCAGGCCCCCAGGTTGTTGTTCTGGGTTTCCAGCATCATCCCCGGCAGTTTTTTCCTGCGGCTCCAGAACTGCGCCACATCCAGCAGCGCCCTGGCTACCCCGTGGCGCCGCGCCGGCGCATGCACCGCCAGCTCATCGATATGGGCGTAACCGTTCCAGTTGGTGCTGACCACCACATGGCCCACCGGCTGGTCGTCCAGATAGGCCATGAAGATCTCGCTGTCCGCGGCATTGCGGTAGCTGCTGAACTCCTCCGGGTCGATGCCATAGCATTTGCGATAGGGCACGATCCGTCGCAGGGCCCAGTCCGCCACCGGCACTTCGCGTTCGGCCACGGCATAGGCGCTGACCTCAAAGCTGAAGTCGCTGCCCCAGATATAAGCGGCAAAGCCCTCATCGGCGACTCGCACCGCCAGGCCCGGATAACGGGGATTCACAACAGGTTGCATGGCCGGGAAGCTCCTCATGCCTTGATGCAATCGACGGTGTACTGGCGCCCGTCGCCCAGATCGTCATGCTGCAGCCCGTGCACATCGGCGACAAACCCCGGGAAGCTGCTGTCAAAGGCCCGGGCAAAGGCCAGGTAATCGATGATCGATCGGGTGGAATCGGTGAAACGCTCGCCCGGCATGATCAGCGGAATGCCCGGCGGATAGGGCACCAGCATCACCGCAGCGATACGCCCCTGCAACTGATCGATGGAAACCGCCTCGACCTCGCCCCGCACCAGATGGTCATAGGCATCGGCAGGCTTCATGGCCACCTCCGGCAGCACCGTGTACATGCGCTTGAGGTGCTTGGCCGTGGCGTTGCTGCGGTAGCAGGCGTGCAACTGGTCGCACAGGTCCTGCAGGCCCATGCCCTGGTAGCGCTGCGGGTCCTGCCCGGCCACGCTGGGCAGGCAGCTGGCCAGGCTGACATTGGCGTCGTAGTTGCGCTTGAACTCCAGCAGTTCGGTGAGCAGCGTGCTCCACTTGCCCTTGGTGATGCCCATGGAGAACAGCACCAGGAACGAATAGAGCCCGGTCTTTTCCACCACCAGCCCGCGCTCCCAGAGAAACTTGCTGACCACCGCCGCCGGGATCCCGTGCTCGCTCAGGGCGCCGCCCGCGGTCAGGCCGGGCATGACCAGGGTCACCTTGATCGGGTCCAGCAGCACATAGTCATCGGTGACCCCGGCAAAGCCGTGCCACTCGCCTTCAGGTTCCAGCAGCCAGTCTTCGGTGCGCACCTGGTCGATGCCCTCGACCCGCTCCGGTTGCCACACCGAGAACCACCAGTCATCGGCGGCGATGTTCTGCCGCAGGTTGGCCAGGGCCCGGCGAAAGCTCAGGGCCTCGTCGAACATTTCCTGCAGCAGCGAGCGCCCTGCCGGCCCTTCCATCATCGCCGAAGCCACGTCCAGCGAGGCGATGATGCTGTACTGCGGCGAGGTGGAGATATGCATCATGAAGGCTTCGTTGAAGCGGTCGCGGTCCAGTTGCCGGGCGCCGCCATCCTGCACGTGAATCATCGAGGCCTGGCTGAAGGCCGCCAGCAGCTTGTGGGTAGAGTGGGTGGTGAACACCAGCGGGCTGTCGGCGCTGCGGGACGTGCCCATGCCGTAGCGCCCGGCAAAGAACTCATGAAAGGCCGCATAGGCGTACCAGGCTTCGTCGAAGTGCAGCACCTCGACACTGTTGCCCAGGCTCTGCTTGATCAGCTCGGCGTTGTAGCACAGGCCGTCATAAGTGGAGTTGGTGACCACCGCCAGCTTGACCCTGGGCGGCCGGCCGCGGGTCAGCGGGCTGGCATCGATCTTGGCCTGGATCGACTCGGCGCTGAACTCGCTCAGGGGAATCGGCCCGATGATCCCCAGTTCGTTGCGCTCCGGGCACAGGTACAGGGGAATGGCCCCGGTCATGATGATCGAGTGCAGCACCGACTTGTGGCAGTTGCGGTCCACCAGCACCAGGTCATCGCGACCGACCATGGAATGCCAGACGATCTTGTTGGCGGTGGAGGTGCCATTGATCACGAAAAAGGTGTGATCGGCGCCAAAGTTGCGCGCGGCACGGGCCTCGGCTTCCGCCAGCGGGCCGGTGTGATCCAGCAGCGACCCCAGCTCCGGGACCGACACCGACAGGTCCGAACGCAAGGTGTTCTCGCCAAAGAACTGGTGAAACGCCTGCCCCACCGGGCTCTTGCGATAGGCCACGCCACCGCCGTGCCCCGGGGTGTGCCAGGAATAGTTGGAGTCGGCGGTGTGCTGTACCAGGGCCTTGAAGAACGGTGGCAGCAAGCCATCCAGGTAGCCCCGCGCGGCCCGGGCCACTTGCCGGGCCAGGAACGGCACCGTGTCCTCGAACAGGTAGAGAATGCCCCGCAGCTGGTTGAGTTCGCTCATGGCGTCGGCGGGGGCGTTTTCCAGGGTCACCTGCTCGCCCAGGGCAAAGATCGGCAGCAGCGGCGCACGTACCCGCGCCAGGCGGATCAGTTCCACCATGTTCTGCAACAGGTGCTTGTTTTCCCCGGCCCCTTCGGCGGCGATCAACATGCAGGCCAGGCCGTGATGGGTCGAAGCCACCAGCCGCCCTTCGGCATAGTCCACCGCGGAAAAGATGCTGAACCCGTCCTTTTCCAGTTCCCGGGCGATCCCCCTGACCCGGTCCCCCGCGACCGTATCGGCCTTGATGTCGCGATGCACGATCAGGATCGGAAACTGCAGGTCTTTATACATGGGGCTCAGTGTCCTGAAACGGCGGGCAGGCCCCGCCAATCAACTCAGGGTAGAAGCTGCGCACGCTTCGTGTCACCCCAGGCATGGGCTGGGTGTAACAAAACGTCGCTCTGGAACAATTGCCGGTCCATTCCCAGCCACGCCCCAACCACGCCTGTAGCCGCTGCTGAGCCTGCGAAGCTGCGATAAGGAACGAAGGGCCTTGCCTGGCGATCTCCCTCCAGGCAAGGCCCTTCGTTCCTCAATATCGCGGCGCCTCCTACGGCGCCGTTCGCCGCCTGCGGCAGCGGCCACCGCAAAGGCTTACTGCTGGGTTTCGAGCAACTGGGTCCAGAGCGCCGGGGCACCGGCGGACTTGGCGATGATTTCCAGGCGCACCTGGTGCTCGGCCAGTTCGGCCTCGCTGGCCTGGATGATCCGCCCGCGCGGGCGATCGGCCGGCAAGCGGCGGATTTCCGAAGCCTGGCCGGCCCCCTCGCCAGAGCCGTTGCCGTCCGAGGCATTGCCGGCCAGCGACAGGCTGGTCTGGCCACCGGTCATGGTCAGGTAGACGTCGGCCAGGATCTCCGAGTCGAGCAAGGCGCCGTGCAGTTCACGGCCGGAGTTGTCGACGCCGTAGCGTTTGCACAGGGCGTCGAGGCTGTTGCGCTGCCCCGGGTGCCGCTCGCGGGCCATCATCAGGGTGTCGAGGATGGTGCAGTGCTGGGTGATGTCGGCCCGTTCGTGCTGGCCCATCAAGGCGAATTCGTTGTTGATGAAGCCAACGTCGAACGCCGCGTTGTGGATGATCAGCTGCGCGCCCTGGATGAAGTCGAAGAACTCGTCGGCGACTTCGGCGAAACGCGGCTTGCCCACCAGGAATTCGTTGGTGATGCCGTGGACGCCGATGGCGCCCTCATCGCTCTCGCGATCCGGTTGCAGGTAAACGTGGAAGTGCCGGCCGGTCAGGCGCCGACCGATCAACTCGACGCAACCGATTTCAATGATCCGGTGGCCGTCGGTCACCGGCATGCCGGTGGTTTCGGTATCGAGTACAACAGATCTGTTGGCCATCAGGGGTCAGTTCTCAACGGTGGAAGTGTTTCAAAGCGCGGGATTTTAGCACGCTCTGGCGGCAGGACACCCATGGCGGATTCATCAGCCCCCAGCCTGTGCAGTTTTTAACAATCCTTAGCAAAGCTGCTGCAGTTCGCTGCAACGCAAAGCGCTAGGGTGCCCGACGATATTTTCCGCCGGACCCAGCCCTGCCATGACCCCCAGCAAAACCCGACTGGCCTGCGTGCTCTGCGCCTGCCTGTTCGCCGACCTCGTCCAGGCCAGCGCCCTGGTGATCAGCACCGACATCAGCATGAGCCTGACCCTGAGCTCAACCGAGGGCAGCTCCAAAGCCAGCAGCTCATTCAAGGACGACAAACTTGTGCTCGCCGCCCAGAGCGATGCCGCAGCCTTCGTGGCCAGCGCCGGCGAGATCCGTGGCGCCCGGTTGGAAGCCGCCCTGATGCACATTCGCCAGGTGCTCGGTGCCCCGCCCGTTAGCGACCTGCAACTGGCCAGCGCCATGCTTGCGCTCTGAGCTCCCAGGCGCATCCGCAGCTAATTCATCGCGCGCCGCAGCCGTTTCTTTATGCGAACAAGGCTATTGCGTTACCGTGCGGCCTCACCCAGGCGCGCGGGTGCTGATACCCGGCGTTGCACTCACTCCACAGGAACCGCCCTCCCATGCTCAAGACTCGACAGATGCTCCCACTGCTGCTGGCCTTGGCCTGCATCAGTGGCTGCTCTTCCCTTGCGCACACCGACAGCGGCAGCCGACAACGGCCGCTGATCGTTGCCCATCGCGGCGGCGCCGCGGACTTTCCCGAGAACACCCTGCTGGCCATCGACAACGCCCTGCGCAATAACGTCGACATGCTCTGGCTGACGGTGCAGCTAAGCCGCGATGGCGTACCGGTGCTGTACCGACCGGCCGACCTGAGCGCCAATACCCAGGCCACAGGCGCAGTCAACCAGCACACCCTGGCGCAGTTGCAGGCACTCAATGCCGGGTGGAATTTCAAGCAGACAGCAGCCGACGGCCAGGTGACCTTTCCCTATCGCGCCCAGCCGGTGAGCCTGCCGTCGTTGCGTCAGGCGCTGATGGCGATCCCCGAGTCGGTGCCGGTGATTCTCGACATGAAGGCCCTGCCGGCTGCCCCCCAGGCCCAGGCCGTCGCCCGCTTGCTGGAACAGCTGCACGCCTGGAACCGGGTGCTGATCTATTCCACCGATGCCGGCTACCAGCAGGCTTTCGCGCCCTATCCCCAGGCCCGGCTGTTCGAATCCAGGGACAGTACCCGGGACCGGCTGGCCAGCGTCGCCCTCGCCCACCACTGCAACGCACCACCTGCACCCGGCAGTTGGGTGGCTTTCGAGTACCGGCGCCCGGTGCAACTGGTCGAGACCTTTACCCTGGGCGAGGCGCGCTCCCAGGTCGATGCCCGGCTGTGGACACCCGCTGCGGTGGATTGCTTTCAGTCACGGGGCAAGGTGCGGATGCTGGCGATCGGCGTCAATACAGCCGAGGACTATCAGGCGGCCGCTTGCCTGAAGATGGATGCGGTGCTGGTGGATTCGCCCCGTGCGATGGGGGAAATGAAGCAGCGACTCGAACGGCCGCTGCCTTGTCGCTGATTGGCCGCTCAGGGCATCAGGACTGCTTGTAGCCGCGGACCTCGTCGACACCGCGGTTGGCCAACTGGTCGGCCCGCTCGTTGCCGTGATGGCCAGTGTGGCCGCGCACCCATTTCCAGGTGACGTTGTGGCGGTTGACCTGTTCGTCGAGCTGCTGCCACAGGTCGGCATTCTTCACCGGCTCCTTGGCGGCGGTCTTCCAGCCGCGCTTCTTCCAGTTGGCCATCCACTCGTTGATGCCCTTCATCACATACTGCGAGTCGGTGACCAGTTGCACATCGCACTGGCGCTTGAGCTCTTCCAGGCCGCGGATCGCCGCCATCAGCTCCATGCGGTTATTGGTGGTGTTGGCTTCGCCGCCCCAGAGCTCCTTTTCGACGCCCTTGCACACCAGCAGCGCGCCCCAGCCACCGGGGCCGGGATTGCCCTTGCAGGCACCGTCGGTAAAGATTTCTACGCTATCGCTCATCCACGCCTTCCATCAGAAAATTGCCATTAGCCCGCCGACCGCGATCGACCGGGCCCAGGGCCGGGCTACGCCGGCCGGGAGTGTATAAAAAGAGGGTTTCAACAGTTCATCAAGGCTCGGCGTTGCGGCGGTTGACCTTGGCCATGGGCAGCGGTACCAGCTTGCCCATCGGCTCGCGCCGCACCTGGCGCACCGGGCGCAGGCCCACGGCGATCTTGCGCGCCACCAACAGGTAGAAGCCGCCGCCGGACAGTTGCCAGTGCCCGGCCCTGCGCTCCCAGCCGGCCAGCCGCGCCTGCCATGCCGTTGAAGCAAGCGGCGGACGATAGCACCCGAAGCGGCGTTTCTCCAGCGCGAAGCCCAGCAGGTTGAGCCAGTCGCCGACCCGCGACGGGGAGATGCAGCGGGCCAGGCGCAACGCATCATGGGCGAACACATGGCGCAGGCCCCAGGTGCTCCAGGGGTTGATGCCGACAATCAGCAGATGCCCCCCAGGGCGCACGCTGCTGGCCGCCTCGCGCAGCAGGCCGTGGGGCGACAGGCAGAAATCCAGGCCGTGCTGCAGCACCACCACATCGGCGGCGTGCTCGCTCAGGGGCCAGGCCTGCTCCTCGCAAACGATCTCCACCCCGGGCAAGGGCGCGCCGAGACGCACGTTGCGTTGCACCTGGGGCGCCGCCGGCGGAGTTTGCGCCGAGGGCCCGTAGTGCACCAGGTAGCCGCCGAAGAAACGCCCCAGTTCCTCTTCGAGCATGCGCCGCTCTTCATCCAGCAGAAATTGCCCCAGGGGGCCGGACAGCCACTCCCGTGCCGCACTGATCAGGGCCAGCCAGTCGGGATCTGCCTGAGCGAAGGCTTTATCGGTCATTGCATTCTCCAACGCGCCAAGAAGCTCTAAGATGCGCCATTGTTTTCCGCTTGGCGAATCCGAAGATGATACAGATCAGTGCCCTGCCCGCCTTCACCGATAACTACATCTGGTTGTTACAAGATCATCGCAGCCAGCGCTGCGCAGTCGTCGATCCGGGGGATGCAGCGCCGGTACTGGCCTGGCTGGAACAGCACCCGGGCTGGGTGCTCAGCGACATACTGATCACCCACCATCACCACGATCACGTCGGCGGCGTCGAACGCCTCAAGCAGCACAGCGCGGCCACGGTCTATGGCCCGGCCCGGGAAAAGATCCCGGCCCGCGACATCGGCCTCGAAGACAACCAGCGGGTCAGCATCCTCGGCTGGGAGTTCGAGGTGTTCGCCGTGCCCGGCCACACCCTGGGGCATATCGCCTTCTACCACCATGGCCTGCTGTTCTGTGGCGATACCCTGTTCGCGGCCGGTTGTGGCCGACTGTTCGAGGGCACCCCGGAGCAGATGCACCACTCCCTCGGCCGCCTCGCCGCGCTGCCGGACGACACCCTGATCTACTGCACCCACGAATACACCCTGAGCAACCTGCGCTTCGCCCAGGCGGTGGAACCGGCCAACCCGGACATCGCCGAACGCCTGACGAAGGTCACGCAGATGCGTGAGCAAGGGCGCATGACCCTGCCCTCGACCCTGGCCCTGGAGAAATTGACCAACCCGTTCCTACGTACCGGTGAAACATCCGTTAAACAAAAAGCGGACGAACGGAATGGCCAGGATAACCAGTCGCAGAGTGCGGTCTTTGCGGCCCTGAGGGCTTGGAAAGATAAGTTCTAAGCAGGCTATCGATTGGTACAAAAATTCTGAATGGTTGACCGCACCCCGGGTGCTTTCTAGAATCGCCCGACATTTTTGCCCGGAACTTACTTCCAGCCAATGTCGTCATCTATTCGTTATTCCATCAGTTCAGACGCATTGACGCGCTTGGCCCAGGCCATCGCGGTAGCTGTGTCAGCGACTCTTGCGGGCTGCCAAAGCACCGGCCATGCCCCGCAGAGCGACGCGACACACACACAGAATTTCAACGCCCGCATCAAGCAGAAACCCATCTGGCTGAGCAACCAGCCCAGCCCGCAAGTACCCCAGGACGTCTGGGAACGCATGCGCCAGGGGTTCCAATTGCAAGAAGGCCTGGGCGTCAACCCGCGTATTGAACAGCAGCGCCTGTGGTTCGCCAGCAACCCTTCCTTCCTGGAAAATGCCGGCGAGCGCGGCAGCCTTTATATCCACTACATCGTCGAGCGTCTCGAAGAGCGCAACATGCCGCTGGAACTGGCCCTGCTGCCGGTCATCGAAAGCGCCTACAACCCCCTGGCCTATTCCCGGGCCGATGCGGTGGGGCTGTGGCAGTTCGTCCCGGCCACCGGGCGCTACTTCAACCTGCGCCAGACCCGCTTCTACGATGGCCGCCGCGACATCACCGCGTCCACCACCGCGGCCATGGACTACCTGAGCCGCCTGCACGACATGTTCAACGGCGACTGGCTGCTGGCACTGGCCGCCTACAACGCCGGTGAAGGCACGGTGAGCCGGGCCATCGAGCGCAATGAAAAGCTCGGCCTGCCCACCGACTACTGGAACCTGCCGCTGCCGGCCGAGACCCAGGCCTATGTGCCCAAGCTGCTGGCCCTGTCCCAGGTGGTGCTGGCCCCGCAGGCCTACGGCGTGAACCTCAACCCGATCGCCAACGAACCCTACTTCCAGGTGGTGGAGATCAACCAGCGCATGGACCTGTCCAAGGTCGCGGCGGTGGCCAACATCGACGAGGACGAGCTGTTCCAGCTCAACCCGGCGTTCAAGCAGCGCACCACCATCGACGGCCCCCAGCACCTGCTGGTGCCGACTTCCAAGGCACAGTTGCTGACCACCAGCCTGTCCACCATGAAACCCGAAGAACTGATCAGCAAGCGCTCCCTCAAACCGGTCTTCGACCGCGACGAAGGGCGTGATTCGCTGCGGGCCAAGCGCATCTACCGGGTCAAGAATGGCGACAACCTGACCCTCATTGCCAAGGCCAACAAGGTCGACGTCCAGGACCTGCAGCGCTGGAACAAGCTCAGCGGCAAGAACCTCAAGGTCGGCCAGACGCTGGTGATGCAGGACACCCGCAAGGTGGCCAGCAAGAAAACCAGCCTGGCCAGCAACAAGAAGAAGTCGACTCAGTACAAGGTCAAGCAGGGTGACTCGCTGTACATGGTGGCCAAGCGCTTCAATGTCGAGATGCAGCACCTCAAGCGCTGGAACCCCCGCGCGGCCCAGGCCCTCAAGCCCGGCCAGATGCTGACGGTGTACCTGCCGCACTGAAATCTCCCCTGTAGGAGCCGGCTTGCCGGCGAACAGCCTTCGCCGGCAACCCGGCTCCTACAGGAAATTTCAATTGCACGAAGCGCGCGCCAGCGAGCTTTTTCCTGCTGATACAAGCTGTTACTGTACGGAGCACAAAGCCCAAGCCGCCTGGATCGGATCTCTGTCTCGATGCGTCCCCTGCTCCTGCTCTTCATCAGCCTGGCCTTGAGCTTTCCCGCAAGCGCGACGATCACCGAAAGTCACGGTTACGCGCAGTTTGGCACGCTCAAATACCCGGCAAAGTTCACCCATTTCGATTGGGTCAACCCCGCTGCGCCCAAAGGCGGCACCTTGCGGGTCATGGCCTTTGGCACCTTCGACACCCTCAACCCCTACACCTTCAAGGGCACCAGCCCGGTCGCCACGCCGAATTTCCTGCAATACGGGGTCAACGAGCTCAACGAACCCTTGATGGTGGGCACCGGCCTGTATGCGCCTTCCGGTGATGAGCCAACTTCCAGCTACGGCCTGATCGCCCGCTCGGTGGAATACGCCGAGGACCGCAGTTGGGTGGTGTTCAACCTGCGCCCCGAAGCACGCTTTCACGATGGCAAGCCGATCACCGCCTACGATGTGGCGTTCTCCTATCGCCTGTTGCTCAAGGAAGGCCACCCGCAATACCGCACCAACCTGCAAGAAGTGCAGCGGGTGGATATCCTCGGCCCGCAGCGCATCCGCTTCGTGTTCAAGCGTGCCGGCAACCCCTTGCTGATCCTGCGCCTGGGCGAACTGCCGGTGCTGCCCCAGCATTACTGGAAGGATCGCGACTTCAAGGCCACCACCTTCACCCCGCCCCTGGGCAGCGGCCCGTACCGCATCACCCAGGTACAGCCCGGGCGCCAGCTGGTGTTCGAACGGGTCAAGGACTACTGGGGCAAGGACCTGCCAGTCAACCGCGGCTTCAACAACTTCGACCGGGTCGAAGTGGAGTTCTACCGCGACAGCGACGTGGCCTTCGAAGCCTTCAAGGCCGGCGAGTTCGACATCTATATCGAGCACCAGGCCAAGAACTGGGCCAACGGCTACAACTTCCCGGCGGTCAACCGCGGTGAGGTGATCAAGGCCCAGGTGGCGCACCAGATCCCGACCCAGACCCAGGGTCTGTTCATGAACACCCGCCGCGCCACTTTCGCCGACGTGCGGGTGCGCGAGGCGCTGGGCATGATGTTCGACTTCGAGTGGACCAACCGCACCCTGTTCAGCGGCGCCTACCAGCGCGCCCTGAGCTACTACCCCAATAGCGAGTTCTCCGCCACCGGGGTACCGCAGGGCCATGAATGGCTGCTGCTCTCGCCCTACCGCGAGCAATTGCCCGCCAGCCTGTTCAGCCAGGCCTTCAGCCTGCCGCGCACCGACGGCCGCGGCATCCCGCGGGACACCCTGCGCAAGGCCCTGGGGCTGCTCGGCGAGGCGGGCTGGAAGCTCAATGGCCAGCGCCTGCAGAACAGTGCCGGGCAGCCGCTGCGCTTCGAACTGATGCTGGTCAACCCCAACCTGGAACGGATTCTCCAGCCCTACGTGGAGAACCTCGCGAGCATCGGCATCGACGCCCGCCTGCGCACCGTGGACCGGGCGCAATACAAGCAGCGCCTGGACCAGTTCGACTACGACATGATCCTCATGACCCTCAACCAGACCCTGAGCCCGGGCCTTGAGCAATGGCAGTACTTCCACTCCAGCCAGGTCTCGGTCAAGGGCAGCAAGAACTACGCAGGCATCAACAACCCGGTGGTCGATCACCTGCTGGAACAGCTGCTGGCCGCCCAGACCCGCGACGACCAACTGGCCGCGGGCCGGGCCCTGGACCGGGTGCTGCTGTGGCAGCACTACATGATTCCCAACTGGTACCTCAACTATCACCGCCTGGCCTACCGTAACCGGTTCGCCTTCGTCACCACGCCGCCCTATACCCTGGGCCTCGGCGCCTGGTGGCTGAAGTCCATGGAGAACGCCCAATGATGCCCCTGCGTGCCCTGCTCCTGCGCACCAGCGGCCTGTTGTTCAGCGCCATCGCCTGCTATGCCCAGGCTGCGCCGCAACACGCCGTGACCCTGTACAACGAAGCGCCGAAATACCCGGCGAACTTCCAGCACTTCGACTTCGTCAATCCCGACGCGCCCAAGGGCGGCACCTTCCGCATGGCCGGCTTCGGCAGCTTCGACAGCCTCAACCCGTTCATCAGCAAGGGCGTGCCGGAGCTGAACATCGGCCTGGTCTACGACACCCTGATGGCCCAGAGCCTGGATGAGCCGTTCACCGAGTACGGCCTGGTGGCCAGCAAGATCGAGAAAGCCCCGGACAACAGCTGGGTGCGCTTCTATCTGCGCCCCGAGGCGCGCTTCAACGACGGCCAGCCGATCCACGCCGAAGACGTGGTGTTCAGCTTCCAGACCCTGATGAGCGCCGGCTCGCCGCTGTACCGCGGCTACTACGCCGATGTCGACCAGGTGATCGCCGAAGACCCGCAGCGGGTGCTGTTCAAGTTCAAGCACACCAACAACCGCGAGCTGCCGCTGATCCTCGGCCAGCTGACGATCCTGCCCAAGCACTGGTGGCAAAGCCGCGACTTTGCCAAGAGCAACCTGGAGATTCCCTTGGGCAGCGGCCCTTACAAGGTCACCGAGGTCAAGGCCGGGCGCTCGATCCGCTACGAGCGGGTCAAGGACTATTGGGCCAAGGACCTGCCGGTCAACCGCGGCTTCTACAATTTCGACGTGATCACCAGCGACTACTACCGCGACAACACTGTGGCCCTGGAAGCGCTCAAGGCCGGCCAGTTCGACTACTGGCTGGAAATGAGCGCGAAGAACTGGGCCAACGCCTACAACATTCCGGCCGTGGCCCAGGGCCGCCTGATCAAGGAGCAGATCGCCAACGGCAATCCCACCGGCATGCAGGGTTTTGTCTTCAACACCCGCCGGCCGATGTTCCAGGACGTGCGAGTGCGTCACGCGCTGAGCCTGCTGCTGGACTTCGAGTGGAGCAACAAGCAGCTGTTCAACGGTGCCTACACCCGCACCCGCAGCTACTTCGAGAACTCGGAAATGGCCGCCACCGGCCTGCCGGGGCCCGAGGAACTGGCCATCCTCGAACCGCTGCGGGGCAAGATCCCCCCGCAGGTGTTCGACCAGGCCTTCTCCCCTTCGGTGTGCGACGGCAGCGGGATGATCCGCGCCCAGCAGCGCCAGGCCTACCAGCTGTTGCAGGAAGCCGGCTGGCGCATCGTCGACGACAAGATGGTCGACGCCCAGGGCAAGCCGGTGGTGATCGAGTTCCTGCTGGCCCAGACCGAGTTCGAGCGCGTGCTGCTGCCGTTCAAGCGCAACCTGGCCGACCTGGGCATCGACCTGGTGATCCGCCGGGTCGACGTGTCCCAGTACATCACCCGGGTGCGCTCGCGAGACTTCGACATGATCGTCGGCAGCTTCCCCCAGTCCAACTCCCCGGGTAACGAGCAACGCGAGTTCTGGATGTCCTCCAGCGCCGACAAGCCCGGCAGCCGCAACTACATCGGCCTCAAGGACCCGGCCATCGACAGCCTGGTGGAAAACCTGATCAACGCCGATTCCCGCGCCAGCCTGGTGGCCCACGCCAAGGCCCTGGACCGGGTCCTGCAATGGGGCTACTACGTGATTCCCAACTGGCACATCAAGACCTGGCGCGTGGCCTACTGGGACCATATCGGCCACCCCAAGGTCGCGCCCAGGTACGACATCGGCGTCAACACCTGGTGGATCAAGCCCGGCGCCAAGCCGGCCGTTGAACCGACCCCGGACAACCAGGCGGCCCCGGCCGAAGCGGTGTACTGACCATGCTGGCCTATATCTTTCGCCGCCTGCTGCTGATCATCCCCACGCTGCTGGGCATCCTGCTGATCAACTTCGTGATCATCCAGGCCGCACCCGGCGGCCCGGTGGAGCAGATGATCGCCAAGCTCGAAGGCTTCGACGGCGCCACCAGCCGCATCGCCGGCGGCGGCGCCGAAGTCTCGGTGGCCGGTTCCAGCTACCGCGGCGCCCAGGGCCTGGACCCAGCGCTGATCAAGGAAATCGAGCACATGTACGGCTTCGACAAGTCGGCGCCGGAACGCTTGTGGATCATGATCAAGAACTACGCCACCCTGGATTTCGGCAACAGCTTCTTCCGTGACGCCAAGGTGGTGGACCTGATCAAGGAAAAGATGCCGGTGTCCATCTCCCTCGGGTTGTGGAGCACCCTGATCATGTACCTGGTGTCGATCCCCCTGGGGATCGCCAAGGCCACCCGCCACGGCAGCCACTTCGATGTCTGGACCAGCTCGGCGATCATCGTCGGCTACGCGATCCCGGCCTTCCTGTTCGCCATCCTGCTGATCGTGGTGTTCGCAGGCGGCAGCTATTTCAACTGGTTCCCCCTGCGCGGCCTGACCTCCAACGACTTCGACCAGCTGAGCTGGGGCGGCAAGATCCTCGACTACTTCTGGCACCTGGCGCTGCCGGTCACCGCCCTGGTGATCGGCCACTTCGCCACCATGACCCTGCTGACCAAGAACAGCTTCCTCGACGAGATCAACAAGCAGTACGTGGTCACCGCCAAGGCCAAGGGCCTGACCCAGCGCCGGGTGCTCTACGGCCATGTGTTCCGCAACGCCATGCTGCTGGTGATCGCCGGCTTCCCCTCGGCCTTCATCGGCATCTTCTTCACCGGCTCCCTGCTGGTGGAAGTGATCTTCTCCCTCGACGGCCTGGGCCTGATGAGCTTCGAGGCAGCGATCAACCGCGACTACCCGGTGGTGTTCGGCACCCTGTTCATCTTCACCCTGCTGGGGCTGGTGGTGAAACTGATCGGCGACCTGACCTACACCCTGGTCGACCCTCGCATCGACTTCGACAGCCGGGAGCATTGAGATGAACCTGTCCCCCCTCAATCGCCGGCGCTTCGAGCGTTTCAAGGCCAACAAGCGCGGCTGGTGGTCGCTGTGGCTGTTCCTGGTGCTGTTCGTCCTCAGCCTGGGCGCCGAGCTGATCGCCAACGACAAGCCGCTGGTGGTGCACTACGAAGGCGGCTGGTACTTCCCGGCCCTCAAGCGCTACCCGGAGACCACCTTCGGCGGCGAATTCCCCCTGGAAGCCAACTACAAGAGCCCCTACATCCGCGAACTGCTGGCGCAGAAGGATGCCTGGGTACTCTGGGCACCGATCCCCTTCAGCTACCAGAGCATCAACTACGACCTGCGGGTACCGGCCCCGGCGCCGCCCTCGGCGGACAACCTGCTGGGCACCGACGACCAGGGCCGCGACGTGCTGGCCCGGGTCATCTACGGGTTCCGGGTGTCGGTGCTGTTCGCCCTGACCCTGACCATTCTCAGTTCCATCATCGGCGTCATCGCCGGCGCCCTGCAGGGCTTCTACGGCGGCTGGGTGGACCTGGTGGGCCAGCGCTTCCTGGAGATCTGGTCCGGCCTGCCGGTGCTCTACCTGCTGATCATCCTCGCCAGCTTCGTGCAACCCAACTTCTGGTGGCTGCTGGGGATCATGCTGCTGTTCTCCTGGATGAGCCTGGTGGACGTGGTGAGGGCCGAGTTCCTGCGCGGGCGCAACCTGGAGTACGTGCGGGCCGCCCGGGCCCTGGGCATGCAGAACGGCGCCATCATGTTCCGCCACATCCTGCCCAACGCCATGGTCTCCACCATGACCTTCATGCCCTTTATCCTCACCGGCGCCATCGGCACCCTCACCGCCCTGGACTTCCTCGGTTTCGGCCTGCCGCCGGGGGCGCCATCCCTCGGCGAGCTGGTGGCCCAGGGCAAGTCCAACCTGCAGGCGCCCTGGCTGGGCATGAGCGCCTTCGCCGTGCTGGCGATCATGCTCAGCCTGCTGGTGTTCATCGGCGAATCCGCCCGCGATGCCTTCGACCCGAGGAAATGACATGACCCAGGACAACCTGATCGAAGTCCGCGACCTGGCGGTGGAGTTCGTCACCGGCGAGCACCGCCAGCGGGTGGTGCAAGGCGTCAGCTTCGACATCAAGCGCGGCGAGACCCTGGCCCTGGTGGGCGAAAGCGGCTCGGGCAAATCGGTCACCGCCCACTCCATCCTGCGGCTGCTGCCCTACCCTCTGGCGCACCACCCCAGCGGCACCATCCAGTATGCCGGGCACGACCTGCTGACCCTCAAAGAGAAGACCATCCGCCATATCCGCGGCAACCGCATCGCGATGATCTTCCAGGAGCCCATGACCTCGCTGAACCCGCTGCACAGCATCGAGAAGCAGATCAACGAAGTGCTGGGCATCCACAAGGGCCTGACCGGCAAGGTCGCCACCCGGCGCACCCTGGAACTGCTGGAGCTGGTGGGCATCCCCGAACCGCACAAGCGTCTCAAGGCCCTGCCCCACGAGCTGTCTGGCGGCCAGCGGCAACGGGTAATGATCGCCATGGCCCTGGCCAATGAGCCGGAACTGCTGATCGCCGACGAGCCCACCACAGCCCTGGATGTCACCGTGCAGCTGAAGATCCTCGAGCTGCTCAAGGAACTGCAGGCGCGCCTGGGCATGGCGCTGCTGCTGATCAGCCACGACCTGAACCTGGTGCGGCGCATTGCCCACCGGGTCTGTGTCATGCAGAAGGGCTGCATCGTCGAACAGGCATCCTGCGAAGATCTGTTCCGCGCGCCGCAGCATCCCTACACCCGGGAACTGCTGGCCGCAGAACCCAGCGGCCTGCCGGCGGCCAACGAGATTGGCCCGCCGCTGCTGGAGGTTAACAACCTCAAGGTCTGGTTCCCGATCAAGAAAGGCCTGCTGCGCAGCACCGTGGATCACGTCAAGGCAGTGGACGGCATCCACTTCAGCCTGCCCCAGGGCCAGACCCTGGGCATCGTTGGTGAAAGCGGCTCGGGCAAGTCGACCCTGGGCCTGGCGATCCTGCGCCTGATTGCCAGCCAGGGCGGCATTCGCTTCGAGGGCCAGCAACTGGACAGCCTGACCCAGCAACAGGTTCGGCCGCTGCGGCGGGAAATGCAGGTGGTGTTCCAGGACCCTTTCGGCAGCCTCAGCCCGCGCATGAGCGTGAGCCAGATCGTCGGCGAGGGCCTGCGCATCCACAAGATAGGCAGTGAGCAGGAGCAGGAACAGGCCATCATCGAAGCCCTCAAGGAGGTCGGCCTGGACCCGGACACGCGGCACCGCTACCCCCATGAGTTCTCCGGCGGGCAGCGCCAGCGCATCGCCATTGCCCGGGCCCTGGTGCTCAAGCCGCGGCTGATCCTGCTGGACGAACCGACTTCGGCCCTGGACCGCACGGTGCAGCGCCAGGTGGTGGAACTGCTGCGCACACTGCAAAGCAAGTACAACCTGACCTACTTGTTCATCAGCCACGACCTGGCGGTGGTCAAGGCCCTGAGCCACCAGTTGATGGTGATCAAGCACGGCCAGGTGGTGGAACAGGGGGACGCCGGGGGCATCTTCGACGCCCCGCAACACCCTTACACACGGCAATTGCTGGAAGCCGCCTTCCTGGCTCCGGCAAGCGCCGAATAACCTGAAACAGGAGTAGCAACATATGGGTTTTCTCGCTGGGAAGCGTGTCCTGATCGTCGGTGTCGCCAGCAAGCTGTCGATCGCCTCCGGCATCGCTGCCGCCATGCATCGTGAAGGCGCCGAGCTGGCCTTCACTTATCAGAACGAAAAACTCAAGGGCCGGGTCGAGGAGTTCGCCGCAGGCTGGGGCTCCAGCGCCGAGCTGTGCTTCCCTTGCGATGTGGCCAGTGACGAGCAGATCGCCCAGGTCTTCACCGCGCTGGGTAAAAAATGGGACGGCCTGGACTGCATCGTCCACTCCGTGGGCTTCGCACCTGGCGACCAGCTCGAAGGCGACTTCACCGATGCCACCACCCGCGAGGGCTTTCGCATTGCCCACGACATCAGCGCCTACAGCTTCGTGGCCCTGGCCAAGGCCGGTCGGGAAATGATGAAGGGCCGCAACGGCAGCCTGCTGACCCTGTCCTACCTGGGCGCCGAACGCACCATGCCCAACTACAACGTGATGGGCATGGCCAAGGCCTCCCTGGAAGCCGGCGTGCGCTACCTGGCCGGCTCCCTGGGCCCGGAGGGCACCCGGGTCAACGCCGTTTCCGCCGGCCCGATCCGCACCCTGGCCGCCTCGGGGATCAAGAACTTCCGCAAGATGCTGGCGGCCAACGAGGCGCAAACCCCGCTGCGGCGCAACGTCACCATCGAAGAAGTCGGCAACGCCGGCGCCTTCCTCTGCTCGGACCTGGCCTCGGGCATCAGCGGCGAGATCATGTACGTGGACGGCGGTTTCAACACCACCGCCATGGGCAACCTCGACGAGTGATCTGCGGCGGTGGCGAGGGGGCTTGCGCCCTCGCCACCCTGCCCCTTCCTGCTCATTGGAAAGGCCAAACATGAAGCTGTGCTATCTGTTGCTCGTACTTTTTCTAGCCGGCTGCGACAACAATCAAGATAAAGCCCCGAATAAAACCCGGAGCAGCGTTGCACGCCTGCACATCCCCTTGGGAACACCGGTTGCCGAGTTCCTGGAAAAGAGCCCGGTGAGCTTTACCGCCGACTGCCTGGATGCGGTCAACCTATGTTGGTATGAGGCGGATCGTCAGGGAGCACTCCTTGACCTGAGCCTGGCCCAGCCCGAGGGCACGCTTGAACTGGATCAGGTGGCCGGGCTGCTGATTGCCGTTGATGGCAATACCTCAAACGCCATCCAGGAATTGAACATCGACCTTCGCGGGCTGCCGGACAACAGCACTCACAAGGCCAACAAGGCGCTTGTCTATAACCTTCTCAGGACGTTGAAGAACGCTGGATGGCAAAAATACTACTTCCCTTCCGACCCCCGAATAGCCGCTGGCGAGTTGCACAAGCTGGACTGGAAGGAAAGCCTCCTGGGTACCCAGCCACTCAGCCACCCGCTGTTCGATGCCAACCATGAGATGAGCCTTGAGCAGTGGCTGGGCAACAACATGTTCTATGACTGGTATCTCTATCACGGCAACTACATTGCGCATGTCCGAGCCCTGCGCTACGACTCGAAAAGCGCCCCCCTGCAAAGCGCTGTCTACTTGATAAGCCTGAACCTGATATCCCTGGACATGTTCTGGACCCGCGACTTTGCAGAGGCACAAAGAGCCCAATGGAGAACCCTGTTCCCTGCGCATTTGAAAGAACGGCTGCAACGTCGCTCAGAAGTTGAAAGCCGAGCCAGGGCGGCCGGGGTCGACATCGAGGAAAGCTATAGCCCACCGCTGATGGAGCGCGGCCAATAGCGCCCTGCCACTGACGCCCTTCCCTGCCCCGCGTCACCGGGCAGGGCTTGGCGGCAGCAACCCTCAGCGAGCCCGCTTGCCCGCCTGCTTGTGCAGGTACATGGCCTTGTCGGCGTCTGCCAGCAACGCCTCGATGTCGGGATGGCGTTCGGTGTCGTATTCGATCTGGCCGACGCTGAAGCGGATGTCATAACCCCGCTTCAAGGTGGCATTGCGCTCGTCGAGAATCTCCCGCAGGCGCGCCATGATCGCCGAAGTCTCGACATGGTCGGCAGCGGTCAGCAGGGCCACGAACTCATCGCCCCCCAGGCGGCCGATCACGTCGCTCTCGCGAAAGGCGATGCGCAGCACGTCGGCGAAGGTCTTCAGGGCACCGTCGCCTTCGGCATGGCCGTAGGTGTCATTGATCTGCTTGAAGTCGTTGAGGTCGAAGAACAGCAGGGTCGCCGGTTTTTCCAGGCGCTTGCACACCCCCAGGGCATGCCGGGCCAGGGCCTCGAAGCCGCGGCGATTGGACAGCAGGGTCAGCTCGTCCATGCTGGCCATCTGCACCGCCGCGAGTTCCTGCTCGGCCATGCGCGCCAGGTCCCGTAGCAGTGCCCGATCCTCGTCGTCCAGGTCGCGGGGCTTGATGTCGATCAGGCACAGAGTGCCGAGCTTGCTCCCATTGGTGACCGTCAGCGGGCAACCGGCATAGAAGCGGATGCCCGGCGCGCCCACCACCAGCGGGTTGTCGTGGAAGCGTTCGTCCAGGCCGGCATCGGGCACGGTGAGGATCTGGTCGCCGAGGATCGCGTGGCCACAGAAGGAAATGTCCCGCGAGGTTTCGCTGACGTCGAGCCCCACGCAGGACTTGAACCATTGCCGGTCGGCATCCACCAGGCTGACCAGGGCAATGGGCACGTTGAACAGACGCTTGGCCAGCCGGGTCAGGCGGTCGAAACGCTCCTCAGGTGAGGTATCGAGCACATTCAGCTCCCGCAGGGTCTGGATTCTCAAGGCCTCATTGTTGGGTTTGCTGGGATACAACATCGCTGACTCCATTCGCGGCTAAGATCCCAAGCGTAGTCCAGAATAACGACGGTTTATCATCTAAAGCGGCGCGGCAGGAGCCAGTGAGCAGGTGGCCCTCACAACCGGGGGGTCAACAGAATCCTCCCGTAGCCAGCCACGAACACGGCAAACGCCAGGCCTGCCAGCAGCGCTGAAAAGCCCAGCCCCAGGCTGCTGAACGGCACCAGCAGGACCCGGCACAAGGCCGCCAGGAACAGCAGCGCAAAGCCACCGGCCATGGCCCGCGAAGCCTGCAGGGGCCGGCCACTGTGGCCGAGGCTGACCCGCGCCACCATGCCCAGCACCAGCCCGCCCAGGCCACCCACCGCCAGGGCATGGGTCACCAGGCTCTGGGGTATCGACCAGCCCAGGTGCCAGAGGGCCATGCCCAGGGTTGCCAGGGCCAGCCACCCGTAGGCCAGGTACAGCGACCAAAGCAACGGCACCCGCCACAGCCCCGGCCGGTGCCAGCGCCACAAGCGCCAGCCTTGCAGCCCCGCCAGCAGGGCGAACAGCGGCGCCAGCCACCCGCGGGGAGCATCACCGCCGCCCAGGGCCATGGACAACGCGGCCAGCAGGCTGCCCACCAGCAGCACCCGGGTCGGCCAGGGCGATGTCGGCGCCTGGGGGGGCAGTTGCAGCCCGCGCTGGATGAAGAAGGGAATCACCCGGCCGCCGATCACCGTCATCAGGGTCGCCACCAGCCACAAGGCGCCCAGTTCGCCGCGCCGCTGCCAGCTGTCCTGGTGTTCCAACAGGCCCCACAGGGTCAGCCCCTGAAACAGCGCCAGCAGCCCCAATACCAGGACCATGGGGTAGTTCTCGCGCTTGCCGGCGCACCACAGCTCGCGCCCGATCACCGCCGCCAGCAACGGCATGAACGCCAGTTGCACCACAACGAACAGCGGGCCCGGCAGCGGCAGCCACCAGGCCAGGCGCCCCGCCAGCCACAGCAGCCACAGCAACAGCAACGGCGTACGGCTCAGGCCCGGGCGGCCGGTCCAGTTGGCCACCGCCGTCAGCAGGAAGCCGGCAACGATCGCCACGGCAAAGCCGAAGAGCATTTCGTGACGGTGCCAGGCCAGCATCCCGGCCACCGGTTGCAGGCCCGCCAGCGCACCATGCAGCCACAGGCCCCAACCCATCAGGGCAAGGCAGGCGAAGCCGGCGCCGGCGAGGAAGAACGGGCGGAATCCCAGGCTCCAGAGGGGCTGGCCGGTCCAGCGGTGCCAGGCTTCAGGCAAAGACACAGGCAGCCCTCCCCTGGCACTGGGCCATGCGCCGCTGGGCCAGCAGGCGCATGACATAACCGATCTTCAACAGGGTCGGCCCGATAATCACCAGGCTGTGCATCAGCACCAGGGTGGCGATAGGCAAATGCCCGGAATGGACATAGGCGGCGTACACCCCCAGGCCCAGCAACAGGCTGCCCGACCCCAGCAGCGCATTGGACAGGTGCAGTACATGCAGCGGCGAATCGAAGTAACGGCTCATTTCTACAACTCCTCGAACACACAATGGCATGACTGCCCCCTTCACGTTTCATGCCAGCGCACAGAGCCCGTAAAACCGGGCCCTGCCACCTCAAGAGTCTTTATGACCAGATAAAGAAGAAGTCATAAAGACCGCCAACGAAGTCAATATGACTGCATTTTTCCCCGCTGCCCTTTTTCGCCGGCAAGGGCAGATTGCCCCCCTTGAGCCAATCCCCCCTCTGCAGGAGCGAGCTTGCTCGCGATGCATCGGAAAACGCCGCGCACTTCCTGTAGACCCGCGTTATCGTTGACGCCCATCGCGAGCTCGCTCGCTCCCATACAAGGATGTCGCCGATGCCCGAAGCTTCCTCCCCCGCATCCGAGAAGAGCCTGTCACGCCTGTTGCTGGAGTTGCTCTGGCAGTTGGCCGCCCTGCTCATCCCGATCTTCTTCGTCACCCTGCTGCCGCCCCCGGCGGCCCTGGGGGTGTTGCTCGGCTGCGCAGCGGCGATGACCCTGGCGGCGCGCCTGGGCTGGCCTAAAACCGCCCGCGGCCTGGCGCGGCTGATGATCAGCGCCGCGTTCGGCCTGGGCTTCAGCCTGGGCCGGGCCCTGCCGGCCTACTGGGATATCGCCGCCGCCTTCACCAGCATCTTTGCCGGGCTGGCAGCGGTCAGCCACCTGGAACGCCGCCTGGGGCTGGTGCAGCCGAGCCCCACACCGATCAGCGCCTGGGGCGGCAACGAACCACAACAGACCCCGGAGGGCCAGCCGATCCGGGTGTTCAACCACGGCGAGATCGCCATGGGCGGGCCCACCTATTGCGACTACCTGTTCCCCGATGGGGTGCTGCTGCAAGGGCTGGGGTCCTCGGCGCGGTTTTCCAGTGACGGGCGCTACTTCGCCGCGCCGCTGCCTTCCAGGCAACACTGGGGGCTGGCCATCCTCGACCGTGAACAGCGCCGCCTGTACCGCTGCAACCGGGAACACTTCTGGGAGCTGGACGCCTTCAGCGCCGACACCCTCAGCGGCCGCCACAGCCCGCTGGTGGACAACGGCCAGCACCAGGCCAGCCTGAACAACCTGCTGCAGGAGGCCGCATGCGTCGAACTGGTGGCGGTAGCCGATCTCTGGCTGGAGCCGGGCCAATGGCTGGAGGCCCTGGCTCGCCAGGATCTCGAAGAAAGCGCACCCCACGGCAGCCACCGGCTGCACGCCAGCCTGGCGCTGCCGGCCAGCCTCAGGGCCCTGGAGCAACCCCTGGAACCCCTGCGCACGCCGCCCTATCGCATAAGCATCGACGGCCAGCCCAGCGGCTTGCTGCTGCGGGCGGACGCACCCCGCATCTGGCGCGACGATGGCCGGGCCCTGGCCTGCATCGCCCACGAGCAGGCGCAGCCTGAGGCCGCGTGCTGCTGGCTGTGGCAGGCCGACAAGGGCTGGCGGCCATTGCCCGCGCCCTGGGTCGCCAGCCATGCCGAACCATCCTTCTACCCTGGCCCGCTGCTCAGCCTGGATCGCCACTGGCTGGGCTACAGCGCATACCTGGACCTGGCCGAGGCGGACCACGGGCGCTACGGCTATCGCTTGCACAGTACCCACAGCGACAGCGAAACCGGCGTCGGCCACGACCGGCAAGGCTGCCTGCAAGTGGCGCCGCTGCCGCTGACCCGCACCCAGTTGCTGCAGCCCCTGGACGGCAGCGGGGCCCGGGGCGAAAGCCGGATCCAGTCCCAGCCCCTGCTGGGCGAGCAGCGCGCGCTGTTCAGCTGGCTGACGGACAACCCCCGGGGCCTGGGTGCCTACCGATGCCAGATCGGCACCTGGCAACTGGCCGGGTGCTGGTTGCTGGACCATCGGGTTTCCGATTGCCAGCGCTACCTGGCCCTGCTGCCCTGGAGCGAGACCCTGGAGCTGGCCCCCCAGGTGGTGGTGGCGGACCTGCAACAGCAGCGCCTGATCTACAGCCCGGCACTGCTGGCGGCGCGCCTGCTGGACTTTCGCCAGGGCCGCCTGAGCCTGGCCGTGCTGGTCGGGCGCCTCGACCCGGACCACGCCAGCAGCCCGCTGCAACGCTTCAACCGGCCGGCGCCCGCACCTGAACACACCGCGGCGTTCTGCACTGAGGGCCCGGCCTCGCAACCCTGCTATGAGCGCCAGGACTGGCTAGTGATCGATGACCAATTGCAGCCCGTGGCGCCCTGGCGCCTGGTGGATCGGCCTCAGGCCGCGGTCGCCGAGGGTGACTTTATCCAGCCTGCCCCCGATGGCCGCGACGCCGCGTGGCTGTTTGGCAGCGAAACCGAGTACGCCGACAGCTGGCTGCGGGAAACCAGCCCGCGGCTCGGCGGCCACCTGCTCACCGCCTCCGGCTGTGCAGTAGGCGATCTGGCCCCGTCGCTGATCTGGTCCACCGACGCCCGCTACCTGGCCTTGACCCGGCTCCGGCTCGGCGCCGGCGACCCGCAGCAGGGCTACCGCGCCTGGCAGTTGCTGCTGCTCGATGTGCAGGAACGCAGCCTGCGCATCGCCCCCGACTGGCTGCGCCACCGCCCGCTGTTCCAGCACTTCGATGCCCGGGGCCTGGCGCTGCAGCTGTTCGAGCGGGATTGGCAGGCGGCGGACGATCCCGATCCGGGCCGCAGCCTGGAGTGGGCACTGGAAGACCTGTTGCGCCTGCCTGCCGAACCCTTGCGTGAACACCAGGGGCTGTGGCTGAGCGCCGCCGACTGGCCCCAGGCCCGGGCGTGGCAGGCGCTGCGCCGCCCGGCGCACCCGGCCTTCCGCGCCGGCGCTTGAGCCCCGGGGTCAATCGGCCTTCAGTGCCTGGGCGTCCCGCGCGCGCTGGCTGACGAAACCGGGGATCTGCTCCCCGGGCAGGGATTTGCTGTAGTACCAGCCCTGGATGGTCAGCTCGGCACTCGATTGCAGGAAATCCAGCTGCTCGCGGGTCTCCACCCCTTCCACCACCACTTTGAGCTTGAGGGTTTCGCAAAAACGCAGCAGGCCGTTCAACACCTGGGCGCCCTTGGGTTCGCGCTGGGCGAGGACAAAGCTGCGGTCGATCTTGATCCCGTCCACCGGGAACTGGTGCAGGTAGCTCAGGGCGGAAAAGCCGGTGCCGAAGTCATCGATATAGACCCGGGCGCCCAGCGCATGGAGCTTGCCGATCCATTGCTGGGTCAGCAGCGCATCGCCCACCAGGGCATCCTCGGTAATCTCCACCGACACCTGGCCCTGGGCCCGGGCCAGAATCTCCAGCAGGCGCTGGCCATGTTCCCGGGAAGCCAGGGTGGCGCTGGAGATATTGATGGTGATGGGCAGCTCGAAGCCGACCTTGCGCCACGCCAGGTACTGGCGCACCGCCTGGGACGCCACCCAGAAATCCACCTCGGGCATCAGCTTGGCCTGGCCCAGCCACTGCAGCAGTTCCCAGGGCGACTGCACCTTGCCCTCGCGATCACGGGCGCGGATCAGCGCTTCGCAACCGCTGCACAAGCCGCTGTCCTTGATCACCTGGGGCTGATACTCCAGGTGGAAGTCGTAGTCGCTCAACTGCTGGATACGGGCTAGCTGCAATGACTGCTGGGCGGCCTGCTGGTAGGACGCCACCATCGGGTCCAGCTCGAACAGCCGGCCCCGCTCCTCCAGGCCATGGAAGGTGGTGTCGAAGGTTTTCAGGTAGACCTGGGCACTTTGCTCGCCCTGGCGCTGGATACTGCGCACATAGGGCATGTAGATCAGGATGCCGACCCCCAGCAGCAGCCCTTGCAGCAGCACCGCGCCCCAGTCGCCCTGGGTGCTGAGGTAGGCATTGAGCAGCACCGGCGAGGTAAAGGGCAGGCTCACCAGCGCCGGGCTCACCCACCCCAGTTGCACCACCAGCAGCGCCAGGCAGGCATTGACCATCGGCACCAGCATGAACGGTACCAGCAGGCGCGGGTTGAGGATGATCGGCACACCGAACAGCAGCAGTTCGTTGACGTTGAACAGCGACAGCGCCAGGCTCGCCAAGGCCAGCAGACGCATGGAGCGGTTGCGCGAGAAACCGAGGATCGCCAGCACCAGCGCCAGGGAACCGCCAGAGCCGCCAATGAAGGCAAAGCAGCCCAGCAGGCCGCTGTTCAAGGCATAGCGCAATGGCCGGCCAGCGGCCTGATCCGCGGCGTTGAGCGTCACGGCCTGGTCCATCACATCCATCAGCGGCTGCATGGCATGGGCGCCATGAATGCCGAAGAACCACAGCAGCGAATTGGTCGAGGTCAGGAAGATCGCGTTGAGGTAGGGGTTGTCCAGGTCGTCGATATCGATCGGCCGCTCGACGTAGGCAAAATCATGGAACTGCAGCAGCAGTTGCAACACGCAGACCAGCACCAAAGAGGTCACCATCCCCGGCAGCACCATGTTGATGGTGCCCTTGAGGTTGTGCCCCACCAGCCCCTCGTCCACCAGCCGGGTCCAGCGCTGGCGGTGCAGCCGGGCCATCAGCGGCACGTTGACCAGGGGCGAGGCGATGGCGATGAACAGCACGAAGGTCGCCGCAGCCCGCGGGTAGTCGCGCAGCAGGTAGATGGCGATCACCACATGGGACAGGCAGAGGAAGGCCACCGGCAGTTGGGGCAGGCGGTATTTTATCGCCAGCATGTAGCCGATGGACGCCGCCACCAGCAGGGGAATGATCGAACTGATGCGGTTGTGCAGGCCGGTCAGCAGCTCCACCAATGCTGGCGGCGCACCCAACGCCTGGGCGCACTGGCCGAGGATCAGCAGCAGCGCCGAGACCAGCAGGCATGGCAGCAGCCACAACAGGCCTTCGCGGATCGAGCGTAATGACTCGGCACCCGCCAGGAGTGCCAGACGATGGGTGAAAAACAGCTTGAACCCCACGTTTCGCATAAGCCCCGCCCCTTTGCCGCTGCGCGTCCGATACCCCCCCGGACGTTGCCGCCCGCCCCCATGGATACGCAATGCAGCGCCAGGCCATGACAAGCGAATACCAGCGAAGATACCACTGAAGAAACCCCATTCAGCAAGCACTGAATGGTCCCGATCCCAGTCTTTTATCGTCCTGTTCGCGCCAGGCTTGACTGCCTGCGCGACCACCCGCTCAAGCACGGTCGATTGCGCCAGGGCGCGGCGATATCGTTTGCAGGGGCCGATGGCTTTTGCTTTAATCGCGATCAATTCCCATTTACAACCAGAACGCCAGCGGACACGCCTCCTTGCCCTCCACGCCTCTCGCCAGCCCGGACTCGGTCCACAGCCTCTACGACGCCCATCACCGCTGGCTCTACGAGTTGTTGCGCCGGCGCCTGAATCACGCCTGGGACGCCGCCGACCTGGCCCACGACATCTTTGTCCGGGTGCTCAAGCGCCCGCCGGTGCTGCGTGACGAGGTCCACCAGCGTTCCTACCTGGCCACCGTGGCCCGGGGCTTGTGCATCGACCACTGGCGGCGCCGGCAACTGGAGCAGGCCTGGCTGCAGGCGCTGGCTGCACGCCCGCAGGCGGTGCAACCCTCGGCGGAGCAGCAGGCAATCATTGTCGAGACCCTGTACGAAGTGGACGCCATGCTCAGCCGCCTGCCGGCCAAGGTGCGCACGGCCTTCATCCTCGCTCAACTGCACGGCCGGCCCTACCAGGCCATCGCCGATGAGCTGGGGGTATCGGAGCGCATGGTGAAGAAGTACCTGGCCCAGGCCCTGCTGCATTGCGCACTGCTGGAGGCTGAACTCGACGGCCTGCTGGTGGACTGAACCATGGACCCTCGACCCGGCGGCCGGCTCAGCCACGCCTGCCTGCAACAGGCCGCGCACTGGTACGTGCAACTGCAGGACCAGGGCAGCAGCGACGAACAGCGTCGCCAGTGGCAGGACTGGTTCGAGCAGAGCGCGGAGCACCGCCAGGCCTGGAGCTATGTCGAGCGGGTCAGCCAGCGCCTGCTGCCATTGCAGGAGGCCAACACCCGCCCATCCGCCAGCCGCGCCCTGAGCGCCGCCCGACGTCCAGCCCTGGCACGGCGCCAGGTGCTCGGTGCACTGCTGCTGGCTGGCCTGGGCTGGGGCACCTGGCGCAACAGCCCGTTGCCCCAGGCCCTGAGCCGCTGGCGTGCCGACTACGCCACCGGCACCGGGGAAGTCCGCGACACGCTGCTCAGCGACGGTACGCGCCTGTGGCTCAATGCCCTGAGCGCGGTGGATGTGCGCTACAGCACCGAGCAGCGGCTGCTGGCGTTGCACCTGGGGGAGATCCTCATCGACACCGCCAAGGACCCGCGCCGGCTATTCCTGGTGCAGACCGAACACGGCCGCCTGCGCGCCCTGGGCACGCGCTTCAGCGTGCGCTGCGGCGCCAGCGACAGCCTGCTCAACGTCTACGCCGGCGCGGTGGAGGTACGCAGCGCCAGTGGCTTGCAGGTGCAGGTGGTGAATGCCGGCCAGCAGCTGCGCTTCGATGGCCGCACCCTGGGGCCGCTGCAGGCCGCCAGTGCCGCCCGCGAAGCCTGGAGCCACGGCCTGCTGCTGGCCGACAACCTGCCCCTGGAGCAACTGCTGGAGGAACTGGGGCGCTATCGCAACGGCCACCTGGGTTGCGACCCGGCCATCGCCCAACTGCCGGTGATGGGCTCTTTCCCCTTGCACGACTCCGACCAGGCCCTGGCCCTGCTGGAAGCGGCGTTGCCGGTGCGGGTCAAGCGCCTGGCGTCCTGGTGGGTGACCCTGGAGCCACGTACCTAAAGCCGGAAAAATTTTTTCACCTGGCAGGTTCCCTTTTTCCGACGCCCTTCGGTTAACCCGGTAACAGTCCTCACATTGCCGACCCACAAGGGAACCCCATGCCATCACCCCGTCGTTCGCGCCTGCCCTTTCATACCCTGCCCCTGTGCACCGCACTGCTGTGCGGCGCCGCGCCCTGGGCCCACGCTGCTGCCGATGCGGGCCAGAACCAGCCCCAGGCTGAACGGCGCAGCTACAGCATCGGCCCCGGGCCGCTGGTCACGGTGCTCAACCGCTTTGCCGAGCAGAGCGCGGTGTTCATTGCCGGGCACAACGACCTGGCTGCCGGCAAGCAGAGCCCCGGCCTGAACGGCCGCTACAGCGTCGCAGAGGCCCTGCAACTGCTGCTGGCGAACTCCGGGCTGCAAGCCCAGGCGGTCAGCGGCGGCTATGTGCTCAAGGCACTTCCCGCCACCAGCGGCCCGCTGCAACTGGGCACCACGCAGATTTCCGCCCAGGGCCTGGGCAGCGTCACCGAAGGCAGCCAGAGCTACACCACCGGGGCCAGCGCCTCGGCCACCGGCCTCAACCTGTCGCTGCGCGAAACCCCGCAAACGGTGACGGTGATCACCCGCCAACAGATGGACGACCAGGGCGCCACCAGCATCGCCGACACCCTGCGCCGGGCCCCCGGGGTCAGCGTGCAGAACTACGACAGCGAGCGCTGGGAGTTCTCCAGCCGCGGCTTGCCCATCACCAATTTCCAGTACGACGGGGTCAACGCCACCTACGACGGGGTCTACGACTACGGCACCACCAGCACCGACATGGCGACCTTCGACCGGGTGGAAATCATCAAGGGCGCCACCGGCCTGATGACCGGCTCCGGTGACCCGTCGGCCACCGTCAACCTGATCCGCAAGCGGCCGACCAAGGCGTTCAAGGCCTCGGTCACCGGCACCGTCGGTTCCTGGGACAACTACCGCAGCGAAGGGGACATTTCCGGCCCGCTGACCGAAACCGGCAACCTGCGCGGGCGCTTTGTCGGGGTCTACCAGGACCGCAGCTCCTACCTCGACCACTACCAGAACACCAAGGACATCGCCTACGGCGTGCTGGAGGCCGACCTGACCCCCGACACTCTGCTGACCCTCGGCCTGGACCAGCAGAACACCCGCTCCCGGGGCGCCACCTGGACCGGCTTCCCGATGTACTTCAGCAACGGCTCGCGGACCCACTTCTCCCGCTCGTTCAACCCGGCCACCGACTGGAGCCGCCGCGACTTCAAGAACCAGACCCTGTTCACCTCCCTGGAGCAGCAACTGGCCAATGACTGGACCTTGAAGGTCAGCTACGACCACCTGCGCCGCCAGCACGACACCCTGCTGGGCTCGGCCAGCGGCGGCAACCCGGACCAGGCCAGCGGCGACGGCATGTTCATGTACATGGGCAAGTTCAAGGGCGACCAGCGCCAGGACAACCTCGACATCAACCTGCACGGCCCCTTCAGCCTGTTCGGCCGCGAGCACGAGCTGATCGCCGGCTTCATGCTGATGAACGCCAGACAGGACATCCCGGTCCACGGTTCGGTGTACCCGCCAGTGGGCGGCAGCATCTACGACTGGCGCGGCGAGTTCGCCAAGCCGGACATCCCGAAGATCGGCGACAACGACATCCTCCAGCGCCAGACCGGCGCCTACCTGGCCACCCGCCTCAAGCCCACCGACGACCTGGCGGTGATCCTCGGCACCCGGGTCAGCGACTTCAAGGGCATCGACAACACCCGCTACCTCGACCCCAACAGCCCCGACGCACGCCAGCGCTACCAGCAGACCGGCGTGGTCACCCCCTATGCCGGGCTGGTCTACGACCTCAACGACAGCTACTCGCTGTACACCAGCTACACCAGCATCTACCAGCCGCAGATGAGCAAGGACGTCGACGGCAAGATCCTCGACCCGGTGCAGGGCGACAGCTACGAAGCCGGGATCAAGGCCGAGTACCTGGATGGCCGGGTCAACGCCAGCTTCGCGGTGTTCCACACCGAGCAGGACAACGTCGCGCAACTGGTGGACGGCTGGGGCATCGACGCCATCTACCGTCCGACCAAAGGCGCGACCACCAAGGGTTTCGAGGTGGAGGTGGCTGGCGAGCTTAGCGAAGGCTGGAACCTGTCGGCCGGCTACAGCTACAACCACACCCGCGACGCCAATCACGACTACGTCTACGGCTCGGTGCTGCAGAGCACCGAACCGCAGCAGGTGGCGCGGCTGTTCAGCACCTATCGCCTGCCCGGTGCCTGGGACCGCCTGACGGTGGGCGGCGGGGTCAACTGGCAGAGCCAGTTCTTCGGCAAGGTGCTCCAGCCCGACCCGAGCGATACGGTCAATGGCGGGCATGATTCGCGCATCACCCAGGACGGCTACTTCCTGGTGGATGCCATGGCTCGCTACCAGTTCAGCCAGCACCTGAGCTCGACCCTGAACGTGAAGAACCTCTTCGACAAGAAGTACTACACCGGTATCGGCAACTTCAGCACCGGCTTCTACGGCGAGCCGCGCAGCCTGCAACTGGCCACCCGCTGGGACTTCTAGACCCGCGCCGATCCACGGTAGCCCGCTCCGGCTGCGGGTTGACTACGCTTGTGCGAGCGTGCTCAACCCGCAGAGGAGCGCCCCCATGCAACGCATCCAGACCATCACCCCGTGCCTGTGGTTCGACCATCAGGCCCACGAGGCCGCACAGTTCTACTGCTCGATCTTCGAGCACTCGCGCATCACCCACGTCAGCCACTACGGCAAGGCCGGCTTCGAGTTCCATGGCCGCGCCGAAGGCTCGGTGATGAACGTGGCGTTCGAGCTTGACGGCCAGGGCTTCAGTGCCCTCAACGGCGGCCCGGCGTTTACCTTCAACGAAGCGGTGTCGCTGCAAGTGCACTGCCGCACCCAGGCCGAACTCGACCACTACTGGAATGCCCTGGGGTTTGGCGGCCCGAAACAGGCCCAGCAATGCGGCTGGCTCAAGGACCGCTTCGGTCTGTCCTGGCAGATCGTGCCGCAGACGCTCGCGCAGATGATGTGCGACCCCGACCCGGCCCGTTCCGAGCGGGTGATGCAGGCCCTGCTGGGGATGAAAAAACTCGATATCGCGACGCTGCAACGCGCCTTCGACGCGCGAAGCTAATACACTCGTGGCCGGTCCTTGAGCGATGGATATGGCCTTGACGAAAACCTCCCCGCCCTCTGCAGACGCCCCCCTCTTCTGGCGCGATGCGGCCCTGCCCTTCATCGAGGCCCGCTCCATCGCCGACGGGCGCAAGGTCTGCTATTGCGCTCATGCCCATGAGCAGTTCTCCATCGGCTGCATCACCGCAGGTGTCAGTACCTACGTCAGCGAGCAGACGCAAAGGCAGGTGGGCGCCGGCACCGTGGTGCTGATGAACCCCGGCGTGGTCCACGCCTGCAACCCCGTCGACGACCAGCCCTGGTCGTACCGTATGCTGTACGTCGACACGCCCTGGCTGACCCGCCTGCAACATGAACTGGGCGTGAGCCCCGAGTTGCAGTTCCAGCCCTTCGAGGAAACCAGCAGCGACGACCCGCAACTCTTCGCCGACCTCGAGCAGCTGTACCACGCCCTCGTGGACCCACAGGCCGAGACGCTGCACAAGCACAGCTGCGTGGTGGCGTTCTTCAGCGAGCTGCAACAGCGCCTGAACCCGGCCAAGGCCCCGCCCCGGGAGAACAACCACAAGCTTGAGCGGGCCGCGCAGTTCATCCGCCAGCACTGTACCGAGCCCCTGGACCTGGAACAGATCTGCCAGGCTGCGCAGCTTTCGGCCTCCTACCTGATCCGCGCCTTCAAGCAGCAGTACGGCATGGCGCCCCATGCCTACCTGGTCAACCGGCGGGTGCAGTTCGCCCAGGCCCGCCTGCGCCAGGGCGTGCCGATCGCCGAGGTGGCGCAGGCCGCGGGCTTCGCCGATCAGGCGCACTTGCAGCGCGCGTTCAAGCAGCATCTGGGGGCCACCCCGGGCCAGTACCAGGGGCCGCGACGGGCCAGGCGCGGCGAACCCCAGGCCCACTGACGCCCAGCTGCGCTCAAAGCAGCAGGCAGGCCGCGCTGACTGCCAGCAAGGCGGCCATGGCCCCGTTGAACAGGCGCATGCCCGCCGGGTTGCCCAGGTAATGGCGCAAAAAACTGCCGGCATAGGCCCAACAGGCCACCGACAGGTAGCAGATGACCAGGTACACCGCCGCGAACAGCCACACCAGCCGCGCCTCGCCATCGGCGGCGAAGGCCCCCATGCCGGCCACGCAAGCCAGCCAGGCCTTGGGGTTGAGCCACTGCATCAGGGCGCCATACCAGGCCGACGGCGCCCGAGGCTGGCCCTCGGTATCCAGCCGGCCATCGTCCCGGGCCAGCTTCCAGGCCATGTACAGCAGGAAGGCCACGCCGGACAGGCGGATGCCCTGGGTCAGGGCCGGCCACTGGCGCAGCAGTTCGTGCAGCCCCAGGCCGACCAGCACCAGCAACAGGACAAACCCCAGGGTGGCCCCGGCCACATGGCGCAGGCTGGCCCGGAAGCCGAACCGCGCACCGCTGCCCAGGGCGACGATGTTCACCGGCCCCGGGGTAATGGAGGCCGCCAGGGCAAAGGCCGCCATGG
This sequence comes from Pseudomonas sp. GW822-FHT06D10, assembly GCF_058799535.1. Lineage (NCBI taxonomy): Bacteria > Pseudomonadati > Pseudomonadota > Gammaproteobacteria > Pseudomonadales > Pseudomonadaceae > Pseudomonas > Pseudomonas sp. GW822-FHT06D10. The sequence continues at coordinate 598,449 of NZ_JBXALN010000001.1, read as the reverse complement.
AAAACACTACGCTCATCACTTGCCTCTTTGTCTCTGTGGGTTGGAGCTGCACAGACTACGAGGCCGGGGTGAGGCGGTATTGAACAAAACTACCCTGCCGGTGGCGGGCTGTCGTGACACCGGGCAGGCCGCGGCGAACTTGTGGATCGCGCCCGGCAATCAACTATTGAATCGGGTCACCAGTGCATTGAGTTCATGGGCGGTGGATTCAAGGTCGCCACCAATGCTGCAGGAGTGCACGGCAATATCGGCATTCTGGTCCGAGACCCGGGCGATATTGCTGATCTGCTCGGAGATTTCCTCGGCCACATGGGCCTGCTGCTCCGACGCCGCGGCCATCTGCTGGCTCATCTGGTGAATGCGCTCCACCGCCGAGTTGATGCCGTCCAGCGCCTGCTGGGTGCTGACTACCTGGGCCACCCCGGAGCGCGCCTCCACGCTGCCCTGGCGAGCCACTTCCACAGCCTGGCCCGCCACCTGCTGCAGGCTCTGGATGATGCGCTGGATGCTCTGGGTCGATTCCCGGGTCTTCGACGCCAGGGCCCGCACCTCATCGGCGACCACGGCGAACCCCCGTCCCTGTTCGCCGGCCCGCGCCGCCTCGATGGCTGCGTTCAAGGCCAGCAGGTTGGTCTGCTCAGCGATCGAATGGATCATGTTCGCCGCCACCTGGATCGACTGGGTTTCCTGCGCCAGGCCTTCCACCGACTGGCTGACCGCATCCACCGTATCCGCCAGTTTCTCGATCACCACCCGGGAACGGCGCGCCTCCTGGGAGCCCACCTGGGTCAGCTCGTTGACCTGGTCGGCCGCGGCGGCGGTGTCATGGATGTGCACCGAAACCTCGGCGATCGACGAAGCCATCTGGTTCATCGCCGTGGCCGCCATGTCGGCTTCGTCGCGCTGCTTGCCCAGGGCCGACTCGGCCTGGCGCGACAGGTTCTGGCTGGTGGAAGCCAGTGACGCCGCCTGGTTGGCGTAATCCCCCAGGCGGCTGAGGGCGGTACGGATCTTCGCCGCCTCGCTGATCAGGATCATCTGCAGGCGTGCCACCGGGCCTCGCTCATCGGTATAGGTGCGGGCAATCAGCTCGCTGTCGAAACTGCCCAGGGACACCGCGCTGATGCGCCCCAGCAACTGCCCGGTGCGGTAGGCGCCGTGGGCCTGCACGGCAAAGAGCCCGAGCAGCGCCACTCCCAGCCCGGCCCAGGGCCCGGCCAGCCAGCCGGCCATGGCGCTGACCAGTACCGCCAGCAGCGGCGGCAGCACAAACACCCCGGCGCCCAGCAGCCGATGGCGCCAGGGCGTGGCCAGGCGGGTGCTGCGCAGGTGCGAGTACAGGGCGGCGGCGCGCGCCACCTGCTGGCGCTCGGGCTTGACCCGCACCGATTCGTAGCCGGCAATCACGCCCTGGCTGAATATCGGTGTGACATAGGCGTTGACCCAGTAATGATCACCGTTCTGGCAACGGTTCTTGACGATGCCCATCCAGCTCTTGCCGTCCTTGAGGTAGGACCACATATGGCCGAACACCGCTTCGGGCATGTCCGGATGGCGCACGATGTTGTGCGGGCTGCCAATCAACTGTTCGCGGCTGAAACCGCTGACCGCAACGAACTCGTCATTGCAGTAAGTGATCTTGCCATGGGTATCGGTGGCGGAAATAAGCCGTTGTTCGGCAGGAAACACTCGCTCACGCTGCGTCACCGGGAGATTGTTTTTCATTTGAAAAACCTCGCAGGAAGTCTGGTAATTGCTCGTCATGATCAAACAGCAACTGGCGCATCCTGCGATTACCCGAAGACTTCTTCTGCGTACCTGCAGAACTTTCCCGAGCCTGATGAGCAATCCACTACAACAACTGCCCAGCGCCCGACCGAATCGAGTTTAGATAGCACTTTTAATCGCGCTATTGCCTCCAGGGAAATAACTTCCCTGGCAACGGAACTAGATTCAACATTCTTGACCTGGATCAATACTTAGCCTGGCAAGCAATGCCCCGACCGCCCCTGGTTGAGAACCGATGGCCCATCACCTACCTTCTCCAGGCCCCTAAGCCATAGAGCCGCGCCAATGCCTGCCTCCTGCCAAGAAACCGCCCGCCTGCTACTGCGCGCCCCGACCCTGGACGACCTGCCCCAGGCCTGTGCCATCCATGGCGACCCGCAGACCAACCGCTTCAACCCCAACGGCCCGATCAACGCTGCCACCTGCGCCGACAAGCTGCATGGCTGGATCGAACACTGGCAGCAGCACGGTTTCGGCTACTGGGCCATCGCCCTGCGCAGCGACCCGCAGCGGCTGATCGGCTTCGGCGGGATCATGCAGGGCTTCTTCGGCCACGAGCCGGGGCTGAACCTGTACTTTCGCTTGCGCCCCGAGGCCTGGGGCCAGGGCTATGCCGCGGAAATGGCCCGGGCCGCCCTGCACCTGGCGTTCAGCGAACTGCATGCACCGCGGGTCACTGGCCTGGTGCGCCCCGACAACCTGCCCTCGCGGCGCGCCCTGGAGCGCCTGGGGCTGAGCCTGGACGGCGAACTGGATGATTTTCCCGGCCAGGCGCCGAGCCTGCTGTACCGCATCAGCGCGCCGGACAACCCAGGCCCGGGCTAAGCCTCAGGGCAGGCACCCTGGAAGCCTGCGCGGCGGATTCAACGGATTCGAGGATTGACAAAGCGATCGCCGGCTTTTAAAACTGGGCGCCTGATTCTTGAGCCTGCAGCGACCATGTCCCCAGCCACGCCCTTCATCCTTCGCACCATTGGCCTGTCGGCCAAGGTCGAGGCGCGCGTGGCCTGCAGCTCTAAATCGAAGAAACAGTCGCTCATGTGACCGGGGCGCTGTGTCCCGTCAGATGAGCTGACAGGACCTCAAGCGCTACGGACACCCTCCCCCTGCTTACCGCCCTTCTACTCTTCTGACGACGACCCGACGGTCAACCATCAGGAGAACACGCATGTCATCGTTTCAAGGTATCTGGGTCCCTATCGTCACCCCTTTCATCGACGGTGCCGTCGATTTCGCCGCCCTGGGGCGCTTGACCACTCACCTGCTGGAAAGCGGCGTAGCCGGGCTGGTGGTTTGCGGCACCACCGGCGAGGCCGCGGCCCTGGACAAGGACGAGCAGTTGGCGGTGCTCGATGCGGTGCTGGAGCGAGCCCCCGCCGGGAAGGTGATCATGGGGCTGGCGGGCAATAACCTGAAGTCGCTGCTGAGCCTGCAGGAACAGATTCTCGAGCGTGCGGTGGCCGCCTTGCTGGTGCCCGCGCCCTATTACATCCGGCCGTCGCAAGCAGCCCTGGAGAGCTTCTTCGCCACCGTGGCCGATGCCTCCAGCGCGCCGCTGATTGTCTACGACATTCCCTACCGCACCGGGGTGAGCCTGGACACCGCCACTTTGCTGAACATCGTGGCCCATCCACGGATCGCGGCGGTCAAGGACTGTGGCGGCAACCTGGAAAAGACCCTGGCGCTACTGGCCTGCGGGCAGATCGAAGTGCTGTGCGGCGAGGACCTGCAATTGTTCAACGCCTTGTGCCTGGGCGCCCATGGGGCCATTGCGGCCTCGGCGCATATTCACCCGCAACGGTTCGTCGCCTTGCTGCAACAGGTCCGGGCCCAGCAACTGGACGCGGCCCGGAGCACCTTCATGCAACTGGTGCCGCTGATCAAGGCGCTGTTCGCCGAACCCAACCCGGCGCCGGTCAAGGCACTGCTGGCCCACCAGGGGTTGATCGGAACGCAGTTGCGAGCACCGATGCACGATTGCAGCGCCGCCCTGCAAACCCTGCTCCGCACCCTGTAGGAGCGGGCTTGCCGGCGAAGAAGCCGCCACGGCTTGCACCCGCCCCAGGTAGGCTTTCGCTGGCAAGCCAGCTCCTACAGCGATGCGACATGGGTGGGGTTCTTGCAGGTGCCTTCAGCGGATGGGCGGAATGCGGATCTGCCCGGCGCGGCACTGGTTCTTCACGCCTTTGCCACAGGCGCCGAACTCCAGGTCCTTGGTCAGGCAAACACGAACCTCGGACAGCTCGGGGCCGCTGCACAGAATGGCGATGCCGTTCTCGGCGACCCCCGGGTTGCTCTGGCGAAACTGCTGGGCAATCTGGCTGGCCTCGAAATAGCGCACCGTGGTCGAAGGCTGCAGCGCCTCGGGAATCTGTACCCTGGCCAGGGCCTTGTCCGCGGCATCCAGGTACCCCATGGCCCCCAGGCCGCTGCAGGTGCCGTGCTTGCTCCATTCATGGTTCATCAGCTTGGCGGTGGGAAACAGGGTCAGGCCCTTGGCCCGCTCCTGGGCATTGAGCTGGGTCAGGGGTGGGCAGGACTCGGGCCAGCCACCCTTGGCGTATTGCGGCCACAGACCGTGCAGGACAAAACCGTAGCCCTTGCCCGTGCACTGCTCGTTTTCCGGGTGCATCAGGCAGAAGGTCGGCGACCAGGACAGGGTCAGCAGGTAGTAGTCGAAGGTACCCGCCACCGAATCGCGCTGCTGCTTGGGCTGACGTGCGTCGCTGATGCCCACCATCCCCAGGGTCAGCACCAGGGCTGCCATCAGGGTAAAAAACTTTCTCATCGTGACCTTCTCCTTGGGAAAGCGCATCGTCCTGGCCCCGCCATCGGGGTGGAACGGATTGAAAACAACCTGATCTTTCTGGCAGGCCGGCGTTGCCGGAACATGACAGCAATTGCCCGGTGTCCCGCAGAAGCCGGTCAGGCAGCGGCCCGGAGAATACCCGGCAATGCCCTAGGCGGCAGCGCCCTCACTGCGCCGATACAGGCCGACACCCAGCGCCAGCACCGCCAGCAGGCCGGCACAACTGCGGTTGATCCAGCCCATGACCCGAGCGGAAAAGCGCGCCATGGCCCGCCGGCCACCCACGGCATAGAGGCTCATCATCAGGCAGTCCACCAGGGCGCTGACCACGGCCAGGATCAGGTACTGCTCGGCCACCGGCTGCTCCGGGCGCACGAACTGCGGCACGAAGGCGGAGAAAAACAGCAGGCCCTTGGGGTTTGACAGCCCCACCAGCAACGCCCGGCGAAACGCCGACCAGCCGCTGGCCGAGGCCCCGCCCACCGTACAGGCCAGGGCACGGGTCGGCGCCCGCCACAAGCCCCAGGCCAGATACAGCAGATAGGCCGCGCCGCAGCTCTTGACCACCACGAACAGCTCTTGCGAGGCCTGCAGCAACGCCCCCAGGCCGCAGCCCACCGCGCCGATCAGCAGCAGGTCGGACAACGCCGCGCCGGCGATGCCCCAGCCAGCCACCCGCATGCCATGCACCGCGCCATTGTTCAAGGCCAGCAACATCGAGGGGCCGGGGGTAATCATCACCGCGCTGACGGTGACGATGTACAGCAGCAGGGTTGGTATATCCATGGGTTCGCTCCAGGGTCATCCGCCGCGATCCGAAATCGCCCGGAGCACCTCATGGCGCCCACTACGCGGGGGGCAAAATATGACGGATCACTGCGGCACCGGGCAAGCACGACGGACCGCACACACCACTCAGGCGTCAGGAACGCTGACGAAGATGCTGTAGCGGGCCCCTTCCATGGCTTCGAAGGCGATCAGTTTCTGCACCAGCGGTTCGCTGAGCACCTTGCCGGCATTGAGCAGCAACATGCCGTTGTCGGCATTCAGGTTGCGCCGCAGGACCATCCCGGCCTGCAGCTCCCGGGTTCCCAGGACCTTGACCGTCGGATCATCGACGGTGACATCGCTCTGGTAGGCGGCACAGACCTGGACAAAGTCTTCCACCAGATTCGGGTCGTACAGGCGGCCCGCGTACTTGCGAATGAACAGTAGGGCTTCATCGCTGTTCATGTGCCGCTCCAGAATCAGCCCGCACTGCAACTCGATGAAATCCACCGCCAGCTTCAACAGCCGGGAGCCCCAGGGAATCGCCTCGCCCTTGAGGCGCTGGGGAAAGCCGCTGCCGTCCCAGCGCTCCTGGTGATGAAGGATCAGCCGCGCGGCATCCTGCATCGGTTCCAGTGCCATCAGCACCGATTCGCTCTGCTCGGGGTAGGCGCGGTAGCGCGCCTGATCGGTATGGCGCAACAAGTCCGCCGGCGCCAGCAGCATGGCATCGCTCCAGCTCAACTTGCCGATGTTGTACAGGGCCGCCGCCATGGTCAGGTCGCGGCTGCTGGCCTCGTCCAGGCCGTGCCTTTTGCAGCAGGCACGCACCAGTTCGATGATCTTGCGGTTGGTTTGCTTGTCCGCGGGCAGCCGCAGGTTGGCCAGCAGCGAAAACACCTCGGTGGCGGTCACATAGCTGTGCTTGAGCTCTTCGTAGGCCAGGTCGAGCATGTCGGCAGTCTGCTGCAGCTCCGCGGTCCGCGAGGCCACATGCCGTTCCAGGCTGGCGTTGCTGGCCTTGAGTTGCTGGTTCTGCTCCAGGACCAACTGCTGCAAACGCTTGAGCTCACGCTCGGCGAACTGGTGCTCCAGGGTCTGGCGCAGAATCAGCAGCAGCTCTTCGTCATTCCAGGGCTTGCTCAGGTACTGGTGGATCTGCCCGTCGTTGACGGCCTTGATGATGGTGTTCAGATCGGCATAACCGGTGAGCAGGATTCGCCGCACCGCCGGGTACTTCTCCCGCACCCGGGCCAGCAGGGTCGCGCCGTCCATGCCGGGCATGCGCGCGTCGCTCATCACCAGGTCGACGGGGCCTTCGGCGAGGATCTCCAGCGCTCTGGCGCCGCTGTTGGCCAGCAGCACTTCATAGGGCTCGGGACGCAGCAGGCGCTTGAGGCTGTTGAGAATCGACTCCTCGTCGTCCACCAGCAACACACGTGGACGCCTACCCGGCTCAACCGGCTGCGGATCTTCCATGGGGCTCTCCCTGTGCGGCATAGGCTGCCCCGCTCCGTGCTCACGGACGGCTCGGCAGCGGCGGTTTTTCCCAGACAATCCTAGATGAGTTTTTTATTTTCACGCCATTGCCCCCCGCGAAATAAATTCGTCAGCCGCGGCACTGCGCAATGACTATGCTGACAACGTTGCAAGGCGGGCTCAGGGTACTAGGGAAGGTCTATGGACGCTGGCAGTGACGCACAGACAAAGGCACAAGACGCCTCGGACCAGCCCCCAGGGCGGGCCAACCGACGGATCCTGATTGTCGATGACAGCCCGGCAATCCATGAGGATTTCCACAAGATCCTGGCGCCGCGCCAAGCCCCGGACCTGAGCCTGGCCGAGCAACAGTTGTTCGGCCAGGCCACGACGCCAGCGCAGCTAGCGCCCTTCTGCCTCGACTCGGCGTTCCAGGGCCAAGAGGCCCTGGCCCGGGTCGAAGCGTCCCTGGCCCTGGGCCTGCCCTATGCCATGGCGTTCATCGACATGCGCATGCCCCCCGGCTGGGATGGCCTGGAAACCATCGAGCGCTTGTGGAACGCCGACCCGGACCTGCAGATCGCCCTGTGCACCGCCTATTCCGACTATTCCTGGGAAGCCATGGCGCAACGCCTGGCATTCGGCGACCAGTTGCTGATCCTGAAAAAACCCTTCGACAGCCTGGAAATCCGCCAGATGGCCAGCGCGCTGACCTGGAAGTGGCAGATGGCACAGGACGCCCGGCAGAAACTCGACGACCTGCAACAGACCATCGAAAGACGGGTGGCCGAACTGCTCAAGGTCTCCCACCTGCTGCACTACGACGTGCTCACCGGCCTGCCCTCCAGCACCTTGCTGGGGGACCGCCTGGGCCAGGCCATGGCACGGGCCCGCCGTTATGAGCAGCGGCTGGCGGTGATGTTCTTCGGCCTGGACCGGTTCAAGCGGATCAACCATGCCCTGGGATACCCGGCCGGGGACGAGTTGCTCAAGAGAATCGCCCGGCGCCTGGAACAAGGCATGCGCGAGTCGGACTCGCTGTTTCGCTACGGCTCCGACGAGTTCGTGGTGGTGCTCCATGACCAGCAGCATCCGGCACAGATACGCGCGCTTGCGCAAAAGCTGCTGGCCACCGTGAGCCAGTTCGATGACATCGCCGGGCACGACCTGCAGGTGACGGCCAGCCTGGGCATCAGCCTGTACCCCGAAGATGGCCAGGATGCCCTGGCGCTGATCAAGAAAGCCGAGATGGCCATGCACACCAGCAAGGAGCAGGCACCGGGCAGCTACTGTTTCTTCACCGATGACATGACGCACCGGGCCCGGGAGCAGCAATACCTGGAATCGGGGATTCTCCAGGCCCTGGAACGCGGGGAGTTCCACCTGCATTACCAGCCGAAAATCCACCTGGCCTCGGGCAATGTGGTAGGCGCTGAAGCGCTGATTCGCTGGCAACGCCCGCAACAGGGCTGGATCAGCCCCGAGCAGTTCATTCCAGTGGCCGAAGACAGCGGCTTGATCACCCGCATCAGCCAATGGGTCCTGAGGGAAGCCACTCGCCAGTGCCGGGCCTGGCAGAACGCCGGCCTGCCCCCTGTGCCGTTGTCCATCAACCTGTCGGCGGCTGACTTCAGACAGCCGCAACTGCTCCAGCAACTGCGCGACGCGCTCAGCGACAACGCCCTGGACCCGGCCTGGCTGGAACTGGAAATCACCGAAGGCGTACTGCTGCAGAACGTCGAGGTCACGCTGGCTACCCTGCTGGCGATCAAGGCCCTGGGCGTGCGCCTGGCCGTCGATGATTTCGGTACCGGCTATTCGAGCCTGAGCTACCTGCGCAAGTTTCCCGTGGATGTGCTCAAGATCGACCAATCCTTCATCCACGGCCTGAGCCACGAACACAAGGACGCCGTACTGGTCAGCGCCATCATCAACCTGGGGCGCAGCCTGAACCTGAAGGTCATCGCCGAAGGGGTGGAGACGCACCAGCAACTGACCTTTCTCCAGCAGCAAGGCTGCGAGGAAGCCCAGGGCTACTACTTCAGCAAGGCCCTGCCCGCCGAAGACTTCGCTCGCCTGCTGGGCAAGCACAGGCCGCAGTTCCAGGTTACGGACCATGACCACTGAACAACCGCGCCATCCGCCGCGCCGCCGCGCACGGGTACTGCTCCTGCTGCTCTGGACAGGGCTGGGCGCCACCAGCCCGAGCGCTTTCGCCGCGCCCCTGGACGAACCGCTCAAGCCGTTGCCCGCACCGCCGGCACTCGACCCCCAGCGGGTCGAGCTCGGGCGCCAGCTGTTCAACGAACCGCGCCTGTCCCAGGACCACAGCCTGTCCTGTGCCAACTGCCACCGGCTGGACCAGGGCGGGGCCGACTCCCAGGCAAAATCGCCGGGTTTCAAGGGGCAGCTCACCCGGGTCAACACCCCCAGCGTATTCAATGCCGCGCTGAATTTCCGGCAGTTCTGGGACGGGCGCGTCGAATCCCTGGAAGCGCAGATCGACAACGTCGTGCAAAGCCCCAGCGAGATGGGCAACACCTGGCCGGCGCTGATCCGCACCTTGAGCGATGACAGCGCCTACCAGAAGTCCTTCGGTGCCCTGTACCCGGACGGTATCACCGCAGCCAACGTGCAAAATGCCCTGGCCACCTATGAAAAGACCTTGCTCAGCGCCAACTCGCGGTTCGACCAGTACCTGCAAGGCAATACCGACATCCTCAGCCTGGAAGAAAAATACGGTTACCAGCGCTTCAAGGATTACGGCTGCATCGCCTGCCACCAGGGGGTCAATATCGGCGGCAACATGTTTCAGAAGTTCGGCGTGATGGGCGACTACTTCGCTGCCCGCGGCAACCCCACCGACGCCGACCTGGGGCGCTTCCTGATCACCGGCGACGAACAGGACCGCAACGTGTTCAAGGTGCCCAGCCTGCGCAATGTCGCAGTGACTGCGCCCTACTTCCACGATGGTTCGGCGCCGACCCTGGAGCAGGCAGTGGAAGTCATGTTCAAGTATCAGCTGGGGCGCCCGCCCAATACCCAGGACATCAGCCTGATCGTCAAGTTTCTCAAGACCCTGACCGGCGAATGGCAGGGCAAGCCCTTATGAAGCTGTCCCGACGCCTGCCGATCATGCTGCTGTCGCTACTGACCCTGAGCCTGGTGCTGGGGCTGGCCTTTCTCTACTTCAAGACGGTGGTCGGCCAGCCCTCGAACTACGTACTGGCGCGGGACCTGATCAGCCATATCAAGCAGTTGAATGCCCAATGGGAAACCGAGGTGCTCAAGGCTCGGATCGCCATCACCCACGACTACGATCCACTGGTCATGCCGGTGCAAGAGATCAACCAGCTGTGGAACCGCTTCGATCAGCTTTCACAACAGAACCACAATGACCCGGCCGCCTGGACGGCCGGCCACCAGGCGTTCATCGAGGCCTTCCAGGAAAAGGCCGGCCTGGTGGAGCGTTTCAAGACCCACAACGCGGTGCTGCGCAACTCCCTGGCGTTCCTGCCCACTGCCGAAGACGATATCCAGCGCCGCCTGGCCGGCCTTGACGACCAGGCGCGGCTGTCAGAGCAGACCATTGCCATCGATACCTATGACCTGCTGCTCAGCAGCCTGGAGTTCGCCCAGGTTTCCAGCGACGACCGGGCCGCAGACATCCTGGTGGGGCTGAACAAACTGGCGGTCAACAAGGAGCGCCTGCCCGAACCCATGCATGAGCCGGTGGAGATCCTCAGCAACCACGTCTCGGTGATTCTGCGGGAGCAGCCGGTGGTCAACGAACTGCTGGAGCGCATCACCTCGATCCCCATCGCCCAGCGCCTGGACGAAATCACCCATCTGCTCAACGCCGATCAGTCGCAGTCCGACCTGCAGGACCAGAAGGCCCACCAGTACCTGCTGCTCTTTGCCGCCTTGCTGGTGATACTGATTCTCTACCTGGCCGTCAGGCTGGTACGCAGCTACGCGGTCATCCGCCGGGTGAACACGGCCCTGCAGAGCGCCAACGAGCACCTGGAACACCGGGTCGAGGAACGCACCCGGGAGCTCAAGGAAGCCCAGAGCGAACTCATGGACAGCGCCCGCCAGGCTGGCATGGCGGAAATTGCGACCAACGTCCTGCACAACGTGGGCAACGTACTCAACAGCGTGAATATCTGCAGCGAAGTGCTCAGCCGCACCCTGCGCTCCAGCAAGGCACAAGGGCTGGGCAAGGCCATGCAGTTGATCAACCAGCACCAGGATGACCTGGGGCGTTTTTTCACCGAAGACGACAAAGGCAAGCTGCTCCCCGGCTACCTCAATCAATTGGTCGAAGCCATAGCCACCGAGCAGCAGGGCATGGGCGAAGAACTGGCTCAGTTGGCCCGCAGCGTCGACCACATCAAGGAAATCGTCGCCACCCAGCAATCCTATGCCGGAGCCTCACGGCTGATAGAACCCCTGCGGGTCGCCGAGCTGATCGAAGACGCCCTGCGCATGAACTCCGGCGCCCTGGCCCGGCATCAGGTCACGGTGGTCAAGGACTATGGTCCGCTGCCCCCGGTGATGGGCGACAAGCACCGCATGCTGCTGATCCTGATCAACCTGATCAGCAACGCCAAGTACGCCATGTCCAACCTCGATGATCACTCGCGGACCCTGACCCTGAGCGCCAGAGTGCTGGACGGCCAGACCCTGAGCATCAGCGTCAAGGATGAAGGCGAAGGCATCCCCGCGGAGAACCTGACGCGAATTTTTTCCCACGGCTTCACCACCCGCAAGGACGGCCATGGCTTCGGCTTGCATAGCTGCGCCCTGGCGGCCATGGAGATGGGTGGACAATTGAATGTGCACAGTGATGGCCCCGGCCTGGGTGCCACCTTCACTCTGGACATCCCGCTGATCAGCGCAGAGGACCCATGATGGACCAGTTGAACAATCGCCGGATCCTGCTGATCGACGATACCCCGTCGATCCACGAGGACTTTCGCAAGATCCTCACCCCGCCCGAGGCAGACGACAACGGCCTGGATGACCTGGAGGCACAGCTGTTCGGCGCCACGGCCAAGCCCCGGCAACAGCCTTTCGAACTGGATTCGGCCTACGGCGGCGAGGAAGGCCTGGCCATGGTCTGCCAGGCCCAGGAGCGGCAGCGTCCCTATGCCCTGGCGTTTGTCGACATGCGCATGCCCCAGGGCTGGGACGGCGCGCAGACCATCGAACGCCTCTGGCAACAGGACCCGCGGCTACAGGTGGTGGTGTGCACCGCCTACTCCGACTATTCCTGGGAAGAGCTGCTGGAGCGCCTGCAGGGTCATCATCGCCTGCTGATCCTGAAGAAGCCCTTTGACAACATCGAAGTCCAGCAGATGGCCAACACCCTGACCAGCAAGTGGGAAATGACCGCCCGCGCGCTTTTGCAAATGCATCACCTGGAGCACCTGGTGCAGCAGCGCACCGAAGACCTGAGGCAGGCCGGGGCAGCGCTGCAACTGGAGATCGACGAACGCAAGCAGTTGGAAAACCAGCTGGTGCAATCGGAAAAACTGGCCTCCCTCGGACAACTGGCCGCCGGGGTCGCCCACGAAATCAACAACCCCATCGGTTTCGTGTCCTCCAACCTCGGCAGCCTGGCAGGCTACCTGCAGCAGCTCGACCAGATGCTCAGCGCCTATCGCCAGGCCGAAGAAGCCATCGCCGCGCCGGAACTGCGCAAGCACCTGCAGAGCCTGCGCGAGAGCATCGACCTGGACTTCCTCCAGCAGGACATTCCGGTACTGATCAGGGAGTCCAAGGAAGGCATCGGCCGGGTGGCGCAGATCGTCAAGGACCTGAAGAACTTCTCCCGGGTCGACAGCGACCAGCAATGGCAGCTGGCGAGCCTGCAACAGGGCATCGACTCGACCCTGAACATCGTTGCCAACGAACTCAAGTACAAGGCCGACCTGGTCACCGACTACCAGCCGTTGCCGGATATCGAATGCCTGCCCTCCCAACTCAATCAAGTGGTGATGAACCTGGTGGTCAACGCGGCGCAGGCCATAGGCCCCGAGCGCGGCACCATTACCCTGCGCAACGGCGTGGACGGCGAGCGGGTCTGGCTGGAGGTCAGCGACAGCGGCTGCGGCATCGACCAGGAGCACCTGGCCAAGATCTTCGACCCCTTCTTCACCACCAAGCCGGTGGGCCAGGGGACCGGCCTGGGCCTGTCGCTGTCCTACGGCATCGTCAAGAAGCACGGCGGGCAGATCAGCGTGCAGAGCCAGCCCGGCGTCGGCAGCACCTTTCGCGTGGAACTGCCGATCCGGCAGGCGCGTCAGGAGTTGCCCGCACAACCCTAGCCAAACCTCCCCCCTACCGCTAAGGCCTGGTACAGGAGCTGTCCATGAACCGCCCCGACGATTCGATCAAGCTCGGCAAGCAAGCCCGCAAGGACTGCCCCCGCAGCTCCCATTCCGATCCCGGGCAGATCAAGCGCGACCCCTTGCCGTTGATCGAGGCCTCCAGCCAGGGCCGGGTCCAGTCCCTGGTGGCACTGCGCTACGGGCGCATGCTGGTGTCGCCCTTCACCTTCTACCGTGGCAACGCCCTGCTCCAGGCCCACGACCTGGCCAGCACCCCGGACATGGGCCTGCGCTCGACCATCTGTGGCGACTGCCACCTGATGAACTTCGGCGGCTTTGCCACCCCCGAGCGCAACCTGCTGTTCAGCGTCAACGACTTCGACGAGGTCCATCCCGGCCCCTGGGAGTGGGACCTCAAGCGCCTGGTGGCGAGCTTCCTGATTGCCGCCCGGCACCTGCGCCACGGCCCGGGGGTCGAAGAGGCCCTGTGCCGCGAACTGGTGGGCGCCTATCAGCGCAGCATGGCCACCTGCGCCGGGCAAAGCGCCCTGGAGATCTGGTACGACGCCCTGACCTACGAAGACCTGCTGCACCAGGCGCGCTCCAACAGCGACACCCTGGAGCATGTGCAACGGGCCATCGACAAGGCCGCCCGGCGCACCCATGCCGAGCTCCTGCCCAAGATCAGCGAGCGCGACGCCCGGGGCCGCCTGCTGATTCGCGACGACCTGCCGGAAATCTTCCACCTGCACAACACCACCAGCCTGCTGGACCCCGACGATGACTGGATGCGCCTGGAAGACTGGCGGCCGCTGTACGACACCTTCATGCGCGACTATCGCGGCACCCTGCAGGCCGACCGCCGCGACCTGCTGGCACGGTTCCAGCCCTGCGACCTGGCCTTCAAGGTGGTGGGGGTTGGCAGCGTCGGCACCCGCTGCCTGGTGGCGCTGCTCACCGACGCCCAGCAGCGGCCCCTGTTCCTGCAATTCAAGGAAGCCCGGCGCTCGGTGCTCGCCGACTATGTGCGCGAACGCTCAAAGCCAAGGCACAACGGCCAGCGGGTGGTGGAAGGCCAGCGCCTGATGCAGTCCGCCAGCGATCTGTTCCTGGGCTGGACCACCGGCCCCAACGGCCGTCATTTCTATGTGCGCCAACTGCGCGACATGAAGGTCTCGGCGGAACTTGAGACCTTCGACGAGGACACCTTCGCCGCCTATGCCAGGATCTGCGGCCGGGCCCTGGCCCGAGCCCACGCCAAGGCTTCGGGCCAGGCCGCGCGGATCAGCGGGTACATCGGTAAGAGCGAAACCCTGGCCGAAGCCCTGTGGCACTACGCCCAGGCCTATGCCACGCAGAACGAACGGGATTTCGAGCGCTTCCAGCAGGCCTGCCGCAAAGGCCGCCTGCAAGCGCGCTCGGAGGCCGACTTCGCCGCCGACCACCTGCCCTGAAACACAGGCTCAGGTGATCGGGCGCGAGGCCCGGGCGGCTTCGCCATAGAGTTCCAGCAGAGCCTCCTGGTCCAGCGGCGGGCTCAGGTGCGGGCCCTGCACCTCATCGCACTGAATGTCGCGCAAGACCCCGAACTGCGCCGCGGTCTGTACCCCCTCGGCGACCACCCGCAAGGACAATGCATGCCCCAGGTCGACAATCGCCTCGACAATGGAGCGCCCGGCATCGTTGTGGTTGAGCCGGGCGATGAAGCTGCTGTCGATCTTCAGGCCATCCAGGGGGAAGGTCTGCAGGTACTGCAGCGCCGAGTAGCCGGTGCCGAAATCGTCGATCAGCAACTGCACCCCCAGCGCCTTGAGCCCCTGCATGATGGTGAGCACGTGGCGGCTGTCGTCCAGCAGCACCTTGTCGGTCATTTCCAGCTCCAGGCGTGACGGCTCCAGGCCGCTCTGCTTGAGCACCGCCGCGATCCGCGCCACCAACTGGCCGCGCAGGAATTCCGCCGGTGACAGCTTGACCACCAGCAGTCGGCCTTCCGGCCAGGCTCGCGCCGCACGACAGGCTGCGTGCAGTACCCAGTTGCTCAGCGGCAGGATCAACCCGGTGTCCTCGGCAATCGGCACGAACACGTCCGGCCCCAGCAAGCCATGCTGGGGGTGCTGCCAGCGCACCAGGGCCTCGGCGCCCATCAATTGGCCATCGAACACGCGGTAGCGCGGTTGGAAATGCAGGAGCAGCTGGTCCTGCTCGATGGCATGGCGCAGGTCACGCTCCAGGCGCCGCCGTTCGATGATCCGCACATTCATGTAGGGCGCATAGAAACGCCAGGTGCTGCGCCCCGCCGCTTTCGCCTCGTACAGGGCGATGTCGGCAAAGCGCAGCAGCTCTTCGGCCTGGGAGGCGTCGCCCGGGGCCCGGGCAATGCCGATGCTGGCGCTGATGAAGACCTCGTGCCCGGCGATATAGAACGGTTCCTCGAGCCGCTCGATCAGGCGCCGACACAAGCCTTCGATCTCGTGGCCGGCCACCTGGCCGGTGACCACCAGGACAAACTCGTCGCCGCCGACCCGGGCCACCAGGTCCTCGCTGCGCAGGCACTGGGCCAGGCGCTGGGACACCTCGTGCAGTACCTGGTCGCCAGCGGCGTGCCCCAGCAGGTCGTTCACCGGTTTGAACCGGTCCAGGTCGACGCTGAGCATCAGCAGGGGTTCCTGCAGGGTCGGCGGGGCCTGCAGCCGGCCTTCGAGAAACTCCTGCATGCGGGTGCGGTTGGCAAGGCCGGTCAAGGCATCGTGCTGGGACAGGTACTCGACCCGCCTTCGAGCCGCGACCTCCTCGGTGATATCACTGGCGGTGCCGCGAAAGCCCCCGGCGGCCATGGCCCGCACCGACAGGCGACAGACTCGCGACTGCCCCTGGCCATCCCGGTACAGGCACTGCTGGATCGCCTGGGAACGCCGCTCCGGGGCCGCCAGCCACTGGCCCAGCGAACCCTGTTCGCAGCTCAGCAGCTCGGTCATCGGCCGCCCCAGGGTCGACTCACGGGTCAACCCGGTGACCGCCTCGAAACGTTCGGACAGGTAGGTAAAGCACAGCTGCCCGTCGACTTCCCAGATCCAGTCGGACGCAGCTTCAGCCACATCGCGAAAACGCTCCTCGCTCGCGGCCAGGGCCCAGCGGTTGGCGCGCAGCGCCTGGACCTGCCGGTCCATGGCCTGCGCTGCAGCATCGGCGCGGCGCAACAGGAACACCGCCATCAGGCCCACTAGCAGGCCGGCCAGGAGCAACAGCGGCATCACCAGCACCAGCAACTGGTGCCCGGGGCGCGCCGGCCGCCATTGCAGGGTTCCGGCGCCGTCGGGCAAGTCCAGGGTCGGCAAGCTCTGGTCCGTGGCGGCACGGGCCACCTGCAGATGCTCGATGTCCAGGCCTTGGCCCAGGGCCAGTAACCGCGGCGGGTCGAAACGGGCGACGAAGATCAGCACCGACTGCGGCCCGGCATCAGGGCGCACTTGCGGGTCGTTGCCCGGGCCTATGACAGCGGCGAGCACCAGCGCCGGGGTGCCGGCAATCGACTGGTAACGGTCCACCACCTTGCCGCCGGCCTCCCGCGCTGCGCTGACCAGGGGCGGCAACGCCTCGCCCAGCCAGTCGCGGGCATCCATCTCGCTGAGGTCGCCGGCCACCAGGGAGTACACGGTGTGGCCGGCCGGGTTGATCACGAACACCCCGTCAAAGCCCAGGTCGCGGTACAGCGTGGGGCCGAAATTCTGCCGGGTGAAGGCCCAGTCCAGGTCGATCTTAAGGTGCAGGTGCTGGTAGGCATCGCCCCAGAGGGCGTAGTCCTTGAGGGTGGTGCGGGCATTGCCGGCAAAGGATTGCAGGGCCTTGTCGATGTCCAGGCGGTTGTGCTGCTCGGCCTCGAGGTTCTGGTCGAGGGCGATGTATACCAGCAACACACCGGTGAAGAGAAACAGCGCCAGCAGCAGCCCCGAGCAACCCAGCAAGGTGGCGCGGGTCAGCGCCTGATTGGAGGTGCTGCGCCCTTGAGACGGATCAAGACCGAAGTTTTCCATAGTGCTCCAGGCGCCATAACGACAAACCGACCGGTGCGACCCTGCCTCACGCGGCCTTCGACGAAGCTCCCGCTTGCCTATTGACGATAGACAGTTTTTCCCCGCAGGGCCTGAAGAAAAGCCCCTGGCGGGGCCTGTGCGGATATTCCCCCGGCGCCGATTGCCGGCGCCGGGGCATCCTGGAGCGGCGCGTCAGCCAGTGCCGCCGGGCACCACCGGCAGTTGCTCCACCCGGTAATAGAGGGCCAGGCCCAGGCGCTGGCCGACCTCGACCATGGCATCGCAGCCCGCCGACGGCCCGCCGATGCGCAGCACCGCATCGCAGCGTTCCAGCAGGCGCTCGGCGTAGGCATGAAAGCGCTGGTTGTAGATCTCGTCGCCCACCGCCCGGGAACCCGCCAGCCGGGTCATGGGCAACGCCACCCATTCCCCCAGTACCGGAAAGTGCCCCGCCGCCAGAACCTGCGCCGCGCAGTGCTCCATGGCCTCGACATTGCGCGCCAGCAGCGCCGGGTCATCGTCGGTACCAGAGCGATAAGGGCCGGCCACCAGCACCATCAGGCTGCGGGGCTTGAGCACATGCAGTTGCAGGTATTGCAGGAGCATGATGGTCTTGCCGTCGGCGATCTCCCCGCTCTTGATCATGCCCAGGGCCTGGTCGATATCCAGTTCCAGGACCTCGATGTCCTCGCCTTCGTGCTCCAGCCCGCCGCCTGCGTCGATCCGGTCTTCGGCCTGGTAATGGCCAATGAAGAAATGCACCCGCTCGGTCACCGAACCCGGGCTCATGAAGGCATCGAAGACCTTCTGCACCTCGCCGACCCGGTAGCCGGTTTCCTCCTGGGCTTCCTGGCGGATGCGCACCTCTGGGCTGGCGTTGTCCAGGAGCCCGGCAGCGGTCTCGATCAGGTAGCCGCTGTGGCCGTTGACGAAGGCCGGCATGCGGAACTGCCGGGTCAGCAGCACCGTGCGCTGTTGCAGGTTGTACAGCAGGATGGTTGCGCCATTGCCCCGGTCGTAGACCTCGCGGTCCTGGGCCTGCCAGCTGCCGTCGCGGCGGCGCAGCTCGAAGCTGTACTTCTTCAGCACGTACCAGTTGTCGGAGAGGGTCTGTTCGGCGGTGATGCGGATGGTTTCCTCGCTCATGGCTGCTCCTGGGCGTGAAGGGGTGCGGGGCGAAACCCGGCCAGTTGTTCCAGCAATTGCGCCTGGTAGGCCGGGGCCAGGGCGAACCCGCCCGCCGCCTGCCGGAGCTGGCCGCCTGCCAGGCGGTTACGGAACCAGTCGCGGATGAAGTCCGGGGCGTAGCCGCCGGTGCCGAAGCCCCTGGCGAAGGCGATCATGTCCTGATAGACCAGCAGGTACGCCTCTTTGTCGGGGACCGGGTAGCGATTCTGGTACAGCCAGAACTGCAGGTCATAGAGCAGTTGCGACAGTGGATCGGCATGCAGGGCGAAGTAGCGCTTCTCATGGACGATGCGCAAGGCGATCTGGCGGATCAGCGGCCCCAGGTCGGGGACTGCGCTGAAATGGCCGAGCAGTTCCTCCAGCAGGGGCGAGAACGGCGCGTGGGCGACCTTGTCCAGATCATCCAGGTAATCCTGTTCCGAGGTGTCGTAGACCTCGGGCGACACCAGCCCGCGGACAAAGGCCTCGAAATCCGCTGCCAGCACTGTCACCGCGTAGTCGGCCTCCTGGTCCACATGCACCACCCGCGGCTCGCCCTCGGGCCCGCACTCGCTGTAGTCCAGGGCAACCATGTCATGGCCGGCGGAGGGGCAGTCGCAGATGTACACCCCCAGGTCCGGGTAGCCCCACTCCTCGATCATGAAACGGCTGCCCAGGCCACCGCCCAGGGAATAGTCGCCATCGCAGCCGATGCTTAGAAAGCTGTCGATCGCGCAGTGGTCCTCGGCCCAGGAGGTGCCCTGCCCGGTGGGGAAACAGCTGAGGTGCGGGCGCCCGCCGTTGTAGCGGTTCATGAAGGCCACGTAGGACAGCGGCAGGCGATAGCCCAGTTGCGCCTGCAACTGGGCTATGACGGCAGGGCTGGCGGGGGGCTGGTTGATCTTGCTGCTGGTGGCCCGGTCCCAGAACGCGTCCAGGTCGATATCGTGGGGAAACTCGCTCATCCGATGCATCCGTTGCGGTTGAAGGTCGGCCGGTGCCGAAAGCTGCACAGGCTACCGCAAACGGCCCTCAGAACCACCAGCGCAGGAGGAAAAAGAACCCCATGCTCAACAGCATGCTGAGCAGGGTGTTGCGGGTGTAGATCACCAGCGCAATGGCCACCAGGGAGCTGAGCAGGTAGGGGTTGCTCCAGTGCAGGTTCAGCTCGTGGTCGGGCATGAACACGATGGGGCCGCAGATCGCCGTGAGCATGCCCGGCACCGCAAAGCCGAGGAACTGCCGGGCATTGCTGCTCAAGCGCAACGGCAGGCGCGGTTCGAGAAACACGTAGCGATTGAGAAAGACCAACAGGCCCATGCCGAAGATGACTGCCCAGACCATCATGCTTGCCCCCGATAGAGTTTGTTGCAGACAAAACCTGCGGTCATGCCCGCCAGCCCCGACAGCACCAGCGCCGATCCCCAGTGCCAGTAGCTGAACAGCACCGAGCAGAACAGCGACACCGCGACGCAGACCACGGTGGGCACATTGCGCACCAGTGGCGTGATCAGGGCGATGAAGGTGGCGGCGATGGAGAAGTCCAGGCCCAGGTGCTCAAGGCCGGGAATGTTCTTGCCCAGCACGATGCCCAGCAGGGTGAAGAGGTTCCAGGCCACATAGAAAGTCAGCCCGACGCCCAGGGCGTACCAGCGGTCGAACTGCTGCTTGTCGTGGGCGCTGGTCAAGGCGAACAGCTCGTCGGTGAGCAGAAAGCCCAGGCCCACCCGCCAGCGGCCCGGCAAGGGTGAAATCACCGAGCGCATGCTCATGCCGTAGAGCAAATGCTGGGACGTGAGCAGCAAGGTGGTGAGCAGGATCGAGAAGATCCCCGCCCCGCCCTTGAGCATGCCGATGGCCACCAATTGCGCGGCCCCGGCGAAAACGATGCTCGACAGGCCCTGGCCCTGCAGCGGCGTGAGATTGGCCTCGATGGCCATGGAACCGGCCAGCAGCCCCCAGGGCGCGGTGGCCAGGGACAGCGGCATGATGGCGATGGCGCCACGGATGAACGCGGCACGGGGTAAGAGAACGCTGGACATAAAACCCTGCACACAAGTAACGGACGCTGACTGTGCCATCTGCCGGTGCCCCTGGCTTGAACGATCTTGCGCAATTGCCCCGCCCCGCCCTCGTAGGAGCTGGCTTGCCAGCGAAGGCGTCTCCAAGACCAGCACAAGACCTGCGGGCCTCTTCGCCAGCAAGCTGGCTCCTACGGGAAATAGGGGGATGCAAACGACAGCGCCCCTCACGAGGGAGGGGCGCTGGCTGATGCTACGAGCGGATTACAGCTGGATCAGGTTGCTGATCTTCACGTCCGGATCGACGTCGGCTTCGTAGTCGACACCTTCGATCTCGAAACCGAACAGGCGCAGGAACTCTTGCTTGTAACCGACGAAATCGGTCATCTCGTAGAGGTTCTCGCTGGTCACCTGGTCCCACAGCTGCTTGACCCGGTCCTGGACCGCCGGTTGCAGTTCCTTGTAGTCGGCACGCAGGCGGCCTTCCTGGTCGATCACCGGCTCGCTGTTGTACAGGCTGTCCTTGTACAGGCCGTAGACCTGTTCGATGCAACCTTCGTGGCTGCCCTGCTCCTTCATCACCTTGAACAGCAGCGACAGGTACAGCGGCATGATCGGGATCGCCGAGCTGGCCTGGGTCACCACGGCCTTGAGCACCGACACCCGGGCGTCGCCGCCCAGGCCAGCCAGTTGCTGGCGCATGCCGATGACTTTCTGGTCCAGGTCCTTCTTGGCTTCGCCAATGGAACCGTTCCAGTAGATGTCGTGGGTCAGCTTCTCGCCCAGGTAGGTGAAGGCGGTGGTCTTGGCGCCTTCGGCCAGGACACCGGCTTCGTGCAGCGCGTCGATCCACATCTGCCAGTCTTCGCCGCCCATCACCGCCACGGTGCCGTCGATCTCTTCCTGGGTCGCCGGCTGCAGGGTGGTTTCCTTGACGATTTCCTTGTCGGTGTCGACACCGCGCAGGGTCACGGACTTGCCCAGTGGCTTGAGGGTCGAGCTCAGCACTTCACCGGTCTTGGGGTGGGTGCGGCGCGGTGCGGCCAGGCTGTAGACCACCAGGTCGATCTTGCCCAGGTCGCGCTTGATGGTCTCGATGGTCTCGGCCTTGACCGCATCGGAGAAGGCATCGCCGTTGATGCTCTTGGCGTACAGGCCCTTTTCTTCGGCGAACTTGTGGAACGCCGCGGTGTTGTACCAGCCGGCGGTGCCCAGCTTGCCGTCAACGCTGCCGCGCTCGAAGAACACCCCGAGGGTGTTGGCGCCACAGCCGAACGCTGCGGTGATCCGCGCTGCCAGGCCGTAGCCGGTGGAAGCGCCGAGTACCAGTACGTTCTTCGGCCCTGCGTCGATGGCGCCCTGCTGGGTGACGTAATCGATCTGTTGCTTGACGTTGGCTTCACAGCCGACCGGGTGGGTCGTCACACAGATAAAGCCGCGAACGCGGGGTTTGATGACCATACATACTCTCCCAATTTCAAAGTGCCAGGCGCCGATGACGGCGGCGGCAGTGTCACTTGCACTAGTCGTAGACGCTCATATTCGCTTCGCGTCACCAACCTGAGGAATTTGCCCGTCAGGCCCCGGTTCCAGGGGGCATGATGGTGGTGTTGCGCGTCCGCCAAGCGCGATTGCGCACAGCCCGGGGCGAGACTCTAGCAGGTGCGCCGATGCTGTCGCCTGTCCGTCCGGCGAAATCTCTTGCGCGCCCTGCCCCTGGCCGCTCGCCGCGCCGGCTCAGGGCATCATGTCCAGCGGCAGCTGCTTGTCCTTGCTGCGCGCTTCATACCAGCTCTGCACCACATCCGGCAGGCTGTGCTTCCACTCAGGCTCGGTGGTGTAGTAACGCACCCGTACTTCATCCTTGGGCCCTGCCACCACCAGCAGCGCGACCCACAACTGGCCCTGGGTACCGCGCACGAAAATCGCCGCATTGGTAGTGGCCAGGCCCGGCAGCCACATATCGGTGACCTCGGCGCCCTTGAGTTCGGCCGAAGTATCCGCGGAGAACGACGAGCCACTGTCGAGCAGGGTCTGATAGTCCTTCTTCAGCAGTTTCCGGGCGCGCCGGTCTTCTTCCTCGGTGCGCACCAGCGCCGTGGACAGCAGGTCGTAATGGCTCTCCAGGGCTTGCTTGGAGGCCACATAGAGCCCGTCGTAATACACCCCTGAACCGGCGCCGCAGGCAAAGGAGTCGCCCTCCTGGCTCACCTGCAACAGGCCGTTGCGCTGCGTGAAGCGCAGGTTGCAGCCCTCGACGCTGTAGCGGGCCTCACCGCCCTTGATCTGCGCCTTACCCGCGAGCGAGCCGGAGTTGGCGCCGCCCATGGCCGACAGATCGAAGCTCAAGCGATCCTCGCCAGTGCGCCGGATCACCAGATCACCGGCGTAGAACGGGCTGACCGAGACCCGCTGCCAGGTGCCCTGCCACTCGAACGGCACATTCACATAACGCAACGCGACCAGGCGGCTCAGGTACTTGCTGCGCAGGCAGCCCAGGTCGGCTGCGCACTGATCCCGCTCCTTGAGCCATTCACGCTGGTCCAGGCGCAGCGCCTTGGGGTCCTTGGCCTTGGCCAGGGTCGCCTTCCAGGCCTTGCCCAGCTGGCTGTCCAGCGAGGCGGTATAGGGGTCGGCACACAGGGCCTTTTCACTGCTGCTGGCGGCCTTGGCGCAGTCGAAACTGCTGGCCTGCACGCCCTGGGAACAGGCCAGGACCGCGAACAGCAAGCCAGTGGCTCGCAAGGGACGAACAAGGGGAGCGAACATGGGTCGATTCCATTCTGAAAAGGCGGCGCAAGAATAACTGCAGTGGAGTGTTTTCAGCGATATCCCGACGAAAAAAGCCCCCGGGCATCCCCCTCTGAAGCCTGGCACGGAGCCGGCAGCTTTTATCGCGACAGGCGGCAACCAGTCGTACTAAGCTCTGCGTTTTCAAACTCCAAGGGCACTGCATGAAATGGATGCTGCAGGCACTGTTGCCGCTATTGAGCCTTGCGGCCCACGCTGGCGAGTTGCGCATGCTGACCGACAACCACCCGCCGCTGCACTTCCAGCAGGGCGAGCGGATGGTGGGGTTTGGTGTCGATGTGGTGCAGGCCCTGGCGCAGCGCAGCGGCGACACGGTGAACGTGCAGCTGCGGCCGATGCTGCGGGCCCTGCGCGATGCCGGAAGCGATGACGACACGGCGGTGTTCACCATACTGCGCACCGGCGAGCGCGAGTCGCGCTACCAGTGGGTAGGCCCATTGATGCGCACCGAAACCGCCCTCTATACCCGCAATGGCGACAGCACGCCGGTCACCGACCTGCACCAGACCCGGGGCCAGATTGCCGTGCCGCGCAAATGGCTGGTCTACAGCTACCTCAAACAGCAGGGGCTGGACAACCTGTGGGGCGTCGACAGCCCGGAAATCATGATGCGCCTGCTGCAGGTCGGCCGCGTGCAATACGTGGTGGCCGACACCATGAGCGTCGGCACCTTCGCCGCCGAAGAGGGCCTGGCCCTCGACCAGTTGCGCTACCAGATGCCACTGATGCACCAGGACGCCTACATCGCCTTTTCGCCCAAGGTCGATGCGGCCCAGGTGGCCCGCTGGCAGCAGGCCCTGGACGGCATGAAGCGCGATGGCAGCCTGCAGCAGCTCAAGCGACGCTGGCATATCGACCAGGCCACGCCACAGGTAGATTGATTCACCCATGACCAGCCTTGCCCCCTGGAGCCCCATGCCCCATCAGTTGGCGCTCAGTTGCCCGCAGTGCGCAGGCCAGGCCTGCTTCGACTTCGTCGTGGCCAGGCCCATCGAACGCAAGGCCGATGTGCCGTTCTTCCAGGCCCACCCGCTGCTGGAGTACTGGAAAGAGCAGGACAACTGCGGCCACTATCACCACTACGCCCTGTACTTTCCCGGCCTGCATGGCGACCCGATGCAGAGCCTGGGTCCGTTGCCCGATGGCTACAGCCCCAGCCACTGGCAGCGTTCAGCCTACTGGTACCGCGATCACGGCCTGGACCTGGGTTCGGTACGCTGCGAGCACTGCCACTACGCGGCGCGCCACCACCTGAACTGGCCAGGCGAAGCCTATTTTTCCGTATTCTACAAAGGCCAGATGCTCTGGGCCTTCAACCGCGAATCGGCCCTGGCCCTGCATGATTACCTGGGTTCCGCGGAGCGCAATCCCGGTGGCTACCCCTGGCGCAGTTTCCTGCTGCACATCCCGGGGCCGTTCAAGAGCCGCAAGGCACGCCAGCCGCTGACCCGCTCGCTCAAGCGCCTGTTGACCCCGGGCTGAGGCCCCTGACCTGGAGTTCCCCTATGCCGACCTTTACCCCTGCCCGCCCTTTGTATCGCCTCAATTGCACCGGCTGCGGCTGGGACCTGGCAATACTCGGCCAGAACGATGCAACCGTGCGCAAATGCCCCTGGTGCGGCTGCAATGAATTCAGCGAGCAACAGCCGAACCGCAGCGGCGCCGGGCAGATCCTGGAATGCAGGCACCATGGCCCGGTGGTGGTACAGGTGCTGGACGCCAACATCGACAGCCAGGACTTTCTCGACAATCTGTATTGCCCCTTCTGCCCCTGACCGATGGCCATGTTTTCCTGACTTGCACACGGCACTAAATCTCGTCCGCGGCGGCTACTTTCGCTACTATGGCCTGCCGATTCCTGCCTTTGCCGACCCGCCAGACCGGAGCTTCAATGCCTACCCCCAAGGACCTTGCCAGTGACAGCGGCGCACCGATGATTCCCGAGCAGCGCCGCGAGCAGATCCTGCGCCAGTTGCGCAAGCACCAGGTGCTCAGCGTGCATCAGTTGATGGAGATGTTCGACTGCTCGCACATGACCGTGCGCCGGGATATCGCCCTGCTGGAGCAGGAAGGCCGCGCCCACTCGGTAACCGGCGGGGTGCGCATCGCCAGCCAGTTGCACAGCGAGCCCAGCCATCAGTCCAAGGCCGTGGTGGAGCTGCCGCAGAAGCAGGCCATGGCCAAGCTGGCGGCGAGCCTGCTGCACGCGGACATGACCGTCTACCTGGACGCCGGCACCAGCACCCTGGAAATCGTGCCCTACATCAAGGCGCTGTCGGGGATGACCGTGGTGACCAACGATTTCGGCGTGGCCCAGGCCCTGATGGACGCGCCCCAGGTGACGGTGATCCATACCGGCGGGCAATTGGACCACTCCAACCATTCCTGTGTCGGCGGGCTGGCGGTGGCCACCCTGCGCCAGGTGGTGACCGACGTGGCCTTTATCTCCACCAGTTCCTGGGACCTGCGCCGGGGCATCACCACGCCATCGGCGCTGAAGGTCGAGGTCAAGCAGGTGGCGATGCAGTCGGCGACCCAGGTGGTGCTGGTGGCCAGCAGCTCCAAGTACGGCACCTTCAGCATGTACAAGATCGCCGGGCTGGAACAGTTCGACATCATCATCAGCGACGCCGCACTGGCCCCTGCGGCGGCGGACGGGATCCGCAAGCACGGTGTGGAACTGCTGCTGCCGGCACAATCCTGAGCCAGCGATAGCCCCGGCCCACAGCAGCCCGTGGCGCAGGACTTGCTCCCGGGCGACGAAGAGACCGCAGTAGCCACTAGCGGTTTTTTTCAGTCTCGGCCATGAACTGCCCCAGTTCGCGGGCGTAGAACCGGGCCATGCCGGTGGTGCCGTGGCCACGGGTTTCGGCGCTGGCGGGAATCAGCAGCAGGCGGGCATTTTTCACCTGTTTGAGCGCCGCTTGCAGGGTGCCGGTTTCCGGCGGGTTGCGCTCGTCGTCCGCGGCGTTGATCACCAGCACCGGCGCCTGGATCCTGCCCAGACCCGGCATGGCGTTGTAGTCCGCCGAGGACTGCCACTGGTAGATGAAATCATTGGCATCGGCACCCTGGCTGGCCTTGAGGCGCTCCTGCACCAGCTGGTCAGCCTGGGCCCGGGTCGGCGCCAGAGCCTGATAGGCCAGGGTGCCGCCGCTGGTGCCGGTGGCGAACAGCGCGTTGGCCAGGCGCAGCGACGGCGGCTGTTGCCGGTAGTTGCCCTGCTCCCAGGCCGGGTCCTGCTTGATCGACTCCACCAGCAGGCGGCGCATCATCCAGTTGCGCGAAGACATTTCCCCCGGCTGGGAGGCCATGGGCACCAGGGCGTCCATCATCTGCGGCCACTTCTGGCCCCAGATCCAGGCCTGCATGCCGCCCATGGAATTGCCGATGATCAGCCGCAGGTGCTTGACCCCCAGCCCTTCGGTCAGCAGCCGGTACTGGGCCTGGACCATGTCCTCGTAGTTGTACTGGGGGAACCGCGCCCGCAGGCCGTCCGAAGGCTTGCTCGACTGGCCGACGCCGATGCCGTCGGTGGCGATGATGTAGTACTTGCTGGCATCCAGGGGTTGCCCGGGGCCGAACAGTTCACCGCCAAAATCCTTGCTCAACAGGTCGCTGGCCGGCCGATAGGTGCCATGCAGATAGAGGATCGCCGGGTGTTTGGGGTCCCCCAGGGTGATGTAGTGCAGCTTCAGGTTGGCCAGCTGCTCACCGTTGTGGAAGGTGAATTGCGGGGCCACCCAATCCCCCTCGGTGGCCGGCGGCAAGCTCGCGGCCACGGCCAGGGACATACCGCCCAGGGACAAAATCAGGCCGAGCGCGGCCCGGCAGGCAAAACGCTGCATGGGAAAACTCCTGTGTTTATCGCTACGTATCATCTGTAGCCGCTGCCGCAGGCTGCGCAAGGCACCGCAGGGGCCTCGACGGCCGGGGAGTCGCTGCGAGCCTGCGGCTCGTTCGCAGCCTGCGGCAGCGGCTACATAAAGCGATGCGCGAAGGCCCCCAGGGCCTTGCACGACGCTCCCCAGATACCTTTTGCTTCGCAACCTGCAGTGGCGGCTACACCGCCGAGCCTTAGCGCGCCTGCCAGTCCCGCAGCCACTGCAGGCCGGCGGAGGTGTTGCCGCGCGGGCGGTATTCACAACCGACCCAGCCGTCGTAGCCAAGGTCGTCCATCAGCTGGAACAGGTAGGGATAGTTCAGTTCCCCCAGGTCCGGCTCGTGACGATCCGGCACCCCGGCGATCTGGATGTGGCCGATCCCGGCCAGGTCGCGGCGCAGTTTCACCGCCAGGTCGCCTTCGACGATCTGGCAGTGATAGCAGTCGAACTGCACCTTGAGGTTGGCCGCGCCGACTTCCTTGCAGATGGCCTGGGCCTGGTCCTGGCGGTTGAGGAAGAACCCCGGCATGTCCCGGGTGTTGATCGGCTCCAGCAGCACCGTGACCCCGACCTTGGCCGCCTGGGCCGTGGCGTGGGCCAGGTTCTCCAGGTAGACGCCGTGGTGCCGCGGGCGATCGTTCTCGGACGCCAGCAAGCCGGCCATCACGTGGACCCGCGAGTTGCCCAGCACCGCGGCGTATTCCAGGGCCTTGTCGAAACCCTGGCGGAACTCCTGCTCGCGCCCGGGCAGGGAAACGATGCCCCGCTCCCCCGCCGCCCAGTCGCCAGGCGGAGCGTTGAACAAGGCCTGTTGCAGGCCGTGGTCGTCCAGGCGCTGCTTCAGCTCCTGGGGGCTGTAGTCGTAGGGAAACAGATACTCCACGGCCGTGAAGCCGTCGGCCGCAGCGGCGGCGAAACGTTCGAGAAAGTCATGTTCCGGGTAGAGCATGCTGAGGTTGGCAGCAAAACGAGGCATGGGAACTCCTGGGACAAAGGGTCAGACAAATGGCCAGATCAGCAGGGTAATACAGAACCCCAAGGTGCCGAGCAAGGTGGTGATCACGGTCCAGGTACGCAGGCCGTCCGCGACGTTGAGGCCGGCCAGCTTGGTGAATATCCAGTACCCGGCGTCATTGATATGGGACATGGCCAGCCCGCCACCGCCCATGGCCAGGCACAGCAGGGCCATGTGGTTGGGGCTCAGGTTGAGGGTGGCGATCAGCGGCGCGATGATGCCCGCCGTAGTCACCAGGGCCACGGTGGTGGAGCCCTGCACGGCGCGCAGCAGCATGGTCAGCAGAAAACCCAGGGCCAGCACCGGCAGGCCGGTGGTGCGCAGCAGGTCGGAGACCACCGCGCCGATCCCGGTATCCACCAGCACCTTGCCGAACACCCCGCCGGCCCCGGCGATCAGGATCACCATGGCCACCCCGGGCAGCGCCGAGCCGATCACGTCGGACACCTGGCTGCGGCTCCAGCCGCGGCGCGAGCCCAGCAGCCAGGCACACAGCAAGGTGTCCAGCAGCAGCGCCACCAGCGGCGCGCCAAGTACGGTCAGCACCCCGCGCAGGGTGGATTCCAGGGGCAGCAAGGAGGTAGCCAGGGTGCCCAGCAGGATCAGCACGATGGGCAGCAGGATCAGGCTGACGATCAGGCCGAACCCCGGTGGCGGCGCCGGTGGCAGTTTCGCCGCCAGGCTGCCGGTGGATTCTTCCAGGCCCATGTGCGCCACTGCGGCCACCGCCTGGGGGCTGGCAGGCTGCTCGGAGCCGTTGTTCCAGGCGGCGAGGTCTTCATTGGTGACGTGCGGGCCGTAGACTTCGGCGCGGATGTCATCGGTCATCGGGTAGTTGCGCCGGGTCATGCGCCCCGCCACGCGGTAGCCCACGTAACACAGCAGCGCGGTCAGCGGCAGGCCGAACATCAGCACCCGGCCCAGGTCCGCGCCCAGCTGGCTGGCCGCGGCCACCGCTCCAGGGTGCGGCGGCAGGAAGGCGTGCACGGTGAGGAGCGCGGCGCACATCGGCAAGGCGAACACCAGCAGCGGCTTGCGCGCACTGCGGGCCACGCCATAGGCCAGGGGCATGAGGATGATCACCCCGACCTCGAAGAACACCGGCACGCCGATGATGAATCCGGCCATGGTCAGTGCCAGGGGCGTGCGCCGATTGCCAAAGCGCTCGATCAGGGTCTTGGCCAGCGCCTCGGCGCCGCCGGAAAGCTCGATGATGCGGCCGATCATCGCGCCCAGGGCGATGATGATGGCGATGTGGCCGAGGGTCTTGCCCATGCCGCCCTCGATGGTGGCCACCAGCTCCGCCGGTTTCACCCCGGCCACCAGCGCCACCAGGATGCTTACCAGCATCAGCGCGACAAAGGGCTGGAACTTGTACTTGAGCACCAGGAACAGCAACAGGGCGATACCGGCCCCGGCGGTGATCATCAGAATCAGCGGGCTCATTGCACAAGCCCTCCACCCAGTGGCTGGCAGGGAGTGCTGGTGGTGCGGGAACCCGTAAAGCAAATGCAGTCATTCATCTCGGGAAATCCTGTTGTTATTGTTTTTCAACGGCAAGCCGCTCCCCGCGAAAGCCTCATGAAGGCTTCCGTGGACTGGCGTGCATGAAACGCTGGCAGTGTCGCGGGCTTACCAGGTGGCGCCGAAAGCGTCCCGCAGCTCATCCAGGGCGGCCTGATCCAGAGGTGCCGGGCGCGGCTGGCTCATCAGCCACAGGCGCGCGGTTTCCTCCAGCTCTTCCAGGGCGTAGCTGGCCTTGGACACACTGCTTTCCCAGACCACCGGGCCCAGGCGTTCGAGCATCACCCCACGCACCTGGTTGGCCAGTTGCGCCACTTGCTCGGCGACCTTGGGCGAACCCGGGCGCTGGTAGCCGATCAGCGGGATATGCCCGACCTTCATCACCTGGTACGGGGTCAGCGGCGGCAGGATGTCGTCCTCGCGCCAGACCCCGGCCAGGGTCAAGGCCACCAGGTGGGTGGAATGGGTATGCACCACCCCGCCCACCCCGGGATTGCGGTCATACACCTGGCGATGCAGGGCCAGGGTCTTGGACGGTTTGTCGCCGCTCACCCACTCCCCCGCCAGGTTGACCTTGGCGATGGCTGCAGGGTCGAGCCGGCCCAGGCAGATATCGGTGGGGGTGATCAGCCAGCCATCATCGAGCCGCGCACTGATGTTGCCGGCGCTGCCCACGGTGTAGCCGCGCTGATAGAGGCTGTGGCCGACATCACAGATTTCTTCGCGCAGAGCGTTTTCCCGGCTCATGCCTGACCTCCCGCCAGTTGACCCAGGGCCTTGCTGAAAAAGTCGCGACCACCGAAGTTGCCGGACTTCAGCGCCAGGGCCAGGGGCTCGCCGCCACTGCTGACGGTGGCCGGGACCCCGGGATCGATTTGCGCGCCGATCTGCAGCAGGCGCACGTCCAGGGCCTTGACCACGGCGCCGGAGGTTTCCCCGCCAGCCACCACAAAGCGCCGTACGCCGCTGTCGCGCAGGCCCCGGGCGATCTCGCCCAGGGCATTCTCCACCAGCGCTCCGGCACGTTCGGCACCGAGCTGACGCTGCACCGCCTTGACCTCTTCCGGCGTGCTGGTGGCGTAGATCAGCACCGTGCCTTGCTGCTCCCGGGCAAAGGCCAGGGCCTGTTCCACCACCGCCTCGCCGGCCGCCAGGGCCAGCGGGTCGATGCGCCAGGCCGGGCGCTCGGCTTCCAGCCAGGCATCGACCTGGGCATTGGTGGCCAGGGAGGCACTGCCGGCCAGCACCACTTCGCCACCGCCTACCTTGGGCAGGCTTGCAGCGTCGAGGTCGCGCAGCTTGCCGGCGCGACGGAAGTTTTCCGGCAGGCCCAGGGCCAGCCCGGAACCGCCAGTGAGCAGCGGCAGGTCGGCGCAGGCGGCGCCAAGGGTATAGAGGTCGGCATCGGACAGCGCGTCGGCAATCGCCAGGGCAACACCCTGCCCGCGCAGTTCGGCGATCCTGCTGCGCACCGCCTCCACGCCCTGGGCGATGCTGTCGTAGCGCAGCAGGCCTACCGGCAGCCGGGTCTGGGATTGCAGGACCCGCACCAGGTTGGCATCGGTCATCGGCGTCAGCGGGTGATGCTGCATGCCCGATTCGCTGAGCAACTGGTCCTGGACGAACAGGTGGCCACGGAAAATGGTCCGGCCGTTCTCCGGGAACGCCGGGCAGGCCAGGGTGAAATCGCTGCCCAGGGCCTCGAGCAAGGCCTCGCTGACCTGACCGATGTTGCCCGCCGCGGTGGAATCGAAGGTCGAGCAGTATTTGAAGAAGATCTGCTCGCAGCCCTGGTCCCGCAGCCATTGCAGGGCGGCCAGGGATTCGGCCACCGCTTCGCTGGCCGCAGTGGTACGCGACTTCAGCGCGATCACCACGGCGTCGGCGTCCAGCCCGGCAGCCACTTCAGCGCTGGGAATGCCGATGCTCTGCACAGTGCGCATGCCACCGCGAACCAGCATGTTGGCCAGGTCCGTGGCCCCGGTGAAATCGTCGGCGATGCAGCCCAGCAACGGGCGTGGATTGGAAATCGTCATCACGGGTTCCTCACTCGGCATCGGGCTTGGCCACGGGCAGGTCGATGCCCGGGAAGATCTTGATCACCGCCGAGTCGTCCTCGCGGCCAAAACCGGCGCTGGAGGCCTGCATGAACATCTGGTGCGCGGTGGCCGACAGCGGCAGCGGGAATTTGCTGGCCCGGGCGGTATCCAGCACCAGCCCCAGGTCCTTGACGAAAATGTCCACCGCGGACAGCGGTGTGTAGTCGGCCTTGAGGATATGCGGAACGCGGTTCTCGAACATCCAGGAGTTGCCCGCGCTGTGGGTGATCACCTCGTACAGGGCATCGGCGTCCACCCCTTCGCGCAGCCCCAGGGCCATGGCTTCGGCGGATGCCGCGATATGCACCCCGGCCAGCAACTGGTTGATGATCTTGACCTTGGAGCCCAGGCCATGGGCATCCCCCAGGCGATAGACCTTGCCGGCCATGCCCCCAAGAATCGCCTCGGCCCTGGCGTAAGCGGTGGCCGGGCCGGAGGTCATCATGGTCATCTCGCCGGCGGCGGCCTTGGCCGCGCCACCGGAAATCGGCGCGTCCAAGTACAAAAGGCCCAGGGCCTCCAGGCGCTGGCCCAGCTCCACGGCATAGGTCGGAGCCACGGTGGCGCAGCCGATCACCAGGCTGCCGGGACGCAGTGCCGCTGCCGCCCCGCCCTCACCGAACAGCACGCTTTCGGTCTGCTCGGCGTTGACCACCACGGTGACAATCACATCGCATTCGCCGGCCAGTTGCGCCGCCGAGGCGCAAGCCACGCCGCCTTCGCTGGCGAACTGCTCGGTGACCGCAGCACGGACGTCACAGGCATGCACCTTGAAACCGCTGCGCAGCAACGACCGGGCGATGCCCAGGCCCATGGCGCCAAGACCGATGACACCGACATTGTTGTTATTCATGGGGGACTCCAGAAATAGACCAGGACTGTGCCGCGCCAGACAGGCGCCGGGCAAGAACCGGGCAGGACAGGGAAATCCGGATTGCAGGTCCGGCAAATGCAACACAGGCAGCAACAGGCGCAGCGCCAGACGGCAAGCCCGGAAGGTGCATGGCACCGTGGGCAGGTGCCGAGAGAGGCAGGAGCGAATCGATCATCATGGCCATCCTGTTGCTGTTGTTATCAGGTTGAGCGTTGGCTGTGAACGATCATCCACCAATGAACGGATTATGTGAAGAAGTTTTTCAATCTAACATTTTTTAACATCGCCTAGAGCGCCCGGCCCCGGCCAGCCGCTGGTCGGAAGCCGACGGCCGGTGCCCCGTGGGCTGCTACAACCCTTCACAGCCCTGATCTGGATCAGCATGGCCCGGGGTGACCTGGCCGAGGCTGAATGAACGAGGGCTGCTGACTGGCGGTAGCACCCTTCATCGCAACCCCGTTGACGCTCCCCCTGGCGGAGAGCTCAATGGCCTGTCTGGTTATGCTTGGATAAGGATGATTCAACATGGCAAAGATTGAGGTTTTATCAGGTGATTTCCTGCAAGGCGCCGGCGAGTACCGGCACGGCACCTTCAGGCTCAAGACGGTATTCAACAGCAACGGCGTCGAGGTCAAGGCATCGGCCTTCAAGACACTGGAGATCGCCAGCGAAAGCCCCATCACCAACAAGGACGCCCTGGGCTACGGCATTGCCGGCGCCATGCTGTTGGGCCCGGTGGGCGCCCTGGCCGGGTACCTGATGGCGGGTACGGAAAACGAAGTGACCTTCATCGGCACCCTCAAGGATGGCCGGCAGTTGATGGCGGCCACCGATAGCGCGACCTACAAGGATATCTCCCAGCACTTGCTGCACTGATAATCCTCGTCGCTATATTCAGTGCTCATGACATCCCTATCTGTCATGGGCACTTTCTTTATATGAAACTTATATATATCCGCCTCTCGCATCAGCTAATTCCCACCCTTAGCTGAACCTCACCTGAAACTTCGTAACTGATCAATGATTCAGGGCAATTTAACCTTGACTCCAGCACCCCTCCTGAGTAAATTGCGCGGGCCGGTAATTACGGCCCTTTGTTTAACTCACTAAAGAAGCCAATGGACACAGTATCTAGACGCTGTCTGGTCACTGCCGCTGCGCAGAGCCAGGCACTTAACCCTGAAAATGACGGGACTCGACTCCGCGGTCGGGTAAGCTGCGCTAGGGCTTGACGCTCCAACGTAACTTGCCTCCCCCGGAACCAGTCCGGTCGCGAGGCAAATGTTATGCACTTCACTTCCTCTGTAATGCCAGGCGTTCGCGCCTTCGCCGCCACCATGCGAGTCAAGCTGTGCCGTGAGCCCAAGGTTCTGGCGCGCTCGCCGTTTTCTCGTGCCGCCCCCGCCCCCTCGACCGCCCTGCGAGCCAATTGGCGCGTCTGCCCGATGACCGGGCAGTTGCAGCAACGCTGGAGCTTCGACGATAGCCAGGACCCGCAGAGTCGGGGCGCTGCCCTGCTCCTGCAGCAGGCCGGACTGATCTTCGGCCTGTACCTCGGGGCACGCAGCTCAGCCTGAACCAGCGGTAACTTTCCGTTGTTTGCAAACGAACTTTAAAAGTTTAAGTTCGGCGGCGTGCTAGTGCCTGTCAGTTAATAAAGTTACTGGAGAAAGTTATGGAAGAGGCCAGTAGTAGGTTCGCTGCCCATACAACTTCATTGTTTGAGCAGCGAACGTTAAAACCTGAAAAACGCCAAGATCAAAATCGATCGCTAACCTGCGGCTCGACATGTTTTCGCTCGCCTTTAATTAGTTGAGTGTTGCTGTGTCGTGCCGCAAGCAGGCGGCAGGAGCACAGACCATGACTGTAAAAACCCCAACTTCCCGCAACACCAGCGCCACCAGTGACAGCAACAAGCTGTCGATGCGTGCCGCCCGCGAAGCCCAGAACGGCCTGGCCGTCACCCTGGCCAACGTCAACTCCACCACCGCCGGCCTCACTGAACTGGATGCCGAGGGCCGCCTGCAACGGGACGGCCACAACGAGGTCGCCCACGACCGTCCGCCACACGCTCTGGTGCAGCTGCTCCAGGCTTTCAACAACCCCTTCATCTATGTGCTGATGACCCTGACCGGTATCAGTTTCTTCACCGACTTCTGGCTGCCGCTGCAGGCCGGCGAAGAAACCGATCTCACCGGGGTCATCATCGTCCTGGTGATGGTGCTGGCCAGCGGCCTGATGCGTTTCTGGCAGGAACACCGCTCGGCCAAGGCCGCCGAAGCGCTCAAGGCCATGGTACGGACCACCGCCGCCGTACTGCGCCGCGAGCAGATGGGCATGCAGGCCCGAGTGCGTGAAGTGCCGATGCGCGACCTGGTGGTGGGCGACATCATCCAGCTGTCCGCCGGTGACATGATCCCTGCCGACATCCGCCTGATCGAATCCCGCGACCTGTTCATCAGCCAGGCGGTGCTCACCGGCGAAGCCTTGCCGGTTGAAAAGTACGACACCCTGGGCGCCGTCCAGGAAAAGTCCGCCACCGCCCAGGCCGCCGATCAGCAAGACCTGCTGGACCTGCCGAACATCTGCTTCATGGGCACCAACGTGGTCAGCGGCACGGCCACCGCGGTGGTCGTGGCCACCGGCTCGCGCACCTACTTCGGTTCCCTGGCCCGCTCCATCGTCGGCTCCCGCACCCAGACCGCCTTCGACCGCGGGGTCAACAGCGTCAGCTGGCTGCTGATCCGCTTCATGCTGGTGATGGTGCCCATCGTCCTGCTGATCAACGGATTCGCCAAGGGCGACTGGGCCGAAGCCTTCATGTTCGCCCTGGCAGTGGCCGTCGGCCTGACCCCGGAAATGCTGCCGATGATCGTCAGCGCCAACCTGGCCAAGGGCGCCTCGGCCATGGCCAAGCGCAAGGTGGTGGTCAAGCGCCTCAACGCGATCCAGAACTTCGGCGCCATGGACGTGCTCTGCACCGACAAGACCGGCACCCTGACCCAGGACCGGATCATCCTCGAACATCACGTCGACATCAGCGGCAGCCGCTGCGATGAAGTGCTGCAACTGGCCTGGCTCAACAGCTACCACCAGAGCGGCATGAAGAACCTGATGGACCGCGCAGTGGTCAGCTTCGCCGAGGAGAACCCGCACTTCACCCCTCCTGCCGCCTGGCGCAAGGTGGATGAGCTGCCGTTCGACTTCGTCCGGCGGCGCCTGTCGGTCATCCTCGCCGATGCCCGCGGCCACCACCTGCTGGTGTGCAAGGGCGCGGTGGAGGAAATGCTGGAAACCGCTACTCGGGTCCGCAAGAACGGTGTCACCCAGACCATCGACGCTGCCCTGCGTGCCGAGTTGCTACAACTGGCCGAAGACTACAACCGCGACGGTTTCCGCGTGCTGCTGGTGGGCACCCGTGACATTGCCCGGGACCAGATCAAGAACCAGTACAGCGCCAGCGACGAACGTGAGCTGGTGATCGAAGGCTTCCTGACCTTCCTCGATCCGCCGAAGGAAACCGCCGGCCCGGCGATTGCCGCCCTGCGCGACAACGGCGTCACCGTGAAGGTACTGACCGGTGACAACGCCATC
This sequence comes from Pseudomonas sp. GW822-FHT06D10, assembly GCF_058799535.1. Taxonomy (NCBI): domain Bacteria; kingdom Pseudomonadati; phylum Pseudomonadota; class Gammaproteobacteria; order Pseudomonadales; family Pseudomonadaceae; genus Pseudomonas; species Pseudomonas sp. GW822-FHT06D10. Next base: position 562,250 of record NZ_JBXALN010000001.1, on the reverse strand, counting down.
GTCACCGCGAAGATCTGCCGCGAGGTCGGCCTGGAAGTCGGCGAGCCGCTGCTGGGTCGTGACATCGAGCGCATGGACGACGAAGTGCTGGGGCGCCTGGTGGAAGAGCGCACGGTATTTGCCAAGCTCACCCCGCTGCAGAAGTCCCGGGTGCTCAAGGCATTGCAGGCCAACGGCCACACCGTGGGCTTTCTCGGCGACGGCATCAACGACGCTCCGGCGCTGCGCGATGCCGACGTCGGCATCTCGGTGGACAGCGGCACCGACATCGCCAAGGAATCGGCGGACATCATCCTCCTGGAAAAGAGCCTGATGGTGCTGGAGGAAGGGGTGATCAAGGGTCGCGAGACCTTCGGCAACATCATGAAGTACCTGAACATGACCGCCAGTTCCAACTTCGGCAACGTGTTCTCGGTGCTGGTGGCCAGTGCCTTCATTCCGTTCCTGCCGATGCTGGCGATCCACCTGCTGCTGCAGAACCTGATGTACGACTTCTCCCAGCTGGCCCTGCCGTGGGACAAGATGGACAAGGAATACCTGAGCAAGCCACGCAAGTGGGACGCCAAGAACATTGGGCGCTTCATGCTGTGGATCGGGCCGACCTCGTCAATCTTCGACATCACCACCTTTGCCCTGATGTGGTACGTGTTCGCCGCCAACAGCGTGGAAATGGCCGCCCTGTTCCAGTCCGGCTGGTTCATCGAAGGCCTGCTCTCCCAGACCCTGGTGGTGCACATGCTGCGCACCCGCAAGATCCCGTTCATCCAGAGCACCGCGGCACTGCCGGTCATGCTCGCCACGGGCCTGGTGATGGCACTGGGTATCTATGTGCCCTTCTCGCCTCTGGGCAGCATGGTCGGCCTGGTGCCGCTGCCGTGGGAATACTTCCCTTGGCTGGTGGGTACCCTGCTCAGCTACTGCGTGGTCGCCCAGACCATGAAGACCCTGTACATCCGCCGCTTCAAGCAGTGGTTCTAAGGGCCTGAGCCCGGTGCGGCCGCCCCACGGCGGTCGCACCAGATACAGCAAACCAACGATGCCACCGTCGGCGCGGCCAGCGCCCTGTCGACGGCGACGCTGTTCGCCCGAAAGGAGCATCGCCATGTTTTTCAAACCTTTTTCGCTGTTGCAACGCGGCCTGAAGGCCTTGCTGGTCTGCGGCCTGTGCGCCTGCGCCAGGCTGCTCGCCCGCCTGAGCATCCGCCTCTATGTGCGGGGCCTGCTGAGCGCCGTTGAAATGCGTTTCCTGCTGGGGTTCAGCGCCGCCATCACCCGCGCCTCGCTGCGCCTGGCGATTGCCTGAAACCTGTCACAGTCCCGGGAGAATACTCATGTCGGGCACTACTCTTCTGATCAACCTGGCCGGCGCCATCGCGCTGTTGCTGTGGGGCTCGCAGATGATCTGCGGCTCACTCCTGCGGGGCTTCGGCAGCCCGCTGCGGCACTGGCTCGGGCAACACCTGAACAACCGCTGGCTGGCGCTGCTGTGCGGCGTCGGCATCACCGGCGTGGTGCAAAGCAGCACTGCGGTGAGCCTGATGGCCAGCTCCTTCACCGCCGCCGGTACCCTGGGCCTGGCCCCGGCGCTGGCGGTGATGCTGGGGGCCAATATCGGCTCGACCCTGGTGGTCCAGCTGCTCAGCCTCGACCTCTCGCTGGCGGCACCTGTGGCATTGCTGGCGGGCTTCCTGTGCTTTCGCCTGCGGGACGATTCGCGCTTTGAAAGCATCGGCTGCGCACTGATCGGCCTGGGCCTGATGCTGCTGGCCCTGGGCATGCTCGGCGCGACCCTGGGGGCGGTGGAAGGCACCCCGGTGTTCCAACTGGTGATGACCAGCCTCGACGGCGACCTGCTGCTGGCCCTGCTGGTGGCGCTGCTGCTGACCTGGATGTGCCACTCCAGCGTTGCCGTGGTGCTGCTGATCGCCTCGCTGGCCGGCACTGGGCTGCTGTCGCCGGCCACCAGCATGGCCCTGGTGCTGGGGGTCAACCTCGGCAGCACCCTGCCCTCGCTGCTCAGCGCCAGCGGCAACGTGGCCCGGCGCCTGCCCCTGGGCAACCTGCTGGTGCGCCTGTCGGGAGCGGCGCTGCTGATGCCCTGGATCGCCACCCTGGGCCAGTGGCACGTCATCGAGCAACTGCCTCCGGCACTGCTGGTGGTGGCCCTGCACACCGCCTTCAGTCTGGTGCTGGCGCTGCTGTTCATCGGTTTCACCGGGCCAATGGCCAGGCTGCTGACCCGGCTGCTGCCGGCCCCGGCCGCGGTGACCGACCCGGGCATGCCGCTGTACCTGGACGAAGCCGGCCTGGAAGTGGCCAATATCGGCCTGTCCAACGCCGCCCGCGAAGCCTTGCGCATGGCCGACATGCTCTCGGGCATGCTCGACCGGGTGCTGCAGCTGTTTCGCACCGCCAACCAGGCCAATGCCGATCAGGTGCGCCATATCGATCAGTCCCTGGACCTGCTCAGCGCGGCGATCCGCGCCTACCTGGCGGATATCGGCAAGGAAGGCATCAGCGACCAGGATGCCGACCGCTCCCAGGAAATCCTGCTGCTGGTGATCAACCTGGAACATGCCGGGGACATTCTTGCCACCAGCCTGGCGCACCTGGCCGCGCGGCGCTTGCGCCGTGGCGAGCCGTTTTCCGAGTTCGAGCTGAGCACCCTGTACCCGCTGCACCAGGAACTGCTGGACAGCCTGAGCCTGGCCATCACCGTGTTCCTGCGCGAAGACCTGCCCACCGCCCACCAACTGGTGGCGCGCAAGGAAAACGTGCGGCGCCTGGAAGCCGCCGCCAGCCGCGAGCACTTTCGCAAGTTGCGCGAAGACCGTGGCGCCTGGGCCGAATCCGGGGACATTTTCCAGCGCTTGCTGCGCGACTACCGGCGGGTTCACCACCACATCGCCGCCCTGGCCTACCCGGCCCTGGAGCGCGCCGGTGAACGGGACATCGAGCACGCTTACCTCAACGAACCGCTGCCCGGCGAGACCAGCATCAGCCCGGTAAAGGAGAACAGCCCATGCGCGTCCTGATCTGCGCCGGCCGCTACTACGCCGACGACCGCCGGTGCCGCCAGGTCCTCGACGCCTTTCAGCGCCTGCATGAAACCCGCGTGGTGATTCATGGCGGCAGCCAGTTCCTCGGCGCCCATATCGAGGACTGGGCCCGGGACATCAGCGCCGACATCGTCCGCTACCCGCCCAACTGGCAACGCCATGGCAAGCACGCCGAACGCCTGCGCAACGCCTTCATGCTGGCCGACAGCCGCCCCGACATCGTCCTCGCCCTGCCCGGTGGGGAAGACACCGAAGAACTGCTGGCCCAGGCCCGGGCCCGGCAGATCCAGGTTCTGTCGATGGCCGACCAGTAAGCCTCCCAAGCCGCCACCCTCTGCACCGGCCCGCACGCCAGATGCACCGGTGCCCCAACCCAGAACGAGATCCGCCATGTCCAAGCACACCCCACATCGCCCCTCGCGTTCCAGCGCCTTTGGCCACCCTCTGCCTGCCGCGAAAAGCCGCATGCTCAAGCGCAACCTGCTGTTCCTCGCCCTCACCGCCAGCGCGACCGCCACCCTGGCCCTGTGCTCCAAGGCCCAGGCCGCCGGCGGCGCCTACGTGGTGGATGACGGCGCCATCAACGCTCCCGGGGAATGCAATGTCGATGTCTGGTACCAGAGCACCCGCCACCAGGGCTCCAGCCACACCAGCGTGGTGGCCCCGGCCTGCACCTTCAGCCAACTGCCCTGGGTGCAACTGGGGGCCGCGGTGCAGCGCCAGCAGGCCGACGGCCAGGGCGAGACCCAGCTCAGCCCCCAGGTCAAGCTGGCCCTGCTGGACCGTGAAGACCTGGGCCTGCAACTGGCCCTGGCCGGCTCCGCCCACTGGGCCCTGAACCGCAGCCACAGCTTCGACGGTGGCGACCTCGCCCTGCCACTGACCTTCAGCCCTGTTGCCAGCCTGCGCCTGAACCTGAATGCCGGCTGGGCCCACGCCTATGACGACGGCGACCAGAGCCACCGCTGGGCCTGGGGCAGCGGGCTGGAGTACGACCTGGCCCAGAGCCTGACCCTGATTGCCGAGCGCTACGGCCAACGCGGCGGCGAACAGGGCTGGCAGGCCGGCCCGCGCCTGCACCTGGGCCAGCACCTGGACCTGGACCTGATCGTTGGCCAGCACCTGACCGAAGACCGCGATCGCTGGCTGACCACCGGCGCGACCCTGCGCTTCTAACCCCCCGAAAGCGCCCCACCTCTATAGGAGCTGACTTGCCAGCGAAGGCATCGGCAAGGGCGATGGAAGACTCAAGGGCCTCTTCGCCGGCAAGCCGGTTCCTACAGGGCCAGGAGTTGCGCGGTGCACTGGGCGATGCGGCGGCAGGCTTCGGCCAGCCGTTCGCGGTCCAGCACCAGGGCAATGCGGATGTGCCCGACCACGCTGGGGCCGAAGGCTTCGCCCGCCAGCACCGAAACCCCATAACCCTCCAGCAGTCGCTCGGCGAACACCTGGGCGCCCAGCCCGGTGCGACGTACGTCGACCATGACGAACATGCCGCCATCGGGCAGCACTGGCCGCAAGCCCGGGCACTGCCCGAGCAGCGTGCACACCAGGTCGCGGCGCTGGCGGTACTCCTCGCGCATCCGTGGCAGTTCCGGCAGTTCGCGGGTCAGCGCCACCACTGCCGCATTCTGGATGAAGTCCGGCAGGCCATAGAGCATGCACAGGGCCAGATTGCTCAGGTGCCCGGCCAGCACCGGCGGAGCGATCACCCAGCCCACCCGCCAGCCGCTCATGGCATGGGACTTGGACAGGCTGTTGATGGTGGCGGTGCGCCCGCCCATTCGCGGCAGACCGCCCGGACTCAGGTGCTGGCCTTCGTACAGCAGGTCGCCGTAGACCTCGTCGGAAACCAGCCACAGGTCATGCTCCATGCACAACCGCGCCAGGACCTGCCAGTCATCCAGGGACAGGCTGGCCCCGGAGGGGTTGTTGGGGCTGTTGATGAGCATGGCCCGGGTCCGCGGGCTGATGCGCACCGCCACTTCCTGCGGGTCCAGGCGAAAGCCCTGTTCGGCCCGTACCGGCACCGGCACCACGGTGGCGCCACAGGCACCGAACACCCCTTCGTAGGTGACGTACATGGGCTCGGCCACCAGCACCTCGTCCCCAGGGCCCAGCAGGCACTGGGCCACCGAGAACACCGCACACTGCGCCCCCGGCAGCACCACCACGTGCTCGGCATCGACGATCTGCCCGGTGCGCTGGTGGTGGCAACGGGCGATGCAACTGCGCAACGCCAAGTTGCCGCGCACATCCGAATAGTGGGTGTCACCGGCCAGCAGGCTGTCGATGGCCGCCTGGACCACCGGCCGGGGGGTGTCGAAATCCGGATCGCCGATGGTCAGCAACAGTACATCGCGCCCCTGCTCGCGCAAGGCCAAAGCTCGGTAATGGATATCCCAGGCGGCGGAACCTTCTCCGGCAATCCGTTGGGTCAGGGCTGAATAGCGCATCGCTTTCTCCATGAAAGATGCTTCAGCCAGAACCCTAGGTGCTGGCGCGGCACTCGTCGAGCGAGCGCCAGCGCCGTTGGACGCTTAGATCACAAAACGCGCCACCAGAGCGTTCAGGTCCACCGCCAGGCGCGACAGCTCATGGCTGGCGGCGCTGGTCTGGTTGGCCCCGGCCGCCGACTGGGTGGCCAGGTCGCGGATGTTCACCAGGTTGCGGTCCACCTCGCGGGACACCTGCGCCTGCTCTTCGGAGGCGCTGGCGATCACCAGGTTGCGCTCGTTGATCTGGTTGATGGATTCGGCAATCTGCTCCAGGGCCACGCCCGCGGCACGGGCCAGTTCCAGGGTGCTCTGGGTACGCTGGTTGCTCTGCTGCATCGACTCCACGGCGTCGCCCGTGCCGTTCTGGATGCCAGCCACCATCTTCTCGATTTCCTGGGTCGACTGGGCGGTGCGATGGGCCAGGGCCCGCACCTCGTCGGCCACCACCGCAAAGCCGCGCCCGGCCTCACCGGCACGAGCCGCCTCGATGGCCGCGTTGAGGGCCAGCAGGTTGGTCTGCTCGGCGATGGCACGGATCACGTCCAGCACCTTGCCGATATCCCGGCCCTGGGTCGCCAGGCCTTCGATCATCACCGAGGTGCTCTGCACGTCGTGGGTCATGGTCTGGATCGCGTCCACGGTTTCCACCACCCGGTCGCGACCTTCGCGAGCGGCCTGGGTCGACTGCCGGGAAGCCTCGGAAGTGGACACCGCGTTGCGCGCCACCTCCTCCACCGCGGCGGTCATTTCGTTGACCGCGGTGGCCGCCTGTTCGATCTCGTTGTTCTGCTGCTGCAAGCCGCGGGAAGCCTCTTCAGTGACCGCGCTGAGTTCTTCCGAGGCCGAGGCCAGCTGGGTCGCCGAGCCGGCGATCTGCTCGATGGTGCGGCGCAGGCTGGCCTGCATCTCGGCCAGGGCCTGCAGCAGCCGCGCCGGCTCGTCCTTGCCATCGACCTCGATGGCCTGGCGCAGGTTGCCGCCGGCGATCACCTGCGCGGCATTGAGGGCCTTGTTCAGGGGGGTGACGATGCTGCGGGTGAGCAACAGCGCCAGAACAATGGTCAGCAGCGCGGCAAGCACAGCCACCGCCACAATCCCGGCGATGGCGCTGCTGTAGTGCTCGCCGGCAGCCTTGGAAGCGCTCCTGGCGTCGGCGGCATTGATCGCGATCAGTTGGTTCAACTGCTCGCCCATCTGGTCTGTGCCTTCCTTGATCCGCGAATTGATCAGGCTGCGCATTTCATCCAGCTTGTTCTGGCGCGACAGTTCGAGCATCTCGTTCTGCGCCTGCAGGTAGTTGTCCAGGGTCGTAGCGAAGTTCTTGTACAGCGCCGCCTCCTGCGGCCCCGCCGGCAAGGCCGCATAGCTGGCCTGGGCCTTCCTGGCGTTGTCCACCAGCACGCCGATGCGCGTCTGGGCTTCGGCCAGGCCTGCCGGCTCGCGGTTTACCAGCACACGGAAGGAAAGAATCCGCAGGCGCAGCACGTTCTCGGTGAGGTTGCCGAGAAAGCCGACACTGGGCAGCTGGTTGCTTTCCATGTCCACCGAGGCTTCGCGGATCACCGCCATGCGATTGACCGCAAACACCCCCAGCACCACGACCAGCAAGGCAATGAAGGCAAAACCGAGGAAAGCACGAGGGGCGATATTCAGGTTACGCAAGGACATAGGACGACTCTCGAGGGAGAACGGGCGACGGGCATCCATGCCGTTGAGCCGTCGGCGCATCAGGGGCTGTGCCGACGTGGGGCGCCGCGCTGTTGGAAGTCCGCGGGCCTGTCAGAGATATCGGCCGAACTTGAGCTTTCATATGGCTGATTGTTAAAAATATTTCTGAATGTGACCGGTGTATCACTGCTGATACAACACAACGCGAAGTGAATCGATAAAGCGCTACAGCGTCGCCCCTCAGCCACCGTTTTCGACCCTGGCTCCGGGCACCCGCCTCCCTATGAAAAGTGCAATTCATTCGCCGGAAAAGCCATTTAGTCCAATCCCGCGGCTGCCCATCATGGCCCCAGTCAATAAAAACAACGCTGAGACTGGATATGAAACCTGAAGACTTTCGTGCCGCAACCGACCGCCCGCTGACCGGTGCCGAATACCTGGCCAGCCTGCGCGACGACCGTGAAATCTACATCTATGGCGACCGGGTCAAGGACGTCACCACCCACCCGGCCTTCCGCAACTCCGCGGCCTCCATGGCCCGCCTGTACGACGCCCTGCACGACCCGGCCACCAAGGAGCAACTGTGCTGGGACACCGACACCGGCAACGGCGGCTACACCCACAAGTTCTTCCGTTCGGCGAAAAGCCCCGATGAACTGCGCCAGCAGCGCGACGCCATCGCCGACTGGTCGCGCCTGACCTATGGCTGGATGGGCCGCAGCCCCGACTACAAGGCCGCCTTCGGCAGCGCCCTGGGGGCCAACCCGGAGTTCTACGGGCGCTTCGCAGACAACGCCCGCACCTGGTACAAGCGCATCCAGGAAGCCTGCCTCTACCTCAACCACGCCATCGTCAACCCACCCATCGACCGCGACAAACCGGTGGATCAGGTCAAGGACGTGTTCATCTCGGTGGACGAGGAAGTCGAAGGCGGGATCATCGTCAGCGGCGCCAAGGTGGTGGCCACCAACTCGGCCCTGACCCACTACAACTTCGTCGGCCAGGGCTCGGCCCAGTTGCTGGGGGACAACACCGACTTCGCCCTGATGTTCATCGCACCGATGAACACCCGGGGCATGAAGCTGATCTGCCGCCCCTCCTATGAACTGCAGGCCGGCATGACCGGCTCGCCTTTCGACTACCCGCTGTCGAGCCGCTTCGACGAGAACGACGCGATCCTGATCATGGACAAGGTGTTCATCCCCTGGGAAAACGTGCTGATCTACCGCGACTTCGAGCGCTGCCGCCAGTGGTTCCCCCAGGGCGGTTTTGGCCGGCTGTTCCCGATGCAGGGCTGCACCCGGCTGGCGGTCAAGCTCGATTTCATCACTGGCCTGCTGGTCAAGGCCCTGCAATGCACCGGCTCCCTGGAGTTTCGCGGGGTCCAGGCGCAAGTTGGCGAAGTGGTGGCCTGGCGCAACCTGTTCTGGTCCCTGACCGACGCCATGCATGGCAACGCCAGTGAATGGATGAACGGCGTCTACCTGCCCAGTACCCAGGCGCTGCAGGCTTACCGGGTGCTGGCGCCCCAGGCCTACACCGACATCAAGAAGATCATCGAGCAGGTGGTGGCCAGCGGCCTGATCTACCTGCCCTCCGGCTCCCGCGACCTCAAGGACCCGGTGCTCAACCAGTACCTCGGCACCTACTGCCGGGGCTCCGGGGGCATGGGCCACGAGGAGCGGATCAAGATCCTCAAGCTGCTGTGGGACGCCATCGGCACCGAATTCGGCGGCCGCCACGAGTTGTACGAGATCAACTACGCCGGCAGCCAGGACGAGATCCGCATGCAGTGCCTGCGCCACGCCCAGGCCAGCGGCTCGATGAAAGCCATGACCGACCTGGTGGACAAGTGCCTGGGGGACTACGACCTCGACGGCTGGACCGTGCCGCACCTGAGCAACCCGGATGACATCAACATGCTGGACCGCATCCGCCAATAGCCTACGCCACATGCAGGAGCGGGCTTGTGCAGGCGCTGGCTTGCCAGCGAAAACGCCCGCCAGAACGCCACCAGGCCCAGGCCCCTTCGTCGGCAAGCCGGCTCCTGCAGCGCAATGCCCTGCGTCCACGAGGAATTCGTCATGTCTGTACTCGATCCCAAGCAACTCGCCTTTCGCAACGCCATGGCGCACATGACCGCAGCGGTCAACGTCATCACCAGCAACGGCCCCGCCGGCCGCTGCGGCATCACCGCCACGGCGGTCTGCTCGGTCACCGACAGCCCGCCGACCCTGATGGTCTGCGTCAACCGCAACAGCGCCCTGAACCCGGTGTTCAAGGGCAACGGGCGGTTGTGCGTCAACGTCCTCAGCGGCGAACACGAAGAAGTGGCCCGGCACTTTGCCGGCATGACCGGCGTGGCCATGGACCAGCGCTTCGGCCTGCACCCCTGGCGCGACGGCCTGCAGGCCCTGCCGGTGCTGGAGGGCGCCCTGGCCAGCCTGCAGGGGCGCATCACCGAGGTCCAGGAAATCGGCACACACTCGGTAATGCTGGTGGAACTGGATGAAATCGGCGTGCTGGAGCACGGCGACTCACTGGTGTACTTCAGCCGTTGCTTCCATCGCCTGGCCCACCCTTGCCGGGCGGCCTGAACCCTTCCCTCCTGGCCGTCATTTCCCGCGCCTGGATGCCCGCCGGCATCCGGGCCAAGGGCCACCTCCTGCATCTGTAGGATGGCGCGGCTCTTCCAAGCCATCGATACTCGAACCAGGCCCTGCCCACGTCCCCTGACGTACCGGTCCCAAACCCCTTCCGTGACGAAAACAATAACAACGTCGCACAGAGGTACAGACCCATGAACCACCCCGAGCGTGCCCCGGCCAGCCTGTTGCAGGCCTTCAGCGAACTGACCCTTGAACTGCAGCAACTGGCGCAGAACAGGGACATCGAAAACCTGCACCAGCATGCACTGGCGCGCATCAGCAGGCTCCTGCCCTTCGACAGCGCCTGGTGGGGCCGTGCCGCACTGGTGGATGGCCTGCCGGATGAACACAGCTGCTACCTGTACCGCTTGCCACCGAGCTACCTGCCGGACTGGCAATCGATCCGCCACATCGATGTCACGGTGAGCCGGGTCCACGAGGTGCCGGGCCGGGCGGTGATCGTCGACATGGCCGATCCGGACAACGGCCCCGGCCTCAACTGGCTGGGCCGCCAGTACAACATCGGCGAACTGCTGTGCGTGGTGCACATCGACCCACACACCCACCTGAACAATCACCTGGCGCTGTACCGCGCCCCGGGAGCGCCGCGCTTCAACCAGGGCGACTGCCACCTGCTGAACAACCTGATGCTGCACCTGGTGGCCGCAGTGTCGGCCAACCAGATCCGCACCCTGGTGGCCATGCGCGAGAAACTCACCGGCCCGCGCAACCTGGCCCTGGCCGTGTGCGACCAGCGCGGCGTGCTGCAATGCGCCGAACGCGGCTTCGTCGACCTGCTGCTGCATGAATGGCCGCAGTGGAGCGGCCCGCAACTGCCCATGGCGCTGGACCCCGTCGGCTTCGAAGGCAAGTCCCTGCAGGTGGAATCCTCGGCGGTAGGCGACCTCTGCCTCCTGGCGGCCCGCAGCCGCAACCTGCTGCCCCGGCTCAGCCCACGGGAAAATGCCGTCGCCCAGTGCTTCGGCGAAGGCAAGACCTACAAGGAAGTGGCCCGGGACCTGGGCATGTCGCCCAACACCGTGCGCCATCACATTCGGGCCATCTACAGCAAGCTCGGGGTCAAGGACAAGGCCCGCATCGCCCAGTTGCTGCATGCCCCTCCCGGCTGATTCCGCCCCCTGACCACCCTTGATCAGTGCCGTCGAATGTGACGGCCACGGGCAGCCTTTGCCCTTTTTCCAGCCCCTGCCGTGTGCCGGCGAGCCGTTCGCCGAACAACAACTCCAACAAGAGACGCACCGCCCATGACCACGCCCGTGCCCCGCATCACCCTGGCCCTGACGGCTACCCTGGCCAGCCTTTCACTGAACGCCGCCGACCTCAATGCCCGGGACTTCTTCGCCGCCCCAGCGGGCACCAGCCTGGGCGTGCTGTACCTGCCCGCCACCCGCGCCGGTGATTTCCACGGCCCGGCCGACAGCACGGGCAAGGCCGAGCTGCGAGTCAATGCCATGGCCTACCGCCAAGTGTTCTTCAGCGACCTGTGCGGCACCCTCTGTACCCCGCAGTTCATCGTGCCCTTCGCCGATATCGACGCGCGCCTGCCCGGCGCCGAACGCCACACCGGCGAAAGCGGCTTTGGCGACCCCCAGGTGGGCGGCACGCTGTTCTTCATCAACCAGCCGCAAACCCGCACCTACAGCGGCCTGCTGACCCTGATCACGCTGCCCGTGGGCGAGTACCACGGGCGCAACCCCGACGTCTCCCCCGGGGCCAACCGCTGGGGCGCGACCTTTGTCTACAACTACACCCAGGGCCTGGGGGAAAAGTGGGTGCTGGAGGCCAACCTGGAAGCCCAGCTCTATGGCACCAACGACGACTACTTCGGCAGCGACCTCAAGCAGGACCCGCTCTACCGCCTGCAGGCCTTCGCCTCTTACGACTTCACCCCCGCCACCTATGGTGCCCTGCGCCTGATCCACGCCGATGGCGGCGAACTGCGGATCAACGACCGGCGCATCGACGACACCCACAAGCGCTACACCCAGGTCGGGTTCGAGCTCGGCCACTGGCTGGACAAGCAGAACCAGCTGATGTTCGGCCTGTCGCAGAACGTCGCCACCCAGAACGGCTTTGCCGGCACCGACGCCCTGCTGCGCCTGGTCCATGTGTTCTGACCCCCTTGCCTTAGGAGCCTGTCCATGAACACCCAGAACCCCGCCTTGAGCCAGAACCCGCCGATCACCCGCCAGCCCCTCGGGCTCCAGGCGGCCATCGTGCTGTTCGCCGCCATCACCCCCGCGGTGCTGCTGACGGCCCCGGCCATTGCCGCGCAACTGGCCAGCCAGTGGCAACTGAGCCCGACCCAGATCGGCGACCTGTTTTCCGCCGAGCTGGGGGCCATGAGCCTGGCCACGCTGCCCGCCATCTGGTGGCTGAAACACATCGACTGGCGCCGCGCGGCGCTGTGCAGCGCCCTGCTGTTCATCCTCGCCAACCTGCTGTCGATGCTCGCCAACGACTATTCCCTGCTGCTGATCGCACGCTCGTGCAGTGCCCTGGCCGGCGGCTCGCTGATGATCATCTGCCTGGCCAGCGCCGCCGCCAGCCCCAACCCCAGTCGCGCCTACGGCTTCTGGGTGATGGGCCAGCTGGTGCTGGGGGCCATCGGCCTGAGCCTGCTGCCCATGCTCTTCGAGCGCTTCGGCCTGGGTGCCTGTTACCTGATCATGGCGCTGCTGATGCTGCTGTGCCTGCCCCTGGCTCGCAGCTTTCCAGCGGGCGCGGCGAAGGCCGCCAGCCATGAAGCCAAGGCCCCGCCGGTTTCCAGGGCCAAGGCCACCCTGGGGATTCTCGGCATCCTGACCTTCTACATCAGCCTCAGCGGGGTCTGGACCTTCATCGGCGCCATCGGTGGCCAGTCCGGCCTTTCGGCACAGACCAGCGGCGACGTGCTGGCCATCGCCACCCTGATGGGCATTGCTGGCGCCCTGTGCGCCACCCTGTTCGGCGATCGCCTGCCCCGTAGCGCCCTGCTCCTGCTGGGCTACGGCCTGATGGCCGGCTCGGTGCTGCTGCTTCTGGGCCAGCCGCAACTGGCGCGCTTTGCCCTGGCGGCGCTGGTGTTCAAGTTCACCTGGACCTTCATCCTGCCGCTGATCCTCGCGCGCATGGCCGAAATGGATCGCAGCGGCCGCCTGATGAACGCCTCCAACCTGGTGATCAGCGCCGGCCTGGCCATAGGCCCGACCATCGCCGGGCGGCTGATCGAAGGCAGCGGCGGCTTCCACGAGCTGCTGCTGGCGGGCGCCGCAATCACCCTGCTGTCCATGGCCCTGGTACTCAGTTGCCGGCCTGCACGCTAACGCTCTCGGTGCCCTGGTGCCCCTGGCACCGAGGGCCTGGGCCAGCCGCTGTCGCGTTGTAAATTCCACCCTGAAAAATGGATATCACCATGACCTGTAAAAGCGCGTTTTTCTTCGACGAACTCAGCCTGTGGCACAGCGGCGGCCCCCACGTCCTGACCCTGCCGGTGGGTGGCTGGGTACAGCCGCCAGCCGCCGCCGGGCACGCCGAATCACCGGAAACCAAACGCCGTTTGAAAAGCCTGATGGATGTCTCCGGCCTGACCCGACAGTTGCACCTGCGCAGCGCCGCAGCGGCCACCGAAGACGACCTGATGCGGGTCCACAGTGCTGCCTACCTGCAGCGTTTCAAGGCCTTGAGCGACGCCGGTGGCGGTCACCTCGGCGACGAGGCGCCGGTGGGCCCGGGCAGCTATGAAATCGCCCAGCTGTCCGCCGGGCTGGCCATGGCCGCCGTAGACGCCGTGCTCAGCGGCGAAGCCGATAACGCCTATTCCCTGTCCCGTCCACCGGGACACCACTGCACCCGCGACCAGGCCATGGGCTTCTGTTTCCTGGCCAACATCGCCATCGCCATCGAGGCCGCCAAGGCCCGTCATGGACTGGGCAAGGTAGCGGTCATCGACTGGGACGTGCACCACGGCAACGGCACCCAGTCGATCTTCGAGGAGCGGGCCGACGTGCTGACCCTGTCCCTGCACCAGGACGGTTGCTTCCCTCCGGGCTATGGCGGTGAACAGGACCGCGGGCGCGGCGCCGGCCTGGGCTGCAACATCAATATCCCGCTGCTGCCGGGCAGTGGCCACGACGCCTACCTGTACGCCATGCAGCGCATCGTGATACCGGCCCTGGAGCGCTTCGAGCCGGAACTGATCATTGTCGCCTGTGGCTATGACGCCAACGCCGTGGACCCCCTGGCGCGGATGCTGCTGCACAGTGACTCGTTCCGCGAGATGACCCAGTGCCTGAAGGATGCTGCCGAGCGCCTGTGCCGAGGGCGCCTGGTGCTGGTGCATGAAGGCGGCTACTCCGAGGCCTACGTACCGTTTTGCGGCCTGGCCACCCTGGAGGCGCTGTCGGGAATCCGCACCGCCGTCGCCGACCCGATGCTGGAGTTCGTACGCCTGCAACAGCCCAAGGAGCCATTCGTGACCTTTCAACGCCAGTTGCTCGACCTTCAAGCCCAAGCCATGGAGGCTGCCGGGCGCTGACCCCCGCTCTGGCGCCGGAACGGGCAAGCCCCGCCACCCGAGCGGCGGCATCCACCAACGGCGTTCCCCGGAGCCCGGGCTCCAGCCAGCGGAACGCCGCCCTGCCCAACCGGCCATTCTTCCCCCGCTCCCCTGGGCTACTTGCTGCAACAGTGTGGCCCGGGCGGGTCAGTTGCCTTGCTCCAGGCCCCGGAGATTGTCGCCACAGGCTTGACCGACGCTTTCGGCTGCCGGGCTTGCCAGGGTTGCGGCTACCCCAAGGGCGCGTGCCTCACTGGGGGTTTGCTGGAAGCGGCTCTTGAAGGCCCGGGCAAAATGCGCCTGGCTGGCAAAGCCGTGCCGGTAGGCGATCTCGCTGATATCCAGGCCCGCTCCCTGGCTGCTGCACAGCAGTTGACGGGCCTGTTGCAGGCGTTTTTCCAGAATGAAGCGGCTGGGTAGCGTTTCTTCCAGGGCGAACAACCGGGCCAGGTGCCGGGTGGAAATGCCGGTCTGGGCCGCCACCCGCTCGCAGCTCAGGGTCGGGTCGGCCAGCTGTTCATGGATGCATTGCTTGGCCGCCAGCAGGTAGGAGGCGCTCAGGGCGTTGATTGGCCGTTCCCCCACATGCCCGGCAATGATGCTGGCCAGAAGCTCGAAGGCCTGCTCCTGATAAGCCTCGGCCTCGGCGCACAGGGGCTGCTGGAAAAAGCCCCGGGTACGTTCGCCCAGGGTGCGCAGCAACAGGCGCTGGACCCCGCTTTCGACGCTGATCCGCAAAGGCCGGTCGAAGCGTTTCAGGCAGCGTTCGGCGAACTGCTGCTGGGGAATGTCGAAGATGAACTGGCGCATGGCCCCGGAAAAGCCGAACAGGTAGGGCTTGTCGGTGCGGTAGACCACCAGCTCCCCCGGCTCCAGCACCTGGCAGGCGCCATCCTGGTAGAAGAACGAACCGCTGCCGGTGACCAGGGACACGAAGATCGACTCCTTGGGCACGCCGCGGATCATCGAGGTGTCGCGCTCCACCACGTGTTCGTTGCCGACGATGCGGGCCAGGCGCATGGCGCTCAATTGCAGGTTGTCCTGGCTGGCGGCGAAACCGCCCTCGGCGTAGGAGTTGCACTTGAGCCCCACCAGGGTGCTGGCGTTGTAGTCCTCCCAGAAGGCCAGGCGTTGATCCAGGTCGACGGCCTGGGTGCTGGCATGCCGGGTTTCGAGCAAGGCGCATGGAGACATTGTTGTTCTTCTCATGGCGGCGGGATGTTCCCCGGACGGCAAGGCAGTGTCCGGACACCTGGGGCCGCAGGCACTGCGGGCTGCGGCCATTCATTAACATCTGAACTATATAGCCTGTCAACTTGAAACGCAGTGGGACCCGGTCGCTTTGAGCGCGTCATCGGCTCTCTATCGGCCGTAGGAAAAAAGCCGTCCGAAACAGACAAACAACCAGTCCGATCCGTGCAAACCCTTGCCCCGCTCCCGACCTAAAGTCTGCGCCGTACCCCCATGGCCGCCCTGCCCGGCTGCCCAGGCTCCTCCCATAACAACAACCGAGGCCCACCATGCCCGAAGCCGCCCACCGTGAATTCTGGAAAGACCTGCAACCGATCGCCAACTGCTTCAAGCCCGACGCCAAGCCGGAGGTCTACCTGCCCGACGCCGCCAGCGACGACCTGAGCCTGTACGTGCCCTTCACCGAGACCGTGTCCTCACGGCCACTGTGGATCTCCCCCAGCGAAAACCGCTGGTGCGACATTCTCCTGGCCCGCAGCGCCGGGCTGGTGAACCGCCACTACCACCCCCACGAAGTCTTCGCCTACACCCTGTCCGGCAAATGGGGCTACCTGGAGCACGAGTGGACCGCCACCGCCGGGGACTTCGTCTACGAGACCCCGGGCGAAGGCCACACCCTGGTGGCCTATGAGCATGAGCAGCCGATGCGGGTGTTCTTCATCGTCAAGGGTCCGCTGATCTGGCTCGACGAACAGGGCGAACCCGACGGCTACTTCGACGTGCACTCCTACATCGCCATGTGCCGCGCCCACTACGAAAAGATCGGCCTGGGCGCCGCCCATATCGACACCCTGTTCCGCTGACCGGCGCTGCCCACGCCTCCTTCGGAGAACCACCATGGCTTATAAAAACAACAAGGCCGGTTACGAGAACACCTTGCTGGGGGTGCTGTTCCTGACCTTCGGTTTCGTCTTTTTCGATCGTCTGGCGCTGTCCTTCCTGTTCCCCTTCATGGCTGACGAGTTGCAACTGAGCAACAGCCACCTGGGCATGCTGTCGTCGATCCTGGCCCTGGCCTGGGCGGTGTCCGGGGCCCTGGTGGGTGCCTGGTCGGACCGCCGGGGCGTGCGCAAGCCGTTGCTGATCGTCGCGGTGATCCTGTTTTCCCTGTGCTCGGCGCTGTCCGGGCTGGTCACCGGCTTTCTCAGCCTTTTGCTGTTCCGCGCCATCATGGGGCTGGCCGAGGGGCCGATCCTGCCGCTCTCCCAGTCGCTGATGGTGGAAGCCTCCTCGCCCCATCGCCGGGGCCTGAACATGGGCCTGCTGCAAGGGTCGGCGGCGGGCCTGTTGGGCGCGGTGATCGGCCCGCCGGTGCTGATCGCCCTGGCCGAAGCCTACGGCTGGCGCCACGCCTTCATCATTTCGCTGATTCCCGGGCTACTGATCGCCCTGCTGATCTGGCGCTACGTGCAGCCCGACCCACCGCGACACGAACCGCGAGCGCACACCCCGTCCAGCCCGGGTGGCAGCCATCGCCTGGCCCTGCTCAAGAGCCGCAACATCGTGCTCTGCACCCTCATCAGCTGCGTGTTCCTGACCTGGTTCATCATCCTGATTTCCTTCACCCCGACCTTCCTGGTCAAGGTTCGCGACTACAGCCCGGCCAGCATGGGCACGGTGATGAGCTGCCTGGGAGGCGCCTGGGTGCTCTGGGGCTTCGGCGTGCCGGCAATCTCCGACCGCCTCGGCCGGCGCCCGACCCTGGTGCTGTTCTCGCTGATTGCCGCTTGCTGTCCCATCGCCCTGCTCTACGCCTCGTCGCCCTGGATGCTCGGGGTGCTGATGCTGCTGACCTACACCGGCCTGGGCTGCTTCACCCTGTTCATGGCCACCATCCCCGCGGAAACCGTGCCCCGCGAAGTCATGGCCACGGCCCTGGGCATGATCATGGGCATCGGCGAGCTGGTGGGCGGCTTCATCGCTCCGACCATTGCCGGCTTCGCCGCCGACCGCTTCGGCCTGTCGATCGTCATGTGGATGTCCTGCACCGGCGCATTGCTGGCCGCCGTGCTGGCCCTGTTCCTCAAGGAAACCGCCCCCGCGGTACTGGCCCGCCAACAACGCCGGCACCCCGGCCCCAACCCTGCACCCAGCCCGAGCCTGGGAGGAAACCCATGATCAAAGCACTGCAATGGCATGCCGCCCGCGACCTGCGCCTGACTCAGCTGGAACCGCGCCAGCCCGGCCCCGGCGAGGTGCTGCTGCAAGTCGCCTACTGCGGCATCTGCGGCAGCGACCTGCATGAGTACGCCGACGGCCCTCACTCCATACCTCAGCAGGTGGCTCACCCGCTGTCCGGTTGCCGGGCGCCGCTGACCCTGGGCCACGAGTTCTGCGGCCAGGTAGTAGCCCTGGGCCAGGGCGTGGATGCACGGCTATTGGGCCAGCGGGTGGCGGTGGAACCCGAATACCGCTGCGGCGAGTGCTCGTACTGCCAGATGGGCCAGTACAACCTCTGTGAATCCATGGGCTTTATCGGCCTGATGGGCGACGGCGGCTTTGCCGAACAGGCGGTGGTACCGGCCTACATGCTGCACCTGCTGCCGGACAGCGTCAGCTTCAAGCAGGCCGCCGTGCTGGAGCCGGCAGCGGTGGCCTACCACGCCTTGAACCAGAGCAGCCTGATGGCCGGCGACAGTTGCGCGGTGTTCGGCCTGGGGCCCATCGGCCTGCTGCTGGTGCTACTGGCACGATTGCGGGGGGTGGAACGGATCTACGCCGTGGACCTGGACCCCGAGCGCCGGCGCCTGGCCCTGGAGTTCGGCGCCTCTGAGGCCCTGGACGGCGCCGACCCGCAACTGCAGGCACGCCTGCGGCAACTGAGCGCCGGTGGTATCGACAGCGCCTTTGAGGCCGCCGGCAGCCAGCAGACCCTGAGC
This sequence comes from Pseudomonas sp. GW822-FHT06D10, assembly GCF_058799535.1. Taxonomy (NCBI): domain Bacteria; kingdom Pseudomonadati; phylum Pseudomonadota; class Gammaproteobacteria; order Pseudomonadales; family Pseudomonadaceae; genus Pseudomonas; species Pseudomonas sp. GW822-FHT06D10. The sequence continues at coordinate 543,689 of NZ_JBXALN010000001.1, read as the reverse complement.
CATGCCCTGCACTGCCTGCGCAAGGGCGGCGAAGCGGTGCTGGTGGGCTTGATGGGCGACGTGCAGTTCGATGCCTTCCACCTGGTGAACAACGAGTTGCGCCTGCTCGGCAGCGTCGGCTACCGCCACGTGTACCCCGAACTGATCGAGCTGCTGGCCAGCGGGCGCCTGGACCTGAGTCGGGCGGTCACCCGCTGCCTGGCCCTGGAACAGGCGGTGGAACAAGGCTTCCAGGCGCTGTTGCAAGACAAGAGCCAGATCAAGGTGCTGGTCAACCCGACCCCGGCCCTGGCCGATGCCTGAACAAACGATGTGCAACCGACACTCAAGACAAAAACAACAAGAAACGAGTACCCGACATGAATGCAACCTATGCGCTGTGCCCGCTGCTGGCCGCCTTGCTGCTGCCCCTTGATTGCCTTGCCCAGACGCCGCCCACGCCGCGTACCGGCCCGCTGTCCGGCCTGGGGGACTACCTGGCCGATCATGGCATCACGCCCCATGTGCAGTTCCTCAGCCTGGCCATGAAGAACCTGGACACGGGCCCCCGGCCCCATAGTTTCGGCAACAGCGGCGACCTGTTCGTCGGCGCCGATATCGATCTGGGGACCTTCGCCGGCCTCGACGGCGCGGCCCTGCACTTCGAGCAGACGCTGTTCATCCTCGACCACGAGACCGGCGTGCCCACCTCGCGCAACTGGCAGGGCGCCGCCGGCAGCTACTTCGGCGGCGCGCCGATCCACAACGACCTCACCAGCAACCAGTTGAGCCTGCTGACCTACCAGCAGACCTGGCTCGACGGCCGGGTCGACCTGAGCCTGGGGCGGACCAACGCCCGGCGCTACTTCTATATCTACAACTGCGAAAGCACGGTGACCTGCAACGACCCGATCATCGACTCTTCCACCGGCATCCTGCCGCCGCCCTACGGCAGTTGGGGCGGCTACCTGAAATACCAGCTGACGCCCCAGTGGTACGTACATGGCGGCGCCTTCGAGTCCAACCCGGTGGACTACCTGAAGGAGCGCAAGGGCCTGGATTTCAGTACCGACGACGCCAGCGGCACCAGCCTGCTGCTGGGAATCGGCAGCCAGAACCGCGATGCCTACAGCTCCCACTACGAGCTCAACGGCTACTACAACACCTCCAAGCAGGTGGACCCGCTGACCGGGGCCATGGACTTCGGCACCGGCGGTGCCTTCTTCAAGTTCCAGCAGGCACTGTGGCGTGCCGACGCCGGTACCGGCAGTGCGCCCCAGGCCCTGCTGCTGTTCGGTTCGCTGTCGGCGGCGGCCGATGACAAGCAGCCCTTCAGCCAGTTCGCCGAGGCCGGGCTGACCTACCTCGCACCCTTCGACCGGCCCCAGGACAAGCTCAACCTCAAGGCCAGCTACCTGCGCCTCAACGACCACCAGCTGCGCTTCCAGCAGCAGGCCCGCATCGCCAACGGCGGCGACCCGCGCCTGGGCGAACGCAATGTCTACGCACTGGAAGCCAACGCCCATATCGCCCTGACCCGGCAACTGGCCCTGGAGCCCAGCGTCCAGTACCTGGTCAACCCGGACAACTTCTACAACCCCGAAGCCCGCGAGCTGAGCGGCAACGGCTTTGTCGTCGGCCTGCAAGTGACCCTCGACGTCGGCTCGCTGCTGGGGCTCTGAGATGGATTTCTGTGACTGCCAACGAGGTACCTCCGATGAGTGAAACAACCACGCAGACCTTCGACTACATCGTGGTGGGCGCCGGTTCCGCCGGTTGCGTGCTGGCCAACCGGCTGTCCGCCGATCCCAAGGTCCAGGTGTGCCTGATCGAAGCCGGGCCCAGCGACCGCACCCTGCTGCCCGCTGCCTATGTGCGTACCCCGGCAGGGATCATCCGCCTGATCGCCAACCCGCGCTGGAACTGGATGCACCAGTTCAGCCCACAGACCAGCAGTGGCGACGTGCCGATCCCCTGCCCCCGGGGCCGGGTCTGGGGCGGCTCCAGCGCGATCAACGGCATGATCTATATCCGCGGCCATCGCCTGGACTTCGACCGCTGGGCCGCCGCCGGCAACCAGGGCTGGAGCCATGACGAACTGCTGCCCTACTTCAAGCGCTCGGAGCATTTCGAACCCGGCACCTCGCCGTGGCACGGCCAGCACGGCGAGCTCAACGTCGCCGAGCAGCGCAGCCCGAGCCCGGTCAATCAGGTGTTCTACCAGGCCGCCACCGAGCTGGGCTGGAGCTACAACCCGGACTTCAATGGCCCGGAGCAGGAAGGCTTCGGGCCCTTCCATGTCACCCAGATCAACGGCGAGCGCTGCAGCGCGGCACGGGCCTTCCTGCACCCGATCCTGCACCGGCAGAACCTGACGGTACTGAGCAGCACCCTGACCCACCGGGTGTTGCTGCAAGGCACTCGTGCCAGCGGTGTGGAAATCAGCCAGGACGGCCGGGTCTGGCAACTGCAGGCACGCCGGGAAGTGATCCTGTGCGCCGGGGCGATCAACTCACCGCAACTGCTGTTGCTCTCCGGCATCGGCCCGGCCGAGGAGCTTGCGCGCCACGGGATCGTTTCCCGCCACCCGCTGCCAGGGGTCGGGCTCAACCTGCAGGATCACCAGGACATCGTGCTGATGTACCGCAGCGACCCCGAGCTGGGCTACGGCATTTCCGCCAAGGGCCTGCTGCCCCTGGCCCGCTCACCCTGGCAGTACCTGACCCGGCGCCAGGGCCCGCTGACCTCCAACACCGTCGAGTCCGGAGCCTTCCTGCGCCTTGCGCCCGAGGACCCGGTGCCGGAACTGGGGCTGATCGTCGCCCCGGCCCTGAAGAACCAGCCCCAGCGCCTGATCCCCGTGGGCCATGGCATCAGCCTGCATGTGGCGGTGATGCACCCGCAGAGCCGCGGCCGGGTGCGCCTGAACTCCGCCGACCCGCACGACAAGCCGCTGATCGACGCCAACTTCCTCAGCCACCCCGAGGACCTGCGCAAGCTGGTGGCCGGCTTGCGCCTGGTGCGCCAGCTGGCAGCGACCCGGGCCTTCTCCCAACGCCTCAAGGGCGAGCTGGTACCCGGCCCGCAGGTGCAGAGCCAGGAGCAGATCGAGCAATGGATCCGCCAGCACCTGGGCACGGTGTTTCACCCGGTGGGCAGCTGCAAGATGGGCCACGACGAACAGGCGGTGGTGGACGACCAGTTGCGGGTCCACGGCCTGCAGGGGCTGCGGGTGGCGGACGCCTCGATCATGCCGAGCCTGATCACCGGCAACACCAATGCGGCGGCAATCATGATCGGCGAAAAGGCCGCGGACCTGGTGCTGGGCACGGCACCGGCGCAACCGAGCAACGTGCTTCAAGGCGAAGCTTGCACCTGATGCCGGGGCTCAGGGGCGCTTGGGTGCCTCGGCGCTCCAGAGCACCGGCCAGTCTTCGTAGCCCAGGCCGCTGCAGGTGGGCATGCGCCGATAGTCGGTGAGCTGGAAGGCCTGGCCATCGAAGTGCCAACTGGCCATTTCACCGCAGTCGCCTATCCCGCGGCCCATGAGGAAACTGCTGAGCTCGCCGGTCTCGGGGTAATAGTTGAGGCCCCCGGCATGGTCGACGCTGCCGGCCGGCAACGCCTGCATCTGCAGGGGCTGCAGCGCATAGGGCGCCGTGCGCGAGCGGCTGCTGATATCGAACAGGCAGATGTAGGCACCGCAATCGGAGAACTCGAAGACCAGCGCCTGCTGCGCGGTCAGCGGATAGACCTCGATCCTCGGTGGCATGACGTAGTCGTCGGCATCTTCGGTCTTTGCCGGCGGCAAGGTTTTGCGCACCGCCGCCAGCAGCCCGATGCGCTCTCGGGCGCCGAGGGGTTTCACCCCGGGATAGGGGCGCAATGCCGCGGCCGGCTGCAACCCGGGCACCGCGCTGGCCGGCTGTTCGCCGGGCGCCGCCAGGGCGCTGACCGTGCCCTGGCGCTGCTGCACCTGGTCCACCCGTTGCAGCAAGTCCGGCAACCCCTTGAGCAGTACCTGGGCCGGCTCCTCTCCCGGCAGCTCCAGCACCTGCCCGGCCCGCAGCCGCGCCAGCCATTGCCGGGCCAGGGGCTGGTCATCAACCCGGTAGTACTGTTGTTCACGGGTGCTGTCGGGGGCTTCCACTTCCTGGACCAGCGCCGCCAGCAAGCCGGGCTCCAGCGGCTGGCCATCCAGGCGCAATGCACCGAGTTCCAATGGCGCGCCCTGATGCTCCAGTTGCAGTTGCAACGGGCCTTCGGGGCCGGCCTGGCTGCGGATTTTCAGGGTCAGGTGGTTGACCCGCTCGGCAAAATCGATGTTCGGCGCGTAGAGCAGTTGGCAGTCGCGGCGGTTGTCGCACGCGCCGATCCAGCCCTCCTGTTGCAACCACAGCGGCGTCAGCTCCGGCAGCTCCCGGGCCAGGCACGGCAAGGCGCCAAGCACCAGCAGGGGCAACACAACGGTACGCAGCATGACGACGCTCCTTGTCGGGCAAAGGCGCGGATTCTGCCACGCCCGCCAGGCGGCGAATACCGCCAGGGTCAGTTGCCTGGGCGCGGCTCCATGGCATCAGCCCTGCCCCAGGGATCAGGCACCCGGCGCATTTGCGCCAGGGGCAGGCGCCTGCCCCTGGCGCAAGCGGTATTCCCCCGGCGCGGTCTTGGCGTAACGCTGGAAAAACCGGCTGAAATAGGCCGGGTCCTTGAAGCCCAGCTGGTAGCAGATTTCGTTGATCGAGCTGCCAGTGAACAGCAGCAGGCGTTTGGACTCCTGCATCACCCGTTCATGCACCAGGCGCTTGGACGGCAGGTCGGCGATGCGCCGGCAGACATCATTGAGCCGCGCCTCGGTCACTCCCAGGCTGCTGGCGTAGCGGCCCAGGGGCCAGTGCTCCAGGTAGCGGGCCTCGATCAGCTCGTTGAAGCGGTGGAAGATCTGCAGGTCTTCATGGCGTGCCGGGCGCGCCGTCAGGGAGTTGGCCGACAACCGCAGCAGGCTGATCATCAGCAGCCGGGTCAGGGCTTCCAGCGCCGGCTCGCGCCCCGGGCCCTGCCCGGCAATCTCCCGCTGCAATTCATGGAACAGGCCCTCCAGGCGTCGTACTTCGCCGGCGAACTGCGGCCCCAGGCGCGCCAGGGCCACGCACACCGGCGGCACCTGGGGCGCCGGGGCCAGTGCCGGGTCGGCGCCGATCAACTCCCACACCAGTTGCTGGCGCACGGTCAGCACATGGCCTTCGCTGTCGGCCTCGGTGACGAAGGCGTGGGGAATGGTCGGCGGGGTCAGGAAGAACATCGGCCCCGACTCCAGATACTGCTGGTCGTCGAGGTAGACCCGCACCGCGCCGCTCTGCACGTAATGCACCTGGAAGAAACGGTCGTGGCGATGCACCGGCATGTTGCGACCGAAGAAGCCGGCCAGGTTGCTGAGCTTGTCGTAGTGCACCTGGGCATCGGCGTAACGCTGGTCGTAGACCTGACCGATGTTGATGTTGGGAATCGGTTGGCGTGGGTTCATGGCGCCCTTCTGTTTTTTATTTTGATCCACGCGGACCCTGCGCATCCTGCGTGATTCGCGGCTTGCCCGCCACTGCGGGATGGAAGCGGGCAGTCCATCGCTTGACGATCGTTAACATATTAAATATAACGTTAACACATTAACGAAATCGACCCGCCAGCGGCAAGCCGCTACGGGTACGGACACCAGGAGAGCCCGATGAGCCGTGCACTGAACGATCACGCCGGCGGCACCCTGTTCGGCGTTGCGCTGAACTACCAGGGGTTGCTGCAGAGCCATCTGCAGAGCTTCACCCAGCCGCCCTACCAAAAGCCGCCGGTGAAGCCGGTGCTGTTCATCAAGACCCCCAACACCCGCAACAGCCATGAGGCGCCGGTGGTGTTTCCCCAAGGTGTGGAGCGCCTGCAGCCCGGCCCGGCCCTGGGCGTGGTGATCGGCAAGCGCGCCAGCCGGGTGCGCCTGGAAGACGCCCTGGAACACGTGGCCGGCTACACCATCGTCAACGAATTCAGCCTGCCGGAAGACAGCTACTACCGCCCCGCGGTCAAGGCCAAGTGCCGGGACGGCTTCTGCGCCATGGGCCCGGAACTGGTACCGGCCGCCGAGGTGGCCGACCCCCATGCCCTGAGCCTGGAGCTGTGGGTCAACGGCGAGCGGGTGCAGCACAACAGCACCGCCAACCTGGTGCGCAGCATTCCCCAGCTGATTGCCGAGATCAGCGAGTTCATGACCCTGCACCCCGGTGACGTGCTGATCACCGGCACTCCGGAAGGCCGGGTCGATGTACGCCCCGGCGATCGGGTCGAAGTGCAGATCAGCGGCCTGGGCCGCCTCGCCAACACCATCGTGGCCGAATAAGGAACCGACATGAAACATGCACGCATTCGTTATCAGGGCCAGGTCCACCAGGCCCTGGTCACCGGCCCCAACACCCTGCAACTGGAAGACGGCCGGGTCCTGGCCGAAGACCAGGTGCAGTGGCTGCCACCGGCCACCGGGACCATGTTCGCCCTGGGCCTGAACTATGCCGACCACGCCGCCGAGCTGGCCTTCAAGCCGCCCACCGAACCGCTGGTGTTCATCAAGTCTCCCGGCACCTACACCGGCCACAAACAGGTGACCTGGCGCCCGGACAACGTCGCCTACATGCACTACGAGTGCGAGCTGGTGGCGGTGATCGGCAAGACCGCGCGCAACGTCAAGCGCGAGGATGCCCTGGACTACCTGGCCGGCTACACCCTGTGCAACGACTATGCGATCCGCGACTACCTGGAGAACTACTACCGGCCCAACCTGCGGGTGAAGAACCGCGATGCCACCACCCCGGTAGGCCCGTGGATCATCGACGCGGCCCAGGTACCCGAACCCAACAACCTGACCCTGCGCACCTGGGTCAACGGCGAGTTGCGCCAGCAAGGCAGCACCGCCGACATGATCTTCGACATCCCCTACCTGATCGAATACCTGTCCGGCTTCATGACCCTGCAACCGGGGGACATGATCGCCACCGGCACCCCCGAAGGCCTGTCCGACGTGGTGCCCGGCGATGAGGTGGTGGTGGAAATCGAAGGCATCGGCCGGCTGGTCAACCGCATCGTCAGCGAAAGCGAATTCTTCACCCATCACGCCCACCCGGAGCCCACTGCCGTGGCCAAGGAGCACGCATAAATGATCAAGCACTGGATCAACGGCCGCGAAGTCGAAAGCCGCGAAGTGTTCACCAACTACAACCCCGCCACCGGTGAAGCCATTGGCGAGGTGGCCAGCGGCGGCGCCGAGGAAATCGCCCAGGCGGTAGCGGCGGCCAAGGACGCCTTTCCGAAATGGGCCAATACCCCGGCATCGGTGCGCGCCCGGCTGATGCGCCGCCTGGGTGCGCTGATCGAAGAGAACGTGCCGCACCTGGCGGAGCTGGAAACCCTGGACACCGGCCTGCCAATCCACCAGACCCGCAACGTGCTGATTCCCCGGGCCTCCCACAACTTCGATTTCTTCGCCGAGGTCTGCACCCGCATGGATGGCCACAGCTATCCGGTGGACGACCAGATGCTCAACTACACCCTGTACCAGCCGGTGGGCGTCTGCGCCCTGGTGTCGCCATGGAACGTGCCGTTCATGACCGCCACCTGGAAGACCGCGCCGTGCCTGGCCCTGGGCAATACCGCGGTGCTGAAGATGAGCGAACTGTCGCCGCTGACCGCCAATGAGCTGGGCCGGCTGGCGGTGGAAGCCGGGATTCCCGCCGGGGTGCTGAACATCGTCCAGGGCTATGGCGCCACCGCCGGCGATGCCCTGGTGCGCCACCCGGACGTGCGGGCGATTTCCTTCACCGGCGGCACCGCCACCGGCAAGAAGATCATGCAGACCGCGGGCCTGAAGAAGTACTCCATGGAACTGGGCGGCAAGTCGCCGGTGCTGATCTTCGAAGACGCCGACCTGGAACGGGCCCTGGACGCCGCGCTGTTCACCATCTTTTCCCTGAACGGCGAGCGCTGCACCGCCGGCAGCCGGATCTTCATCCAGGAAAGCGTCTACCCGCAGTTCGTCAAGGAGTTCGCCGCCAGGGCCAGGCGCCTGATCGTCGGTGACCCGCAGGACCCCAAGACCCAGGTCGGCTCGATGATCACCCAGGCCCACTACGACAAGGTCACCGGCTATATCCGCATCGGCCTGGAAGAAGGCGCGACCCTGCTGGCCGGCGGCCTGGAACGCCCGGCCAACCTGCCGGCGCACCTGGCCCGCGGGCAGTTCATCCAGCCCACGGTGTTCGCCGACGTGGACAACAAGATGCGCATCGCCCAGGAAGAGATCTTCGGCCCGGTGGTGTGCCTGATCCCGTTCAAGGACGAGGCCCAGGCCCTGCAACTGGCCAACGACACCGAGTACGGCCTGGCCTCCTACATCTGGACCCAGGACATCGGCAAGGCCCATCGCCTGGCCCGTGGCATCGAGGCCGGCATGGTGTTCATCAACAGCCAGAACGTGCGCGACCTGCGCCAGCCCTTCGGCGGCATCAAGGGTTCGGGCACCGGTCGCGAAGGCGGCGAATACAGCTTCGAGGTCTTTGCCGAGATCAAGAACGTCTGCCTCTCCATGGGCAGCCACCACATACCGCGCTGGGGCGTGTAAGGTTCAGAACCGTCCCGGATCACCCCAACAAGAAGATGTTTCAGGAGAAGCACCATGGGCGAAGTCGTCATGGCCGCCAAGGTCTGCCACGTACCATCGATGTACCTGTCCGAACTGCCGGGCAAACACCACGGCTGCCGTGAGGCGGCCATTGCCGGGCACAAGGAGATCGCCCGCCGGGCCCGGGAGCTGGGGGCCGACACCGCGGTGGTGTTCGATGTGCACTGGCTGGTCAACAGCGGGTACCACATCAACTGCGGCGAGGCGTTCAACGGCACCTACACCAGCAACGAGCTGCCGCACTTCATCAAGAACATGACCTACGACTACCAGGGCTGCCCGGCGCTGGGTGAGCTGATCGCCGCCGAGGCCAATGCCGCCGACGTGCGCACCCTGGCCCACAACATTCCCAGCCTGGAACTGGAGTACGGCACCCTGGTGCCCATGCGCTACATGCACATGGACGTGCCCGCTGTCGAGCACTTGAAGGTGGTGTCCATCGCCGCCTGGTGCGCCTGGCACCGCCTCGAAGACAGCTTCACCTTTGGCGCCGCGGTGCGCCGGGCCATCGAGAAGAGCGATCGCAAGGTCCTGGTGCTGGCGTCGGGTTCCCTCTCCCACCGTTTCTCCAACGACCGCGAGGCCGAGGCCAACATCCACAACTGGACCCGGGAATTCGACAAGCAGGTGGACCAGCGGGTGGTGGAGCTGTGGCAGCAGGGCCGCTTCCGCGAGTTCTGCGCCATGCTCCCGGACTACGCCAGCAGCTGTCATGGCGAGGGCGGAATGCACGATACGGCCATGCTCCTGGGGCTGTTGGGCGGGCCTGAATACAACCGCCCAGCGGAGATCGTCACTCCGCTGTTCGGCAGCTCCGGCACCGGCCAGATCAACGCCATCTTCCCTGTCTAGGCCCAGCTGCCACCCTGACTCGCAAGCGGCCGGGTTCCCGCCGGCCACTTGCGAAGGAGTTCCCCATGCCGCATTTCATCGCTGAATACACCGACAACATCGAACAGGCCGCCGACCTGCCGGGGCTGTTCGAAAAGGTCCATGACTACCTGGGCGCCACTGGGGTGTTCCCCCTGGGGGGCATCCGCAGCCGCGGAGTGCGCCTGGACACCTGGCGCATGGCCGACGGCAAGCACGACTACGCCTTCGTCCACATGCGCCTGCAAGTGGGAGCCGGCCGCGACCTGGCCACACGGCGCCAGGTCGCCGAGGGCCTGTTCGAGATCATCAAGGCGCACTTCGACAAGCTTCAGGGCCAGCGCCTCTTGGCCCTGTCGTTCGAAATGAGCGAGCTGGATGCCGAGCTGAACTTCAAGCACAACAACGTGCACGAGTTCCTGCGCGGACAAGCCTGAGGGTAGCCGCCGGTAGGAACCGGCTCGCCAGCGAAGCGGCCCTCAGGCCTTGTGCCAGCCCCGGATCCGCCTTCGCCGGCAAGCCGGCTCCTGCAGGCCGGCCACCCACACAAGAACAATAACGAGATCATTGCCATGCCCCACTCAACCCTTGCCACGGCGCCGGTCGCCGAGGTCGATGACTGCTATCGCAAGATCACCTGGCGGCTGATGCCGCTGTTGTTCGTCTGCTACATCTTTGCTCACCTGGACCGCATCAACATCGGTTTCGCCAAGCTGCAGATGACCCAGGACCTGGGCTTCAGCGACAGCGTCTATGGCCTGGGTGCCGGGCTGTTCTTCGTCGCCTACGCGCTGTTCGGGGTGCCCAGCAACCTGGCCCTGGACCGGGTCGGCCCACGGCGCTGGATCGCCTTCCTGATGCTGGTCTGGGGCCTGCTGTCCAGCGCCCTGATGCTGGTGGACAGCGCCTGGGGCTTCTATGTTTTGCGCTTTCTGCTGGGGGTCGCCGAGGCCGGCTTCTTCCCCGGCATCCTGGTGCTGCTCAACCGCTGGTTCCCGGCCAGCCGCCGCGGCCAGGTCACCGCCCTGTTCGCCATCGCCGTGCCCATGGCCGGAGTCATTGGCGGCCCCCTCTCCGGGTGGATCCTGGAAAGCTTCCACGACTTCGGCGGCCTGCGCGGCTGGCAGTGGATGTTCCTCATCGAAGGCCTGCCGGTGGTGCTGCTGGGCCTGGTGGTGCTCAAGGCCCTGCCGGAAAGCATCGAACAGGTGGGCTGGCTGACCCCGGCGCAGAAGACCTGGCTGCTGCAGGCCCTGCAACAGGAAGAACAGCACAAGTCCATCACCCGTTTCAGCGGCATCCTCAGGGACCGCCACGTCTGGCTGCTGGTGTGCATCTACTTCGCGGTGATGCTGGCGGTGAACACCATCGCCTTCTGGATGCCGACCCTGATCCACCACGCCGGCATCGCCCGGGACAGCAATGTCGGCCTGCTCAGTGCCCTGCCCTACCTGGCAGGCTGCCTGTTCATGCTCGGCGTCGGCCGCTCCTCGGACCGCCTGCGCGAACGTCGCTGGCACCTGGGGGTGCCGCTGCTGATGTCCAGCCTGGGGCTGATCCTCACCGGGCTGGCCCCGGACAACCCCTGGCTGGTGATGTTCGGCCTGCTGGTGGCGGGCATGGGCGCCAGCGCCGCCTTGCCGATGTTCTGGCAACTGCCGCCGGCCTTTCTCGCCAGCAGCACCCAGGCCGCGGGTATCGCCCTGATCAGTTCCTTCGGCAGCGTCGCCGCGTTCCTTGCCCCTTACCTGATCGGCGTGGTGCGCGACGCCACCCAAAGCGCCAGCCTGGCCCTCTACGCCCTGGCCCTGCTGATTGCCTGCGGCGCCTGGCTGGTGCTCCAGGTGCCGGCTCATATCGTCAACCCTCGGGAGAAATAACCATGCTCAGCCCCTCGGATATCCAGGACGCCGCCGCGCGCCTCAACGCCGCCGAGCGCAGCCGTGAACAGATCGGCCAGCTGTCCCTGCAATACCCCGCTATCAGCATCGAAGATGCCTACGCCATCCAGCGCAGCTGGGTGGAACAGAAAATCCGCGACGGGCGCAAGCTGGTGGGCCACAAGATTGGCCTGACCTCACGGGCCATGCAGGTTTCCTCGAACATCACCGAGCCGGATTTCGGCGCCCTGCTGGACGACATGCTGTTCGACGAAGGCAGCGACATTCCCTTCCAGCGCTTCATCGTGCCCCGGGTCGAGGTGGAACTGGCGTTCATCCTCGGCAAGCCGCTCAAGGGGCCCCACTGCACCCTGTTCGATGTGCTGGACGCCACCGACTGGGTGATCCCGGCGCTGGAGATCATCGATGCGCGCATCCAGCAGGTGGACCCGCAGACCCAGGCCACCCGCAAGGTCTTCGACACCATCTCGGACAATGCCGCCAACGCCGGGGTGGTGATGGGTGGCCGCGCCGTGCGTCCAGGGGATGTGGATTTGCGCAAGGTGCCGGCGGTGCTCTACCGCAATGGCGTGATCGAGGAGTCCGGGGTCTCTGCCGCGGTGCTCAACCACCCGGCCAAGGGCGTGGCCTGGCTGGCCAACAAGCTCGCGGCCTATGACGTCGGCCTGGAGGCCGGGCAGATCATTCTTGGCGGCTCCTTCACTCGCCCGGTGGCCGCCCGTCCCGGAGATGTATTCCACGTGGACTACGATCAGTTGGGCAGCATTGCCTGCCGTTTCGTCTGAGGAGACTGCCATGGACATGCCACTGAACCTGTTCAAGCAACGCCTGCAACAGCGCGAACCGCAGATTGGCCTGTGGCTGGGCCTGGCGGACGGCTACTGTGCCGAGCTGGCGGCCAACGCCGGTTTCGACTGGCTGCTGCTGGACGGCGAACACGCGCCCAACGATCTGCGCAGCCTGCTGGCGCAGTTGCAGGCCATTGCCCCTTACCCAGCCCAAGGCATTATCCGCCCGCCCATTGGCGATACCGCGCTGATCAAGCAATTGCTGGACATCGGCGCCCAGACCCTGTTGATCCCCATGGTGGAAAGCGCCGAGCAGGCACGCCAGCTGGTGCGCGCCATGCGCTATCCGCCACTGGGGGTTCGTGGCGTAGGCAGCGCCCTGGCCCGGGCGTCGCGCTGGAACAGCATCGCCGGCTACCTGGATCAGGCGGACGAGCAGATGTGCCTGCTGGTGCAGATCGAGAACCTCGAAGGCCTGCGCAACCTGGATGAGATTCTCGCGGTGGACGGGGTCGACGGGGTGTTTATCGGCCCGGCGGATCTGTCGGCGGCCATGGGCCAGCGGGGCAACCCCGGGCACCCGGACGTGGTGGCCGCGATTGAAGACGCCATCGTGCGGATTCGTCGGGCGGGCAAGGCCGCAGGGATTCTCAGTGCCGATCAGCGACTGGCGCGGCGCTGCATCGAGTTGGGGGCGAATTTTGTCGCGGTGGGCGTGGATACCACCGTCCTGATGAAGGGCCTGCAGAGCCTGGCCGGCCAGTACAAGACCCTGGACACCCCCACCAGCGAAGGCGGGGTTTACTGACGGGCGATGGCTGTAGGAGCCGGCTTGCCGGCGAAGGCGTTCTTGCGCGCGGCAAGGCTTGAGGGCCTATTCGCTGGCAAGCCAGCTCCTACGGGGTGCCTAGTGGTTGCTGGCCAGGCGCCAGAGGCGGGCGATGTCGGCGGCGCGTTCGCGCAGCAGGCGCGGGGCTTCGCGGCAGGCCTGTTCCAGGCTCATGGGGCCTGAGGTCAGGGCGAAGGCCGCATCCACGCCGTGGGCGTACATCTGCTGGTAACCCTCGCCCAGGGTGCCGGCAATGACAATCACCGGAACCCCCTGCTCACGGGCGATGCGCGCCACGCCAAAGGGGGTCTTGCCGCGCAAGGTCTGGGCGTCGAAGCGACCTTCACCGGTGATCACCAGATCGGCACCGCGCACGGCCTGTTCCAGGCCCACCAGTTCCGCCACCACTTCCACCCCGGGACGAAATTGCGCGCCGAGAAACGCCTTGGCGGCAAACCCCAGGCCACCGGCCGCGCCGCTGCCAGGTTCATCACGCACATCCTTGGGCAGTACCTGGGCGCACAGGTCGGCGAAGTGTCCCAGGGCCTGGTCCAGTTGCTGCACCTGCTGCGCCGAGGCGCCTTTCTGCGGGCCGAAGATGGCTGAAGCGCCGTGCTCGCCGCACAGGGGGTTGTTGACGTCGGCGGCGATGTCGAAGCGCACCTGGGCCAGGCGCGGGTCCATGGCATCCAGCTCGATGTGGGCGAGGTCGGCCAGGGCCAGGCCGCCGCGAGGCAGTATCCGGCCCTGGCGGTCCAGCAGCTTGACCCCCAGCGCCTGCAGGGCCCCCGCGCCGCCGTCGTTGGTGGCGCTGCCGCCGATGGCCAGGATGATGCGCCGGGCACCGGCCTCCAGAGCGGCCTGGATCAGCTCCCCGGTGCCGAAGGTGCTGCTGTTGCACGCATCGCGCTGCTCCAGCGCCAGCAGTTGCAGGCCACTGGCCTCGGCCATTTCGATGATTGCCGTGTGGCTCTGGGGCAGCCAGCCCCAGCGCGCCTCCACGATCGCTCCCAGCGGCCCCTGGACCCGGTTGCTGCGCAGTTGCCCGTCACAGGCGGCGAGAATCGATTCCACCGTCCCTTCGCCACCGTCGGCCATGGGGCATTGGCACAGCTCGGCGTCGGGCCACACATCCGCCAGCCCCTGGGCAATGGCCTGGGCCACGCCTTCGGCACTCAGGCTGTCCTTGAACGAGTCGGGGGCGATGATGATCTTCATGGGTTTTCTCCGGTTCTTGTGCCGCCATGCTGCCATCTGGCGCAGGCGCTGACCCCGGGCCACTGCACAAGTCCGAGGGCGCTTTATTGTTCATTGCTACAACCGCGCAACCTCGCCTAGCGTTGAAACCGCTGCCGCAGGCTGCGAACGGGCGCGTAGCGCTCGCGAAGGTCTTGGAAGCGATACAGGTTTAGCTGGAGATTGCCAGGCAAGGCCCTGCGGGCCTTTGCGCAGCCTCGCCAAGGCTCGGCAGCGGCTACCCCCCTGTTGGATCGGGATAGGCGATGGTGGAGATCGGCGCGATAAATCAGGCCGGCTCGCTGCGGTGGGGCAGCAGCTGGACGCCAAGATAAAGAGCCAGCATGCCGTCCAGGCGCAAGGGGTCGACGCCGCTGAGCTCGGCTATCCGTTCCATGCGGTAGCGCAGGCTGTTGCGGTGGATGCCCAGGGCATCGGCGCAGGCCTGGCTCTGGCCGTCGTGGTCGCACCAGCTGCGCAGGGTCGCCAGCAACTGGCCGTTGCTGTCCTTGGCCAGGACCTTGCGCAACGGCGTCAGCAGTTCGTCCAGGGCGTCATCGTTGCGGTGGCGCCAGAGCATCACCGGCAGCCGGTAGCGGTTGAGGGTGAGCAATCGCGCGTCCGGCAGGATATCCCGGCCGTAGGCCAGCAGGTCGCCGACCCGGCGGTAGCAGCGGCGCAATCCGGCCAGGCCCTCGGCCTGCCCGCCCACCGCCACCCGCAGGATGTTCCAGCCCTGACCGTCGAGCTTTTCCAGCAGCCGCGGGTTGTCCAGACTCAGGCTCGCCGGGCGGCACCAGAGCAGGGAACTCTTCGACGAGCTGACGCACCAGCTGTCCGGATAGCGGCTCAGCAACCAACTGCTGAGGCTATCCACGCCCTGCCCCGAGGCCGGTTCCTGGGCCAGTTCGAACAGATAGGGCGTACGCGCCAGCTGTGGCTTGAGGCCCATCTGCTGGGCTTCATCCACCAGCCGCGGTGAGTCGCCGCCGTCGCTCAGCAGCAGGGCCAGCAGGTCGTCGCAGCGCTGGCGCCGCCATTGCTGCTCGGCCTGCTGGTGGCGCTGGCCCACCAGCATCTCGGCGGTCATGCGCACCAGTTCGGCATAGGTGCGCAACTGCGCCGGGTCGCCGGTAATGCCCAGCACCCCGATCAGCCGCTGGTCATGCAGCAACGGCAGGTTGATGCCCGGCTGCACGCCCTTGAGCTGGCGCGCGGTGGGTTCGTCGATCTCCACCACCCGGCCGTTGGCCAGCACCAGTTGCGCGCCTTCGTGCCGGGTGTTGATACGCTCCGGCTCGCCGCTGCCAAGGATCAGGCCCTGGCTGTCCATGACGTTGACGTTGTAGGGCAGGATCGCCATCGTGCGGTCGACGATATCCTGCGCCAGGTCATGATCCAGTTCGAACATGGGGGGATGATCCTTGACGGCTACAGCTGCGGGGACGGGCCGCGGGGTACGCGGCGTTGTTCAGTGGCACAGGGCCCGGGGCCAATCGCTGTGCGCCGGCACAAAGACAGGCCCGCGCCGGTGACCGAGACTCTCAGGGCGGTCAACGTTACCCTTGCACCGCAAAAAATCATAATAAAGAGAGACACACCATGTCACAGAGCGCCGCTGCCCCACTGGCCCAGGCTGACGACAAGAACGCCGTCTACAAGCGCATCACCCTGCGCCTGATCCCCTTCATCTTCGTCTGCTACCTGTTCAACTACCTCGACCGGGTCAACGTTGGCTTCGCCAAGTTGCAGATGCTCGATGCCCTGAAATTCAGCGAAACGGTCTACGGCCTGGGCGCCGGGATTTTCTTCATCGGCTACGTGCTGTGCGGCGTGCCGAGCAACCTGGCACTGAACCGGTTCGGCCCGCGGCGCTGGATCGCGCTGATGATGATCACCTGGGGCACCTTGTCCACCTGCCTGCTGTTCGTCACCACGCCGACCCAGTTCTACACCCTGCGCCTGTTCACCGGCGCCGCCGAAGCCGGCTTCTTCCCCGGCGTGGTGCTGTACCTCTCGCAGTGGTTCCCGACCTTCCGCCGTGGCCGGATCATGGCCCTGTTCATGTCGGCGATCCCGGTGTCCGGCCTGCTGGGCAGCCCGTTTTCCGGCTGGATCCTCAACCACTTCGCCGCCGGCCAGGGCGGCCTCGCCGGCTGGCAGTGGATGTTCCTGCTGCAGGGCATTCCTACCGTGATCCTCGGCGCCCTGGCGTTCTTCCTGCTCAGCGACAGCTTCGCCCATGCCAAGTGGCTGACCCCGACCGAACGCGCAGTGCTGGAGGCCGACCAGGCCAGCGACCTCGCCAACCAGCCCAAGACCGCCAGCGACTCCCTGGCCGCGGTGTTCAAGAACCCGGCGATCTGGGCCTTCGGCCTGATCTACTTCTGCATCCAGAGCGGGGTCTACGCGATCAACTTCTGGCTGCCGTCGATCATCAAGAACCTGGGGTTTGCCGACAACCTGGTGATCGGCTGGCTGAGCGCTATTCCCTACCTGCTGGCGGCGGTGTTCATGCTGCTGGTGGGGCGCTCGGCGGACCTGCGCAAGGAGCGCCGCTGGCACCTTGTGGTGCCGATGCTGATGGGCGCCGTGGGGCTGCTGATCGCGGTTAACTTCGCCGCCAACCCGGCCATCGCCATTCTCGGCCTGACCCTCGCCACCATGGGTGCCCTCACCGGCCTGCCGATGTTCTGGCCGGTGCCCACTGCCCTGCTCAGCGCCGGTGCAGCTGCCGGTGGCCTGGCGCTGATCAACTCCATGGGCCAGATGGCCGGTTTCCTCAGCCCCTATATCGTCGGCTGGGTCAAGGACAGCACCGGTTCCACCGACGCCGCGCTGTACCTGCTGGCCGGGGTGATTGTTGCCGGCAGCCTGCTGGCGCTGCGCATGACCCGCACCCTGAACCGCTAAGCCGCGGCACTACACGGCCCCGGCCACGACAAAAGCCCGTTCGAGCCTCGGCTCCAACGGGCTTTTTCATGGCTGGGCTCAGGCCGGTGCCCCACCTTGTCCGGCGTAGTCGTGGCTGATGCTCAACGCCCCCATCGCCGGAGCATCCAACTCCAGCACCAGGTCGCCGGGCAAGCGGACGAAGATCTGCCAGATGCCGTCTTCCGGCACCTGCGCCACTTGATGCTCCAGGCCACTGGCCTGCACCCGGCGCAACACGGCTTCGGCTGCCTCCTGGGTACTGAAGGCGATGTGGCTCAGTTGCGGCTCAGGGCAATGGGCCTGTTCGATGACGTGCACCAGCGCCGCCTCGCCCTGGTACAACCAGCGCCCGGGAAAGGGAAACGGCGGCCGCCGGCCCGTTTGCAGGCCCAGCAGATCGGCGAAGGCCTGCTGCAACGCCTCGCCCTCGGCGCAGTTGAACGCCAGGTGATCGAAGCGCCAGTTCATAGCAGGCCTCCACCATCGACATCGATCAGGCTCCCGCTGATAAAGCCGTTCTCCATGGCCAGGATAAAGGCCGCCGCCACCTCATCCGGCTGGCCGACGCGGCCCACCGGCAGGTTGGCACCGGTGCGGGCGAACATGGCTTCGCGGGCGTCCTCGGGCATCCCGGCATAGGCTTCGGTGGCGGTGACCCCGGGGCTGATGACATTCACCCGGCGTGGCGCCAGCTCCTTGGCCAGGTGCTTGCCCAGGGCTTCGAGGGCGGCGTTGAGGGTGGTCTTGAGCACTTGCCCGGGGACCATTTTGCGCGACAGCAGGCCCGAAGTCAGGCTGATGCTGCCTTGCGGCGCGAGTGTCGGCAGCGCCGCCTGGACCGCGCGCCACACGCCCCAGAACTTCACCTCGAAAGCCCGCTGGGCATCCAGCAGATCGGTGTCGGCCAGGGGCTTGGCGGCAATGGCCGGACCGGCGCTGATCACCAGGTGATCGAAGGCCCCCACCCTGGCGAACAAGGCCTTGAGACTGGCGGCATCGGTAATGTCCACGGCGATGCTGCAGGCCGATTCCGGCAGCTGTGCCTGCTGGCGCTGCAAGGCCTCGAGGCTGCGCCCCGCCAGTACCACCCGAGCGCCACGGGCCGCGGCCTGGCGCGCCACTGCGGCGCCAATGCCGCTGCCGGCGCCAATCACCACCAAGGTTTGCTGGGCCAGGTTTGAGTTGGAAAGAGTCATTGCGATCACCTGCTGCGATTGAAAGTGATTACATCTTCCCAGCTTGCCAATCGAGGAAAAATCCAGCTAAAACGCAAAGATCTTTAAAGGATTTTTATTAATGAGCTCGATACTGGACCTGGAAATCTTCGTACGCACTGCCGATGCCGGGAGCATTTCCGCCGCGGCCCGCTCCCTGGGCCTGACCGCCGCAGCCGCCAGCATCGCCCTCAAGCGCCTGGAAACCCGCCTCGGCAGCCGTCTGCTGGCGCGTTCCACCCGCAGCATGCGGCTCACCGAGGAAGGCCGCCGCTACCTGGAAAGCGTGCGCCTGGCCCTGGCCACCCTGGAGGACGGCGAGCTGGCGCTCAAGCAGCAGAGCCAGGGCCTGGCCGGGGTGCTGCAACTGTCGGCGCCCTCGGACTTCGGGCGCAATGCCCTGCTGCCCTGGCTCGATGAATTCAAGGCCGAGCACCCGCAACTGCGCCTGCAACTGCGGCTCGATGATCGCCACGCCGACCTGTTCCGCGACGCTGTGGATGTGGCCCTGCGCTTTGGCGTGCCCGAGGATTCCAGCCTGGTGGCCTTGCCGATTCTCCCCGGGCACCGACGCATCGCCTGCGCCAGCCCGGCCTACCTGGCCCGTTGCGGGGTGCCGCAAAACCCCGAGACGCTGGCCGGGCACAGCGCCCTGCTGTACCTGCGCAATGGCCAGCCCTATGACCGCTGGCGTTTCAGCCGCGACAGCGAAACCCGCGAAGTCCTAGTGCGGGGCGATTACCTGTGCGACGACGGTGAGGTGGCCCGGCGCTGGGCCCTGGCCGGCCACGGCATTGTCTACAAGGCCCGGCTGGATGTGGCCGAGGACATCCGCGCCGGGCGCCTGGTGCCGCTGCTCGGCGACTGGCAAGGGGAACCGGCCCCCTTCAACTTGCTGTGCCCCCATCGCCTGCAGGTTTCCCAGCGAGTGCGCCTGCTGCACAGCTTTGTATTGCAGCGCTGCCGGGCGCTGTGCCCCTGACCCGCAGCGGCTCCGGGACGGCTGGCCGCTGCACGGTTCGCCGGCAAGCCGGCTCCTACGGAACCTCCTTGCAGGAGCTGGCTTGCCAGCGAAGGCGACCTCACGGGCACCTGTGCCGGCAAGGGAGCGCCATTCAGGCATTGCAGAGGCCCGGGGTTGTGGTATTTGATGGTCGCCCCAATGGCCGGAAATGCCCTGGCCAGCCCTCTAGCACAAGGATTCCGCCCATGAGCTATCGCACCCTCGGCCATTCCGGTCTCAAGGTTTCCAGCCTGACCCTGGGCACCATGATGTTCGGCGAGCAGACCAGTACCGAAGACTCGCTGCGTATCATCGACAAGGCCTGGGACCAGGGGATCAACTTCATCGACACCGCCGACGTCTATACCCAGGGCCGCTCCGAGGAGATCGTCGGCGAAGCCATTGCCAGCCACCGCCATGAGTGGGTGCTGGCGTCCAAGGTCGGCTTCGGTCCGGTGGACGGCGTGCCCAACCGCAGCGGCCTGAGCCGCAAGCACATCTTCAACGGCATCGAGGCCAGCCTGACCCGCCTGGGCACCGATTACCTGGACATCTACTACCTGCACCGCGAAGACCACAACACGCCTCTGGAAGTGAGCATCTCGGCCATCGGCGACCTGTTGCGCCAGGGCAAGATCCGCTACTGGGGCCTGTCCAATTATCGGGGCTGGCGGATTGCCGAGGCGATTCGAGTCGCCGACCAGCTGGGGGTGGACCGCCCGGTGATCAGCCAGCCGCTGTACAACATCGTCAACCGCCAGGCCGAGGGCGAGCAGATCACCGCCGCCCGCGCCTATGGCCTGGGCGTGGTGCCCTACAGCCCCCTGGCTCGTGGTGTGCTCAGCGGCAAGTATGCGCCGGACGTCGCCCCGGACGCCGCCAGCCGCGCCGGGCGCCAGGACAAACGCATCCTGGAGACCGAATGGCGGGTCGAATCCCTGCGCATCGCCCAGCAGATCCAGGAATACGCCCAGGGGCGCGGGGCCGGGATCGTCGAGTTCGCCATTGCCTGGGTACTGAACAACCAGGCGGTGAGCTCGGCCATTGTTGGCCCGCGCACCGAGGCCCAGTGGGACGCCTACACCCGGGCCCTGGAGGTGAAGATCAGCCCTGAGGACGAAGCCTTCATCGACGCGCTGGTGACCCCGGGGCACGCCTCGACACCCGGTTTCAATGATGTCGGCCATTTTGTCTCCGGACGTTTTGCGCACCTGGGCTAAACACGGGCCCTGGCCGCGCAAACCCGCCGGCCATCGCAGTCCGGCCTTTCTCTGGAAGGCCGGGCCGCGCCACAAACGAGAAATTTTCCCGCCGGGGTGTCGCAAACAGAGCAAAAATCCCGGGGCAAACCCTCTATATTCCCCCTCGCTCCACTCTCCCCTTCTTTTTGTGCATCCCGAGCGTTCGGGTTCTACGAGGACTGCGTGTCTAAAGGTATTGCGTTATCGGTTCTGGCGTCGGTGCTGTTTGCCGTCATGTATTTCTACACCTCGCTGCTGGCGCCCCTGACCGGGGTGGAGATCTTCGGCTGGCGGATGTTGCTGACCCTGCCCTGCATGACCCTGTTCATGCTGCTGGCCGGTGAATGGCATCGGGTCGACGAAGTGCTGCGACGGGTGCGCAGCAAGCCCGTGCTGGGCCCGGCGCTGCTGCTGTCGTCGGCGCTGGTCGGGGTGCAGCTCTGGCTGTTCATGTGGGCACCGCTCAACGGCCACAGCCTGGATGTATCCCAGGGCTATTTCCTGCTGCCGCTGACCATGGTCCTGACCGGACGCATCGTCTATGGCGAACGTCTGTCGCGGCTGCAGAAGCTGGCAGCGGTGCTGGCCTGCATCGGCGTGCTCAACGAGCTGTACCAGGTGGGCAGCTTTTCCTGGGCGACCCTGGTGGTGGCCCTGGGCTACCCGCTGTATTTCGTCTTGCGCAAGCGCCTGGGCACCGACCACCTGGGCGGCCTGTGGGTGGACATGGCCCTGCTGATGCCGGTGGCACTGTGGGTGGTGCAGAGCGGCGAACAGGGCATTGCCGTGGTCGCGGCCCAACCCTGGCTGTACCTGCTGATTCCCGTGCTGGGGGTGATCAGTGCCTCGGCGCTGGTGTGCTACATCATTGCCAGCCGCTTGCTGGCCTTCAGCCTGTTCGGCCTGCTCAGCTATGTGGAACCGGTACTGCTGCTGTTGGTGGCGCTGCTGCTGGGGGAAAGCATCAAGGCCGGGGAATGGCTGACCTACGTGCCGATCTGGCTGGCGGTGCTGGTCCTGGTGCTCGAAGGCGTACGCCATCTGCTGCGCCAGCGCCGGGGCTGAGCCCGGCTGCGGGGATATCTCGCGTGCATCAAGGCCTGCGGTACGGGCTCAGGGCTTGATCTGCTTCAGTTCGTTGAGCAGGGCCAGCAAGGCCTGCATCTTGTCTTCGCCGAACTGCTGCTGGATCTTCTGGTAGTTGATTTCCATGTCGCCGCTCATGGATTCGAAACAGGCCTGGCCCTTGTCGGTCAGGGTGATGAACAGGCGGCGCTGGTCTTCCGGAGACTTGCGCCGGCTGACGTACTGGTCGCGCTCCAGGCGGGTCAGCACGCCAGTCATGCTCGGCGGCAGGATGCAGGCCATCTTCGCCAGCTGATGGCTCTCCAGCTCGCCGTTCTGGCGCAGGATGCGGATCACCCGCCATTGCTGCTCGGTCAGGTCGTGCTGGTTCAGCGAGGGACGGAAAAACGCCATGGCGGCCTCACGGGCCTGCAACAGGGTCAAGGTCAGGGAAGGTCTGGGTGTGTTCATCGAGGCATCGGTCAGGGGCTGGGAATCGGGGGCGAAACATTAACACATTCACAATCGCCAACCGACAGGCAAAATAAAGCCCGACCAGAAACCTCCTGATCGGGCCTTGGACTCAAGCGTGCCGGGGCTTACTCGGTGGCGAGTACGCCACGACGCACCTGGTCGCGTTCGATCGATTCGAACAGCGCCTTGAAGTTGCCCTCGCCGAAGCCATCGTCGCCCTTGCGCTGGATGAATTCGAAGAACACCGGGCCCATCAGGGTTTCCGAGAAGATCTGCAGCAGCAGGCGCTTGTCGCCGGCTTCCGAAGAACCGTCCAGCAGGATGCCCCGCGATTGCAGCTCGTTGACCGGCTCGCCGTGGTTCGGCAGGCGCCCTTCGAGCATTTCGTAGTAGGTGTCCGGTGGCGCGGTCATGAAGCGCATGCCGATCTTCTTCAGAGCGTCCCAGGTCTTGACCAGGTCGTCGGTGAGGAAGGCCACGTGCTGGATGCCCTCGCCATTGAACTGCATCAGGAACTCCTCGATCTGCCCGGCGCCCTTGGACGATTCCTCGTTCAGCGGGATGCGGATCATGCCATCCGGAGCGGTCATGGCCTTGGAAGTCAGGCCGGTGTACTCGCCCTTGATGTCGAAGTAGCGGATCTCGCGGAAGTTGAACAGCTTCTCGTAGAAGCCGGCCCAGTAGGCCATGCGCCCGCGGTACACGTTGTGGGTCAGGTGGTCGATAATCTTCAGGCCCGCGCCCTTGGGGTTGCGGTCCACGCCTTCGAGGAACACGAAGTCGATGTCGTAGATCGAGCTGCCCTCGCCGAAACGGTCGATCAGGTACAGCGGCGCGCCGCCAATGCCCTTGATCGCCGGCAGGTTCAGTTCCATCGGGCCGGTTTCAATGTGAATCGGCTGGGCGCCCAGTTCCAGGGCGCGGTTGTAGGCCTTTTGCGAATCCTTGACCCGGAACGCCATGCCGCACACCGACGGGCCGTGCTCGGCCGCGAAGTAGGAAGCGACGCTATGGGGTTCGTTGTTGAGGATCAGGTTGATCGCACCCTGGCGATACAGATGCACGTCTTTGGAACGATGGGTCGCGACTTTGGTGAAACCCATGATCTCGAAGATCGGTTCGAGGGTGTTGGGGGTAGGCGATGCGAATTCGATGAATTCAAAGCCCATCAGGCCCATTGGGTTTTCGAAGATATCTGCCATGGTTGGCGCCTCATCATATTTTTAGAATTAACGGATCGTTAGTTACTAGCAATGCTGAGGAGGGACGGTGGCGCACAGGAGATACCGCGCACGCTGCGGGCGAGGAAGTCACCATAGATCAGTTGAAACCCGAGAATCTTCATTTCGACCCTGTCTTACAGGCTGGGGGGCGAGGCTTCTGCTGCCAGAAGACTTTATTATTGTATGCGTAACCGGATTCTACACAGCGTAAAAGCCTTTGTCCGCATTCTCTATAAAATCGCCTTTTTTGCCCCGCCCGCAAGGGGTTTGTTGCACTGGTAGATACCGCCGAGAATCAGCGCCCCGCCCACCCCCACCACCGGGCTCAACTGTTCTCCCAGCACGAGCGCGCCGAGGATCACCGCAGTCAGGGGATTGAGGGCGATGAATACACCGCAACGGGTGGCACCGATCCGCCGCAAGCCGTCGTAATACCAGATATAGGCCAGCGCCGAACCCAGCACGCCCAGGTACAGCAGGCTCAAGCCCTGGGCCAGGTTCAGGCGGGCCACCGCCTGCAGGTCGAACTCGCCACGGATCAGGGTGGCGGCGCAGAGCATCAGGGTGCCCAGGAGGATCGAGCAGGTCACGGTTTGCAATGAGCCCAGGCTGTGGTTCAGCCCCCTGGAGAACAGCGAATACACGCCCCAGCCCAGCACGCAGCCAAGAATCAGCAGGTCGCCTTGCCAGCTCCCGGCCTGCGCCGCCAGGGCCGAAGGGTCACGGCTGCAGATCACCAGGGCCGCGCCACAGAGGCACAGGGCAATGCCCAACAGCTTGCGCCGGCCCAGGCGCTCCTTGAACAGCGCCCAGGACGCCAGGGCAATCACTGCCGGGTTCAGGGCCACGATCAACGATGCCCGAGAAGCCTTGACCTGCTCCAGGCCGAGGAAGAAACACAGGTTGTAGAAGAAGATCCCGAAGAACCCCAATAGTGCCAGTTGGCCAAACTGCCTGAGGCTGGGCCGCACCAGGGGAATGCGCGCCACGGCCATGAAGCCGAGCAAGGCCAGGCTGGCCAGCAGGAACCGCAGGCTGGCGGCCAGCAAGGGCGAGAGCCCGCCGGCCAGGTAGCGCCCGGCAACGAAGGTGCCGCCCCAGATCATGGTGACTGTCGCCAGGCGGCTATACACCGCCAGGTCCCGGTATTCGCCCGCCAGGGGGCCGCTGATATTGCTTTCACTCATGGTCAAGACGCTCTGAGGCAATGGGTTTGTACTGCACGACCATTTTTTGTCTAATGCCTGATCATCGTAAAATGAGCTTTTACTCATGACCCTGACCCAGCTGGAGATCTTTTCCCTGGTGGCCGAACTCCAGGGCTTTACCAGCGCCGCCACGCGCCTGGGCATCACCCAGTCGGCGGTGTCTCATGCCATCAAGTCACTGGAGCAGGAGCTGCAGGTGGACCTGTTTCGGCGGCACCAGGCCCAGGTCGAACTCACCGACATCGGCACCCAGTTGCTGCTGCGCGCCCGGGCCATGCTCGGCCTGGCGGCGACCCTGGCCCAGGAAGCCGCAGATGCCCGGGGCATGAAGCGCGGCACCTTGCGCATCGGCTCGTTCGGCCCCACCTCGTCGATCCGCCTCCTGCCCCGGATTCTTCACGACTACCGCCGCGAATATCCGGACATCGAAGTGCATATCGACGAAGGCCCCGATCGCCAGGTCCTGCAATGGCTGGAAGAACGACGGGTGGACCTGGGCTTCGTGGTGCTGCCCCAGGAGCGCTTCGACACCGTGCCTGTGGTCGAGGACCAGTTGCTGGCATTGATTCCAGCCAGCCACGCCCTGGCCAGTGAAGCGCAACTGCGCCTGGACCAACTGTGCCATGACCCCTTCGTGCTCACCGAAGCCGGCTCGGCGGAGTTGGTGTCACGCCTGTTCATCGGTGCCGGCCTGCGGCCCAATATCCGCTACCGCAGCACCCAACTGCTGAGCACCCTGGAAACCGTGGCCCGCGGCGATGCCTTGAGCATCGTTGCCGAGTTGTCCCTGCCCCAGGCCGCGGACCCGCGCTACACCAACCGCCCCCTGGAGCCTGCCGTGCGCCGCCAAGTGGGGATCGCGATGCTCGACCGACGCCAGGCGTCGCCGGCGGCCCTGGCCTTCATCCAGCACGCGCAGCGCCTTTATCGACGGTAAAAGCCGGCTATCCTGCGATGATCAAGACAGCCGCAGGGGCCATGCCCCCGGTGCCATCCTCCCCCTCGCCCGCCCACAGGTCCGATCCATGCCCCTGACCGCCAAAGGTCCATTGAAGCGTTCTACCCGTACCTTCTGGACATTGCTGGCCATGCTTCTTCCCATCGGGCTCGGCACCCTCATCCTCTACGCCCAGGCCGAACGAACACTGATGCACAGCAGCCTGGAAACCGCCGAAGAGGCCATCCGTCAGTTCGACCTGATGCTCGACAACACCGACATCGCCGCCAGGGCGCTGCTGCCCCAGGTGGGCCGCGATTGTGATGAGGTCCGGCAACTGGCCCTGCGCGAACAGGTCACCCGCCGGCCGTTCGTGCGCTCGACCAACCTGGTGTGGCGCAACAACAACTATTGCAGCTCCCTGCTCGGCAGTTTCGCAGTCCCGCTCAACCCCCTGGACTACGTGGACGGCCGCCTCTGGCTGATGAGCGGCAACCCTGTCACCCCCGACACGGCCCTGCTGGTCTATCGCTGGAGCGAGGGCGATCGCGCCGCCCTGGCCACCATCGACGGCTATCACCTGACCAATGCCCTGCGCCTGATCAGCCGCTTCGCCGACCTGCAATTGCAAGTCGGCGGGCATTGGCTGTCCAGCGACGGCCGTGTCCACGAGGGCAGTCCGCCACTGGCGGCCGTGGCCAGCCAGCAACTGAGCTCATCGCGCTATCCCTACAGCGTCAGCTCGGGGTTTCCCGAGGGCGACGTGTGGAACTACATGAAGAGCCAGTACCCGGCGCTGTTCAGCCTGCTGGTGTTTTTCGGCGCGGCGGCGGGCGTACTTGCCCACTGGCTGCAAAAGCGCTCCGCCTCCCCCACCCACGAGCTGCAACGGGCACTGGGGGCCCAGGAGTTCATTCCGTACTTTCAGCCGGTGGTGCGCGGGGACACCCTGGCGTGGGCCGGCATCGAAGTCCTGATGCGCTGGCAGCATCCGAAAGAGGGGCTGGTACGCCCGGACCTGTTCATCCCCTTCGCCGAGCATTCGGGGCTGATCGTGCCCATGACCCGCTCGCTGATGCAGCAGACCCAACAAGCCCTGGCGCCCCATGCCGCGCACTTTACCGACGGTTTCCATATAGGTATCAACATCACCGCCAGCCATTGCCACGACCTGCAGTTGCTGGAGGACTGCCGGGAGTTCCTCGCCGGCTTCCCCCCAGGCAAGGTGATCCTGGTGCTGGAGTTGACCGAACGCGAACTGATCGAGCCCACGACCACCACCCACCAGCTGTTCGCCGCCCTGCACGAACTGGGTGTGATGATCGCCATCGACGACTTCGGTACCGGGCATTCCAGCCTGGGTTATCTGCGCCAGTTCAATGTGGATTATTTGAAGATCGATCAGAGTTTCGTCGCCATGATCGGTGCCGACGCACTGTCCCTGCATATACTCGACAGCATTATCGAACTCTCGGCCAAACTCGATCTGGGCATTGTCGCCGAAGGTATTGAAACTGCGGAACAGCGGGATTATCTAGCAGCTAAAGGGGTGGATTTCCTGCAAGGTTATTTATTCGGACGGCCCATGCCCAGTGCCGAATTTGTTGCAGCCCTGGCGCGCCATTAAATAGCCATACCCGAACAAAAAGTGCTGGATCTAACAACTCGGGGCTTGCACCAATTTGAATCAATTGGTCAATTTCGCATTTAACAAGAACAACCTGATTTACTCTTGATGCATTAACTACTACAATTTTTCCCGCCTGTACAAGATTCACAGGTAGGCCACTTAATCGAGCCTTAATCGGCTCATGGCTTATAGCTTTGTTTGTGGTTTGTATCAGCCAAATAGACTATTGGAGTGAAGATATTGTCCAGACTTGCTGAGTTTCGTGCTGCAGAAAAAGCACTTCAAGAACAGCTCGCGCAGCTTGAATCCCTGAAAAACGACGCCGGACTCAAGAAGGAAATCGAGTTCGAAGAAAAGCTCCAGGCCCTGATGAAGTCCTACGACAAGAGCCTGCGTGACATCATCGCCATCCTTGATCCCAACCAGGGCAAGGCCGGCCTGCCACAGGCCAACGCCCCCAAGCAGCGCCGTGCCCGCGTGGTCAAGGTCTACCAGAACCCGCACACCGGCGAACTGATCGAAACCAAAGGCGGCAATCACCGCGGCCTGAAGGCCTGGAAAGAACAGTACGGTGCCGCCACTGTGGATTCCTGGCTGCGCGCTTGAACAAAGCCGCACACCGAAAAAGGCCCTGCATATGTAGGGCCTTTTACATTGAATAAGAAAATTCTTATTACGACTTGCATCTAAGGGAAGAGCCGAGCGAGATCCCACCCCTCTCCCTAGCTGATACATCGTGCAATAACGCCTGATTCCCAAGCAACTTCAGGCTTAATGCCTTTTCGCTAACGAACGGGTAACCCGCAGAAAGCGAACCGATTGGTTCAGATTTTTCCTTAAAGTTTAAGGCCGTTTCGTACAGCGAGTATTTCATCCTGGCTCTCGGCAAAAGCCGCAGCCTGGCCGGCGTATGAAAGTACATAAGCCTTATCCCCATTCAGTGCCGCCACCAATGTCTGCGAGAGCACATGCCGGCCATTCTGGGTAATGGTGCAAGTAGTTTCCAGCGCCTCGAGACGACTCAACTGCGCGGCATGAATCTTGTTACAGACACTCTGATAACCGCCCAGGGCAAAGTCCTTTTGCACCGACTTGCGCATCTCCAGCAATACCCCCTGCAGATTGACTACATGCCCACTGTCTACCTGAGTCATGGTCAACTCCATGACCATGAGTGGATTGCCAGCGGTATCGCTCTTGACCGCTCTCTGCCGGGACACCTTGGCGGCCTCTTCGCCTTCTTGGGCCGGCAGCGGCTCCACCGTCCAGCCCTGGGGCCAGGTCACTTGCGGCTCGGCCTCTGCAACACCGGCCAGCGCCAGTAGCAACAAAGCTGCGGTGCGGAACTTAAAAGACTCGATCATGCGTTTGCACACTGAGGTAAAGGGGCCTGGAAGTCTGAGCCCGGCGCCAGGAATGGGCAATAGATCAGGAGCTTTGGGTTTGGCGCCAGCCGACCCACTTGCGTATCATTGCCCGATCCCAAGGATGTCCGAACCATTGCCAGCCAAGGCTGCTTGCCCCGGCAAGCAGTCTTGGCCGCACTTTCTTCTGGAGGGCCCATGAGCCTCAACGAACTCAATACCTTTCCCGGCGTGACCGCCCAACCGGATGCGGCCACTGCCCGTTTCGTGTTCAACCACACCATGTTGCGCGTCAAGGACATCACTCGCTCCCTGGACTTCTACACCCGGGTCCTGGGCTTTTCCCTGGTGGAAAAACGCGACTTCCCTGAAGCCGAGTTCAGCCTGTACTTCCTGGCCCTGGTGGACAAGGCACAGATCCCGGCAGACGCTGGCGCGCGAACCGAGTGGATGAAGTCGATTCCCGGCATTCTCGAACTGACCCACAACCACGGCACCGAGAACGATCCAGCCTTCGCCTACCACAACGGCAACAGCGACCCGCGCGGCTTCGGCCACATCTGCATCTCGGTACCGGACATCGTCGCCGCCTGCGAGCGCTTCGAAGCCCTGGGCTGCGATTTCCAGAAGCGCCTGAACGATGGCCGGATGAAAAGCCTGGCCTTCATCAAGGACCCGGACGGCTACTGGGTCGAGATCATCCAGCCAGCACCGCTGTAAACCTATGCAGGTGCGAAGCCGGCCTGTGTAGAAGCTGGATTGTCAGCACTCCCCTTCTCAAGGGCGGCGCAAGACCCAGCGGCCACTTCAGCGACAAGCCGGTGCCTGTGAGCACAGCAATAAAAAACCCCATGAGCCAGGCTCATGGGGTTTTGTTTTTCTAAGCGACCGATCAAGCCGGTGCTGAGGTACGGATCAAGTGATCGAATGCACTGAGGGAAGCCTTGGCGCCCTCGCCCACGGCTATCACGATCTGCTTGTAGGGCACCGTGGTGACGTCACCCGCAGCAAATACCCCAGGCAGCGAAGTCTCGCCGCGGGCATCGACGATGATCTCGCCACGAGGCGACAGCTCAACGGTACCCTTGAGCCAATCGGTGTTGGGCAACAGGCCGATCTGCACAAAGATGCCTTCCAGGTCCACCGTGTGGAACTCGCCCGAATCACGGTCCTTGTAGGCCAGGCCGGTGACCTTCTGGCCGTCACCCTTCACCTCGCTGGTCAAGGCGCTGGTAATGACTTTGACGTTGGGCAGGCTCAAGAGCTTGCGCTGCAACACCGCATCCGCCCGCAGCTTGCTGTCGAACTCCAGCAGGGTCACGTGGCTGACGATACCCGCCAGGTCGATGGCCGCTTCGACACCGGAGTTGCCGCCGCCAATCACCGCCACACGCTTGCCCTTGAACAGCGGGCCGTCGCAGTGCGGGCAGAAGCACACGCCCTTGGCCTTGTACTCCTGCTCACCCGGCACGCCCATCTCGCGCCAGCGGGCACCGGTAGCCAGGATCACCGACTTGGCCTTGAGGCTGGCGCCGCTTTCGAACTGGATCTCGTGCAAGCCGCCGACTTCCTTGGCCGGCACCAGGGCACTGGCCCGCTGCAGGTTCATGATGTCCACGTCGTACTGCTTGACATGCTCTTCCAGGGCGGCGGCCAGCTTCGGCCCTTCAGTTGCCTGCACCGAGATGAAGTTCTCGATCGCCATGGTGTCCAGCACCTGGCCACCGAAACGCTCGGCAGCCACACCGGTACGGATGCCTTTGCGAGCGGCATAGATGGCTGCCGAAGCACCCGCTGGACCACCGCCGACCACTAGCACGTCGAAGGCTTCCTTGGCGTTGAGTTTCTGCGCCTGCTTCTCCACCGCACCGGTGTCGAGCTTGGCGAGGATTTCCTCCAGCCCCATGCGCCCCTGGCCGAAGTTCACGCCATTGAGGTAGACACTGGGCACCGCCATGACCTTGCGTTCATCGACTTCGGCCTGGAACAGCGCGCCATCGATGGCCACGTGACGGATGTTGGGGTTGAGCACCGCCATCAGGTTCAGCGCCTGGACCACGTCCGGGCAGTTCTGGCAGGACAGCGAGAAGTAGGTTTCGAAATTGAACTCGCCCTTGAGCGAGCGGATCTGCTCGATCACCTCGGTACTGGCCTTGGATGGATGGCCACCTACTTGCAGCAGGGCCAGCACCAGGGAAGTGAATTCGTGGCCCATGGGAATACCGGCGAAACGCAGGCTGATATCACTTCCCGGGCGATTCAACGAGAACGAAGGCTTGCGCGCGTCGCTGCCGTTATCGAGCAAGGTAATCTGGTTGGAAAGACTGACAATGTCTTTGAGTAACGCGAGCATTTCCTGGGATTTCGCACCGTCGTCGAGGGAGGCTACGATCTCGATCGGCTGGGTGACCCGTTCCAGGTAAGACTTCAACTGAGCTTTAAGATTGGCATCCAACATACGGGCGATCTCCTGTTTTGATTCGGTAGAAAAAACAACGCCCGAGCGAATCTCGCCCGGGCGTTGTTTGAGGGCGGTGCAGCTGACTTAAGTGCGGATCACCGCCCTTGGGTAATGCATGGACTTAGATCTTGCCGACCAGGTCCAGGGACGGAGCCAGGGTGGCCTCGCCTTCTTTCCACTTGGCTGGGCAGACTTCGCCTGGGTGAGCAGCGACGTACTGAGCAGCCTTGATCTTGCGCAGCAGCTCGGAAGCGTCACGGCCTACACCACCGTCGTTGATTTCAACGATCTTGATCTGGCCTTCAGGGTTGATCACGAAGGTGCCACGGTCAGCCAGACCGGCTTCTTCGATCAGCACATCGAAGTTGCGGGAGATGGCCAGGGTCGGGTCGCCGATCATGGTGTACTGGATCTTGCCGATGGCTGGCGAAGTGTTGTGCCAGGCAGCGTGGGCGAAGTGGGTGTCGGTGGAAACGCTGTAGATCTCGACGCCCAGCTTCTGGAATTCGGCGTAGTTGTCGGCCAGGTCTTCCAGCTCGGTTGGGCACACGAAGGTGAAGTCAGCCGGGTAGAAGAACACGACAGACCATTTGCCTTTCAGATCGGCGTCCGACACTTCGACGAATGCGCCGTTTTTGAATGCGGTAGCTTTGAAGGGTTTAACTTGGCTGTTGATGATAGGCATCGTTGACTCTCCATCAGTGGTTGAGAACATTGGGTGAAAACTTGATGGGGAGAATCCTAACCAATGAATCGCCCCTTGGCTCATTGGCAAACCTGATGCTGTCGATTGGTTTTGACTATCAGCCAACAGTATTAATAGAAGAAACCTTAATCTACTGCTGTACCGGCTTCTCGCCGATGCGCGCCATGCCCATGAACGGGTTGGCCTCGACGTAGCGCATGGCGGACTGCATGTCCTTCCAGCCGACATAGCTCATCAGTGATTTCAGATCCCAACCGCTGCGGTGCGCCCAGGTGGCGAAGCCCCGGCGCAGGGAATGGCTGGTGTAGTGTTCGCCAGCGATACCGGCACGCTCCAGGGCTTGGCGCAGCAACGCGATCACGCTATTGGCATGCAACCCCTGCTCGCTCAGTTGCCCCCAGCGGTTGATGCCGCGAAACACCGGCCCGCGCACCAGCGCCGCGCTGTTGATCCACTCGATATAGGCCTGCACCGGGCACAGGCGCAGCAAGGCCGGGGTGTGAAAGGTCCGCCCAAGGTTGTCACGGTCACTCTTGCTGCGGGGCAGGTAGAGGCTGATGCCCGACCCGGCCACCGCTTGCACATGCTCGATCTGCAAGCGGCACAGCTCATCACTGCGAAAGCCGCGCCAGAAGCCCAGCAAGATCAGCGCCCGATCACGCCGGGCACGTAACAGATCCCCCTGGCGCTGTTCAGCTGCGGCACTCGCCACCTCCTCATCTAGCCAGGCGACGACCTGTTCCAGGTGCTGCAGCTCCAAGGGTTGCGCCTGTTTTTCCTGTACCGGGTGCAGCGCACGGATGCCCTTGAACACCTGGCGCACCACCGGTGCCTTGGTCGGGTCGGCAAAGCCCTGGCTGCTGTGCCACTGGGCCAGGGCCGACAGGCGCAACCGCAGGGTATTGATCGACAGCTCACCGGCATAGGTGGCCAGGTAGCGGGCCACGCTTTCGGCCGTAGCCGGAAGGAAACCGCCCCACTGCACTTCGAAATGCTCGATGGCCGCCCGATAGCTGCGACGGGTGTTGTCGCGGGTGGCGGCTTGCAGATAACGATCCAGCTCGCTCATGGCAGCTCAACTCAGGCAAATGTACGGCGATGGCTGGCGAAAACCGCCCTCAGCGCCTATCACACGGGGTAATACCATAATATCCCATGTCAGTTTCAGGCTTTTGATAAATTCACATCTGCTGTACAATTCAATGTAATTACATACCACGTAACACAGTACTAAATCGTCGGAGGATGCATGGCTCGCGGAGGCATAAACAAGGCGGTGGTGAAGAAAGCGCGTCAGGCGATTCTTGCCCGCGGCGAACACCCCAGCATCGACGCAGTACGCATCGAAATGGGTAATACCGGCTCGAAAACCACCATCCACCGCTATCTCAAGGAGCTGGATGACGGCGCCAGCCGGCGTGACAGCGGCCCTGCCCCCCTGGACCAAGAACTGGGTGAACTGGTGGGGCGCCTGGCGCAACGCCTGCAGGAGCAGGCCCAGGAACCCCTGGAGCAAGCCCTCGCCCACTTCGAAGAACAGAA
Source organism: Pseudomonas sp. GW822-FHT06D10 (assembly GCF_058799535.1). NCBI lineage: Bacteria > Pseudomonadati > Pseudomonadota > Gammaproteobacteria > Pseudomonadales > Pseudomonadaceae > Pseudomonas > Pseudomonas sp. GW822-FHT06D10. The sequence goes on along the minus strand of NZ_JBXALN010000001.1, from coordinate 510,371 downwards.
GCAGGTGCTGGAACACCAGTTGCACGAAGCCCACCAGCTTCAGGAGCAGTTGCAACAGCAGTTGCAGATTCAGGCCAGCGCCCTGGCCGGGGAAAGCGCCGCCCTGCAAGACACTCGCTCCATGCTGCAGAGCGAACAGACCCGCAACGCCGAACTCAACCAGGCACTCAAGGGCCTTGAGCTGCGGCTGGAGGACAAGGAGCAGCAGATCCACTCCCTGGAGGAAAAGCACCTGCATGCCAGGGACGCCCTGGAGCACTACCGCGCGGCCAGCAAGGAACAGCGCGAGCAGGAGCAGCGCCGCCACGAAGGGCAATTGCAACAGATCCAGATGGAGCTGCGCCAGGCCCAACAGAGCGCGCTGGTACGCCAGGACGAGATCACCCAACTGCATCGCGATAACGAGCGCCTGCTCAGCGAACAGCGCGCCATCCACAAAGAGCTCAAGCAAGCCCAGGATGCCGCCAGCAAGAACTCGGCGCTGCAAGCCCGCCTGAGCGAACAGGTCGCCCGCCAGGACAGCGAAAGCACCCTGCTCCAGGAACGCCTGCGCGTTGCCCAGGAAGAAGTTCAGGCACTCAAGGAACAAACCAGGAAACAGGCTCGATCGAGCAAGGAGATGGAGTTGCGCGCCACCAAGGCCGAGGCCGGCCTGGAGGCGTTGCGCCTGGCTGCTGCCACCAAGGCCCAGCCAGACGCACCTGCGAAGGTTTGATCAGCCCGCGACAGGCGTACGCATGGTGACGAACTCTTCGGCGGCCGTCGGGTGCACGCCGATGGTTTCGTCGAAGTCGCGCTTGGTCGCCCCCGCCTTCAGGGCAATTGCCAGGCCCTGAACGATTTCACCGGCATCCGGGCCGACCATGTGGCACCCCAGGACCTTGTCGCTGTCGGCGTCCGCCACCAGCTTCATCAGGGTGCGTTCCTGGCAGTCGGTCAGGGTCAGCTTCATCGGCCGGAAGCGGCTCTCGAAGATCTGCACCTTGTGCCCCGCTTCTCGCGCCTGCTCTTCGGTGAGGCCGACGGTACCGATGTTCGGCAGGCTGAACACCGCCGTAGGAATCATCTGGTAATCCACGGGACGGTACTGCTCGGGCTTGAACAGGCGCCGAGCCACGGCCATGCCCTCGGCCAGGGCCACCGGCGTCAGTTGCACGCGGCCGATGACATCGCCAATCGCCAGGATCGACGGCTCACTGCTCTGATACTGCTCGTCCACTTCGATGAAACCACGCTTGTCGAGCTTCACGCCGGTATTCTCCAGCCCCAGGTTGTCCAGCATCGGCCGGCGCCCGGTGGCATAGAACACACAATCGGCGGCCAGCTTGCGACCATCCTTGAGGGTGACCTCAAGACTGCCGTCGGCCTGCTTGTCGATGCGCTCGATGTCGGCATTGAACTGCAGGCCCAAACCACGCTTGGTCAGTTCCTCCTGCAAGTGCTTGCGCACTGCACCGTCGAAACCGCGCAGGAACAGCTCACCGCGATACAACAGCTGGGTATCGGCGCCCAGGCCATGGAAGATCCCGGCAAACTCCACCGCGATGTAGCCACCGCCCACCACCAGCACGCGCTTGGGCAGCTCCTTGAGGAAGAAGGCCTCGTTGGAACTGATGGCATGCTCACGCCCCGGGATATCCGGGATCTGTGGCCAGCCGCCGGTGGCAATGAGGATGTGCTTGGCGCTGTAGCGCTGGCCGTTGACCTCTACCTGGTGCGGATCGATCAGCCTGGCGTGGCCTTCATGCAGGGTCACGCCGCTGTTGACCAGCAGATTGCGGTAGATGCCGTTGAGGCGATTGATTTCGCGATCCTTGTTGGCGATCAGGGTCGCCCAATCGAAATTCGCCTCACCCAGGGACCAGCCGAAACCCGAGGCCTGCTCGAAGTCTTCGGCGAAGTGCGCGCCGTACACCAGCAGCTTTTTCGGCACGCAGCCGACGTTGACACAGGTACCGCCCAGATAGCGGCTTTCAGCGACCGCGACCTTCGCGCCAAAACCCGCCGCGAATCGCGCACAGCGCACACCGCCGGAACCGGCACCAATTACATAAAGATCAAAATCGTAGGCCATTTCACTCTCCCAGGCAGGCTGACAAGCATAACCGCAGATGGCGATCGGGTCAGCGCAGAGGTCTACATAAGGGCGACAAATGAAAAAGCCACCCGAAGGTGGCTTTTCCGAAAAACCCGTGCAGCGGCTATCAGTAAGCCTTGCCGGTCTTGTAGAAGTTCTCGAAGCAGAAGTTGGTTGCGTCGATGTAGCCTTCGGCACCACCGCAGTCGAAACGCTTGCCCTTGAACTTGTAGGCCATCACGCAACCGTTCTGCGCCTGCTTCATCAGGGCGTCGGTGATCTGGATCTCGCCACCCTTGCCCGGCTCGGTCTGCTCGATCAGGTCAAAGATGTCCGGAGTCAGGATGTAACGACCGATGATCGCCAGGTTCGACGGTGCGTCTTCCGGCTTTGGCTTCTCGACCATGCTGTGAACGCGGTAGATGTCGTCACGGATCATCTCGCCAGCAATCACGCCATACTTGTTGGTTTCCTGCGGATCGACTTCCTGGATGGCCACGATCGAGCAGCGGAACTGCTTGTACAGCTTGACCATCTGGGTCAGTACGCCGTCGCCTTCGAGGTTGACGCACAGGTCGTCCGCCAGTACCACGGCGAAGGGTTCGTCACCGATCAGCGGGCGGCCAGTCAGAATGGCGTGGCCCAGGCCTTTCATTTCGGTCTGGCGAGTGTAGGAGAACGAGCACTCGTCCAGCAGCTTGCGGATACCGACCAGGTATTTCTCCTTGTCGGTGCCCTTGATCTGGTTTTCCAGCTCGTAACTGATATCGAAGTGGTCTTCGAGGGCGCGCTTGCCGCGGCCGGTCACGATGGAGATTTCATTCAATCCGGCATCCAGCGCTTCTTCAACGCCGTACTGGATCAGTGGCTTGTTCACCACCGGCAGCATTTCTTTAGGCATGGCTTTAGTCGCTGGCAGGAAGCGAGTACCGTAACCGGCTGCTGGGAACAAGCATTTCTTGATCATATGAGTCCTTAAAAAGGCTGTGTGTACGAGTTTCGGCGCAGTCTAATGAGGGCGCGAGCGCCTTACAATGCCCCGCGCTGGCTAACCGCTGCCATCATAGAGAAATAAAGTGACGGATAGTTCCGCAGCATCCTCCAGATAGCCTGCCAGGTAAACCTCCATCACCGCGCAGCGCTTGTAAACCGGCACCTGCACAGGGTTGCCGGAATGCCCCAGGCATCGACCAGGCACACCCTCGACTCAACGGCCAAGGCAGGTCATCCAGACTCCATGATGGCACCGTTTTCGCCCTGGCGATGTTCACCCGCAGGCACCACAATCCCCTCACCCAGAGGGGCTGCGGCACTTTTGCAGGCCCGCGGAGGACTAAGGTGACGTGCTGTACCGAAATGGCCATTAGCTATAGCATCGCCACTGGCATGCACGGTCACTTCACCCCCTCCCCCTCAGATGACGAAATCCCCCATGAACAGACTTTTCACTGTTACCGCAGTACTGGCCCTGAGTGGATGTGCCACCGCCTCCAATACCTACCTGGCCAATGGCGAACAAGGCCTGAGCATCGATTGCTCTGGTGAGGCCAGCTCTTGGGCCAGCTGTTACGAGAAAGCCGAGGCGTCCTGCGCCGGCACCGGCTATCGGATCGTCAGCACTGTCGGCACGCCCGCCACCAAGGAAAGCGACAAGACCCTCGGCGTCGATGTTGGCAATTATAAAAGCCGCAGCGTGGTGGTGGTCTGCAAGTAGAAGGCGCACGCCCTCTACATATGAATTTCGGCAAACTTGATGCCCAGACCTCGAATGGTTTCGATCAGGTCGTCGAGACGGCAGAAAGATTCCACCTCGTCGCTGTCGTCCACCAGAAAATAGCTGCGCCCGGCGCTCTTCTTGAAAAACACAATCCATTCCCCTGAATTGGCCGGGTTCTGGATCACGTGGGTGGCAGAGATCAAGCCCTCTGCATGCTTTGCCCTGACATCTTCCCGCTTCATGCTTTCTCCCAAAAAATCGATGCCGCCCAGGCGTGAGCCCGGGCGGCACCGGCAACAATGGGCGCTAGTTTATCGGATGCCCTGGCCTATCAACACGCCTTCTACCGTCTGACCGTACAAATTCACCCCATCATTGGCGTGGAACTTGACCCGGGTCTTCTCGATGGAACCCTCCACCAGGCGCGGGTCCTGAGGCCGCTCGTGGCTGTTGACGAACGCCGCCACGTCCCAGGCCTGCTGATCGCTCAGGCTGCCGCCCTTGCCCAGAGGCATGTTGTGCTTGATGAAGGACGCCGCAGTATTGATCCGGTGCATCCCTGCACCCCAGTTGTAGGAATCCTTGCCCCAGAGTGGCGGCATTACGTAATCCGCACCGGCCTTCTGGCCCTGGCCGTTGTCACCGTGGCAAACCGCACACTGCGCCTGATACACCGCCGCACCCTGCTTGAGGTCGTAGCCTTTGGCGGGCTGCGCCACGTCGGGATACCCACGCCCAGGCAGCTCGACGCCCAGCGGCGCCTTGCTCGCCAGCCAGTAGGCATACACCGACAGCGCGGTAATCTGCGGACTGTCCGCCGCCGGCGGCTTGCCACCGTTCATACTGAACTGAAAACAGCCTTGCAGGCGCTCGGCAAAGGTATTCACCTTGTCGTTCTTCTTGCGATAGGCCGGGTACATCGGGTACGCGCCCCACAGTGGCGCCGAGTTGGCCAGGCGCCCCTGATCAAGGTGGCAATTGCTGCAATTGAGGCCGTTGCCAACGAACTGCGGCGCCAGGCGCTTGGTATCGACGAACAGGGCGTAGCCTTCGCGTACCAGCTTGCCGTAGGCGTTGTCCGGCAGCTCGCTTTCAGCCGGCGGCTTGAAGTACTCGACATGGGCGGAAGCGCTCGGCGCCGGGATCTGCGACTGGTCCTCCATGGCGATGGTGGCCGCCTGGACCTGGATCGCGAGCAGGCTCAGCAGCGCCCCTGGAATCAATAGTTTCATGGGCGCGCCTCCTGGGAGTTCAAGGTTGCAAAGTAGTCCGCCACGGCAGCCACTTCTTCGGCGCTCAGGGATTTGGCGATGTGCCCCATCAAGTCATTGGGGTCGTTGTGGCGGGTACCTTCACGCCAGGCGTTGAGCTGTGCCACCAGGTAGCTGGCAGGCTGCCCGGCCAGGGGTGGGAAGGCGGTACCGACGCCCACGCCGCCCGGTCCGTGGCAACTGACGCACTCGGGCACCTGTCGTTCCCAGGCACCACGCAGGGCCAGGCGCTCACCGACACCGGTGGCCACCTGGCTACGGCTGACAGGAACCAGCTTGGGCGCGGGCATGGCGGCCAGGGTCGTGGTGACCGCGGTGATTTCCTCTTCACTCAAGACCTTGGCCAGGGGTTGCATCACAGGGCTGGTGCGGGCGCCGCTGCGAAAGTCGTGCAACTGCTTGCTCAGATAGCCCGCTGGCAACCCGGCAAGGCGTGGAAACCCGGCCGGAGCCAGGCCCATGCCATCGGCGCCATGGCAGGCCAGGCAAGCCGTTGCCCCTGGCTGGGCGCCTCCCTGGGTAAAGACTTTCTGCCCCTCCACGGCATGGGCAGTTTGAACCAACAGCAGCATCAGGCCACTCAATAGCATTCGATCCAGTGGGATCATATGGACTCCATTATTCTAGTTATATGCTTAGACCTGCATGGCATAAGCACACAAATAGTAGGTCAATTGATCCACCGGGACAACGCGAAATTGCCCCGCGCCTATCGAATACCGAACAGCAAAACAAGGTTTTACCAGGCGAAAAAAATGCGGCTAATCGCCGCGGTACAACAAGGCTTCTACCCACGCAAAAGCAGCCCCGGGCGGCGCTTGGCGGCACTACCCGGGGCCTGGGGCAACGTCTGGAGAAGGGATGCAAGCGGGTAACCGGGGACGGTCACCCGCATGGAGCAACGGCTCAGCCGGAGATACAGGACTCACCGGCCTTGCGCACATCCTGAGGGCGCAAGGGGTTGTTGCTCATCTGTTCGTGCAGCTTGATGCTGCTGCCGCCGGAACGCGCTTCAATATAGAACACCGCAGCCGGGGCCGGCGACAGGCTCTGGGGCACTAGTACCCGAAAGCCGTCCTTGTGTGGCTCGACCTGCAGCGCGCCGCGGCTGCCGGAGAGTTTGTCGGTCAGGCACTTGGCGTATTCCTGAGGCTTCTTGCCGGAAATCACGCTCAGGGTTGGCGGCGTCTGGTTGATGTCCGAGACGCTTGCGCAACCGCCGATGGCCAAGACCAGAACCCACACCCAGCGCTTCATGTAAAAACCTCCAATAAAGTCCCTCCGACAGCAAAGGCGCTGTTTTTCTCCGGAGGCACGGCTTTATCGCCGATAAAAATCCAAATAACTGTTTTAAATTGTCAAAGCTCGACGCCGGGGCCGAATAATACTCCTTTGGGCCTGATAAACTGCACCACCGCCCACGCAAACGTTTTTTGCTTTTGTAGCTATAGCCCTTCTGGAGGCGCCCATGAAATTCATCCACCAGCGCGAGCACCTGAACGAAGACGATATCGTCGTCATCGAATGCTCCCAGGTCTGCAACATTCGCCTGATGAGCGACGCCAACTTCCGCAGCTTCAAGAACGGCGGCCGTCACACCTATCACGGCGGCGCCTTCGACAAGTTCCCGGCAAAGATCACCGCCCCCAGCACCGGTTTCTGGAACATCACCATCGACACCGTCAACCGCCGGCCCATCAGCGTGACCCGCAAGCCGAACCTGACGCATTCGATCCGCATCATTCGCCGCTCCAGCTCGAAACTGCGCTAAGCCCTCCCCTCGCGACAACAGGTAGCCCCGTGCCCCAGACCACCAAGTACGTCATCAAATACAAGCTCAACGGTGAGCGCCGCTTCGAATTCGCCCAGTTGCAGACCGGTTCCGAGGAAGAAGCCCGGGCCGCCCTCGAGGCGCTGCATGGCCAGTCCGACGATGTCATCAGCGACGTCAGCGTCAGCAAGGCCTTGTAAGGCGCCGCTGCGCACCACCGATTCAAGCGCAAGCAACGGAGTGTTCGGCGGCCAACCGTGCCGCAGACTGGCCGGGTTCCCTACCGCCCAGGACACTCCCGCCATGCCTGCCCCCTCGCTACACGATCGCCTGCAACAACTGGATTGGGCCCGCATCGAGCAGGCCCTCGACCAGGACGGCTGCGCCCGCCTCGAAGGCCTGTTGACCCCAGCGCAATGCCAGGCCCTGAGCCGGCTTTACCAGAGCCCCGAGTTGTTTCGCTCGAAAGTGATCATGGCCCGCCATGGCTTTGGCCGTGGCCAGTACCAGTATTTTGGCTATCCGCTGCCGGAGCCCGTGGCGCAATTGCGCCAGTTGCTCTACCCGCGCCTGGTGGACCAGGCCAACCGCTGGAACCGCCTGATGAATATCGACGTCCAATACCCGACGCAACATGCCGCCTTCATCCAGCGCTGCCACGACGCCGGGCAGATGCGCCCGACGCCCTTGCTCTTGCAATACGGCCCCGGGGACTACAACTGCCTGCACCAGGATCTGTACGGCGAGCACGTATTCCCCTTGCAAGTGGCCTTCCTGTTGTCGCAGCCGGGAAGCGACTTCAGTGGCGGTGAACTGGTGCTCACCGAACAGCGCCCACGCATGCAATCGCGGCCGCAGGTCATTGGTCTGAAGCAGGGTGATGGGCTGGTTTTCGCCGTGCATCATCGCCCGGTAGCCGGAGCGCGCGGGCACTATCGGGTGACCTTGCGCCACGGTGTCAGCCGCGTTCACAGTGGCCAGCGCCATACCCTTGGAGTGATTTTTCACGATGCACTGTAATGATGGCGGCCCAGCCACCCTCGGGCTGTTCAGTGACAGCGACCTGCAGCAGCCTGCCCGCGTCGAGGTCTTGGGCCCACAATCCCGGGTCTTGCGCGGCTTCGCCCTGCCCTGGGTCGAAGCGCTGCTGCCGCAACTCGATGCCGTGCTCGCCGCCGCACCCTTTCGCCAGATGCAGACGCCCGGCGGCTTCACCATGTCGGTGGGCTTAAGCAGTTGCGGGCAGCTGGGCTGGACCACCGACCGCAGCGGCTACCGCTACAGCCCCATCGACCCGCAAAGCCAGCGCCCCTGGCCAGCACTGCCCAAGGTATTCCAGGAGCTGGCCGAAGCCGCGGCCGAGGCGGCCGGCTTTCCCGGGTTCGCCCCGGACTCCTGCCTGATCAACTGCTACCGGCCAGGGGCAAAGATGTCACTGCATCAGGACAAGAACGAGCGCGACTACTCGGCCCCTATCGTGTCCCTGTCCCTGGGCCTGCCGGCGATCTTTCTCTTCGGCGGCCGGCAGCGCAGCGACAAGAGCCAGCGGGTCGCGCTGCTGCATGGCGATGTGGTGGTCTGGGGCGGCGTCGACCGCCTGCGCTATCACGGAGTGCTGGCCCTCAAGGACGGCCACCACCCGCTGTTGGGCCAGCAACGGATCAACCTGACCTTGCGCCGGGCCGGCTGACGTTGAGAATTCAAGCGCAAGACCCGGAGTGCCGAACGGCCCCAGCTTGGTTAATCTGGCCGCCACCGCTTACCGAGTACCGACCATGACCGCCTTGTCGCGCAAGCACCGCATCGAACAGGACCCCCGCTGGCAAGCCGTGCTCAAGCGCGATGCCAGCGCCGACGCCAGCTTTGTCTACGCCGTGCGCACCACCGGCGTCTATTGCCGCCCCAGCAGCCTGTCGCGCTTGCCCAAGGCCGAGAATGTCGAGTTCTTCGACAGCGCCGAGCAAGCCGAAGCCGCCGGCTACCGCCCGAGCAAGCGCCTGGCCAGTGACCAGACCCAGGTCGCGGCGCACCATGCCACGCTGGTGGCGCTGGCCTGCCGGCAGATCGAGGGCGCCGAAACACCGCCCAGCCTGGGCCAGCTGGCGCAGCAGGCCGGCATGAGCAGCTATCACTTTCACCGAGTGTTCAAGGCCGCCACCGGGCTGACCCCCCGGGCCTATGCCAACGCGCAACGCTCACGCAAGGTGCGCTCCCACCTCGAGCGCGGCCAGTCGGTCACCGAAGCCCTGTATGACGCCGGCTTCAACTCCAACAGCCGTTTCTACGAAGCGGCCGACCAGTTGCTGGGCATGACGCCCAGCGACTACCGCGCCGGCGGCCCCAACACCGATATCCGCTTCGCCCTCGGCCAGTGTTCCCTGGGGGCAATACTGGTGGCGCAAAGCGCGCGCGGTGTGTGTGCGATTCTCCTGGGGGATGACCCCGGCCCGCTGCTGGAGCAACTGCAGGACAAGTTCCCCCGGGCCAACCTGATCGGTGCCGACCGCGATTTCGAGCGCCTGGTCGCCCAGGTAGTGGGGTTTATCGAGGCCCCGGCCATTGGCCTGGACCTGCCCCTGGATCTGCAGGGCACGGTGTTCCAGGAGCGGGTATGGCAGGCCCTGAGGAGCATTCCTCTGGGCAGCACCGCCAGCTACGCCGAAATTGCCCAGCGCATTGGCGCCCCCAAGTCCATGCGCGCCGTGGCCCAGGCCTGCGCGGCCAACAGCCTGGCGGTGGCCATTCCCTGCCACCGGGTGGTACGCAGCGACGGCAGCCTTTCAGGCTACCGCTGGGGTGTGGAACGCAAGCGTCAGTTGCTCGAGCGCGAAGCATCCTGCGAGGCCTCGATGCCGATGTAGATCGCCACCGAATCGGCACTGGTGTAGACCTCGAAATCCGTGGCGAAGGCGCGCCGGACCTGGGGGTTGTCCTGGAAGTAGGCCCAGATCAGCCCCCAGGTCTGGATCACGCAATCGGGCATCGCGCCCTTGGCACTGAACACCAGGTAGTCCCCGCCCTGGACAGCCACGCTCGGGTAGTCGGCGCAGGCACCTTCCAGCGCCACGCCGGCGGTCACGTCGAAGTGCCCGCTGGCATCGGACTCGTAGTTGGAATAGACGCCGTAGACGAACGAATCAGCCTGGCGAGGGCTGATCTTGTCGAACAGCCCCTCGACATAGAAGCGCTGCCACATCGGCCCGATCCGGGCGCTGTCGGCCTGTTGCTCGGCGGCGTTGAGGGTCCTTACTTGCAGGCCTGCAACGCTGAACGGCAGTACTTCACGCAGTTTTACATCCATGGTCAGCCTTCCTTGAGGGGTGCGATGAGGAAAAATATCCGCCGCAGTCTAGCGCCGGATCGACGCCGCCGACAGCCGTCGGCAGCGGCCGCCGTATCGGTTGCAAAGGCCTGGAATCGAGCCCCGTGGAAAAGTCAGCTGGCCTCGGGGCGCCATCTCCTGATAAAAACCACGGGCTGCATCGTCTAAACCTGCCGACGGAGAATTCCCGCAAATGAGCCAATGGACTGATCGCCGCCTCTTAGACCTGCTGGGTATCGCCCTGCCCATCATCCAAGCGCCCATGGCCGGTCCCTCCGGCTCCGCCATGGTGATCGGCGCCTCCCGGGCCGGTGCTCTGGGCTCCCTGCCCTGCGCCATGCTCGACGCCGGGCAGATCCGCCAGGAAGTGCAGGTGATTCGCTCAGCCACGCAGAACCCGTTGAACCTGAACTTCTTCTGCCACCAGGTGCAGCCCGTCGATGCCGAACACGAGCAACGCTGGAAGAACGCCCTGGAGCCCTACTATCGCGAGCTGGGCGCCGACTTCGATGCTCCGACCCCGGTCAGCAACCGCGCGCCCTTCGATGAGAGCACCTGCCAACTGGTGGAAGAGTTGCGCCCTGAAGTCGTGAGTTTCCACTTCGGCCTTCCAGAGCCTTCGTTGCTGGCCCGGGTCAAGGCCACCGGAGCCAAGGTGCTGTCCTCGGCCAGCACCGTCGATGAAGCGCTCTGGCTGGAGGAGCGCGGCTGCGACGCGATCATCGCCATGGGCTACGAAGCCGGCGGCCACCGGGCAATCTTCCTCGGCGACGATCTCAACAGCCAGGTCGGCACCATGGCCCTAGTGCCGCAGATCGTCGACGCGGTGCAACTGCCGGTGATTGCCGCCGGCGGCATCGGCGATGCCCGGGGCATCGTCGCGGCGCTGGCCCTGGGAGCCTCGGCGGTGCAACTGGGCACTGCCTACCTGTTCACCCCGGAAGCCAAGGTCAGCGCCGCCCACCACCATGCCCTGCGCCACGCCAAGGAAAGCGAAACCGCGTTGACCAACCTGTTCACCGGGCGCCCGGCCCGGGGCATCGTCAACCGCGTCATGCGCGAAATCGGCCCCATCAGCCCGTTGGCGCCGGCCTTCCCCCGGGCCGGCGGCGCCTTGATGCCGCTGCGTGCCAAGGACGAGGCAGGCTTCGCCAACCTCTGGTCCGGCCAGGCCCTGCGCCTGGGGGTGGAACTGCCCGCCTACGAGTTGACCCTGCGCCTGGCCGAACAAACCCTGGCACAACTGCGCAGACGCTGATTCACTAGAGCCGCGATCCACATCGCGGCCCGGGCAACAAGCGCTGGCAACAGAGTTCCGTTCATCGACAAATCGCTATATATTCCGCTATATAGCGATTCCCCCTCGCCTTGGTGCAGGCCCCTTCCAATAACTCACTGCCCAACGCATCCGTCCCCCCAATGGAGCTGTTTGATGAACCTTCGCGCCTCAGGTTTTGCCCCGACTTGCCTCGCCGCCCTGCTCGCTGTCTTCGCCCTGGGTTCGGCCCAGGCCGATGAAGTACAGGTCGCGGTGGCCGCCAACTTCACCGCACCGATCCAGGCGATTGCCGCCGACTTCGAGAAAGACACCGGGCACAAACTGGTGGCCGCCTACGGCGCTACCGGGCAGTTCTATACCCAGATCAAGAACGGCGCGCCTTTTGAAGTCTTCCTCTCCGCCGACGACAGCACCCCGCAAAAGCTCGAAAGCGAAGGCGACATCGTCAAGGGCTCGCGCTTCACCTACGCCATCGGCACCCTGGCCCTGTGGTCGGCCAAGGACGGCTACGTCGACGCCAAGGGCCAGGTGCTCAAGGACAACCAGTACCAGCATCTGTCCATCGCCAACCCGAAAGCCGCGCCTTACGGCCTGGCCGCAACCCAGGTACTGGCCAAGCTGGGCCTGACCGACAAGGTCAAGGACAAGATCGTCGAAGGCCAGAACATCACCCAGGCCTATCAGTTCGTTTCCACCGGCAATGCCGAGCTCGGCTTCGTCGCCCTGTCGCAGATCTACAAGGACGGCAAGGTCACCAGCGGCTCGGCCTGGATCGTCCCGGCCCAGATGCACGACCCGATCAAGCAGGACGCGGTCATCCTCAACAAGGGCAAGGACAACCCGGCCGCCAAGGCACTGGTGGACTACCTCAAGGGGCCAAAAGCCGCCGCGGTGATCAAGTCCTACGGCTACCAACTGTAAATGAGCCTGTCGAGTGCCGATTTTTCCGCCATCTGGCTGACCCTCAAGCTGGCGTCCCTGACCACGCTGATCCTGCTGGTGGTCGGCACTCCGATAGCCCTGTGGCTGTCGCGCACCCGCTCCTGGCTGCGGGGGCCGATCGGCGCCGTGGTGGCTCTGCCCCTGGTGCTGCCACCGACGGTGATAGGTTTCTACCTGTTGCTGGCCCTGGGGCCCAACGGTTTCTTCGGCCAGTTCACCCAGTCCCTGGGGCTGGGCACCCTGACGTTCAGTTTTGCCGGCCTGGTGCTGGGCTCGGTGATCTACTCCATGCCCTTCGTGGTACAGCCGTTGCAAAATGCCTTTTCTGCCATTGGCAGCCGTCCCCTGGAAGTGGCCGCAACCCTGCGCGCCAACCCCTGGGACACCTTTTTCACGGTGATCCTGCCCCTGGCGCGGCCAGGCTTCATCACCGCCTCGATCCTCGGCTTTGCCCACACCGTCGGCGAGTTCGGCGTGGTGCTGATGATCGGCGGCAACATCCCCAACAAGACCCGAGTGGTCTCGGTGCAGATCTACGATCACGTCGAGGCCATGGAATACGCCCAGGCCCACTGGCTGGCCGGGGCCATGCTGGTGTTCTCGTTCCTGGTGCTGCTGGCGCTGTACTCCAGCCGCAAGACCAAAGCCGGCTGGAGCTGAGCCGATGAGCATTCACGTCAAGCTGCACCTGGGCTACCAGGACTTCGCCCTGGATCTCGACCTGCAACTGCCAGGGCGCGGGGTAACAGCCTTGTATGGACATTCGGGCTCGGGCAAGACCACCTGCCTGCGCTGCATCGCCGGCCTGGAAAAAGCCGGCCGCGGGCGCATCCAGATCAATGACGAAGTCTGGCAGGACAGCCAGCGCAAGCTGTTCGTCCCGCCCCACAAGCGCTCCCTGGGCTATGTGTTCCAGGAGGCCAGCCTGTTCGCCCACCTGTCCGTGCAAGCCAACCTGGAATTCGGCCTGCGGCGCATTGCCAAGGCACAACGCCGGGTGGACATGGCCCAGGCCACTGAACTGCTGGGCATCGGCCACCTGCTGCAGCGCCACCCGCAGCACCTTTCCGGCGGCGAGCGCCAGCGCATCGGCATTGCCCGGGCGCTGCTCACCAGCCCGCGGCTGCTGCTGATGGACGAGCCCCTGGCGGCCCTGGATTCGAAACGCAAAAGCGAGATCCTGCCCTACCTGGAACGCTTGCACGACGAACTGGATATCCCGGTGCTGTACGTCAGCCACTCCCAGGATGAAGTGGCGCGCCTGGCCGACCATATCGTCCTGCTCAGCTATGGCCGGGCCCTGGCCAGCGGCCCCGTGGGCGAGACCCTGGCGCGCCTGGACCTGCCCCTGGCCCTGGGTGACGACGCGGGCGTGGTGGTGGAAGGCCGGGTCAGCCATTACGACCCGGACTACCAGTTGCTGACCCTGCAACTGCCCGGCAGCCAGCTGACTATCCGCGTGGCCCACGAGCCTCTGGCACTGGGCAAGGCCTTGCGGTTCAAGGTCCAGGCCCGGGACGTCAGCCTGAGCCTGCAGGACAGCGAGCACAGCAGCATCCTCAACCGCCTGCCGGTAACGGTGCGCGACGAAATCCCCGCGGACAACACCGCCCATGTGCTGGTGCGTCTGGACGTGGCGGGCAGCCCGTTGCTGGCGCGCATCACCCGCTTCTCCCGGGACCAGTTGAGCCTGCACCCCGGGCAGCAACTCTGGGCACAGATCAAGGCAGTGGCCGTCCTGGCGTAAACCGCAGAGAAAATCGGCACCCTTGGCCGAGGCCGCGGTCCATGGTCTACCGGCCCGCACTTTGCCCAGGACCTGCCGCCATGCCCGACGCTTGCGATACCCCCGCCCTGCCCGCCGACCTGCACTACACCGACGACCGCCAGCCGGGCATCCGGCGGCGCAAGCTGCGGGGCAAGTTCGTCTACTACGACGCCCAGGGCCAGCGCCTCACCCAGGCCGCCGAGGTACAGCGGATCAACGCCCTGGCGATTCCCCCGGCCTACGCTGAGGTGTGGATCTGCCCCGACCCCAAGGGCCATCTGCAGGCCACCGGCCGCGACGCAAGGGGCCGCAAGCAGTACCGCTACCACCCGCGTTGGCGCGAAGTGCGCGACGGTGACAAGTACGCTCGCCTGCTGGCGTTCGGCAACGCCTTGCCCAAGCTGCGCCGGCAGTTGCAGGCGCAATTGGCGGTGCCCGGCTTCAGCCGGGAAAAGGTCATGGCCACCTTGATCCTGCTGCTGGATGAAACCCTGATCCGCGTCGGCAACAGCCAGTATGCCCGGGACAATCGCTCCTACGGCCTGACCACGTTGCGCAACCGCCATGTACAGGTCAGCGGCAGCGCCATCCACTTCCAGTTCCGTGGCAAGAGCGGGGTCGAGCACCAGATCACCGTCAAGGACCCGCGCCTGGCACGGGTGGTCAAACGCTGCCTGGAGTTGCCTGGGCAGCAGCTGTTCCAGTACCTGGACGAAGACGGTCAACGGCACCACGTCAGCTCGTCGGACATCAACGCCTGCCTGCAGCAACTGACCGGAGCCGACTTCACCGCCAAGGACTACCGCACCTGGGCCGGCAGCGTCCTGGCCCTGGAGCGGTTGCGCCAGCAGCCTTGGGAGCCCCAGGCCGAGGCGAAAAAACACATAGTGGCAACGGTCAAGGAAGTGGCCCGGGAACTGGGTAACACTCCGGCGGTGTGCCGCAAGTGCTACATCCATCCGGCGCTGCTGGAGCGCTTCGTCCTCGGTGAGTTGGCGCAGTTGCCCAAGGCCCGGGCCCGCCAGGGCCTGAAGGCCGAGGAAGCGGGCCTGGCGAACTTTCTGCGGCGCCTGGCAAAGGAGGCCCAACCGGCCTGACGACGGCCACCTTCGAATTTGCGTACTTGTCAGTCAGAGAATTCTGAGGTTAGGCTACGCACCTTCTTTCCCGCCCAAGGACGATTGCCGACGTGAACAACTAAGCCTTCCAAAAATGTATCCGCGATGAGCACTGCTAGCGCTCATTGGCCTGTTGCCACATTTTCCGGAGGTGCTGATGACTCACGTCACCCGGCTGCCCGCACTGGTTTCCCTGAACCAGCTGACCTATCAATTCGCCAATGGCGAAACCCTGCTTGATGCCCTGAACCTGAGTTTCGATCGCCTGCCCACGGCCATCGTCGGGCGCAATGGCGTGGGCAAGTCCCTGCTGCTGCGCCTGATCGCCGGCGAGCTGCAACCCTCCTCCGGGAGCATCAGCCGCACTGCCAGCCTGGCCTATGTGCCCCAGGACCCGCAGGTACAGCCGGGGCAGAGCGTGGCCCAGATCGCCGGCCTCGCCGAGACGCTGGGCGCCCTGGAGCGCCTGGCCGACGGCAGCGCCAGCCTGGAAGACCTGCACCTGGTGGATGATCGCTGGGACCTGGCCCAGCGCCTGCGCCTGGCCCTGGATGAAGCCGGCCTGGAGCACGTGGAACCGCAGGGCCCGGCGGACGTCCTCAGCGGCGGCCAACTGGCCCGGGTGGTGCTGATCGGCGCCCTGCTGGGCAACGCCGACCTGCTGCTGCTCGACGAGCCCAGCAATCACCTGGACCGCCACGGCCGGCGCTGGCTGACGGAACAACTGCAAGGCTGGCGTGGCGGGCTGATCCTGGTCAGCCATGACCGCCAGTTGCTCATGCAGGTGCAACGCATCGTCGAACTCGGCCCCCAGGGCGCCCGGGTCTATGGCGGCAACTATGCGCTGTACCAGGCGCAGCGCCAGGCCCACAGCGAGGCGGCGCAGGCGGCGCTGGACCATGCGCGTACCCAGCGCAGCCGCGAGCACAAGCGCCTGCAACGGGAACACGACACCATCCAGCGCCACGCCGCGGCCTCGCGCCGGCACGCCAAGACCGCCAACGTCTCAGGCTTCGAACGGGCCAAGCTGCTCGGCGCCGCGCGGGACATCATGGGCCAGGTACGCCACGCCCATCAGGGCCACAAGAGCGAGCTCGACGAGCAGGTGCGCGACGCCTTTGCCCGGGTCGGCGCGCAGTCACCGACCTTGCTCACTCTGCCCGCCACCACCTTGCAGGCCGGCCAGCCGGTATTCAGTCTGCTGCAGGCGCAACTCCCCTGGCTGGACCCGCAAGCCCCGGCCAGCCGCCTCACCTGCAACGTCGTCGGCCCGGCGCGCATCGCCCTGGTCGGCCCCAATGGCTGCGGCAAGTCCACCTTGCTGAAACTGCTGGCCGGCCAGTTGCAGCCACTGAGCGGCGAATGCCGAGTGGCGGTAGCCAGTGCCTATCTGGATCAGCATCTGGCGCAACTCGATCCCGCACACTCACTGCTCGAACAACTGGGCAACGCCGCCACGCCCCTGGAGGAAAGCGCCTTGCGTACCCGCCTGGCACGCCTGCAACTGGATGCCCGGCGGGTGCTGCAACCCTGCGCGCAACTGAGCGGCGGCGAGCGCCTGAAAGCCGCCCTGGCCCTGGCCCTGTGGGGCGGCAACCCAGCCCGACTGCTGTTGCTCGACGAGCCCACCAACCACCTGGACCTGGAATCGGTGCAGGCCTTCGAATGCGCCCTGCGGGACTTTCCCGGTGCCCTGGTGGTGGCCTCCCACGATCAGGCCTTTCTCCAGGCCCTGGCGCCGACCCATGAGCTGCAATGCTCGGCCCTGGGCTGGCACCTCAGGGAGCAGCAGCCATGAAACAGCGGCTTACAACGACGGGCCCTGCGCAGCCGCAGGCCCGTGCTAGATTCGCCGCCTCACAATCCATGGACAGGAGCGTCACGCCATGCAGTTCGGATACACCATCATCTACGTACCCGAAGTCGAAGGTTCCTTGCGCTTTTTCGAGCAGGCCTTTGGTTTCAAGCGGCGGTTTCTCCACGAATCCGGTACCTATGGCGAGCTGGAAACCGGCAGCACTACCCTGGCCTTCGCCGACCATGACCTGGCAGAAATGAATTTCCCGGCCGGCCATGTGGCGGCTCACTCCTCGCCCAAGCCCCTGGGCATGGAACTGGGGCTGGTCACCGCAGACGTGCAGGCGGCCCATGCCCGGGCCCTGGAGCACGGTGCCCGGGAACTGGCGCCCCCCACAAGCAAGCCCTGGGGGCAGACGGTGTCCTATGTGCGCTGCCCGGACGGCACTTTAGTGGAGCTGTGCACCCCGGCCGCGCCCTGAACGCCCGGAGGAGTTGAACGCTACTTGAGCCTGACGGCGGTGCCGGTGGCGAAGACCACTACCATGCCACCGCGCCCTGCCGGCATGCTGATCTCGAAATCCACGCCGACCACCGCATCGGCGTTGCACTGCCGGGCGCGCTCCTTGATTTCATTGGTGGCCTGTATCCGCGCTTCCTTCAGGGCGCGCTCCAGGGTCTGGGAGCGGCCGCCGAAAAAGTCGCGCATACCGGCGAACAGGTCACGGACCACGTTGATGCCGTGGACCGATTCGGCGCTGACGATGTCCAGGTAGCTGGCAATTTCCCGGCCTTCGATATGGGCGGTGGTGGTGACAATCATGTGTTTCTCCCTTGAACGGACCACTCGCCCCGGCGCTTCGGGGCGGCAAAACCGGGGATGGTAACAGAGCCCGCCCAAGGCTTTGCCACAAACGACAGCCCCGCTCTGGAGCGGGGCTGTGGGTCACGGTTTCAAGGGACGTTCTTCATCCAGTTCCGACAGGCTTTTGCCATCATCCGGATGCTTCCAGGTCTGCGGAGGCGGCTCCTTGTGTTCAACCTCGTAGGGTGCCGTCTCATCGCTGCGTTCCTGCTCGTAAGGGCGTTGCTGTTGCGTTGCCATGCCCACCTCTCTTCCTGAAGGGATTTTTCACTCGCCTTAGCAGGTTAGAACAGATCTGCCGGGGGCTCGGGGTTTGCCGACAAAACAACGAACGTCGCCTGTGCCCTGCGGTCGTAAAAGTATGGAGACGCATCGAACACACGACGCGTGCTCCGTACTCACTCCGAAGGAGAAACGCGATGGTTACTCACTTCAAGGTCGCCGGGCATCTGGCCTGCGGTCATCACGGCACCCAACTGGCCTCCACCGGCGAACTGAACCGGGTCAAATGCCGCAGTTGCCGAAACACCGAGGTCTACAAGGAGGCCCGACGCAACCAGCGCAACGCCGCTCGTCGGGCTGCACGCAAGGCCAAGGCCAGCCATGGCGGCCAACTCTGGCGTAACGCCTGGACCGAACGCCTGACCGCCCTGCCGGGCCTGCAGCGTCTGCCACGGGGCTTTCACGGCCAGCCCTTCGTCTGAAACCGAAGCACGCCAGCGTGCCGGCCGAGTACGGGACTGGGCAAGGCCGGCCCCCTGAGGCGCAAGATGAAACTTCTTTCACCCAGCGGCGAAAAAGCGCTGTGTATAGTCGCCTCGCTCATTCAAGCAACTACGTTCGCCCGCACTCCCCGCGGGCTTTTTTTTGCCCTCGGGAAAGTGCGCAGGCGGTTTTTCAGTCCTGCTCGAGTTCCTTGCAGTCCTTGAGCAGGGTTTGCTCCGTGGCGGTGTGGTCCGCCTCCAGGAACGAGAGCACCCCCATCTTGCCCTTGGTGTGCCAGCGGAAGCTGTTCTGCTCGTCGTCCGCCACGTACAGGGCGCCGGAAGCGGAACGCGCGATGTGCATGGGGATCAACTGGTCCTTGTAATACAGCGTGGCAAACGAGGAGCCGTTGTCGATGTTCAGGTAGGCGGCGTCGATGCGTACCTGCCCTTCACACTGGTAGCGCGCTACCTGGCTCTGGTAGGCCGGCTCGGCGGTAGTGGTCTGGGCAGCCTGTGCCAAGAGCGCCTGGCTTGAAGCCAGAACTGCGGCGCAGAGCATTGCAGGATGAATTTTCATGGTGTTCCCCCAGTCGTTCAAAGATGCCCAATGGGACTGGCAGGGGCGTTTTTAGTTCAGGCTGATCAAGCCCCTCGGACCACGGTGCGGCAAAGCTCGAGATAGAACTGCGGGTCGGTGAGGAACGGGGTCGACAGTCACATCGGCACCGCGGTCTAGCGGCTCCGGGGGCGCTCCGGGAAACAGCTCCCGCTGATGCCGCGGCCCCGCAGCCGCGAGCATCGCCCTGGACGCTGGCCCACCGACCGCCCCGACAAGGAAACCTCCACATGCCGGTAGACATCAGCACACTCGACATCGCCACCCCACTGCCCACCTCGGCCAGCAACCCGCTGGCACTGGAGCTCAACGGCAACCTCGCCCTGGCCCAATGCCCGAGCGTGATCTCGCGCCTGGCAGATGGCTCGATACAACTGTGCGCGCCGACCCGGGGCGCGGCGAGCAAAAGCACCCATCGAACCCGCTGCGAGTGGAAGGAATCCCGCTACTGGGCCCTGAGCAGCGCCGCCGATCATTGGAACCGCCAGCAGATGACCCTGACCAAGGTCAACTCGGCGCAGAAAGTGGTGGTTGCGCAAATACATGTACGCTGGGCTGATTACCATCGGCGCCAGTTGCAATGGCCAGCAAGCCAGCTCTCCCCCGCACGCCCTGGACTCGACCTGGAATGGCCAGGTATTCGACTTTCATGGCGGGATCTACAACCAGGTCGATTTCACCCCCAGCACTCCGGCGGAGGATGGCTCGGCCTGCATCATCAGCCAGTTGTCGCTCAGCCACGCCTAGCACCTGGCTGGGGGGGTGCCTTGCGGTAGTCACGCCGTCCGGATGCTCCTGGCACCTTGTCAGGAAGGTACCTGCTCCTCGCTGCGATCACGGGGCATCAGGGCCAGGTAGTCGGCCAGCGCATCCCCGGCCAGGGGCTTGATCATGATCCGCACCTGGTGCTGCAAGCGCCCCAGCTCGATCCCGTCACGGGTACGCACCTGGGCATAACCGCAGGCATTCCAGAAGCCCTGTGCCCGGGCATTGTCCTGGACCACGCTCAAGCGCAACCAGCGTGCGCCCTCGCCCACCGCCCAGGCCTCAAGCTCAGCGTGCAACTGCCGGGCAAGGGAGCTGCCGTGACAGGGGGTAGCCAGCATGAACAGGCCTATGTGCCAGACCCCTCGTGCCAACAGGTCGCTGACAATGCTGACGAACGCCAGCAGGCGCCCTTCGCTGTCGAAGTAACCGATTTTCCACTTGTGGGTGTAGGACCAGCCCGCTGGCAGTGCATCATTGATCTCGTCGCGCGCCTCGTCCGGCTGCGGCGCTGCACCGTGGACGATATGGAAATACTCCGGGTTCTCGACAAAGAAACGCTGCAACAGCGCTGCGTCATCCAGGGTGATTTCCCTGGGCGCGAGCCCGGTTGCTGATGACGGCAGTAGCCTTGATTGCATGCTGTGGAGCCCCTGGAAGACGCTAGGCCGGCAGGTCGGCGACGGATCCTAGCGTCCGGCCAGGCCCTGACGACAGAGTTTATTTGTTGGAAAAATGTGTACCGCCCAGCGCTCGCTTCACAGCGGGCCGCCCTCGCCGCTTTGTTATGATCGGCCCTCACCATGCCCAGCGTTTATCCAGCAGGCCCGCGCCTGCGTTACCCGCGGAATCCACCCCATGTCCAATCCCTTGTCTTCCCCTGGCTACCAGCGGCTGCTGGCCCTGCAGCAACGCATCCATGAGTTCACTCGGGAGCAGGCCGCCGAGCACGACGACACCGGCGAAGACCCCGCCGGCCCATTGTGGGCCAGCGACTACAACTACCTGGCCCTGGCGCCGATGCGTGACGGCCTGCATCTGGAGTACTACGGCGAGCTATGGGACGAGCCCTTTGCCTGGACCCTGGAATGCCTGGCAGAGCAGAGCGTGGCGGACATCCTCAGCTCGCTGCTGTTTTCCGGTGCCGATGAAGGCGCGAACGGTACCCGCGAGTGGGAGTTCAGCCCCTTGCTGGACAGTGCGGTGCAATTTCCCCGCCTCAGGTCATTGGCGATTCGCCCCACCGAACCTCAGGACCATAACGTTTCGTTGATCCAGAAGGCCGGCACCATCATGGAAGAGGCCGGTGAAATTGCCCGCTGGGTAGCAAAGACCCCGTACCTCAGCGAACTGACCCTGCCCAATGCCCCCAACGCGGACTTCTTCCAGGTCGACCTGCCACACCTTGCGCAACTGCGTATCGGCGCCCATTTCGACACCCAGGGTTTTATCGACAACCTCGCAGGCTCCAGCAACCTGCCGCGGTTGAGCAGCCTGGATTTCAGCGAATCCAGCGCACTTCAGCAAAGCTGGGCAAAAGACCGCGAGGAGCACGCCATCACGTCTTTTACCAGCTATGAAAGATTGTTTGCCAGCCACGCGTGCGACCCATTGCGGGCGCTGCGCTTGCGCAATACCTGCCTGAGCCTGGAACAACTCGAAGCCCTGCAGCGCCAGCGACCCAAACTGCCGATCATGGTGATCCAGGCCACCACTGGCGGTTACGTGAAGAATTTCGCCCGACAGGTATTTCCCTGGCAGCACCTGGTGCAGCCCGACCCGGGCAGCGATGAGCCTCAAGGCTAAAGCCAAGATTGATTGGCCACCGTCTCGGAGCAAGTGGCTCTTGGAACGCTGTGCCTGCGCATATACAAGACTCATCGAGTCTTTGAAATCACGTCACTCATGTATTGATTCAAATCGCGAAAATCCTTAACGCTCCAAGCATGCGGGGGCACCTTCACACCGTTCTCCCGCAAAGTTCTGGGAATCAAGTCTCCATTGGGGCGCAGTATTACCGACGACACAATCACCCCCGGATACTCATTGAGTCGTTTTTTGAAAGCAGGGGTCGTCAGATCAGGTGTAGGAGGATGGCTCTTATTGGCCAACGGCCCAGTTCCCTTGATATCGGCGCCGTGACACATGGCACATCGTTGCACATAGAGACTCTTGCCATTGGTGTTGTCCGCAAAGGAAAGCGTTGCTTGAATCAGCGAGAGCCCTCCCAGCAAAGCGATGAACAATGCGTTTATTTTCATTTTTGCATCTGGCCTCGTTGTAGAAATCAAATCCCGGAGGCAGCACAGCAACGCTCTGACTCACATCTGAAACGAGAGTCTTAGTCAGCAACAAACATGTGTTTGCCAGAGGTGAACTTCAGCTCAAACGCAGTTCCGCATGTCCTATGCACCCGCGGGGTGGGAAAACACCCCAAAAAACTGTGTATGCAACCAGCGTAATGTGTCCGGTGCTCTATCTCTCCTGCCCAGAAGGATCCAGATCCGTGCCAGGAAGAACAGCCTCCCCCATCGCACACGCCGATGCATGGGTTGAAGCGTCCCGCAGGCGAATACATCCGTTAAGTACTACTGGGGGCTTCTCGGAGGTAGTCCTCCATACGCTTAAACCGCTCCGCCAACCTTGATCTCGGCACCTTCGAGCGGGCATTCCCCAACAGCAGACCGCACCAGCCCTGGCCATAAGGGCTGGAGTGGTATTGGAACCGTAAATGCGCTGTAGGATTACTGCAGGAGGTTAGGCTGGGTGGGAATCAGGTCCTGAATTTGAGCACAAGAGTAGGTGTTGGAGTAGTCATGGAAACGTGGCTTTATTTCGGCGCCATAGGTCACGCACTGGAACGCCGACGACCCTTTTTGCAAGATCAGAAAGTGCACCAGGCCGACTCGTGCTGGCGCCTGGTAGGCCGCCTTGACTTCATAGCCGCTACGCAGCAACTCGCTCACCGGAGTGGTGTCGTCCGCCAGGGAGAATGGGCTAGCGCCTACGAGGCCCAGCAGGGAGATGCTCAGGGAGATTTTTGCAATACGCTTGGTGATTGGCATGAATCCGTCATCCATGAATGGAAAATGCCAAGTTACCTAAATTCAGCAACCCCGTCACGATCCCTGCCCGACCGAATTGCAGAGTTTGGCGACCTGTGGAGCAGTTTGAACAGTCCAGCCCCGGATGCGATCAGCATCCTATGAAGCATGCCAATTGGCGCTCGTCCCGGCCGGTGCAGGCCGTTCGAGAATCCGTTTGAAACACCCCGGCCAGTCGAGCGCAGAGCCGCCTCACCTCGATAGTGGCTGGAGAGACGTGCTTCGTTCATTTATCCAGATTCAATAGTTCCTGCATCCGGTCCCCTATCATTCCCCGCAACCACGCAGCATGAAACTCCATCTCCTCCAGAGAAGTGCCCTCGGCCAATCGATATACGAGCTCCTTGCCCCTCGGCCCCTGGCACACGACACTAAAATGGCCATCGCGGTCATAACTGGCGAGCACGTAAGGGCAGATACAAATGATGTCGCTAAATGGCACTTGCACTTCGGCGGGCTTGCGAGCGCGACGGGTGACCGTGAGAGTAAGCAGTTGCTGGTTTTCGTCGAACGTGAAGGCCAGCACTCTAGATGCAGAAAAAATCCACGCGAAGACCAGCCCCATGAGCACAACAGACCCACACAGGAGCTGGATGAACGACGACGTTGTGAGGCTAGACCCATCGCCGCTCGGTTCACCTGGCATCGCTTCGAACCCGAGTAGGAGCAGTAGCGTCAGCACCAAGCCCGGCAACAACCCAAGCACCACAAAGCAGAAACCCAAAATGGCCGCCCCCGTGCTTCCAATGGTCAGCAAGTCCGGGCCGCGATGCCAAACAGGTGGGTGAACGGCAGGGTTTTCAGCGCTTGACGCAACTAGAGGCGTTGCGATGCGGTGAGGTGGACTTTGACCATCCATCTAGCAGGCTCCAGAGATGTAGCGCCGACGGTTCCACTACTGCCAGATAGTTCTGGCCTAGAGTTACCAGGCTTTTTTCACCACCTCTACTTGCGAACTTCCCCCAAAGAACCACCGGCAAATACCTGCCGATCAGGGCGCCAACAAATAGACGCACATAGCGGATTCATCGATGCTGAAGGGGCGCAAGCCCTTCTCTGCCGCAAGAGCATGCCAAGTATCCGAGCGCTGAGTTGATTTACCCGCCTACTCGACAACTAGTGACAGTGTGATCTATCAATCAAGATCAAGTTGCCGCCATGCTATCCGGCACACGCTCTTGCTCGCCTGATCAAGTAGTAGGCGATCCCCAAGGCAATGATTGCGGGCCCCACGTTATCGAGCTTTGTAGCACCATCGGCCAAATGTCGCCCGGCCTGCACGAGCATGAGGACAGCACCGACATACAGGATCGCCACCTTAAAACGCTTCCAGCTCATTTAGCCCTCCCGCTTTGGAGATGACCGAACAGTGCACGCGCAATCGTAAGGGCAAGAAGGTCTCACCCACAAAGTGAATTGCGGAGCAGTATTTGAAGTTGCGAATTGATTCAGAGTAAGGCTCACTCACAAAACCGTGCAAGCCCTTGAAATAGATGGTGCCCGAAGCCGGAATCGAACCGGCACGCCCTTACGAGCGGGGGATTTTAAGTCCCATGCGTCTACCAGTTTCGCCATTCGGGCGGTAGCGCGATAACGCGGCACTGGAACATTCAATCGGCATCAGGCCGTCCAGTGCTTGAAGCAGGGAGTGGAATATATACATCCAGTCCTTGTGAAGCAAGGTCGAAGCCGGCAAAAAAACCCGGTTCCCAACTCGCTGTCGAGGGTAAAAAAACACGATAAATCAGAGATCTACAGCGTCATTCCGAGGTTCAACCAGGGGCCGCACAGCCTCTCGCCAACTCCCTCAGCGGCGGCAAGACTAACATGGCGCCATAAGCCAACCAACTGATTTTTAAAGACTTATCCTGAAGTGACAGCCTCGGACGAAGCTCCTGCCAGCAATGTCCAGGAAGAGCTTCCTCCCCTGGCAGCCCTCAAGCTTGCGCGGAAAAACTCAATGAGAGTTTGAGCGCGTCGTCCTTGGCGACCGCCTGCTCGGCCTCCAGATGCGCCGCGAACTCCTGCTCCACAGGCGCCTCGGGACCTTTGACTTGAGCAACCGAGCGGTTGTGTTCCAGTACTTTCGAGAGTTGGGCGTAGCTGTAGTTGGCGGGAGGCGTATTGCCGATGTTCATGAAGACCTTCCTTGAATGGGTAAAGACCAAGCCAGGTGCAGAAAGCCTCGGGTACCGCCCGAGTTGCGCACCCTTGGGTGAAAATGGCGAGGGAGGTTAACAGCTACAACCGCAAAGACGTACATCAAGCGCCTGTGGAGTTCGCCCAGTACAGATGACCTCGCCATCCATGAACCGGTAAAGAGTCATAGATACTGGGCGAACGCTGTAACGCTATGCCCTCGCAATGACATGTTCAACTGTCAGCAATGCGCGCCTCCCCGCCCCCTCAGCCGGCGTAGTGGGTGAAGGCCCCGGCAAAGGCTCGGCGCCCTGCCCGCAATTCGGTACGCAGCTCGCCAATCAGATTGGAAATGTCACGCACGCTGGTGAGTTCGGCAGTGGAGACGCCGGTGAGCAGCAAGTCCACCCGGCCCGACTCTGCATCATAGATCTTGATGGTCAGGGAGCCGTTGGGGTTCAGGGCGCAGGCGCAGGACAGCGGGAGAAAGCCGGACTCCAATATGTGGCAAAGCTCGCTGGTAGAGAGCATGGCTTCTCGCCTGTATGGGGGAGGTGAAGTTTGCCCGTTCAGGATAGGCCTATATGCGCGTTTGTGTATCAGAAAAAACACAGAGAAATGTTAACTACCCCGCAGTTATCGAATGCCTGCGCAATGCCTCAGCGCTTCGAAATGATGGAGGCTTGTGCATGGCCGGGCTGTTTTTTTTCGTGGCGACTCTGTAGTTTCCACAACATGAACCCGATCCCCCGGCCTGGCCTCGCAGCGATTATTACCCCCTTCATCAGCAAGGTGGGCTAGCGGCCGTCCAGGCTGTCAAAAACCCGCCTCGGAGGCGGGGTTGACCACCACTCTTCTGAGGCAACTACCCCAGGAGAAAACCATGAAGCACTCATCACCCGCCGTACTGCATTTACTGTGCGGCAAGATCGCCTCGGGCAAGTCCACCCTGGCCAGGCAGCTGGCAGAGGCGCACGGCAGCGTCCTGATCTCTGAAGACCAGTGGCTGGCAGGCCTGTATCCGGAGCAGATTCATTCGATTGCCGACTACCTGCTCCACGCCCAGCGCCTGGCAAGTGTGCTGGAACCGCTGGTGATCGCCATGTTGCGTGCTGGAACCTGTGTCGTCCTGGACTTTCCCGCCAATACCGTCGCCCAGCGAACCTGGCTGCGAGCGCTGGCGGACCAGGCCGGCACCCCTCATCAATTGCATGTACTGGATGTAGATGAAGCCCAGTGCAAGGCAAGGCTGCGCGAGCGCAATCGTCTGGGCGATCACCCGTTTGCCGCCAGCGACGAGCAGTTCGAACGGATTAGCCGCTACTTCGTGCCGCCTCAGGAGGAGGAAGGGCTGCACATCGTCCGGCACTAGGCGTATCGGCAGTCACGGTCGGGTGAGCCAGGCGCCCGATCGTGAATCCTGTGCATCCAGCCCATGGGAAAAAGCGGCCCGTGACAAATTCCAGGCAAAAAAAAGCCCAAGTAGCTGATGGACACTTGGGGCTAAAAATGCATAAACCGTGGTAGGTGAACGCAGGGCTATAGTAACGGAATCGTACATTCTGTAACAACATATTTTGAGAAAAAAACCACAAATAAAACCACCTAAGTCATTAAATATCCACACTTTTTTTGAGTCTTTGGATTTCAGGACAGATTTCTGGAAGGCCTCCACCAGTGTTGGAGCCGCGAAAAAAAGGTGCCAGCCATGCACCTGCAATGCTTCGTGAAGCATTCAACAAAATAGCGTTGAAAATTCACAGAATCGCAACAGACAGATAACAGCAGCCACCTTAAATTGCCGGCACCCGTCCGAATGGAATGTGCCGGTATGAATGAATTTCTTGATGCCCTGCCCTTGCTGCTCTGCCTGACGACCTTCGCCTGGTGCTGCTGGGGCTAGAACCAGCCCGACCTTCGACCGCGACCACCGCCCGCCCCCCTTCCCACCCTGCCCCTCTGGATATGCCTGGCAAAGCCTTACGCCGGCTCGGCGAGCCTGTGGGCACTGAACAAGGCCTGCCCGATAGCCCGGGCCCTTTGCAGATTGGCGGCTTGGGCGCCGGACTCCGATTCGTACAGCAACTGCGACGTCAGCACACTGGCCCCGCAGTAATCGAAGATCCCGTGATCAATCTGAGCCTGCATCGCTTCGAGGTAGCGGTGACGCTCATAGGTACCGGCATCAGCCCCAGCCACCCCCACCAGATGCACCCGAAGGCGCCCCAGCTTTTTCACCAACCTGGCATCGGCCTGGAAATCAAACGCCCAGCCATTGCTGAACACCCGGTCGATCCACCCCTTGAGCAGCGCTGGCATGGACCACCAGTAGACCGGATAGACCAGTACCAGAGCATCAGCGCGATCGATCCGGGCCTGCTCGGCGAGAACGTCCACAGGAGGGGTGACCTGGGTTCTGTGTACCGCAATATCTGCGGCGCCGAAGCGCGGCTCGAAGCCTTCGCTCCAGAGATCGGCAATCTCGAAGGAGTGCTCCGCAGACTCGGCCAGGCCTTCGGCAATCTGCCGGGCAAGGCTGTGGGTCAGGGACCTGGGGTCGTGATGGGCAAAGACAAGAAGTGCGTGCATGGCGACTACTCCCACAAGCGCATTGCGCTGATTGCAGAGGGTTTATATACTTTTAGTAAGTTACGACCAATAACCTACCTTTGGTATATAAGCATGTCAAGCCGCCAGAACACCGATACCTCACCGCGCCGTCGCCTGACACGGGAACAGCGCCTGCAGCAGTTGATGGGCGTGGCCTGGCAGATAGTTCGCGAACAAGGCACCGAGGCCCTGACACTGGGGCACCTGGCAGAACAGGCCGGTGTCACCAAACCCGTGGTCTACGATCATTTCGACACTCGGGCGGTACTCCTGGCGGCCCTCTACCAGGACTACGATCAGCGTCAGACCGCACTCATGGAGCAGGCGCTGGAGACCGCCAGCCCCACGCTGGCGGCTCGCGCCGATGTGATTGCCGCGTCCTATATGGATTGTGTGCAACGCCAGGGCCGCGAAATCCCTGGGGTGATCGCCGCCCTGGCCAGCTCGCCGGAGCTGGAACAGACCAAGCGTGAATACGAGGCCACCTTCCTGGAAACCTGTCGAGGTGCCCTTGAGCCCTTCGCGAACGGCGCCGTGATAGGCACCGCGGGCCTGCGGGCCATGCTCGGCGCCGCCGAAGCGCTGTCCCATGCCGCCACACTGGGAGAGATCAGCTTCGGCCAAGCCCAGGAAGAGCTCTGCGACACCATCGTGGCCATGATCGAAAGAGCCCGCGCCAGGCAACGCACGCCGGCATCCGGCGCTTCCCGTTAATTGTGAACCGACTCTTGAAAACGCGCCCCGAAGGGGTACCGCAAGGACGCTGCAATGCTATTGACCCAACTGGAACTGCTGGACGAACTGCTGCAACGCTATCGCGGCGAGCTGGGCAAGGATTTCACCGGCTATCGCAACCATGTGTACCGGGTCATCAACTTCTGCCACCTGCTTACAGGCACTGATGCCCTGCAGTTGCAGAAACTCTCCATTGCCGGAGCCTTTCATGATCTGGGGATCTGGACCGCCGGGACCTTCGACTACCTGCCACCCTCGTTACACCTGGCCGAAGCCTATCTGGAGGAAATCGGCAGGCTGGAATGGGCAGCCGAGGTGCTGCCAATGATTGAACTGCACCACAAGATCACCCCTACTGCCGCGCAGCCGGATAGCCTGGTGGAAGGCTTCCGCCGCGCCGACTGGATTGATGTCTCCCTGGGCATGCTGAGCTTCGGTCTATCGCGCCAGGATCGGCGTCGAGTGTTTGCCGCATTTCCCGATGCCGGCTTTCATCTGCGCCTGGTTCAATTGTCCGCCAGACGGCTGTTGACCCGTCCCTGGAACCCCCTTCCCATGCTGCGTCTGTAGACCTGTAGCAGAAGCCTCCACTCGGAACGCGTAGACTGCAGCAATCCCAGGCAAAACCGGCCGCGTATCCACGGCCGCCATCAATGAGAACACCCATGCCGCCCCACCCGCCAACCGGCCCCCTCGCCCCCACGGGCTTGCCATCCCAGGCCCCACAATCCGTAGCCCAGGCGCTTGCCCCGGACACCATCGGGATCAACCCCGATGCCAGCCAGGTGCTCTCGGTGTTCGATTTCGACGGCACCCTGACCCGCCATGACAGCTTCGTACCCTTTCTCAGGTTCGCCTTCGGCCACCGCCAGTTCAACCGGCGGATACTCGGCCTGGCCCTGCCCAGCCTGAGGTTCCTGGTACGCCGGGTCGATCGCGACCAGCTCAAGGCGCAACTGATCAGCACCTTCCTCACAGGCGTCGAGGCCGCCTGGCTCCAGCAGCGGGCAGAAGCTTTCTGCCAGCAGGCCTGGAACCGACTGATGCGCCCGGCGGGCGTGCAGGCGGTGGCCCAGGAGCTGCGCTCAGGCGCCCTGGTAACCCTGTGTTCTGCCTCCCCGGCCCTGGTCCTGCAACCTTTCGCCACACGCCTGGGGATCAGCTTGATCGGCACCGAACTGGAGGTGGTCGACGGCATACTGAGCGGGCGTATCACCGGCAACAATTGCCGTTGCCAGAACAAGGTCCTGCGCCTGGAAAGCGTCTACGGTCCGCTGAACCAGTATCGACTCCGGGCCTGGGGCGATACCCGCGGCGACCGTGAGCTGCTGGCTGCAGCCCAGGACGCCCACTGGCGGCACTTTCACCCTTCCTGGCGGCGCGGGCAGCGGGCACGCTGAGACGCCGGCCAGCCTGCGGGCGATAACGCCCTGGCGGCCACCAGCCAGAATCTGCTGGATACCCCAGAACCTGGCCGCCGCATAGCAACCCGCCACACCCGCGGCATCGAACCAGGCGCCAGGGCTCAGACAGCCGTAGCCCCCAGGCGCTGGCGCATGCTGGCACTGGCCGCGGGCCCGGCTTGCACCGTGCACGCCTGCAATGCCACCAACCGGCCGCTGGCGACCTCCGCCATCACAGGCTGTACCGCAAGCCCGGTTTCCCGCTCGACAAGTTGCACGCTCTCACCTTCGGGAGCGTAGTGACGATTGCCCCAGGCCACGAAAGCCATGAGCACCACGCGAAAGTCCTCGCCCTTGGCCGTGGGCACATATTGATAGCGCAGAGGGCGCTGGCTGTAGGCCTCACGCACGAGCAACCCATCCTCCACCAGGGAATTGAGACGCCGGGTCAGCATGTTCGGGGCGATCTCCAGGCTGCGGGCAAACTCGTCGAAGCGCCGCAAGCCATGCAAGGCATCGCGCATGATCAAGATGCTCCACCACTCCCCCACCCGCTCCAGGCCTCGGGCGATCGGACACTCGGCGTCAATCAGACTCTTTCGTTGCATGGCTGGCTCCTGCACTGCACCTCGGTAATTATGGATTCGGATGTTACTTTCATGATGATAGTATCGTCCACGCTTCGTTGTTCCCCAATCACGTACGCTGAAGGAGCAGGATCCGCATGAGCAAACGCATCGTAGTCACCGGCATGGGCGCAATCACGCCACTGGGTTGTGGAGTCGAACAGGTATGGCGGCGCCTGCTGGCAGGCCAGTCCGGCATCCGCTCGTTACCGGAAGAACTCATCGGCGAGCTGTCGACCACCATCGGCGGCCAGGTGCCCGACTCGCTCCAGGACCCGGAGGCCGGCTTCGACCCGGACCAACTGCTGGCCCCCAAGGAACAGCGCAAGATGGATCGCTTCATCCTCTTCGCCCTGGCCGCGGCCGAGGAGGCCCTGGCCCAGGCCGGCTGGAAGCCGGATACCGCAGAAGCCCAGGAACGCACGGCCACCATCATCGCCTCCGGGGTGGGCGGCTTCCCGGCCATCGCCGAAGCGGTACGCACCACCGACAGCAAGGGCCCGCGCCGCCTGTCGCCGTTCACCATTCCCTCGTTCCTGAGCAACATGGCCGCCGGGCACGTGTCGATCCGCCATGGTCTAAAGGGCCCCCTGGGCGCGCCGGTGACCGCCTGTGCCGCCGGGGTCCAGGCGATTGGCGATGCCGCGCGAATGATCCGCGCCGGGGAAATCGACATCGCAGTGTGTGGCGGTGCAGAGGCGGCCATCCACCGGGTCAGCCTGGGCGGCTTCGCCGCAGCCCGCGCCTTGTCCAGCGAATTCAACGACACCCCGGAACGCGCTTCCCGTCCGTTCGACCAGGCTCGGGATGGTTTTGTCATGGGTGAAGGCGCCGGCCTGCTGGTCATCGAGGAACTGGAACATGCCCTGGCCCGCGGCGCCCGGCCCATCGCCGAGCTGGTGGGCTACGGCACCAGCGCCGACGCCTACCACATGACGGCCGGCCCGGAAGACGGCGACGGCGCCCGTCGCGCCATGCAGCAGGCCCTGCGCCAGGCCGGTATCCAGGCATCCCAGGTGCAGCACCTCAATGCCCACGCCACCTCCACCCCCGTGGGTGACAAAGGCGAGCTGGCTGCTATCAGAACGGTGTTCGGCACCGACAGTGGGCTGGCCATCAGCGCCACCAAATCCGCCACTGGCCACCTGTTGGGTGCGGCCGGAGGAATAGAGGCGATCTTCACCATCCTCGCCCTGCGCGATCAGATCGCCCCGGCCACCCTCAACCTGGAAAACCCGGACAGCGCCGCCGCAGGGCTGGACCTGGTCAGGGGGCAGGCTCGCCAACTGGCCATGCAATACGCACTGTCCAATGGCTTCGGCTTTGGCGGGGTGAATGCCAGCGTGCTGTTCAAGCTCTGGGAATAGCCCTTCGGGTCAGGGCTCCCTGCCGGGGTTTGAGTTGCGATTGGTTGAAACCCCGGCAGCCCCATCAGTTCAACACGTCATTCAGCACTTCGTAGATAACCCCGCTGGCAATGGCCACCAGGATCAGGTCTGTACCGGCCTGCCGCCACTCATACCCCTCATAGCGTGGCAGTTGCCCGAGCAGCCGGCTATCCAGCTTCTTGGCTATGCCTGGTGGAAGGGGCTTGCCACGGGCCAGGTTCTTCTGGATACCGGGAGGCAACGCCGGTCCCGGGCTCCAGTAATCACGGTGCCCACCCAAGATGCCGAGCACGTTGCCACGATCAATGCTCGGGCCATGGCTCCAATCGTCAGCAGCAGGTTTCTTGCCCTTGCCGTGGCCCTCCCGGTTGCCCTGGCCACGATCATCCTGGGCGCCCTGCTTGGAATGGCCTTGCCCCTTGCCCCCGCCCGGATCGGCCAGTACCAGGGGGGAAGCCGCAGCCAGGAACAGGCAGACAAGAACGGTAACAAGCGGACGCGATGTGTGCATGGTGGTTCTCCTCAGGCAGCGATTGCCAGAATCAACTCTAGACGGCCTTTCTAACCTCGGGTCGCCCCCGCTCCTGAGCACGGATCGGCCCGCCCACTCACCTGACCGTTCAGCCCAGCTGAACCTCCAGAATCAAAGGCTGCAACTGTGCTGGTATTCAAAGGGAAACATCAGCGTATCCACCACCCCGGAAAACGGCGCATCCAGCGCCAGAAACGGCCAGAGCACGCCGTTGTTTTCCTTTGCCAGCGCCCAGTCCATGCGCACGCCGATATAGGGACAGGTGTAGGGAGTGGTTCGGGTCATCAATGCCGTGCACCCGCTCAGCCCCAGGGTCAGCACCAGCCACAACAGACTACGCAACACGTAACGTCCTTAATACTTGCGTCGGAAAGCACCATGGGTGCTGCATGACCAACGCTTCAGAGATCGAGATCAAGCCTTGTAGTCGCAATGGATCTGCAGGCTTTCGGTAGGGTTGCGATGAATCTGAAAACCGCACTGCCCCAGGGTGGCCTTGACCTCCTCCACTACCGCCGAGTAACGCGCCTTGCGCTGTTCCTGGCGGGCCGGCGAGGTAAACACACCCAAGGGCAGAAAGCGCAAGCGCTTGCCATCGAGGACGATGGACAGGTCGACATGAGTGCCGTCCACGTCATGGCCATTGGAGCCGAAAATATCCTCCAGCTCCTGCTTTCGCCGCGGGTAACACAGGCAGAAAAGCCGGATGCCCAGCCAGCGCGACAGGGTTCTGAAAAACCCCAGGTAACTGCTGTTGGGTTCGTAACCCCGGGTTACCAGCAGTTGCACGGCGCGAGGCAATCTCGACTGCACCTCAAGCAGTTGGGCGAAGACCCGGGCATCTATCGAGACCTCTGAAGATGGCCAGCGTGGCCCTATCTTCAAGCCCTGGTGATCACCCTTTTTCAAAATCAGCATGCAGATCAAATCTGGTTTCCAGGCGGACCAGAATGGTACACAGAGCGGCCCCTGAGCGCTGGAAAATCGCCGTACAAAAAACCCGCTCACCGACGCAAATCCCCCCTTTTCTCCCCGTGACAGCCCACCGACGGTTTAGTTAAACTGCTAGTGGCTCATAGCCATTACCCTTCATCACAGTGACCGCAGGGGCTGTATGTACGACTTAACGAATCTGGTCATTGTCGATAGCCGCTTCGGCTTGAACGTCTTGCAGGTCACCGCGGACCTGGTCGCCGGGGCACTGGAAGAACTGCTGCAAAATTGCGCAAGCGGCGCGAACATCACCCAGAAACTGGATTACTCCATCCTGAGCATCTACCAGGACAAGCTTGAAGCGGCCATCCGCGATATGAGCCTCCCGGTCCTCCCCATGCTCAGTGCGGCCGACAGCCTTTGCTGACAAGCCGCCAACAGGGGATGGCCGGGCTGAGGTTTCCTGGCAACGCCTGAGCAAACCCTTTACATTGCTCGCCGGCCCCCCCCTCTTGATTAAGGACAGATCAACATGAAGCTTGTTTACGCCCTCTCACTTGCAGCGCTGGCCCTGGTTGGATGCGACAAGAAACCCGAGCCGGTGGCAACCGGCCAGGCAGGCACTGCCGCCCAGTGCTTCAAGGACACCGATTGCAAGGGTGATCGGATCTGCGAGACCGGCAAGTGTGTATCGCCACAGGCGGCTCCTGCCCTCGGCGAGCGCCCCGCCCCGACAGTCGCCACCCAACCGGCCCCAGAAGCGCCCCGGGTCAGCTACGTACCGCTGATCATCAGCGGCGACGACATCGGTGGCGTATTCACCACCAGCACCCGCGAAATGGGCGGTTCGGCCATCAACTATGTATCCCGCGCCGGTGTCGTCAACGTGATGGACTACGTGGTTGAAGACCCGGACCTCACAGGATACGTCGCCGTCGAGAAAGCCTATGCCTTCGGTGGCAAGTATCTGCTGGTGGTCTCCACCGGAGAAGGTGGCGCCAGCTGCCCCGCCACCACCTACGCCTTCACCTTTGACAGTGCCTCGGAATCGGTGACCGGCAAGATGGAAATCAACAACTGCTCGGAGCTGGTCGAAAGCCTGGCCGATGGCAACAAGCTGATCGTCAAGAAAGAAGACGTGCAGCACGTTTTCTACAATGGCGATGTGAAGTAGGACCTGCACGGCTGGCTGGCCAACCTGGTGCGCTGAGAGGGCTGCTCGCCCCCTCTCAGCGCCGGAGCGCGTACGTCAGCCAGCACTCGCTTTCGATAGCGAGCGACCTGTTACAGACATCACCCTGGGAATGTTCAGGAAATTCCCGCATAGGTAGCCCATTTCGTCATGTCTTGAAGGGATATGTTCCCACCACAGACGACAAGGCCAATAACCGCGTCGGCAGGCAGCCTGGGCGCGGTGGCAATGACCGCGGGCACAAGCGCGCCAGAAGCCAGCTCAACCCATTGCCTTGCCCCTTGCGCAAAGGACAGCATGCCCTTGATCGCCTCTTCGTCAGGGACCACAACCATGTCTTCGACATAGTGGCGAGCGTGGGCAAACATCAGCTCGTCGATAATCGGAACGCCAAGGGTGGAGACGATCGAACTGACGTCGATATCCACCGGCCTGCCCGCCTGCAAGGCCTGGCTCATGGAGTGTGCGCCGGCGGTCTCTACGCCCCAGACCCGGATCCCCGGCTTGATCGCCTTCAAGGCCGTGGCCACCCCCGCCAGCATCGCCCCGCCGCCGACCGCGACAAACACGTCGGTCAGGGACGGGCAGTCGGCAATGAACTCAAGGGCCAGTGTTCCATGCCCCTCGGCAATCAGCGTGTCGGCGCAATCGTCGATCACCACATAGCCCTCTGCCTCCAGGGCCTTGGCCCGGGCAAAGGCGGCATGCACATCCGGTTCGACAATGACCGTACTGCCGGAGGCGCGAATGCGTTCGACCGACGAAGACGGCGCGCTCTCGGGCATGATCACCGTCACCCTGGCGCCGAAGCGCTTGGCCGCCTCGCCGATGGCAATGCCGAAGTTACCCCCACTGACGGCGACGAAGTGGCTATCGCCCAGGCCCTCCTGCAACGCCGAGAACTTGTTGAGTACCCCGCGGGCCTTGAATGAACCACCGGCCTGCAGGTTTTCAAGCTTGAGAAAGACAGGTCGTTCAACCATGCCTGCCAGCATTGAACTTTCCACCGTCGGCGTACGAACTACCGATCCATCTATCCGCTGCGCTGCTGCAACGATGGATTTGAAATCAATCAGCTGAGTCATCTGGGGCCAATATCCTTGGTCTGAATGTGTGCTGGACTCCCAACGTCCGTGCCTGGCCAGCTTCGCCAGCCGCGATGAACGCTACAGGACAAATCGGGGAATGCGCCACCTATTCAAGAGTTATGGACAGCCGATGAGCCACCTGGAGTAACTCATGGATCATCGCTGCAAAAACAGCGTCGCCCAGTGGTAGGCTACCGGCCCTCCACCATCAGGAAGCCTTCCCAGTGACGCCCATCATCTGCGCCAACGAGTTCGACATCTGTGTTTCCATGCCTGACTTCGTCACCTGGGCGCAGGACGAGCCTGTTCCCAACGCCGATCTGGCGGCGGCATTGAACACCCTGGGAATCGCTCTCGACATTCGCAAGCTGTACACCAGCTACTTCGACGAAACCCCGGTTGGCGCTGGCGACGTCCACATTTATCCGGGTACCGAAAGTGCAAGCCTGCTGGTCATCGATCTCTACCGAGACCCCACCGACCAACTGGATATCGTCAGTATTTCGTTGAAGATAGAACCTCTGTTGCTGCCCTTGGTCCTGCCTCATCTACGAGGTTTTTTTGATGCTGCCGAGTGCCAGGTCGCCTTCAGGCAGTCCAGCCATTCACAGCAGTTGCGCGCGCTGATCGATGAAACCCGATACCCCGCCCCAGCCGATGAAAACGGCTATCGGCAGCAGCTGATCGCCCATCTTTGAAGAACCGGCCACAGGCGCTTCGGCACCTGCCGATCAGGCCCAAGGCAGAAGCAGGCCCGACCTGGGCCGGGCCTGCCATTGGCAACTAGCTCAAGGGCATTCGCAGGTGGACGGACCGAATACCGGGCCGCTGCACGGATCTTCGGACGGGCCGAACACCGGGCAAGAAGCCTGGGCCGTCAGGGTGAAGCCCCACAGCAGCAATACCGCCAACATCACTTTTTTCATTTGCGACCTCCTGGTCAGTCATCCAGTCACCCATGCCCCCTGACGAGGGCACGGACATTCATCAAGGGCATTCGCAGACCGTAGGCCCGAGCACCGGGCCAGCGCACGGATCCTCTCCCGGCCCCAGCACCGCGCAGTCGGCTTGCGCCGTCAGCGAAAACATCCACAGCAGCAGCGAAGCCGCCAGCATTTTCCTTTTCAACCTGACCTCCTTGGTCGAGACCTCGATAGTGTTCTGTGCCCTGCTCCGTCACCAGAGGCGGACACAGGCCCCCTGTATGGCATG
This sequence comes from Pseudomonas sp. GW822-FHT06D10, assembly GCF_058799535.1. Lineage (NCBI taxonomy): Bacteria > Pseudomonadati > Pseudomonadota > Gammaproteobacteria > Pseudomonadales > Pseudomonadaceae > Pseudomonas > Pseudomonas sp. GW822-FHT06D10. Next base: position 473,394 of record NZ_JBXALN010000001.1, on the reverse strand, counting down.
ACGCAGGCTCAGTCCGCGCGCCCTGCCGCCGGGCCCGAGACAGCAAAGACCACTGCCGGCGATTGCGCCAGTGTGGCGTGTTGTCGCGCCTGTATGGCCGGCGAAAATCAGCGCACGGCGACTCTTCAGCACAACCTTGCACTGGCCATGCCGATATTTTTCAGATTATCTTTTGCCGAAAATCCAGGAACACAAGGAATCTGTGTCATGCCTTCACTCAAGCTCGTATGCCTTGCCCTCACGGTTCTGACCATCAGCGCCTGTGCCATCCCAACAGCGAAGACCGAACCCAACGACGTCGAGATCGCCGCCCAGAAACTGGTGGGGCAGCCGGCCAAGAATGCGTTTCAACTGTTCGGCAGGCCCGACCAGGGCATGGGGCCTTCTTCCTACGGCAGTGGAGGTTTCTACCTGTGGAACCGGGTGCAGACCCATACCACGCCAGAGAAGGTCTTCGTGCAGACCGGCGTCGAGTACGTCGGCCAGAAGGAGACCTGGGTAGGCATTGGCGGTGGCGGGGTCGGCGGCATGATGCCGGTGGGGAGCGAAGCGGTCTATCGCAAGACCGGGTATGAGGAAAACCGGACAGTGCTCGATTACTTCTGCAGCATCACCCTGTACACCGATAGCCAGAACATCATCACCGATGCCAGCGTAATCGACTGCAACAGCAAGAAGTGATCGGGTGCTCCAGCTAAACAGGGCCGCCACCCAGTCTTGTGCAACCAGGGTTCACCCCGGGTGGCCGGCCTGCCCCCCTTAGCTGATATCATTCGGCAACTTACCCGCCGAGTCGCACACATGAACCGCCGCAAGAAAATCAACCAACTGCTGAAGGCCAACGCCAAGAAGGCCAGCGCCAAACTGGCACCGAAGAAGAAGTGCACCTACATCAGCAAGGCCGATCGCTTGAAGCTGGCGGCTGAAGCCGCTCAAGACCCGGTCATCGCACCCGAAAGCTGATCCAGCCCCCCCCAACTGCCTTGGCCGCCGTAGCACACTGCCCCCTCCCTGAGCGGCCCTGGCCTTTACCTGAATTCACCCTGCCCCCTCAAGCCTGAGCGCTCCATCGACCTCCTGCGGCCTGCCCTGGGATAGCTGCAAGCTGCAGTTTCCGCGGCCCTGCTCGATAGCAGCAATACGCCATTAGCACATTTGCCCTAATCGACCCACGACGCCCGGCGCACCTATATTTCTACCCTTGAGCGGCCCACCTGCTGCCACGAACAAAAAACTCGAGGAGCGCCCTCTGGTCATGGCAGCCACTCACCAGAGTTCGCCCTGCCCATCGCCCGATACAGCCCCTGAGCTTGGCCACTCACTGTCTTGCCAACGGACTGAGTTGATTTTTCTTCACCCGCAAGCACCGCCTCCAGGTGCCCACCACAGCAAAGGATTGTTGCCCTATGCTCACCTCCCTCAGACCCTGGCTGCCCGCCTTGCTGCTGTGCAGCCCGCTGGCTGCACAAGCGGAAAGTGCCCCGGCCGGCGACTTCTGGATGATTCATCACCAGGGCAGCCTCAACAAGAACGAAGCCTTCATCGTCGACGGTGAACCTTCCAACATCTTCCTGCGCAAGGGCGGTGTCCGTTCGCTGGGCGTCTATCAGCTCTACGAAGAAGGCGGCAAGCCAACGATGACCGCGTATGACGTCGAAGTCGACTGCGCGAAGAACCGGGTGCGCCTGAACGGCGCGCAGAACTACAGCAAGTTCTTCAACGACTTGCGCCCGAAGAAGGTTTCCACTCAATGGCAAAAGCAGCCCGAGCCCTGGATAGCCCAGACCCGGGACTTCCTCTGTCATCCGGAGCAGCGCCAGGCGAAGCAGATGTATCCGCTCGGCAAGATGCCTACCTCGCAGATGATTTCGGCCGCTCCGGGGCTGTTCCAGTTAATGAATCACGAGCACACCAAGACGGCCATCCTGAAGATCGTCGACCAGGCATTCGATCAAATGCCCGCCAAATGAACGCACTATTTATGGAGAACGTGCGATGAAAAGACTGCTCGCACTGGGAATAGCCGCCATCCTGCTCAGCGGATGCTCGGCCATTCCGACCCTGCCCGAAGCCCAGGCCCGCAACTACTGGAAGAACCGCCCGGTTGGCGAGGCGATCGAGCACTTTGGCGTCCCCAACCAAGTCGCCACCGCCCCCGAAAAGGACTGGGTGGTACTGATCTATAAACGCGACACCTCGTACACCTCACGCGAAGCGCTCGGCACCTACACCGGCCCACAGAACGGCCAACTGGTACACGCTGAATACTGGGGCGACGTGACCAACTCAGCCAGCTGCGAAATCCGCGTCGCCATCAACCGCGCCAGGCAAGTGGACTACCTGCTGACTCGAGGCCGATGCGCCGGCATAAAGCTCAAGCCAGAAGCCTGACCCTCCTTGACCCGCCCCGGGTGGCCAGAGCCACGCCGGGCCAGGGGGCTGTTCCTGGCCCATGACCCACCTCCATAGAGGCGGCACCAGCCGATCTACTGGGCGGTATAGCTCGCATGGCATCGAACAACCATTCCAAATTTGACCTGTCGCCACTGCTACAGCACTATCCGCCTGCCGAAAAACGTGTAGGGGTCGTGCTCGATGGCAGGGCGGCGAATTACGCTGCCACGAGCTACTCCCGCAGGTTCAAATGGCGGGCTACCGGCTGATCAATCTGCAGTCACCCCGGACAGCGCAGGGGAGGCTCGCAGGGGAGTATCGCAAGACCCAAGGTTGGCTTGGCCAGTGTCGCCTTGCCCGGCACGGTAGCGGGCGAACACTGCAAATGATTGTTGGGAGCTGTACGTGGGCGACAGTTACCTGGCAACAGTTTTTATGACAAGTTGAGCCCCCTAGGCCCCAGGGTGTTCACGTACTAATCATTTATTTACGGTGCCTGGAGTCCGGGCATTTAGTGCCGAGGTATTTATGGGATTGCTTGATAGAGATTTTAGGTTGGACAGTGGTGAACGACTCACCGCATTGCACCCGGATGCACTCCCGCCCGATGCCATCGCTCGCTATGAATTCGCACGCGAGGTCCTCGCCGACCTGCCGGGGCCGCTGCTGGGCGCCGATATCTTTTGCGGCAATGGCTATGGCACTCATCTGCTGGCGCAATCCCTGCCCTGCTTCATGCACGGCATCGACGGCTCGGCCGAGTCCATTGACCTGGCTAACCGCAATTATGTCGATTTGAACGTACTGTTCAGCCAGAAATTTTTCCCGTTTTCACTGCCAGCCAACCACTTTGATTTCATTGTGTCGATCGAGTCCATTGAGCACGTCGAGCAGGGCGAAGCGTTCTTTGGGCTGATGGTCCATGCATTGAAGCCCGGCGGCCGATTGATTATCTCCGCACCCAACTCACAGGTTGTGGACCTGAGCAAAAACCCCTACGCGTGGCACTACAAGCACTACACCGTGGAAGAGTTCCTGAGCTTGGGCGAACGGCATGGTTTGACCCTGATGACCTGGCTGGGGGCCGACTGCACGTTGGTCAATCCAAATAGCGGAAAGGTGGTCTCGGGCAATTACTACAGCCCCCATAGCGGTGCTTTGACCGCAGGCCGTATCGGCGATACGCAAACTTTTTACTTCCAGAAACCACAGTGAGCCCGGCATGACTGTTCGCAAGAAACTCTACTTTATCGGTTGGGATTACAGTACGCCGCGATCAGTGCCCTTCAAGCGCGCGTTGCAGGATCTGGACTTCCCTTGGGAACCGGTGGCGTTGGTGCACGACAAGGTACTGATTGATGCCGTTGATGGCATTCAACTGATGACCACTGAAGACTTCCTGGCGCAATGCATTCCGGGACAAACGACGGCCCTGCTGTTTTCTCACGATGAGCAGCAACGCAGTCTGTGGCAACGCCGTGGTCGTGACCACGGTATTCAATGGGTCGACCAGGGCGAGTTGCTGATGGACTACGCCGCGCTGTTGAGCGACAGCGGGCGATCCCGGGATCTGGGGACGATGATCCTGCCGCAGGCATTCGACTCGGCAGCCCGTGACGCACTCAGGGCTTTTTGCGGGTGCTGGCCTGACGCGAAGTCCAACCAGACCTTCGAGGCGTATCTGAGCTTTCTTGATACCGGGTTGGCCACTCGGCTGTCCGAGGTCATGCAGCCCCTGAGTGAGCATCCGTTTTATCAGGCTGCCGCTCAAAGGCAGTCCATGCAGCCTTGCGAAACTGAAAACACCCTGGTTTGGGAGATCGCACCCAAGCGTACGGCCTTTCTTGAGCAAGCCGTATTGCAGTCCCCGAGCAAGCGCGTCAATTACGCATTCTCTGCCATGAATGCCGCAGGCATTGCCGGCGAGGCTGCCAGGCTTAAATTGCTACTGCAGGGCCTGGGTATTTCACCTGCTGCGTCCTCCGTTCACAGCGAGGGTGGGGAGCTGTTCCAGACAGGCGTCGACGGCTTCGATTTGCCGGATATCGCGGCGCCGCGCAAATGGTTGCATCTGCAGGTTGATGATCCCGTCACCCTGCTACAAGCGCTGTCTCAGCACACTCGCGAGTTGCTGGCACATGTGCGAGTAGGTCTGCGCCCGACGCAACTGCTTCAATTGCTGGAGCGTCATCCCATCGACAGCATGACATTGATCTGCGACAGGCCTGGCCCACTGGGATTACAGGTGACAATCAATATAAAGGGGCAGTGAGCGAACTCCCCGCTCTGTGCAAATCACCCACGGGTCGACAGTCACTATGGCTGTAATCGTCCGGCCTGATCCCAACGTTCAGGGAAATGGTGTCCACCTATTGAAGTGGGCACCATTTAGCCTGATTCAGACATAGCTGACGGCTATTAATGAATGCTCAACGCTATCGCGCAGAGGATTCAACGTACCGCTCACCGGCTATCATTCGAAAAGCATTGCTCGCATTGGCCGTCTTATCGGGCACGACACGAGCACACTCATCACTGCTTGAGCAAATCACTCGGTTTCCAGCTCTGGTCAAAGAATGCCTGCTTGGGCCCGTAAAGCCGCACGATCACCAGGAAGCCCTTGTCCGGTACGGTCTTGATCCAGTTCTTGCCCTCGCCCGGAGATTTCGGGCCAAAGTAGATATCGGTGGAGCCGTCGCTGTTCTGCACCGGCTTATCCATCTGATTGAGAGACGGGAACGGCTGGCCGTTGTCCAGGCCCGAGGCGGTCAGGTTGTCGTAGGCGGTCACCGACCAGAACAACGCCGCAGGTACATTTGCCGGCAGGTTGAGCTTGTAGGTCTGGGCACCGTCGAGGAACTTGCCGTCGGCATCACGGGTGGTCGCGGGATACTTGGCACCGGCACCGACCATGTTCATGACCATGCCGGGGCTGTCCGAGTAGGCCGAAGTGAAGAACGCCACACGCTGCTCAAGATTGGTGAAGCTGCCACTGGACTGAAACTCGGTGTTTTCCCCGGCGAAGGTATTCACGTATTGCCGATCTTTGTAATACAAGCCGCCCGGTTCCTTGAGCAGCAAATGGCTGGTCACCACCTTGCTCATCTTGAACGCGGTGCGCGCCGCTTCATCGAGCAATTTGCGCCGTTGCGCATCCGGAGCGAAGGGCTTGCCCTTCTCGATGCCCAAGGTGTGCAGGAAGCCACGCATGTCCATGTCTGCCGGGTCCACCGCTTCGGCGTCAATGAAGCGCGACAGCATGTCGAAATAGCGACCATCCTCGGGAAATAGCATGTTGATCGGTGCGCCGGTGGCATCGGGGAATTGCATCGGCAGCGCCGAATCCTTCTTGCCCAGCGGATAGATCTTGGTGCGCTCGACTTCAGCCACCGGCACGCTGAGGTCTTTCGGATCCTTGAAAAAGGTGCGCCAGAACAGGAACACGTTGTTGGTGCGCGAACGATAGACGTATCCCTCGGTCGGCTCCGGCCCCTTGTAGTCCGGCGGCAACAGCACGTAGGTGCCGCCCTTGCCCTTGTCGGGGCCAGCCAGGCCGACGTCACCGCGCCAGGTCTTGCCGTCGATGGTCGGCCCAACGATCGGGCGCTGGAAGAAGTCGTCGAACATGCCCTGTACACCGGGCGGTGCTTCGACCACCAGGGGACCGTACTTCTGCAGGTCCAGATAACTCATGGCGTAGACCAGATCGGAGTTCGGCGTGGTCACCAGCGTCTTGGCATTGATGCGTTTTTTCCAGGTGGGCAGGATGTTGTAGCCAGCACCGAACTGTTTTTCCGAGGCCTCCTTCATCGACCAGATGTTGATCGCCGGCAAGGCCCACAGGTACGACTGCACGGCGCGCTGGAATACCAGCTCATCGATCAGGTTGCGTGCAGTTGTCTCAGTCGGGAAGCCCTTTTCAAAGGGCTGGTTGGCCAGTTCCTCATAACGCGTCGCAGCATTGGCCAGGCCGCTCAGGGTAATGGCTGCGGCCAGGGCCGTCAGGGAAGTGCGCAAACGGTTCATGGGCTGTCCTTATGAAACGCAGTTGGAAAATCGGTTCAGTTGACCTTGACCACCGCCGGTGGTGTCCACTGGCCGTTCATCGCAGCGGCTTCCGGCCAGTAGGCGCGAACGTATAGCGAGAAGTCGGCGCCCTGGGGCGCGGGGAGCCAGTTGCTTTCCTTGTCCGCGCCCGGCGAGTCGCTCTGCACATAGAGTGTCAGCGAGCCATCGGCATTGCTCTTGAGCGCTTTGTTCTTGGTGCCGAGGGAATAGCGTCCCAACGGGTTTTCGGCGAAGAAATGCTGTTGGTTGTACAGCGTCAACGACCAGAAGCCCTTGACCGGCGGCAGCGCACCTTTGGGGAAGGTCACGCTATAGCGCTGGGCGCCATTGAGCCGAGTACCGGCCTCGTCCAGGTCCTGGTAGAAATACTTGGTCTCGATCTGCTTGTTGACGAAGATATTCGACCGGGCGACTGCCGTGCGCAGGAAGTAATCGGTACCAAACGCCGCGCCGTTGCTGATGGTGCTCCAGTGATGCGGCAATTGCTGGCCGTAGTTGCGAAACTGCAACAGCGGCTTGACCACCTCGCTGTCAGCCTTTTGCGCTTCGTCGATCATGGCTTTTTTCAGCTCGGGGTCGCGCTGGGCGATTTGCGCCAGCACCGCCAATTGCGCATAGCGCGCCTCTTCACCCGGTAGCGGCCTGGCGTCCTTGAGAATCGCCGGCAGTTCATCAAAGAACTTTTCCGGGAGCACCCAGCGGGTCTCCTCGTCTCCCGATGCCTCGGCAGGGAATTTCGGCGACTTGCTCCAGTCACGCTGCTTGAGTTTGCCGTCGTACTTGGACAGCGGGTACATATCGATGCCTGACAGATAGGGCTGGATGGCCTTGCGATCTTCGGCGGTATCGTCCTGGAATACCCGCGGGATCACGAAACCGGTGTTGGTCTTGGCGCGAAACACCTGGGCAATGCCTTCCGGTACCTTGCCATTCCAGTCCGGCCCCACCAGTAGATAGAAGCCCGGCTTGGTACCGTACATCTTGCCCAGTTCGGCGAAGCTGTCGGAGCGCAGGTCCACCAGTTGATACACCCAGAAACGGTCGCCGAAGTCCGGCACCTGAATCACCACAGGCTCGATATCCAGGGCAATGCTGCCCGCACCGTAGACCACATCCTGGTTCGGGCAGGCCACCAGTCGCTCGCCAGGGGAAATGTAATCGGTGAGCATCGACAGATGGTTGATCGGTGCTACGGGCACGATACCGCCCATCAGTCCCGGCTCCGGCAGGTCCTTGAACTTCTGCCGGCGGTTGAAGATATTGGCCATCGGCCAACCCCAGAAATACGCTTCCCGCGCCATCATCCGTACGTAGGTTTGCGTGACCTTCACATCGGCTTCAGGCCCGGAGACCTGCGCCATCGGCGAGGTTTGCGCCTGCACAAGCATCGCGGCGAGCATCACTGACGTAGCAATCAAGCCACTGATGAATACGGGGGCTTTCTTCATGCGGCTGCTTCCTTGCTTGAGTGTTTTTTTGGCGAGCGAATCTTTTGCGGCAAGATTGATCGTTGAAAAAACTAGCAGAGGATCCGGGTTCTGCCAGAGAAACGGACAGCAATTCGCCCTCTCCCTGCCTCTAGCTGCGCAGGTCGTTATGGGCCTGCGAAGTCGAATTCGCACAGCGTTCAGAGTTCGATATGTGAGGTGAATCACAGCGTATTCTTGCTCTTTGCGCATGCCATCGGACCGGCCTTCCTAAATATTGCGCTCTACCCTCAAACCATTAATATTGCTGTTCAACACCCCCTGCCAACGCCCATCAAGGATTGATACATGAAACTGTTCCGGCAGCGCTCTGCCCTACCCGCCGCGTTGCTCCTCGCTCTTTCCCTCTCCGGTTGCGTCTCCGATCTCGATTCGGGTGCCTACGGCAGCATGGACGATCCGCGCTACGCGCAGCTGTTGGACCAGGTGGACGCAGCACTCAAGGCGAACATGGCGGTGGTGCTGGTGGCGGACGTGATGCCGCACAAGTCGCTGAGCGATGCGCTGACCATGACTCAATGGACGCCGACAGTGATCTGGGAATACGAGAAGGATCCGAAGGTGACCTTCGGCCGCAAGTTCCAGACCAACGCGCTGCAGAGGCCGCCTGGCGAAACCTATCTGTTCAAGGCCTTCGAGGTGCACATCCTGCCACCGGGCAAATACTTGCTGACCGGCGGCGACGACTACCAGATCCACGGCTTGCTCGACCAGGTCGGCGCCCGCAGCGGCCCACCCGGTTCGGGCCATGGCGCCAACGGGACCGCCTACCTGTCCCCCGAGCTGTACCGCGAGTACTACAGGGAAGAGGTCTGGAAGGACGCGACCTATGGCAGCGAGACCAAGACCGAAGGTGTCTGTACCGCCGTGCTCAGGGCTTCGGGTGCCTGCGTGAGCTGGGGTGAACAGCAATATACCCAGACAACGGCGCTCTCCCCGGGCGGCTATTACCAACAGACCGATTCTCGCGACGTTCCCGCGATCAAGGTCCAGGCGCGCCTGCCGGTCGACAAGGCGCTTGCCAGTTTCACCATCCAGGGCGGCCAATTGCTGCTGGCCCCACGCATGCACCTGAAGACCCCTGGCTACAAGTACCAGCAGTCGAAGTGCCGGGCGATTGACCCGAAGAAAATCGAGTGCCCTCTCGACAACCTGACCGTCTATACCTGGCCGGCGCCCATGAGCTTTACGCAGAATCTCATCGAGCAGCGCAACCTGAGCGAGAAGCACCGGCAGTTGCTGTCCAGGCTCCAGCCCATGCAAATCACGCCGCTGGGCAAGCAAGGCATGGAAGATCCCATCTGGGGCGTGCCGTTGTCACTGGCCAAGTAAGACAAGTCCGGGGGTATGGGCGTCTCATCGAATACCGTGTCGAGCATGCGCTCGGGGGCCTGTTTGCCTGAATTCGGCACGCCCCCAGTGCAGGCCCTGCCACCCCGATGGGGCCGACTGCCCACTTGCCCCTCCTGGCAATTGGAACGCTGCTATGAATAAACGTGTCCCCGCCCTGATTTTCTCATCCGCCTTGCTGGCCGCATGCGGCCCCAACAAAATTGTCTACGACCTGCCTTCACCCAGCGGGAAATATCATGTGCAAGTACGCCAGTGCCCGCAAAGCGGATCCATCACTTGGAGCGAGAAGCTCCAGGTCTCGGTACTGGAATCCGGCGTATCGGCAGCCTGCCAATCTGCGGTGCAAGCCTTGGCTCAGTTCGACGCCAATGAGGCCGCAAGCCAGCTCCAGCTCGAATGGATTTCAGATACTGAACTTAGGGCCTGGCTGCCAGGCTTCAACCTCGACTACGGGCCATCATCGGCAACCTACAAACACGACAATCCGGTCAAGGTGACTTTCTCGCCCAAATAATGAGCGCTGGGTTTGCGAGGTATCGACTTACATCGAACGCTTCTCTACCCAACGTCGATATTGGCGGGTGCGAAAGGCCATGGCGAGTTGTTGCAGCACCAGCGCACGCAACGGCGACACGCTCGGATCGGTTTTTTTGGCCCGGCTGAGTTTGCGTAATTGATACTTGACCACCGCCATATTGGCCAAGGCCGCAATGGCCTTGTTTTTCCAGGTGATCGGCGGCAGTTGCGGCGTACTGTCTTTGCCCAGCAGCCAATCACGGGGCAGGTGCGGATCGATGGCCAACGCCGTGCCGATCCCCACCATGTCCACGCCACTCTGGACGACCATTTCAGCGATCGGACGTCGCCGCACTCCCCCTGTGACCATGACCGGCATCCTGGCGACGGTGCGGATGTCACGCGCAAACTCAACGAAATAGGCCTCGCGCGCCAGGGTACGACCGTCACGGGCTTCGCCCTGCATAGCCGGCGCCTCGTAGCTGCCGCCTGACAACTCAACCAGATCCACCCCCAGCTCGTTGAGCAGTTCAACCACCTTCCGGGCATCGTCGGCGGTGAAGCCTCCCCGTTGAAAATCGGCGGAGTTGAGTTTGACCGCCACCGCAAAATCGGCAGACACCACGGACCGTACCGCCTTGACGATTTCCAGCAGCAGGCGCGCGCGGTTTTCCAGGGAACCGCCCCATTCATCGGTTCTTTGATTGGTCAGCGGCGAGAGGAACTGACTCAGCAGATAGCCGTGTGCGGCGTGGATCTCCACACCAGTGAACCCGGCCTGCTCACCCAGACGCGCGGTACGGGCGAAACGCTGGATGACATCATCGATCACACTCGCAGTCATCGCGTGAGGCGTTGCGAAACGTTTGGACATCTTGCCCAGGTCCAGCGGTATGGCCGAGGGTGCCCAGGTTTTCTGCCCGAGGTTTGCCTGCATCTGGCGGCCAGGGTGGTTGATCTGCAACCAGAACTGCGCGCCGCCGGAACGGCCAATCCGCGCCCAGCGCTTGAACTTGTCCAGTTGCTGCTCATCTTCCAGCACCACACCGCCGGGCCCGGTCATGGCACGGCCATCGACCATCACGTTGCCGGTGATGATCAGGCCCGCGCCACCCTCGGCCCAGGCCTGATACAGGCGCATCAGTTCTTCGGAAGGTGCCTGGTCGGCATCGGCCATATTCTCTTCCATGGCGGCCTTGGCGATACGGTTCTTGATGGTCGAACCGTTGGGAAGCATCAGGGTATCGAACACATTCATGGGGGTAGCCCTCAGTGGAGATGGGGCCACCTTAAGATTGAAGTGAACTTTAAGGTCAATAGCCTTTTTGCAACTTCACCCAAGAATCTTTACTCGATGTTCAAGGCGCCCGAGCCGGGCAGCTTGGTCACCAGATCAGCCCCCAGCAGCTTGGCGGGCGTGTAGGCCCCACCCATCGGACGCACCTGCAACAGGTGACTAACCACACTCAAGGCGGCATGAATCGTCAGGCTGTAGACGTTGGTGGTATGCACCCGCGCGACCTTGCGATCGCCCCGAGCGTTACGGGCCTCGCCCCACACATAGGTGCCTTGGTCGGCACGCTTTTGTTCGTCCGGACCCACCACTGTCTTGCCGATGCGCTCCTTGAGCAGCCTCTGTACCCAGGGCCACTCCAGCAACGGGCGGATGAGGTTGGCAAATCTGGCACCGCGGATCATGCCGGCAGAGCCCGGTATGAACACTTCGATATTGGGTATGCCGGTGGTGTGATAGGCCGTCGAGATATCGCCCCAGGGAATAGTCATCGAAAGTTTCTCACCGGCGCCGAAGTCGATACGCCGTACCCGATACGCCAGCGGCACCGAGACGATCCTACCGTCACGACGGACCTTGCCGCCCTGCGCCATGCCCTCGATGGAGGTCTTGGCAGTACCGGGCGAAAAGCTGGAACGGGAATCGAAGCCCAATGCCAGGTGCGTGGCATCCGGCAGCGCGTCTTTCAGTGCGGCGGCGACACAATCGGTCGGGACTACGTCGAAGCCGACGCCGGGGCAAATGACCACGCCCGCGGCTCGCGCCCGCTCATTCAGGGATTGGGCATGTTCGAATACGGCGATCTCGCCGGTGATGTCCAGGTAGTGCGCACTGGCCCGCAGGCAGGCTTCGATCATCGGTGCGGCGGTGGCTGAAAACGGCCCCGCGCAATGCAGCACCAATCCAAGTCCCTTGACCTGCGCAAGCAAGCGCGCATTGTCATCCAGCCCGAACACCCGGGCCTCAAGACCCAGCTCCCGGGCCAAGGCTTCGATCTTGTCGCGATTGCGCCCGGCCAGCACCGGCCTGAGCCCGCGCTTGACGGCGTCGCGAGCGATCAACTCGCCGGTATAGCCATTGGCGCCATAGATCATCCATTTCATCTGCGTATCCGGGTTGTCTTGCTGACTCATGCGTTGCTCCAGACTGGATTGATAACGTGCGTTATTGCCTTGCCCCTTGCGCATCAGACGCTAGCGTTAAAGTCAGGTTGAGGGTCAAGCAGAAGTACGAGCGCATCCGCAAAAATTATTTGCCGTCGCGGGGTTGACCTTAAAGCCAGGTTTAAGGTGAGCATGCGCCGAACTGCTCGCCTGATGAAGCCGGAATGATGATCAAGCCCCTTGTTTCCTGTGTATTGATATTGATAGGTGGTGCTTTCATGACAAGTGCAAATGCTCAGCCGAACTCCTCGATAGCAGGTTCCAGGGAGCACCAGATACTGGTGATCATGACCAACCACGCCAGCTATCCCTCACGCAGCGACACCACCGGGTTGTGGCTGACGGAGCTGACACATTTCACCGATGTGGTGGAAGCTGCCGGCTACACCACAGTATTTGCCAGCCCCAAAGGGGGCGCGGTGCCTCTGGACGAGCGGAGCCTGGGGTGGTTGTACATGGACAAGGCCGCCCGGCGGCATTTGCAGTCCGCAACCTTTCGCGCTCGGCTGCAGAACACGCTGCCGATCGCTGACGTGGACCCTTCCCGCTTCAGCGCCATTTATTTCACCGGGGGCCACGGGGTCATGTGGGATTTTCCCAACAACCCTGATCTGCGGCGCGTGGCCGAAACCATCTACAACCAGGGTGGCATCGTCTCAGCCGTGTGCCATGGCGTAGCGGGCCTCCTGGATCTGAAAGATGACCAGGGCCGGTTGATCATCAAAGGCAGAAACATCACCGGATTCTCTGATCGCGAAGAGTGGCTATCGGGAATGAAAAGCCAGGTGCCCTTCTTCCTTGAGGACCGTCTCGTAAGCCAGGGCGCGCGTTACCACAAGGGCTGGCTGCCGTTCACTTCCTTTGCCCTGACTGATGGAAGGCTGGTGACCGGCCAGAACCCGCAATCGCCTCGGGCCGTAGCTGAAGCCGTGACCGCCGCGCTCTGCGCGAGCGACGTAACTCGCTGCCCCCCAGGGTCGATCCCGGCCCCTTGAAAAAGAGCGACTGAAACTCGCAACCGAGCTTTCGACTGCATTGCTGTTCAACCCATTTGCCAACGCAGCGTTGGCGGAGACGCCTGAAATGCCCAGTCCGACCGACACCACCCTCATCGATATCGCCGGCCATCAGGTGCCCGTCGTCAAAGGCGGTCTCTACGACCGCTTTCGGTCCAACCCGCCACTGTCGGTAATCGCCGCCGAAATACCAGGCGTTGATCTGAGCTGGTTCAAGAGCCTGGAAAAGAACAAGGTCGAGATAGGCTTCCAGTCGTTTTCGCCCAACTTCTACTACCAGAACAGCCAGGTTACGGCTGTCTACACGGCCGACCTCGACCGGCTCCGGGCGCTGATGCCGCCCGAACTGGCAGCAACGGTGCAACCGCTGCAGATCTGGCCGGGGCGTGGCCTGATCGCGTTCACCGCGTATACCTACGAGCATTGCGAAAACGACGCCTACAACGAGATGGCCGTGTCGATCATCACCAACAAACCCGGCAAAGCCAACCTGGGTCCGCTCACATTGATTGGCCAGTCAATCTCGGGAGACTTCTGGGGCTACGTGCTCAAGTTGCCGGTCAATACAGAGTTGGCACGGGTGCGCGGTGTCGTCGGTTACAACCTGCCGAAGTGGCTGACCGGCATTGACCGCAAAGAGAGTGCGCAATCGGTGGTCTATGACATCACCGACAGCCAGACCGGCAAGCTGGACCTCTCCTTCACCGCGAAAAAGCTCGAGAAGTTATCCCGCAGTGTCAAAATCATCACCAACAGTTTCACCAACCTCGATCACCAGGGCCAACTGGCCTACGGGTACGCTGTTTCCCGCCAGCTCAGGCACGGTTCCAGCCGTGACGCCGATGCGGCCATCCTCACATTGGGCGACGGCAGCCTGTCGAACTACATCCGCTCCCTGAAGCTGGGGAAACTGCTGAAGTACGAATACGTACCGCAGTTCCAGAGCGCGCTCTATGCGCCAAAACCGCTCGCTACGCTGGTTGGCGAGCGCTGAGAGCTGGGGTGCCCGTCAGGCCCCGTACGCCTGGCGGGTGGTTCTCTTCCTGGCGGCCCCTGCCGCACGTTTGCCCGAAGCAGGCGCCACGCCCTCTTCGCGCAAACGATTGATCAGCATTTGCGCATTGTCCGCACACGCCATGCCCTCGGGTTTGCCCTCGATGCCCTTGATGACCAGCAGCAGTTGCTCCTTGTTCTGGGCCAGCCGCTGCTGCAGGACTTCAATTTCCTCGACCTTTTGCTTGAGGCCACCCAGCAACTGATCGTGTTGCCAGCCACTGGCATTCATCGGCATCAACTGGCGGATTTCATCCAACGAAAAGCCCGCTGCCTGGGCGCCGGTAATGATCTCGAGAACCCATTCGGTATCCGGTGCGTAATCGCGATATCCATTTGCCTTGCGCTCGACCGATTTGATCAGGCCACTGGCCTCATAAAAGCGGATGCGAGAAGGCGCCAACCCGCTGATTTTCGCCAATTCACCAATTCTCATACCTCACCCCTAAAAACCGTTGACCTTGAAGTTGACTTTAAACCTAAAGTCATAAAGCGGCCAAGCTGCCCAGGTTCAATGCATTGCTCCACCGTCATGGGCCCATGGGTAGACGCAGATCAATCGACAAACACAGCCTCTGCAACACCTATGGAATGGGCTGTACTTCGTTCATCAGGGCCAAGGCCGAATCTCGAGTCGGTCGAGGCCATACCTTCACTCGGGAGATACGAACATGGGATACGTCACTACGCGGGACGGTGTTGAAATCTTTTACAAGGACTGGGGGCCAGGTGATGCCCAGGTCATCTTTTTCCATCATGGATGGCCGCTCAGCGCAGACGATTGGGACGCGCAGATGCTCTTTTTCCTGGACCACGGCTATCGGGTCGTTGCCCACGACCGACGGGGGCATGGGCGCTCCAGCCAGGTCTGGGACGGCCACGACATGGATCACTATGCCGACGACGTCGCCGCCGTGGTCGATCACCTCGGCGTACAAGGCGCCGTCCATGTCGGACACTCCACAGGCGGGGGTGAGGTCATCCATTACATCGCGCGCCACGGTGAAGACCGGGTGTCGAAGGCCGCCATCATCAGCGCCGTGCCGCCGCTGATGGTTCAGGCTGCGAACAATCCTGGCGGTTTGCCGAAATCGGTTTTCGACGACCTGCAGAGCCAACTGAAAGCCAACCGCGCACAGTTCTATTACGACGTTCCGGCAGGACCTTTTTACGGCTACAACCGCCCAGGTACGAAACCGTCCGAGGGCATCGTGTGGAACTGGTGGCGACAAGGCATGATGGGCTGTGCCAAGGCACACTATGACGGGATCGTGGCGTTTTCTCAGACCGACTTCACCGAGGATTTGAAGGGTATAAAGATCCCCGTACTGGTGATGCACGGGGACGATGACCAGATCGTGCCCTATGAAAATGCCGGAGTTCTGTCCGCCAGACTTCTGCAAAACAGCACCCTGAAAATCTACCCCGGCTTCCCCCACGGAATGCCGACAACTAATGCCGATACGATTAACGCTGATCTACTGGCGTTCGTGCGTAGCTAAACCACTGGGGCGGGTAAAGACCCGCCCTTGCTGGCTTAAAACCAGTAAATCGCCGGGGCAAAGACCGAGTCGCCGCCCTCGCCCGCGAGCCACGCTCAATGAAGTTGCAAGGCAGCTAAATAGCCGCCCTCAGAAAACACTGGACTACGAAACACCCACCGAACGATTTAGCCAATCTGTTGCATCGACCGGTTGAATCCACAGCCAGAAGCGGTCACTGCATAAACTCGGCGCACGCGAACCGGCAAACCGGAACGCCTGCGGTGTCCACGCTCTGGAAAAAGACTCAGGTGCCCAAGTACTTTAACAACAGGGCCAACACCCAATCCTCTTGCGAGGCCAATGCCGTGCTGATCTCCTCGCATCTCCCATTCAGAGACAGCAGGTTGCCAGCCAGTACTTCTCCACTGGACATGCACATATCCAAAACAATACTAAAAACCCCGTTACCTACCTGCTTGCTTTCAAAAACAAGCTCAACCTCTTTAGGGAAGATCGTCACGTAGACGAAGAGTATTCCATTCGCGTATGTGTAGTGGCCATGATTTCTTTTGAGTAAAACATTCTGGCTTTTCGAAGCCTTCACATAAACATTATCTAAAAACCTTTGAAGGATGAGCAAAGGCTCTGGCTTTTCAGTGCTCATTGGGTTTCCTTGCGAGCAGTAGACTTCAACACGCCATTCTAACCAACATCGACGGCGCCCGAGCTGCACGATGCGCAGGGGCGGCCATCTGCGGGTCATTGCCCTCTGTGATGAGTAGTTGTTCTTAGCTATCTGCTTACCAGCCCAGGGCCTCGCCCCCCCCCATAACACCCAGCTCGCCAAATGCAACCAGGGTAGGGAGAATAGGACCTCGAACCCCTACCTGAATCTGCACTGACCGCTTTCGGCCGATTGCTGCTGCACGACAAGAGTAAAAGATGGAGCTGTATGATGATTGATAGCCTGGAGGTTCAAGAGTTCGATTACCTTGAACAGGCGTTACTTGAAGCGAGCGTGCCTTTCAGTGAAATAACACGTCAGTACGCACGCTATTTGCTCAGCCTGATCGACGGCGGTGTACTTGCTAGCATTTCCACCCCTAAGTTGAAAGTGCTGATTCCATATATCGAAAAAAGCATCCAGCGAGAACCTATAGAAAGCGATGGGGATCTCCGGAGAAGGCTTGTACTAGAACTCTGGACGGTAGAGCAACAGCACCGTAAATCAGATGAAGACTTTGCGAACCTCATACGCTGTGTACTTTTTTGCTTTGCAACAGAAGAGTGCTGGATAGCGGAAGGCACTGGGGACGCGACGCCTATTTATCTTTATTTTCTGGCTCTAAAAAAAATACTACCTGGCACAAGAAAAGCCTTTATCAACGGCTTTCAAGATTTTATTGCAGCCAACGGGAAATACACGTTTCACGAATAGATTGGCCCGGCCGGGCATCTTTAGATTCACTGCGCTGAAACGCCGCCAGACGGGCCTTGGCGGGCCGAAACTCTCGAAACCGCCGGGATGTTCGCCATTCCTCGCGGTATATCTTAAAATGCGCGGTTGCCGAAGAACCGTCATGACCATAGCCATGAAAGGCTTCCATTCTTTACAGATAAGTGTGGTCAAGATGAACAAGCCTTTCATTACACTGTGCCCTGAAATTACTCGGGCGCACGCGCTGACATTGATGGATTGGTTGGAGGATGAGCGCGTTACCTGCTTTCTGAGCGATTCGCGTCACGTCTCCCGCTCCATCGAACAAGTCATCGATCGGACTCAATTGCCGATCCTGACCCATCTATTCAACCGGGACGGCCGGTTCTTCATGGCCTATGACCGGCATGACGCCCCGGTGGGCTTTGTCCGTCTGGTCAAGACCGGCGCCAATTGCGAGATAGTCCTGGTCATCGGAGACAGCGACAAATGGGGCCGGAACCTGGGCGCCCGCACCATCCGCGAAGGCATGAAACTGGCCTTCCTCGACATGCGGGCCGAGAAGCTCATCGCCAAGATCCACCCGGACAACACGCGCTCGCTGAAAGCCTTTCAGCGCAGCGGCTTTGTGCTTGAAAGCGAAACGCCGACATTGAAATCTTTTTCCATGACGGCCGAGCGCTATCTCCAGTTCTTGCGCGAAGGTACCGTTGTCGACTCCACCGAGATCTACATCACTGAAATCGACAAGGCCAGGCTCGAGAGCCTGATCGTGTTCGAGCAAGGCCCGACGATTGTTGAACTCGAACATGAGCTTGAGCGAGCCATTGTCGTCAAGCCCCAGCAGGTGGCGCGCAACGTCATCACGATGAACTCCAGGGCCTTGCTGCAACTGGACGACGAAGAGATCGAAGTGGCCTTGGTCTACCCTGAAGACGCGGACAGCACCGCAGGGAAGCATTCGGTGTATTCCGATATAGGCGCCGCCATCCTTGGCTATCAGGAGGGGGACACCATCGACTGGCGAATCTCTGATCGCACCCGCCGGATTGAAATCAGGAAAGTACTTTACCAGCCGGAGGCTGCGGGGGATTTCCACCTGTAAGTGCGCCCTTTGCTTAGTGTTCGGCCATCAAGCGCGAGCGTTTCCCAGAGGACGGCGCCTCGCGCTCCATGCGTGAGCACCCCACCGCTTCGACACCTCCAATAGGTGCCCGTAATACTGGTGCCAAAGGGTGCCGAGCAGATCTCCCTCAGGCGCTCCGCATCTCGTCGCTACAACTCAAGAGCTCGATTGAAACCCGGGTTATTCAGGTTGCCGCGGCCTGCAGACTTGGCATGTACCTGGCCACCGCCTTCGAACCATGCGAACCGATGTCGCCGGCTACAGCGACTTGGCTGGTGCAGCGATCCCTTCCGATCGTCTAAGGAGTGGACATGCTGTTTTCCAGATACAGAAAAAGCGCTCACCCCGAGGGTATTAAAACCTCGTGACATATTCGCTGGATTGCTTATGGCGGGGTATTTTGTAATAAATTTGCAACATAAAAAACATGCTGATAATTTTTAAATATGGAATATCCCATCACATAAGAATATTCCTATTTTAATGAAAAATATGATTGCGCCATTGACACATTTATATTTTTTTGTCTGAAAAAACAGGAGTAACGGATCTGTGGGTTAGCCCGCTGAAAGGAGAACTCTGCTATGAAACTACACCACTCACTATTTCTAGCACTACCACTACTTGTGTATTCCTCGCTCTCATTGGCGACACCAAACTGTGCAATAAAAGAGCAGAAAATCAGAACACAACTCGAGTATGCAACTCACTATGGCAATATTCATCGCATTGCCGGGTTGAATCGCGCCTTGACCAATGTGCAGACCTATTGTTACGACGGCTACAAAAATGGCTATACCGGATACGATTACACCTCTGCGACTAAATCCACCACGCCCTCTGCCACTCCATCGTATGCACCGATTAGGCATTCTCAAGTGGCGGAAAAGCAGCGCAAAGTAGAAAAAATCAAGGAAAAGCTGCAAGAGGCACAGCTTAAAGGTAAACCAAGCAAAATCGCCAAGCAGCAGAGAAAATTGGATGAAGCCGAATTTGAACTAAGGCAGGCGCAGTCATTGGAGCAACAACCTGGTTGATGCGAGCAACGTTTAATCTCAGATAAACAACGCTGTAATAGCCTTTATGCCTGAAGGTGACCGATCACTCGGTCACCGAACTGCGCTATAAAGATATTATTTTATTTGTATCTACCTTGCTCATGCCTACATATTAATCACTTCAGCCCCCTTCCATTCGCAAGCTGAACAACTCAGGGTTTCACCGCTACCGCTGCCACCTTCTGGCCTCAGATCGACGATCCAATTGGCCGATTTGATGGCATCCAGGTCACGCACTCAATGGAGAGAACGCTCTCTCAAACGCCAGGCTAAGAACAGGCTATTTGCAGAATCGATCCCCACAATTGCGGAAGCGATTACCCAAATCCCAGGCAATAAAAAACCCCGTAGACGTTAATCTACGGGGTTTTCAAGGGTGGAGGCCGAGGTCGGAATCGAACCGGCGTAGGCGGATTTGCAATCCGCTGCATAACCATTTTGCTACTCGGCCCCAAATGTCCAATGCCTGAAACACAACACTGGACACGAACAAACTGGAACGGCTAACGAGATCAACTTAATCTCGTAACTCTTTGATTTCTAAAGAGTTTTTCCGTTTCCTCGCTGAGGAATGGTCGCAATTATGGACGTGTTTTCCATTCCTGGCAACTCCTATTCGAGATTTTTTCTGCCGGGCTGTTTCTACAGGTTTCCGGGCTGAGCCAATCCGTCGGGCGAACAGCCTGGTGTTCGCCAACGAGGCGGGATGATTGCACAAACCCATCCAGATAGCTGCCCCCTTCTGTGTTTGCCCACCTACCCGATCGGGTTATGGCGTGGGCCGAGGCACTCGCGGACAGTTACGCCAACGGCTCGACCCGGGCTCCTTCCATCACGTTCAAGGCGGAATTGAAGTATGCGTACAGCTTTCCCTGCGATGTTTGGCGTGGTTCTGGCACTGACGACGGCTTGGGCCCAGGCCGGGGAGCCCGGAGACAAGACCCTGCGCCTGTACAACTGGTCGGACTATATCGGCGAGAACACCCTCGCCGGGTTCGAGAAGGCCACCGGGATCAAGGTGATCTATGACACCTTCGATTCCTATGAAACCGTCCAGGGCAAGCTGCTGCCGGGGCGCTCCGGCTACGACCTGGTGGTGCTCAACGCGGCCCTGGTGCCGCCCTTGATCAAGGCGCGGGTGTTCCAGCCGCTGAACAAGGCCTTGCTGCCCAGTTGGCAGAATCTCGACCCGCAGGTGCTCAAGAGCCTGGAAAGCTACGACCCGGGTGTGCAGTACTCGGCGCCCTACACCTGGGGCAGCAATGGCGTGACCTATAACGTCGACAAGGTCCGCGAGCGCATGCCGGACGCGCCCATCGGTTCTCTGGCCATGCTCTTCGATCCCAAGGTGGTGTCGCGCTTCGCCGATTGCGGGGTGACGCTGCAGGATTCGCCCACCGACATTCTGCCGCTGGTGCTGGCTTACCTGGGGCGCAATCCCAACAGCGCCGCCCCCGAGGATTTGAAAGCGGCGCAGGATGCCTTGATGGCGGTGCGCCCCTATATCCGCAAGTTCGACTCCACCAGCTACCTCAATGGCCTGGCCAATGGCGACCTGTGCGTCAGCGCCACCTGGTCCGGCGACTACGCCACGGCCCAGGCCAGGGCCAACGAGGCCGGGGCACCGGTCAAGCTCGACTATTTCATTCCCAGGGAAGGCTCGCTGATCTGGTTCGACGATTTCTATATCCCTGCCGACGCGCCGAACGTGGCCAGCGCCCATGCCTTTATCCAGTACCTGCTGCAACCTAAGGTAATGGCCGAGGTCAGCGACTACATCCGCTACGCCAACGCCAATCTCAAGTCCACGCCACTGTTGAGCGCCGAGGTGCGGGACAACCCGGCGATCTACCCCGATGCCCAGACCCGCGAGCGGCTGTTCACCCAGAAGATCCAGACGCCCGCCAGCACCCGGCTGATCACCCGTACCTGGAACATGGTGAAGATCGGCAAGTGAGCCCCCCGCCCCCACAGACTTTCCACCCCATATTGCTACCCGAGGTGAAGCCCATGGCTATCCAACCCGACGCCTTCTTCCAGCAGTTCGACGATTCGAAACTGGTGGCCGCCGACAAGGCGCACTACATGCACGGCTTCCATATGTTCGACGAACACCGCGAGCAGGGGTCGTTGAATATCGCTGCCGGCGACGGCGCCTACATCTATGACACCGCCGGCACCCGCTACCTGGATGCCGTAGGCGGCATGTGGTGCACCAACATCGGCCTGGGCCGCGAGGAAATGGCCGAGGCCATCGCCGACCAGGTGCGGCAACTGGCCTACTCCAACCCGTTCTGCGACATGGCCAATGTCAGCGCCATCGAGCTTTGCCAAAAGCTGGCAAGCCTGGCCCCAGGGGACCTGAACCACGTGTTCCTGACCACCGGCGGCTCCACCGCGGTGGACACTGCCTACCGCCTGGTGCAGTTCTATCAGAACAGTCGCGGCAAGCATGAGAAGAAGCACGTGATCTCGCGGCACAACGCGTACCACGGCTCCACCTTCCTGACCATGTCCATCGGTAACAAAGCCGCTGACCGCGCGCCTGAATTCGACTTCATGAGCGACCTGTTTCACCACATCTCCTGCCCCAACTACTACCGGGCGCCGGCCGGCATGAGTGAAGCGGACTTCCTCGAGTTCCTGGTAGCGGAATTCGAAGACAAGATCCTCACCCTGGGCCCGGACAAGGTGGCGGCGTTCTTCGCCGAACCCATCATGGGCTCCGGTGGGGTAATCATTCCTCCCGAGGGTTATCACCGGCGCATGTGGGAAATCTGCCAGCGCTACGACCTGCTGTATGTCGCCGACGAAGTGGTGACCTCCTTCGGCCGCCTGGGTGCTTTCTTCGCCTCCGAGGAAGTGTTCGGCATGCAGCCGGACATCATCACCACTGCCAAGGGCCTGACCTCGGGCTACCTGCCCCTGGGCGCGTGCATTTTCTCCGAGCGCATCTGGCAGGTCATCGGCGAGCCGGGCAAGGGTCGCTGCTTCACCCACGGTTTCACCTATAGCGGGCACCCGGTGAGTTGCGTCGCGGCGTTGAAGAACATCGAGATCATCGAGCGGGAAAACCTGCTGGCCCATGTCGAAGAGGTCGGCGTCTATATGGAGCAGCGCCTGCAGACCCTGGCCGAACTGCCCCTGGTGGGCAGCGTGCGCTGCAAGCGGCTGATGGCCTGCGTCGAATTCGTCGCCGACAAGCGCACCAAGGCGCTGCTGCCCGACGGGCTGAACATCGCCGAGCGCATCCATCTGCGGGCCCAGGCCAAAGGCTTGTTGGTGCGCCCCATCGGCCATCTCAATGTGATGTCGCCCCCCTTGATCATCACTCGCCAGCAGATCGACGAAATAGTCGCCACCTTGCGCGACTGCATCCTCGAAGCCGCCGCCGAACTGCGCCAGAACGGCCAGTACCTGGGCCAATGACCCCTAGCCGCTGGCAGCGCGAATATCGGCCCGGGGTCTTACCGGGCCTGCGCCCGACCGTTAGACTGCCGGGCATGAGCGCACCTGCAAACACTTCTACCGCCCCCCTCAGCCTCCCTGCCCTGCAGGCCTGGCACGCCTGCCTGGCCCAGGCCTTCGGCAGCGTGGACGATGGCACTTTCCTGCAGCACCTGGCGACGGCGCTGAACGCCCTGACGCCCATCGAATCGATGATGATCAGCCTGGAACGCAAGGGCCTGCCACCGCAATTGCTGCATGAACGGGGCATAGTCGGCGCCTACCGCGACGAAATCATCAACCGCTACTTTTCCCGCGGTTATCTGCTGGATCCGTTCTGCCTGGCGGTGGAAAACGGCCTGGCCGAAGGTTTCTATCACCTGTCGGAAATCGCCCCGGACGACTTCTTCAGCAGCGAGTACTACAAGACCTACTACCTCAAGACCGGGGGCGCGGAAGACAGTTACTACATCGTCGACCTCGATCCCCAGAGCAAGATTTCCCTGTGCATGTTCCAGGGCCTGAGCGGTGAGCGCTTCGCCAGCGAACCCCTGGCGCTGCTGCGGGCGGTGGAACCGCTGGTGCGCGAGCTGATCCGCCGTTTCGGCGGTAGCGGCCTGCAACCGCTGTTGCGCCAGGCCAGTCAGGACGCGCTGCCCGCCCCGGCACCGGCCAACTTCAACCAGCAGATCGAAGCGGCGTTCATGAGCTTTGGCCAGCCACTGCTGACGGTTCGCGAGCGCGAAATTGCCCACCTGATCCTGCGGGGGCACTCGGTAAAATCCACGGCCAAGGTGCTGGAGATTTCCCCGGAAACCGTGCGCATGCACCGCAAGAACCTCTACACCAAGCTGACCATCAACTCCCAGGCCGAGCTGTTCGCGCTATTCATCGACTGGCTGACCCAGCCCGCACCCACCAGCCAAAGCCCCCTGTAGGAGCGAGCGTGCTCGCGATGCACTCAAAAACGCCGCGGTCACTGAGTGAACGCGGCGTTTTCGTTGACGATCTTCGCGAGCAAGCTCGCTCCTACGG
Source organism: Pseudomonas sp. GW822-FHT06D10 (assembly GCF_058799535.1). Classification (NCBI taxonomy): domain Bacteria; kingdom Pseudomonadati; phylum Pseudomonadota; class Gammaproteobacteria; order Pseudomonadales; family Pseudomonadaceae; genus Pseudomonas; species Pseudomonas sp. GW822-FHT06D10. The sequence continues at coordinate 449,462 of NZ_JBXALN010000001.1, read as the reverse complement.
CCTTTCCATCAGCGAGCGGCCCAGGCGTTGAAACGCTGCTCCAGCTCCTCGCCATGATCGACCCAGAACCCCGCGTCCACTGCCCTGGCGCCCTTCAAATTGGCCTCGAAGGTCGGCAGTTGCCGCTGCACCGCCTCAGGCAGCAACGGCAGCGCCTGACGATGCACCGGCCCGTAGGGGATGTTTTCAGAGAACACTTTCTGCGCCTGGGGCTGGCTGGCGAACAGAATGAAGGCTTCGGCCAGGGCCTTGTTCGGCGAGCCCTTGACTACCGCCCAGTACTCCGGGTCGTACAGGCTCTGGGGCCAGAGGATACTCAGCTGCATGCCCTCCTTCTGGGCCATGGCAATGCGCCCGTTGTAGGCTGCGCTCATCACCACGTCACCGGCCACCAGCCACTGCGGCGGCTGAGCCCCGGCTTCCCACCACTGGATATAGGGCTTGATCTGGTCGAGCTTGGCAAAGGCCCGGGTCACGCCCTCGGGGGTGTTGAGCACCTGATACAACTGGGCAGGCGCCACACCGTCGGCCAGCAAGGCAATTTCCAGGGTGTACTTGGCGCTCTTGCGCAAGCCGCGCTTGCCGGGGAAGTCCTTGAGGTTCCAGAAATCCGCCCAGGACTGCGGCGCCTTCGCCAGCTTCTGCGGGGCAAAGGCCATGACCATCGACCACACATAAGTGGCGACCCCGCATTCGGTCAACGTGCCGGGCACGTACTGCGCCGGGTCCCCGAAACGGGCCAGGTCCAGGGGTTCGAACAGGCCCTCGTCACAGCCACGCAGCAGCTCCGGGCTCTCCACTTCGACCACATCCCAGCTGGTCTTGCCGACATCGACCATGGCCTTGATCTTCGACAGCTCGCCATTGTATTCGCCGGCCACTACCCGGGCCGCCCCGCTCTGGTTGAATGGCTGGAAGTAGGCCTGCTCCTGAGCCTGTTTGGTGGCTCCGCCAAAGGAAATGACCGTGAGGTTCTGCGGCTGGGCGTAAGCCCCGGTGCACAGCAAGACCCACGACAACGCAACGCCGCAACGCAAGGTGTTGGACATGAAACCCATCCTCAAGAAAGCCGGCTCGCCCGCACGAACCCGCACAACAAGAGCCTGGAAGCGACCGTATGCAACGGGCGGTACAGCACCAGGCACTACGAGTCTTGGTCAGCGGCGCAAGGGCTCGCGCGGCGCAGGCCGCATAGCCGGATCATCACCGTTGCGGGCTCTGCGGCCCTGATCGTTTGGTGTAGTGGCGACCCGTCCGGAGCAACCGGCCGTGGTCATGCGCGAATGGCAGTTCATCGCTTGCTCCCTGTTGTTTTTGTAGGAAGAACAAATCGATCGGCAGTGCATCGCAGGAGCGCCCGTGGCAGTCGGGCAGGCGGATGCAGGGGTTCATTGTTTCCATAACCCGGGGCGTTGCGAAACGAGGTTTTTGTGAGGCACAGGCAAGGGAAAAGCTGCCTAGAGGACAACCGGGGTAAAAAAGCCGCAACCGGGCCGGCCGATTCAGCGCCAGGTGAGGCTAGAATCAGTTCCTTTCTCCCCCGCGACCCGACGAGATCCGTTCATGAGCTTCGATTTCGATACCCTGCACCCCCGTCATGGCACCGGCAGCACCAAATGGAGCCGCTACCCCGAGGATGTCCTGCCGATGTGGGTGGCGGACATGGATTTCGCCGTGGCCGATGGCATCCTTCAGGCCCTGCGCCAGCGTCTGGAGCACCCGCTGCTGGGCTATAGCGTGGCCCGGGACGAATTGCGCGAGGCGGTGGTCGCCGACCTGTGGGACAAATACGCCTGGCGCGTCAGGCCCGACGAGCTGATTTTCCTCCCCGGGGTCGAGCCCGGGTTCAACATGGCCCTGCACGCCTTCGTCCAGCCGCAGCAGAAGGTGGTGCTGCAAACCCCCAACTATCGCCCCCTGCGCCTGGCCCCTGGCAACTGGGGCCTGGACAAGGTCGAAGTGCCGTTCCAGCTCACCGTCGATGGCACGTACGACACCCCCATGGACGCCCTGCACCAGGCCTTGCAAGGCGCCGGCGCGATGCTCCTGAGCAACCCGCACAACCCCCTGGGCAAGGTCTTCCCCCGGGACGAGTTGCTGGCGGTGGCCACTGCCTGCCTGGACCAGGGCGCGTTGATCATTTCCGACGAGATCCATGCCGAGTTGTGCTTCGACGGCCGCCGGCACATCCCCACCGCCTCCCTGAGCCCGGAAATCGCCCGGCGTACCATCACCCTGATGTCGGCCAGCAAGGCCTACAACATCGCCGGGATGAAGACCTGCTTCGCCATCATCCAGGACCCTGCCACCCGCCTGGCCTTCAACAATGCCCGCGCCGGCATGGTAGACAGCGTCAGCCCCCTGGGCCTGGAAGCCACCCTGGCCGCCCTGACCCACGGCGGCCCCTGGCTCCAGGCCCTGCTGGGCTACCTGCAGGCCAACCGCGACTACCTGCTGCACGCGGTGCAGACCCGCCTGCCCGGCATCCGCATGCACGCGCCCCAGGGCACCTACCTGGCCTGGCTCGACTGCAGCGCCCTGGGCCTCGACGACCCCCACGCCTTCTTCCTCGAGCAAGCCAAGGTCGGCCTCAGCGCCGGCCTGGAATTCGGAGACGACTGCGGGCAGTTCGTGCGCCTGAATTTCGGCTGCCCACGGGCCTTGCTGGAAGACGGCATCCAGCGCCTGCAGGACAGCCTGCAACGGCGCTGATTCTGCAACCCCCACTTCGTCCCCGGCACCGCAGCCGCCAGATCCCCCCTGGCGCTGCGGCCCGCCCCCCAGCCTCGCCCCGCGACTGCCCACCGGCCCTTCGGCGCGCCGCGCCTTGACGCGCGAACAATGGATCCATAACCCCCCTTCACTGGATCCAAAACCCCTATAGCAGCCGATTATCGAACACTAAATCGGCATATTTGTTTGACACCCCCAGAGCGCCAACCATTTAATGGATCCATTAAATAAAAACAACAAGCGCCTGGAGAAACGTCATGTACCCCAAGAATGCCTGGTACGTTGCCTGCACCCCCGATGAATTGCAGGACAAGCCCCTGGGCCGGCAGATCTGCGGCGAACACATGGTGTTCTACCGCGCCCATGAAGGTCGGGTAGCCGCCGTCGAGAACTTCTGCCCCCATCGCGGCGCGCCGCTGTCCCTGGGCTATGTCGAGAACGGCAACCTGGTATGCGGTTATCACGGCCTGGTGATGGGCTGCGACGGCAAGACCGTGGAAATGCCCGGCCAGCGGGTGCGCGGCTTCCCCTGCAACAAGACCTTCGCCGCGGTGGAGCGCTACGGTTTCATCTGGGTCTGGCCCGGCGACCAGGCCCTGGCCGACCCGGCGCTGATCCATCACCTGGAATGGGCCGACAACGATCAATGGGCCTATGGCGGCGGGTTGTTCCACATCCAGTGCGACTACCGGCTGATGATCGACAACCTGATGGACCTGACCCACGAAACCTACGTGCATGCCTCCAGCATCGGCCAGAAGGAAATCGACGAGGCGCCACCGCAGACCACGGTAGACGGCGATCAGGTGGTCACCGCCCGGCACATGCACAAGGTCATGCCGCCGCCCTTCTGGCGCATGGCCCTGCGCGGCAACCAACTGGCCGACGACGTGCCGGTGGACCGCTGGCAGATCTGCCGCTTCAGCCCGCCCAGCCATGTGCTGATCGAAGTCGGCGTGGCCCATGCCGGCCACGGTGGCTACGACGCCCCTGCGCAGTACAAGGCGTCGAGCATCGTGGTGGATTTCATCACCCCCGAAAGCGACACCTCGATCTGGTACTTCTGGGGCATGGCGCGCAACTTCAACCCCCAGGACCAGGCGCTCACCGAGAGCATCCGCGAAGGCCAGGGCAAGATCTTCAGCGAGGACCTGGAGATGCTTGAGCGCCAGCAGCAGAACCTTCTCGCCCAGCCCCAGCGCAACCTGCTCAAGCTCAATATCGACGCCGGCGGCGTGCAGTCGCGCCGGGTCCTGGAGCGGCTGATCGCCCAGGAGCGCGAGCCCCGGGAACCCTTGATCGCCACTAGCCGTTAACCCCCCGAACCCGACAGGCTGGCGGCCCGGATGCGGCCACCGGCGAGGACCGATGATGATCGACGTACTGGTGGCCGCACGCCACGACGAAGCCCTGGACATCTGCAGCTTCGAACTGGCCGCGGCCGACGCAAGCCCCCTGCCCGCCTTCAGCGCCGGCGCCCATATCGACGTGCATCTGGCCAACGGCCTGGTGCGCCAATACTCCCTGTGCAACCACCCCGCAGAGCGCCACCGCTACCTGATCGGCGTGCTCAAGGACCCTGCCTCCCGCGGTGGCTCCAGCAGCCTGCACCAGCAACTGGAGGTAGGCACGCGCCTGCGCATCAGCGAGCCACGCAACCTCTTTGCCCTGGAGCACGCAGCACGGCGCAGCCTGCTGTTCGCCGGGGGCATCGGTATTACCCCGCTCCTCAGCATGGCCGAACAGCTGGCCCACAGCGGCGCGGATTTCCAGCTGCACTACTGCGCTCGTTCGGCCCAGCGCGCGGCCTTCGTCCAGCGCTTGCAGGCCTCGCCCTTTGCCGAGCGGGTGAGCCTGCATTTCGACGAACAACCGGACACCGCCCTGGATATCGCCCAGGCCCTGGCCGGGCCCCGGGACGACGTGCACCTGTATGTCTGCGGCCCCGGTGGCTTCATGCAACACGTGCTGGACAACGCCCGGGCCCAGGGCTGGAAGGAGCAATGCCTGCACCGAGAATATTTCAGCGCTGCGCCCATCGACCACAGCGCCGACGCCAGCTTTGCGGTGAAGCTGGCCAGCAGCGGCCAGGTGTTCCAGGTACCGGCCGATCGCAGCGTGGTCCAGGTGCTGCAGGACCAGGGCATCGAAGTGCCGATTTCCTGCGAGCAAGGGATCTGCGGCACCTGCCTGACCCGGGTGCTGGAAGGGGTACCGGAGCACCGCGACCTGTTCCTCACCGAGGACGAGCAGGCGCGCAACGATCAGTTCACGCCCTGCTGTTCCCGGGCCAGGAGCCCGCTGCTGGTGCTGGATCTGTAGAGCCTCACTGCGGGCGCAGGATCAGCCTCATGCGCTCGTCGGCCACGGCCGAGCCGAAGATCTCGGCATAGCGCAAGGTGGCGTTGGCATGCTCGCGCATCAGGGCCTCGGCCCGCGCACCCTGGCCATTGACCAGGGCATCGAATATCGAGTGATGCTGCATGTGGGCATAGTTGAAGCGCCGGTATTCCCGGGCCATGTCCTGGCGGTCTACTGCCAGGGCGGTGACCGAGGCGAACGGCAGGTGGTCGTTGCGCGCCAGGGCATCGGCGATCGCCGGGTTGCCGCTGCCCGCCACGATCACCTGGTGAAAACGCATGTTGAGGTCGTGATAGAGCTCCAGATCCTCTTCGTTGACATAGCCCTTGTCGAACAGCGCATCGCCCTCGACCAGGCAGCGTTCGAGAATCGCCCGGCCCTCGGCCGACAGCCCGCGCTCGGCGGTCTGGCGCGCCGCCAGGCCTTCCAGCACCCCGCGCACCTCCACCGCCCCGGCGATGTCTTCGGCGCTTACCGAACGCACCTGAAACCCGCGACCGCCGAACCGCACCAGCAGGCCTTCCTGCTCCAGGGTGCGAAAGGCCATGCGCACCGGCATGCGTGACACCCCGAACAGCTCGGCGGTGGGCACTTCCATCAAGCGCTCGCCTGCCGCCAACTCGCCCGAGGCGATCATCTTGCGCAGCGCGACCAGCACCGTTTGACCGGGTTTGCTCATCCGGGCAGCTTCCTGAAAACGTGGGCGGCCATAGTAACGCAAGCCCCCCCGCAACACGCACCCCGAGATTGCCATAGCCATACGAAGCAGCACGAAGCGGCGGCTACCTTGTAGCCGCTGCCGAGCCTCGGCGAGGCTGCGCAAAGGTCCGCAGGACCTTGCCTGGCGATCTGCCGCCGGACCTCCAGCGCCCGTGGGATCGTTGCGTCTGCTGCGTCGGAATGCCGCCCAAGCCGTTCGCAGCCTTCGGCAGCGGCTACAGGGTTTTCAGAGCGACAGCGGGTAGCTGACAATCAGCCGGGTCTGGTCGAAGTCGCTGTTGAAGCTGCGTCGGTTGGTGGCGTTGTTCAGCCGCAGGCTGAGGTTCTTCAAGGTGCCGCTCTGCAGGGTGTAGCCGATCTCGGTATCGCGCTCCCACTCATGGCCGTCATTGCCAACCTTGGTGGTGGCGCTGTCGCCACGACCGTAGCGCACCATGGCCAGCAGCCCGGGAATCCCCGAGGCAGCGAAGTCATAGTCATAACGCACCTGCCACGAACGCTCGCCGGCGTTGCTGAAGTTGCCGTTGAACATGTCGTTGCCCAGGGTCCGGCCGCTGCTGCCGTAGACCGACATCCAGGGGCTGTCGCCGCTGACTTTCTGCAACCCCAGGTACAGCGTGTGCCCGGCCCGGGAGGCGGAGAACAGACCATAGGCGGTGTGGCTGTCGACCCGGCCGATACGCGCGCTGCCATCGTCGCGGTCGATGAAGTAGCCCAGGTTCGCCCCCAGGCTCCAGTCCCCCAGCGGTTGCTTGTGCAGCAGGTTGAAGTAGCTCTGGCGGTAGATGTCTTCCAACTGCGAATGCCAGACCCCGAGCAAGGTGCGCTGCTGGTTGAAGCGGTATTCGGCACCGGCGTAGTTGAAGCCGTCGGACTTGACCCCGGGCGCGGCCCAGGCCGAAAGGTCCTGCATGTCCGAGGAGTTGCGCAGGCTGACGGCACGGTACTGCCCGGCCTGCAGCCCCAGGCCGCTGATCTCTCGGGAGACCAGCATGGCCCCGCGGAAGGTTTGCGGCAGCAAGCGGCCGTCGTCATAACGCAGCAGTGGAATGTCCGGCAGTAGCTCGCCGACCTTGAACTCGGTGGCGGAAATCCGCGCCTTGAGGGCCGCTCCGGCGCGACCGAAATTGTCCGCGGCGCGCCCGTCGTCGTGCACCGGCAGCAACTCCGAACCGCTGGCCTGGCGGCTGCTGTCGAGCTTGAGGCCGAACAGGCCGATGGCGTCCAGGCCAAAGCCCACGGTGCCCGGGGTGTAGCCGGAGCTGAACTTGAGGATAAAGCCCTGGGCCCACTCCTCGACCTGGCCCTTGGGCGCGTCATGGTCACGAAAATCCCGGTTGAAGTAGTAGTTGCGCAGCAGCAGGTCGGTCTTGCTCCCCTCGAAAAAACCGCTGTCGTCGGCGGCCCAGGCGGGCACGCACAGGCCCACGGACAAGCAAGCCCCCACCAGGGAACGGCACTGCATCGGATGACGGGTGTTCATTATTATTGTTCTCCGCTTTTCATAGGCGCAGCCGTGCCCGACAGGCCGACAAGGGCCCGCGCGCTCACGGATGCTCAAAAGCCCGGCCAGGGCGGCCGGGCGTTATTCAAAGGTGCCGGGTCAGAAGGGATACTGACGCGGCCGGTGCTGCAGGCTGATCCAGTGGTCCCGGGTGAATTCATCAATCGCCCAGTCGCCGTTGAAGCGCCCAAGGCCTGAGTTCTTCTCGCCACCGAAGGGCGCGTTGGCCTCGTCGTTCACCGGCACATCGTTGATGTGGGTCATGCCGGCGCGCACCTGCCGGGCGAAGTTCACCCCGCGCTCCAGGTTGCCGGTGAACACTGCACTGGCCAGGCCGAATTCGCTGTCGTTGGCCAGCTCCAGGGCATGGGCTTCGTCCCGGGCGCGCAGCAGCCCCACCAGCGGGCCGAAGATTTCATTGCGCGCCAGGTCCATGTCGGCACGCACTTCGCCGTACACATGGGGCGCCAGCAGGTTGCCGTTCTGCCCGCCCTCGTACAGTGGCTCGGCGCCCTGCTCGCGGGCCAGGGCGATCTTGTCCTGCAGGCCCTGCAACTGGCGGGCGTTGATCACCGGGCCGATCACTGTGTCCAGCGATTGCGGATCCCCCACCTTGAGCTGCTTGACCCGGGCCACGAAGCGCTGGGCGAAGGCGTCATAGAGGCGCTCGTCGACGATGATGCGGTTGATCGCCATGCAGATCTGCCCCTGGTGCAGGAACTTGCCGAACACCGCGGCGTTCACCGCCTGTTCCAGGTCGGCATCGTCCAGTACCACGAACGGGCTGTTGCCCCCCAATTCAAGCGCCACGTGCTTGAGGTGCTCGCCGCCACTGGCGATGCGGCCGATGCCGCGCCCCACCGGGGTCGAGCCGGTGAAGGTGATCAGCGCCGGCACCGGGTGCTCGACAAAGGCATCGCCGATCTCGCTACCGGCCCCCACCACCACGCTGAACACCCCGGCGGGCAGGCCCGCTTCCTCGAAGATCCTGGCCAGCAGCAGGCCGCCGCACACCGGCGTATCGCTGGCCGGCTTGACCACCACCGCGTTGCCCAGGGCCAGGGCCGGGGCGATGGAGCGCTGGGTCAGGTGCAGCGGGAAGTTCCACGGGCTGATCACTCCGACCACCCCCAGGGCGCTGCGGTACACCCGGCTTTCCTTGCCCGGCACATCGGATTCGACAATCCGCCCGTGGACCCGCGCCGGGAAGGACGCCGCCTCCAGGGTGATGGCCCGCGCCGCGCCCCACTCGGCCAGGGCCTTGATCCGCGTGCTGCCGGATTCGCGAATGATCCAGTCGACAATTTCCTCCTGGCGCCGGTCGAAGATCGCCACCGCCTGGTGCAGCACCGCCGCGCGCTGGGACGGGCCCAGGGCCGCCCATTGCGGCTGCACCTGGGCGGCCTTGGCGTAGGCCGCGTCCAGGTCGCTGCGGTTGGCCTGGGCCAGTTCCAGCAGCTGTGCACCGTCGAATGGATTGCTCACCACCAGGGTCTTGCCGGAGGCGCCGGCGCGCCACTGTCCGGCGATGGGTTGCAGGTGCAGGTCGCGATAGACCGCGTTGGAATCACTCATGGAAAATCTCCTCATGGAACAGCGTTCATAAACCGATGTGTCACACAAAAGCCGGCGTATGCAAGAGCTGGCTTGCCAGCGAAGGCGCCCGCCAGCGCCACACAAGCCCCAAGGCCCTCTTCGCCGGCAAGCCGGCTCCTACGAGGCGGCGCGTTTTTCGATCAGGCGCAGCAGGCCCAGCAGGGTTTCGGTGTGGGGCACGGGCACCCCCGCCTGCCGCGCCCGCTCCAGCACCTGGCCATTGATGGAGCCGATCTCCGTGGGCCGCCCTGCCAGCACGTCCTGCAACATCGAAGGCTTGTGGGTGCGGTGATGGGCAATGGCGAACGCCACACTGTCCAGGCAGCCCTGGGCATCCAGTTCTATTCCCTGGGACCTGGCCACCGCCACCACCTCCAGCACAATGGACCGGGCCAGGGCCACGCCTTCCGGCGCTGCGTCCAGCTGGCCCACGGTGCAGCCGGTGGCGGCGCACAGGCTGTTCAAGGCGGCGTTGAAGGCCACCTTCTCCCAGATAGAGGTCCAGACCTGCGGGTCCACCGCACAGTTCAACCCGGCAGCGTCCAGCACCGCCGCCACCTCCTGGCTGGCGTTGCGCTCGCGGCTGCCTGGGGCCAGCACCCGCACCATGCCCTGGCCGTGGGAATGCACCTGCCCCGGCCCGACCATGTCGGCGGGCCAGTTGGTCATGCCGATCAGCACCTGCTGCGGGGCCACATGCCGGGACAGCGCCTCGGCATTGCCCAGGCCGTTCTGCAGGGTCAGTACGAGGGTGTGGCCGGCGATGTGCCCGGCGACACTGCGCAAGGCACTGTCGGTGTGCAGGGTCTTGGTGAAGACCAGCAACAGGTCGGGGTGGCCCGTGGCCTGCTCCGGACGGCAGGCGTGCAGGCCGGTAATGCGCCGCTCGCCGCTGTCGGTGGCCAGCAGCAGGCCGTCGCTGCGGATCGCCGCAAGGTGCTCGTCGTTGATGTCCAGCAGGGTTACCCGCTGGCCGCTTTGCGCCAGCAGGCCGCCAAACAGCGAACCCATGGCGCCCGCGCCAAGAATGGTGATGTTCATCGAACCTCCTGTTTGAGTGGCCGGTTCACGCACCGGGCCGCGTTCATGACTGGCCCGGCAGGCGCCGGGGAATGTGCCGGCCCACGATCAGCAGCGCCAGCAGCGCCATGACCATCACCGAACCCAGCAGCGTGAGGTAGCCGTTGGCGCCGCCCTGGGTAATCACCAGGGCTCCGGCGAAGGCACTGAGAATCGCCCCCAGGCGCCCGAAGGCCAGGGCCGATGCGGTGCCGGTGGCGCGCACACTGGTGGGGTAGATAAAGGCGCACAGGGCAAACATGGTGGACTGCACGGCGTTGACGAACAGGCCGTGCACGCCGAAGCCGAAGATCAGCAGCCCGGTGTCCTGGTGGATGTCCACCACCTGCAACAGGAAGGCGCTGGCCGCGCCGCCGGCGCAGCAGATCAGCAGCGGCCAGAACGAACCCCAGCGAGTGATGGCCACCGCGCACACCAGCGCCCCGATCACCCCGCCCAGGTTGTAGGCGGTCAGCCCGGAACCGGCCACCGACAGCTCCAGGCCTTCGGACAGCAGCATGGTGGGCAGCCAGCTGAAGGCGCTGTAGACCGCGGTCAGGCACATGAAGAACGCCACCCAGAGGGCCAGGGTGTCACGCCCGTAGCCCAGGGCGAACAAGGCGCGGAAACCACCCTGCTTCTCGCTCTTCTGCTCCAGGGCATCGGTGTAGACCACCCCCGCCGCCATCGGCCGGCCCATGCGCCCGAGCAAGGTACCCAGTTCGTTCCAGCGCTGGGGCCGGCGCGCCAGAAAGCGCGGCGACTCCGGCAGCGTCGCCAGCAAGGCAAAGCCCAGGACGATGGGCAGGCTGCCGCCGATGAAAAACAGGGTGCGCCAGCCGTACAGCGGCAACACATGGGAGGCGAACAACCCCGCCAGCATCCCGCCCAGGGGCACGCAGACAATGGTGGCCGTCACCGCCAGGGTACGCCGCCGTGCCGGGGTGAACTCGGCCGTCACCGTGGTAGCGCTGGGCAGCGCGCCACCGATGCCCAGCCCGGCGATAAAACGCAGGGCCGCCACCGCTAGTGCATTGGGCGCCAGGCCAATGGCGCAAGTGGCCGCACCGAACACGAAGACACTGGCAATGATCGCCATGCGCCGGCCGAACCGGTCGGCAAACAGACCGGCGCATGCACTGCCGATGCCCATGCCTATCAGCCCAGCCGCCACCGCCGGAGCGAACGCCTCGCGGGTGATGCCCCACTCCTTGATCATCAGCGGAATGGCAAAGCCGATCAGTTGGCCGTCGAAGCCGTCCATGACGATGGACAGCGCCGCCAGCAACACCACCAGCTTCTGCATGCCGGTGAAGGGGCCATGGTCGAGCAAGGTGCCGATGTCGGCGTGGGTGGAACCGGAACGCGCCGGCTGGGGCGCGTCATCTATCACAGCAGTGACCGAAGTCGTGTTCATAACCACCTCTTTTTATTCTTCTGGTGAGTCCGCAGGTTGCGGTTGGCAAGGCCGGGCTCGCGCCCGGCGACAAGGCAGCCCTCAGGGTTCGATGGTCAGGGTCGGCACCTCGATCAGTACCGGGCGGTCGCCCGCCAGGGCCTCACTCAGGGCCTGGGCGAACGCCTCGCGGGTGTTGGCCTGCACCGAGTGCACGCCATAGCCGCGGCCGATGGCGCAGAAGTCCAGGCCGGGCACGTCCAGGCCCGGGGCGTCGCTGACCTGCAGCACACCGGCGAACCAGCGCAGGGCGCCATAGGTGCCGTTCTTGAGGATGATGAACACCACCGGGATCTGGTACTGGGCGGCCGTCCACAGCGCGGTGATACCGTAGTTGGCCGAGCCGTCGCCAATGACCCCGATCACCCGCCGCTCCGGCCGGGCCAGTTGCACCCCCACCGCCGCTGGCAGGCCGAAGCCCAGGCCACCGGCGGCCGGGAAGTAGTAGCTGCCGGGTTCGCGCATTTCCACCCGCTGCCAGAAGGCGCCTACGGTGGAGGTGGACTCCTTGACGTAGATCGCGTCCTTGGGCGCCAGCTCATCGATCACGTCGAACACGGTTTCCGGGCGCAGCAGGCCGCCCAGCTCCTCGACCGGAGCAGCCGGCGGCAAGGCCTGGGGCTGCGGCCGGTCGCAATCCGGCAGCGCCCAGACCAGGGCCTGCAGGGTCTCGGCGATGTCCCCCACCAGCGCATCGCCCATGGGCGCACGCGCCGCTTCGCCGGGGTCGCAGGTGATGTGCAGCAGCTCGGTGCCCGCGGGCAGGTAGTCCCCCGGGGCGAACTGGTGGTAGCGGAATACCGGGGCCCCCACCACCAGGATCAGGTCATGGTCCGCCAAGCAGCGGCTGATGCCGGCAATGGCTGCCGGCAGCACCCCGCGAAAGCTCGGGTGACGGGTGGGAAACGGGCAGCGCGAAGCGGACGGCGCGACCCAGGCCGGCATACGCAGTTTCTCCGCCAGTTGCACGGCCAGGTGGTTGCTCTGGCTGCCATCCACATCCGGCCCCAGCACCAGCACCGGGTTGCGCGCTGCCGCCAGGCGCTGCACCAGCGAACGCAATTGCGCCGCCGAGGGCAGCCCGGCAGTGGCCACCTGGCGCCGGGCCAGATGCTCGACCCCGGCCGGCGCCGGGCGGGCCCAGTCGTCGTAGGGAATGGACAGGTACACCGGGCCCTTGGGCGCCTGGTTGGCCATGTGGATCGCCTGGCTCAGGGCCCGCGGCACGTCCTCGGCGCAGGCCGGCTCGGCGCTCCACTTGACCAGGGGCTTGGGCAGCTGCGGTGCATCGACGTTGGCCAGCATCGCCTCGACGCCGATCATCGAGCGCACCTGCTGGCCGGCGGTGATCACCAGCGGGCTGTGGGAGTACCAGGCATTGGTCAGGGCGCCCATGCCATTGCCGGTGCCGGCCGCGGCGTGCAGGTTGACGAAGGCCGGCTGGCCGCTGGCCAGGGCGAAGCCGTCGGCCATGCCCACCACCGCGCCTTCATGCAGGCCGAGGATGTAGCGGAAGTCTTCGGGGAAGCCCTTGAGAAAGGGCAGCTCGTTGGAACCCGGGTTGCCGAACACGGTGGTCAGGCCTTGTTGCCGCAGGATGTCGTAGGAGGCGCTATGGACGGTTTTCATATGGACCTTTGCCGCTGTTTTTTAGAATTTGAGTTACTCTTGCAGCCGCCACGAAATTGATCAAATCGATACTATCTCTATTAAAAATAAGACCCGTCTATATCCATGAGGCAGCATGAGCCACATCGATCTGAACCTGATCCGCACCTTCGTCACCCTCTACGAAGCCCGCAGCGTGACCCTGGCCGCCGAGCGCCTGTTCGTCACCCAGCCCTCGGTCAGCTACGGCCTGGCGCGGCTGCGCGAGCTGTTCGACGACGGCCTGTTCAGCCGCACCCGGGACGGCATCCAGCCCAGCCAGTTGGCCGATGAGCTGTACCCGGCCTTTCGCGAATCCCTGACGCGGATCGAGAACACCGTGCACAGCACCCGGCGCTTCGACCCGGCGACCACCGAACGGCGCTTTCGCATCGCCCTCTCCGACCTTGGCGAAATGGGCTTCCTGCCGCTGATCCTGGCGCGCCTGAACCAGCAGGCCCCCGAGGCCGAAGTCGAAGTCCTGCCGCTGCAGGTGGACCAGGCCGGCGAGTGGCTCAGCAGCGCCAAGGTCGACGCGCTGATCTGCCGCAAACCCTTGACCGGCACCCGCAGCCAGGTGCTGATCCGCGAGCGCTACGTGTGCCTGCTCAGCGACCGTCATCCGCGCATCGGCACCCAGCTGAGCCTGGAGCAGTTCCTCGCCGAGCGGCACATCGCCGTGACCCGCACCACCGGCCACGGCAGCGTCGAGGACGTGCTCAAGCAGATGGGCGCCCGGCGCCGCATCAGCCTGCACGTGCCGCACTTTTCGGTGCTGCCCAAAGTGCTGCCCGGCACCGACCTGCTGACCGTGCTGCCAGCGCAGATCGCCCGCCTGTTCACCCTCGAAGGCGGCCTGCGGCAACTGGAACTGCCGTTTTCCGTGGGGGAGTTCGAAGTCTCGCTGCACTGGCACCCCAACAGCGACAGCTCCGCCGCCCTGAGCTGGTTCCGCCAGGCCGTGGCCGCGGCGATCATCGACGGCCAGTCTTGAAACAGCGCCCGCACTTTGCCGGGCCGTGCTGACAACCGCCCATCCCTTGGGCGACCATGGCCGGCCTGGGCCACAACCAGGCACCTCTCTTGAAAGGACTCTGACCACCATGAGCACCCGCTCCCTGCCTTTAGTTTTCCTGACCATTTGCATCAGCTTGCTGCTGAGCGCCTGTGGCCCCAACGTGCGCTGGATGCACCCGGACCCGTCGAAGGAACTGCTGCTGCGCGCCATGACCGAGCTCAACGGTTTTCATGCCTACGACTTCAGCGGTGAAGACAACAGCCTGATCAGCGCCGCCGAAGCCAGGGCGCTGCTGGAAGACAGCACCCGGATCACCGAGCGCACGCCGACCTTCATGTTCGTCGAGATCAAGGGCCGCACCCTGAGCATCGTCGGTTACTCCTCCACCTATCGCCCGCGCACCCAGGACTACACCACGCCGATGATCTTCAGCTACGTCGGCGAGCTGAAAAGCGCCCGCTATGCCCTGCCCCACATGGCGCCGAACATCGCCGACCTGAAGTTCACCTCGATCCCCGTGGAAAAGCTCAAGGTGGCGCTGCTGCCGCTGTCCAGCGGGCGCGTGAGCTATCCCGACTTCAATGGCAACCTGAACGTCGAGTCGGTCAACGGGCGCTACACCCGGATCAGTGCCTTTACCCGCAAGGACAGGGACTCGATCTTTTAACCCCCACCCTGGCCACACGAGGCCAGGGCCGGCTGCGGTTGCGCCGATACCGGCCGCAGCAGCAACAGGCAAGCGGCCGCCAGCACGAAGACCACGGCAAACACTGCGTACAGGTGCAGCGGCTGCCAGCCGGCATCCAGCAACACCCCGGCCACCGTGGGCGAGACAATCGCGCCCATGCGCCCGATGCCGATCCCCCAACCGACCCCGGTGGCCCGTACCGAAGCGTCGTAGACCACCGGTGACAGGGCGTAGAGCCCGGCCACGCAGCCGTTGGCGAACAGCCCGATCAGCAGCCCCAGGCCCAGGGCCGCGGCAATCGAGGAAGCCGAGCCGACGAACAGCACCAGCAGCCCGGCGGTCACCAGCATGAACAGCGACAGCACCCGGGTCAGCGGCCAGCGCGAGGACAAGCCGCCGATCAGCGCCGCGCCGAAGATCCCGCCGACACTCAGCAGCACCCCGCCGGTGATCCCCTGCTGCGCCGAGAGCCCGGCGGCCACCAGCAGTTTCGGGGTCCAGCTCATGACGAAGTAGAAACCGAACATCACCAGGAAAAACAGCAGCCAGATCAGCAGCGTGGTACGCCGCATCGGCCCGGCGAACAGTTGGCCAAAACCGCTGCCGGCGCCCTGCTCGCGTACCGCTGCCGCGGGCATTTGCAGCAGTTGCGGATGGCCCAGGCGCCCGGCCAGGCGATTGATTCGCGCCAGGGCACCGGCCGGCCGCCGGGCCAGGAGAAAGTCCAGGGATTCGGGGAGCCAGAGCAGCACCAGGGGGATCACCAGCAAGGTGACGATGCCGCCGAACAGGAACACCGAGCGCCAGCCCCAATGAGTCAACAGCCACACCGCCAGCAGCCCGCCCAGGGTCGCGCCCAGGGCATAGCCGGTGGATTGCAGGCTGACCGCCAGGCCGCGCCAGCGGCGGCTGGAATACTCGGCGGCGATCACGTTGCTGCTGGCCAGGATGCCGCCGATGCCCAGGCCGGTCAGGCCGCGCAACAGCGCCAGTTGCAAAGGGCTCTGGCTGCCGGCCGAAAGCAGCATGCCGACACCCGACAGCAGCAGGCAGAACAGGATCAGCGGCCGGCGCCCGAAGCGGTCGGCCCAGGGCGCGATAAACAGCGAACCGGCGGCCATGCCGAACAGACCGGCACTGAGCAGCAGACCGATCTGCGCCCCGTTGAGTTGCCACTCGGCGGACACCGAAGCGGCGGTGAAGGCCATCACCAGCACATCGAAGCCGTCGATCATGTTGAGGACGATGCAGATACCGATCGCCAGGCACTGGAAGGAGCCCATCGGGCCTTGGTCGACCCGTTGCTTGAGATCGTGGTTCATGGCCGTCCTCCCATGCTCGGGCTGGACGCGCAAAGCGCGGGGACGGACAGGCACACAGGCAGGTGGCACGCAGGACCGAGAACGGCCCGTGCCCTTGGGAGAACGCGCATGACGAAACCCTTTTCTTGTAATTGTTATGCGGGGACGGCCAGGAAGGTTCCTGCCATCGCCAGGGGCCTAATCAATCAATTAATGGATCCACAAACAATAGAGAGACACGCGAATAGTGCTTTTTATGGGCGATTATCGCGCACTTTCGACTTTTCACGCTGTAAACGAAGAAGCCTTTAGATAATGGCTTTATTTTTGGATCCATTAGCATGGATCAACTGTTTGTGAGTGGCTGGCCGGGGCAGGCAGGCGCTGCGCCTTTTGTCGCCACCTGCAGCAGCGGCGACGGAGATCGGATCCTCTGGGGATCCGATCAGTAGGCTGGGCCCGGGTTGCGGCATCGCTTCAGAGGCTCAGGCAGATTTTCCCCAGGTGCGCGCCCGAGGCTTCATGGGCGAAGGCCTTGGCGATATCCGCCAGGGGGAAGGTGCTGTCGATGATCGGCTTGATGCCGGTGGCTTCCAGGCCACGGACCATGTCGATCTGCTGCTGGCGGCTGCCGACGATCAGCCCCTGCAGGCGCTGTTGCCTGGCCATCAGCGCCGCCGTCGGCACCGGTCCGGCCCAGCCGGTGAGCACGCCGATCAGGGCGATGTGCCCGCCAATGCGGCAAGCCGTTATCGACTGCGGCAAGGTGCCCGGGCCACCGACTTCCACCACGTGATCGACGCCGCGGCCGCCGGTGAGCTTGAGCACTTCAGCCCCCCACTCGGGGTGGGTGCGGTAGTTGAGGGTATGGTCGGCCCCCAGCTCGCGCACCTTGGCCAGCTTGGCGTCCGAGGAGGAGGTGGCGATTACCGTGGCGCCCATGGCCTTGGCCAGTTGCAGGGCGAAGATCGACACCCCGCCGGTGCCCAGCACCAGCACCGTTTCCCCGGCCTTGAGCGCGCCGTCCACCACCAATGCGCGCCAGGCAGTCAGGCCGGCGGTGGTCAGGGTCGCCGCCTCGGCATGGCTGTAGCCCTTGGGCGCATGGGTGAACCAGTGGCTGGGCTGGATCACCACTTCACGGGCGTAACCGTCGACGCCATCGCCCGGGGTGGTGCTGAAATCGGCGATCGCCGGGCCGCCATCGTGCCAATGGGGGAAGAAGCAGGACACCACCGCATCGCCCACCTTGAACTCGCTGACGCCCTCGCCCACCGCTTCCACGACCCCGGCGCCATCGGCCATGGGAATCCGCCCGTCGGCGGTGGGCAGCGCGCCGGTCACCACGGCGTAATCGTGGAAGTTCAAGGAACAGGCATGGATACGCACGCGGATCTGCCCGGCGCCGGGCTGGCCGGGGTCTGCCAGCTCCACGCGCTTGAGGTTGTCCAGGGATGCCGGCAGGCTGAGCTTGATGGCTTGCATGGGATGCTTCTCCACAGATCGATAATCATCAGGGGGCGAACCCTACCACCAATACCGGCTATCTGTAGCCGCTGCACCAGGCTGCGAACGGCTTGGGCGGCATTCCGACGCAGCAGACGCAGGTTTTCAGGGCCGCCACAGGCTCGGCTCGGGACCGCCAGGCAAGGCCCTGCGGGCCTTTGCGCAGCTTCGCAGGCTCAGCAGCGGCTACAGCGCTCAGCGGATGGTGTCGCGCTGCGCCACCCTTGCTCGCACAAAACACTGCTCGGTCACTGGCGCGCCCCATTGCTCGCCCTCTTGCTCCTGCACCAGCACAAAGCCCTGTTCCTCATACAACGCGCGCGCCGCATCCAGGCCCTTGAAGGTCCACAGCCGGGTGGCGGCAAAACCCCACTGGTCACAAAAGCCCAGGGCCTCGACCAGCAGCCGCCGGCCCAGCCCCTGGCCGCGGGCGGCCTCATCCAGAATGAAGCAACGCAGGAGCGCCTCGCCGCCCTCGCCCTCCCCATCAATGGCGATGGAACCGACAATCCGTTCCCCCTGCAGCGCCACCCAGACTTCATTGCGCGGGTTGTGCAAACGCCCCATCAATTCGGCCATGTCCCGCGCCACCAGGCTTTCGAAGGGCTGGCCGAAACCCGCCAGATCCGCGTAGTAACGGGCGTGCATTTCGGCGATGCGGCCAATCACTCCGGGCCGGTAGCCACGGGCGATGGAGCAGCGCTCCGACTGTTCGGGCGCCTCTCCCAGCCGCACCGCACGCAATGCCCGGGCGTAGTCGGCGATGCCCGCA
Organism: Pseudomonas sp. GW822-FHT06D10; assembly: GCF_058799535.1. Classification (NCBI taxonomy): domain Bacteria; kingdom Pseudomonadati; phylum Pseudomonadota; class Gammaproteobacteria; order Pseudomonadales; family Pseudomonadaceae; genus Pseudomonas; species Pseudomonas sp. GW822-FHT06D10. Next base: position 431,101 of record NZ_JBXALN010000001.1, on the reverse strand, counting down.
CAGGCGCTGCGCTGCTGTGCCGGGCTCAGGTGGGCCAGGGCCGCGGCCACCTGGGCCTGGGCGAAACGGTCGATGCCGGCCAGGGTCTGGCGCCCCCGGGCGCTGAGCTGCAGCTTCTTGGAGCGGGCGTCCTGGTCATGGGCCTGCTCGCTGATCTCGCCGGCGTCCACCAGCTTGCGCACCAGGCGGCTGACGCTGGATTTCTCCAGGCCCAGCAGGGTCACCAGGTCACCGGCTGTCAGGGCATTGCCCTGGCCGATCTCCAGCAGTGCGTGCACCGCCGAGGGCGGGTAGTCGGTGGCGGCCAGGGTGGCCTGCATGAAGCCCAGCTCGCGGACCATCTGCCGGGAGGCCTGGCGCAGTGATGGGATAAGGGAAGCGGATGAACTCGGCATGGGCGTGACCTCGCAAGTGAGGCATTTAGTTGTACCTTGCAACCAATTAAACCTCAACCCTGCTCACTTTTCCGAGTGACAGTCAGCCCTGGTGAACGGCAATAAAAACTCAAGCACTCACTAATGAGAAGCATTACCATAAACGCCCATTTCACCCACCTCGACCTCGGAACCCCTATCGATGGTGCCCAACCCTTCGCTACAGCACGCCGTGGGCGAGCTCTACCTCCAGCATCACAACTGGGTGGTGCAACTGCTGCGACGCAAGCTCGGCAACCAGGACCAGGCCATGGACCTGGCGCAGGACACCTTTGTGCGCATCTTGCGCAGCGAGCGACTGCCGGTACTGCGCGAACCCCGGGCCTACCTCAACACCGTGGCCAGCCGCCTGTGCGGGCAGTATTTCCGGCGCCAGGCCCTGGAGCGCGCCTACCTGGAAACCCTGGCGCAGCTGGAGCCGCAGTACCAGCCCTCGCCGGAAACCCGGCTGCTGGTGCTTGAGGCCCTGGACGCCGTGGGCCAGGTGCTGGACGGCCTGGGCAGCCGGGTGCGCGAGGTGTTTCTGCTGTCCCAGCTCGAAGGCCTGACCTACCCGCAAATTGCCCAACGCCTGCAGCTCTCGGTCAACGTGGTGCAGAAAGCCATGCTCAAGGCCTACCGCCACTGCTACGCGGCGGTGTACCCGGGATGAACGCCTTCCAGCCAGTGGACGATCAGGGCGCCGTGGAGCAGCAGGTACTGGACCAGGCCCTGGAGTGGCTGGTGCTGCTGCAATCGGGCATCAGCCCCCCCGAGCAGCAGGCCGCCTGCCTGGCCTGGCGCCGGGCCGACCCGCAGCATGAGCTGGCCTGGCAGCGCCTGGCCGGCATCGGCCAGGACCTGCGCGACAGCACCCGCAGCCTGCCCGCGCCCCACGCCCGGCAACTGCTGCAGGCTCGCAGCCACCCCGGGCGGCGCACCCTGCTCAAGGGCATCGTCGGCCTGGGCGTGGTCGCCGCCAGCAGCTGGAGCGTGCGCGAACGGTTGCTGTTGCCGCAACTGTTCAGCGACTACCACACCGCCACCGGCGAGCGCCGCCAGCTGCAACTGGCCGCTGGCGCCAGCCTGCAACTGGACACGCGCACCAGCCTCGACCAGAAGGCCAGCCCCCAGGGCCTGCAACTGCGGCTCAACAGCGGCCGCCTGTTGCTGACCCTGGGCAACGCCGCGCCCGTGCAGGTCACCACCACCGATGGGCACATCCAGCTCGCCCCGCGCTCGCAGTTGATCCTCAGCGTCGGCTTGCCGGGCATCAACGGCACCCGGGTACAACTGCTCGCCGGCAGCGGCTCGGTGAGCACCGCCCATGCCCCCGCGCTAAGCCTGGACCCGGGCCAGCAAGTGGATATCGCCCAACAGCGGATCAGCGCCCTGGCCGCCGTGCCCACCACGGCCAATGCCTGGACCCAGGGCCTGCTGATCGCCGAGCGTCGCCCCCTGGGCGAGGTGATCGCCGAACTCGACCGCTATCGCCCAGGCCTGCTGCGCTGCTCCGCCGAAATCGCCGGGTTGCGGGTTTCCGGCTCGTTCTCCCTGGACCAGCCGGACGCCAGCCTCGAATTGCTGGCCAGGACCCTGCCGATTCGCATCCGGCGGGTAATGGGGTACTGGGCCTCCGTGGACGCTGCCTGATTGTTTTCCTGTTTTTTTCAGGGCGGCGGCAGTTTTTTCAATCTCGTGCATCAAGACCAGGGAAGAAGCTGGAAAACAGCTCAGCGCCATCCCTTCCCAACCCACGGATTTTCCTTATGCACATTCGCCTTACGCCCCTTGCCGCGACCTTGCGCCCGGTCATCATCGGCCTGTCCATCGCCAGCACCAGCCTGCCGCTGCTGGCCGCCGAAACCGGCGCCGCCGTGACCGACCACCAGCAGCGCGACTACGCCATCGCCCCGGGCAACCTGGACCAGGTGCTGGGCATCTTCGGCCAGCAATCGGCAAGCATGATCGCCATCGACGCCAACCTCAGCGCCGGTAAGCGCAGCACCGGCCTGAATGGCCGTTTCAGCGTGGCCGAAGGCCTGCAGCGCCTGCTCAAACCCCTGGGCCTGCAAGCCGTGGCCGAGGGCGCGGGCTATCGGGTAATACAGGCCAGCGGCGGTGAACGGGTCGAGCTGGGAGCAACCACGGTCACCACCAACCAGCTGGGCACCGTCACCGAAGGCAGCGGCTCCTACACGCCGGGCACCATCGCCACCGCCACCCGGCTAGTGCTGACACCGCGAGAAACCCCGCAGTCGATCTCGGTGGTGACCCGCCAGGCCATGGATGACTTTGGCCTCAACTCCATCGACGAGGTGATGCGCCATACCCCAGGCATCACCGTGGCCACCTACGACAGTGACCGCACCAGCTACTACTCCCGCGGTTTTGCCATTCAGAACTTCCAGTACGACGGGATTCCGATCCTGCAGGACGCACAGTACTCCTCGGGCCACACCCTCACCGACACGGTGATCTACGACCGCGTGGAAATACTCAAGGGTGCCACCGGCCTGCTCACCGGTGCCGGTGGCCCCGGCGGCACCATCAACATGGTGCGCAAGAAACCCACTGCCGAATTCGCCGGGCACATCGACCTGGGGGCCGGTTCCTGGGACAACTACCGTTCGCAGGTCGATGTCAGCGGCCCCCTGACCGACAGCGGCAATGTCCGCGGGCGGATGGTCGCCGCCTATCAGGACAAGAAATCCTTCCTTGACCACTACCAGCGCCAGACCAGCGTCTACTACGGCATCCTCGAGTTCGACCTGTCACCGGACACCCTGCTGACCGTCGGCGCCGACTATCAGGACAACGACCCCAAGGGTTCCAGCTGGTCGGGCAGCAGTTCGCTGTACGACTCCAAGGGCAACGCCATCAGCACCTCGCGCTCCTACAACAACGGCGCGAGCTGGAGCCGCTGGTCGCAATACACCCGCACCGTGTTCAGCACCCTGGAGCACAGCTTCGCCAACGGCTGGGTGGCCAAGGCCCAATACAACCACCAGATCAATGGCTACAACGCGCCCTTGGGTTCGCTGATGTCGCCCAATGCCGAGACCGGCATCGCCTCGCTGCTGACCCGCAAGTACACCGGCGAAACCGTCAGCGACAGCGGCGACCTTTACGCCACGGGCCCCTTCGACCTGCTGGGGCGCGAGCATCAGTTGGTGGTCGGTGCCTCGATCTCCAACTCGCACTGGAAAGGCCGGGACTTCACCAGCGCCACCAATCACAACAATTTCTACGACTACTTCAACTGGGACGGGCACAGCCCCAAGCCCGATTGGGGCAGCATGACCAAAAAGAACGACGAGACCACCCGCCAGAGCGCCGGCTACATGACCGCGCGCTTTAGCCTCAACGACGATCTTTCGTTGCTGCTCGGCAGCCGGGTCAACAACTACGAGGTCAGCGGTACCAGCAGGACCAAGGACACCGGCAAGGTCATTCCCTATGCCGGGGTGGTCTACGACCTCGACCAGAACTTCTCCGTCTATGCCAGCTACACCGAGATCTACCTGCCCCAGGACGACTACCGCGACCGCAACGACAAGGTGCTCAAGCCCGACGAAGGCACCAATTACGAGGTGGGTCTCAAGGGCGAGTTCTTCGACGGCCGCCTGAACTCCAGCCTGGCCTATTTCGAAGTGCATGAAGAAAACCGGCCGGTGGATGACCTGGCCTACAACGCCAACCCCACCACCCCCGGGCTGGACTATGCGTCCAAGGGCATCAAGTCCAAGGCCAAGGGTTATGAAGCGGAAATCTCCGGAGAGCTCGCTCCCGGCTGGCAGTTGCAGGCCGGCTACACCCACAAGATCATTCGCGACCAGAGCGGGGCCAAGGTCTCCACCTGGGAACCGGAAGATCAGGTCAACCTCTATACCAGCTACAAGCTGACCGGCAGCCTCGACAAGCTGACCCTGGGCAGCGGCGTGCGCTGGCAGGGCACTGGCTGGAAGATACTCAGCAACTACGGCAAGGGCACCGAGGAAAAATTCGCCCAGGACCCTTACTGGCTGGTGGACCTGATGGCCCGCTACCAGATCACCGAGAACGTCTCGGCCACCCTCAACGTCAACAACCTGTTCGACAAGAAGTACTTCACCAACATCGGTTTCTACAACTCGTCGTACTACGGCGACCCGCGGAACGTGATGCTCAGCACCCGCTGGAACTTCTAAAGCCCCACCGTCGTGGCCCGCCCCGGCAGCGGGTGGCCACGACATCTGTTCCCCCTCCCCCCGTAGCATTTTCTAACCTTTGCCGCCGACCGCTGCGCTGAAAATGAGTGCCGTCATCCCGGCACATCTGTTAAAAACGCGCTGTCGTCCGTCCTGTGGTGAAGCCCTGCATGTCCCCAACCCTGTCCCAGCGCCTGCGCCGTCGCTGGTTTGCGCTGCTGTGCCTGGCCACACTGATCGTCGGCCTGCCGGTGAGCTGTGCGGTGCTCGAACACAAGGAGCGCCAACTGGTGTTTCGCATCGAGCCGGGTAACGCCGGCTGGTATCGCGGTCTGCCCAGCACAGTGCAGGAACTGCAACTCAAACCGCAAAGCTTCAAGCCCGGACAGAACATCCACGCCTGGTGGTGGCCGGCCAAACGCGCCGATGCCCCGGCGATCCTCTACCTGCACGGCGTGCGCTGGAACCTCACCGGCCAGTTGTTTCGCATCGAGCAACTGCACGCCCTGGGCTACTCGGTGCTGGCCATCGATTACCGGGGGTTCGGCCAGAGCCATGGCGACCTGCCCTCGGAAAACAGCGTGTATGAAGACGCGCGCGTCGCCTGGGAGCGGCTCAAGGTGCTGCAACCCGATGCCAGCAAACGCCTGATCTACGGCCACTCCCTGGGAGGGGCGGTGGCCATCGACCTGGCTGCCGAACTGGGGCGCAATGCCGCCGCCGAAAAGGCCCCGATTGCCGCTCGCGGGCTGATCGTCGAATCCACCTTCACCACCCTGGCCGATGCCGCTGCCGCAGCGACCAAGACCTCGCTGCCGGTGCGCTGGCTGCTGTCGCAGAAGTTCGACTCCATCGACAAGATCGGCGAGATCGGCATGCCCTTGCTGGTGGTCCACGGCCTCAAAGACGACTACGTACCGCCGCGCCTGAGCCAGCAACTGTTCAAGGCCGCCCTGGAGCCGAAGAAACTGCTGCTGGTGCCCGGCGGCACCCACAACAACAGCATGCGCCTGGCGGGCAAGGACTACGGCCAGGCCATCAACGCCCTGCTGCGTGCCAAACCCAGCCAAAAATTCGCCGGCCCGCCCCCCACCGCCGCCCCCACCAGCTGAAGCTGGCTTGTATAGGAGCTGGCTTGCCAGCGAATGGGCCCGCGGCACCTGCAAAAAACCTGTCCCTAGACGTCCCTCACGCAGCCGGCTGAGCCGCCACCATGACCACCACGGTCTTGGCCAGGAATGCCGGAGACTGCTGATTGATCGAATCGGCCAACTCCAGGGCCGCCGCCTTGACCGCAGGCGCCGCTTCGCGCAAGGCACGGACCATCTCCAGGCGCGCGGGCTCGCTGTTGAGCACCCGCATGAAAAGCGTCTGCGCCCACCTCGGGCTGTGTTCCTGCAAGCCGGGCAGCGCCGCCAGCAACGCCGGCACATACACAGCATCATCGAAATGCTCGGCGGCGTGAATCAGCGAAAACATCACCTCGTCATATTCGGCCTCATCGTCGAGCAACGACAACAGCGGGCCAATGCTGGCCGGGTCGGCCAACTGGGCCACCTCGGCGATGCAGGCGTCGATGCGCCGCACAGGGTTCTCGCCAGGGTCGTTGAAGGCGTTTTCGAGCTTTAGCAGGATGTCGGTCAACGCGTCGAATTTCATGGGTACTCGCCAGGGAGCTCGAAGGGAGGGAGGCGCAACGATACGCCATCGACACCATCCGCGAAATCGGCATGCCGCTGCGGGTGGTCCATGGCCTGAAGGACGACTACGTACCGCCGCGCCTGAGCCTGGCGGGCAAGGGCTCCGGTCAGGCCATCAACGCCCTGGTGCATTCCTTCGCCATGAACCGCGCCAACTGGCCGCTGTGCGGCTCGCCGGCAAGCCGGCTCCTACGGGTGCACACCCGCTCATCCGTAGGAGCTGGCTTGCCAGTGAAGAGGCCCGCAAGAGCGTCGCATTCCTTCGCCACGAACCGCGCCAACTGGCCGCTGCGCGGTTCGCCGGCAAGCCGGCTCCTACAGGGAGAGGCCGAGCTTTTCGTAGGTGGCGGCCGGTTGCGGGCGCAGGGCTTCGCCGATGGTGCGCAACTTCAGGCAGGTCTCCTGGTATTCGCTCGCCGGGTCCGACTCGCCGACGATGCCGCAACCGGCAAACAGGTGCGCCTGGTTGCCGCGGATCAGGGCGGAACGCAAGGCCACGGCAAACTCGCCATCGCCCTCGGCGTTCAGCCAGCCCACCGGGGCGGCGTACCAGCCGCGGTCCAGTTGCTCATGCTCGCGGATATAGCCCAGGGCCTTGCCCCGAGGCAGGCCGCCCACCGCCGGGGTCGGGTGCAGGGCATCCACCACTTGCAGCAGATCGACCTGGGGCCGCAACCGCCCCAGCACCGGGGTCAGCAGGTGCTGGACGTGGGCCAGGCGGTGCAGTTGCGGCTGCGGGGGAATCTCCAGCATCGCGCAGTAGGGCTGCAGGGCTTCGCGCAGGGTCTGCACCACCAGGGCGTGTTCATGGCGGTCCTTGGCGCTGTCCATCAGGGCCTGGCCCAGTTCCGCGTCCTGCTGCTCATGCTGGCCGCGCGCGCAGGTGCCGGCCAGGGCCACGGTGTTGAGGGTGCCGCGGGCCAGGCGCACCAGGCGTTCCGGCGTGGCACCGAGAAAGCAGCTGTCGCCACGGCTGAAGGCGAACAGGAAGGCCTGGGGATAGGCCGCCCTGAGGTTTTCCAGCAGCGGCCCGCAAGGAATGCTGCGGCTCGCCCGCAGGCAGACTTCCCGGGCCAGTACTACCTTGCTCAGCTCGCCGCCCTGGATCCGCGCGATGGCTCGGGCCACGCAGTCCTGCCAGCGGTCGGCGGCCTGGGTGTCGTCCTCGGCCTGGGTGCCAACGGGCATCTGTGCCAAGGGGGCGTGGGTATAACGCGCCTGCAACAGGGCCCACTCCGCCTCCAGGGCGCCGGCGCACTGGGCCACGTCGGCGCCGGGCTCGACCCACAGGCTGAACAGCCAGTGCTGCTGCTCGCCTTCGCGCAGCAGCAGGATCCGCGGCAGCACCAGGGACGTGGCGGCGAACGACTGCCACTGGGCACTGCGCGGGCCCTGGGGGTCGAAGGCAAAGCCGCCGCACAGGTAGGCCCGCTTGGGCCCCACCTGATGGGCCTGCAGCAGCAACTGGCGCCAGGCCTGGGTACTGGCGGCAAAACGCTCGGCGGCCGGCGGGCTGATTTCTTCGGTGCAGCCGAACCCGGCCAGGGCCAGGGCGCCCTGGTCGCTGGACCAGAACAGGCTCTGGCCGAACACCTGGCGGTTGGCGGCAAACAGCCGCAGCGGCTCCAGGCGCTCGGCGGCCAGGCTGTACACCACCAGCACCGCCCGCCCCCTGCGTCGGGCCAGGGATTCGCCCTTGCGCAGGGCCCGGGTCAAGCCGGACAGGCAGGACTCACTCATCTTGGGCTCCTTGATCCAGCCCGTGCTGACGGCGCCAGTGGCGCACTTGCTGGGCAATGTTCCAGTGGATGATCTGGGCGAACAGCGGCACCACGAACATCGGGTCCAGGCTCGCCTGCTCGGCCCATTGCCGACGTTGCGGGAGCATCGCCGCAACCCGCTCCGGGGCGGCGATGCTGTCCTCGGTCGGCTTGAACTGCGCCGCCGCCTTGACGTAGGCCAGGCGCCGGCCCAGGGCCTGGATGATCTGCTGGTCCATGGCGTCGATACCGCAGCGGACGTCGTCCAGGCCGCTGCACTGCTCGGGTGTCTTCATGTCGGGGTCTACCAAGGGAAAATTCATGGGGTCGAGGGCCAGCACTGCCACGGCTGCTCGCCATGGCCGGCCAGCAGCCGGGTCAGGTGGCGCAGCAGTTCGGCCTGTTGCTCGCGCAGGTAGAAGTGCCCGCCGGGGAAGGCCTGGAAGTCGGTGACCTGGGCGCTGACCTCGGCCCAGGCATAGGCTTCGTCCTGGTCCACCTCGGTGTCCCGGGCCCCCAGGCACACGCTCAGGGGCAGGTCCAGGGCGCGGCCGGGCGCACCGCGGTAGCACTCGATCAGCCGGTAGTCGTTGCGCAACGCCGGCAGGTACAGGTCGCGCAGCGCCGGGTCATCCAGGGGCGACGGCGCACCGTCCGACAGGCGCCGCACATCCGCCAGCAGGTCCTCGTCCGGGCCCAGGTGCAGTTCGCCGCTGCGCTGGCGATGGGGCGCGGGGTGCGCGGACACGATCAACCGTTGTGGCGCCGAGCCCTGCTGCTGCATGCGCGCCGCCACCTCATAGGCCAGGGCCGCGCCCATGCTGTGGCCGAACAGCACCAGGGGCCGATCCACCAGGTCCGACAGGGCCCGGGTGATAGTGCCCGCCATCCACTCCAGGCTGCCGGGCCAGCTTTCGCTCAGGCGCTCTTCGCGCCCCGGGTACTGCACGCTGACCAGCTCGACATCCGCCGGCAACTGGCCACGCCAGTCGTTGAAAAAGCTCGCGCTGCCACCGGCATGGGGCAGGCACACCAGGCGGCAGCGCGGCGGTTGCGGCTGCGGATAACGACGCAGCCAGGCACTGGGAACCTTTCTCACAGCACGCCCTCCTCTGGCTCGACCAGCGCCACAGCGGCGAAGTCGGGCAGGTGCACCCGGGTATCCGGCAGCCAGCGCAGCAGTTGTTCCAGGCAGGCCGTCGCGTCCAGCACCTGGGCGGCGTAGTGCAGCCCCTCAGGCAGATGCGCCCACTGCAGTGCACAGAAGGCTGCGACGCTGCCGGTCAGGCGCGAGCCGTCGCTGGCCCGCAGCCAGGCGCTGGCCTGCTGCTGGCGGCCCTCGCGCAGGCCGTCGATTTCCACCGCCAGCAGTTGATAGGGCCGGCGCCCGGCCACATCCAGGGCGCTGGCCTGCACCAGCGCAGCGATGTTCTGCGCGCTGCTCCGCGCCTCTGGCGCCGAGCCCTGGATACGTTGCAGGGCCGCCGCCAGTTGGCCGCCCTCGAACAGGTTGAAACCCTGACCGTGGCGCACCGGCACATCACCGAACAGGCGCTGCTGCTCGGTGCTCAGGTACGGATAGGCCTGCACCCCGGCCGGTGGCAGCCAGTCGCGTTGCAATGCCTGTTCGGCACTTGCCGTGCTGCGCACCACCTGCCCTTCGCACCAGCCGCACTGGGCCTGGCCGAAGCCGTTGCCCAGGCTCAGCAGGAAATCCTCGGCAGCCGTGGCGGACAAGCGCCCCAGCCCACCGGCATAGCAGCGCAAGGCATCGACCCGCTGGAAGGACTGCGCCAGCAGTTGCGGAAACAGCCCCGAGAGCCCCGGCAGCATGCCCGCCGACAACAGCACCCGGTGCCCCGCCGGCAGCTGTCCCACCAGCCGCTCATGGAGTGGATCGTCGCCCCCCACATCCAGGTAGTCGGCGCCTGCGGCCAGGGCGGCCCGGGCCACCCGATCGAGAATCCGGTAGCTGGGCCCGGCGCAGTTGATCACCAGCGAACAGCCGGCGCAGAAGTCCGCCAGGCTCTGTGGCTCCCACAGGTCCAGGGCGCGCACCTCGGCGCGCGCCCCCAACTGCTGGTTCAGTTGCTCGGCCTGCCGCGGATCGCGTCCACCCAGGCGCAGTGCCACCTTGCCGGCCAGCAACTGCGCGACCTGACGGCCGACGCTGCCGTAAGCGCCGACCAGCCCCATCACCCCTGCCCTCATGCCGCCACCTCGGTGGGTGCATCGAAGGCCTGGGCCACGGCTTGCACCTGGGGCTGCTGCATGCAACTGAAATGATCCCCGGGCACATCCACTACCCGCAGCTCACCCAGGCACAGGGCCTGCCAGTAGGCGCTCATGTCGCGGTGCATGCCGGGCAGCACCTGCACCTCGCCGCTCTGGCGAATGAACAGCATGTCGCCCTGGTACGGCGTGGCCTCGTGCAGGGCTACCGCGGCCAGGCTGTGGCGCAATACCTGCAACTGCTCGCGCAGCCAGTGCAGGTCGCTCAGTTGCGAACCGGCGTGGCGCATGGCCTCGGCAATGGCCTGCAGGCGCTGCTCCGGGGTCTTGTGTGCCAGACGCCGCAGGCAGGCCAGGGCCGGGGCGCACTGGGCATCCTCGCTCAAGGCCAGCAGCGAACCCTGGGGCACGCGCCCCGGAGTCTGCGCCAGCACCCGGGCGATGGTGCGTTCCATGGCCTGTTCATCCTCGGGGTAACCCAGGGCCAGCGGATCGGCCTGCATCACCCGGGCGAACACGTACTCGGCCAAGAGGTCGTCCTCGATCATGAACGGCACCCGGTAGCTGCTGATCACGCTCAGTTGCAGCACCTCGATGGAGCGCGCCGCCAGGCACGCCGCCAGCTCGGTGGCCAGCAGCCCGCCCAGGCAGTAGCCGACGATGCTCACCTGGCGCCGGCCTTCGGCCTGCAGAGTGTCGGCATAACGCTCGGCCAACTGGCGGATCGCCGTGGCCGGCTCCAGGGCCAGGTAGGCCGGCACATCGTTGAGCACCAGCCCTTCCAGGGGCGCTTCTTCCCCCAGGGCGGCAAACAGGGCTCGGTACGGCGCCAGGGTGCCGCTGCCGTCGTGGACGAAGATCCGCGTCGGGCCCTGGGCCTTGTCGCTGATGCGCACCAGCGGCGAATCGCCCTCCACGCCCTGGCCTCGCAGGTAATCGGCCAGGGCCGCCACCGTGGGCTGGTTGATCAACTGGCGCAGCAGGTCACTCCAGGGCAACTGCCGGGCCTGGGGCAAGGCTTCACGCAGGCGGCCCACCACCTGGGCCACCAGCAGCGAGTCGCCGCCAAGCTCGAAGAAGCCCTGGTCACGGCCCACCGCCGGCACCCGCAACAGGGTCTGCCAGACCTCGGCAATGCTGCGTTCCAGCTCATCCACGGGCGCCGCGCCGCTGCTGGCCTGCTGCTCGGGGCCGGCCACGCCGATCCGCGCCAGGGCCTGGCGGTCGACCTTGCCGTTGGCGGTCAGGGGCATTTCATCGAGGATCTGCCAGTGGCTCGGGATCATGTACTCCGGCAGGTGCCGGGCCAGATGGGCCCGCATCTGCTCGGGCTCCAGGGCCTGGCGCTCGCTCTTGAAGCGGGTGATGAACAGGTGCTGGCCGATCTGCGACATGGCGTCATCGGCCCCGGGCAGGCACAGCGGGGTCTCGCCTCCGGCCTCCAGCAGCAACTGCTGCCACTGTTCGCGGCGGATGAAGGTGGTATCCAGTTCGGCCCGGAAATCCTCGAAGGCGGTGAGGCCCTCCTTGAACTCCATGGACGCCATGATCTGGTAAGTGTCGCGAGTGGCCTCGATGAAGATCAGCCAGCCGCCCGGGGCCAGCATCTCCCGCAGCCGCGCCAGCACCCGGCTGGCGTGCCGCGAGTTGTGCAGCACGTTGGCGCAGAGGATCACGTCCAGGGAGTTGGCGGCCACGCCCTGGGCCCAATGGTCCTGGTTGAGGTCGAACAGCCCGTAGCTGACCCAGGGGTAAGCGGCGAAATGTTCCCGGGCCTCGTTGAGGAAGAACTGCGACAGGTCGGTGAACTGGTAGTCCACCGCCAGCCCGTCCAGGGCCGGGATCAGGTCGGCGCTGGTGCCGCCGACCCCGGCGCCGATCTCCAGCAGGCGCAGGCGCTGGCCGGCCGGACGCTGGCGGATGATCTCCTGCACCGCGGCGCACACCGCCTGGTTCAGGTACTGGCTGATCAGGTTCTTGCGGTAGGCGCCTTCGGCGGTGTCGGTGCGGCCCTGGGGAAACAGCAGGTGCAGCGGGTCCAGTTGGTCGCTCATCAGCGCCGGCAGTTGCTCCTGGCTTTCGCGCAGGTAGCGCAGCACTTCGCCGCCCCAGCCCACGGACGGTTCCAGGGCATCGATGCGCTGCCATTGCTGGCGGTATTCCTCGGCCGATACCTGCAGGCCCGAATAACGCCCGGTGTGCAGGTCCCGGTGCACCAGGCCTTCCCGGGCCAGGGCTTGCAGCCAACGGCGGATCAAGCGCTGGTTGCGCGGCGCCACCTCACAAGCCGCGACAATCTCGTCCAGGGCATGGCTCTGCCCGGCACTCTCGAACAAGCCGGGGCGTTGCAGGGCCAGGCCCATGGACAGCAGTGCGGCGCGCTCGACACAGGCCGACATCTCGCTCACCAGGGCATCGCTCAAGCCGCCGCGCACGGCTTCGGCCGCCGCCTGGGTGCGCGCCTGCAACTGCGCCGGCCAGGCGATCGGCGTGTCCCGCAGGCTGGCCCGCAGGCAGGCTTGCAAGTGCCGCTCGAAGGCGCCCTCGCCCGCTGCAACCACCACCGCGGACTCCACATGGGGATGGCTGAGCAGCGCGCTTTCCACCTCCGCCAGTTCAATGCGGTGGCCACGGACCTTGACCTGGAAATCTTCGCGGCCGAGGAACTCGATCAGGCCGTCGTCCAGGTAGCGCCCCAGGTCGCCGGTGCGGTACAGGCGCTCGCCGCTGCGCGGATGATCGACAAAGCGCTCGGCGGTTTTCTCGGCATCCCCCAGATACCCCAGGGCCAGACCGCTACCGGCGATGTACAGCTCGCCGGCCACCCCTTGCGGGCGATCCCGGCCCTGCTCGTCGAGCACCATGAAGCGCTGATTGGCCAGGGGCATGCCGTAGGGAATGCTGCGCCACTGGGGGTTGACCTGGGTAATCGGATAGTAGATCGACCAGATCGCCGCTTCGGTGGCGCCGCCGAGGCTGATCAGCCGCAGCCCGGGCAGTAGCTGGGCGGCCTCCGCCGGCAGGTTCAGGGGGATCCAGTCTCCAGACAGCAGCGCCAGGCGCAGGGAACCGGGGGCCATGGATGGCACGGCCTGCAGGTAGTGGGTGAGCATCTGCAATTGCGCCGGCACCGAGTTCCACAGGGTCACCCCGTGTTCCCGGACGCACTCGGCCCAGTGCGAAGGGTCGGCGCGGCGTTGCGGGTCCGGCAGCACCAGGGCGCCGCCCACGGCCAGCAGGCCGAAGATGTCATACACCGACAGATCGAAGCCCAGGCTGGCCAGGGCCAGTACCCGGTCTTGGGCCTCGATGGCAAAGCGCTGGTTGATGTCGACGATGGTATTGAGGGCCGCCTGATGGTTGATCATCACACCCTTGGGCACCCCGGTGGAGCCCGAGGTGTAGATCACGTAGGCCAGTTGCTGCGGGTCGATGTCCAGGCTCGGCAACGCCCGTTGTGCCGCCCGCGGGCCCTGGTCCACCGCGATCACCTGGGTCACCCGCGCCGGCCAGCACAGGCTGTCGCTCAGCCAGGACTGGCTGAGCACCCGGGCGACCTCGGCGTTGTCCAGGATCAACTGGCGCCGGGCCTCGGGCTGGTTGGTGTCCAGGGGCAGGTAGGCGGCCCCGGCCCGCAGGATGCCGAGCACCGCGATCACCTGTTCCAGGCCCTTGTCCATGCACACCGCGACCCGCTCTCCAGGCTGGCAGCCGGCGTCGAGCAAGGCTTCGGCCACGGCTTCGGCGCGCCCGGCCAGTTCGCCGTAGCTCAGTTGCGCGGCGCCCTGGATCAGCGCCACACGCTCGGGAGCAGCCGCGGCCTGGCGCCAGAACGGCTCATGCAGCAGGCCGGAGGGCAAAGGCGCGGCAGTCTGGTTCACCAGCTCGCGCTGCAGACGCTGGGCCGCCGGCAACTCCAGGCAGTCATCCAGGGTCCAGGCCGAGGGCTCCCGGGCCAGGCGCTTGAGCAGGCGTTCGAAGGTGTCGAACAGCGCATCCAGCAGGGTCTCGCTGAACACCCCTTCGCGGATGTCCCAGTTGATCGCCAAGCCGTCGTCACGCTCGCTGACCTGGCAGTCGATCAGCACCTGGGGTGTCTGGCTGATGCCGAACACCAGCTCGGCACCGGGCATGAAGGCCCCGCCGCCGCTCTCGCCGCCGGCCCCCAGGGTGCTGGTGAAGGCGTAGGGCATCAGCGCCGCGTCCTGGCCCTTGCGCCGCGCCAGCTCGCGCAGCACTTCGATACCCGAACACAGGCGATGGTCCATGTCCTGCCACAGGCGCTCCTGCAGCTGCTGGCTGCGCTGGCCGAAGCTGCCGCCTTGCAGGGTCTGCACTTCCAGCAGTTCCACCGAGCTGAAGTCCCCCACCAGGCGATCCACCTGGGGGTGCAGGGACAGGCGATTGAGCAGGGTCAGGCTCAGGCAGAAGTGCCCGCGCCGGCTCCAGCGGCCCAGGGTTTCGGCATAGGCCGAGAGGATCGCCGCCGACACACCGACCCCGGCCGCCGCCGCGTTCAGGCGCAAGGCATTGCAGTCCCGGGCCTCCAGGCCCATGGCCCGGCGCTGGAAGCGCGGCCCGCTGGGCGGCCCCAGCAATGGCAGTTCCGGCGCACCCGGCAGGCTGTCGACCCGCGCCCACCAGTAGTCGCGATCACGCTGGTAGCGCGGCTGCTCGCGCAGGCGGCGCTCACCCAGCACATAGTCGCGAAAGCTGATCTGCGCCGGCGCCGGCAGGCTCTCGCCGCGGTACAGCTGCTGCAGTTCGACCAGCAGCATGCGCACGCTCTGGTAGTCGCACACCAAGAGGTCCACTGACAGGTGCAAGCGCGAGGTGTCGCGGCCCTGGCTCACGCACAGCTCGATCAGCGGCCATTGCTGGGGCGGTGCACGGCGCAATTCCATGCGCTCGCGCAAGGCCTGCAAGGCGCTGCCGTCGTCCCGGCTCAGGTCGTGGCGGGCGATGGAGTAATGCGGCACCTGGGGCAGGATGCGCTGGTAGCCCTCCTCCAGGACCACGGCCCGCAGCATCTCGTGACGCGCGATCAACTGGTTCCAGGCCTGCTCCAGGCGCACCGGGTCCAGGTCCTTCTGGGCGAACTCCAGGTAGCCGTGGCAGGCCACGCCGCCGTAGCTGAAAGCCGTGGTGCGGCCCAGCAGGTAGGCGGCCTGCACGTCGGTCAGCGGGAAGGGTTCTTCCCGGGACGAATGGTCGGCCTCCAGGGTCGGCATCTGCGCCGCTTGCAGCTGTTGCAGCAGCGCCTCCTTGTGTTCGCGCAGCTGTTGCAGGCGCGCCTCGTCCATGACCCCGGCCGGGGCCCGATAGCGCAAGCGACCCTGTTCTTCCCAGAGTTCCACACCCAGTTGTTGCAGATCCTGTTGCAGTTGCTGCAGCGTCATAACACGCCCTCCACCATTGCGTTCTGATTGACGGGCCGCTGTTCCCGGCGCGAGGCAAGCAACTGCCCCTGCAGGGCCACGGTGGCCGCGTTGAAAAAATCCTTGAGCGACAGTTCCAGCTGGAACTGCCGGGCGATGCGTTCGATCAACCGGGCCGCCAGCAGGCTGTTGCCGCCCAGGGCAAAAAAGCCCTGGTGCCGGCCCACCTGCGGCACCTCCAGCAGCTCCTGCCAGAGCGCGGCCACGGCCTCTTCCCATTCCCCTTGCGGCGGCTCGGCACTCTGCGGCTGGATGCCCCGGCGCTGCTCCTGCAGCAGCCACAGCAAAGCCGCGCGATCGACCTTGCCGTTAGTGCTCAGGGGCAGTTCCGGCAGGCTCAGCCAGAGGTCCGGGAGCATGTGTTCGGGCAGCCATTGCCCCAGCCACTGGCGCAGGGCCTGGGGTTCGGGCAGCGGCTCCCGGGCCAGCAGCACCGCCGCCAGCTGCGCTTCGCTGCCGGGCAGCACCAGGCTCAGCGCGCGGTCGATGGCCGGGTGGCGCTCCAGGGCCACGTCGATTTCTGCCAGCTCGATGCGAAAGCCGCGGACCTTGACCTGATGGTCCAGGCGCCCGAGAAACTCCAGGCTGGCGTCGGCCCAGTAGCGGCCCTGGTCGCCGGTGCGATACCAGCGCCGGCCCTCGTGCTCGACAAAGCGCTGGGCGCTGAGGGTCGGCAGGCCGCGATAGCCGGCGGCCACCCCGGCACCGCCGATCCACAGCTCGCCGGGCACCCAGTCCGGGCAGTCACGGCCCTGGCTGTCCACCACCCGGAAGCACTGGTTGTCCAGGGGCCGCCCGTAGGGGATCGAACGCCAGTGCCCGGGCACCTGCGCCACGTCCTGGTAGTTGGACCAGATCGCCGCCTCGGTGGCGCCGCCCAGGGCCACGAACGGCACGCGGTGGCCCGCCGCCCGCTCCAGGCGCCGTGGCAGGTCGAGGCCGACCCAGTCACCGGAGACCATGGCCAGGCGCAAGGCTCCCAGGCCGCCGTCGTCGCGCACTTGCAGGGTCAGCATGTCCAGCAGCGCCGGCACCGAGTTCCACACACTCACCCGCTGTTCGCGGATCAGCCGCAGCCATTCCCGGGGCTCCTTGCGCAGCCCGTCCGCCGGCAGCACCAGGGCGCCGCCGACACTCAGCAGGCCGAACAGGTCGTACACCGACAGGTCGAAATCCAGGGCCGAGACCCCCAGCACCCGATCCTCGGCGCTCACCTGGTAGCGCCGGTTGATGGCGGTGATGGTGTTCATCGCCGCCTGATGGGACAGTTCCACGCCCTTGGGTTCGCCGGTGGTGCCCGAGGTGAAGATCACGTAGGCCAGGGCATCCGCCGTCATCTCCAGGGGTTGCTCCAGCGCCGGTGCGACAAGCGCCTGGGCCAGGGTCACCACCCGCAGTTCGGCGAGCCAGATACCGCCCTCGCGGTGGGCCTGATCGGTGATCACCACCCGCGCCCCGGCGCGCTGGTAGATCATGTCGCGGCGCGCCGGCGGCTGCTCGATGCCCACCGGCACATAGACCGCCCCGGCGGCAAGGGTCCCCAGCACCGCGACCACCTGGTCGCGGCCCTTGGGCAAGGTGATCGCCACCGCGTCACCCGGCTGCACGCCCCACTCGCCCAAGGCCCCGGCCAGTTGCAGGGCCTGCCGGGCGAGCTCGGCGTAGCTCAGGCTGCCCTGCTCGCAGATCAGCGCCACGGCCTCGGGGTTCAGGCGCGCCTGCTGGAAAAAGCCCTGGTGCAACAGCTGCGCCGGGGTCGCGTGTGCGGTGGCATTGACCTGCTGGCGGCGCTGCTGTTGCGCCGCCGGCAGCGGCAAGGGCGCCACCTGCTGCCAGTCGTTGGCGCACAGCCACAACAGCAAGGCGCGGTAGGCGTCGAACATCTCGTCCAGCAGGCCTTCGGGGAACAGCGCGTCCACCGCGTCCCAGTTCAGCAGCAGGCCGTCGGCCAGCGGGTAGCTCTGGTGGTCGAGCCAGACCTGGGGCGTCTGCGACAGCGCCCAGCCCGGTTCGCCCAGTTGCTCGCGGCAGGTGGAGTCGACAAAGGCCGGGCCCAGGTTGCAGGCGAACACCACCGGCGCGCCCTGGCCACCGCCCTGGCGCAGCCGCGCCCGCTCGCGCAGCACCTCGACCCCGGGCCAGGCGCTGTGGGCGATGTCGCGGTGCAATTGAGCCTGCAACGCCAGGGCCTGCTGGCTGAAGGGCGCGGGCTGGCGCTGGTCGACCTCCAGCAGCACCAGGTTGGAAAAGTCCGCCAGCAGATGAGGCACGCACGGGTGCAGTTCCTGGCGATTGAACAGCGGCACGTTGAGCAGGAAATGCTGGCTGGCGCTCCAGCGCCCCAGCACCTGGGCATAGGCGCAGGCCAGCACGCTGGCCAGGGTCAACCCGTGCTGCCGGGCGCGCTGCTCCAGGGCCTGCAACTGGCCCTGGTCCAGACGCATGGCCAGGCGGCGAAAACGCGCAGTGCCGGCGTTCTGCGGTTCCTGGGCCAGGGGCAGTTGCGGGCCGTCCGGTAGCTCTTCCAGGCGCTCCAGCCAATAGTTCCGGGCCGCCGCCAGCAGTGGCGCGCGCGCCGCCTGTTCGGCCCGCAGGTAGTCGGCGAAGTTCCAGTCCAGGGCCGGCAGGCTGTGCTCCTGGCCGGCATGGATCAGCGCCAGGTCGCGCAGCAGGATGCCAATGCTGAGCACGTCGGCCACCAGCAGGTCGATGTTCAGGTGCAGGCGGCTGCGGCCTTCGGGCAGCAGGCTCAACTGCACATCGAACACCTGCCCGCGGCTGACCTCCAGGCACCGGTGCGAGAGGTTTTCGCGGATCTGCTCCAGGGCCTCGGCAGCCCCGACGCAGGAAGCCTGGCGCAGGTCGTGGACGGTCAGCCCGGGCCAGGGGCTCTGGGGCAGGATGCGCTGGCAGGTGTCGCTGATAAAGCACGCCCGCAGCATCGGATGGCGCTGGCACAGGCGGCGCAGGGCCTGCTCCAGGCGCTGGGGCTCCAGGCCCTGGCCGTCCAGTTCCTGGTACAGGTGGCAGCCGACGCCGCCCAGGGGCATGCCCGGATCGCGGCCGAACCAGTAGGCCTGCTGCAATGGGGTCAGGGCGAAATCGCTGTTGCCAGGGGCGCTGGCCACGGCCTGCAGGTGCGGCGTCGCGAGGCCACGGCGAGCCTCGATCAGCGCCCACCAGGCGTCCAGGGTCGGTTGCTGGATCAGTTCGGCGAAGCTCAGGGCCACGCCTTCGGCGGCCAGCAGCGCCGGCAGGCGCATGATGCTCACCGAGTCGAGCCCCTGCTCGATCAGGGAGGCCTGGGGTTCAAGATCCTCGGCGCTGTAGCCGAGCAGCCGGGCAATGCCTTCGCAGAGTCCTTGGGGTGAATGACTCAGGCCGGCGTCCGCTGGATGAGCGCGTGCCAGTGCTGGGTTATCGGTCATGGTGGACGTTCCTTTGGGGTACGGAAGGGGGTTGGCGCAGGCGCCAGCGATTGATCGCCTCGCGCTCGTGGAACAGCTCGCGATAACGGCCCGGGGCCGCCATCAGTTGGGCGTGGGTACCGCGCTGGGCCAGGTGGCCCTGCTCCAGCAGGAGGATCTGTCCGGCGCTGGGGGCCAGGGTCGGTTTGTGAGTCACCAGCAGCACCGTGTGCTTGCGCGCCAGTTGCAGCAGGCAACGGTTGACCCGGGCCTCGCTGATGGCATCGAGGGCCGCGGTGGGTTCGTCCAGCAGGATCAGGCTGGCGTCCTTGAGCAGCACCCGGGCCAGGGCCAGGCACTGGCGCTCGCCCCCGGAGAGGCTGACGCCGCCCTCGCCGACCCGGGTCTGCCAGCCCTGGGGCAGGCGCTGGGCCACAAGGTCCAGGCCGGTGGCTTGGGCGGCGTCCATCAGTTGGCTGTCGCTGGCCTCGGGGTCGCCCAGGCGCAGGTTGTCCAGCAGGCTCGCAGCCAGCGGCGGACAGTCCTGGAACATCAGGGCGATGGAACGATCGCGCTGCGCGGCGGACAGTTGGCGCAGGTCGACACCACCCAACAAAATGGCGCCGCTATCGACATCGCTGAACCGCGCCAGCAGGCGCAGCAGGCTCGACTTGCCGGAGCCGGAGGCGCCCACCAGCAGGTTCAGCGAGGCCGGCGCCAACTCGAAGCTGATGCCCTGCAGGATCACCTGCTCCTGGCGCACCAGCCCCAGGTCGCGGACCTGCACCTGATGCCCCCGGGGTTCCTCGGGCTGGCTCGGCTCCGGCAGCGCCGGCAGGCGCAACAAGTGGCGCAAACGGTTCAGGCCATGGCGGGTCTGGCGCAAGGTCGTGCCGAGGTTGACCAGGGTGCCCATGGGCTCCACCAGGCAGGTGGCGAGCACCGCCAGCGCCAGGTACTGGGCCACTCCCAGGCTGCCACCGAGCACTGCATACAGGCCGCACAGCAGCATCGCGGTGTAGCCGGCCTGGAGCACCACCGCCAGCCCCAGGGCCGCCGGAAAGGTCCGCCAGTGGGCCCGACGCTGGGCCCGGCGCTGTTGCTGCAAGGCCTCGGTGAGCAGGCTGAAGCCTTCGCCGGTGCGGCCACTGGCACGCAGCAGCGGCTGCTGGCGCAGGAACTCCAGGACCCGCGCCGCCGCCTCGTTGGCCGCCGCCTCACTGCGGCTTTCGGCCTGGCCGCCCCAGCGCACGCCCCAGTGGTAGAACACCAGCAGCAGGGGCACGCTGGCCAGGGCCGCCAGGGCCATGGTGCGGTCATAGAAGAACAGCGCCACAAGCAGCGCCAGGGGCGTCAGCAAGGCGTTGGCCATGGGCTGCAACAGGTGCGCCGGGGTGCTCATGATCTGCAGTACGGTGTGGGTCACCAGCCGATTGAGCTCGGCGCTGCGGCGCTCGACGAACCACTCCAGGGGCAGGCGCACCAGTTGTTCGCCGATGCGCAGGTTCAACGACTGGGCCGCCGCGGCGCCCGCGCGGTAGCCCGCCAGTTGCGCATGCCGGCGCAACCCCAGGCACAGCAGCGCGAAACCGGCAAAGGCCCCGGCCCATCGCCACGGCGCCTGCCCGGCAGCGGCATCGAACAGGCTGGCAAAGGCCATGGGCAACAGGGCCAGCGCCGCGCCCTGGGCCAGGGCACTGGCGGCCATGGCCAGCAAGGCCCGGCGCAGCAGGCTGGCTTCGGCCGGCTGCAAACTGCGTAACAGTGCGCCAATCATGCCTGCTCCCCCGCCGTTTCCACGGCGCAGAACTGCTGCGCCGCCCACAGCCCGGCATACACCCCCTGCTGCTCCAGCAGGGCCTGGTGCCGGCCGCATTCCACCAGTTGCCCGGCCTGCAGCACGGCAATCTGGTCGGCATCCTGGATACTGCTCAGGCGATGGGCGATCACCAGCACCGTGCGCCCCGCCGCCAGCCGCGACAACGCCTGCTGGATCGCCGCTTCGGACTCCGGGTCGCTGGCGGCGGTGGCTTCGTCCAGCACCAGGATCGGTGCCTGGCTGAGCATCGCCCGGGCAATGCCCAGGCGCTGCACTTCACCACCGGAGAGCTGCACGCCACTGCCCAGCTGGGTGTGATAACCCTGGGGCAAGGCGGTGATACGACTGTGGATCTGCGCCGCCCGGGCCGCCTCCTCGGCCTCGGCCAGCGTGGCCTCGGGACGCCCCAGGCGCAGGTTGTCCAGAACGCTGCTGCGCAGCAGGCGCACGTCCTGGAAGACAAAGGCCACCTGGCGATAGAGGGTCGCGCTGTCCATGTCCCGCAGGTCGACGCCGCCGATGCGGATGGCCCCGGCGCTGACGTCGGCAAAGCGCGCCAGCAAGGTGGCCAGGGTCGACTTGCCAGCGCCCGAATCCCCCACCAGGGCGGTCAGGGTCCCCGGTTGCAGGCACAGGTCGATGCCGTGCAGCACCTGGGTGCCGTCGGGGTAGCTGAAAGCCACTTCATCAAAGATCACCTGATGCCCCTCGGGCTCCCGGGAGAACGCCGGCTGCGCCTGCACCGGGGTACTCAGCACGGTGCTGATGCGCTGCGCCGCCGCCCGGCCCTGGACCAGGGAATCGGCGCCATGCCCCAATGCCGCCACCGGCGCCGCCAGGGCCGGGCCAAGCAGGGCGAACGGCAACAGTTGCACCGGGTGCAGCCAGCCGGCCGCCGTCAGCGCCACCCCGGCCACCAGCACCAGGGCCAGCACCAGCAAGGGCGACAGCAGCACCTCGACACTCGCCCCCAGGCCCGCCCAGCGCTCCACCCACTGGGAGAAAAAACGCCCGAAACCCTGCACCGCGCTGACGAAATCCGCCTGCACCCGCTCGGCACGGCCGAACGACTTGACCATGGCGATGCTCTGCACAAAGTTCAGGGTCGCGGTGGACAGGTCGCCCAGGGCCGCCCCCAGGCGCTGGCGCTCGGCCTGATAGGCCGGGGTGCGCATGACCCGCAAGCGCCACAGCGCCAGCAATGGCGGCAGCAGCACCACCAGGGTCATGGGCAGGCTCACCGTGAGCAGGTAGACCAGGCTGGCCAGGGGCACCACCAGCGCCGCCACCAGGTTGTTGGGCAGGTGCGCCACCAACTGGTGCAGGGCGCCGACATCATCCAGCAAGGCCCGTTCGGCGGTCTCCCGCTGCTGGCCGAACCAGGCCAGGGGCACCCGTGCCAGGTGCGCGGCGATGCGCTGGCGCAGTTGGCGTTGCAGGTCGCTGTCGGCCAGGTGGGTGATCTGCAATGCCGCCGCCAGCCCCAGCAGGCGCAGGAGCAAAGCGGCGGCGCCGGCCAGCAGCCAGAACTGCGCACGCTGCGCATCCAGCTCGCCGGCCAGCAGCAGCGGCGCCAGTTCGGCCACGGCAATGAACGGCAACAGCCCCACCAGCGCCGCCAGGGCCTGCAGCAGCATGGCCGCCAGCAGGCGCCCGCGCACCGGGTGCAACAGGTCGCAAAGTCCTTGTCGTTCAGCCACGGGCGCCACTTCCCTCCAGGGGTTCGGCCTGGGCGCCGAAGTACAGGGCCTGGATCGCCTCGCGCAGGTGCTTGCGGCTGACCTTGCCGACCCCGGTCTGGGGGAAGGCCGGGATGAACTCGAAGCGGTCCGGCAGCTTGAACGCCGCCAGGCCCTGGGCCCTTAGGTGACGCAGCAGTTCCGGGGCCCGGGGCGCGGTGCCGCGGGGGATGACGAAGGCGCAGGTGCGTTCGCCCAGGAAGGCATCAGGCATCGCCACCAGGGCGATGTCGGCCACCGCCGGGTGGCTGAGCAGCAGGTTTTCCACTTCTTCGGCAGCGATCTTTTCGCCCCCGCGGTTGATCAGGTCCTTGTCGCGCCCTTCCACCATCAGGTAGCCGTCGGCGGTGAGCATGACCCGGTCGCCGGTGCGGTAGAAACCATCGGCCGTGAAGGCCTGGGCGTTGTGCTCGGGGTAACGGTAGTAACCGCGGATGGTGTAAGGGCCGCGGGTCAGCAACTGCCCCACCTGCCCCACCAGCACCGGCTGGTCGTGCTCGTCCACCACACGAATTTCGTCCGCCGGCGACAGCGGCCGGCCCTGGGTGTGCAGCACCCGCTGTGGCGGGTCCTCGGGGTCGGTGTAGCAGATCAGCCCCTCGGCCATGCCGAACACCTGCTGCAGGCGGCAGCCGAGCACCGGTTCGATGCGCCTTGCGGCCTCGTAGCTGAGTTTGGCGCCGCCCACTTGCAGCAGTTGCAACGGCGCCAGGCCACGCCCGCGGGCCTGGGCCGCTTCCAGCCAGACCAGGGCCAGGGGCGGCACCAGCGCGGTGTGGGTCACCCCCTGGCGCTCGATCAGTTCGAAGCAGACTTCCGGGCTCGGCGAGGGGCTCAGCACCACCCGCCCGCCCACCGAAAAGGTGCCGATGAACCCTGGGCAGCACATGGGAAAGTTGTGCGCCATGGGCAGCGCCACCAGGTACACGCTGGCCTCGGACAGGCCGCAGCGCTCGGCACTGGCCCGCAGGTTGTAGAGGTATTCGTGGTGCCGGCGCGGGATCAGCTTGGGCACCCCGGTGGAGCCGCCGGAGAGCTGGAAACAGGCCACCGCGTCGGCGCTGGGGGACGGGAAGGTGCGCGCAGGCGCAGGCTCATACAGGCTGTGCAAGGCCGTGAATTCCTCGGCTTCGCCGGCGACTACCACCCACTCCAGCTGCGGGTTGCGGTCCTTGAGGTCGCGGGCCATGGCCCGATAGTCGAAGCTGGCGTCCCGGTCGGCGCAGAAGTAGGCCCGGGCCTGGGCGAACTCGCAGAAGCGGCCGATTTCCAGGTGCCGGTGGGCCGGCAGCGCGAAGATCGGCCGCACCCCGAGGCGGTAAAGGGCAAAGCAGACTTCGACGAAGGCCGCACTGTTGGGCAGTTGCAGCACCACGTTGTCGCCGGCCCGCAGACCCAGCCGGTACAGGCCGGCGGCCAGTTGGTCGACCCGCAGGTCCAGTTGCCGGTAGCTCAGGTGCTGCTCGCCTTCGGTCAGCGCTTCACGCTCGGCAAAGGCCTGGGCGGCGCTGCGCAGCAGGTCGCCAAAGGTTTCGTCGCGCCAGTAGCCGGCCTGGCGGTAGCGCTGGGCGAAGTCTTCGGGCCAAGAGGGGCAATCCTTGAGGTCATCGAAAGTGGACATGCTGTCTCCTGATGTTTTTTACGCAAAAAGCGGCCCTGGACCTGAAAGATCAGGCCCCTGGAATGAGCTGGGAATCCGCCGTCAGGGTTGGCGGGAATGAAGAGTTGCCGGCGGTCCTGCGGCGCTGTCGAGCAAGGGGTCGTCCATGGGAGGCTGCCGTGCCTGGAAATGAGAGTGATTATTAATAGGCAATTTGCCGGACCCGGCAATCGGCAGGACATTCGTTTGCGCGGCTTTTTCTTTTGATTGCGCGGCGCGCCCCGGAAAGAGCCCGGCAGGACGGAGCTCGAAGGCTAAAGGATAATCATTCTTAATTACAGAAAGACAATTTCCTGCTAGCGTATGGCCTCTTTTCAGGTCCACAGGGAGTTCGCCATGCTCAGCCCCAACGCTGCGCCGCAGCCTGTCAAAAGGGATTCCACCCTGCACTTTCCCAACCCGCAGCACACCGGGTCGGCCGCTGTAGTCCCGGAGGTCACCCTCTCCACCGGGACCGTGCTGATGGACAGCCAGATGTGGATGCAGGAGCCGCTCTGGGAAGGCCTGAAAATCATCCTGGTGCTCAGCGGCCAGCTCAATTGCCGGGTCGAAGGCCAGCCCGAAGTGGAGATCCGCGGGCCGACCCTGTGCGCCGTGGCCAACCAGGGCGAGCACTGCGGCGACCACCTGTTCGCCAGCGGCGTGCCGGTGCGCTACACCACGGTGCAGCTGGACTTCCCCTCGATCCGCAATGTCGGCCTGGAACCCGAGCGCCTGCTCGATCAGCGCGGCGGCGGCCCGATGCTGTTCTGCCAGCCGGCGAGCAAACCGCTGCTGGCCCTGGCGCAACAGATCTTTACCTGCCCGCTGCAGGGCCCGACCCGTTCCTTCTACCTGGGTGGCAAGGCCCTGGAACTCACCGCCCTGGGGGTCGAGGGGATTCTCGCCCAGGCCGAATCCAGGCCACTGCAGGACAGCCCGTGCAGCTCGGCGGACATCGAGCGCATCCATGCCGCCCGTGACCTGCTGCTCAACTCATTGCAGGATTCGCCTTCGCTGTCGGAGCTGTCGCGCCAGGTGGGCCTGAACCCGCGCAAGCTCACCGCCGGTTTCCGTCAGGTGTTTGGCACCAGCGTCTATGCCTACCTGCAGGAGCAGCGCCTGGGAGAAGCCTATCGCTTGCTGGCCAGTGGCGAGACCAATGTCTCCAGCGCGGCTTATCGGGTCGGCTACAGCCCGGCGCATTTCTCAACGGCCTTTCGCAAGCGCTTCGGGGTGTCGCCCAAGTCCTTGCGTTGAGCCCGCTCCTGCTCGAGCCTGCTCCATCCAAAGCTGCGCCTGGTGATCCGGGCGCCCTCCCCGCGCCGTACCGCAAACGAAAGAAATGGTCGCTCAAGCCAAAGTTTTAGCCCGCAACCCAAGCTCACAAATGAGATACGTTTGCATTCTCATTTAATCCCCATCACGGAGTGAAGCATGGGTAGCCGCGTTGCGCACCGAAACACCTCAGGTTGTCCCGTCAATTGTGTGGTCTCGCGTCCGGCTCTGGGCCGCAACCCGCTGGCGTGCCTGATCCACGGCCTGGCCCTGGGCCTCTCGCTGACCCAGGCCGGCGCCGCGCTGGCCGCCGATGGCGATACCGACCAGGACCACGCCCTGACCCTGGACACCAGCGTGATCAGCGCCACCCAGCCCGACTCCGCCACCGGGCCGCAGGCCGGTTACGTGGCCAAGCGCAGCCTCAGCGGGACCAAGACCGATGCCAGCCTGAGCGAAATTCCCCAGTCGATTTCCGTGATCACCCGCGACCAGATGGATGCCCAGCAGGTGCAGTCGGTGAACGAGGCGCTGCGCTACACCGCCGGGGTCCAGGCCAATACCACCGCCGCCAGCCAGCGCTTCGACACCCTCTCGATCCGCGGTTTCGACGTCACCACCGGCATGCTCCGCGATGGCCTCAAGGGCAATACCGCCCAGGCCTGGCCCAAGGTCGAAGCCTATGGCCTGGAGCGCATCGATGTGCTCAAGGGCCCGGCCTCGGTGCTGTTCGGGCAGAACTCGCCGGGGGGCGTGGTCAACCAGATCAGCAAGCGCCCGCTGGACAAGCCCTTCCATGAAGTGCAGATCCAGGGGGGCAGCTTCGACCGGGCCCAGGGCCAGTTCGACTTCAGCGGGCCGCTGGACGATGAAGGGCAATTCCTCTATCGCCTGGTGGGTCTGGAGCGCGACAGCGGCACCCAGTTCGATCACATCAAGGACGACAAACAGTACTTCGCGCCCTCCTTCACCTGGAAGCCCAACGACGACACCAGCCTGACCCTCCTGGCCGACTACACCCAGGACACGTTCGGCGCGCCGCGGGTGTTCCTGCCGGCCCAGGGCACCCTGCTTGGCAACCCCAATGGCAAGGTCAAGCACAACGTCTTCCTCGATGAACCGGGGCTGGACAACGACCGCACCCAGTACTCCCTGGGCTACCTGCTGGAGCACCGCCTGAATGACGTCTGGAGCCTCAATTCCAGCGCCCGCTACGGCCACGTCAACCTGCTGACCAACACTGCCAGCGGTAGAGCCCTGGAGCCCGATCTGCGCACGTTGAAACGCGATGCCTATCGCTTTCGCATCGTCGGCGACACCTACTCCCTGGACAACAATGCCCAAGCCCGCTGGAACCTGGGCAGCACGCAAATGGTGTCGCTTTTGGGGATCGACTACCGGCGCACCCGCGAGGACTACTACCTGCGCGGCGGCGCGGCTTCGCCCATCGACATCTATAACCCGGTGCACGGCGGCGTGTTCGACCCCAGCACCCCCTTCACCAACACCGTGCAGCGCGCCGATCAGGTCGGGGTCTACGCCCAGCAGCAGTTCACCTTCGATGAGCATTGGGTGCTCACCGTCGGCGGACGCCAGGACCGCTCCAGCGCCCGTACCGATAACCGCATGAACGACAGCGGCAGCAAGCAGGACGACGAAAAGTTCACCTACCGCACCGGGCTGGTGTACCTGGCGGACAACGGCCTGGCGCCCTACATCAGCTATTCCACGTCCTTCGACCCGGTGCTGGGCACCAACTTCTACGGCACGCCGTACAAGCCCACCAGCGCCAAGCAATCGGAAGTGGGGCTCAAGTACCAGCCGCCGGGCATCGACAGCTACATCACCCTGTCGCTGTTCGACCTGACCCAGGAAAACGTCAAGACCGCCGATCCCGCCAACCCGTTGAATACCCTGCAGACCGGCGAAGTGAACGTGCGCGGCATCGAGCTCGAAGGCAAGGCCAGCCTGGCCCGGGGCCTGGACCTGCTGGCGGCGCTGACCTACAACGACGCCGAGGTGAGCAAGAGCAACAACCCGCTGGAGAAGGGCAAACGCCCCACCGACACCCCGGAAAAAATGGCCTCGCTGTGGGCCGACTACACCTTGCCCGAAGGCCCCCTCAACGGCCTGGGCTTTGGCGCCGGGGTGCGTTACATCGGCTCCACCGAGGCCGATGCCGCCAACACCCAGCGCGTGCCCTCCTACACCTTGCTGGACGCGGCGGTGCACTACGACTTCGACAAGCTGATCCCGGCGGCCAAGGGCCTGCGCCTGGCGGTGAATGCCACCAACCTCACCGACAAGCGCTATTACGAAGGTTGCTCGCTGACCAATTGCAGCGCCGGTTATGACCGCAGTGTCATCGCCAGCCTGCGCTATCGCTGGTAAGCCGCCGATGCTGTCCATGCGTGATATCTGGCTCAGGCTGCACCGCTGGCTGGCCCTGTGCCTGGGGCTGTTCCTCGCGCTGCTGGGCCTCAGTGGTTCGCTGCTGGAGCTCAAGGGGCCGATCCTGCGCTGGGAGGTCGGTGCGCAGATGCTGCAACTGGCCCCTGGCGAGCATGGCGCGCTGCTGCAACAGGAAGCCTGGATCAGGGCCGCCTCCGACGCCTACCCGCAATTGCACAAGGTCTTCGGCGCAGCCCCACCGCGCCAGGGCTTTCTCGAATCGGACAATGTGATCGTCTTCGGTGCCCTCAAGGAGCGTCCCGGCACCGGCATCGCCATGATCGATCCTTATAGCGGCGAACCCCGGGGCTTCTTCGTCTTCGAGGACCTGTGGCTGGCCAAGCTGGTGGCGCTGCACCGCAGCCTGCTGCTGCCGCCAGCCTGGGGGTCGAACCTGGTGCTGCTCTGTGGCCTGGCGCTGCTGGGCTCCCTGGGCAGTGGCCTGTACCTGTGGTGGCCGGGCCGGCGCAGCTGGTGGAAGGCCGCCAGCCTGCGTCCCGGCAGCCGGGGCAACCGGCGCCTGCGGGAATGGCACAACGTGGCGGCGGCCTGGCTGTGCCTGCCGCTGCTGCTGATTGCCGGCAGCGGTGCCTGGCTGGCGCGCCCCGACCTCTTCACCTGGCCCGGCGCCCAGCCGATGGCGATCAAGCCGCTGTTTTCCGCGGCCCACGGGCATTTGCTGCTGGGCACCCCCGGCGCCTGGCTGGCTTTTCTCTGCGGTATTTCGTTACCCCTTCTGTACCTCACCGGCCTGCTGCTGTGGTGGCGCAAGCGCGCTGCCCGCCGGGCCGTCCAATCGTTCAAGGAAACTAGCCATGACACACCGTGATTTCTTGCGCCGGGCCCAGCGCGGGCTCTTGCTCGGCCTGCTGCCCCTGGGCCTGCTATGGGCCGCCACGGCCAGCGCCGCGACCCTCACCGATCTGGCCGGACGCCAGGTCCAGGTGCCGGAGAAGGTCGAGCACATCCTCCTGGGTGAAGGCCGGATGATCTATTCCCTGTCGCTGCTCGAAGGCCAGAACCCGTTCGCCCGTCTCGCCGGCTGGCAAGGGGACTTTCGCGGCCTCGACGTGCAGGGCTACGAGGCCTATCACAAGGTCTTCCCCCAGGCCGACAAGGTGCCGCTGGTGGGCGGCACCTCGGCCGAGACCTTCAGCGTCGAAAAGGCCCTGGCGGTGCACCCGGACCTGGCGATCATGGCCCTGAGCGGCGGCCATGGACCCGGCCCCGACAGCGAGGCGGTGAAACAGCTGGAGGCCGCCGGGGTGGCGGTGATCTTCGTCGACTTCAGCGACCATCCCCTGAGCAACACCGTGCCCAGCATGCGCCTGCTGGGCCAGGCCCTGGGCCGTGAGCAGCGGGCCGAGGAATTCATTGCCTTCTATCAGCAGTCCCTGGCCAAGGTCACCCAGACCCTGGCCAAGGCCGGTACCGTCAAGCAGCCGAAGATCTTCATCGACATGCTCGCCGGGCTGCAGGACTGCTGCGGCTCCCCGGGCACCGGCAACTTCGGCGAGATGATCAAGCTGGCCGGCGGCCACAACATCGCCGACGGGCGCATACCCGGCCCCATTGGTGTGCTCAACGTGGAGTACATCCTCTCCAGCGACCCGGACGTATACGTGGCCACCGGGGTCTTTGCCGCCGGCCAGGGCGGCGTGACCCTGGGTTATTCCGCCACCTTGCAACAGGCCCGGGACAGCCTGCGCCAGGCCGCCAACCGCCCGCCGCTGAATGAACTGCGAGCGGTGCGCGAAGGCAATGTGCACGGCTTGTGGCACATCTTCTATGACTCGCCGGAACACCTGATCGCGGTCCAGGCCCTGGCCAAGTGGCTGCACCCGGAGCTGTTCAAGGACCTGGACCCGGACCAGACCCGCCGCGAGCTGTACCAGCGCTTCATGCCGATTCCCGCCAGCGGCGTGTTCGCCACGAGCCTGAAACCATGACCCAGGCTGCCACCGACGTGGCGGACAACCTTGCCGCCGGCCATTACCAGCGACGCCACGGGCGCCGAGTGCTGCTGTTGGGCGGGCTGGCCCTGGCCCTGCTGCTGTCCCTGGCCCTGGACATCACCACCGGGCCTTCGGGGATGAGCCTGTCGCGCCTGCTGCAGGTGCTCTGGGACCCGGGCTCGATGCCCCGGGTGGAAGCGGTGATCGTGTGGAACGTGCGCCTGCCTTACGCCCTGATGGCGGTGCTGGTGGGGGCCGCCCTGGCCCTGGCCGGCGCCGAGATGCAGACCGTGCTCGACAACCCCCTGGCCAGCCCCTTCACCCTCGGTGTATCCGCCGCCGCGGCGTTCGGTGCAGCCCTGGCCATCGTCCTCGGCCTGGGCCTTCCCGGGGTGCCGGCGCAGTACCTGATCTCGGCCAACGCCTTCCTCTTCGCCCTGGCCTCAGTGGCCTTGCTCTACCTGCTGGCACGCTGGCGTGGCTTCGGCGTGGAAAGCCTGGTGCTGTTCGGCATCGCCCTGGTGTTCGCCTTCAATGCCCTGGTGGCGCTGCTGCAATTCGTCGCCACCCAGGACAGCCTGCAGCAACTGGTGTTCTGGACCCTGGGCAGCCTGGCCCGGGCCTCCTGGGAAAAGCTCGCGGTACTGGCCCTGGCGCTGTTGCTGTGCCTGCCCTTCTCCCTGCGCCAGAGCTGGGCCCTGACCGCCCTGACCCTGGGCGAGGAACGGGCCCGCAGCTTCGGCATCGACGTCGGTCGCCTGCGCCTGCTGTCGCTGCTGCGCATCAGCCTGCTGTCGGCCCTGGCGGTGTCCTTTGTCGGCACCATCGGCTTTATCGGCCTGATCGCCCCGCACATCGCCCGCCTGCTGGTGGGCGAAGACCATCGGCTGTTCCTGCCGGCCAGCGTGCTCAGCGGCGGGCTGATCCTGTCCATGGCCTCCATCGCCAGCAAGGCGCTGATCCCCGGGGTGCTGATTCCGGTGGGTATCGTCACCGCCCTGGTGGGCATTCCCTTCTTCATGGCCATCGTCATGCGCAACCGTCGAGGTGTCCTGTGAAGCCGCCTGTGTCCTCCAACGCCGGCCTGTGCACCGCCGGCCTGAACATGCACTACGGCAACCGCCAGGTGCTGTGCGACGTGGCCCTGCCGCCCCTGGCCGGGGGCAGCGTGACCGCGCTGATCGGCCCCAACGCGGCGGGCAAGTCGACCCTGCTGCGGGGCATCGCCGGGTTGCACAAGACCTCGGGCCAGGTACTGCTGGACGGCGTCGATCTCAACCGCCTGCCCCAGGTGGAACGGGCGCAGCACATCGTCTACCTGCCCCAGAGCCTGCCGGAACGTACCCGCCTGTGCGCCTTCGAAGCAGTGCTCAGCGCTGCCATGGCCGGGCATCGCACTGGCGGTTTCGCCCCTGGCCGGCCCAGCGCGGCGGTGTTGCACGGGGTCGAACAAGTGCTGCAGGACCTGGACCTCACCGCCCTGGCCGACCGCCCGATCGACGCCCTCTCCGGTGGCCAGCGCCAACTGGTGGGCCTGGCCCAGGCCCTGGTGCGCCAGCCCCGAGTGCTGCTGCTGGACGAACCCACCAGCGCCCTGGACCTGTACCACCAGTGCCAGGTAGTGGAAGCCATCACCCGGGCCACCCGCGAGCGCCAGTTGATCACCCTGGTGGTGGTCCACGACATCAACCTGGCCCTGGGTTTCAGCCAGCAGGTGGTGGTGCTGCACCATGGCCGCCTGGCCGCCGCCGGGCCGGCCCTGGAGGTGATCAACCCACAACTGCTGCGCGACGTCTACGGCGTCGACGCCAGCCTGGAACAGGTACGCGGTCGACCGCTGGTGATGGTCGACGGCCGCCTGCCCTCTCACTCAGCCCTGGGATAAACCATGACCAACGCTCAACAGCTGCCCCTCGACACCCTGGACACGCCCCAGGCCGCCCCGGCCTTCGACCTGCGCCCGCTGCTGGTGGCCAACCTGGCCTGCACCATGGCGATGATGGCGTTCGTTTCGCTGATCGGCCCCATTGCGCGGATTCTCGGCCTGGCCACCTGGCAGGCGGGGATGGCGGTGACCGTCTCCGGGGTGATCTGGATGCTCCTGGCCCGGCCCTGGGGCCGGGCCAGCGATCGCCTCGGTCGGCGGCGCATCCTGCTGCTGGGCACCGGCGGCTTCACCCTGGCCTTTCTCGCCCTCAGCCTGTTTATCGACGTGGCGCTGCACGCCCTGCCTTCGGCGCTGCTGGCGTTTGCAGGGTTGCTGCTGGGCCGCGGCCTGATCGGGGTGTTCTATGCGGCAATCCCGGTGGGCGGCTATGCGCTGATCGCCGACAACATCGAGCCCGAGCATCGCGCCCGGGCCATGGCGTCCCTGGGGGCGGCCAACGCCTGCGGGCTGGTCCTGGGGCCGGCGCTTGCCGCATTGCTGGCGCGCCACAGCCTGAGCCTGCCGTTCTATGCGCTGGCGGTGCTGCCGCTGCTGGGCTTCGCCTTCCTCAAGGCACGGCTGCCGCGCCAGGAACTGCACCTCAAGCAGCCGCCCAAGCCGGTGAGCCTGGGCGACCCGCGCCTGCGCCGGCCGCTGGTGGTGGCGTTCGTCTCGATGCTGTGCGTGGCCATGGCGCAGATCACCGTGGGCTTCTTCGCCCTCGACCGCCTGGGCATGAGCCCGGCCGATGCGGCGCAGACCGCCGGCATTTCCCTGACCCTGGTGGGGGTGGCGCTGATCGCCTCGCAACTGGTGGTGCGCAAACTGGAATGGCCGCCGCTGCGGATGATCCGCATCGGCGCCCTGGTGGCGGCGCTGGGCTTTGTCACCAGCATTCTCGCGGCCCACGCCTGGGTGCTGTGGCTGGGGTTCTTTGTTTCGGCCGCCGGCATGGGCTGGATCTTCCCCTCCTTCGCCGCCCTGGCCAGCAACTCGGTGGACGCCGCCGAACAAGGCGCCACGGCCGGCTCCATCGGCGCGGCCCAGGGCCTGGGGGTAGTGGTCGGGCCCCTGGCCGGGACCCTGATCTACGGGCTGGAGCCACGCCTGCCCTACCTGCTGGCGGCGCTGCTGCTCGTACTGGTCGCCTGCTGGCCCGTAGCCCGACTCCGGTAACCTTCGGGCGAACGACGCGCATTATCGAAACCCTGCGGCCCTGTAGCCGCTGCCGAGCCTGCGGCGAGGCTGCGAAAAGGTCCGCAGGACCTTGCTCGGCGGTCTCCAACCGGGCACGCAGCGGCCTTGAGAGCGCCGCGCCCCTGCGACGGAGTGCCGCCCAGACCGTTCGCAGCCTGCGGCAGCGGCTACACGCTGGTGCGGCTCATGCGGCCCAGGGCCAGGCTGTACAACAGCAAGGCCAGGGTCGCCAGGGCGCCACCCGCCAGGCCGACATAGGCAAAGCCCAGCTGCCCGCCGACCCAACTGCCCAGCAGCGCACCGCCGCCAATGCCGATGTTGTAGATGCCGGAGAACATCGCCATGGCCACGTCGGTGGCGTCCGGCGCCAGCACCAGTACCTTGGATTGCAGGGCCAGGCCGAAGCCCATGATCGCCATGCCCCAGAACACACTCAGGGCCACCAGCGACCAGACGTGGCCATTGAGCGGCAACAGCAGGCTCAGGCACAGCGCCAGCAGCGCCACCGCGGTCAGTAGAAACCCCTGGGGGCTGTGGCGGTGCAGCCAGCTGAACAGCAGCGAGCCGATGATCCCGGCGCCGCCGAACACCAGCAGGACCAGGGTCACCACCTCGCCCCCCAGGCCCGCCGCCACCTTGATGAAGGGCTCGATGTAGCTGTAGGCGGTGAACTGCGCCGTCACCACCAGGGCGGTAAGCACATAGATCGCCACCAGCGCCGGGCGCTTGAACAGCAGCGGCAGGCTGCGCAGGGAACCGGAGTTCTGGCTCGGCAGCAGCGGCAAGGTGCGGATCAGCCACAGCACCAGCAGGCCGGCCATGGCCGCGATCACGCTGAACGTGGTGCGCCAGCCCAGGGCCTCGCCCAGCAAGCGGCCCAGGGGAATGCCCAGGACCATGGCCAGTGAGGTGCCGGTGGCCAGCAGCCCGAGGGCCTGCACCTGCTTGCCCGGCGGCGCCAGGCGCACCGCCAGGGACGCGGTGATGGACCAGAACAGTGCATGGGCCAGGGCCACGCCGATGCGGCTGAGCATCAGCAGGCCGAAGTTGCTGGCCAGGCTGGAGAACACATGGCTGACGATAAACAGCCCGAACAGCACCGTGAGCAGCTTGCGTCGTTCGATGTTGCGGGTCAGCAGCATCACCGGCAGCGAGGTCAGGGACACGATCCAGGCGTAGATGGTGAGCATCAGACCGACCCGCTCGGTGGGCAGGTCGAAGCTGGCGCCAATGGCGCTGAGCAGGCCCACCGGCACAAACTCGGTGGTGTTGAAGACAAAGGCCGCCAACGCCAGCGCGATGACCGGCTGCCAGTTGCCTTGGGGTGTCGCCGCGGAATCACTCATGGGGGGGCGTCATACTCTTTCGATGATGGGACGGGTCCGGGACCCGCTGAAAAAATGCACAACCCGGGCCAGCCTCGCTGCTCCCGGATTGCGGGCAAAGGCTCCCAGGCGGAGCCGGGGTGCAGCGCCGCTTCAATTCCCTTGGGCGGTTCGCGCAAAGACCTGCATGGCCAGCGCCACGCCCTGCAGCAGGCGCGCTGCGCTGACGCCGTCGCGGGCTTGCACCGACAGCCCGTGGAGCACCGTAGAGTAATAATCGCCCAGGGAAGTTGCATCGCTGTGGCCGGGCAATTCACCCGCCTGCTGCGCGGCTTCCAGGCGCTGGATAATGCTTGCGGTACGCGCCCGGCGATGTTCGGCCAGCCATTCGCGCACGCTGTCGTTGTCGCTTGAGCAGTTCACCGCCGAGGCCACCACCATGCAGCCACGGGGGCCGTCGGCCCGGGTGTAGAGTGCCACCGCTTCTTGCAGCATGCGCTCGATGGCGACGTAGGCGCAGGGCTCTTGCAGGGCCAGGTCGGCGAAACCGCCTTCCTGGCTTTCGTACAGCTCGATGGCCTCGCGAAACAACGCCTCCTTGGAGCCGAAGGCGGCATAGATGCGCGCCGAGGCGATGCCCAGGGCCGCCACCAGGTCGGCCATGGAGGTGGTTTCGAAACCACGGCGCCAGAACAGTTCGAGCGCCTGGCGCAGTGCCTGGTGACGGTCGAATTCGCGGGGTCTTCCAGCCATGGGGGTCGGGTATCTCGTCGGGACAGGGAAGGCGTTCGGTTGAGCCCGAACAGCCGGTTGGCGCAGGGCGCCGGGACGAAATGATATTAGATTTGCGCCGGTCGCGGCCAATTTCCGTGGCCGCGGCCTTGCCTGCGCCCTGCCTCAGTCACGGCCCTCCTGCAGAAACGGCAGCAGCAGCGCGAGAAATTCCTCCGGTGCCTCCTCCATGATGAAGTGCCCGCAGTCCTCGACAATGGCCCCGCGCAGGTCATTGGCATGGCCCTGCAGGGTCAGCAGAGGTGCATCGTTGGTGGCGTGCTCGGCACCAATGGCCAGCACCGGCATGGTCAGCGGCCGCTGCGCGCGCAGCTGATTCTGGCGCACCGTCTCGGGGATCGCCCGGTAATAGGCGAAGCCTGCGCGCAACCCGCCCGGGGCAGCGTAGGCCTCGATGTAGACTTCGGCGGCCACCGCCTCGCGGCGATGGGACCAGTGGTCGAAGATGTAATTCAGGTAGGCCCGCTCGCGCCCGGCGATCAAGGCTTCCGGCAAATCCCGCAGCTGGTTGAACATGAAGTGCCAGAGAAAGATGTTCTGCTCCGGCGCGACGAAAATCGGTGGTGCATCCGCCAGCCCGGGGATCACCGCCTCGGTCAGCGCCAGGCGCTCCACCGCCTGCGGATGGTCGCTGGCCAAGGCGTAGGCGATCCACATGCCGACGTCGTGGCCGACCACGCTGTAGCGCTCGAAACCCAACTGCCCCATCACCTGGTGCAGCACCCCGGCCACATGGCCGGTGTCGTAGCCGTGCTCAGGACGGTCGGACTGGCCGCTGCCCGGCGGGTCCACGGCAATGGCCTGGAAGCCTTGGGCAGCCAGGGCCTGGATCACCTGACGCCAGGCGTACCAGGTCTGCGGCCAGCCGGGAATCAGCAGCACCGGCCGGCCCGTGCCGGCGATGACACAGTGGATGCGCTGGCCATCGACGCGCACGTAACGGTGAACCAGGTCGAGGCTGTCGGCCTGGAGGTTGTCAGTCAAAGCATTCATGGTGTGTTCTCGATGAAGGGTTTCAGGCAATGCCGAGCATGGCGTTGATCTGTTGGCGGTCGATCTGCGCGCCGGCGAAGTCGTCGAAGATGCGCTCGGTGACCTGGATCATGTGGCGGTTGATGAACTCGACACCTTCCCGGGCGCCATCCTCCTGATCCTTGAGGCAGCACTCCCATTCCAGGGTCGCCCAGCCCAGGTAGTCGTATTGCGCCAGCTTGGAAAAGATCCCCTTGAAGTCCACCTGGCCATCGCCCAGGGAACGGAAGCGCCCGGCGCGCTCGACCCAGGCGCTGTAGCCGCCGTAGATGCCCTGGCGGCCGCTGGGATTGAACTCGGCATCCTTGACGTGAAACATGCGGATGCGCTCGTGGTAGATGTCCAGGTAACTCAGGTAGTCCAGCTGTTGCAGCACGAAGTGGCTGGGGTCGAAGAGAATGTTGCAACGCGGGTGATGGTCCACCAATTCATAGAAGCGTTCGAAGCTGGTGCCGTCGTGCAGGTCCTCGCTGGGGTGGATCTCGTAGCACAGGTTGACCCCCTGCTCGTCGCAGGCATCGAGGATCGGCCGCCAGCGCCGCGCCAACTCGTCGAACGCCGTCTCGATCAGGCCCTCGGGGCGCTGGGGAAAGGGAAACAGATAAGGCCAGGCCAGGGACCCGGAAAAGGTCCCCAGCTCACTCAGCCCCAGGCGTCGCGAAGCCTTGGCCGCCAGCTTCATCTGCTCCATGGCCCAGGCCGTTCTGGCTTGCGGATTGCCCCGCAGCGCTGGCGGGGCGAAGTTGTCGCACATCGCATCGTAGGCCGGGTGCACCGCCACCAGTTGGCCGAAGATATGGCTGGTCAGCTCGCTGATCTGCAGGCCCTTCTGCGCCAGCTGGCCCTTGAGTTCATCGCAGTAGTCCTGGCTCTCGGCCGCCGTGGCGACGTCGAACAACCGCGCATCCCAGGCAGGGATCTGCAGCGCCTTGAAACCCAGGTCGGCGGCCCATTGGGCAATCGCCGGCAAATTGTGGAACGGCGCCGTCTCGGCGCTGAATTGCGCCAGATGCAGGCTGGGACCCTTGAGGGTTTTCATCGAACTGCTCCCTATTCTTTGTCAGTCGACAAAGAATAGGGATACGCTCTTGCCGCGTCAATCATCGCCGTACAGAAAAGTGTTTGGCCGTGAGGCCGATCGCCCGTAGGCGCTGGCTTGCCAGCGAAGGCGTCGCAGTGGTCGACAAGGCAAAAAAAGCCCGCGATGAAGATCGCGGGCCCGGCCGGCATCCAGGCAGCATCACGGCCGGCTATACACCTCACGCCCGGCAAAGTAGGTCTTGAGCACCTGGGTTTGCGCCAGTTGCTCCTGGGGCACCTGGAACACATCGCGGTCAAGAACGATCAGGTCGGCCTGCTTGCCCGGGGCCAGGCTGCCGATCTGCTGCTCCAGGCCAATGGCCCGCGCGGCGTTGTGGGTGTAGGCGTAGAACATGGTTTCCCGGTCGATGCCTTCGTCCTTGTTCAACACGCCCTTGGGCCCCTTGCGGCTGATGGCCTGGGCGATGGCCTTCCAGGGTTCCGGGGTGCTTACCGGCCAGTCGCTGGCCCCGGCGATGGTGGCGCCGTTCTTCAGCAGCGAGCGTGCCGGGTACATGAACTGGAACTGCATGGCGTTGATGTAGGGCTGGAGCAAATCGATGCTCAGCTCATCGGCGGCGGCCCAGTACAGCTGCATGGAGGCGATCACGTCCAGTGGCTTGAAGCGGGCGAACTCCTTGGGGTTGACCATCTGCAAGTGGGTGATGGAGTGCACCACCCCACTCTGGCGATCACGCCGCGCCTGCTCGAAGCCGTTGAGGGATTCGCGCACCGCGCGGTCGCCAATGGCATGCACATGCACCAGCCAGCCACGGGCATCGGCGGCGCTGACCAGCTCGCCGAAATGCGCCGGGTCGATCAGCAGTTCGCCGTCCTTCTTCGAGTTCTTGTAGGGGGTCAGCAGGGAAGCGGTCTGCGCCGGAAACTCGGCGACACCGTCGGCGAAGATCTTGATTCCCGGCAGGCTCAGGTTCGGCACCCCGAGGAACTGCTGGCGCACCTGCTCCAGCACCTCCAGGTCCGCCGGGCGGCTCTTGGGATTGGCCACCATCAGGGCCGCGACCCGCAGGGTCAGCTCGCCCTTCTGCGCCAGCGCCTTGTACACCGGCAGTACACCGACGGTCTGGGCCGTGGGATGCATGGCGAACAGCGCGTCGCCCGGGGTGGCGTTGGCCGCCGGGTCCATCAGCGCGGTGATGCCCAGGCTCAGGTTGAGGTCGCGGGCGGCGCGCCCGGCGTCGAGCAACTGCTCGAAGCTCGGCGGCGGCAGTTGCGAGGTCAGGGCCGAGAGCCCGGCATCGGCGACAAAACCGTTGGGGCTGCTGTCCGGGTGATGGCCGATGGTGGCCTGGGCCTCGCCCTGCAGCGCCTTGACCCGCGCGGCGTCTATGCCGCCGCGCTTGAGCATGGCGCGGTTGGCCCAGCCGGTGTGGTAGTCCCAGCCAACGAACAGAATCGGTACATCGGCCCATTCGCCCTGGTTGAAGCGCTGTTCCAGGGCGTCCACCTGGCTCCAGTAGGTCGAGGGAAAACCGCTGACGCTGAGGATCTCGCCATGCCGCGCCTTGCCGTCATCGCGCCAGCCGCGCAGGCGCTGCTCCAGCTCGTCCAGGGGCAGTTGCTGGGTTTCCAGGTCGGCGGCCTTGAGCTTCAGGCCCCCGAAGATGGCATGACTGTGGCTGTCGATGAACCCCGGCATCAGCACCTTGCCCTGCAGGTCGATGACCTGGGTGCCCGGGGCCTTCAGCGCCAGCACCTGGGCATCGCTGCCGACCATGACGATGCGCCCCTGCTCCACCGCCACCGCCTGTTGCAGGGGCTGGCCCTGCTCGGCGGTGAACACCTTGGCGTTGTGCAGCACCAGGTCCACCGCGGCCTGGCTGTGCAGCGAGACCAGGGCCAGGGCCGAGGCCAGCGTGATATTCAGCGTCTTTTTCATTGTTGTTCGCACCCTTGGCTCAGAATGCGCCAGAGACTAGCCAAGTCACCGGTGCTTAAGAATACTGCTTCGCGCAACCCATCCTTTCCAAAGAGGCAAGACTGCAATGGACCAGCTGGGCGCCATCACCATGTTCGTGACCACGGTCGATCAGGGCAGCTTCACCCGCGCCGCCGCGTGCCTGGGCAAGACCACCTCGGCCCTGACCAAGGCAGTGAGTCACCTGGAGAGCCAGCTCGGCACCCGCTTGCTGGAGCGCTCCACACGCCGGATCGCCCTCACCGAGGCCGGGCATATCTACCTGGCCAGCGCCCGGCAGGTATTGCGCCAGCTGCAACAGGCCGGGGAAGACATCGAGCGCCTGCAGCAGGAAATGTGCGGCACCCTGCGCCTGGTGGCGCCGCCCTCCTTCGCCCCGGCCTTTCTCAATGGCGCCTGCTACGGCTTTCTTGAGCAGTACCCGCAGATGCGCCTGGACGTGGAGCTCACCGACGAATTCGTCGACCTGCAAAGTGGCGGCTATGACCTGGCCGTGCGCGACGGGCCGGTGGAACTGCCGGACCTGATCGCCCGCCCGTTGACGGCCAACCGCATCCTGCTCTGCGCCAGCCCGCGCTATCTGCAGCGCCAGCCCTTGCCGGTGACCCCGGCGCATTTTGCCGAGCATGACTGGCTGATCTTCCGTCACCCGGCATTGAACCCGCATTTCTGGCGCTTCACCTTGAATGGCGAGCAGCAGCGTGTGCCCCAGCCGGTGCCGCGGCTGGCCAGTGACAATTACGATTTCCTGTTCGGTGCCCTACTGGCCGGGCTGGGCCTGCAACTGTGCCCGCAGTGGAGCGCCGCGCCCTACCTGCGTCGCGGCGAGCTGGTGCAACTGCTGCCCGAGGCGCAGCTGGACCCGGAGCAGTTCGGCCCGAGGATCCATGTGATCTACCCCGCCCACAGGCGCCAGACCCGCAAGCACCAGGCCTTCATCCAATGCCTGAACCGCTACCTGGACGAGCAGCAATTGCATTGATGGGCCAGCTCCCGGCCCATCTGGCGCTGGCAGCCCTGTCGAGTGCGGCCGCAGCCACCACGGGTCGGATTGCGCCAGAGCCCAGGCATACACATCAACCAGTGGTTTGGCCGGGCAATGAATACTGGGGCAAATAGGCTTTTGCGATTGAGTGACTATCACATCATGAATGTGACTAAAGACCTGGTGAAATCAATTCATTAGTACTCAATTAATAGCTCGACATAAGATGCGCCTCAATAATAGACAACATAAAGACTACCGAGAAAAAGTAGCCAGGAACAAAACTGGAAAGCACTGAAAGCCAACAAACAAGTTCAGGACTTATCTCGGAAATCAGGATGCCAGATCACAATGAACAACGATTTCACATTCACCATCAAGAGCATTTGCTTCGACGAAGATTATCACCCGTCCGAGAATACGCGCATCACCACCAACTTTGCCAACCTGGCCAGGGGCAAGAGTCGCCAAGAAAACTTGCGCAATACCTTGAGGATGATTGACAACCGCTTCAATGCCTTGGCGCATTGGGACAACCCCAAGGGCGATCGTTATACAGTCGAGCTTGAAATCATCTCCGTGGAGATGGACATCGACACTCAAAGCAGTGGCCATGCCATCCCTCTGATTGAAATATTGAAAACCAATATTTTCGATCGAAAGACCAACGAACGCTTTGAGGGCGTTGTAGGAAACAACTTTTCCTCTTACGTACGGGACTACGACTTCAGCGTGCTATTGCCGGAGCACAACAGGGAGCGACCAAAGTTCAGCATTCCGGAAAACTTCGGAGAGCTGCATGGAAAGCTATTCAAGCATTTCATCAACTCCAGCACTTACAAGGAAAACTTCAACAAGCCACCGGTGATCTGCCTGAGCGTTTCGAGCAGCAAGACCTACCATCGGACTGAAAACCAGCACCCTGTACTGGGCATTGAATACCAGCAGGACGAATATTCTCTAACAGATGAATACTTCAACAAGATGGGGTTGAAAGTTCGCTACTTCATGCCGTCCAACAGCGTTGCGCCTTTGGCTTTCTACTTTGCCGGCGATTTGCTCAGTGATTACACCAACCTGGAACTGATCAGCACCATCAGCACGATGGACACCTTCCAGAAGATTTACCGGCCAGAGATCTACAATGCCAACTCTGCAGCAGGCAAATCCTATCAACCGAGCCTGAAGCACCAGGACTATTCATTGACTCGAATTGTCTATGACCGAGAAGAACGTAGCCGCCTGGCGATTGAGCAAGGGCAGTTTGTCGAGAACAACTTCATCAAGCCATACCAGAACATTCTTGAGCAGTGGTCCGCCAATTACGCTCTTTGACTCATCAAAAATACAAGGTCACCCATGATGAAAAAGTTGTTACCCACTTCAACTGCCGGCAGCTTGCCTAAACCTTCCTGGCTTGCACAGCCTGAAACGCTCTGGTCGCCCTGGAAGTTGCAAGAGGAAGAACTGGTTGAAGGCAAGCAGGACGCCTTGCGCTTGTCACTGCAAGAACAACAGCAAGCAGGCATTGATATCGTCAGTGATGGCGAGCAGACACGTCAGCACTTTGTCACGACGTTCATCGAACACCTCAGCGGCGTTGATTTTGCAAAACGTGAAACCGTCAGGATTCGTGATCGCTATGATGCGAGCGTCCCCACGGTGGTGGGGGCTGTCAGTCGCCAGAAGCCGGTTTTCGTGGAAGATGCCAGGTTTCTGCGCCAGCAGACCGAGCAACCCATAAAGTGGGCGCTGCCAGGCCCGATGACGATGATCGACACGCTTTATGACAGCCATTACAAAAGCCGCGAAAAACTGGCCTGGGAATTCGCCAAGATCCTCAACCAGGAAGCCAGGGAGCTGGAGGCGGCCGGCGTGGATATCATCCAGTTTGATGAGCCCGCCTTTAACGTCTTCTTCGATGAAGTGAATGACTGGGGTGTGGCCACCCTGGAAAGAGCCATTGAAGGTCTTAAATGCGAAACGGCGGTGCACATTTGCTATGGCTATGGCATCAAGGCCAATACGGACTGGAAAAAGACCCTGGGCTCAGAGTGGCGGCAATATGAAGAGGCGTTCCCCAAGCTGCAGAAATCCAGTATCGATATAGTCTCGCTGGAATGTCACAACTCTCATGTCCCAATGGATCTCATTGAACTCATCAGAGGCAAGAAGGTGATGGTCGGGGCCATTGATGTGGCCTCCAACACCATTGAAACACCCGAGGAAGTGGCCGACACCCTGCGCAAGGCATTGCAGTTCGTGGATGCCGACAAGCTCTATCCCTGCACCAACTGTGGCATGGCGCCCTTATCCCGTGGCGTGGCAAGGGGCAAGCTGAAGGCTTTGAGTGCCGGCGCAGAAATCATCCGAAGAGAACTCTCGAACCTGAGCTGAGCTAAAGCCGCAAGTGGTGTGCCAGGGGGGTGAAGCGGTGGATTGAAAAGCCGCCGCTTCACCCCTCTGCGCGCTGCCGGACAGTACCCAATATTCAGGACCCGCCATGTCACTTCCCAGTACGGCTATCGAGCCAATGCGCTTTCGCGAAGCGCTCGGGCACTACGCATCCGGCATCACGGTGATTACCTCACAGGTTGATGGCGAGCCGCTCGGCTTTACGTGCCAGTCGTTCTATAGCGTGTCGATGAGCCCGCCGCTGGTGTCATTCAGCGTCATGTCCAGCTCGGCCAGCTACCCCAAGATTCGTCAGGCGGGCCGCTTCATGGTCAATATCCTCTCAGGCGAGCAGGTCAGGATTTCCAACCAGTTCGCAAGCAAAGGCACGGACAAGTGGCAGGGAGTTCAATGGCAGGAGTCGCCGCTGGGCAACCCGATCATTGCCGGCAGCCTGCACTGGCTCGATTGTGAAATTCACGCCGAACACGTCGCAGGTGACCACCTGATCGTGATCGGTGAAGTCAAGGCGCTGAACCTGCAGCAAGCGGCTGCTGCGCAGCCATTGCTGTATTTCAAAGGACAATATTGCAACCTCGCGGCCCCGGGCGCGGTGTGAACCCTGGCCGGCGCTCCTTCGCTTTGGGCCTGTTTCAGACAGCAAGGTTGCTTGTGAATCGCAAGGACGCTGGCGCCCCACCTGCGCTCACTCTTGTACCGGAATCTGCCGCAACGGCTTGACCGACTTGAAGGAAAAACTCGAATAGATCTCCTTCACCGCCGGCAGGGTCTGCAACACTTCACGGGCGAATTCGCCGAAGGATTCCAAGTCCTTGGCCAGCACTTCGAGGAGAAAGTCGTAGCGCCCGGAGACGTTGTGGCAGGCGATGATTTCCGGGATCTCCAGCAGCCGTTGTTCGAAGGCCCGGGCGGTGTCCTGGGAGTGGGATTCCATCATCACGCTGACAAAGGCGGTGACCCCATAGCCCAGCGCCTTGGGCGAGAGGATCGCCTGGTAACCGGTAATCACCCCGCTCT
This sequence comes from Pseudomonas sp. GW822-FHT06D10, assembly GCF_058799535.1. Taxonomy (NCBI): domain Bacteria; kingdom Pseudomonadati; phylum Pseudomonadota; class Gammaproteobacteria; order Pseudomonadales; family Pseudomonadaceae; genus Pseudomonas; species Pseudomonas sp. GW822-FHT06D10. Next base: position 387,371 of record NZ_JBXALN010000001.1, on the reverse strand, counting down.
CTTCGAGAATCTTCACCCGGCGCCAGCACGGCGAGGTGGTCAAGGCGACGCTATCCGCCAGCTCGGCATTGGTCAGCCGGGCGTTGTCTTGCAGGGCGATCAGCAGGGCTTTGTCGATACGGTCCAGATCGAGGGGCATGTCTTACCTTTTTATCTTATTTTTATGGTTATTTATTCCAATTATTCGGTTCTAAAGGGCCGATATTGGAAATTATTGCGCCGGATTTGAGCATAGCATTAGAGCAAATCCGGGAGCGTTCACCATGAACAATAAAAACAGTGACCTTGGTTTTTCCACCCGTGCCATCCATCACGGCTACACCCCCCAGGAGCATCAGGGCGCGCTGATCCCGCCGATCTACCTGACTTCCACCTTCACCTTCGCCACCGCCGAATACGGCGCCGGCTGTTTTGCCGGTGAAGAACCCGGCTACTTCTATACCCGCATCGGCAACCCGACCCTGGCGTTGCTGGAAGCGCGCATGGCCGCCCTGGAAAACGGCGAAGCGGCCGTGGCGTTCGGCTCCGGCATGGGGGCGATTGCCGCGACCTTGTGGACCCTGCTGCGCCCGGGCGACGAGGTCATCGTCGGCCAGACTTTGTACGGCTGCACCTTTGCCCTGCTGCACCACGGCCTTAGCGAATTCGGCGTCAAGGTACGCCATGTCGACCTGACCGACCTGGGCGAGCTGCGGGCGGCCATCGGCCCGGCCACGCGGATGATCTATTTCGAAACCCCGGCCAACCCCAACATGCAACTGGTGGACATCGCCGCCGTGGCCCAGGTGGCCCGCCAGCATCCCGGCCTGCTCGTGGCGGTGGACAACACCTACTGCACACCTTACCTGCAGCGCCCGCTGGAACTGGGCGCCGACCTGGTGCTGCACTCGGCCACCAAGTACCTCAGCGGCCATGGCGACATCACCGCCGGCATCGTGGTCACCGGCCAGGCCCTGGCCGAACGCATCCGCCTGCAGGGCCTGAAGGACCTGACCGGCGCGGTGCTCTCGCCCCAGGACGCTTTTCTCCTGATGCGCGGCCTCAAGACCCTGGCCCTGCGCATGGATCGCCATTGCGCCAACGCCCAGGCCGTCGCCCAGTTCCTCCAGGACCACCCCGCCGTGGCCTGGGTCGCCTACCCGGGGCTGGCATCCTTTGCCCAACACGCCCTGGCCGCAAGACAGATGAAGCTGCCCGGCGGCATGATCGCCTTCGAACTCAAGGGCGGGCTGGCCAGCGGGCGACGCTTCATGAACGCCCTGGGGCTGTTCAGCCGCGCGGTCAGCCTGGGGGATGCCGAATCCCTGGCCCAGCACCCGGCGAGCATGACCCATTCCACCTACACCCAGGAGGAACGGGCCGAACACGGCATCGCCGAGGGCCTGGTACGGCTGTCGGTGGGGCTGGAAGACATCGCCGACCTGCTGGCCGACATCGCCCAGGCCCTGGACGCCAGCGCCGAACCCGCGCGCCCCACCCTGGAGGCCGTGAGCCGAATCGGCAAGGCCCTGCCTTGAGCAGGATCAGCACATCTGGCGGCAAAGCCGACTACAACACCCTGCCGGCGCCCGGGCGCCGGCAGTCCAGGCAACACCCGCAACACCCTTAGAACCGTAACCCACAGGAGTGGAACAACCCATGAGTCGTATCAATAACAAAGCCACCCAACTGCTCAGCGCCATGATCCTTGCCGGCCTGGCCTGCCATTCCATGGCAGCCGACAGCATCCGGATCGGCATCGCCGGGGCCAAGACCGGCCCGGTGGCGCAATACGGTGACATGCAGTTCAGCGGCGCGCGCATGGCCATCGAGCAGATCAACGCCAAGGGTGGCGTCGACGGCAAGCAACTGGTGGCCGTGGAATACGACGATGCCTGCGACCCCAAGCAAGCGGTCGCCGTGGCCAACAAGGTGGTCAACGACGGCGTCAAGTTCGTGGTCGGACACCTGTGCTCCAGCTCCACCCAGCCCGCGTCGGACATCTACGAAGACGAAGGCATCGTGATGATCACCCCGGCCGCCACCAGCCCAGAGCTGACCGCCCGTGGCTACAAGATGGTGTTCCGCACCATCGGCCTGGACAACGCCCAGGGCCCGGCGGCGGCACGCTACATCGCCCAGCTCAAGCCGACCAATGTGGCGGTGCTGCACGACAAGCAACAGTACGGCGAAGGCATTGCCAGCTCGGTCAAGGACATCCTCGGCAAGGAAGGCATCAAGGTGGCGATGTTCGAAGGCATCAACGTCGGCGAACGCGACTACTCCTCGATCCTGGCCAAGCTCAAGCAGGCCAATGTGGATTTCGTCTACTTCGGCGGCTACCACCCGGAAATGGGCCTGCTGTTGCGCCAGGCCAAGGAAAAGGGCCTGACCGCACGCTTCATGGGGCCTGAAGGCGTGGGCAACGACTCGATCTCGCAGATCGCCAAGGACGCTTCCGAAGGCATGCTGGTGACCCTGCCCAAGTCCTTCGACCAGGACCCGGCCAACAAGGCCCTGGTGGAGGCCTTCGAAGCCAAGAAGGAAAACCCCAGCGGCCCGTTCGTGCTGCCGTCCTACTCGGCCGTGGAAGTGATTGCCGGAGGCATCGCCGCAGCCAAGAGCGAAGACCCGGAAAAAGTCGCCGAGGCGATCCACAAGGGCACCTTCAAGACCCCCACCGGCGACCTGAGCTTCGACGAGAAAGGCGATCTCAAGGACTTCAAGTTCGTGGTCTATGAGTGGCACTACGGCAAGCCGAAAAGCGTAGCGGCGGAAAACGCCGGGCTCTAAGCCGGGCACCGGGTGCCGCCTGCCAGGGCAGCGGCGCCCTACCCGTTTCAGGTGCAAGGCCTGAAAGAAACTCTGCACACCGTTTGAACAACGCCCTTCAAGCCAGACTTAAAGCACTAATTCCCGAGTATTCTAGTTGGGAACAACTTAAAGAACGGGTAACAACAAGGACCGCTTCGGGTAACACTTTCCAAAGCCTCTACTTATACTCCAGAGCCCTCGCCTTGGAAGCGGCCCATGCTTCCCGCCCAGGAAGATCGTTAGCCTGCTTTGTTTTCTTCTGAACTTCTCACTGCCGTCTCCCGCTCAACTAGAGCTCGTGATGAAAGGGCCTGAAAAGCCCGAACCAGAGGACTTTCGCGAGCAGCGCAATAACCCCCGCCCACCCGCTGCAAGCCAGCATTCGATATGCCTCAAGGCCTGTATCTTTAGTGCCAAGCCGCTAGGCATGAGGCTTGCCGCGCTGCGCTTATGCAGCAACTAAAACGTTAAAGCACAAGGCTGTGACGCGCTTCGAATGTTACCGATAAAGATGAACTTAATGTTACCGACCAAGTAAAAAAAGATAAGCCGTAAACCCACTAACACCGGGAAGTAGTTCCTCTTTTTTCATGGATAGAAATACTGTTTGCTAACTAAATTCGATTTTGTATATCGTGCGCAACATCAAATTGCCAGCTGCGGAAAGTACTTCTGCCAGGCCTTTTTTCAAGGAGCGAAGAACATGGAACCCTTTCTCGGCGAGATTCGTCTGTTCCCCTGGTCCTGGGCCCCACAAGGCTGGCTTTTGTGCCAGGGGCAGATCCTCGACGTCGTGAACTATACGGCGCTGGCCAGCCTGCTCGGCGATCGCTACGGCGGCGACGGTAAAACCACCTTCGGCCTGCCAGACCTTCGAGGCCGGGCAGCCCTGGGGGAAAACCCTGTCGCGTCGACCAGCCCTGTGCTGGGGGTACATGAACTGGGCAGCATGGACGGCGCCGAGTGGGTCGCACTGACCCTCAACAACCTGCCCGCCCACAACCATGTCGCCAATGTCGCGGTCACCGCCGGCACCGGCGGGCCGGCGGGAAATATTCCCGCCATCAGTTCGACGTCCAAAGGCGCCGTATCCAAACCCACCTATGTCGCTTATGCCGACAAAGATCGCGTGACGATCAACCCGACCACAGTGGTGACCACCCTCGGCTATCCACTGCCAAACATGCAGCCATCGATCGTCGGCAACTTCTGCATTGCCGTCACCGGCACCTACCCACCCCGGGCCTAACGACTAAGGATAGTGATATGTCTGATGCATACCTCGGAGAAATCCGCATGTTTGCCGGCAACTTTGCCCCCAGGGGCTGGGCCCTGTGTAACGGTGCGCAACTGTTGATCCGGAACTTTGAAGCCCTTTACACCCTGATCGGCACGACCTACGGCGGTGATGGCAGCAACACCTTCTGCCTGCCTGACTACCGCGGCCGTACCCCCATCGGCCAGGGCAATGGGCCCGGCTTCACGCCCCGGGCCCTGGGCCAGGCCGTAGGGACCGAGCAAGTCACCATGAGTGCGCTCAATACCCCACCGCACATCCATGGCTTCCAGGTCAGCTCCAGCGAGGTCACATCCGCCAACCCGCTCCCCGCCAACCAACCGGCCAATAGCTACACCTTTGGCAAGTTCAAGCTTGAAGGCAGCTTTACCGGCCTTTACAGCAAGGGCGACAGCACATCGGCGGTGGTCAGCATGAGCCCCAACTTTCTTAGCCCGGCTCTGGGTATCCCCAATAAAGCAGTCGAGCCACACAGCAACATGATGGGGTCCCTGGCGATCACCTACATCATCTGCCTGAACGGCTACTACCCACAAAAGCCCTAGTTTCTCTTAACTTCAGGAATGCTCGACCATGGACGCTTTTACTGGTGAAATCAGGCTCTTTCCCTTCAACTTCGCTCCCGATAACTGGGCCGTCTGCGACGGCAGCCCGTTGCTCGTGCAGAATTACCCCGCACTGTACTCAGTGATCGGCCTCACTTATGGCGGTACTGCCGGGACCAGTTTCAATCTGCCCAACCTCAAAAGTCGCGTCACCATCGGCACCGGCCAGGGCGCCAACCTGACCAATCGATCCCTGGGCCAGGCCGTGGGCGGCGATACAACGACCTTGTTGCCAGCACACTTTGCACCCCATACCCATCACGTACTGGCCAAGGACGGCACCGACACCACTGGCGCCCTGGACCTGGCCAATGGCACTGCCTACCTGGCACAACCACGGGGTGTGCGCTTGTACAACGGCACAGTGCCGCCCACCGCTGCTCCGGGACCAAGCCTGCATCCAAGTACGGTGACCACGAACGGTACGGAGGCGGCGAAGACAGGTTCGACGCGCGATGTGATGCAGCCTTTCCTGACCCTGCGCTATTGCATCTGCCTGAACGGCGAGTACCCACAGCAATCGTGACCAGAGCATGCCTTGACTCTCTCCTGCAGGTCACGCTGCCGGCCGGCGCCAGGCTGCGTCCGCAGAGCGCTGATGACCTGGCCTTCCTGCGGGAGCTGTTCGTGTCCCGCCGCTGGGACGAGGTCAGTGCCGTTCCTGGCTGGAGCGACGCCCAACGACGGGCGTTCCTGCACAACCAGGCCGAGTTGCAACACCAGCACTATGAGCGGCACTACCCCGAGGCGCAGTGGCTGATTGTCGAGCAGGCCGGCCAGCCCATCGGCCGCCTGTGCCTGCATCGGCACGCCACTGAGCAGCGCATCGTCGATATCGCCCTGCTGCCCGCCTGGCATGGCCAAGGCCTGGGTACCCGACTGTTGCGGGCGATCCTGGCGCAGGCCGACGCCCAGGGGCACAACAGCAGCCTGAGCGTCGAAACCGCCAGCCGGGCCCGGCGCCTGTATCAGCGGCTGGGCTTTGAGCCCATTGAAGAGAATGGCCTGTACCTGCAAATGCAGCGGCCGGCACAACGACCGGTCCGTGAGGATCTGGACAACCCCTGAAGCCTGAATGCGTATTACTGCCAGGACGCCCGAAACAGGCAGCCTGCGTATTTTCCACCTTCGTCCTTGACTCCCTTACACGCTGGATGCGACCCAACCAAGCGGGTCGCATGGCAGGAAGCCTTTATGAAAACATCACGCAGTTGTTTCCACGCTTGGCTGGCACGTCCGCTGGCCTTTCTCCTCCTGCTGTTGAACCTGGCCCTGGCTGCCCAGGCCCAGGCCGCAGCGCCAGTGATCACCAGCCCGGTATCGGGCACTACCCTGCCGTCAGTTGCGGTGGGCCAGTCGATGAGCATCCCGATCCTTTCCGTGGGCGGCGCAACACCCCTGGATCAATGGTTCCAGTGCGACATCGACGATCCGGACTACGATGGCATTACCCCCTGCCTGCCGCCGGGGTTGATCCTCGACTCCTCGCCCCACAGTTCAGCCACCACCCTGCACGGCACACCGACCACCGCCGGCAACTATACCTTCAGCATTTCCCTGAATGACGGCGTTGGCCAGGCCGGAGTCGCCACCTACAACCTGGTGGTCACCAGTTCTGCGGTCCCAACCCTGACGTCGGTCAGCCCAAACAGCGGCAGCATCGCAGGCGCCACCGCCGTCACCCTCACCGGCAGCAATTTTACCGGCGCCACCTCGGTCAGCTTCGGCGGCACGGCGGCCCCCAGTTATACCGTCAACAACGCCACGACCATCACGGCCACCACACCGGCTCATGCCGCGGGCGCAGTGAACGTAACGATCATCACCCCTGGCGGCAGCGCGACCCTGACCAATGGCTATACCTACGCCGTGCCCGCCCCCACAGTCGGCCCGGTCAGCGCCACGGTGGCCGCCAACAGCAGCGCCAACTCGATCACTCTGAGCCTCAGTGGCGGCGCCGCCACCAGCGTCGCCGTGGCCAGCGCCGCCAGCCATGGGACTGCCACCGCCAGCGGCACCAGCATCAGCTACACCCCCACCGCCGGTTTCTCCGGCACCGACAGCTTCACCTATACCGCCACCAACGCCAGCGGCACTTCCAGCCCGGCTACGGTGACCATCACCGTCACCCCGCCCACCCTGGCGATAACACCGACGACTCTGCCCAACGGCACTCAAAGCGCGGCCTACAGCCAGACCCTGAGCACCTCCGCGGGCACCGCCCCCTACAGCTACGCGATCACTGCCGGCAGCCTGCCGGCCGGCATGAGCCTGAACACCGGCACCGGTACACTCAGCGGCACCCCCACTGCCGGTGGTGCCTTCAACCTGACCATCACCGCCACCGACGCCTACAGCGCCACCGGCTCTCGCGCCTACACCTTGTTGATCAACGGCCTGCCACCAGTTGCCAACGCACTGAGCGCCACGGTCGCGGCCAACAGCAGCGCCAACCCGATCCCGCTGAGCCTCAGTGGCGGCGCCGCCACCAGCGTCGCCGTGGCCAGCGCCGCCAGCCACGGGACTGCCACGGCCAGCGGCACCAGCATCAGCTACACGCCTGCCGCCGGCTTCTCCGGCGCCGACAGTTTCACCTACACCGCCACCAACGCCAGCGGCACTTCCAGCCCGGCCACGGTGAGCATCACCGTCGGTGCCCCGAGCATCACCCTGAGCCCCGGCTCCCTGAGCAACGGCAACGCCGGCACGCCCTATAGCGCAACCCTCAGCGCCACCGGCGGCACTGTGCCCTACAGCTACAGCATCACATCCGGCAGCCTGCCGACCGGCCTCAGCCTGAACACCGGCACCGGTGCGATCAGCGGCATACCAAGCGCCGCTGGCACCTTCAACCTGACCATCACCGCCACCGATACCAACGGCGCCACCGGGTCCCAGGCCTACTCGATCTCCATCAATATTCAGGCACCGGTTGCCAGCGCCGTCAGCGCCACGGTCGCGGCCAACAGCAGCGCCAACCCGATCCCTCTGAGCCTCAGTGGCGGCGGCGCCACCAGCGTCGCCGTGGCCAGCGCCGCCAGCCACGGGACTGCCACGGCCAGCGGCACCAGCATCAGCTACACGCCTGCCGCAGGCTTCTCCGGCGCCGACAGTTTCACCTACACCGCCACCAACGCCAGCGGCACTTCCAGCCCGGCCACGGTGAGCATCACCGTCAGCGCGCCCAGCCTGGTACTGACCCCGGCGTCCCTGGGAGCGGGCACGGCGGGCAGCCCCTACGGCGCAACCCTCAGCGCCACCGGCGGCACCGTTCCCTACAGCTACAGCATCACCAGCGGTAGCCTGCCGACGGGCCTGAGCCTGAACACCGCCAGCGGCCTGATCAGCGGTACGCCGACTACCAGCGGCAGCAGCAACCTGGTCATCACCGCCACCGATGCCAACGGAGCCACGGGCTCACAGGCCTATTCGATCACCATCGCTGCCGTGGCGATCACCGTGCCCGCCTCCAGCCAGATCCTCGCAGCGGGCCAGTCGGCCACCGTCGACCTGACCCAGGGCGCCACCGGCGGCCCGTTCACCCACGCCACCCTGGGCACGGTGACCCCGGCCTCGGCCGGCCGGGCGATGATGATGGGCCCCTTCTCGATGCGCTTCGTGCCATCGGCGGCCTTCGCCGGTACGGCGGTCGTCAGCTTCGGCCTGCACAATCTCAGCGGTTCCAGCGCCTCCAGCACCATGAGCTTCATCATCCAGACCCGTGCGGACCCGACCAGGGACGCCGAGGTCATCGGCCTGCTCAACGCCCAGAGCCGCGCCGCGGAACGCTTTGCCAGCACCCAGATGGACAACTTCAACCAGCGAATGGAGCAGCTGCACCAGATGCGCTGCGACCGCAATTCGTTCAACGCCAGCTTGCGCAAGGACGGCAGCAACGTACCGCTGGGCGAGGTCGCCAAGGTGATCAAGGAGCAACTGGGAGATTCGGCCAACCAGACCGAGCAGGAAAAACGCGAGGCCGCCGCTGCCGCACAGGACAACTGCAAGCAGGATGCCCTGGCGTTCTGGAGCGACGGTTTCGTCAACACCGGCTCGACCCACGCCCGTGGCGCCCAGGGCAACAGTTTCACCACCCTGGGCCTGAGCGCCGGCGTCGACTATCGGCTGTCGCCCACGCTGATCGCCGGGGTCGGGATCGGCTACGGCAACGACCGCAGCGAGATCGGCAGCAACAAGACCCGCAGCGATGCAGACGCCATCGGCATCGCCACCTACCTGAGCCTGAACCTGGCGCCCCAGGTGTTTGTCGACGGCCTGCTGGGCTACAACCGCATCAGCTTCGACTCGCGTCGCTACATCACGGGCAGCAACGACGACTATGCCCGAGGCTCGCGCGATGCCGACCAGTTGTTCGCCTCGCTGACCGCCAGCTACGAGTACCGCCAGGGGCCACTGTCGCTGACCCCCTACAGCCGCTTGAACGCCAGCGTCACACGCCTGGACGCCTTCAGTGAAAAGGGCGCAGGCATCTACGGGCTGTCCTATGACGAACAAAACCAGCAGAACTTCACCTCCTACCTGGGCCTGCGCACCGGCTACGACCTGATGACCCGGGTCGGCGTGCTCACCCCCAAGGTCGGCCTGGCCTGGGGTCACAACTTCAGTAACAGCAGCGACTACAAGATGCGCTACACCGACCAGGGCGATGAAGGCCTTCTCTACCGGCTCAAGCCCGACGCCCTGGACCGCGACTTCGCCAGCCTGGACATGGGTGTTGACTTCAACCTCGGGCGTGCCTGGCAAATGGGCTTCTCCTATAAGACCGCGCTGGGTTCGGATGAACGCAACGACAGCCTGCGCATCGGTTTGAACGGGAAGTTCTAGAGGCTGACCACAGGCTAACGCCCCGCCACCGGGGGATGCAGAAGGAAATGCTTCCCCTGCCGAGTGACAGGCAAAAAAAACCGCCGCAGCCAGGCTGCGGCGGGTGATGCCACTCAAGGGGGGCGGGTCTGTGTCGCGCTTAGCTGCTCGGCAGGGTACCGGCCTCGATTTCCCCGGCGGTGCGTTCCACTGCGCGGCGGGTCTTGTCCACCAGCTCGTCAATGTCGCCACGGCTGGCCACCAGGGCCGGGGCCATGATCATCCGCCCGAAGGTCGAGCGAATGATCACCCCCTCTTCGAAGCCCAGGGTGCGGCAGCGCCAGGCGATGTCGTTCTCGTTGGCGAAACGCTTGCGGCTGGCCTTGTCCTCGGCGAACTGCAACGCCGCCACCAGCCCGGTGCCCTGGATCTCGCCGATCAGCGGGTGGTTGCCGAACACTTCCCGCAGGCACTGCTGCAGGTAGGGGCCGGTATCGTTCTTGACCTGGCTCACTACCCCTTCATCGCGCAGGGCCTTGAGGTTGGCGATGGCCACGGCCGCTGCCACCGGGTGCCCGGAATAGGTCAGGCCGTGGGCGAACACCCCGCCCTGCTCCACCAGTACCTGGGCAATGCGCTTGCTCAGCACCAGCCCGCCCATGGGGATGTAGCCGGAGGTCAGGCCCTTGGCGATGGACAGGGTGTCGGGCTCGAAACCGAAATGCTGGTGGGCGAACCATTCGCCGGTGCGACCGAAACCACCGATCACTTCGTCGGCGCACAGCAGCACGTCGTACTGGCGGCAGATGCGCTGGATTTGTGGCCAGTAGCTTTCCGGCGGGAAGATCATGCCGCCCGCGCCCTGGAACGGCTCGGCGATGAAGCCGGCGACGTTCTCGGCCCCCAGTTCGAGGATCTTCTCCTCCAGCTGGCGGGCGCAACGCAAGCCGAACTCGGCGGGTGTCAGGTTGCCTTCGTGGGCGAACCAGTAAGGCTCGTCGATATGCGCCACGTCCGGGATCAACCCGCCCATGTCATGCATGAACTTCATTCCGCCCAGGGCCGTGGCTGCCAGGGTCGAGCCGTGGTAGCCATTCCAGCGGCCGATCATCACCTTCTTCTGCGGCTGGCCGAGGATCTGCCAGTAGCGGCGCACGCTGCGGATCAGCACCTCGTTGGCCTCGGAACCGGAGTTGGTGTAGATGGCGTGGCTGTAGTGCCCGGGCAGCAGGCTGAACAGCAACTCGGACAGCTCCACCACCGCCGGGTGGGTGGTGTGGAAGAACATGTTGTAGTACGGCAATTGCTCCAGCTGGGCGCTGGCGGCAGCGGCCAGGTCCTTGCGGCCATAGCCCAGGTTGGTGCACCACAGGCCGGACATGCCGTCCAGGTAGCGCTTGCCGTCGTTGTCCCACAGGTGCAGGCCCTCACCGCGGACTATCACCCGCGGGCCCTCGGCGTTCAGCGCCTTCTGGTCGAGGAAGGCATGGATATGGTGCGCGGCGTCCAGGGCCTGGTAATCCTGGGTGCTGCGGGGCGCGGCCGGCTGCGGCTGTTGGTTGGAGGTGCTCATGGTCATTCTCCTGCACGGTAGGCGGGTTCAAGGGAAGGTTGGGTTGCCAGGGTCGGTTCGCCGGGCAGCAGCGGTTCGGGAACGAACAGCGGCTTGCGCATCACCAGCTTGATCCAGACCACGGCGATCAGCGAAATCACCCCCAGCACCACGCCGGCACTGCCGAAGATCCGCGCGGTCATCTCGGGGGATGGGGAAACGTGGTAGATCGCAAACAGCATGCCGACGATACCCAGCACCTGGGGCCAGGGGTAGAACGGCGAGCGGAACGGCCGTGGCGCATCGGGGTAGCGGCGGCGCAGGGCGATCACGTCGATATGCACGACGATATAGGCCAGCAGCCACGCCAGGGCGGCGGCCAACAGCAGCAGGCTGATGGAATCCGGGTCCTGGCCCAGCAGCAGGATCGGCAGCCCGGTCAGCGCCGCCACGAACAGCACCGCCACCCAGGGCGTACGGCCACGGGGGCTCAAGCGCTTGAACTGGGGAAAGGCCTGGCCGTTCTGGGCCATGCCGTAGAGCATCCGCGGCAGCGCCGCCAGGGACGAGTTGACCGTGCTGCAGGTGGCAGTGATCACCGCCCCCACCAGGAACAGCTTGCCGGCCTCGCCGAACACCGTGGTGGCGAACAGGAAATGCGGCAGCGGATCGCTGGCCAGTTGCGCCCGCGGCACACAGAGCAAGGCACCCAGGCAATAGAGGGTAATCACCAGGAAGATCACGCTCAGGCCGATGATCATCGAACGCGGGATATTGCGCTCCGGGTTGCGGGTTTCCTCCACCAGCGGGCAGACGAACTCGGCACCGACAAAGCCCCAGATGGCCATGGCCGCCAGCGCCAGGGCGCCGACTTGCAGGGGGTTCCAGCCCTGGTCCAGTGGCAGTTGCAGGTCGGCCTGGGCACTGCTCACGGCGCCCAGGCCCAGGGTCAGCAGGATCACCACCATCACCACCGCCAGCACCGTCTGCAGCTTGGCGAAGACGTCGATGCCCAACAGGTTGAGCAAGGTGAACACCCCGAGCACTCCATAGGCCACCAGCATCGGCGGCAACGCGCCGGGGTAGACCTTGCCGATGATCAGGTCCAGAAGCAGCAGCTCGGCGGACAGGGCGAACATCGCCACCACCATGTAGCCGGAGAAGGTCGCGAGGATCGCCGGGAAATGCCCGATGGCCACCTCGGTGTAGCTGCTCAGGCTGCCGGCCCGGGGCACCATCAGCGCCAGTTCGGAAAACGACAGGGCATAGGTCAGGGCCAGCAGGTAGGCCAGCAGCAGCGGGATGAAGAAGCCCAGCCCGGCCATCCCCGCCCCTTGCAGCATCAGCACCATCACCCCCTGGGACACCACCAGGCCGACAGCCACCGAGACCAGTGAACCCAGGCCCAGGACCCGGCGCAGGCCGCCCTTGTTGGTGGGGCGCAAGGCCCCCGTGGAGAGATTTGCAGTCATGGCACGCACTCCGTTCTTATTGTTGTTGTGGGCCTGCCGCCGGGGCGGCAGGTGCAGCGGCGCCAGCCCGGCGCCGCAGAGGGTTCACAGCGCTCAGCGCAGCTGGAACCAGGTGGTTTTCAGTTGGGTGTACTTGTCGAAGGCATGCAGCGACAGGTCGCGACCGAACCCCGACTGCCGGCCACCGCCAAACGGCACGGTGACGTCCAGGGCATCCACGGTATTGACCGACACCGTGCCGGCCCGCAAGCGCCCGGCGACCCGGTGGGCGCGGTTGAGGTCGTCGCTCCACAGCGAGGCGGCCAGGCCGTAGACGCTGTCATTGGCCAGCGCAATGGCCTGTTCCTCGTCGTCGAACGGCGTCACCGCCAGCACCGGGCCGAACACTTCTTCCCGGGCGATGGCCATCGCCGGGCCCACGCCGGTGAGGATGGTCGGCTCGATATAGTTGTCGCTGCCATCGATGCTCAGTTGCCGGCCGCCACAGGCCAGCTGCGCGCCCTGCTCCAGGGCCACCGCGATATGCCCCACGACGCTGGCGGTCTGGCGCGCGTCGACCATGGCCCCGGCACGGCTGGCCGGGTCCAGCGGGTTGCCCGGCCGCCAGTCCCGGGCCTTGGCCTTGAGGCGTTCCACGAACTGTTCATGGATGCTGCGCTGCACCAGCAGCCGCGAGTTGGCGGAACACACCTCGCCCTGGTTGAAGAAGATGCCGAAGGCGGCCTTCTCTGCGGCCAGGTCCAGGTCCTGGCAGTCGTCGAACACCAGGTTCGGGCTCTTGCCCCCGCATTCGAGCCAGACCTGCTTGAGGTTGGACTGCGCCGAATACTGCATGAAGCACTTGCCCACCTCGGTGGAGCCGGTGAACACCAGGCAATCCACGTCCGGGTGCAGGCCCAGGGCCCGTCCGGCTTCGCTGCCCAGGCCCGGCACCACGTTGAGCACGCCTTCCGGCAAACCGGCCTCCAGGGCCAGTTCGGCCAGGCGCAGCGCCGAGAACGGCGACTGCTCGGCGGGCTTGAGCACCACCGAGTTGCCCACCGCCAGGGCCGGCGCCAGCTTCCAGGCGGCCATGTCCAGGGGAAAGTTCCAGGGCACCACCGCGCCGATCACCCCCAGGGGCACGCGGCTGATGCTGGCGTGGCTGTTGCGGGCGCCGGGGGCCACCTGATCGTAGAGCTTGTCGATGCTTTCGGCGTACCAGGCGAAGACATTGGCCGCGCCGGGCACGTCGATGTTCCAGGCATCCATCACCGGCTTGCCCATGTTCAGGCTGTCCAGCAGGGCCAGTTCCTCGCGGTGGGCCAGCATCAGTTCGGCCAGGCGCAGCAGGACCTTCTTGCGCTCCACCGGGGCCATGCGCGCCCAGGGCCCGTGCTCGAAGGCCCGGCGCGCGGCGGCCACCGCCAGGTCCACCTCGGCTGCGCCACAGGCGCTGACCCGGGCCAGCACCTGGCGGGTGGCCGGGTTGATGGCATCGAAGGTAGCGCCGGATTCGGCGGACAACCGCTGGCCGCCGATCAGCGCCTGGTCAATGAATGTTTGTCGGGCAGCCCGCTGCTGCCAGTAACCGAGATCGAACACGCTGCATTCCCTCGTCGGCCGTTGCGACGGCCTGCTGGTTATTGGGTCCAGAGCGATGGTGCGTCACAGCGGGCCGGAGGAAAAATACTAAAAATATGTTCGAGTCCCATGAAAAAGCTCTGCAACCAGACGGCCTGGCGCCCCACGCAAAACGCCGCCATCCGGAGGTCCGGATGGCGGCGAATGGGCACTGCCCCACGGCGAGGGAGCCTGGGTGGAGCGCATCCGGTTCAGGCCGGGTGTTCCAGCCAGTCGCCCAGGCGCAACAACAGGGCGTCGCAGGCGTGCAGTTGCTCAAGGCTGATGAACTCGTCGGGCTTGTGGCCCTGGTCCATGCTGCCCGGGCCGCAGACCACCGTGGGAATCCCGGCCTGGTGGAACAGCCCGCCCTCAGTGCCGAAAGCCACGGTGCCGAACTCCCGCGAGCCGCTGAGCAGCGCCAGCAGTTCGGCGGCCTCGCTGTCGGCAGCGGTGGCCAGCCCCGGGTAAGCACTCAGAGGTTGCAGGGCGATCCCGGTGTCGGCCTGCACCGCCTGCATCTGCGGCAGCAGCTGGTCCCGGGCATAGCCTTGCAACTGGTCCACCACCGCCTGGGCGTCATAGCCCGGCAGGGTGCGCACCTCGAAATCGAACTGGCACTCGGCCGGCACAATGTTCAGGGCCCGGCCGCCCTGGATGGTGCCGGTCTGCACCGTGGAGAACGGCGGATCGAAACGTGGGTCGTGGTGCTCGGGTTGCGCCAAGCGGCTGCCGATCTCCCCCAGCTTGCCAATCAGCCGCGCCGCGTACTCGATGGCATTGACCCCATAGGGCGCATAGGCGGAATGGCAGGCCGCGCCGCGCACCTGGCAACGCATGGCCAGCTTGCCCTTGTGGCCGAGCACCGGGCGCAGCTCGGTGGGCTCGCCGATCAGGCACAGCAGCGGTTTGTGCGGCCGCTGCTGCATTCGTTCAAGCATCGGCCGCACCCCCAGGCACCCCACTTCCTCGTCATAGGAAAAGGCCAGGTGCACCGGCAGCCGCAAGCGGCGCCGGGTCAGGCCCGGCACCGCAGCCAGTACCGAGGCGATGAAACCTTTCATGTCGGCGGTACCGCGGCCGTACAGGCGCCCTTCGCGCTCGCTGAGGACAAAGGGCTCGACGCTCCAGGCCTGGCCGTCCACCGGCACCACGTCGGTGTGGCCGGACAGCACCACACCGCCACGATCCTCGGGGCCGATGCTGGCAAACAGGTTGGCCTTGGTCCGCTCCGGGTTGTAGATCAGCTCGCTGTGCACGCCATGGCTGGCCAGGTAATCGCGGATGAAGCCGATCAGCTCCAGGTTGGAGTCGCGGCTGACCGTGGCAAAGCCCACCAGCCGCGCCAACAACTCGCGGCTCGATTGTTCACTCATTGCCCGGCACTCCGTAGCTGGGCGCCGCCGTCGGGTCCAGGGCGCGGGTCAGGTAGTCCTGCATCTGCGGTCGGTAGGCCTGCCACAGGCCGGCGAGCTGGCCGATGGGGTCGGCGTCGGCCCAGTCCACCCGCAAGTCGACGATGGGCCAGGTCAGGTCGTCCACCACGCTCAGCGCCGCCGAATGCACCGGCCCCGCCTCGCCCCCCGCCGCCATCGCTGCCTGCATCGCCGCCAGCAGGCGCTCCACCAGCATGCCCGGGGTGTTTTCAAAGGCCTGGACCATGGCCTCGATCACCTGCGGGCCTGCCAGCAGGTTGCCGGCCGCCACGCACTGCTCCCCCGCCACCGCGTTGTGCTGGCCCAGGGCTTCCTGGCCGCTGAACAACGCGGTGCGGCCCTGGCTGTCGATCACCGTGACCTGGCGATACTGGCTCCAGCCGTTGCTGCCCAGGGCCCGGTCCAGGGCGCTGGCCGGGTCGAGCTTCTGGCCCTCCAGCAGGTCGAGGATCTGCGGGCCCAGGGCCGGCAAGGTGACGTTCTGGGTCGCCACCGCGCCCACTCCGGCCCGCACCCAGGGGCAGCGCGCGCCCACGGCGATGCTGGAAGAACTGATGGCGATGCCCAGCTGGCCGGTTTCGGCGCAGCGTCCAACGATGGAAAAAGTCATGCAAACTCCCTGGCCCACAGGGCCTTGTGGCAAGCGCGGCACAAGGCCGCCGGAAACTTCGGCAACCCCCTCACTCGGGGATCACCGCGATCACGTCGATCTCCATCAGCCACTGCGGCTGGCCGAGGGCCGAGACCACCAGCCCGGTGGAGATCGGGAACACCCCCTTGAGCCACTTGCCTACCTCCTGGTAGACCGGCTCGCGGTAGCGCGGGTCGGTGAGGTAGGTGGTGGTCTTGACGATGTGGCTCAGATCGCTGCCGGCCTCTTCCAGCAGTTGCTTGACGTTTTTCATCGCCTGCTCGGCCTGGGCCCGCGGGTCGCCGAGGCCGACCAGCCGGCCGTCGAAGTCGGTGCCGACCTGGCCGCGCACATACACCGTGTTGCCGGCGCGCACGGCCTGGCACAGGTCGTTGTCCAGGGACTGGTTGGGGTAGGTGTCCTTGGTGTTGAACATGCGGATGCGAGTATGAGTAGGCATCAGTGGGCTCCCACGGGGCTGAGGTTGAGGGCCGGTGCTTCGGCGGTAGCCGCCGGCGGCCGGGCGTCGCTGTAGGCCTGGTACTTGCGCTGGGTGGCGATGTGGTCGGCGACATGCTTGGCGTCGTGCCACACCCCCCAGATAAACGACGAGCCACGGCGCGACAGCCAGGGCAGGCCGAGGAAGTAGACCCCCGGCTCGCGGGACACGCCGCGCTGGTGCAGGGGCTTGCCCTGTTCGCTGAAGGTGTCGACCTGCAGCCAGGAAAAGTCCACGGCGTAGCCGGTGGCCCAGATGATCGAGGTGATGCCGGCCTGTTGCAGGTCGAGTTCGAGGATCGGCTGCTTGACGCAGTCCGGGTCCGGCAGGCGCCGGCGGGCTTCGGGCTCCAGGGGCAGGTCGAGGCCGTTGCGGGCGATGTAGGCATCCGCCGCGTCCAGCAATGCCAGGTAGTTCTCGTCGCCCCGGGCCAGGTTGTCCAGCAGGTCGGCCTGGAAGGTCACGTGCTCGCCGGCAAAGGCCTTGGTCAGCCCCACCAGGGTGATGCCCTGGTGCGCCAGGGCGCGGAAGTCGATGGTCTGGCCGCCGCGGGCGCCGCTGACGGCAATGGTCACGTGCTCGCGCCCCGGCTTGGCGATCTCGGCGTCCCACTCTCCCAGCACCCCGAGCCACCAGCAGAAATCCCGGTTGCGATAGGAGCGCGGTGGCCGGTCGTGGGCCCCCACCGACAGGTAGACCCGGCGCCCCGCACGCTGCAGCTCATCGGCGATCTGCACCCCGGACGACCCCGCGCCCACCACCAGCACCGCGCCCTCGGGCAGTTGCTGCGGGTTGCGGTATTCGGCGGAGTGGATCTGCGTCAGCCGGTCATTGGCCGGGGCAATCGGCGGGATCACCGGACGCTGGAACGGCCCGGTGGCGGCCACCACCCGTTGGGCCTGGATCAGCCCTTCGGAGGTCTCCACGGTGAAGCCCGGGCGGCCGACATTGCGCAGTACCTTGCGCACTTCCACGCCGGTGCGGATCGGCGCATTGAACTTGCGCGCATAGGCTTCGAAATAGTCTGCCACCTGGTCCTTGGCCGGGAAGGCATCGGCGGCGACATCGAATTCCATCCCGGGAAAGCGGTCATGCCAGGCCGGCCCGTTGGCCACCAGGGACTCCCAGCGCCCGGTGCGCCAGGCCTCGGCCACCCGGCTGCGCTCCAGCACCAGGTGCGGCACCCCGAGCTTGCTCAGGTGCTCGCTCATGGCCACGCCGGCCTGGCCTGCGCCCACCACCAGGGTGTCCACTTGTATGGGTTGTTCTACGGTCATGTCTGTGTCCTTCTGCGAGACGAATGGCGCCGGCCGGAAGGCTGGGCGCACGCTGTTCAGAACCCGGGGGTAAGTCGGATGCCACAGATGGTGCGACAGACGCCTGCGAAGGAAAAATATTAAAAATGTGCTCGCTGGATAAGAAAAAGCGAGGCAGCGCGCGAGCATGCGAAGCGTGCAACTTCACAACACCGGCGCTGCATCGCAAGCACTCGGGCCCGCGGCCTGGAGCCCAGGCTCAGCTTCGCTCACTGACAAAGGTGTAGCGGCTCAGAGCCTCGGCCAGTCGCGAGGTTTCATCTGCGCAGCGATAGCTCGCCACCAGGCCTTGCCTGGCGCTCTGCACCACCCTCACCTCTTGCAGCTCGATGGCCAGCAAGGCGGCTTCCTGGCGTATGACTGTCTCGATTTCAGCCATGACCAGCGCGGGCTTGAAAATCTTGCCCACTCCGGTGACGGGTAGCGCGTCGGCCAGGATGATCGCCTTGGGCACCGCTGCGCGCTCGCTGATATGCCGCGTCGCGTAGTCCAGCAACTGGGCGCTGCTGATGGCACTCCCGGCGCGCACCTGCACATAGGCCACCGGTACTTCCCCGGCGTGCGCGTCGGGCCGGCCCACCGCTGCACACAACGCCACATCGGGGTGCGTGGCCAGCACCTCCTCGATGTATTTGGGCTCAATGTTGTGCCCCCCGCGGATGATCAGTTCCTTCTTGCGCCCGGTGAGCCAGAAGTAACCTTCGGCATCGCAGCGCCCAAGGTCCCCGGTGTTGAACCAGCGCTGTTCGGACACACCGTCGAGGGCGGCAGTATCGAACCACGCCCCCTGATCATGGGCGCTGTCCAGATAGCCGATGAAGACATTGGGACCGCTGATGCAGATCGCCCCCACCTCATCGACTTGCGCATCACGCAACCAGGCACCTCGCTCATCGAGGATCATCACCCGCATGTCCTGCCAGGGTAGGCGCAGGCCGACCGAGCCAATGCGCGACTCACCACGCGCCGGATTGACCGACGACGCGCAAGTGCCCTCGGTCAAGCCATAGCCTTCGAGAATGCGCTGGCCTGTCTGTTGCTCGAACTTGCGCAGCAAGTCCCTGGGCATCGGCGCCGCGCCGCAGATCGCCACCGTCAGCGAGCTTGTGTCATGCCCCGCGCAGGGCACCTGCAACAGGCCGGCGTAGACCGTGGGCACAGCTGAATAGCTGCTGACCTGATGGGTTTCGACTATCTCCCAGAACCGCGGCATGAATCCCGGCGTGCGAAACCCCGCCGGTGGTGCCAGCAGCACATGACCGCCCTGGGCAAATACCGCCAGGCCACAACCGATCAGCGCATTGACGTGAAACAGCGGTAACGCGGTCAGCACGGTGCGCCCTGGCCGCAGGACCGGCGCGCCGATCACCGTATCCAGTTGCCCGCAGAAGATCACTTCATTGCGCTGGCTGTGACGGGCAATTTTCGGCAAGCCGGTGGTGCCGCCAGTGCAATAGTAGGCCGCCACGTCGTTCAGGCCCGGCGGGGCAAACCGCAGGCGCTCGCCTGGCTCGAGGGCCAGTTCGGCGAAGAAATCCAGGACCGGCACCCCGGCCACTTCAGCGGGCAGTGGCGCGCTCTGCCCATGGCCCGGCAGGTGCCGCATCGGGTCGACAGCCAATACGCCTTGCAGGCCGGGCAAGCGGGCAATCGCGCCCTCGACCCGCTGCCAGATCTGCGCATCCGGCTCGGGGCCTACCGTGACTATCCAGCGGACCTTGGCCGTCGCCAGCAGCTCGGCCATCTGCGTACCGTCCAGCAAGACGTTGACCGCAAAGGCGATACCCGCGGTCTGCGCACCCCACATGGCGATATGGGTTTGCGGCAAGTTCGGCAGGATCAGCGCAACCACGTCGCCCCGCCGTACCCCCAAGCGCTCGAACAGGTTGGCTGCGCGAGTGATGTCCGCCAGCAGTTGGGCGTATGTCCAGCGCACCGGCCGCGCATGATCCTCGACCCGCAGAAAGAAGCTCAGTGCCGGGGCCTGTGGCCATTGGTTCGCGCTGCGTTCGATCAACGCATAGGTGTTGTTGATATCGGCAAAGGGCTGAGGACCCGCCTCGATCTGCAGAACGTCCTGATAGTCGCAAAGCATTTCCAAGACCTCCAATCATGAATTTTCTTGACTTGAGATGCTGGCATGAGGCGAATTAGGTTACTTGGCATTTGATAACAAGAATTTGGCATTCGGGAACAAAATGAACCGTCCCCCCTTGTTTGTCAGGGCCCCTGCCCTGACCGGCTTCACTCGACTGGTCAGCGAGCATGGCGGTGACGCCCAGGCCCTGCTGGCCCGTGTCGGCATGACCCAGGCCCAGCTCGACGACGCCCATTTCAGCCTGCCCCTGGAGAAGGTCGCGCAGTTGCTGGAGATCACCTCGCAGACCTTGTCGCTGGCGGATTTCGGCGCTCGCCTGGCGAACCTGCAGGACGTCTCCATCCTCGGGCCGCTGGCCCTCATCGTGCTCCACGCCAGCCACCTGGCCGATGCCCTGGAACGGGTCGCTCGCTACATGCCCTACCACTCCCCCGGGCTGAACCTGCGCCTGAGCGTCGAGGGCCAATATGCCGCCTGGCACCTGCAGCATGACCTGAGTGTAAGCAGGCTGGGCGACCGGCAATTGAGCGAGCTGGTCCATGGCATTGCCCTGGCTTTCCTGCGCCGGGTTACCCACCACACCGGCAAGCAATGGCAAATCAATTTCAGGCATGACAGCCCCCTCGACGCCAAGGCCTATCGCGCCCTGTATGGCTGCCGGGTACGCATCAACCAGGCTGAAAACGCCCTGCTCTTTCCCGCCAGCTTGCTCAGTACCCCGCTGGCCAGCGCCAGCCCGGCAATGCTTGAGACCACCGAGCGCATTGTCCGCCGCCTGATCCAGAGCCACCCCCTGGACCTGGGGCGCCAGGTGGAAATACTGGTGGAACGCCTGCTGGTGACGGGCAACTGCACGCTGCCGGTCCTGGCCGGACAACTGGGCATGCCCCGGCATATGCTCCAGCGCCGCCTGCTAGCCCAAGGCTTGCGCGTGGAGGAAATCATCGATGACTTGCGCCGCAAGCGCCTTGAGTCGCTGCTGCCCCACCCGCAGATCGCCCTGACCGAAGTGGCGTTCCTGTTGGGCTACGGCGACCCCAGCTCGCTGACCCGCGCCTGCTATCGCTGGTTCGGCCAGAGCCCCAGCGCATGTCGCCAAAGGCACTTGGCGCAACCTTAGGCTCTGTACGAAAACTACCTGTGCTTCGATCAGACTGCGTTGAAGACAGGCTCGGCATGCTCATTCAGGCCGCTGGACTCGGCTTCCTCGCCTGCTTTTGCCGTGCCTGATCTTTGCTCGGCGAGTTTTCGTACAGACCTTTGGCGCGGCCGGTTGAGCCCCCCCGGCACCCGCGGTTCAAGCACCCGGGAATGTCGACAGCCCGGCACTCCCCGGGGCTTCGCTGACGATCATGTCCACGGCTTGCTGGGCAATCGGTGAAAGCGTGCGCCCGGCATGGGTCACCACGGCGTAGCGGATGGTCAGCACATCCGCCGGCCAGGGCGGCTGTATGAACGGTGCCAGGTCCACCAGCAGCCCGTTGTGCAGGTCCTGGTCGAGCCACGAGCGCCAGGTCAGGAGCAACGAGTCGCTGCTCAGGGTGGTTTCGCGCAACAGGTTCAGATCGTTGGAGCTCAGGGTCCAGGGCAGCAAGGTGCCCGGCGCCAGATCGAACAGGGCATACAGCGAAGCTTCGTTGGACGGCGACACGCCACTCCACTGGTAGTCGAGGATCTGGGCACGGGCAATCGGGCCTGCCTGGCGGGCCAGCGGGTGATCGCGGCGACAGAACACCGAGGCCGGCTGAGGCGGCAGATGGGTCACGGAAAAGCGCGGGTCGATTTCCTCGCCCGACTTGAGGCTGGCGACCACGAAATCCAGTTGCTCGGTTTCCAGCAGGTGGCACAACTGATTCCAGTACCCGACCTGGACATTGAGCACCAGCCTGGGGACCTGTTTGCGCAACCTGATGAGAATATCGACGGTGTTGAGCGTGGCCGCCATCGGGTTGATGCCCAGGCGCAGTTCCCCACCTTCGGCGCCGGCAATATCGATGGCTTGCGCCACCAGCTTCCTGGCGCAACCGAGCAGCTCATGAGCACGCCCGATCAACTGCTGCCCGGCAGCGGTGAGCATCACCGTGCGCGTATCACGATCGAAGAGCCGAACGCCCAGGTCCGCTTCCAGCGACTGGATGCTGCGGCTGAACGCCGTCTGCGACAGGTTGGCCCGAGCCGCAGCGCGGGAAAAATGCAGTTCCTCACTCAGATAGACCAGATGGCGCACACGTTTCAGATCGATTAAGTCGTTCACTGCATTAATCCAGCCCTATCTTTGCATTGGACACTCTTAACACGCTCCCAGAAGATTCTCCACCACCAGCATCGCCCGGCAGACAACACGTACTGCCTCCAATAAAAAAAACGATGGGGAAGTTCTGTGGCGCACCAATTCCAGCTTGATCCATTCCGCTTACTGGGCCTGCCAACGCTGCTTGCACTGAGCATCAGCGCACCTGGCCAGGCCGCTACCTTCGACATCGGCGAGATCCAGGGCCAATTCGATTCTTCGTTGTCCATTGGCGCCAGCTGGGCACTGCGCAACCCGGACCGGGCCTTCATCGGCACGTGGAACGCAGGGCACGCTTCAAGCCAATCCTCCGACGACGGCCGGCTGAACTTTCGCAAGGGCGAAACCTTCTCGAAGATCTTCAAGGGCGTGCACGACCTGCAGCTCAGCTACGGCGACAGCGGGCTGTTCCTGCGGGGCAAGTACTGGTACGACTTCGAGCTCAAGGACGAGAGCCGGCGCTATGTGCAGATCAGCGATGAGCATCGCAAGGAGGCCGCCAAGTCCTCGGGCGCGCAGCTGCTGGACGCTTTTGTCTATCACAACTATTTCATCGCCGATCAGCCCGGCAATGCGCGCCTGGGCAAACAGGTGGTCAGTTGGGGGGAAAGCACCTTCATCGGCAATGGCATCAACGTGATCAACCCGACGGATGTCGCCGCCTTCCGGCGCCCGGGAGCCGAAATCAAGGAAGGCCTGATTCCGGTCAACATGCTGTTTCTGTCCCAGGGGCTGAGCGAAAACCTCTCTGCCGAATTTTTCTATCAACTGGAATGGGACCAGACCGTCGTCGACAATTGCGGGACCTTTTTCGGCTCCGACGTGATGGCCGATGGATGCAATACCCGCATGGGTTTCTCGCCCCCCTGGGACCCCAATGGCCAGTATCACTTCACCCGGGGTGGCGACCGCGACGCGCGGGACAGTGGCCAGTTCGGGATGGCCCTGCGCTGGCAGGTCGAGGCGCTGAACAACACCGAGTTCGGCCTGTATGCCCTGAACTACCACAGCCGCGCGCCTTTCCTCGGTGGCACGGTCGGCACGGCCCCCTTCGCGGTAAAGCCAGGGACCAGGGAATCGAGCGCCGAGTACTTCATCGAGTACCCGGAAGACATCCGCCTCTATGGCCTGAGCTTTGCCACCACCCTGGGCACCACTGCGGTTTCCGGCGAACTGAGCTACCGGCCGAACATGCCGCTATCACTCAACGGCAGCGACGTCACCATTGCCGCGCTCGCCGGCCCGATGGCGGCCGATCTCGGTGCGCCGATCTTCACCAGCGGCTTTGCGCAGCCAGTGCCAGGCGAGAGCTTCCACGGTTATGTGCGAAAGCCGGTGACCCAGGCGCAAATCACCCTCACCCATTTCATCGACCAGGTCTTGGCCGCCGAGCGCCTGAGCCTGATTACCGAGATCGGCTACAACCACCTGGGGGATATCAACAGCAACGCCTTGCGCTTCGGCCGGGACAGTATCTTCGGCAACGGCGAACTGCCCGACAACCGCAATTGCGCGCTGATGGCCAACCCGGTCAACCCGCAGAACTGCAACAACAAGGGCTTCTACACCGCCAATTCCTGGGGTTATCGCGGCCGCGCCATCCTCGACTATCAGAACGTGATCGCCGGGGTGAACCTCAAGCCCAGCCTGTCCTGGTCCCATGACGTGGAAGGCTACGGCCCCAACTTCAACCAAGGCAGCAAGGCCATCAGCCTCGCCCTGGATGCCGACCTTCGCAATACCTACTCGGCGAGTCTTTCCTACACCGATTTCTTCGGTGGCGCCTACAACACTTCGACTGATCGCGACTTCGTCGCCCTCAGCTTCGGCGTGAGCTTTTGAATCCGCAATCAGCAATCGAACAGGACAGGGTGCGATGAACATTTCGAAGTCGGTTTTTCACGGCAGTGCGTTGTCGCTGCTGCTTTGTACGTCGGCCATGGCCGCAGTGTCGCCCGAAGAGGCGGCCAAGCTCGAGACCACGCTGACCCCGGTGGGTGCCGAGCGCGCCGGCAATGCCGACGGCACCATTCCGGCCTGGACCGGCGGCCTGGCGAAGAATGCCGGGGCGGTCGACAGCGCCGGTTTTCTCGCCGACCCCTATGGCAGCGAACATGCGTTGTTCAGCATTACCTCGCAGAACGTCGAGCAGTACAAAAGCCGCCTGTCCCCGGGCCAGGTCGCGATGTTCAAGCGCTACCCCGATTACCGGATGAACGTCTACCCCACTCACCGCAGCGCCAACGTACCGCCGAGCATCGTCGAGGCGGCCCGCAAGAACGCCCTGAACACCACCCTGGTTGCCGGCGGTAACGGCCTGGAGCACTTCACCAAGGCCTATCCGTTTCCGATTCCCGGGAATGGGCTGGAGGTGATCTGGAACCACATCACCCGTTATCGCGGTGACAGCGTGAAGCGCCAGATGGTGCAGATCGTGCCGGATGTCCAGGGCAACGGCACACCCGTGACCTTTGCCCACCAGTATGTGTTGCGCGAGAGCCTCGCCGACTACGATCCGGCCAAGCCGAGCAACGTGCTGTTCTACAACAAGCAGACCGTGGTCGCGCCCGCGCGCCTGGCCGGCAACGTGGAACTGGTTCACGAGACCCTCGATCAGGTCAAGGAACCGCGCCAGGCCTGGATCTACAACGCCGGCCAGCGCCGTGTGCGGCGGGCCCCGCAGGTGGCCTACGACGGGCCGGCCGCCAGTACCGACGGCCAGCGCGTGGTGGACAACTACGACATGTTCAACGGCGCGCCGGATCGCTATGACTGGCAACTGGTGGGCAAGCAGGAACTGTACATCCCCTACAACAGTTACAAGCTCGATTCGCCCACGCTCAAGTACGCCGAGATCACCAAGGCCGGGCACATCAACCAGGACCTGGCGCGCTATGAACTGCACCGTGTGTGGCACGTGGTCGCGACCTTGAAACCCGGCCAGCGCCATGTGTATGCCAAGCGCGATTTCTACATCGACGAGGACTCCTGGCAGGCCGCGGTCATCGATCACTACGACGGGCGCAATACCCTGTGGCGGGTTGCCGAAGCCCACCAGCTTTCCTACTACAACAGCCAGGTGCCCTGGTACACCGCCGAGACCCTGAATGACATGGTCAGCGGCCGTTACCTGGTGCTGGGCCTGAAGAACGAAGAGAAGAGCAACTATCAGTTCGGCGTCAAGGCACTGGAGGCCGAGTTCACGCCCAACGCCTTGCGCCAGAGTGGGGTGCGCTGAACTCGGGTCACGACGGCTCGAACAACAGCGCCTTCGCCGAGGGGGCGCCAGGACCTCGTACTGGCGGTGGGCACAGCCTCTGTGCCAACCGCCACTCTTTGGAAAATGCCATGAAAAGCACCCCCGCTCCTTCGCTACCGCTTCAATACGCGCCGAGCACAGCACCGGCAATGCCCCGCGGCAACATGCGCAGGGTGGTCGTCGCCTCCTCCCTGGGCAATGCGCTGGAGATGTACGACTTCACCGTCTACAGCTTTTTCGCGGTGATCATCGGCCAGCTGTTCTTCCCCTCCGACTCCCCCCTGGCGTCGCTGATGATGTCGCTGGTGACCTTCGCCCTGGGGTTTGTCGTCCGCCCGCTAGGGGCGGTACTGATTGGCCGGGTGGCCGACCGTTACGGCCGCAAGCAGGCGCTGTCGCTGACCATTGCCTTGATGACCATCGGCACGGGCATCATTGCCTTTACCCCCACCTATTCGAGCATCGGGATCTTCGCCACCATCATGCTGGTGCTGGGGCGGATGCTGCAGGGCTTTTCCGCGGGCGGTGAAGTCGGTGCCGCGTCGGCCTTCCTGATGGAGTCCGGGCGCACCGACAACCGCTGCTTCATGGTCTGCTGGCAAGGCGCGAGCCAGGGCGCTGCCGCCCTGCTCGGGGCGCTTTCCGGGCTGCTGCTGACCAGTGTTCTGTCGGAGCAGGCGCTGCACAGCTGGGGCTGGCGCGTTCCGTTCATCATCGGCCTGCTGATAGGCCCGGTGGGCTGGTACATCCGCAAGCACCTGGATGAAACCCACCAGAACCCGGAGAACCCGACGCCGTTTCGCGACCTGTTGCGCAAGCACGCGCGCACCCTGGGGCTGGGCATATTGCTCATGGCCAGTTCGACGGTCACCTCCTACATGGTGGTGTTCTACATGCCGACCTACCTCACCCGGACCTTGCACTACTCCAGCAGCTTCGCCTTTTCGCTGGTGGCCTTCGCTTGCGTCCTGTTGACGGTCGTTCCCCCGCTGGCCTCGCGATGGGCTGACCGCATGCCACGGCGCAAGCCCTTGCTGTACTGGCTGTGCGGGCTGCAGATCATCCTGACCTACCCGGCCTTCATGCTGCTGGGCCTGCAAAGCACCCTGCTCTGCCTGGTGGCGGTGTCGATGCTGATCCTGCCGATGGCCATCAGCGGCGGTGCCGGCCTGGCGCTGCTGATGGAAGCCTTCGCCCGGGACGAGCGAGTCACCGGGCTGTCGATCGTCTACAGCTTCGGGGTCACCCTGTTCGGGGGGTTCTCGCCGCTGATCGTGACCTGGCTGATCGCCGTGACCGCAAGCCCGCTGGTACCTGCCTGGTATCTGTGCAGCGCCATCGTGCTCAGTGGCGTGGCCCTGCGTTTCTACCCGGAATACCCGGGCCGTCCCTGAATCCGACCTGCAATTGCCCCTCTACCTGGAACAAGGAATCCGTTGTGAACATGACCTCCCTGCAAGACCGACTGCAAGCCAGCACCGAGCGCTTCCTGAAGATCAGGCGCAACATCCACGCCCATCCGGAACTGGGTGAAGACACCCTGGACACCGCAGCCCTGGTCACCGGCCTGCTCGAAGGCTGGGGTTATGAAGTCCACACCGGGGTGGGCGGCCATGGCGTGGTCGGCGTCCTGCGTCGCGGCTCGGGCTCCAGGACCCTGGGCCTGCGGGCGGACATGGATGCCCTGCCGATCATCGAGCGCAACGGCTTGCCCTGGGCCAGCCAACGCGCCGGGGTGATGCACGCCTGTGGTCATGACGGCCACACCGCCACCCTGCTCGCGGCGGCCGAACAACTGGCCCTGCACGGCGAGTTCGACGGCACGCTGAACCTGATCTTCCAACCGGATGAAGAAGGCCTGACCGGCGCCAGGAGCATGATGGCCGACGGGCTGTTCCGGCGCTTCCCCTGCGATGCGGTGTACGCCTTCCACAACATGCCGGGGTTTCCCGTGGGCTACGCGATCATCAAGAGCGGCGGGGTCATGGCCTCGTCCGAGCGGGTCGGCATTACCCTGACCGGCAAAGGCGGACACGGCGCCGTGCCGGAGCGCGCCGTCGATCCGATCCCGGCCCTGGCCAGCATCATCAGTGCCCTGCAAACCGTGGTCTCGCGCAACATCAGCGCCAACGATGCGGTGGTGATCAGCATCGGCAAGGTACAGGCCGGAACCGCCACCAACATCATTCCCGAATCGGCCATGCTGGAACTCAGCGTGCGCACGGTTGACCCGGCGATCCGCCAACAGGTCGAGCAGCGGATCCGCACCATCGTCGAGGGCCAGGCCGCAGCATTCGGGGTCACCGCCGAGATCGACTATCAGTTGCTGGCCCCGGTCCTGGTGAACACCGTCGCCGAGACGCAACGGATGCTCGACGCCGCGCGCAAGGCCCTGGGCAACGAGAACGTGGTGGAGCAAGTGTCATTCAGGGCCATGGGCAGCGAGGATTTTGCCTGGATGCTGGACGAAGTGCCCGGCTGCTATTTCGGCCTGGGCAACGGCACCGGGGAGTTCAACGGCTGCTCGGTGCACAACGATCACTACGACTTCAACGATCAATTGATTCCCCTGGGCGCAGCGTGCTGGGTGGAACTGGTCGAAGGCTACTTGCGCTGAGGCGCTTGGTTCTCGGGGTGCCCCGAGCTGGGTGCCCACACACTGTCTTGTGCAGGCCAGCCCTGCACCCGCCTATCAGGACACTGCCATGCCAAACGCTACCGCCATCGCCGACATGAGCGCCATCGAGCTGCTCGGTCATTACCGTGACAAGCAGCTGTCTCCCGTGGAGGTCACCCAGGACGCACTGGCCCGTATCGAGCGCTTCAACCCGCGGGTCAATGCCTTTTGCTACACCGATCCCGAAGGCGCGCTGAACACCGCACGCGAAGCTGAAAAGCGCTGGATGAAGGGCCAGCCCTGCGGCGCCCTCGACGGCTTGCCCACATCGATCAAGGAGCTGACCCCGACCCGGGGCATGCCGTCGCGCAAGGCATCACTGACGATTGGCGCGCAAGGCCCCTGGGACGTCGACGCGCCCGTCACCACTTTCATGCGGGAGGCCGGCGCCGTGGTGCTGGGCAAGACCACCAGCCCGGAGTTCGGCTGGAAAGGCGTGACCGACAGCCCCCTCTACGGCATCACCCGCAACCCCTGGGACACCCGCATGACCTGCGGCGGTTCCTCCGGCGGCGCAGCGGTGGCCGCGGCGCTCAATCTGGGCGTGCTGCATCAGGGCAGCGATGCCGGAGGCTCGATCCGCATCCCCGCCAGCTTTACCGGCACTTTCGGCTTCAAGCCCACCTTTGGCTACATCCCCCAGTACCCGGCCAGCGCGACGACCCTGGTATCTCACCTGGGCCCCATGACCCGTACCGTGGAGGATGCCGTACTGCTCCTGCAGGCCATCGCCCGGCCCGACCCGCGGGACGCGCTGATGGGAGCCCCGCGACACACCCCGTGGCTGTCCGACAGCACCCACCTCAACGGCCTGCGCATCGCCTACAGCGCAGACTTCGGCTATGTGCAGGTTGATCCGCAGGTCGCTCGCCAGGTGGCGCAGGCCGTGGCGCGGCTGGAACAACTGGGGGCGATCGTCGAAGCGGTCGACCCGGGATTCGACGACCCCCTGCAACTGTTCAAGAGCTTGATCTACGCCGGCGCACAGACGCTGGCCCGGCAACTGAGCACGGCCCAGAAAGCCATGCTCGATCCGGGCCTGTTGCGCTTTACCGAAGAATGCCGCCACACCACCCTCGCCGACTTCACCGCGGCCCAGGAAGCCCGGGCGGCCTTGATGGCCCACATGAACATGTTTCACAGCCGCTACGACCTGCTGGTCTGCCCGATGCTGCCGATCACCGCGTTCGAGGCCGGCCACGACACCCCGCCCGGCAGCACTATCGATGACTGGATGAAGTGGTCGCCTTTCAGCTACCCCTTCAACCTGACCCAGCAACCTGCTGCCTCATTGCCCTGCGGGTTCTCGGAGGCGGGATTGCCCATCGGCCTGCAGGTGGTTGGCGCGCGATTTGCCGACGATCAGGTGCTGCGAGTATGCCGGGCTTACGAGCGTGCATTTCCCGCGCCCTTTCCACAGGCCCCCATGACCGGCGCGGCCATGGCCCCGCAGGTGTCGCCGGTGTAGGGTTTGCACCCTCTTGCCGTGCGCCGCAGTCAGCCCGCCGCAGACTGTGCCAGGACCTGGGCCAGGGCGTCCCTCAACTGCGCCTGGCTGAAGGGCTTGAAGATCCGTGGCAGCTCCGGCACCGGGCCGTCCTGGCGCTGGGCATAACCGCTGGCCAGGATGATCGGCAACTGCGGGTGCAGGCGCCGCACCGCTTCGGCCAACTGTCGGCCATCCATGTGTGGCATGGCCATGTCGCTGATCATCAGCTGGATGTCCGGGTGCTGCTCAAGACACTGCAGCGCCTGGGCTCCGCTGGCGGCGCGGATGACTCGATGGCCCAGGTCCTCCAGCAGCAGCGTGGTGCTGTCCAGGACCAGGCTGTCGTCATCCACCAGCAGCACGCACAGTGGCGGGTGGTCCGGGCCCGGGGCCGGCATGGCCTCACTGCCCGGCGAATCCTTGGCCGCGCTCGCCAGGGGCAGCCACAGCTCGGCGCGGGTGCCCTGGCCCAGGCGGCTCTGGAGCACCAGGCGCCCGCCCAGTTGCTCGGCCAGGCCGTGGACCATCGACAGGCCCAGGCCGGTGCCCTTGCCCAGGCCCTTGGTGGTGAAGAACGGATCGGCGGCGCAGGCCAGGGTCTGTTCGTCCATGCCCTGGCCATCGTCGACCACCGCCAGGCAGACGTACTGCCCCCGGGCCAGGTTGCCCGTGGCCCCGCGCAATTGCGCCTCGATCAGGATCGAACCGCCCTCGGGCATGGCATCCCGGGCATTGCTCACCAGGTTCAGCAGCGCCAGTTCCAGCTGGTTGAGATCAGCCTGCACCGCCGGCAGGTCCGGCGCCATCTCCACCCGCAGGGCAATCCTGGGCCCCACCGAACTGCACAACAGGCCGCTGAGGCTGGCCACCAGTTGGCCCAGGTCCAGGGCCTGGGATTTCAACTCCTGGCGCCGGGCGAAGGCCAGCATGCGCTGGGTCAGGGTCACGCCGCGCTCGGTGCCCTGCAGCGCGTTGTCCAGCAGGCGCCGCAGCCTGGGGTCATCGCCGACCCGTTTGTGCAGCAGCTCCAGGTTGCCGCGGATCACCGTCAGCAGGTTGTTGAAGTCATGGGCGATGCCGCCGCTGAGCTGGCCGATGGCCTGGAGCTTCTGCGACTGGAACAGCGCTTCGCGGGCGACTTCCAGTTCCTTCTGCGCCTGGACCACCTCGGTGATGTCGCGGGTGATCTTGGCGAAACCGATGATGGCCCCGGAGTCGGCGCGGATCGGGTCGACAATCACATGGGCCAGGAACCGCGTACCGTCCTTGCGCAGGCGCCAGCCCTGCTTCTCGAAACGGCCTTCGCGGGCGGCGGCTTCCAGGGCCTTGCGCGGCTCGTCGCTGGCCCGGTCCTCGGCGGTATAGAACAGTGAAAAGTGCTGGCCGATGACTTCCTCTGGGGCATAGCCCTTGATCCGTTGCGCCCCCAGGTTCCAGCTGCTGACCCGGCCCTGGGCATCGAGCATGTAGATCGCGTAGTCGGTCACGCTCTGCACCAGCAGGCGGAACTGCTGTTCGCTCTGTTTCAGGGTCTGCTCGGCGGCCCGCTGCTCGGTCATGTCCCGGGTGACCTTGGCAAAGCCGATCAGCCCGCCGGCGCTGTCGCGGATCGGGTCGATCACCACATGGCACCAGAACCGCGTGCCATCCTTGCGCAGGCGCCAGCCCTCGCCTTCGAAACGCCCGCACTGCGCGGCACTGTCCAGCGCCCTCTGGGGCAAACCGGCCTGGCGATCCTCGGGGGTATAGAAGCAGGAAAAGTGCCGGCCCAGCACTTCCTCCTCCCGGTAGCCCTTGAAGCGCCGGGCACCGCTGTTCCAACTGGCGACCCGGCCCTGGGCGTCGAGCATGTAGATCGCGTAGTCCACCACCGCATCGACCAGCAGGCGGAAGCGATCGTCAGTAAGAGGGTGGTACGGCTCGGGCAGATCAGGCATGGCAGTTTCCGTCGGGTATTTTTTTCATCGAATCGGCGAAACGTTGCAGCGCCGCAGCATTCATCGGCCGGGGCTCGGGCCAGTGTGCACCGCCTGCAGCTGTCTGTGTGGAATCGCATGCCTGGCTCGACAACGCAAGGGACAGACGGTTGACCGTGGAAAATATATTTCCGAGCTTTCGATCTAGTGGCACTGCGGGCACAATGCGTACCTTTTTGGCTGGCCCTGCCGGAGACCCTGAAATGATCAAGACGCCGTACTACCTCATCGACAAGCAGAAGCTTTTGAGCAACATGCAGAAGATCGCCTACGTGCGCGAGCAGTCCGGCGCCAAGGCCCTGCTGGCCCTCAAGTGCTTCGCCACCTGGTCGGTGTTCGACCTGATGCAGCAGTACATGGACGGCACCACCTCCTCGTCGCTCTACGAGCTCAAGCTCGGCCGGCAGAAGTTCGAAGGCGAGACCCACGCCTACAGCGTGGCCTGGGCCGACGACGAGATCGAGGAGATGCTCGCCAACTGCGACAAGATCATCTTCAACTCCATCAGCCAGCTGCAGCGCTTTGCCGACGCCAGCGCGGGCAAGGTGCGCGGCCTGCGGGTCAACCCCCAGGTGAGCAGCTCGGACTACCTGCTGGCCGACCCGGCGCGCCCGTTCAGCCGCCTGGGCGAGTGGGACCCGGCCAAGATCGAGCAGGTCATCGAGCAGATCTCCGGCTTCATGTTCCACAACAACTGCGAGAACGGCGACTTCGGCCTGTTCGACCAGATGCTGACCACCATCGAGGAGCGCTTCGGCCACCTGCTGCACAAGGTCGAGTGGGTCAGCCTCGGCGGCGGCATCCACTTCACCGGCGAGGACTACGCCCTGGACGCCTTCTGCGCGCGTCTCAAGGCCTTCTCCCAGAAGTACGGCGTGCAGGTCTACCTGGAGCCGGGCGAAGCGGCGATCACCCAGAGCGCCTCCCTGGAAGTGACCGTGCTCGACACCCTGTACAACGGCAAGCACCTGGCCGTGGTGGACAGCTCCATCGAAGCCCACATGCTCGACCTGCTGATCTATCGCCTGAACGCCAAGCTGTCACCAAGCGCGGGCGAACATACCTACATGGTGTGCGGCAAGTCCTGCCTGGCCGGGGATATCTTCGGCGAATACCAATTTGATCGTCCGCTGGCCATCGGCGATCGACTGTCGTTCATTGATGCGGCGGGTTACACCATGGTCAAGAAAAACTGGTTCAACGGTCTGAAAATGCCGTCCATTGTCGTGAAACAACTCGATGGCAGCATCGAGGTGGTACGCGAGTTTGGTTTCGAAGACTACCTGTCCAGCCTTTCCTGAGCGGACAGGTCACGAGGAGAAGTAAATAAATTGAAGAAGAATGTTCTTATCATTGGTGCAGGAGGTGTCGCCAAGGTGGTGGCCCACAAGTGCGCGCAGCACAACGACGAACTCGGTCGTATTGCTATCGCGTCGCGCAACATCTCCAAATGCCAGGCCATCATCGACAGCGTCAAGGCCAAGGGCAGCCTCAAACAGCCCGCTGAAATAAAAGCCTATGCGCTCAACGCGCTGGACATCGAGGCAACCAAGGCGCTGATCCGCGAGACCGAGTCGCAGATCGTCATCAACGTCGGTTCCGCCTTCCTCAACATGTCGGTGCTGCGTGCCTGCATCGATACCGGTGTGGCCTACCTGGACACCGCGATCCACGAAGAACCGGGCAAGATCTGCGAGACCCCGCCCTGGTACGGCAACTACGAGTGGAAGCATCTCGAAGAGTGCCAGCAGAAGAACATCACCGCGA
Organism: Pseudomonas sp. GW822-FHT06D10; assembly: GCF_058799535.1. NCBI lineage: Bacteria > Pseudomonadati > Pseudomonadota > Gammaproteobacteria > Pseudomonadales > Pseudomonadaceae > Pseudomonas > Pseudomonas sp. GW822-FHT06D10. The sequence continues at coordinate 353,788 of NZ_JBXALN010000001.1, read as the reverse complement.
TCCTCGGCGTCGGCTTCGACCCGGGCGTGGTCAACGCCTATGCGGCCCTGGCCCAGCAGGAACATTTCGACCGCATCGACTCGATCGACATTCTCGACGTCAATGCCGGTTCCCACGGCAAATATTTCGCCACCAATTTCGACCCGGAAATCAACTTCCGCGAATTCACCGGGCAGGTGTGGAGCTGGCAGGACAGCCAGTGGACCAGCAACACCATGTTCGAAGTCAAGCGTACCGACGACCTGCCTGTGGTCGGCTCGCAAAACCTGTACCTGACCGGCCACGATGAAGTGCACTCGCTGTCGAAGAACCTCGATGTGCCCAACGTGCGCTTCTGGATGAGCTTCGGCGAGCACTACATCAATGTGTTCACCGTGCTGCGCAACCTGGGCCTGCTCTCCGAGCAACCGGTGAAGACCGCCGAAGGCCTGGAAGTGGTGCCGCTCAAAGTGGTCAAGGCCGTGCTGCCTGACCCGGCCTCCCTGGCCCCGGGCTACACCGGCAAGACCTGCATCGGTGACCTGGTCAAGGGCAGCAAGAATGGCCAGCCGCGCGAAGTCTTCATCTACAACGTGGCCGACCACGAAGAAGCCTACGCCGAGACCGACAGCCAGGGCATTTCCTACACCGCCGGCGTACCGCCCGTGGCCGCCGCCCTGCTGGTGGCCCGTGGCGAGTGGGACGTGCAGCGCATGGCCAACGTCGAGGAACTGCCGGCCAAGCCGTTCCTCAAGGCGCTGGACCTGATGGGCCTGCCGACCCGCATCAAGGACGAACAGGGCGACCGCCCATGGGACGCCAAGGCTTGATGCACTAGCCACGACAGGAGGCGCCGATGCAGGCGCCTCCTGCCTGGATGAATGTTTCGTTTGTGCGTCGCTTTTGCGTTTCTGTGCGACAGATCCCACTTCAGGGGCTCCCGCCCTGCTCCTTCGCAGTGTTAGCTTGGCAAGGTTTCTGACTAACAGCTCAGATAATCCTTACCCCCTGCAAAGGAATGCCCTCCGCAATGGATTTTTCTCTCAAGCACCTGGCTGCGGCCACCCTGATGCTCGCCAGCCTGTCGTCCTACACCTCGATCGCCCAGGCCAACATTACCCCGCAACAAAGCGCGGCCATCCTCAAGACCTTCAATGACGCCACGGTCACGGATTTCCGCCAGTTCCTCGGCACCCTGGCCAAGAGCCCGCTGGCCAAGAGCGACCAGCTCGCCCCGACCATCGAGACCTTCCTGGCCAACAAGCCCCTGAACGCCGAACAGCAGAACGAGATCCACCGCCTGCTGGGCCTCTACGCCCGGATCAAGTACGGCAAGGCCGCCACCGAAACCCTGCGCGAGCTGGTGGCCATCCCCACCTTCAACATCGACGGCGTGCCGCAATACAAGAACCCCGAGTTCCTCAAGATCGCCGCCAAGATCCAGGACCTGGCCAAGGCCTTCAACCTGAACTTTCGCAACATCGACAACCGGGTCTACGAGATCTCCCTGGAAGGCAGCGGCGATGAAGTCGTCGGCATCCACGCCCACGCCGACGTGGTGCCGGTGACCCCGGAAAACTGGGTGCTCGAAGACGGCACCCGCCTCGACCCGTTCAAGGTCACCCTGATCGGCGACCGCATGTACGGCCGCGGCACCGAGGACGACAAGAACGGCATCGTGGTAGCGCTCTACGCGATGAAGATCATCAAGGAAGAGAAGCTGCCCCTGGCACGCAACTTCAAGCTGCTGGTGGACACCACCGAGGAAACCAGCGGCGACGCCATTCCCTACTACTTCGAACACAACCCGACGCCCAACTACAACCTGGCGCTGGACGGCGGCTACCCGGTGGTGATCGCCGAGAAAGGCTACGGCACGGTGATGGCCAGCTTCGCCCGGCGCGCCGCCGAGGGCAAAGGGGCGGAGATCACCCACCTCACCGGTGGCCTGGCCACCAACCAGATCCCCTCGACCTCGGTAGCCACCCTGGTCAGCGAGCAGCCCGCGGAACTGGCCGCCAGCCTGCAAAAGGCCGGCGCCGAATATGCCAAGCAGCACGGCGGCAACTTCCAGGTCGCGGCCAAGGTGGTGGGCAAGGATGTGCAACTGACGGTCACCGGCGTCTCGGCCCACTCCTCCGAGCCCGAGTCCGGGGTCAACCCGGTGGCGCGGATGCTGGACTTCATCAACAGCCAGGACGGCAAGATCGCCTTCAAGCACAACGCCTTCACCGATGGTGCCCGCTACGCCGCCGACAACTGGGGCCTGGACTACCTGGGCAACAAGCTGGGCATCGGCTTTTCCGACGACTTCATGGGGCCGCTGACCACCTCCCTGACCCAGGTCAGCGTGGATGCCAAGACCTTCAAGCTGGCGGTCAACCTGCGGGTGCCCAAGGGCAAGACCCCGCAAGTGCTGAAGGGCGAAATCACCGACAGGCTGGCGGCCTGGAGCAAGAAGACCCAGGTGGCGGTGAACATCGACACCAAGATCGCCGAACCTATGTACCGCAACCCCGAGGGTGAATGGGTCAAGGCGCTGCTGGCGGTGGCCAGCGAGAACCTGGGCATGGCGCACAAGTTCGGCACCTCCGCCGGCGCCACCTCGGTGCACGAGTTGCCCAACGGCGTGCAGTTCGGCCTGGCGCGGCCCGAGGTCAAGTACACCGGCCACACCGACAACGAGTTCAAGACCGTGGAGCAATTCCTCCTGGACCTGCAGATTGTCACCGAGATGGTCGGCCGCATCGGCCAGTTGCCCAAGCTCTGACCGCCCTCACGGGCCCGCCCCCCATGGCGGGCCCGTTCTCCCCTTCCTCCACGCCTCAGCGCGCCGATGACCTCCAGTCGGGGTCGCTGACATCTCGCAGTACCCCGCCATACCCCTGGTAGAGGTTGCCCTCGGGCAGCAACTGCGCTGTGGCCAGTTGCCGGTGCAGGCCGCCCAGGTGGTAGAACGGCACACGCACATAGAGGTGATGCTCGATGTGGTAGTGGATGGCGTGGGGGCCGAACAGGAAGGTCTGCACGCTGGGCCGTACGATGCTGCGGGCGTTGCGGCTCTGGTCGGCGGCAACCGGCAGGCCGGCATGCTCCATGATGGCTCGCACCCGGCCCAGCAAGGGCAGCAGGGTAATCGCCGGCAACAGCCACAACCCCAGGTACAGCCAGGGGTGGCCGCTCCAGGCCAGCAGGCCGAACAGCAGGCCGTTGCTGACCAGCATGGACAGCACTTGCGCCAGGGCCTGGCGCGGCGACTTGTCGACCCGGGGCATGATCGCGCGGTAGTCACCCCGGGCGAACCTCAAGGCACTGATGAAGTAGCCCGCCCCGCACAGGTCCGCCAGCAGGCGCAGGGCCAGCTTGCCCCGGGGCAAGGGGTAATCCCCCAGGCCGAAGACCGCCACCACCGGGTCGTCATGCTCCATCGGATGCAGGTGATGCTTGAGGTGGCCGGCGCGGTAGGTGCAGAGGGACAGGAACAGCGGGCCGGCGGCCAGCCACTGGCCCAGCCGATCATTGGCTTTCTGCCCGCGCAGCAGCAGGCCGTGGGCGCTCTCGTGCATCAGCACCGCCAGCGCCAACTGGCTGCGGGCGATCAGCAGCGCGGCCAGCAGGTAGATGACGGGGTGCGGCCAGAGCGCGGCGCAGGCGAATGCGGCGGCGATCAGCCCCCAGTCGGCCAGCAGCGCCAGGCCACCGATCCAGGGCTTGAGCAGGAACAGCCCGGCGTCGGGGGCAAAGGCACGCAGGGCCCGATTCTCTCCGGCACGGGGTTCAGGCTGGGACACGGGCAGGGTTTCCTTGTCGTTGGGTGGCCAGGGCACAGGCCAGGGCCAGGAACAGGCCGCCCGCCACATCGATCAGCGTGTGCTGCTTGAGGGTCAGGGTCGAGAGGCAGATCAGCAGGCCGATGACAGCGCTCAGCTCTTTGCAAGGGCGGCGCCAGAGCGCGCGACAGGCCAGGCAGGTCACTGCCACATGCAGGCTGGGAAAACCGTTGCAGGCCAGGTCCAGTTGCCACATCCGGCCCAGCCGCTGTTGCAGGAAGCCATTGTCGAGGGCGGCGATATCCGGCCTCGGCACATATTCGGGGAACAGCCAGAAGCACAGCAGCCCAACGGCGAAGGCCATGCCGGTGGCGTTGCGCAGGGCCCTGAAGCCCTCCTGGCTGGCATAGGCCGCCGCCAGCAGCACAAAGGGAAAGAACAGCACATAGACGAACCAGGACTGGGCGATAAAGGGGATCAGCTCATCCAATGGCGTGACCCAGTTGTAACGCGGCGTCACCAGGCGCTGCAGCCCCATGAACGCGCCCAGCCCCAACAGCAGGGCGAACACCGCAGCCAGGGCCTGCCGAAGGTTGGCGGCGGCTATCAGGCGCTGCAAGGTGCCGGTCATGGCTGCTGGCCTGGGGTGGGCATGGAGCGGTGAAGACTCAAGGCCGCGCCCTCACAAGCCGAGCAAGCGGCTGGCCCAGGCATCGATCCGTGCCTGGGCCCGCTGGTTGCCCGAGATCACGTCGGGCGCTGGCGCCGCCGCGCTCAATTGCCGCGCCGCCTCGGCCACCTGACGGCGGAAATCGGCAGGGTCGCCGCGCCAGGTCACCACCCGGTGCAGCAACTGCAGTTGCCGGGCCCGGGCGGCGTTGCTGGTCTGTTCCGGCTGGTCGCTCACCACCAGGATGATCGGCCGCTGGTAGACCCGGGCGATGGACAGCGCCGCCATGCCCGGTGCCGAGACCAGGAGTTGCGCCCGGGCAGCGCGGCTGGCCCAGAGCGGATCGACCTGCAGCCAGCCGCTGCGCCCGGCATAACCCTCGCCCACGCGGTGAGCGTCCAGGCCCGCATCCTCCAGGCCACGGCTCAAGGCATCGGCCAGGTCGGGCTCACGAAAATGCGGGTTGAGGTACACCGCGGCGCCTACGGCGGCCTGTTCCGGCAAGGCTTCGGCCAGGGCCACCGGGGTCGGCAGGCGATACAGTGCCGGGGCCTGGGTATCGTCGACTTCATAGGCGAAATCGTGCTCGATGCGCGCCCGCGCCGTATCGATCTGGCGCCCGACAATCCAGCCGAACAGGCGCCCGAACTGGCGCGGCCACATGCCGGCAAAATTGTTCAGCAGCGCCACCTTGAGGCTGGCCCCGTATACGTGCACCACCTGGCGCCGCCAACCCGGCAGCATGCCCATGTAGAGCAATGCCGGGTGGAAGGAATCGTTGATCACCAGGTCCACGCCGCGCAGCCGGCGCCGCAGTTGGAGGATGTCCCGCAGCATGCGCCCGGGGCGGAACAGGTAGTGGGCGACATTGCGGTTGGTGGCCTGGCGCAGCATGTTCTGCTGGCTGTCGAACTGCACCGCGTAATGCAGCGAGAGAATCTGCGCCGCAATGCCGAAGCGCTGCAGGAAGTCCTGCCCCTGCTGCGAGGTGGTCAGCACCTCGACCTCGGCCCCGGCCGCACGCAAGGCATGTACCAGCAGTTGGGCGCGCATCAGGTGCCCGCGGGCATCGGCGGTCGCCAGGTAAAGAATCCGTGCACTCATCGCCCCACTCGGCCCCGACCACCGAGCAGCCAGCCGGCACCATACATCGCCAGGGCACCGGTCACGCCAAAGCTCGCATCGACGCGGCGAATGTCCTTGAGCAGGCGCGCCAGATGGCCCGCCTCATGGGGCGCCACGATGCGCCGCAAGGTGTTCTCGCACAGGCGCACGTGGGCTTTCTCGTCGGCCAGCACCCGCGCCAGTAGCGGATACAAGCCATGCCCGGCATCCAGCACCGCACAATGGCGGGTCAATACCCGCTCGGCCATCTGCTCGGCACACAGCCCGGTGGCATAGGCCGGCACCAGCAGGCCCTGTTCGAAATGCCCCGCATAACGACGGGCCAGGCGCTGCCAGCGCTGGATCTTGCGCCGGCTCAGCCAGTCCGGCTCCAGGCGGGCTTGAGCGTCGTCGCCCCGCTCGCGCAGGGCCTCGGCAAACAGGGTCACGTGGCGCTGCTCATCGGCCAGGTGCTGTGCTACCTGCCGTTCGAGCCAGGGTGGCGACTGCGGCAACAGCTCATCGAGCAACGCACGCTCGGTGGCGTCTTCACCGGCCAGGTACATGCGCAACAGCAGGCGTTCGCCTCGCGGGCTGCGGTGCAGGCGCAACAAGGCGGCGCGCTTGATGCGGTCCACCAGCCGCGCCTGCAGCGCCCCCAGGCCCTGGGGCCGGGGCATGCTCAGGCAGTCGAAGTTGGCCTCGCCGGCAACCGCTTGCCCCGCATTCATTGCACGGGCTGCGCGGCGCTGGCGGTGGCCGTCCTGGCCCCGTGCGAATGGCGCTGCCAAGCCAGGATCAGGCCGATAAAGCTGTCACGCATGAAGGCCGTGCCGCTGGCCGCAGCGCCGGGAAAGCTCTCCTCCTGGCCGTTGTAGCGCAGGTAACCCTGGCCGTTGACCGCGCCCAGCTCCAGGCTGTCGCCCTTGTTCAAGCCCCGCTGACGCACCTCCCTGAGCAACGGGCTGTCCTCCAGCGCAAAGACAAACAGCTGGCGCTGTACCACCCACAGCGGGATCTGCCCGCTCAGGGCCTGCAGGTCGAGGTTCCAGGTGCCCTGCTGCAGCACCTGCTCCAGCGCCTCGCTGCCCGGCTGCCTGGCACTGAAGCTGGCACGCATCAGCGACTTCGAGACTCGGCCGACGCCCAGGCCGATGGTGATGTCGCCCGCTGTCGGGTGCTGCGCATCGCTGGGGCGCACCACCACGAAATAACTGGCCAGGCGCGCCGCGATCGACGGCTGGGCCAATACGTTGCGCGCCTGTTCGGGGCTGAACAGCACGCGCTCACGGGTGCCTTCACGGACGCTGATCTGATAGGGATCGAGACTGATGTCACGGAACTTGCCACGCACCGGTGCGTGCACATAGGTATCGGATTTCCACACCTTGCCCGAACGGCGCAGCAGCACCTGCAGGCTCAGGGGCACACGCTGGCCGTCGCTGGCGATGCCGCTGCCGTGCAGCAGAATGTCGCCGATCACGGTCTTGCTGTCGTGGTTGCTGTCGGCGTCGATGACGATGGCATGGGTTTGCCGGTCGACACTGGCCCGTGCATCACTCACGTCCAGGGCGATGCGGTTGCAGTCGAGGTTGCTGGAGGCGAACGTGGCGCAGCCACTGTCCGAAGCGAAGTGGTACACCCCGCGACCGGCGAACTCGCTGGGAGCGGCCTGGGCCTGGGCACCGAGTGCCAGCAAGGCCAGGCACGCCAGGGAACGGCCGAATGAGGCAAGAGAAGGGTTCTGCATGGGGACTTCCTCTGGGCACGCGAACGGCGTGCGACGATACGGCGCGACGCGGATCAATCCAGGTTGCGGTGGTACGACAACGCTTCACTGTGCCGGGCACTGGAGCGGCCGATGGACAGCCCGCAGCCACGCACCACGGCGCCGGCAGTGTCGAGCAACGAGATGGCAGTGACCATGGCCATGGCCCCCAGGCGCCGGGCTCCGTGCAGGGGCGGCAGGTCCTGGTGGTTGAGGGCCCGCAGGCTGTAGCCCAGGCGCCCGACCATCACGCACAAAGGCCCCAGCGGCCCACTGCGCCCGAGCCATTGCAGCCAGCCCGGCAGGTAGGCGCGCACCAGGTACGGGGTCAGGCCGACGCTGTCGCCGCCCCTGAGCCAGCGCAGCTTGAACACCTCGCCCTGGCTGTCGGGCAGCCGGTGCTCGGTGTGTGCCGCCGGCGCATAGGCCACCGCCACCCCCGCCGCTTGCAGGCGCAGGCCCATGACCTGGCAATGGGCACGATAGATGCCATCCAGTGGCTCGTAGCGATAGTGCTCGAAGGTGGCACAGCGAAAAGCCACGTTGTTGGCGTAGAAGTTACGCGTGGCGCCGTGGCGCAAGGGGCTGGGGAAATACATGAAGTCGATGGCGGTCAGCGCGCTGCCGGCGACGCTCGGCGCGTAGCTGGTGCGCCCGGCCACCGCCACGGGCGCCTCGGGTTGCACAAAGGGCAGCAGCAACTCTTCCAGCCAACGGGCATCGGGCAGGCAGTCGGCATCGGCGAATACCACGTACTGGCAACGCTCCTGGTCGACCGCATCGAAGCCGACATTCTTGGCGTCGTAATAGCCGGTGCTGGCGTCGATCTCGACAAAATCCACGGTGCGCCCAGCCAGCACGTACAACGCCTGGCGCGCCGCGAGGTCAAGCCCGTCATGGGTAATGACCCACTGGGCAAAAGACTGGGGTGACAAGCTCTGCCGGGCCAGCCGGGCGATCAGGCGCTCCAGGCTGTTCAGGGCTTCCTGTGCATCCTTGCCGCCGCGCAGGTTGTTGGTTTCCAACACCAGCGCGCTGCTGGCAGCAATGCCCTCCAGGCGCTCGCGCAATTGGCTACCGGGAGGCAACTGCGACATCCCGGTTGTCGTCTCTTGGCTATCCATTTCGCTGTGTCTCGAAAAAAAGCAGGGCCGCCCTGGGGCGTGACGGGCGCAATCACAGCATTATTCCGGGGATTATTCAAACGCCGGCTGCATTCGCTGTGATCGCTTGCGCAGTTGGCTCAGGCAGCACTTTGCCAGTGTTCCGTTCTTGCCAAACCAGGGCAAACAATGCTTTCGGCGCAGGACAACGGCCTGTCCCCAAGTACGTCATTCGGAGAGCGAACTTGTGTGCTGCGTGCTCACTAAGAGGGCAGCACTGTCACTGCGCGCATTATCACTTCATGTGGGCGAGGCGTACGACGCGCTTCCTCGGAAAGCCCCACACCAAGCTTCGAAAATTCTATTTATTTTCCGGATTTATCTCATATTTTTTCTTGCGCACCCTTTGCTAGTTTGAGCGCCACCTCCAGCCGGGGTCGAGCAAGACACGGGCCTGGCCTCTCTCACGCTTAAGGATGAGCTTATGTTCGCGCCGGCCGACACTGCGCATTTCGTGCTGTCCATTCCTGCCGTTCATCACGACTTCAAGGTGCTGGCCTTCCGGGGTCGCGAAGCCGTCAGCGAGCTGTATGCCATCCACATCGAGCTGGTTTCGGACAACCCCAACGTCGATCTGGAAAGCCTGCTCAACCAACCGGCGTTCTTGCAGTTCGGCCTCAAGGGTGAAGGCATCCATGGCCTGATCGACGACATTGAGGTCGGCGACAGCGGCAAGCGCATGACCCGCTATCACCTGATCCTGCGCCCTCACCTGTACCAGTTGCAGCACCGGCATAACCAACGGGTTTACCAGAACCTGACGGTGCCGCAGATCATTGCCAAGGTGTTCAAGGAACACGGCATCCTTGCCGACCAGTACCGTTTCAATATCGCCCCCAAGCCTTCGGTGCCGCGCGTGTATTGCGTGCAATACGGGGAGACGGATTTCCAGTTTCTGCAACGGCTGTGCTTTGAAGACGGCATTCATTGGCACCACGAACACAGCCTCGACCGGCACGTGCTGGTGTTTTCCGACAACCAGACCGACTACCCCATTCTCGCCCCCGCGCGCTATCAGCAAGGCAGCGGCCTGGCCGCCGAAGACCCGGTGGTCAGCCATTTCGCGGTGCGCTTCAGCACCCGCACCAGCCAGGTGGCCCGGCGCGACTACGACCTGAAAAAGCCCGACCCGCGCAGCACCTCCAGCGGCGCCAAGCTCGACCCAGTGCCCAGCACCTTGCATACCGGGGCACGCAGCAAGGCCACCCCGGTGCTGGAAGACTATCGCTACCCCGGCCGCTACAACACCGGCGCGGTGGGCAAACAGTTGAGCCAGATCGCCCTCGAAGGCCATCGCGCCGACTACCAGTTGGCCAAGGGACAAAGTGAACTGTCGAACTTGCGCTGCGGCCATCTGGTGACTCTCAGCGAGCACCCGCGCGGCGAATACAACCAGATGTGGCTGCTGATAAGCGTTGAACATGAGGGTCGCCAACCACAGGTGCTGGAAGAGTCGGTCACCAGCGACGAGCGCCACGGCGGCTTCAACCAGGGCTACCGCAACCGCTTCAGCGCCATTCCCAGCGAAACCTTCTTCCGGCCCCAAGAGCCGCCCCCCAAGCCGCGCCTGAGCAGCCAGACCGCGCTGGTGACCGGCCCTGCCGGTGAGGAAATCTGGTGTGACGATTTCTCGCGCATAAAGATTCAGTTTCATTGGGACCGCGAGGGCGAGCGTAACGAGTTCTCCAGCTGCTGGGTGCGCGTGGCCACCAGTTGGGCGGGTGAGGGGTTTGGTCACGTGACCATCCCGCGGATCGGCATGGAAGTGCTGGTCAGCTTTATCGGTGGCGACCCCGAGCAGCCGCTGGTCACCGGCTGCGTGCCGAACCAGCACACGCCCGTGCCTTATCCGTTGCCGGCGAACAAGACGCGCAGCGTGTTCAAGACCCGCAGCAGCCTGGGGGGCAATGGCACCAACGAATTGCGCATTGAGGACCGGGCCGGCCAGGAGCAAATCTACATCCATGCCCAGCGCGATCAGGACTGCACCGTCAGGAACAACGAAAGCCATTGGGTCGGCGTCAACCGTGTGCACTCGGTCGGCCAGGACGAAACCATCACCGTCGGCCAGAAAAGCCTGAGAACGGTCAAGGTCGACGACACCCTGCGAGTCGGCGCCACCAAGAAGGACAGCATCGGCACCCAGTACCTGATCGAAGCCGGGGAAAAAATACGCCTGGTCTGCGGCCAGAGCGTGATCGAAATGCTGGCCACGGGGGAAATCAACCTCTACGGCAGCGCCTTCAACTTCTCGGTGACCGGCGATGCGCAGATCAATACCGGCGGCAAGCTCGACATCAACATGCCCGGCGGCGCCGCCACCACAGCCCCCAAAACGGATGGCGACAAAGACAACATCGATGCCGAAGTCGAGGCCGCCTTCTCGCCCCCACCGGCACCTACCGCCTGACGTTCATTTCCCAAGAGCAAGCACCCATGGACTACCTGATCCAGGAAGGAAAACTCACGCTGCCCAGTGGCTTTCAAGATCGCAGCGTCAATATGTTCGTCCCGGGGGTAACCCTGCCAGCACCTTTCAGCCTGACCCTGTCCCGGGACATCACGCTGCCCGGGGAAAGCCTGGCGGAGTATGTCGAGCGCCAGGTCGGCCTGATTGCCGCCAAGTTGCGCAAATACAAACGTCAGGACCTGCAAGAGGTCTGGCTTTCGACGCAATCCCCGGTGCCGGGCCTGCAAGTCGACGCCCATTACCAGAGCGACGGGCGTCCGGTGTACCAGCGTCAGGCCGGCTTTATCGTCTCGCCCCAGCGCGTGCTGGTGTTTTCGGCCACCAGCCAGCAGCCCTTTGACGATCAACTGAATCAGCTGTGGACAGACGTCCTGGCGAGCTTTCAGCAGCACCCTCCTGTCGCTGGCCCCCCTTAAGGACACCTGACATAAAAGGTCGGCATGACACGGAGTGTTTTCGATGTTTGAGGCTGCACGTTTTGATGATGAGATCGCTCATAGCAATGCACTGCTGGGCTTTCTAGTAGGGGCCGCGCTGGGATTGGCACTGGTGGCAGCCGTCTCTATTTTCACCGTTGCTACCTGCGGAGCCGGGGCCGTGTTATTGCCGTTGCTTGTCGGGATGGTGGCCGGCTTTGCAGGTTCAGAGTTGATTAAGGCGGGTGAAAGCATAGGACGAATGACCAAGGCTCCCGCCGGAGGGATCACCAGTGGTTCCAGTAACGTGCGCATCAATGGCCTGAGTGCCGCACAGGTACAAGGCAGCCTAGGCATTTGCACTAAACACCCGGCTCCTCCAATGGTCGCGGAGGGCTCCGCCAAGGTCTTTATCAACGGCCTGCCCGCCGCCCGCAAGGGCGACAAACTGACCTGCGGCAGCGTCATCGACAGTGGTTCGGAAAACGTTTTTATCGGTGCCGAGAAAGAGCCGTACTTGCCGATCGACGACGAGGTCCCCGAGTGGCTGCGCACCACCGTTGATATCCTCATGGTCGTCGCCAGCTTCGCAGGTGCGCTTCGTCAACTCCCTTTGACGGCAGGTAAGTTCCTCCCTTGCGCCATGAAATTCGCAGCCGGCGCGGTAACCGGTGAGCTGATCAGTCGATATGCCATCGGCCCGGCGATAAGCCGCGTGGCCGGTGCCCTGTTCGGCAATCCGGTGGACGCCATCAGCGGGCGCAAACTGCTGTTGGAAGAGAGTGAAACCGACTTCAGCCTGCCAGGACTGATGCCCATCACCTGGGCGCGCTTCTATGCCAGTGACATTACCCACGAAGGCTTGCTCGGGCGCGGCTGGGTGCTGCCCTGGGAGCAAAGCCTGCGCCTGGAAGACCAGCAACTGTACCTGCGCGACAACCAAGGGCGTGACCTGCCCTTGCCGCAACTGGAACCCGGCGAGCGCGCCTACCTGACGGACGAACAACTGTTCGTGGTGCGCTCCGAAGGTGGGCACTACCTGCTGCAAAGCCTGGACAACACCTTCTTCTATTTCGGTGAGCTGGCCGTCGACGGTCAGCCATCTCCCCTGCGGCGTATCGAAAACGCCCTCGGCCATTTTCTTAATTTCAGCTATGACAATCAGCAGCGTCTGAGCGACCTGTGCGCCACGGGCGGCATTCGTCTGCACCTGTGCTACGAGCAGCACGAACGGCGCCTGAGCCGAGTCGAACGGGTTGTCGATAACCAGCCTGTCGAAACCCTGGTGCATTACCAGTACGACGGCAACGGCCAACTGCGCCAGGTCATCAACCGCAACGGCGAACGGGTGCGCGGTTTCGCCTACGACCAGGGCCTGATGGTGGCCCACGAAAACGCCCTGGGCCTGCGTTGTCACTACCGCTGGGCCACCCTGAACGACGGTCAGCCCAGGGTCGCCGAGCACTGGACCAGTGACGGTGAGCGCTACCTGTTCAGTTATGACCTGGCACAACGTCAGACTCATATCAAAGACGTGCTCGGCCGTACCGCGCAGATCGACTACAACGAAGGTCGGCGAGTTATCGCCAGCCGCGACTTTGGCGGTGAGCAGTACCGCTTCCAGCTCGATGAATCCGGCAACATGACCGGTCTGGAGTTGCCCGACGGCAGTGCCCTGAGCTTCACCTACGACAAGCTCTCGCGACTGGAGGAAGAAACCGATCCCCTGGGTCGCTCGATCCGTTACAGCTATCACCTGGACACCGACCTGATCACCGCCATCGAGCGTGCCGATGGCAGTTGCCAGCGCTGGAGCTATGACCGTCAGGGTAACCTGCTCGACAGCACCGACCCTTTGGGTCAGGTGACCCAATTCTTCAACACCGACGCCGGCCTGCCCCACACCCGCATCGACCCGCTGGGCAACAACACCCGACTATGGTGGAACGAACTGGGGCAGATCGAGCAATACCAGGACTGTTCCGGACAGCTGACGCGCTATGGCTACGACAGCCACCTGCACCTGGCGAGCATCACCGATGCCCTGAAGTGCACCACGCGCCTGACCCGCAAAGCCGATGGCGAAGTGCTGCGCGTCGACCATCCAGACGGTAGCCATGACCAGTACCGTTACAACGCCCTCGGCCAGTTGCTCAGCCACACCAATGCCGACGGCCACACCACCAGCCTGGCGCGCACGCCCCGGGGCTTGCCCAGCCAACGCAGGGACGCCCGTGGCCTGCAGGTTCATTATCAATACGACAAAGCCCAGCGCCTGATCGCCCTGCTCAACGAAAACAAGGCCGCCTACCGCTTCAGCTACGACGCCAGCGACCGCCTGCAGGAAGAAGTGCGCATCGATGGCCTGCGCCGCCGCTTCAGCTATAGCCTCAACGGCCAACTGAGCCAGTTGGAAGAAATCGCCACCAGCCCGAGCCTGGTGCAGCTCACTCGCCAGCAACAGTTCGAACACGACGCCGCGGGGCGCCTGCTCAGCCGGGTCACCAGCGATGCCCGCCTGGATTATCACTACGACGATGCAGACCGTCTGATCGCCGTCGAGCGCCTGCCAAGCAAGGCGGGCCAGGCCCTGGGCATCCGCCCCGATAGCCTGGCCTTCAGCTACGACGCGGCTGACCAACTACTGAGCGAAAGCAGCAGCACCGGCAATCTTGCCTACCAGTACGACGCCCTGGGCAACCTCAGCGGGCTGACCCTGCCCGACGCTCGCCAGCTCAACCAGCTCTATTACGGCAGCGGCCACCTGCACCAGATCAACCTCGACGGCCACCTGATCAGCGACTTCGAGCGCGACGCCCTGCACCGCGAAACCCTGCGTACCCAAGGCAACCTAACCAGTCGCTACGGCTACGACAGCCAGGGGCGCAAAATGTGGCAAGCCGCGATCCGCCTGCCCCACGAGCAACTGAGCCAACTGCAGGAAAACACCGACAGCCTGCTCGGCCTCCCCGAGCATCCCGCTACCGCCCTGCACCGCCGCTATCACTACAGCGACGGCGGTGAAGTACAACGGATCGTCGACAAACAGCGCGGTATCACCGACTTCCATTACGACGCCAGCGGCCAACTGCGCAGCCGCCAGCCGAACCACCCGCAACTGCACACCGAAGACTTCTCCTACGACCCGGCCGGCAACCTTTGCGGCAGCGGCAGTTGGCAATTCGACAAGATCCAGAACAACCGCCTCATAGCCTTCAAGGACCTGCGTTTTACCTACGACGACTGGGGCAACCTCAGCGAAAAGAGCAGCACCAACGGCGCAACGCAACGCTTTACCTACGATTGCGAAAACCGCCTGATCCATGCCCAGACCTGGCACGGCGCGACCTTGCGTAGCGAAGCGCGTTACCACTACGACGCCCTCGGGCGACGGATCGCTAAAGCCGTCACGCAAAGCGGCCAGACCCAAGACACGACGTTCCTCTGGCAAGGCCTGCGCCTGCTGCAAGAACAACAACCGCAGCGCCACAGCACTTACGTCTACGAGACCGAAAGCTACGCGCCCCTGGCGCGCATCGACACTGATCCCACGCTGCCCGACCATCCCGGCCAAACCTACTACTTCCACACCGACCAGATCGGCACCCCACAGGAAATGACCGACGCCCAAGGGCACGTGGTGTGGCGCGCGTACTACAAAGCCTGGGGCGAATTGGAGGCGTTATCACCGAATGTGGTGGAGCAGAATCTACGCTTTCAGGGGCAGTATCACGACCGGGAAAGCGGGCTGTACTACAACACCTTCAGGTACTACGATCCGGCGGTGGGGCGGTTTACCACCCAGGACCCGATTGGGTTGGCGGGCGGCGAGAACCTATATCGGTATGCGCCGAATGCGTTGGGGTGGGTTGATCCGTGGGGATTAAGTTGCTCCCCTAAAGTTGCTAAACCAGGCAAGGTTGTTAATGATCTTAACGGGTTTACTGGTAAAGATTTCCACGTTGGAAATCAGACGCTTAAATTAGATAAGAAAGGGATGAAACATATATTGGAACGTCACCACCCTGAATATTGGGATGGCTCAATAAAAGCCAAGCAAAGTTTCTTATCAAGCAAAATGTCAATAGATGATGTTTCTAAGGCTATTGGTGATGTAATGAAGCAAAATAGAAGTGCCTTATCAAACAAAGGTGGTTTAGGGCAATACCAAATAACAGGCACGTCCAATGGTGTTGAATATGTAGTTGGATTAAAAAATGGAAGAATAGGACAATTTTACCCAAAATGAAAAACATAGTAATAGAGACATATATAAAGCAAGATAATAAGTATATAAGTATCTTTGATTTTGATGGCAATATAGCTGATCCGGATTATATCGAAGGTGCGTTAGTGCTTTCAATAAATGGAGTTAGTCTTATTGATCTGTCGATGTATGACTATATTGATGAGCTCTGGTGTTATTTATCAGAAGGGCTGTCATTAATACATGAGGGAAAAAATTTTTGCTGCTTCTTTCCTGACCAGCCAATAGAAGTCAAGTTCATTTGTTTAAATCGAGAGGTTAGAGTTATCGTTAATTGCCATGAAGAAGTCAAGATTGATGTGAACAAGGATTATTTTTTGATGTCGATGAGTAATCACGCTCGGGCCTTCTTTAATCGCTTAATGGAGATAGAACCATCATCAAAAGAGTCGAGCATGCGTATTATTAGTTGCTTGAATGAGATCAAGTTATAATTTTATTCCTATGTATATTTAGGGAGGCGCTGAGTTATTCAGTTTTAGCCCCGAGGGCGCGCTGCAAGCCTTGATTTATAAGGGCGGCATTCGCCGAACTGGGAGTTAATCAGCGGTTCATTAGTAGAGTGACACGTCAGGTTAATTTTTGTGCAGCATGGCTCTTCAAAAAAATCACGTTCTGAAACGTATATGAGAGTTTGCCTTCTAACATTTAATCGTTCCGCACTCGCTACTACAGCCTTATGATGAATGTAAATATAAATGAGCGCGGCCGTGAAAACTGAGTGCAGACTCTTTTTCTTAGAACGAGACGTTACATTGAGATTTCACGACCGCTCTTTTACATTTCGAAAAACAATGCTCTTACACTGACGATGTGGTGTCCATATAGTTACGCCCGTCGCTGCCAATTCAGCGACCGGACTTGGCCGTCCGACCCTCCATGCGCATCAAGCGCCACCATCCGAAAGCGGGCGCTTTTTTCGCGCTCGCACATTCGTATTATGGCGACTGTGCGTGGGACACCTTCGGGTGTGCCGGGGTCATGGAGCTCGGTCGGCCAACCCGCGTACAGTTGCCACCCTATTTTCGTTTGGCCGCGAAAAGTGGCAGCTCATTAACCCTCTCCATGGAGCGTCACCGTTATGGATTACCACGCTTTCACCTCCTCCAACACCACCGACCACCCCGTCGCCTTTATCAACCCTCAAGCAACTCTGCTTGATCTACTGAACTACGCCGGCCTGCACATCCGCGCTGCCCACGACATGTTGGACAGCGTCTCCAGCATGACCAGCCGCAACGCCGACAATCTCGACCTGACGCGCTTCTCCAGCGTGGCAACCTTGTTGTTACAGGACGGATGCGACGTATTGCGGGTGGCGGAACAACAGGCCATGGATTTACCAGAACCTTAACCCTCCAAGTCCAGGTTCGCGTGCCGGTACTCGTCATCGGGCATCTAGACCAGGCCCTGGTTGTTCTGCTGTGAAGCCTACCGGTAACGGCAGGCTTCAAACACACAACGATAATGCTAGCCGTTCGGTCAAGGTCTTTATCATTGGCGGCCGGCAAGCTCCTACCCTACGCTTTGAAATTCGCGGCCGGTGCGATAACCGGTGAATTGGTCAGCTGCTATGCCGTCGACCCGACTATCAGTCGTGTGGCCGGTGCCCTGTTCGGCAATTCGGTGAATGCCATCAGCGGGCGCAAACTGCTCTACTACGGCAGCGGCCATTTACCCCACGTACAACTGAACCAACTGCAGGAAAACACCGACAGCCTGCTCGGCCTCCCGCAACATCCCGCCACCGCCCTGCACCGCCGCTATCACTACAGCGACGGCGGTGAAGTACAACGGATCGTCGACAAGCAACGCGGTATCACCGAATTCCACTACGACGCCAGCGGCCAACTGCGCAGCCGCCAGCCGAACCACCCGCAACTGCACACCGAAGACTTCTCCTACGACCCGGCCGGCAATCTTTGCGGCAGCGGCAGTTGGCAATTCGACAAGATCCAGAACAACCGCCTCATAGCCTTCAAGGACCTGCGTTTTACCTACGACGACTGGGGCAACCTCAGCGAAAAGAGCAGCACCAACGGCGCAACGCAACGCTTTACCTACGATTGCGAAAATCGCCTGATCCATGCCCAGACCTGGCACGGCGCAACCCTGCACAGCGAAGCGCGTTACCACTACGACGCCCTCGGGCGACGGATCGCTAAAGCCGTCACGCAAAGCGGCCAGACCTACTACTTCCACACCGACCAGATCGGCACACCGCAGGAAATGACCAATACCGAAGGGCATGTGGTGTGGCGCGCGTACTACAAAGCCTGGGGCGGGTTGGAAGCGTTATCGCCGAATACGGTGGAGCAGAATCTGCGCTTTCAGGGGCAGTACCACGACCAGGAAAGCGGGCTGTACTACAACACCTTCAGGTACTACGATCCGGCGGTGGGACGGTTTACCACGCAGGACCCGATCGGGTTGGCGGGTGGCGAGAACCTGTATCGGTATGCACCGAATGCGTTGGGGTGGATTGATCCGTGGGGTTGGGGGTGCTGGAGCACGGCCAGGAAAAACTTCTGGAAAAACGAGATTAAAGTAAACCCATCGAATTACTCTGCTGCAAACGCACAAAGAAACGCTAAAGTCGCCCCTCTAGTTGCTGATACAAGCCAATAGACAGGCTGATCCCCTCCTTCTGCGCCCGGGCCCAGGCTTGCTGTTTGGCCTCTCCGGGAGGGTGGACGCCAAGGCTCGCCAGGCGCTGCATCTGCTGCGCCAGTCGAGCCTCGAACTGCTCATCGAGCAGGTGCGGGGCGATGGCGATCACCAGCAGGCCCGAACCCGGCGATTGCCCGCCGCTTCGAAAATCCGGCGCATCCAGCGACCAGTTGCCCCCGGCGACACCGCCGGCGAGCACTTCGACCAGCAAGGCGATGTTGGCCCCGCGACTGCCGCCGAACGCCAGCAAGGCACCGTGCATGGCCTCCCGGGCACTCAGGGTGGCTGCGCCCTGGGCATCCACTGCCCAGCCTTCGGGGATCGCCTCCCCGGCCTCGGCCGCCTTGAGGAGGTTGACGAAGGCCGTGGCGCTGCTGGCCTGGTCGATCAGCAGCAAGCGCCCGTCGCCGCAGGGAGCGGCGAAGGCCAGGGGGTTGGTGGAATAGATCGGCTGGCGCTGGCCGGCCACGGTCAACAGCGCCGGGCCGTTGCAGAACGCCAATGCCACCAGGCCTTCGGCGGCCAGGCGCCGGGTGTAGTAGCCCAGCTCGCCACAGGTAAACCCGTTGTGCAGGGCAAACAGGCTGATTCCCAACTGCCGGGTGCTGTCACACACAGCGCCAAAGGCCTGATCGAACCCCAGTTGCGCAATGCCCGCGCGCGCATCGCAACGGATCATCGCCGGGGCCAGCTGGGTGATCAGTGGCTTGGCCAAGCCCGCTATGCGCCCGCTGGCAAACCCGTGCAGGTAATCGGCCAGATGCTCGAAACCCACACTGGCCAGGCCATGACCCTGGGCTGATACCGTGGCCTCGGCCAGAGCCTGGGCCACTTCCTGGCTGCTGCCCGCCTGCAGGCAGCAGCGCTGGGCAAAATCCCTGGCCTCTGCCAGCGACAGACACTTGAACGCTGCACTCTCTTGCATCGATTGCTCCCTGACGCTGCTGCACAACCGCCCTGGCCACCGGGCCCGGGGCTGCGGGTCATTCCACCAGGCGTGGCGCCCCCACGTTGGCGGCTTGTTTATCCAGGCCGAACGAGCCGAGTATCTCGGCAATTTCGCCAGAAGCATGCAAGGCCTGGATGTTTTCATTGAGCGCCACACTCAGCGCCGTATTGGCCTTGGTATGGGGAAAACTGGTCTGCCCCGGCTCTAGGGTAGCCTTAACCCGCGGGTCGGGCTCCGAGACCTTGATGCTCATGCCCCGGTAGGCACCCTTCTGCTGCGAAGCCACGCCCACCGCGAAGCTGTCGATGCCCAGCGCAATCCGCTTGGCCGCCAGGTCCTGGGCCATGGCCACCGGGTTGGGGTAGAGCACCAGATTGTCGCCAAAGGCCTTTTTCAAGTCGTCGACCCACAGGTAACCCTGCACCGTGCCGATGCGCTGGCCTTCGAGCTCGGAGATTTTCGAATAGCCCTCGCTGGAAATGATCCCCATCACGTCCAGGTACAGCGGCGCGGTCAGACCCAGGACCTTGCTGCGCTCGGCGGTACGGTACCAGTCGCCGATGCCGACGTCGGCCCGCCGTGCGATCACCGACTGGACCACCGCCGCCGGGTCCACCACTGTCAGCTTGATATCCAGGCACTCCCTGGCAGCGATGCGCTTGATGATTTCACCATCGACCCCGCTCAACTGGTTGCCCGGCCCGGGGATCGAGTACGGCGGGAAGACCCAGGCCGCGACGCTCAACACCCCCGGAGTCAGGGTTTCAAACGAGTGGGCCGGCTTGCAGTCGGCCAGAGCCTGGGGGGCACCGAGCAGCACCGAACCTCCCCCCAGGGAGGAACAAAGGAACGCCCAACGAACAATGCGTTTGAATGAACGGATCATGGCTTCACCTGTGCATGGGTTGCGTTAAGAGAATGGCAGCCGAAAGACGGCTCGAGCAGGTCATGCGTGCTGGCTGGGGGCCAGTTTTTTCTCCAGCGCCGCCACGCCCAGGGTCGCGGGCGCACACACAGCGGCATACATCAGGCCGGCCAGGGTCAGCACCGGCATGTACTCGAAGGTGGATGAACCGATGGCCGAGGCGCGGCTGACGATCTCCGGGAGCGCGATGGTGAAACACAACGACGCGGCCTGGAACATCATGATCGAGAACCCCAGCAACGACGGCAGAGCCACCCGCAACGCCTGGGGCAAGATGATGAAACGCAGTGCATCGAAGCGGTTCAGGCCGATCACCTCGGCCGCCTCGTTCTGCCCTTGGGCCACCGCCTCGATGCCGCCACGGATGATCTCGCTGGTGTAGGCCGCAGTGCAGTAGGCCAGCGCCAGGGCTGCCGCCCAGAAAGAACTCAGGGTCAGGCCCGCCGAAGGCAGGCCGAAATAGAAGTACTGCAACAGGATCAACGCCGGCGCGCCACGCCCCAGCTCGACTATCAGCAACGAGGGGTAGCGCACTGCCCGGCGGGGCGCCGACACACCCAGCGCCAGCAACAACCCAAGGCCCACCCCCAGTGCCAGGCTGGCGGCGGTGACCTGAATTGACAGCACAAAGCCCTTCCACAGCTCGGGAAACCAGGCCATCCACATCGTCAGGATCTCGTTCATCGGGCAATCCTCTGCTTCAGGGTGGCCGACAGCCAGCGCGAGAACAGCGCCACCGGTACGCTGAGAATCAGGTAGACCAGCGCCGCCACGCTGTACACCTCCAGCCCTTGAAAGGTTTGCTGGGACATCTGGTACGCCTGGAAGCTGACGTCACCGACACCGATGGTCGAGGCCACGGCCGAGTCCTTGAGCAAGCCAATGGCATAGGTGGCCGAGGTGGGAATGGCGATGCGCACCAGTTGCGGCAGCATCACATCGAAAAAGCGCTGGGGCGCCGACAGATTGAGCACCTGCGCCGCCTCGTACTGCCCCTGGGGGATCGCCGCAAAGGCACCGCGATACACCTCCGACATATGCGCCGCGGTGATCAGCCCCAGGCCCAGCACCGCGGCAGCGAACGGCGACAAGGCGATGTAGCCGCCTCCGATGCCGAAGAAGATGAAGAACAGCCAGACGATGGGCGGTATCGAACGCAGGGTCAGCACCAGCATCGCCGCCAGCCAGCGACACAGCTTCAGGTTCGACAGACGCAGGGCACAGAGTGGAAAGCCCAGCACCACGCCGATGCAGAAAGCGCCCAGGGTCACGCTCAGGGTCCAGGGCACGCCGCGCAACAGGACCAGCAGAATATCCGCCATCAGCGATTCCTCACGGCCTGGAGAAACTGCACCACCCGCGCGTGCTGCGGCTCGCGCATCACCTGGGCGCTGGGCCCCTGCTCGATGATCCGCCCTTCGGCCATCACCACCACCCGGTCGGACACCGTCTCGGCAAAGTGCATCTCGTGGGTCACCACCAGCATCGACATGCCCTCGCGCGCCAGCTCCTTCATCACCGCCAGCACTTCCAGGCCCAGCTCGGGGTCCAGGGCCGAGGTCGGCTCATCGAACAGCATCAGCTCCGGATCCAGCGCCAGGGCCCGGGCGATGGCGATGCGTTGCTGCTGGCCGCCGGAGCAGCGCGCCGGATAGGCGTTGGCCTTGTCCGCGAGCCCCACCCGGTCCAGCAACTGCAAAGAGCGGGCATCAGCTTCCTCGGCCCTGCGGCCGAGGGTGCGGACCTGCGCCAGGCTGACGTTGCGCAGCACCGTAAGGTGCGGAAACAGGTTGAACGACTGGAACACCATGCCGATGCGCCGGCGCAGATTGAGCAGCTCGCTCCGGGGCAACGGGCGCCCGGCTTCGATAGCCACCCCGCCCATGCTGACCCACCCCCGGGTCGCGGGCTCCAGTTGGTTGATGCAACGCAGCAAGGTGCTTTTACCCGAGCCGCTGGGGCCGATGATCGCCACCACCTCACCCTTGGCCATCTCGAAACACACGTCGTGCAATACGGGGTAAGGCCCGAATTGCTTATGGATCGCCTCCAGTCGCAGGAAAGGTTCGGCGCTGGGTACCGGGGGCGGTGCCAGGGGGCTGGCGTTTTCGATCACGGTCATGCTGCTCATTGTTTTTCTCCGGACAGGGTAGACGCCGTGCCTGCAAGAATCAGGCAACAACCACTGCTATCGATCGCCGTCGACTAACGGGGTACGGGAAAGCTTGACCGCTCCAGCAGCGGTAATCAGCACCTGCTCTTCGAGCTTCACGCCTTCATGGCCGCCCCGCTCGCCGATGTAGCTCTCCACCGAGAGCACCATGTTTTCCTCGAAGTGGCCGTCATAGCCCCACTCGGCAAAGTCCACCGCGTAGGCCACGCTGGGGTACTCATCGACCAGGCCCACACCGTGCAGCATCATCATGTAGCGGTTGTGCTCGAACTGCCTGGGCACCGGCCAACAGCCCTCGGCGAACTCGCGAAACGACAGCCCCGGGCGCAGCAGGTCGAGATTGAAACTGATTTGCTGCGAGGCGATGTCCAGCAGGTCGCGCTGGGCCGCCGTCGGCGCCTTGCCGGGGCAGATGAAGCTGCGGGAGATGTCCGAGAGATAACCGCCCGGGCCCACCATGTCGGTGTCGAAACAGACCATCTCCCCGGCCGCGATGAGCTTGTCCGAGGCGTCCTGGAACCAGGGGTTGGTGCGCGGCCCGGAGTTCAGCAGGCGGCTCTCGGCCCACTCCCCGCCCTGGGCCACGTTGGTCCCGTGCATGATGCTCCACAGCTGGTTCTCGGTGATGCCCGGCACCAGGCTGGCGCGCATGCGGGCAATCGCCAGGTCGCACACATCCATCGACACCCGGTGGCTGGCAATCTCCTGCACCGACTTGATCAGCCGCGCCTGCTCCATCAGCGGCTGGGCATCGAACAGCTGGATGCCCCTGGCCTTGAGCTTTTCCGCGCCCCAGGGGTCGCAGCGGTCCACTGCCAGGCGACGATTGCCGGCGCCATGCCGGGTCAGCAGGTCGGCCACCTCCAGGGCCCAGCGTTCGGCCTTCTCCTCGACCCGTGGGCCGGCCAGGAAATACAGCCAGGGGATCGCCGGGCGAATTTCATCGATGGTCTCGATGTGCTCACTGTTGTGCCGGCTGCTGTCGAACTCGAACAGCACCACCGGGCCATCGGTGGCCACGAATACGTAACGGCTAGGGGAATGCATCACCCACAGGCCGAGGTTATTGGTATCGGTGGCGTAGCGGATATTGATCGGGTCGGCCAGCAGCACGCCGGCGTAATCCTGCTTGCGCAGTTGCTGGCGAATGCGCTCCAGGCGGTACTGGCGCAGCGCCGGCCGGTCGATCGCGGCATAGGCCGCCAGCAGGCCGTGGTCCACCGGGGCCAGGGCATGGCCGGTGACGCTGGCATCACTGCGATAGTGCAGGGGGCTTGGGGGAACGACATTGAGCAGCTCGGTGAAATCGGTATCCGTGTGCATGCAACAACCTCCGCTGGGAAGAGTTTGAGGTTTATCAAAACCAGTCAGACCAACGTTCGGGGCAGTGACTTGACGCTAGGGAAACGGATGACGGCTGTCTTTCTTATTGTGCAAAACAGGGCGCAAGCAGTGGCTAGAGGTCCTTGACCAGGCGCAGTGCGTCGTAAATGGCCGCGTGGGTATTGCGCGATGACACCGCATCGCCGATCCGGAACAACTGGAAACGCCCCTGAGGGTTGGTCACCAGGTTTTGCGCGGTGCCGGCAATCAGGTCCTTGTACTCCACGGCGCCTTCGTTGGTGGCCATGGGCTGCAGCTCGAAATACAGCTCGTCCAGGGGCCGGGTGCCGTGGTTGACCACGATCTGGTCCACCAGTCGGGTTTTCTCCAGGTCGCTGTAGTCGGTGCCAATGGTCGCCAGCAACTGCTCGCCCTGGCGCTCCACGGCCTTGAGCCGGTAAGTGACGGTAAAGGTGGTGTCCAACTGCTGCAGCGAGCGCATGTAAGGCACCAGGTTCATGCCCATCACCTCCGGCGCGAACGAGCGGTCGGGGGTCATGATCTCGGTCCTGGCGCCGCTGCGGGCGATGAACTCGGCAGCCTGCAAGCCTGCGTGATCGCCGGCATCGTCGTACACCAGCACATTGCGCCCAGGCTTCACGTCGCCGGAGATGATGTCCCAGCTCGACACCAGCCACTGGTTGCCGCTGTGCAGGACTTCGGTATGGGGCAAGCCGCCGGTGGCGACGATCACCACGTCGGGGTTTTCATCGAGGACCATCGCCGCATCGGCCCAGGTGTTGAAACGAAACTTCACCCCCAGGCGCTCGCACTGCGCCATGCGCCAATCGATGATGCTGATCATCTCCTTGCGCCGCTCGGACTGCGCGGTCAGGCGCACCTGCCCGCCGGGCTGGTCGGCCACCTCCAGCACCAGCACTTCATGCCCGCGCTCGCCGGCGACCCGCGCCGCCTCCAGGCCACCGGGGCCGGCGCCGATGATCAGGACCTTGCGCGGGTGCGCGGCCTTGGGCACCTCGTGGGGCATGCTGGTTTCGCGGCCAGTGGCGGCATTGTGAATGCAGTAGGCGGCGCCGGCATTGTAGATCCGGTCCAGGCAATAATTGGCGCCGACACAGGGGCGGATTTCATCTTCACGGTTCTCGATGATCTTGCGCACGATGTGCGGGTCGGTCATGTGCGCACGGGTCATGCCCACCATGTCCACCAGGCCCGAGGCAATCGCGTGGCGGGCGGTGGCGACATCGGGGATCTTCGCCGCATGGAAGGTGGGGAAACCGGTCAGGGCACGAATCTCCCCGGCAAAGTCCAGGTGCGGTGCATTGCGCATGCCCTGGATCGGGATGATGTCGGTCAACCCGGCATCGGTGGCGATATTGCCGCGAATCACGTTGAGAAAATCGACCATGCCGCTGTCTTTCAACAGCTGCGAGATGTGCAGCCCCTCCTCTTTCTCAAGGCCACCGGCCAGCACTTCATCGCCGGTGTAGCGGATGCCGACGATAAACTCCGGGCCCACCCGCTGGCGAATCGCACTCAGCACCTCGAAGGTAAACCGCAGGCGGTTGTGCAATGAACCCCCGTAGGCACCCTCCAGCTCGTTGGTCAATGGCGACCAGAACTGGTCCATCAGGTGGCCGTAGGCCTGCAGTTCGATACCATCCAGGCCGGCGGCCTGCATGCGTTCGGCGGCGTCGGCGTAATCGCGGATGATGCGTTCGATATCCCAGATTTCCAGCTTCTTGGGAAAGGCTCGGTGTGCCGGCTCCTGATTGTGCGAAGGGGACACCACCGGCAGCCAATCGCCCTTGTCCCAGCGGGTGCGGCGCCCCAGGTGGGTGAGCTGGATCATCACCGCCGCGCCATGCTCGTGGCATTCGTCGGTGAGGTCTTTCATCCAGCCGACCACTTCGTCCTTGTACGCCAGGATGTTGTTGAACACCGGAGGGCTATCACGGGAGATCGCCGCCGAGCCTGCAGTCATGGTCATGGCCACGCCGGCCTTGGCGCGCTCGACGTGGTAGGCCCGATACAATTTCTTCGGCATGCCCTCTTCGGGGTACGCCGGCTCGTGGGAGGTGGTGATAATGCGGTTGCGAAGTGTCAGGTGCTTGAGGCGATAGGGCTGAAGAAGCGGATCGTTATTCATATCGGTCTCGCATACTGGTCATCAGGCAAGGCAGACGATAGACCTCAATGTACACCAGTGTCAATGACACTGACAGTAGTGTACATTCGCCCCGTCAAGGTTAAACGGACAAGGAAAAAATGCCCCATGAAAGCAACCAGCAACAATGTGGAAGCTGCCGGCCGCGGCTCTCTGGAAAGCTGGCTCAACGCGGCCTATGAGAGCCTCAAGGAATCGGGAGTGGATGCGGTGCGGGTGATGCCGCTGGCGAAGAAACTCAACCTGTCGCGCACCAGTTTCTACTGGTATTTCCAGGACCGCGAAGCCCTGCTCGAAGCCCTGGTTAATCTGTGGAAGAACAAGAACACCTTGAGCCTGGTGTCACAGTCCGAGGCCTATGCCGAATCCATCACCGAGGCGATTCTCAACGTCTTCGACTGCTGGCTGAACAGCGAATTGTTCGATTCACAGTTCGAGTTCGCCATGCGCAGCTGGGCCCTGCAATCCCCCGAAGTGGCGCACGAGATCCGCCAGGCCGATGCACAGCGGGTGCAGGCCCTGGCACAGATGTTCGACCGTTTCGGTTTCGCCCATGACGCCGCCGTCACCCGCGCGCGCTCGATCTACCTGACCCAGATCGGCTACATCAGCATGAACACCCAGGAACCGATGGCGCAGCGCATGCGCTACATCCCCGAGTACTTGAAGATCTTCACCGGCGTGGAGCCCCTGCCCCGGGAGCTGGACCGGTTCTTCCAGCGCAACGGTTTTTCAGCGGCCGAGCTTTAGAACCGAGGCGGGCCGCCGCCTGGCCCGCCGGCGTTGCTCAATACCCTGTTCAGCCTGTGCCGGTTCGGCCGGGGGCTGAGCAATCTCGACCAGGCATCCCGATGACGCCCCCCAACCCCGTGTAAAAAACCACGCCTGCACGCATTGACAAGGCAGAGGCAAAAACTCAACATGCCAGCACTTGTAGGACAACCAACAACCAACAACTAACAAGTGCCGCTTTTCAACCGTGATGACGCGCGAAAGGCTGTCGAGGGGATGAAATCCATGTCTCACTTGCGACCCGCCACCGACTCGCCGCCTTTGTGCGCGCCCCCTGGAGCAGAGGTCCGGGCCCCGAGCTTCGTAATGCCGGCCGGGGCATGCGACACCCATGCACACGTAATCTCCGGCGATCTTGAACGCTATCCACTGGTACCCGACCGTAGCTACACCCCACCTCCGGCACCTGAGGCGCTGTATCTGGAGGTGTTGCGGGCGATGGGGATGCAGCGAGGGGTTTTGGTGCAGCCGAGCGTCTATGGCACCGACAACCGGTACATGCTCGAAGTGTTGCAACGTCATCAGGACCAACTGAGAGGGGTCGCGGTAGTAGACGAACACGTTGGCGACGACGAACTGGCGAATATGCATGCCTTGGGTGTGCGTGGTGTTCGCATCAACGTTCTGTTTCGAGGCGGAGTGAATCTGGACTTGATGGAGCACCTTGCCCATCGAATTGCCGACCTTGGCTGGCATATGCAGTTTCTGATTGATGTTCGGCTTCTAAGTGAGATTGAGGCTCGGATGGCCAAGTTGCCTTGCGCTGTCGTGATTGATCACTTCGGGCACTTCCCGGCCCATCTGGGCATTAAGGAACCGGGGTTTGAGTTGCTGCTGAGGAACGTGGCGGAGCACGGTTGGTGGGTCAAGTTGTCGGGCGCTTACCGTCTGAGTGATCAGCATCCGGACTATGCCGATACAGATGCGCTCGCCCATGCCTTGCTGGCCGTTGCCCCGGAACGAATGGTGTGGGGCAGCGACTGGCCTCACGTAGCACTCGAAAGTACGCCCGACACAAGTTCATTGCTGGATCGCTTGCTTTCATGGGCGCCCAGCGAACGCCAACGACAGAGCATTCTGGTTGATAACCCTGGCGCCCTGTACGACTTCAAATAACAAAAACAATAACCAAGCAGAACTGCGGTGCTGCCCGGAGAATAATAATGAGTTGGTTTAGCGAACTTAATACCGTTGAAAAACGCACCTTCTATTCCGCATTTGGTGGCTGGGCCTTGGACGCCCTGGATTTCATGGTGTTCACCTTTGTCATCGCCTCGCTGATGACCCTTTGGCACATTGACAAGGGTTCAGTGGGGCTACTGAGTACCGTGACGTTACTTTTCTCGTCCATTGGCGGATGGGGAGCGGGCATTCTGGCAGACCGATACGGTCGTGTGCGGTTGCTGCAGATCAGTATTCTGTGGTTCTCGATCTGCACCGTATTGATCGGCTTTGCGCAAAACTTCGAACAGTTATTTGTCCTTCGGGCACTGCAGGGGCTCGGGTTCGGAGGTGAGTGGGCCGTGGGATCGGTACTGATCGGCGAAATGGTTCGAGCGCAACATCGCGGCAAAGCCGTGGGTATCGTGCAAAGCGGATGGGCCATTGGCTGGGGCGCCGCCGCACTGCTCTACACACTGTCTTTCAGCTTGCTTCCCGAAGATATTGCCTGGCGGTCGCTGTTTTGGATCGGCATCGTTCCGGCACTTCTGGTCCTCTACATTCGTAAATATGTACCAGAGCCCGAGGTATTCCTGCGGACTAAAAAGCACCAGAGCGAAACAGGCAACTCGGTTCCTTTCTGGCACATTTTCTCACCCTCGCTCCTGCGCACCACGCTGCTATCCGCCCTGCTCTGCATGGGCGTTCAAGGTGGCTACTACGCAATCACCACGTGGTTGCCAGCCTATCTGAAACTGGAAAAGGGCCTGTCGGTCTTTGGCACCGGTAGCTATCTGATGGTGGTCATCATCGGTTCATTCTTTGGCTATGTCTGCGGCGCCTTCCTGTCTGACCGCCTGGGGCGCCGCCCCAACTTCATCATCTTCGCCGTTCTGTCGGCCATCAGTGTGGTCTGCTACATGCAGCTGAACTTGACCAACACTCAAATGCTGTTTCTCGGCTTTCCACTGGGCTTCGCAGCTTCAGGTATCTACAGCGGCATGGGCGCCTTTTTGACTGAGCTTTATCCTTCAGCAGTGAGGGCCAATGGCCAGGCATTCTCCTATAACTTTGGGCGAGCGGTAGGCGCTCTGTTTCCCGGACTCGTAGGCTTTATAAGCGCCAAATACAGCCTCGGCACCGCCATCGCGATCTTCGCGGGAGGAGCCTACTGCCTTGTCCTGGTGGTGACCTTCTTCCTCCCGGAAACCAAGGGCAAGCAATTACACTGAGCCAGCCATCATTTGTTAGAGTAACGCCCACGCAATGTTCGTTACGTGGGCGTTTGACGTTTCAAGCTTTTGAAACTGACATTTGATGACTGAGTAAAATGACTATAAAAGCAATTGGCCGACGCGATCACTTCTCGGTTGAAATTTTTCGTCACCTGGAAAGCGAAATACGTGAAGGTCGACTCCGCCCAGGTGATCGCATCCCCACGGAAAGCCGGTTAGCAGAGGCTTTTGCCGTTAGCCGAAATGTAGTGCGTGAAGCTGTCGCTCGGCTCAATTCGGCCGGCCTCGTCGTCAGTCGCCAGGGGCTTGGGGTATTTGTTGCAACCGAAGCCAATCAAAGCAGCTTCCGGATTACTCAAGAGGAGCTCACCGATAGCACCAAGCTGCGTCAACTGTATGAGCTGCGCCTGGACCTCGAAGTCGCCGCGGCCGCCATGGCCGCCAGACGCCGGTCACTCAGTCAGTTGAACAAGATTGAAGCGGCACTGGACACCCTGCGCGCCAGTATCCAAAACCGTCAGGACATGGTGGAACACAGCCTGCAGTTCAAGCGCGCAATTGCCGATGCCACAGGCAATGAATACTTTCGCAACTTCATCATTTTTCTGTGCAGCCACGTCTACGAAGCGGCGTTACTGGAGAACCACCTGGTTCGCTCCAGCGACCTTGGCGAGACGCTACTGGCTGAGCATCAGGCGATCTTCGAAGCGATCAGGCTCGGCGATCCCGACCTTGCCAGACGAGTCACCTGGCAACAAATCATCAACTCCGCCGAACGCAACGGATTGCGAGGATTGCAAGGCTGGGAAATCACTCGGATGAGTTCGCTGGGAGAGACCTACGCACCGCAATGCGCAGGCCCGGACCCTGAACCTCGTACATTGCTACGCACCTTGCCTGACGGCGCGTGCGACTGCCACTTTCACGTTTTTGGTGACGAGAATGGCCAACCCTTCTCTCCTCACCGCTCCTACACGCCGCCACCCGCTCCACTGGAGGCATTTCAACGTGTCCAAAAAACCCTGGGGCTAAGTCGCGGGGTCATCGTCCAACCCAGCGTCTATGGGGCGGACAACAGCACAACGCTCGCGGCACTGAAAGAAGCGGGCAGCGCATTCCGCGGCGTTGTGGTGATCGATGCCGATACCGATACAGAAACCTTGTGGGCAATGCATCGCCTCGGGGTGCGCGGCGTGCGCGTCAACCTGATCTTCAAAAGCGGCGTTGAGGTATCGGATGTTGCAGCGCTGGCAGAAAAAGTCGCGCCACTTGGCTGGCACCTACAGCTACTGATCGATATCACTGAGTTCGCCGACTTGTACGAGACCGTGGCCAGCCTGCCCGTCGCAGTCGTCATCGACCACATGGGGCACATGCCCACCAGTTGCGGGCTGGGCCATCCAGGATTCACCGACCTGCTGCGGCTGTTAAAAGAAGGTCGTGTGTGGGTCAAGCTTTCGGGGGCTTATCGCTTTACAGCATCGAAGGACTTC
Source organism: Pseudomonas sp. GW822-FHT06D10 (assembly GCF_058799535.1). NCBI lineage: Bacteria > Pseudomonadati > Pseudomonadota > Gammaproteobacteria > Pseudomonadales > Pseudomonadaceae > Pseudomonas > Pseudomonas sp. GW822-FHT06D10. Next base: position 323,272 of record NZ_JBXALN010000001.1, on the reverse strand, counting down.
CCTTACGACGACGTAACGCCCTACGCTCGGGCGTTGATCGAAGCGAATCCAAACCGCTTACTGTGGGCGAGCGACTGGCCACATCCTTGTATACCGGTACCCATGCCCAACGATGCCAGTCTGCTGGAGATGCTGTTTAACTGGGTTGAAAACGATGACGCGCTCATCAAGCAGATTTTGGTTGATAACCCTGCAAAGCTCTATGGGTTCTGATACCGCTCGACGATCTGCGCACATCGGTTTTCGCTGGGCCGATGGCCTCCAATCAATACCTGGAGAAACGCGAGGCGGCCAAGCCGCCTCAGGATCGCACCAATCAGCATCCTGAAGATGGGCCGGCGGTGTCGCGCAGGAACCTCAGCAACGCCTGGAGCGGGTGCAGGACAAGCTGCCCGTCCTTGCGCTTGACCTGGCTTCGACACGAGTACCCATCCGCCAGCAGGCGCCCTGCCCCATTAAGACGGGCCACCAATGGCCCCCAGGACTGTCGGTAAATAACCTCGGACGTCTCGGCATTTTGTGTTTCGTGCCCGTAGGTTCCGGACATTCCACAACACCCACTGGCTTGCACCTGCAACCTCAAGCCGACTCGCGCATAGATCGTCTGCCACAGGCCCACACTGCCCGGCTCGTTGGTTTTCTCGGTGCAGTGCGGCAGGAAGTAGTAAGTACCTTCGTCGGCGCTCACCGCTGATTGCACAAGCACCTCCACAAGCCATTCCTGCGGCAGCAGGACCGCTGGGGCCTGGTCCTCACCCAGGGTCTTGACGTACTCCTGGCGGTAAACCAAGGTCATCGCGGGATCAAGCCCCACCAACGGAATCTGATATTGATGCAGTTCGCGAAGCGATCGGGCGTTGAAATGCGCGGCTTGTTCGAATGCCTTTAGAAAGCCCTGAACCTGCAGCGGCTTGCCATTGGCCGCGAACGGCGCGATGTACACCTCAAACCCGAGCCTGGAAATCAACTCGATCCAGTCCGCGAGCAGCGGTGTCTCGAAATAACGGGTGAAGGCGTCCAGCACGAGAATAACGCTGCGTTTACGCTGCGCCTCGTCCAGCCCTTCAAGAAGCGCTGGCGACGCCACGCGCACCTTCCAGCGGCGGCAAACGTCATCAAAATTCAGCAAGCTCAGCAGCGGGCTGTCGACCATACCGGCAACGCGCCGAAGAAAAGCCCTCACCATCCCAGAACCGATGATCCCGTTGTACAAGTGCGGCACACGGGCCAAGTAGGGAATCGTGTACTCCAGAGAACCGATGAGGTAATCCTTCAATGGGCGCAGATATCGGCTGTGGTAAAGCTCGAGGAATCGTGAGCGAAAGTCGGGCACGTTCACTTTCACCGGGCACTGACCCGCACAGGACTTGCAGGCGAGGCACCCTGCCATCGCCTCGTAGACCTCATGGGAAAAGTCTTTCTGGCCCATCTTGTGCGCAACCGTATTGGCAGCACGCCTGGCGAAGCTGATCACCGTGGCCGCTAAAGGGCGAGCCCCTTGTGAAACCAACACATCGACACCTTGCTGCCCCTGCAAGCGCAGCCACTCCCGGATCAGAGAAGCGCGCCCCTTGGGCGAGTGAATTCTATTTCGAGTGCCCTTCCAGGAAGGGCACATGGCGTCATCGGGGTCGAAGTTGTAGCAGGCGCCGTTGCCGTTGCAATGGACCGCGGCGTCGTAATGCAACCACACCCGCTCATCAATCGTACGATCCAGTTCGCCGCGCAACGCGACCTCATCAACTCGAGTCAACCGAGCGTCAGGTAGCGTGTGTGGCGTGGCGATTTTTCCCGGGTTGAGTTGGTTGTACGGGTCAAAAGCCGACTTGAGTTCCTGCAGCGCCGGATAGAGTTCGCCGAAGTAGTCCGGCACATATTGCGACCTCAACCCTTTGCCATGCTCCCCCCAGAGCAAGCCACCGTGCTTTTGCGTCAGCTCGGCGACGGCATCGGAAATGGGCTGGATCAAGGCCGCCTGGGCGGGGTCTTTCATATCCAGAATCGGCCGCACATGCAGGACCCCGGCGTCAACGTGGCCGAACATGCCATATTCCAAACCATGGCTATCCAAAAGCGCCCGAAATTGCGCAATGAAATCAGCCAGGTTCTCGGGAGGAACCGCAGTATCTTCAACGAACGGCTGGGGCCTGGCGGAACCTTTGACATTCCCCAGCAGCCCCACCGCACGCTTGCGCATCGCGTAAACTCGCTTCAATGCCTCTGCACCGATGGCAAGGGTGTGCCCCAATCGCACCACACTGGTGTCCTGCTGAAGGTGCCGGACAAACTCATGAACACGCAGCTGAACCACTTCCTCATCGTCGCCGCTGAACTCCACCAGGTTGATTCCCAGGGTTGGCACATCAGGGTCTTGGGGAAAGTACTCGGCGACTCCGTGCCAGACGATGTCGCTCATGGCCAGCCCGAGGACCTTGGAGTCGACCGTCTCGATGGACAATGGCTCGAGCTGCATCAACGCCTTGGCATCGCGCAATGCATCCATGAAGCCCGCGTAACGTACGTTGACAAGGATCGAGTACTTGGGAATGGGCAACACGTTCAGCGTGGCTTCAACAATGAAACCCAGTGAGCCTTCGGACCCACACAGGACACTGTTCAGATTGAATCGGTCATTCGGCTCACGCAGATGCGCCAGGTCATATCCCGTCAAGCAACGGTTCAACTTGGGAAAGGTATGCTCGATGAGTTCGGCGTAATCATCGGCGATCTGCGAAGCACATCGATAAATTGCCCCAACCTTGTCGTCGCGATGCGCTTGCGCCTGCCAGCAATCTCGCTCCAGGACTGCACTATCGAGCCGCTCCCCGCCTATCAGAATGGTAGAAAGCGCCAGGACGTGGTCACGGGTTTTTCCGTAGGTACAGCTTCCCTGACCGCTTGCGTCGGTATTTATCATCCCGCCGATCGTGGCCCGATTCGACGTCGACAACTCCGGTGCAAAAAACAGTCCGTGCGGTTTCAACGCCGCATTGAGCTGGTCCTTGACCACACCGCTTTGCACACGCACCCAGCGCTCCTCGACGTTGATCTCAAGGATGCCGTGCATATGACGCGACAGATCCACCACAACGCCGCTCGTCAACGATTGGCCATTGGTTCCGGTTCCGCCGCCACGCGGCGTGAGTACCACCGAACTGAACGACGCCAGCGCCGCAAGGCGGGCCAAGAGCTCGACATCTTGCACATTTCTGGGAAACACCGCGGCTTGAGGCAGACGCTGATAGATCGAGTTGTCGGTTGCCAGCACTGTCCTCACAGCATGATCACGAGCAATTTCTCCCTGGAATCCTTCTTTCTCAAGGCGAGCCAGGAACAACTCACAGGGTTCGTTTTTAGTTTCGTGGGGAGGCAACCTGGCAATCATGGTGGAATTCCTAGCGGCGATACGGCTAATCTGAGCATTCTCGTTATGTATGCTTCCTAGCCCGAGGCCTGGCTCAGGACAAAGGCCTTTCCACCGATTTTGTGGGGACAAGACAATTCACACAAACGTAAAACCTGCAGCATTTCCATGAGCTTTATGAATGAACCCACGAAGACTGACCCCTTCGATGTCCCTGCTGATCGCTTTCGAGGCAGCAGCCCGACATTGCAGCTTTACCAAAGCGGCAGACGAACTTGCCCTGACTCAAAGCGCTGTCAGCCGGCAAGTGCAGGCTCTGGAATCACAGCTTGAGGTCTCGCTGTTCAAACGTGAGGGAAGAAGAATCGAACTCACCGCTGCCGGCGCGCTTTACCAGCATGAACTCACTGCCGCACTGGGCCGAATTCGAAGCGCTACCCTGCAGACAATTGCCTTCAAGGAGGAAGAAGGCCCATTGAACCTCGCGGTACTGCCGACCTTCGGTTCAAAATGGCTGCTGCCCAAAATGCATGAATTTTATGCGCGTCATCCCAGGAGCCTGGTGCACGTCCACTCGAGGATCATTCACGCCGACAACCCATCCAGCGTGAGCGACATGCAGGCCATCATCTACGCGGGAAAAGGCGACTGGCCGGGCTACGTATCGCACCTTTTGCTACAAGAAAAACTGGTGGTTGTCGCCAGCCCCAAAGCGCTGCCGGACAGCCTTGAGATGTCGCTCAACGATGTCACCAATCATTTGTTGTTGAATGTCGTTTCTCGACCCAATAGCTGGTCTGATTGGTTTGACCTCAACAAGCTGGACCACCAGAAAATGCGGACAGGCCCAAGCTTTGAGCTCACGGCTCACCTTATACAGGCGGTATCCGCTGGCGTCGGCATTGGGCTGGTTCCCGATATTCTGGTGCAAGACGAAATCAAATCCGGGGCACTGGTAAAACTGTTTGGCCCTATGGAAAGCGGTCGCAATTACTATCTGACCTGCGCGGCGCGCTATCAGCATTATCCGGCGCTTGAAACATTCAGCGCCTGGCTGTTATCCGAGAGTGCCATCGTGAGTGCCTGAACAGGCCAGGGGCCGGATGTTCATCACCGCTCCAGCAACGAACCGATTCAGCGCTGCCCGGATTCAGCCTTTTGAGAAGGACTCAATTCCTGGATTTGAAAGCGCTGGATGGTGCTGGATTTCAGTGAAACCCACAGAAACGAAAAAAGGACCCGAAGGTCCTTTTTTCGATCGCTGCAGAATTCGTGGAACTCTGCAGCGCTATGTTTGGAGCGGGAAACGAGACTCGAACTCGCGACCCCGACCTTGGCAAGGTCGTGCTCTACCAACTGAGCTATTCCCGCAACGTCTTGGTGTTGCGCATTCTATAGAAATCCGAATGCGCGTCAAGCCTTTGATTCAAAAAAACTTATTTTTTCTCGTTATCAGTTTTCAGGTGCGGCCAGGCGGCTCGCAGATACTGCAGCATGGACCACAGGGTCAGGCCCGCTGCCGCCAACAGCAAGGCGTAACCTACCAGCACCCAGAAACTGAAGTCCGAGGGATTGGCCAGCAAAATCACCAGCGCCAGCATTTGCGCCGCCGTTTTCCACTTGCCCATGTTCGACACCGCCACCTGCGCGCGGGCGCCGAGCTCGGCCATCCACTCGCGCAGCGCCGAGATGACGATTTCACGACCGATGATCACCGCGGCGGGCAAGGTCAGCCACAGGTTGTGATGCTCCTGCACCAGCAGCACCAGGGCCACCGCCACCATCAGCTTGTCGGCCACCGGGTCGAGGAACGCACCGAACGGCGTGCTCTGCTGCAGGCGCCGCGCCAGGTAGCCGTCCAGCCAGTCGGTGGCGGCCGCGAAGGCAAACACTGAACTGGCGGCCATGTAGCTCCAGCTATAGGGCAAATAGAACAGCAAAATGAAAATCGGGATGAGCAGGACGCGTAGAACGGTGATCAGATTAGGGATATTCATCGGCACAACTGGCTACGAGGTGATTGGGCATTCTACTCGCTGTGCAGGTTTGCATAAATCAACTCTGCGAGCTTTTTACTGATTCCCGGTGCTTTGGCAATCTCGTCGATGCTTGCACGGGACAGTTCCTGCAATCCACCAAAATGTTTGAGAAGGTCCCGCCGACGCTTCGGCCCGACGCCCGCCACCCCTTCCAGGGTCGAGGTACGCCGGGTCTTGCCACGCCGTGCGCGGTGACCGGTGATCGCGAAGCGGTGAGCCTCATCGCGGATTTGCTGGATCAGGTGCAGCGCCGGCGAGTCACCCTTGAGGGTGAATTCGTGGGCTGCGTCGTTCAGGTACAGGGTTTCGAATCCGGCCTTGCGGGTCGTGCCCTTGGCCACGCCGAGCAGGATCAGGTCCGGCACCGCCAGCTCATTGAGCACATCCCGAGCCATGGATAGCTGGCCCTTGCCGCCGTCCACCAGAAGGATGTCCGGCAGCTTGCCCTCGCCGTCCTTGAGCTTGCTGAAGCGCCGGGTCAGGGCCTGGTGCATGGCGGCGTAGTCGTCGCCGGCGGTCACGCCTTCGATGTTGTAGCGCCGGTAGTCGGACTTCAGCGGCCCTTCCGGCCCGAATACCACGCAGGAGGCTACAGTGGCCTCGCCGCTGGAATGGCTGATGTCGTAGCACTCCAGGCGCTGCGGCGGCTCGTCCAGGTTCAGCACCTCGGCCAGGGCTTCGAAACGTGCGGCCACGTGCTGGCGGTTGGCCAGGCGCGCGCTCAGGGCCTGCTCGGCGTTGGTTACCGCCAGTTGCTGCCAGCGGGCGCGGGTACCGCGTACCCGGTGGCTGATGGTCAACTCGCGCCCGCGCAGCTCGTCGATGGCGGCGATCAGGGTCGGGAAGTCCTCATGGACCACGTTGACGATTAACTCGGAAGGCAGGTCGCGTTCCGGGCTGCTGACAAAATACTGGCCGAGGAACGCCGACATGACTTCGGCCACGTCCTCCTCGATACCCACCTGGGGAAAGAAGTTCTTGCTGCCCAGTACCCGGCCGCCGCGCACGCTGATCAGGTGCACACAGGCGCCGCCCGGGTTGACGAAGGCCGCCACCACATCCACGTCGCCCGTGCCACCTTCCATGCTCTGCTGGTCCTGGACCCGACGCAGCAGGGATATCTGGTCCCGCAGTTCGGCGGCCTTTTCGAAATCCAGGGTGCTGGCGGCGGCTTCCATGGCGGTGGAGAGTTCGTCGGTCAGGGCATTGCTGCGCCCCTCCAGGAACATCACCGAGTGGCGCACGTCCTCGGCATAGACCTCAGGCTCCACCAGGCCGACGCAGGGCGCCTTGCAGCGTTTGATCTGGTACTGCAGGCAGGGCCGCGTACGGTTCTTGTAGTAGCTGTCCTCGCATTGGCGGACCATGAAGGTCTTCTGCAACAGGCTGAGGCTTTCGCGAATGGCGCCGGCGCTGGGATAAGGGCCGAAATACTTGCCCTTCTGCTTCTTCGCCCCGCGATGGATGCTGAAACGCGGAAAGTCGCCGTCCGAAAGAAACACGTAGGGGTAGGACTTATCGTCGCGCAGGAGAATGTTGTACGGCGGCCGCCATTCCTTGATCAGCGTCTGCTCCAGCAGCAGCGCTTCGGTTTCATTGGCGGTGATGGTGGTTTCGATCTGCGCGATGCGCGCCACCAGGGCGGCGGTCTTCGGCGCCTGGCCGGTCTTGCGGAAATAGCTGGAGAGCCGGTTCTTCAGGTTCTTGGCTTTACCGACGTAAAGCAGGCGTGCATCGCTGTCGAACATGCGATACACACCGGGGCGGCCACTGCAGGTAGAAAGAAAGGCACTGGGATCAAACTGTTCGGTCATTTCAGAGGCTGGCATCAACCATGCCGTGACGAACCGCCAATAGCGTCAACTCGACATCGCTGCTGATCGAGAGCTTCTCGAAAATGCGATAGCGGTAGGTATTCACGGTTTTAGGCGACAGGCACAGCTTGTCGGAGATGATCTGCACCTTCTGGCAGCCGACAATCATCAGCGCAATCTGGATCTCCCGCTCCGACAGGGCGTCGAACGGTGAATCACTGGAAGGCTGGAATGACTTGAACACCAATTGCTGAGCGATCTGCGGGCTGATATAGCGCTGGCCGGCAAATACCAGGCGGATGGCCTGGACCATTTCGTTCAGACCGGCGCCCTTGGTCAGATAGCCCGCCGCGCCCGCTTGCAGCAAGCGGGTAGGAAAGGGATCTTCCTCGCAGACGGTGACCGCCACGACCTTGATGTCCGGATGACTGCGCAGCAGTTTGCGCGTGGCTTCGAGGCCGCCGATGCCTGGCATCTTGACGTCCATCAGGACCACATCGGGCTTCAGCTCCCGCGCCTTGAGCAGGGATTCTTCCCCTGACTCCGCCTGCCCGACTACTTGCAGGCCATCGATGTCAGCCAACATTCGTGTAATGCCCGTACGAACGAGATCATGGTCATCGACTACTAGCACCCTTATCAAGCAGACACCTCGCGATATGGTCTTTACAGGTTGCCCGACACCTTAGCAAAAAAGCGGCGTACAAACCTAATCACAAGCGCTATATAAAAAACATCCGGGCGCAATAACGGTCCTACCCCCGTGCGCACCGAAAGAGGCCAGCGCCCCTCACTCTCGTACCTGGGCCTTGCGCCTCTCGCCCTGGCTTGCCGAAAGCTCGGCCAGGGTACTGGTCAGGCGGCAGATAGCATCCTGATCCTCCTTGAACAGCGCCCGATAGCAATCCAGGACCTTTTCCTCGGTCTGACTCAGCCCGCCGCTCTGGATCGGGATCCGGCTGCCGGTCAGCACATACAGCACATCCACCCCTTTTGCCGCCACCCGGGACAGATAGTCCGCCTTGGGTGCACGATCACCACTTTCATATTTACCCTGGGCGTTGGCTTCAACCCCGCCTATTTCACCAAAAACTTTCTGCGACAGTCCCAGGCGTTCTCGCTCCTGCCTCAACCGCGAACCGATTCCACTCATTTGGATGTATGATCCCATCTGATACACCCCAAGGGGGTGTCATACTCTTCAAGCATTGAACAAATTTGAACGGTTTTGAACTATGCCCGGTATCCGCACTGCCGCACAAGCCAAGGCCTGGCTGGAACATCAAGGTAAATCGGTTCAACAATTTGCTCGTGAACACGGGGTTGACCCGGCCACTACCTATCAGGTGCTGGCAGGCCGCAAGAAAGGCAAACGAGGGGAAGCACACAAGGTCGCGGTGCTACTGGGAATGAAGGACGGCATCATCCTCGAGGATGCGCCCGCGATAGATCCCAACGCACAGTAAAGCCTGCGGAACGGCGTTGCGCTCAGGCGTCGCCAAGCCTTCCGGCAAGCGAATCAGACAAGCGCGCCATGCGCCAGAAACAATCATCCTCTCCCACCACCCGCAACCCCATCCGCTCATACAACCGCTGTGCGGGATTGCCCTTGAACACGGTCAGGCGCAACAACCCTCGGCGCTCCTGGCGAGCCAGCTCCAGCACCTGCTCCAGCGTCCAGGCACCGGCGCCCTGCCCCCGGAAAGCCTCCAGCACATGCAATTCGCGGACATACAGCGCCTGCGCATCCCGGCTCAGGCTGACAAACCCCAGCACCCGGGCACCCTGGCAGATCAGCAGGTTCCTGCGGCCGGCCCAGGCCACATCGAAGGCTTCGTCCTGCCACAGCAAGTCGTTGCGAATGTAATAGCCGAGCATGGTGGAACGGGTCAGGTCGCGGGCGAACGCCAGGTCCGAATCAACCGCCGGGCGTAATGAAAAGCCGTCCATCAATGGCTCACCTCCAGCACCTGCGCCTGCCATTGCCCAGTAACACCCCGGACAATCAACAAAGCCTCGCCCACCCCCTCGACGGCGCCCAGCAACCGGCCCCGGGCATCCCAGGCTGCGCTGCGTCCAGCGCAGGCCCAACCACCGCTGGGGCCGCCGTGGTTGGCCATCAGCACCAGCATCCCGTGCTCCTGGGCGTATCCCTGGAGCAGCATGCTATCGGCAGCGTAGCCACCTTCGCTGATCAAGACCCCGGCAGCATAGATCCCGGCGCCGGCATCGGCCGCCGCCTGCACATGGCTGGCGTGGCAGAAGTCCGCGCAGACCGCCAAAGCCACGGTTTCGCCACCGATAGGCAAAGGGGTGCCGCCCTGGCCTGCGACAAAAGCGCGCTCCTCTCCTGCATGCAGGTGCTGCTTGGTGTAGACCGCCAGCGAACCGTCGCCGCCCAGCACCAGAGCGCCAATCAGCACCGGCCCGTCAACAGACAGGCGGATCGGCATCCCCACCACCGCCGTCAGTTCCAGCGCCCGGGCCAGATCCCGCAGTGGCTGCAACTGCGGTGCATCGGGTATCAGCGCCAGTTCGGCCGCCAATTGCGGCTCATAGCCGGTCAGCGACAGCTCGGGAAACACCAGCAACTGCACGCCCTGCGCCGCTGCCAGTTGCATCAACCGCTGATGCCGGGCCAGGTTGGCCGGTAGATCGCCCGCGATGGACACCGTTTGGGCAGCAGCGAGGGTCAGCACGGACATGAACATTCCTTGGAGGGCGAACAGGCGGGAGCGGCGAGTGTGGCATAAATCCCCTGCAGGCTTAATCCATCGCCGCCGCGTGCTGCGCCGATAGAAATTACTGATTGAATCCCGGCACCAGCCTCTAGTAAGCTCGCCCCCACTTTACGGAGAAACCCATGTTGTCCACGACCCCTTCCCTGCACCGCCACACTGCCAGCGCACTGCGCTCGGTCGCGGCTGCCTGGGTCAACGGCACTCGGGCTCCGGCCAGCTTTTATTTTGGGTATTGGTTTAGCCACTGGCGCGCCTGATACCCAACCGGCGCCCACTTCAACGGGTCGCCTACCAGAGAAATCTCAACCCCCGGTCGGCCTCCCGACCGGGGGTTTTGTTTTTTCCGGCACTGCATTTTCAACCACGACTTTCAGCGACACACCGAACTTACTGAGGATTGCTCCATGAACTACTCCACCTATTACCGCTACGACATGTTTTGCGCCTGGCGATTTAGCAGCCTCCGCTCGGGACAGCCTGCCGCCTCCGATCGGTCACCTACCGGTGGCAATTGCACACTTATGGCCAGTACGGCCAATTGTCGAACACCCCAGTAGGGCCGCGCGCGGGACATAACCCGCCGCCCGCCCAGGAAGACCGCACATGAACTCGTCCGTATCCGCCCTGCCCCTGTCCGCCCACGTCAGCGCCAATGAAACCCTGACCCAGCGCCTGCCCAGCTCCCTGGAACTCAAGCAGCAACTGCCGCTGTCCCTGGCCTTGAACCAACAGGTCGCCGCTCACCGCCAGGCGGTGCGCGCAATCCTCGAAGGTCGCGACCCACGCCTGCTGGTAGTCGTCGGCCCCTGCTCCATCCACGACCCGCAATCGGCCCTGGAATACGCCGCCAACCTGGCCCGCCTGGCCGATGAAGTGCGCGACCAGATGCTGCTGGTGATGCGCGCCTACGTGGAAAAGCCCCGTACCACCGTCGGCTGGAAAGGCCTGGCCTACGACCCCCGCCTGGATGGCAGCGACGACATGGCCGGCGGCCTGCACCTGTCCCGTGAACTGATGCGCGAGATGCTGCGCCTGGGCCTGCCGGTTGCCACCGAACTGTTGCAACCCATGGCCGCCGGCTACTTCGATGACCTGCTGAGCTGGGTCGCCATTGGTGCGCGCACCACCGAATCACAGATCCACCGCGAGATGGCCAGCGGCCTGGACATGCCCGTGGGTTTCAAGAACGGCACCGACGGCGGTGTCGCTATCGCCTGTGACGCCATGCGCTCGGCGGCCCACCCGCACCGCCACTTCGGCGTCGACAGCCAGGGCCACCCGGCGGTCATCCAGACCCCAGGCAACCCCGACACCCATCTGGTGCTGCGCGGTGGCCATCGCGGGCCCAACTACGACCGCCAGAGCGTGGCCCAGGTCCAGCAGGACCTGCAGAAGCTGAAGATCCCGGCGCGGATCATGGTCGATTGCAGCCACGCCAACAGCGGCAAGGACCCGCTGCGTCAGCCGGCGGTGTTCAACGAGGTACTGGAGCAGCGCTTGCAGGGCGATACCTCGCTGATGGGGGTGATGCTGGAAAGCCACCTGTTCGAAGGCTGCCAGCCCCTGAGCGCGAACCTGCGCTACGGCGTTTCGGTGACCGACGGCTGCCTGGGCTGGGACGCCACCGAACAATTGCTGCGCAATGGCGCGCAACAACTGCGACACGCAGGCAAGGCCGCAGCCGTCCCCGCCTGAGCAGCACCGCCCCCGCAGGAGCTGGCTTGCCAGCGAAGGCGTCCTCAAGAGCAGCGTCTCCTCCAAGGACCTCTTCGCCGGCAAGCCGGCTCCTACAGGACCCTCACCACTCATCCCCCGCGGGCGCCAGGCGGCAATGCCTTGAAGGAACTTTGAGAAGAAATAGCCACCTGAATCCGGTAGGCTCTCAACTTTCTTGAAAGGAGCAACATCCATGGCCAAAGCCACTGCCCGTCACATCCTGGTTGCCAGCGAAGCCAAGTGCAACGAACTCAAAGCCGAAATCGAAGCCGGCGCCGACTTTGCCGAAGTCGCGAAAAAGAACTCCACCTGCCCTTCCAGCCGTGACGGCGGCAACCTGGGCTCCTTCGGCCCAGGCCAGATGGTCAAGGAATTCGACACCGTGGTGTTCAGCGCTCCGGTAAACGTGGTGCAAGGCCCGGTGAAAACCCAGTTCGGCTACCACCTGCTGGAAGTCACCAGCCGCCAGGACTGATCCCCAAGCGCCTGCGTCTGCTCAACGGCCCGCCTTTTGGTGGGCCGTTGCGCATGGGCGCCAGGTTCTGCCCAAAGCGGATGCGGCTGGCCAGTCACGCGCCGCTAGCGTACAAATCGTGGTCATCGATCACCCGGCTCCTAAGGCTGACAATGCGACTGCTTTCCTCCACCATGCTTTTCACTGCCCTGCTGTTGGGCGCCGCGGGTGCCCAAGCCGCACCGCAACACGCCATGACCGTCTATGGCGAACCGGCCAAGTACCCCCAGGGTTTCAGCCACTTCGACTACGTCAATCCCCAGGCCCCCAAAGGCGGGACGTTGCGCCGCTCGGCCATCGAAATCGGCCGTTTCGACCACGTACTGCCCTATATCGACAAGGGCATCGGTGTCTCCCAGCTCGACGGCCTGGTCTATTCGCCCCTGGCCCAGCGCTCCCTGGACGAGCCCTACACCGTCTACGGCCTGGTGGCCGAAAAGATGGAGCGTGCCGAAGACGGCCTGTGGCTGCGCTTCTACCTCAACCCCAAGGCGCGCTTTGCCGACAACACGCCGATCACCGCCGAAGACGTGCGCTACAGCTACGACCTGCTGATGACCCAGGGCAGCATGCGCTACCGCACCCAGTTCGACGACGTCAAAGGCGTCACCGTGGAATCACCACGAGTGGTGCGCTTCGACTTCAAGAACAACGAAAACCGCACCCTGCCCCTGGATATCGCGACCCTGCCGGTGTTCCCCGAACACTGGTGGAAGAGTCGCGACTTCGCCAATGGCGGCGGCTATGAAGCGCCCCTGGGCAGCGGCCCCTACCGCGTGGCCAAGGTCGACTCGGGCAACAGCATCACCTTCGCCCGCAACCCCGACTGGTGGGGCAAGGACCTGCCGGTGAGCCGCGGCCTGTACAACTTCGATCATTTCAGCGTCGAGTATTTCGGCGATATCGACGTCGCCCGCCAGGTGCTGCGCGGCGGCGCCTACGACTACAACCGCGAGTTTTCCGCCACCGGCTATTCCATCGGCTACGACAGCCCGGCGCTGAACGACGGCCGCCTGCAAAAGGCCCACCTGGCGCAATCGGCGCCGCAACCGGCCCAGGGCTATGTGTTCAACCTCGACCGGCCGGTGTTCCAGGACCGCCGGGTGCGCCAGGCCCTGGCCATGCTCTGGGATTTCGAATGGAGCAACCGGCAGATGATGCGCAACCTCTACATCCGCCAGCAGAGTTTCTTCTCCAACACCGCCCTGGCGGCCCGCAGCCTGCCGGATACCGAGGAACTGAAGATCCTCGAACCGCTGCGCGGGCAGATCCCCGACGAGGTCTTCACCCAGGTTTTCGAGGCGCCGAAAACCGACGGCAGCGGCGTGATCCGCGACAAGCAACTGCAAGCCCTGGCCCTGCTGGAACAGGCCGGCTGGAAGCCCGAGGGCGACAAGCTGGTGAACGCCCAGGGCGAGCCCCTGAGCTTCACCTTCCTGATCACCCAGGGCTCCATCGAACGCCTGCTGCTGCCCTACAAGCGCAACCTGGCGCAGATCGGCATCAGCCTGAACATTCGCCGCATCGACTCCGCCCAGTACGTCAACCGCCTGATGGCCCGGGACTACGACATGATCGTCACCGGCTACCCGGTGACCACCTCGCCGGGCATGGAGCTGTACAACTACTTCGGCTCCGCCGCGGCCAACGACCCCGGTTCCAACAACTACATGGTGCTCAAGAACCCGGCCGTGGACAGCCTGGTCAACGGCCTGGTGAAAGCCACCAGCCAGCCGGAGATGCTGCGCTACGCCCATGCCCTGGATCGGGTGCTGCAGTGGAACTACTACTGGATAGCCAACTACTACCCGCCCGGCACCTCCACGGTGTGGTGGAACCGCTTCGGCATCCCCAAGGTGCCGGCGAGCAACGATGAAGCCATCGAAAGCTGGTGGGAAGTCAGCAGCAGCGCACTGACCGACGAACAAATGGCCGCCGAGCTGATCCGCCGTGGCAAACCCGGAGGGCGCCACTGATGCTGGCCTACATTCTGCGGCGCCTGCTGCTGATCATCCCGACCCTATTGATCATCCTCCTGGTGAACTTCGTCATCGTCCAGGCCGCCCCCGGCGGCCCGGTGGAACAGGCCATCGCTCGCTTGCAGGGCATCGGTGGCGGCGCCGCTGTCGGCGGCTCCGCCGATGCCATGAGCAGCAGCGGCTCCCGGGCCAGCCGCGGCCTGGACCCCAAGCTGATCCAGGACATCGAGAAACAGTACGGCTTCGACAAGCCGGCCCATGAACGCCTGTGGCTGATGCTCAAGAACTACGCCCAGCTAGACTTCGGCAAGAGCTTCTTTCGCGGCGCCACGGTCACCGACCTGATCCTGGAAAAGATGCCGGTGACCATTTCCCTGGGGCTCTGGGCGACCCTGATCACCTACCTGGTGTCGATCCCCCTGGGAATCCGCAAGGCGGTGCACCACGGCAGCCATTTCGACATCTGGAGCAGCACCGCGATCATCATCGGCTACGCCATGCCGGCCTTCCTGTTCGCCATGTTCCTGATCGTGCTGTTCGCCGGCGGCACCTCGCTGAACTGGTTCCCGGTGCGCGGCCTGGTCTCGGACAACTTCGAGCAGTTGAGCACCCTGGGCAAGGTCGCCGACTACTTCTGGCACCTGGTACTGCCGGTCAGCTCCCTGGTGATCGGCGGCTTCGCCACCCTGACCATCCTCACCAAGAACTCCTTCCTCAACGAGATCACCCGCCAGTACGTGGTCACCGCCCGGGCCAAGGGCCTGAGCGAGCGCCGGGTGCTGTATGGACATGTGTTCCGCAACGCCATGCTGCTGGTGGTCTCGGGCATTCCCCAGGCCTTTATCAGCGTGTTCTTCGCTGGTTCCCTGCTGATCGAGGTGATCTTCTCCCTCGACGGCCTGGGGCGCATGAGCTATGAGGCCGCGGTGTCCAGGGACTACCCGGTGGTGTTCGGCTCGCTGTTCATCTTCACCCTGTTCGGCCTCTTGATAAAACTCATCGGCGACCTGTGCTACACCCTGGTCGACCCGCGCATCGACTTCGCCGCGAGGAACGCCTGATGCTCACGCTTTCTCCTCTGGCGCGCCGGCGCTTCGACCGTTTCAAGAAAAACCGCCGCGGCTGGTGGTCGCTGTGGCTGTTCATCGGCCTGTTCATCCTGACCCTGGGCGGCGAGCTGATCGCCAACGACAAGCCGCTGGTGGTCAGCTACCAGGGCTCGCTGTATTTCCCGGTGCTCAAGCGCTACACCGAGCAGGAATTCGGCGGCCAGTTGCCGTTCCAGGCCGACTACCGCAGCGACTACGTGCAGCAACTGATCCGCAAGGACGGTGGCTGGCTGCTGTTCCCGCCGGTGCCCTTCAGCGAAGACACCCCCAACTACGACCTGACCCAGCCGGCCCCCAGCCCGCCGAGCAAGGTCAACTGGCTGGGCACTGACGACCAGGCCCGGGATGTGCTGGCGCGGGTGATCTACGGCGCCCGGGTGTCAATCCTGTTCGCCCTGGCCCTGACCGCCATCAGCGCCCTGATCGGCATCGCCGCCGGCGCCCTGCAGGGCTACTACGGCGGCTGGGTCGACCTCCTGGGCCAGCGCTTGCTGGAGGTCTGGTCCGGGTTGCCGGTGCTCTACCTGCTGATCATCCTCTCGGGCTTTGTCGAGCCGAACTTCTGGTGGCTGCTGGGGATCATGGCGCTGTTTTCCTGGCTGGCCCTGGTGGACGTGGTGCGCGCCGAGTTCCTGCGCGGGCGCAACCTGGAGTACGTCAAGGCTGCCCGGGCCCTGGGCCTGAGCGACCGCAAGGTGATCCTGCGGCACATCCTGCCCAACGCCATGAACGCCACCCTGAGCTACCTGCCGTTCATTCTCACCGGGGCCATCTCGACCCTCACCGCCCTGGACTTCCTCGGCTTCGGCATGCCCGCCGGCAGCGCCTCCCTGGGCGAATTGATCGGCCAGGGCAAGCAGAACCTGCAGGCGCCGTGGCTCGGGCTGACGGCGTTTTTCACCCTGGCGCTGATCCTCTCGCTGCTGGTGTTCATCGGCGAGGCGTTGCGCGATGCCTTTGATCCTCGATCTTGAAGCGGACTGTAGAAATGACTGAAAACCTGATCGAAATCCGCCAGCTCAATGTCGCCTTCGGCGCGCAGACCGTGGTCCGCGACCTGAGCCTGGATATCCGCCCCGGCGAATGCCTGGCCCTGGTGGGGGAATCCGGCTCGGGCAAGTCGGTGACCGCCCATTCGATCCTGCAACTGCTGCCGCAGACCGGCTGCAGCGCCACCGGCAGCGTGCGCTATCGCGGCCAGGAACTGATCGGTGCCAGCCCGGCGACCCTGCAACAGCTGCGGGGCAACCGCATCGCCATGATCTTCCAGGAGCCCATGACCTCCCTCAACCCGCTGCACAGCGTGGAAAAACAGATCGGCGAAACCCTGCTGCTGCATCGCGGCCTGGGGGGCAAGGAGGCCCAGGCGCGGATCCTCGAACTGCTGGAGCTGGTGGGCATCCAGAAGCCCCGGGAACGGCTCAAGGCCTACCCGCATCAACTTTCCGGCGGCCAGCGCCAGCGGGTGATGATCGCCATGGCCCTGGCCTGCGAACCGGAACTGCTGATTGCCGACGAACCCACCACCGCCCTGGACGTGACCGTGCAGCGCAAGATCCTGCTGCTGCTCAAATCCCTGCAACAGCGCCTGGGCATGTCCCTGCTGCTGATCAGCCACGACCTCAACCTGGTGCGGCGCATCGCCCAGCGGGTGTGCGTGATGAAAGCCGGGGAAATCGTCGAGCAAGCCGACTGCGACACCCTGTTCAACGCGCCAAGGCATCCCTACAGCTGCGAACTGTTGCACGCCGAACCCGAAGGCGAGCCGCTGTGCCGCGACACCCGGGAAACCGTGTTGGAGGTGGACCACCTGCGCGTCGAATTCCAGATCGGCGGCGGCCTGTTCCGGCGCAAGGAGTACCTGCGGGCAGTGGACGGCATCAGCCTCAGCGTGCAGCAAGGCAAGACCCTGGGGATTGTCGGCGAGTCCGGTTCGGGCAAGTCCACCCTGGGCCAGGCGATCCTGCGGCTGCTGGACTCCGAAGGTGGCATCCGCTTCCAGGGCCAGGCCCTGGACGGCCTCAATCAGAAACAGCTACGGCCCTGGCGCAAACAGATGCAGGTGGTATTCCAGGACCCCTTCGGCAGCCTCAGCCCACGCATGTCGGTGGCGCAGATCATCAGCGAAGGCCTGGAAGTGCACAGCCAGTACGATGCCCGCCAGTGCGACGAACAGGTCATCCGCGCCCTGGAGGAAGTCGGCCTCGACCCCGACAGCCGCCACCGCTACCCCCACGAGTTCTCCGGCGGCCAGCGCCAGCGCATCGCCATCGCCCGGGCCCTAGTGCTGAAGCCGGCGCTGATTTTGCTGGACGAGCCCACCTCGGCCCTGGACCGCACCGTGCAGAAGCAAGTGGTGGCCCTGCTGCGTCAGCTGCAGGAAAAGTATGGCCTGACCTACCTGTTCATCAGCCATGACCTGGCGGTGGTGCGAGCCCTGGCCCACGACATGATCGTGATCAAGGACGGCCAGGTCGTGGAGCGCGGCGCCAGCCACGAGGTGTTCGAAAACCCCCAGCACCCCTACACCCGGGAACTGCTGGCCGCCGCCCATCCCGGCTGACCTGCCGTCGACGCCCCTTTCTCGCAGCCTCGCAAGGCTCGACAGCAGCCAGCTTCGCGACCTGGTGTAGCCGCTGCCGCAGGCTGCGAACGGCTCCGCAGGAGACGCCGCCCTTGAGACCGCCGAAGGTCCTGCGGCCCTTTGCGCAGCCTCGCTGGCGCTCGGCAGCGGCTACAGCGCAACAACCGGGGCAGACTGCGGCATAATCGCTGCGCCCATTTCCAGGATGCCGCCATGAACGACAGCGAAAGCCTCAAGGACTACCAGCGCGTGCGCCAACTGGCGATCCGCTCGCTGTTCGAGATCATCGAGCAATCCAGCGAAGGCACGGTGATCGTCGACCGCGACGCCAATATCGTCTGGATGAACGAGCGTTATGCCCGGCGCTTCGGCCTGGAATCCGCCGCCTTCGCCATCGGCAAGCCCTGTGAAAGCGTGATTCCCGGCAGCCTGTTGCGGGAGGTGGTGCGCACCGGCCGCCCCATCCTGCTGGACATGCAGGACACCCCCAAGGAACCCCTGGTGGTGATGCGCCTGCCGATCCACGACGACGCCGGCACGGTGATCGGCGCCATCGGTTTTGCCCTGTTCGACGAACTGCGCAGCCTGTCGCCGATGCTCAAGCGCTACCTGAGCATGCAGGAAGAACTGGCCTCTACCCGCTCCCTGCTGCGGGCCCGGCAGACCAAATACAACTTCGCTCACTTCATCGGCACCAGTGCCGCCAGCCTGGAGGTCAAGCGCCGCGCCCGACGCGGGGCCAGCGCCGAGTCGCCGATCCTGCTGCAAGGCGAAACCGGCACCGGCAAGGAACTGCTGGCCCAGGCCATCCACGCCGCCTCGCCACGGGCCCACAAGCCCTTTGTCAGCATCAACAGCGCGGCCATTCCCGAGGCCCTGCTGGAGGCGGAATTCTTTGGCACCGCCCCCGGCGCCTTTACCGGCGCCGACCGCAAGGGTCGCCCGGGCAAGTTGCAGATCGCCCAGGGCGGCAGCCTGTTCCTCGATGAAATCGGCGACATGCCGCTGCCCCTGCAAAGCAAGCTGCTGCGGGTGCTGCAGGAAAAAGAGTTCGAGCCGGTGGGTTCCAACGAGGTGATCCACAGCGATGTGCGAATCATCGCCGCCACCTCCACGGACCTTGAAGCGGCGATCAAGCGCGGCGAGTTTCGCGCCGACCTGTACTACCGGTTGAATGTGCTGCCGATCCAGGTGCCAGCCTTGCGCGAACGCCTGGACGACCTGCCGGCCCTGAGCGAAGGGATTCTCGAAGAACTGCGCAGCCAGCATGAACTGGACCGCGATGCCCTGGCCCTGCTGGCGCAACATGCCTGGCCGGGGAACATCCGCGAGTTGCGCAACGTCCTGGAACGAGCGGCGCTGCTCAGCGACGACCTGATACTCAACGCCTCGGATATTCGCGCGGCGATTGGCAGCTTCAGCCCGGTGCAGCGTAACGAAGCCCTGGTGCCGGGCGATTCGCCGAACCAGGAAACCTTCGCAGCGGCCCGAGAGCGTTTCGACCGGCAACTGATCGGCGCCACCCTGGCCCAATGTGCCGGCAAGGTGGACGAAGCGGCCCGGCGCCTGGGGCTGGGGCGCTCCACGCTATACAAGAAGATGGCGGCCCTGGGGATTGATGAGTCTCCATAAAGAGACATCAATCTCTATTTAGAGAATTTACCGGTGCACTGCGCGCTTTTCGCTGGCAAGCCAGCTTCTACGGCGCTCTGAACGATCTCTGTAGGAGCTGGCTTGCCAGCGAAGAGGCCGGTCAATCAAAAAAAATTCTCAAAACAGAGACAGTCAATGTCAATCCGCCCAAAGAAAAATAAAAATATCCATATATTTCAATGGCTTATGTAGATGGCACAGTTCTCGCTATAACGCTCTCCACACGCAACACCCGACAACAATAACAATCCTGGAGAGACACACCATGAGTGTGATCATTGCCTTGGCAGCCCTGGCGCTGCTGATGCTCGCTGCCTACCGTGGCTACAGCGTCATCCTCTTTGCCCCCATCGCCGCCCTCGGCGCGGTGCTGCTCACCGACCCGTCCGCCGTGGCGCCCGCCTTTACCGGGGTGTTCATGGAGAAGATGGTCGGCTTCATCAAGTTGTATTTCCCGGTGTTCCTGCTGGGCGCAGTGTTCGGCAAGCTGATCGAGCTGTCGGGCTTTTCCCGCTCCATCGTCGCGGCCGCGATCCGCCTGCTGGGCACCCGCCAGGCCATGCTGGTGATCGTGCTAGTCTGCGCGCTGCTGACCTACGGCGGGGTCTCGCTGTTCGTGGTGGTGTTCGCGGTCTACCCCTTTGCCGCCGAGATGTTCCGCCAGAGCAACATCCCCAAGCGCCTGATCCCGGCGACCATCGCCCTGGGGGCGTTTTCCTTCACCATGGACGCCCTGCCCGGCACCCCGCAGATCCAGAACATCATCCCCAGCACCTTCTTCAACACCACCGCCTGGGCCGCGCCGTGGCTGGGGGTGATCGGCACCATCTTCGTGTTCTGCGCCGGCATGCTGTTCCTCCAGCGCCAGCGCAACAAGGCGCAGAAGGCCGGAGAAGGCTACGGCACCGAGTTGCGCAACGAGCCGGAAACCGCCGAAGACCTGGAGCTGCCCAACCCCTGGCTGGCGCTGTCGCCGTTGCTGCTGGTGGGCATCATGAACCTGCTGTTCACCCACTGGATTCCCCAGTGGTACGGCAAGACCCACAGCCTTAGCCTGCCGGGCATGGCAACACCGGTGACCAGTGAAATCGCCAAGCTCACCGCCATCTGGGCGGTGCAGGCCGCCTTGCTGGTGGGCATCCTGATGGTGCTGGTATTCGGCTTCTCGGCCATTCGCAGCAAGCTCGCCGAAGGCAGCAAAAGCGCGGTCAGCGGCGCCCTGCTGGCGGCCATGAACACCGCCTCGGAATACGGCTTCGGTGCGGTGATCGCTTCCCTGCCAGGCTTCCTGGTGCTGGCCGACTGGCTCAAAAGCATCCCCAACCCGCTGGTCAACGAAGCCATTACCGTGACCCTGCTGGCGGGCATCACAGGTTCGGCCTCGGGCGGCATGAGCATCGCCCTGGCGGCCATGTCCGAAAGTTTCATCAGCGCCGCCCACGCTGCCAACATTCCCCTGGAAGTGCTGCACCGGGTGGCCGCCATGGCCAGCGGCGGCATGGACACCCTGCCCCACAACGGCGCGGTGATCACCCTGCTGGCGGTCACCGGGCTGACCCATCGCGAGGCCTACAAGGACATTTTCTGCATTACCCTGATCAAGACCCTGGCGGTCTTCGTCGTCATCGCCACTTTCTACGCCACCGGCATTGTGTGAGGTATTCATGACCACTCTTTCTGGCAAGACCGCCCTGGTCACCGGCTCCACCAGCGGCATCGGCCTGGGCATCGCCCTGGTGCTGGCCAAGGCCGGGGCCAAGCTGATTCTCAACGGCTTTGGCGATGCCTCGAAGGCGATCGCCGAGGTTGCACAATTCGGCGGCCAGGTCGGCCATCACCCGGCGGATGTCAGCGACCCTGCGCAGATCGCCGAGATGTTCGCCTACGCCGAACGGGAGTTCGGCGGCGTCGACATCCTGGTCAACAACGCCGGCATCCAGCATGTGGCGGCGGTGGAGGAGTTCCCCGTGGAGCGCTGGGATTCGATCATCGCCATCAACCTGTCGTCGGTGTTCCACAGCACCCGCCTGGGGCTGCCGGGGATGCGCGCCAAGGGCTGGGGGCGGATCGTCAACATCGCCTCGGTGCACGGCCAGGTGGGCTCGGTGGGCAAGGCCGCCTATGTGGCGGCCAAGCACGGGGTGATCGGCCTGACCAAGGTGGTAGGCCTGGAAACCGCCACCAGCAACGTCACCTGCAACGCCATCTGCCCGGGCTGGGTGCTGACCCCGCTGGTGCAGAAGCAGATCGATGATCGCGTCGCGGCCGGCACCGACCCGCAACAGGCCCAGCATGATCTGCTGGCGGAAAAGCAACCGTCCCTGGCGTTCGTCACCCCGTCGCAACTGGGGGAACTGGTGCTATTTTTGTGCAGCGAAGCCGGCGCCCAGGTGCGTGGTGCGGCGTGGAACATCGATGGCGGGTGGCTGGCGCAATGACGCGCGTCTCTGGCTGACGTCTTCGCCGGCAAGCCGGCTCCTACACGGCTGTGCTGGCCCGCGTAGGAGCTGGCTTGCCAGCGAACAGCCCCCCAAAAAAACAACAATAAGAACACGAGGCCTTGCATGTCCGACCTACTCTGGCAACCCAGCGCCGAGCGCATCGGCAAGACGCGGATGGATGCCTTTCGCCGCTTCGTCAATCAGCGCCACGGCCTGAATCTTCACGACTACCCCGCCCTGCACCAGTGGAGCATCGACCAGCGAGAAAGCTTCTGGCAGGCGATCGTCGACTTCTTCGAGGTCAGCTTCCACCAGCCTGCTGAATGCGTGCTGCGCGAAGGGCCGCAGATGCCCAGCGCGCAGTGGTTTCCCGGCGCCACCCTGAACTTCGCCGAGCACCTGCTCAAGCGTCGGGATGACAGCGTCGCGGTGGTGGCGATCAACGAAAACGGCCAGCGCGAACAATTGACCCACGCCGAACTGGCGGCCCAGGTCGCCGGCCTGCAACGCAGCCTGCGGGACGCTGGAGTCGGCCTCGGTGACCGGGTTGCCGCTTGCATGCCCAACACCTGGCAGACCCTGGTGGGCATGCTCGCCAGCACCAGCCTCGGGGCCGTGTGGTCCAGCTGCTCGCCGGATTTCGGCACCCAGGGGGTGGTCGACCGCTTCGGCCAGATCGAGCCCAAGGTGCTGATCACCTGCGCCGGCTACCGCTACGCCGGCAAGGACATCGACCAGACGGCCAAGGTCAACCAGATCCTCGAGCGCCTGCCGTCCCTGGAGCAGTTGCTGATCGTGCCCTACGCCCGCTCGCAGGCCCGGGCCGAGGACTACCGCACCCCGGCCAGCGTCAGCCTGTGGGACGACTTCTACCGCCCCGGCGGCGAGCCCGAATTCTTTCCGGTGTCCTTCGCCCATCCGCTGTACATCCTCTACTCCAGCGGTACTACCGGGGTGCCCAAGTGCATCGTCCACGGCACCGGCGGGGTGCTGCTGCAACACCTCAAGGAACACGGCCTGCACGCCGACCTGGGCCCCGGCGAGCGCCTGTTCTACTACACCACCTGCGGCTGGATGATGTGGAACTGGCTGGTCTCGGCCCTGGCCACCGGGGCCAGCCTGGTGCTCTACGATGGCTCGCCGTTCCATCCCGGCAACGAGCACCTGATGGACCTGATCGACCGCGAAGCCATCAGCGTCTTCGGCACCAGCCCCAAGTACCTGGCGGCTCTGGAAAAGGCCGGCAGCCGGCCGCGCCAGAGCCACCGCCTGGAGAGCCTGAAGACCCTGCTGTGCACCGGCTCGCCGCTGTCGCCGCAGAGCTACGACTACGTGTACCGCGAGATCAAGAGCGAGCTGTGCCTGGCCTCGATGTCCGGCGGCACCGATATCGTCGCCTGCTTCGTCGCCGGCAATCCGATACAACCGGTGCGCCGCGGCGAGATGCAAGGCAAGGGCCTGGGCATGGCCATCGAAGTGTGGAACGACCAGGGCCAGCCGGTGATCGGCGAGAAAGGCGAGCTGGTGTGCACCCGGCACTTCCCCAGCATTCCCGTGGGCCTGTGGCACGACCCGGACCAGAGCAAGCTCAAGGCCTCGTACTTCAGCCTGTTTCCCGGCGTTTGGGCCCAGGGCGACTACGCCGAACAACTGGCCGAGGGTGGCTGGCTGATCCATGGGCGTTCGGACGCCGTGCTCAACCCCGGCGGGGTGCGTATCGGCACCGCGGAAATCTACCGCCAGGTGGAAAAGCTGGAGCAGGTCCTGGAAAGCCTGGCCATCGGCCAGAGCTGGGAGCAGGACGTGCGGGTGGTGCTTTTCGTGCGCCTGCAAGACGGCGTGGAGCTCGATGAAGCCTTGCAGGAACACATTCGCCAGGTGATTCGCAGCAACACCACGCCGCGCCATGTGCCGGCGAAAATCCTCGCGGTCACGGACATTCCCCGCACCATCAGCGGCAAGATCGTCGAACTGGCAGTGCGCAACGTGGTGCACGGCCTGCCGGTGAAGAACACCGACGCCCTGGCCAACCCCGAGGCCCTGGAGCAGTTTCGCGACCGCGAGGAGTTGCGCCACTGACCCCGCCCTTTGCAGGAGCCGGCTTGCCGGCGAAGGCGTCGTCCAGGTCGGCGCGCTCGGCAATGGCCACTTCGCTGGCAAGCCGGCTCCTACGGGCTACCGCATCCCCAACGCATCACTCTGATAACCGTTCAGCCCCTCTAGACTGGTCATCTGCCGCAAAAGCGGGTGAAAATGTGCGCGCCGAAAACGCCTACAATCCATCCGTTTGAATATGCACCGCATGTCCATGCGACTTTTCGAGTGCGCGAGCCTGTGGCGTCGCCGCGTAATACCGCACCACCCAGGACACCTTCGACATGAATGGCCCCCACTCCGGCAGCGAAGCCGCCAACCTGATTGCCCGCCTGGACTGGTCGGCCACTCCCCTCGGAGAATCCGGCCACTGGCCCCAGAGCCTGCGCACCGCCGTGGACATCGTGATCCATTCGCCGATGCCGATGCTGCTGCTGTGGGGCGCCGAGCTGACGCAGATCTACAACGACGGCTTCGCCCTGCTGGCGGGCAACAAGCACCCCAGTGCCTTCGGCCACCCGGCGCACCTGACCTGGCCGGAACTGATGGACTTCACCGACCCGATCTACCGCGCCGTGCTCAACGGCCAGGTGCGCACCTTCAGCGAACAGCGCTTCAGCCTGCAACGCACCAACGGCAGCGAGTACGACCTGTGGCTGGACCTGACCTACAGCCCGATCCGCAACGAACGCGGCGACGTCGCCGGAATCCTGGTCACCGCCATCGAGACCAACGAACGCCGGCGCATCGCCCTGGAACTGCAGCAGCGCTCCGACGACAGCCTGCGCGCCCAGCACGAGACCGAAGAGCGCCTGCAACTGGCCCTGGCGGCCACCGACGCGGTGGGCACCTGGGATTGGGACATCGGCGAAGACCGCTTCATCGCCGACGCGCATTTCGCCCAGTTGCACAGCGTCGATCCGCAGCAGTCCCGGCAACTGCCGATCAGCGAATACCTCAAGGGCGTGCACCCGGAGGACCGCGGCATGGTGGCCCGGGGCATCAAGCACTGCATCACCCACGGCACCGAGTACGCCGAGGAGTACCGCCTGCAACTGGCCGACGGCCAACTGCGCTGGGTGTTCGCCCGAGGCCGCTGCTACAAGGACCACCATGGCCGGCCGACGCGTTTTCTCGGTGCGGCCCTGGACCTTACCGAACGCAAGCAGATGGAACAGGCGCTGCGCCAGAGCCAGACCGAGCTGCAACTGATCATAAATGCCATGCCCGTGCTGATCGGCTATGTCGACCACGAGGAACGCTTTCGCCTGAACAACAGCGCCTACCTGGACTGGTACGGCCTGACCCCGCAAGAGCTGTACGGCAAGAGCATCCGCGAAGTGGTCGGCGACGAGATCTACGCCACTCGCGCCGAGAACATCAAGGCCGCACTGGCCGGCAAGCCGTGCAGCTTCGAGGCCAACTCGCCGCACCGCGACGGCCGGCCGCGCCATGCCCTGATGAAGTACCTGCCGCGTTACGGCGCCGACGGCGCGATCAATGGTTTCTACATCTTTGTCATCGACGAAACCGAGCGCCGGCAGACCGAAGAAGCCCTGCGCAATCTCAACGAAACCCTGGAGGACCGGGTCAACCAGCGGACCGAGGCCCTGGCCACTGCCAACCAGCGCCTGCAGAACGAAATGTTCGAGCGCGAACGCGCCGAAGACGCCCTGCGCCATGCGCAGAAGATGGAAGCCGTGGGCCAGCTCACCGGCGGCATCGCCCACGACTTCAACAACATGCTCACCGGCATCATCGGCAGCCTGGACCTGATGCAGCGCTATATCGACAACGGCCGCGGCGCCGAGATCGGCCGCTTCACCGAAGCGGCCATGTCCTCGGCCAAACGCGCGGCGTCCCTGACCCACCGCCTGCTGGCGTTCTCCCGGCGCCAGTCCCTGGACCGCCAGCCCCTGGACCCCAACCAGCTGGTGCGCTCGCTGCAAGAGCTGTTCAACCACACCAAGGGCGAGCACATCGAGCTGCAGATGCAATTGGCGGACGGCGTGTGGCCGGTGAACACCGACGCCAGCCAGCTGGAAAATGCCCTGCTCAACCTGGTGATCAACGCCCGCGACGCCATGCCCGACGGCGGCAGGCTGCTGATCGAAACCGCCAACAGCTACCTCGACGGCAGCGACATCAGCACCCTGGAACCGGTCAAGGCCGGCGACTACGTGATGCTCGGCGTCAGCGACAACGGCGCCGGCATGAGCCCGCGGATCCTGGCCAAGGCCTTCGACCCGTTCTTCACCACCAAGCCCATCGGCCAGGGCACGGGCCTGGGGCTGTCGATGATCTACGGCTTCGCCCAGCAGTCCGGCGGCCACGTGACCATCAGCAGCGAACCGGACCAGGGCACCTGCGTGCGCCTGTACCTGCCAAGGCTGTTCGCCGCACCACTGAACAGCGCCGAACCCGCCACCCTCAACCAGGCGCCCCAGGCCATCGCCGGGGAAACCGTGGTGGTGGTGGAAGACGACCCGGCAGTGCGCATGCTGGTGCTCAATGTCCTCGCCGAACTGGGCTACCGCGCCTTCGAGGCCGAAGATGCGCGCAGTGCCCTGCCCTTGCTGGAATCGCCGATGCGCGTCGATCTGCTGGTGACCGATGTCGGCCTGCCGGGCATGAACGGCCGGCAACTGGCGGAGATCGCCCGCCAGCAGCGGCCCGGGCTCAAGGTGCTGTTCATGACCGGCTACGCGGAAAAGGCGGCCGAGCGCCAGGGCTTCCTGGAGCCGGGCATGGACCTGATGGCCAAGCCGTTTTCCATTGAGGAAATGGCCCAGAAGATTCGTCAGATGATCGGCCGCGCGTCCTGAATTCAGGCATAATCCGCGGCCGCCGATTTCCCGCTACAAGGTCACCCGCCCATGAAAGCCCAAGCCCGCCACATCCTGGTGAAAACCGCCGAAGAGGCTGAACAGCTCAAGCAGCGCATCGCCAAGGGTGAAGCCTTCGACGTACTGGCGAAGAAATATTCCACCTGCCCGTCCGGCAAGCGCGGCGGCGACCTGGGGGAAGTGCGCCCGGGGCAGATGGTCGGTGCCATCGACCAGGTCATTTTCAAGAAGCCCCTGCGCACCGTGCATGGCCCGATCAAGAGCAAGTTCGGCTATCACCTGGTGCAAGTCTTCTTCCGCGACTGACCCCGGGCCTTGTAGGAGCTGGCTTGCCAGCGAAGGTGCCCGCAAGGTCAACGCCCGGTTCAATGGCGGGGTATCAGGGCGCCGGGATGCTGGATGACCTGGCTCGCCAGGCGGTGCCCGGCCTCTGCCGCTTGCACCGGGCTGCCGCCCAGCAGGCGCCGGGCCAGATAGGCTGCGCTGAACGAATCCCCGGCCGCCGTGGTGTCCACTACCTGCTCCACCCGCTGGGCCGGCACCTCGAAAGCACCACCCGCCACGCGAATCAGGCAGGGCTCGGCGCCCCGCTTGAGCACCACTTCCGGAGTGCCCTGATACGCCGCGAACACCGCTTCGGCATCCGCATAGGCAAACAGCGCTTGCTCATCCTCCAGGGTCAGCAATGCCAGATCCACCTGGGGCAATACTTCGCGGTACGCCGCCCGGGCCTGTTCGACCGACGCCCACAGGCGCGGCCGGTAGTTGTTGTCGAAGACTATCAGCGCCTGGCGCTGGCGCGCCTCGGCCAGGGTCTGCAACAACTTCCCGCGCCCCACCTCCCCCAGCACCGCCAGGGTGATGCCGCTGAAATACAGCACATCGTAATGCTTCAGCGCTTCGAGGATCGGCCCGGCCGCCACCGTGGTAAAGCAGTCGCGCACTGCCGCCTCGTTGCGCCAGTAGAGAAAGCGCCGCTCGCCCCGAGCGTCAGTCTGGATGCAATACAGCCCAGGCAGGCGCCCCGGCAAGCGCTGCACCCGCTCCAGGCCGATGCCCTCCGCCGCCCACCCCTGGCACATGGCATCACTGAAGCTGTCATCGCCCAGGGCGGTGACGTAATCCACCCGCCCGGCCTCGCCCAATTCCCGCGCGAGGTACACCGCGGCGTTCAGGGTGTCGCCGCCAAAGCTCTGTTGCAGGCTGCCGTCATGATGCTGCTGCAACTCGATCATGCATTCGCCGATGGCCGCGATGCGTTTCTTCCTGTCCATGTTCCTGACCTCCCCTCAAAGCACATTCCACCGGGTAGGAGCTGGCTTGCCAGCGAAGGCGCCCGCGAGGCCTGCACCTCATCCAGAGGCCTCTTCGCCGGCAAGCCGGCTCCTACAGACCCAACATCTCCCCAGCCCCGTAGGGGCTGGCTTGCCAGCGAAGGCGCCCGCAAGGCCTGCACCTCATCCAAAGGCCTCTTCGCCGGCAAGCCGGCTCCTGCAGACCCTGCATATCCCCGGCTCCGGCGATCAGAAACAGGTTTCCAGGTTCTCGATCACCTGCAGGCGCTCATCCACCAGCAACCCGGTGCGCCATTTGTCGAAGGTCAGGCAGGGGTGCGAAGTACCGAAGGAAATGATGTCGCCAATGCGCAACTCCACTCCCGGCGCCACCGTGAGAAACGCATGCTGGTCCATCACTGCAGTGACCTTGCACGCCCCCACGTCATCCCCGGCACTGGCCTGGGCCCCGGCGCGATAACGCCGCAGCGGTACCGGCAGGCCGGCGTCATAGGCCACATCGCGCTTGCCCAGGGCCACCACGGCAAAGCCCGGCTCCGGCAGCGATTGCACATGGGCCCAGACCTCCATGGCCGGGCGCAGGCCCTCCTCCAGGTCGGCGCGGCGATCCAGCACGCAGCACTGCGCCTCTTTATAGATGCCATGGTCATGAGCCACGTAACTGCCCGGACGCAGCACACTGAGGAAGCGGCCCTTGGCGTTGTGGGTCTCGAAGGATTCGGCAATCAGGTCATACCAGGCTGACCCCGAGGCAGTGATAATCGGCCGCTCGATGGCGAACAGCCCGTCGTTGTGCAGGTCCACCGCCAGGCGCACCAGGGAGTCGGCGAACTGACGGATGCCACTGATGGCCTGATCGCCATGGATCACCCCTTCATAACCTTCGATACCGCACAGCGCCAGGGCCGGCTGCGCCTGGATCGCCTTGGCCAGGGCCAGCACCTCCTGCTCGGTGCGGCAACCGCAACGCCCACCGACCACGCCGTACTCGATCATCACCTTGAGCGTGACCCCACGCTGGGCGAAAAACGCCCCCAGGTCGGCGACGCTGTCCGGGTGATCGACCATGCAATAGAAATCGAAATCCGGGTCCGCCAGCAGCTCGGCGATCAGCGCCATGTTCGGCGCCCCCACCAGCTGGTTGGCCATCAACACCCGGCGCGCGCCATGGGCATAGGCAGCGCGAGTCTGTATCGCAGTGGCCAGGGTGATGCCCCAGGCGCCGGCGTCCAACTGCCGCTGAAACAGCGCGGGCATCATGCTGGTCTTGCCGTGGGGCGCCAGCTCGGCACCGCTGTCAGTGACGAACTTCTGCATCCAGCGGATGTTGTGTTCCAGGGCCTCGCGGTGCAGTACCAGGGCCGGCAGGCTGACGTCTTGCAACAGGCTCGCGCCCTGGGCAGCGGCGCCCTTTTCCACCAGTGGCAGGTTCAATACGGAAGACATCTTGGCACTCCTTATCAAGGCAGCTGCGCACAGCCGCGAAACAGTCATCAATCGTTGATACGCCGGGCCAGACGGTTGGCGCTATCGATCAGCACCCGGCGATATTCCTGGTAATTGCGCTGGGCATCGGCCCTGGGCGCGACGATGCAGAGCGTGCAGATGCACACCCCGTGCTCATCGCGCACCGGTGCGGCAAAACAATGGGTAAAGGTGTCGGCCACGCTGTCGAAGGAAAAGAACCCATCCTCGCTGGCCTGGCGGATTTGCTTGAGAAACGTCGCCAAGGGCAGACGCTCACCGTCGGGCAGAACGAAGTCCCGTTCATCGATCAGGTCGACAATCTGCCCATCGCTCAAATGCCCCAATAGCAACCGCCCGGAAGCGGTCCAGGGAATCGGCGCGTTCTCGCCGATATTCGAGGAAATGCGGAAGTGCCGCTCGCCCTCCTTCATCAGCGCCACCGTGTATTTGCGCCCGTTGAGCAGGCACATCTGGGCGGTTTCCTGGGTCTGGCGGACGATTTCCTGCAAGGCCTGATCGGCCTCGCGGCTCAGGTCGAAATGACGCAAATGGGCCTGGCCGAGAAAGTACAACTGGCGGCCCAGGTACACATGCCCCTCCTGGCCCACCGGTTCCAGTACCCGCCGCTCCAGCAGGGAAGCCACCAACTCATAGACCGTGGACTTGGGGCCGCCAATGCCCTTGGCGATATCGTTGGGCCGCAACGGCTGGCCGATCTCCTTGAGGAAATCGAGAATATCGAACGCCCGATCCAGGCCCTTGGCCCGACGCTTGATGTTGTCTTCGCTCATCTAACTGGCCTTCACAAAAAAACATGGCGCCCCTATCGACCCGTAGGAGCCGGCTCGCCGGCGAAGAGGCCCTCAAGCCTTGTGCCGCCCTCACGGGCGCCTTCGCTGGCAAGCCAGCTCCTACAGGCCAGCTTCTACAGGCCATAGCCATCAGGCCTTCTTCTTGTAGGCCACACAATCGATCTCGACCTTGCAATCCACCATCATGCTGGCCTGCACACAGGCCCGGGCCGGCGCGTGTTCGGGCTTGAAGTACTCACCGAACACCTTGTTGAAACTCCAGAAATCCCGCGGGTCTTCCAGCCACACGCCAACCCGCACCACATCCTCCAGGCCATACCCGGCCTCTTCGAGAATGGCCACCAGATTGCGCAGCGTCTGATGCGTCTGCTCGACGATCCCACCGTGAATGATCTCGCCATCCAGCGCCGGCACCTGGCCGGACACATGCAGCCAGCCATCTGCCTCGACCGCGCGAGCGAAAGGACGCGGCTGGCCACCGCCTGCGGTGCTACCGGTGCCGTAACGGGTGATGCTCATGAGAGGTTCTCCTGGGTGAAAGGTGAAAAACAATCTTCAAGAAACGCTGTTCCTGGAGATGCGCTGGCGCACAAAAGGCAATCCAGCCATATGATTCCGCTATAACGGATTTAATACTGCAATAACGGAACACTGTGAAGGAGTTTGCCATGCTTAATCAGGGATTGAAAAGCACTGGAAGGAATCAGGGAAACTAAAGCGAGAAAGTCGTGTGAAAGGATGAGTGTTACACGGGTATAGAACGCAAGTGCCGCTGGGGACGGGAGGGAGCCATCTAAATGAATGCCAAGACCCAGATCGATACGAGCAAAGAGCCTCTCAATCTCCCCCGCTGCATCCATTTTTCGACACTGCAGTAAAGCTAAAAACACTCAATCACATTGCTCAAGTTTTACGCACTCCAGCTGAAAACCTGACGGAGATTGTAAGTTTCGAGAAAAACACGAAAGGACAATTATCCGTGCCGGTAGACAGCAAGGAGAACCGCCACTACCGAGCTGATAGCTAACCTCAAACAACGAAGCCAAGGACCATACAATGGCGCTTGCATCAGCAGAACGCATGATCGACTACCTGAGCCAGAGACTACGCCAACATGCGTATGCCGTAATCGACGAATGCAAACAGGGTTTCACCGACGAAGCGAAAAAGGCCGAGACTCTTTTCATGCACCTGCTCAATGAAGCAGGGTCGCATGCAGGCTTCAGCTTCAGAAACATGAATGTATGGCCCAACACTCCCCGATTGAGTGAAAAGCCCGTCGACGAGCAAAATGGAATCAACTATCCCGCCATCGACCTGGCTGATGAAAGAAACGGTGTCTGTGTGCAGATAACCTTCCAGGGAGAAAACCCCCAACAGAAGATCAATCACACCATTAACAATTTCATCAAGCATCAATTAAAAGAGCAGTACACCAGGGTATGGATCATTTATGCCGCCCATAATCGCGCACCAAAAGTCAAAGCAAATAGTTATGACAAGAACCTTGTTTCGATTTTCGGACTCCAAGACATTGTGGACTGGGTCAAGTATCAGAGCGACTGCACTAAGAGTGATGGCCCGCTCACTCGCGCCCACGATTGTGTGAAGTATTGGCTGGACGGAACACACCCTCCCAGATTCGGTACAATAAATACCGACGAACACCACGAAAAAGCCATCGCCTATCAACAGGGACTGAGTAAACTTCCATACGACCCACTTGCTAATCTTCCGCGCACTGATTACTGCCAGTACATCGAAGTCAGAGACTTCAGATCGTTATGCGCTTTTAATTCACTACGTCAACAAGCGTCAATGAAACCGGGAAGCAATTTTAAAAAATGGTCACAGCTTCCAGACTTTCGTCATCTTGAGCAGGATATCGACGAGCTAGTTGCGGAACTTGTAGATAACTTTAACAACCATTTCCCCAAGGGTTTCGACTCAGTGGGGCGCTGGAGCGAGCCGCAAAGCTGGGATGGTTTTCCGTCATCTCATCGTATTTTCAAAGACGGCCTGGAATTAAACGATTCAGAACTTGAATACTGCAGAAGCATTCGCAACAAACTGCTGCAGCTTATGAAGCTTATCAACGACCACAAACAGCGATTGGCCAGCTTTGGTAAAACACCTTATTGATCACATGTTATTCAGGCTCTATTTCCTCTAGTACAGGCTGCCGATCCTAGGCCAGCCTGTACTTCTCAGGATATCGATTTCTATCTTGTCTCTACTGCCCAAGAGAGATTTCGATCAAGCCTTGAACGTCAAAATCGGCGAAAACCGCGCTATTACCGACACCGTGCCCTCTTCCACCTGGGACTGGATCACCTGGCCAATTTCCTTGTAGGCCCCCGGTGCTTCTTCGATCATCCGCTCTTCCTTGGTGGTGATGCACTCCACGCCCTGCAGGCCGAGGAAGGCCTTGTCCTTCTTGGCCTTGAACACCACCTCGCTGCGCGACATGGAGCGTCCGGCGCCGTGGCTGGCCGAGCGCAGCCAGCGTTCGTTGCCCAGCCCGGTGAGCAGGTAGGAGTCATGCCCCATGCTCCCCGGAATCAGCAGCGGCTGCCCGGCATAGGCCGGTGTGGCGCCTTTGCGGTGGACGTTGCCGCCTTCCTCGCGCAGTACGATGTTGTGCGGTACATCGACAATCAGCGGCGCTTCGATGCCCGCGCCGAACACCTGCCGAGTGCGCTGGCGCACCATTTCGGCGATCAGTGCGCGGTTGGCGTCGGCGTAGTGCGCGGCGCTGTGCATGGCCAGCAGGTACTCATCGGCCATCTCGCCAAACAGGGCGAATATCTTCGAATCGGGATGCTTGATCCCGGCCGGCCACAGGGCCTTGGCCTTGTCCATCCAGCGTCGGCCTACATAGAAGCCCACGTCGCGAGAGCCGGTGTGGATCATCATCACCACCTGCCCCACGGACAGGCCCTGGGCGAAGCAGGCCTGGCGATCCACCAGTTCGGTGACCACCTGGATCTCGACAAAGTGATTGCCGCCGCCCAGGGAACCCAGGCCCGGGTCGCGAAGGATCTTGCGCGAAAGGTCCTGCAGGGCCTCCGGTGCATAGTCGGCGCTGCCGCGGGCAAAGGACGACTCATGCAGGCCAGAAAGCTCACGCTGCAATTGGGCGAAATCTGCCCCGGCAAACAGCCCGATCGGGTCCTGTTGCTGTACCTGAGCCCAGAAATCCCCCAGCCCCGAAGCAAACAGCGCGCTCATGGCCGTGGGGCTGGTGGGAATATTGCGCGTGCCTTCCAGCAGATCGCCCCGCACCAGGGCGGTCCACTTGGCCTTTTGTGCCATGAACTGCTCGTAGTTCAGCCCCAGCTTGTGCAGGCGCATGCCGCAATTGATGTCGGTGCCGATGGCTTGCGGCACCACCATGTCGTGGCTGGTGACGATCACGCTGCCCACCGGAATCGGGCTGCCGGTATGGAAATCCGGCGTGGCGCAGGCGCACTTCACTTCGCCGCCATGGGGGTGGGCGACCTTGGCGAAATCCATCAGTTGCAGGATGGCTTTCTCTTCGATAGCAAAGCTGTCGGGCAGCAGCAGATCCACCTTGAGGCCGGCGTCATTGGTGGACGAGATAGAGAGGGAATTGGAATTCAGGCGTTCGATGGCCACCCCGGAACGGGCGAGCTTGTGCTGAATTCTTTTCAGAGGAGTCTTGGTCATTTTTCAACTGCTTTTCTTGGACGCAACAAAACAACCACCCTTTTGGTGGCTGGAATTGTCTGGTCAGCAGCGAAACTTAGACGGCGCGGATAATGGGGGAATGACGCTGTGGATGTAAATAGCCGGGGAGAAATTATTTAAGGAGGCGCCTGGCGAGACGCCTTCGCCAGCAAGCGGGCTCCTACAGAGCTGCGTGGGGTTAGAAGTTGAAGCGCACGCCCTTGATCTGCACCTTCTGCGCCTGGCAGTTGGCGGCCTGTTCGGCATGTGCGCCTTGCGCCAGCAACCGTCTTCGCGAGTAAGCTCGCGCCTGCAACGGCGGCAGGCGGGCCAGGGTCTGCTGCCAGAGGAAGCGGCCCTGGGCATAGCTCTGGGTCTTGAGCCGTAGTAACTGCTAAGGCCCCGGCGCATGCCGAAACCCTGAACGATGAAACCGCTCAACGATAACTCATCGTCAAGGTCGCCATCCCACGGACCGTTCCTGGGGTGACTCGCGAAGCGGTCTGGACATAACGCGCGGTCAGGGGAATGTCGTAGCTCGAGACCCCAGCGGAGATATTCCCCGCCCACCATCGATTGACAGAGCCCGAACCGTAGCCGAGAACAGTCGCTCCCTTGAGGATCTGCACCCCCACTCCCGAGGCAGTCGACCCGGCGCTCAGCGACAAGGTGCTGCCCTGGTTAGCCACGTTGTTCACATCTATGAACGAGACATAAGCCCCGATCGAAGCCCCGGCATCCCCTCCCGAACATGACAGGTTGAGTTTGAAGGGCACCGCTTTGGAGGTACTCCCCACACCGGAAAAGGTCATGTTCGATGTTCGCCCCAGGGGCACTGAAATCTGCGACCTGGACACACTGCAGGTCGGTACTCTGAGCTGCACCGTCACTGCGCTTTTGCCGCTGGTGTAGACCGTCCAGCCTTGGGATTTGCAGATACCAACGCAGTTGAACGCAACGTTCACCAACCCGTTACCAGCCAAGGTCCCACTCTGGATGTCGCCGATCTTTATGATTTCCAGCCACATGGATTGCTTGTAGACATCACCCTTGACCCATCTGAGTTTTACGGATGACTTTCCGCTCCCCACCAGATACTGGCTGGACCCGGACTGATTTTCACGCCATCTCCATTTGGCGTTCCACCTGAATCCGACTCCAGGCACGTTGCTCAAGTAGACGTTGTAGTAACCGGGGGCCAGCGTAGCGCCTTGAAGCTTGTAGACCATGGGCTCGGAACTGAATATTTGCGGCCATGGATCCCTCATCATCGAGTCCACCTCTGCGGTGGTCGCAATGACGTCGCCATTCATGGTTCCTGCACCGACATAAATGCTGGCAGGCAACTGAATGATCGATGACTCGGGAGAGAACTCCCCGCCGGCATACGCCGGCCCCTCACCCCATAGCGACAACACCAGGACAAGAGCCGAGAGCAGAAGGGTGCGCTTCATGAAAGTACGGTGCCTGTTCAAATGTCCACGACGTTTGGCGCTCTTTCCACTGAGGACGAGGCGACCCAAACTTCGACTTTAAGCCCCCCCCCATCACGGCACCTATCAGCCCGAACACAGAACGTTGTCGATAAATCCTCAGGAGCCAAGGACTTATCCTACAAAGCGCTGTTGCAGGGGTCAGCCACACGCCAACGACAGCAGCCCTTCCCCTTTGCCCAGCAACGAAATGTTCCATTGAGTCGCTGAAATCGGGCTATTCTACGCGCCCTCCAATACTCATTCGCCTCAGCAAGGACAGCTGCCCATGACCCGCGCCATTACCCTTGTCTGCGACAATTTCGCCGACTGGGAAACCGCCCTGATCAACGCCACCGGCCGTGGCTACTATGGCTTCGACTGCCGTTACGCTTCCCCCAAGGGCGCCATCGTGACCTCCATGGGCGGCCTGCGGGTGACCCCGGACCTGGCGTTGGAAGATATTCGTCTGGATGAGGTGGACCTCTTGATGGTCTGCGGCGGGACGGTCTGGCAAGGCCCCCAGGCGCCGGATATCCGCGAACTGCTACGCGCGGCCAAGGAGCGCAAGCTGGTCCTCGCCGGTATCTGCGACGGCACCCGCGAACTGGCCCGGGCCGGGGTGCTGGACCAGCTCAAGCACACCTCCAATTCGGCGGACAACCTGCTGGCGGTGGGTTATGCCGGCGCCGCGCACTACCAGGATGTGCCCCATGCGGTAGCGGACCAGCGCGTGATCACCGCCCCGGGCAGCGCTCCAGTGAGTTTCATGGCACAGATTCTCGGCGCCCTGGGCATCAGCGACGACAACCTGACCTTCTACCTGGGCCTGCACGCCGCCGAGCACCGCCAGCAAGCCTGACCCTCCCCTGTAGGAGCCGGCTTGCCGGCGAAGGCGATCTCCCGGCCGCCTTGGCTGGCAAGCCAGCGCCTACGCAAGGTAGTGGGTGGGCTGCAGTGCCGGCGTGTGCCGTGGATTACTTCACCAGCCGAAAATCCCGGTGGCCCAACCAGGCCGCAAAGTCCGCAGCGCTGAAAATGCTCTCGCCCTCATGCTCGATGATCGCCAGCCCCGCCAGAAATTCGCTGTCCCGGGTGTAGGCATGGATGCTGGCGCCGAAGGCCAGTACGCCATCCAGGTGACGGGCCAAGGCCAGCGCCGCCTGCCCTAGGCGCTGGTGATCCGCCTAGTCTTTATCCATGGCCGCCAGGCTCAGAATGCCTTCAGGGAGCCATCCCAGTTGCCCGGCCAGCCCGGCATACTCCACCAGTTCCCCTGGATATTCGGCCCCCATCCCAATCAGCATGGGGCTACCGCCAATGAAGAACGAGCTCGTACCGGCCCAGGGTTGATCCGCAATTGCGGCCAGACAGGCCCGCACCCGGTTTTCGAGCAAGCCATCGATCTGGCGCGGTAAAAGCACCCTGACAGTCGGCCCGGCCATTGAGTCACCTCCTCCAGCGCACCGCATCCGCACCAGGGATAACAGGCGAGCCCTTGTTCGCTGCATCAGCAGGCATCAATGCTCAAGCCCGCTGCCGGTCAGTGCATTCACCGGACCGGGAGGATAAAAGCCCGTGGTGCAATAGCCAAGCTCTGCGCCTGGAACCATTGACCCCCAACACCTCTTCCAACCGCTTCGCCTCGCCCTCCGTCAACAAGGGCGCAGGCGGTTGGACAAGGCGCTGGCTGGACAGGGCGGGCACCGGGGCCGTTGGTTGGGCCGTCTTCGCAGTACGGCTGCGGCTCGCGCTGCTTTGCGGGTACAGCGCTTCATCCAGGCATTTGTCGCGCATGCCCTGGCTGGACAGGCCGTGGCAACCGGTGCCGTTGGACAGGGCGCGGGCGCCGCAGGTGGCCTTGCCGTCGGGGTCCTTGAGGTCGATGCAGCCCAGGGAACCAAAGCCATGGCCCAGTACCGAGGCGGGGTCTTCGGCGCAAGCTGCGCCGGCACACAGGAACAGGGAGGTCAGCACAAGTGCATTTCGCATAGGGGCGCGTCCATGGCTAGCGTAGGTCCCCCGGCGCCTTTCCGGCCGCCATGCAGGTCTGTCGAGGGAAAAAGCCGTTGTAGCAGATGAACATGACCGTTTCCCTTCCCCATACCACCGCGGCTGCGTGACTAGCGGAAACGCCCCGCCAGGAAGGGTTGCAGGTTCACGCTCGGGGTCAGCCCGCTGGCCTGCTCCGCCACCAGTTGCCCACTGATGGCGGCCAGGGTCAGGCCAACGTGACCGTGGCCGAAGTTGTAGTGCACCTGGGGCAGCAACCGCGACTGGCCGAGCACCGGCTTGCTGTCCGGCAGCGAGGGACGAAAGCCCATCCACCGGGAAACCGGTTCGTGGTGCAGGGGCAGGAAGCGTCGCGCCGCCCGGGCCAGGTAGCGATAACGGCGCGGATCCGGCGCGGCGTCGAGGCCGCCGAACTCCACCGTCCCCGCCACCCGCAGCCCTTGGGCCATGGGCGTCAGGTAGAAACCGCCGGCGCCCCAGCACACCGGGCGGCTGAGCAAGCCGCCAGCCTGATCGAACAGCACGTGATAACCGCGCTCGGTGTCCAGGGGAATCTCGTCCCCCAGGCTCTGCGCCAGGCGGCGGGACCAGGCGCCGCTGCACAACACCAGGCGTTCGGCGGGCAGTTGCTCGCCACTGCCGAGGCGGGCAAGCACCCGCTCGCCGTCCTGGGCGCTGCGCTCGACCCCCTGCAACTCATCGCGGCGAAACACTCCGCCGCGCTCGATGAAGCACCGCAGCAAGCGCTGGCTCAATGCGAAGGGATCGAGGGTGCGGCTGACCTGGGGCAGTTCCAGCGCCAGGGCCGCACGGGCGTTGAGGGCCGGCTCCATGGCCCGTAGCTCCGGCCCTTCCACCAGGCGCATTGGTACCTCGAACCCCTGGTGATAGGCCAGCATGTCGATAGCGCTCTGCCGCTCGTGGGCCTCGAAGATGTACAGCGAGCCGTCATGGCGCACCAGGTCGTTGGCCCCGGCATCGTCGAACAACGCCTGCCAGGCGCCCATGCAGGGCTTGAGCAGGCTGTGCAGATCATGACTGATGGCCTTGACCCGCGGCTCGCTGGAGCTTTGCAAAAAGCGCCATAGCCAGGGGGCGATCCGTGGCAGGTAACCCGGGCGGATCGCCAGCGGGCTGTCGCGCCGCAACAGCATGCCCGGGGCCTGGCGCCAGATGCCGGGGGTTGCCACTGGCTCCACGGCATAGGTGGCGAAGGTACAGGCATTGCCGAAGGAAGTGCCGCTGCCCGGCGGCTGGCGGTCCAGCAGGGTCACCCGCCAGCCAAGGCGCTGCAGCCACAGGGCGCTGGCCAGGCCCACCACCCCGGCCCCCACCACCACGGCGTGGCCGCGTTGTTGCTGACTTGCAATCATGCCGGGCTCCTCATGTGCCACTGACGACCCGGGTCCACAGGCGAGTGCTCAGGCGCATGCCGGCCGGGGTCATGGTCTTGATCGGGAACAGCGTATCGAGCACCGACTGCGGCGGGTAGGCCGCCGGGTTGCTGCGCAACTGCGGTTCGATGTAGGGCAAGGACGCCGCATTGCCGTTGGCGTACTGCACGAAGTTGCTGATGTTGGCGATCACCTTGGGGTCCAGCAGGTAGTTCAGGTAGGCGTAGGCGTTGTCCAGGTGCGGGGCGTTCCTGGGAATCACCACCATGTCCATGGCCACTGTGGAGCCTTCCCTGGGAATGCTGTAGCCGAGGTTCACGCCGTTTTTTGCCTGCTGCGCGGTGGCCATGGCTTGCAGCACGTCGCCGCTGAAACCCACGGCCACGCAGATGTTGCCGTTGGCCAGGTCGCTGACGTACTTGGCCTGGTGGAAGTAGAGGATCGAGGGGCGAATCGCCTGCAGCGCCGCTTCGGCCTTTTTCAGGTCCGCCGGCTGTTCACTGTGGGGGTCCAGGCCCAGGGCATTGAGGGTGATGGGCACCATCTGTGTCGGGTTGTCGAGAAAGGCCACGCCGCACTGCTTGAGCTTCTGGATGTTCTCCGGCTTGAACAGCAGTTGCCAGGACTGGGTGACATCGGTGTCGCCGAAGATCGCCTTGATCTTGTCGACGTTGTAGCCGATGCCCACGGTCACCCACATATAGGGAATGCCGTACCTATTGCCCGGGTCGCTGGTTTCCAGCAGCTTCATCAGCTTGGGATCGAGGTTGTTCCAGTTGGGCAGCTTGCTGCGATCCAGGGGCTGGATCGCCCCGGCCTGGATCAGCCGCGGCAGAAAGTGGTTGGACGGGCTGGCCAGGTCATAGCCGCTGCCGCCGGTCATCAGCTTGGCCTCGGTGGTCTCGTTGCTGTCGATCACGTCGTAGGTGGTCTGGATTCCGGTGCGCTGGGTGAACTGGGCCAGGGTGTCCGGAGCGATATAGCCGCTCCAGTTGGCGATGCTCACGGTCTCGGCCGCCTGGACGCTTGCGGCGCACAAGGCCAGGGATAACAGTGCCGTAGTGGTGCGATTGATCATGTTGCCGCCCTCTGTGCTCTTATTATTGCGGCGTTTCATTCGCCGCGACGGTTAACGTTCGTGTCGCGCGCGCTGCACTTCCCAGCCCATGCGCAAGCTTGCTCCAATGTCGAAAAACGGTCGGGGTGGCAGGTAGCCGGGCCGGGCCTGGGACAGCACGTCACGCAGCAGCGAGGAGTCGCAACCGGCGGCCATTTCCACCAGCAGCCGGCCCCACAGGGTGCCCCGCGCCACCCCCGAGCCGTTGCAGCCGGCCACCGCGTGCAGGCCTTCGGCGACCCGGCTGAAGTACGGCTCGCCGGAACGGGTGCCGCTCAGGTGCCCGGTCCAGGTGTATTGCAGGTCGGTATCGGTAATGCCGGGAAAGCGCTTTTGCAGGCCCCGCAGGTGTTCCTGGCGGCGCACCGCCAACTGCGCCGGGCCGAGATCGCGCTGGCGATACTCGACGGTGTTGCGCATCAGCAGGCGGCGCCCGGGCAACAGGCGCACCGTGGCCGCCCCGGGCAAGGTGGAGAGCACGCCCCAGCCCTGCTCATCCAGCAGCCGCTGCCAGTGATCTTCCTGCAGGGGCCGGGTGATGCTGGCGCTCAGTTCCAGGGGGAAGGTGCGACTGTGCCGGACACCGAGCCGGGGCAGGAAGGCACCGACACAGGCCAGCACCTGGGGCGCCTGGATCTCGCCCTCCCCGGTCACCGCCCGCCAGCCCCGGCCCGGCAGAGGCTGCAGGTCCTGCACCGGGCTGTTCTCGAACACCTCCACCCGCTCCGGCAGGCGCTCCAGCAGGCCCTTGACGTATTTGGCCGGCTGCAGCAGCGCGTTGCCACCGGCGCAGTGGATGGCCCGCTGGTAGAAGCCGCTGCCCAGGCGCTGCTGCAAGGCCGCGCCTTCCAGGTACTGGGCCCGGGCGCCCGCGGCATTCAGGGTAGCGACTCGGGCGCCGCTGTCCTGCAAGTGCTGCCCCTGGTGCACGGCGAAGTGATAGCCGCCAGCATCGAACTCGCACTCGATGCCCAACTCGTCAATGCGCCGGCGCACCTCTTCACCGGCAGCGATGCCGATGCCGCAGGCAAGCTGATAGGCCGAGTGGCCGGGCCGGCCCAGCAACTCATCGGCGCCGGGCAATTCATGGCTGACCACAAACCCCGAGTTGCGCGCCGAAGCCCCCTGGGCAGCCCGCTGGCGATCCAGCAGGACGATGCGTTGCTGTGGCAACATCCGCGCCAGGGCATGGGCCGCCGAGAGGCCGGTGATGCCACCGCCAATGATCAGCCAGTCGGCTTTCTGTAGGCCCTTGAGGGTTGGCCGCTGGGAAGCCTGCCCTGCCAGGGCGATCCAGCCACATACATTGTTCAAAGCCTGTCACTCCTGCACAATCCATGCGCCCGGAGCATTCAACAGAACACTCAACCCGGCGCCACATGCCTACAATCTATGGATATGACGGCTTTATTTCGAACGTTATTAATTCATCCATCTATTCGGAAAACGCATGGATAACCCTCTTCGACTGCCCTCGTTGCAGGCCCTGCAGACCCTGGTCAGCGTGGCCCAGACCCACAGCTTCACCGAGTCCGCGGCGCGCCTGCACCTGACCCAGAGCGCGGTGAGCCGGCAGATCCAGCAACTGGAGGAGCACTATGGGGTCAGCCTGTTCGAGCGCAGCAGCCGAAGGGTCTCGCTGACCGAACAGGGGCGCGATGTCTGCACGGTGGCCACTCAAGTCCTGAGGTCCCTCGGCTCCCTGCAGGAACGCCTGGCCCCGGCGCCCCTGGACCGGCCGTTTCGCATCCGCATCTTTGTCTCCCTGGCGGTGCGCTGGTTGCTGCCGCGGCTCAGCGGTTTCTACGCCGCCAACCCCGGGCTGTGCCTGTCGATCGAGACCGTGGGCGGGGCCACGGTAGACCCCGGCGGCGATTGCGACGCCTATGTGCTGTACCTGCCGGAAGGCCTGGACGAGCGGCCGCTGACCCCGCTGTTCGACGAATACCTGGTACCGGTGTGTGCCCCAACGCTCAGTGACGGGCAATTGCCGCCGCGCTCCCTGGAGGAACTGGCCGGGCACGCGCTGATCCACGGTTCTACCAGCCGCCAGGAATGGACCGCCTGGCTGCAGGCCCAGGACGACCAGACGCCCCACAGTTACAAGCATCTGCTGTTCAACCTCGACGACCTGGCCCTGGACGCCGCGGCCCGGGGGCTGGGGGTGGCCATGACGGACCTGATCCTGGCCCAGGACTCGATTGCCCGGGGCAGCCTGCTGATCCCCTTTGGCCAGGCGCTCAAGACCGGCGGGGTCTATGCCCTGTGGCTACGCGACAGCGGCGCCGCGCATCCGGCCTGCGAAACTGTATTGAACTGGTTCCAGGCTCAGGCAGCCGAACGGGATCTGCCCGCGGCACAAGGCCTGGCTGGGACGATTGCAGCAGCCCTGGGCACGCCTGGACGGCAGTCGATCCCAGGCTGAATGACTGGACCAGGCCCTGCTGCTCATGGGCCTGGGCAAACAACATTGAAGGGCCGATGAACACTGCCCGGGAAAGCTCGAGCGCCGCCGGCGCTCAGCTGTAGAGCGTCACCATTGCCCAGGCAAAACACGCCAGCACCAGGGCCATCCCCACTACATACACCGCTAAAGCACGACCCACAGCATCACTCCACGAACCAGGCAGACATCAACACACTCACTCTCGGGGTGAGTCATGGCGCGCATTCTAGCAGCGCGCGACGTCATTTTGACACGAACCTCTAAGCCTGATTAAAAGCCTCCCGACAAATGGTATTGGCGTCAATTTAATGGCTTAAGTCAGCCTGATTCTTCTTACCGGGTAGCCGAACTGCGAAACATCATCTTGCATTGCGCCCAGTGTTTTCTTCCCGCCAAGAAACCTGCTGCCTCCGGGATCAATGCAA
Organism: Pseudomonas sp. GW822-FHT06D10; assembly: GCF_058799535.1. Classification (NCBI taxonomy): domain Bacteria; kingdom Pseudomonadati; phylum Pseudomonadota; class Gammaproteobacteria; order Pseudomonadales; family Pseudomonadaceae; genus Pseudomonas; species Pseudomonas sp. GW822-FHT06D10. The sequence continues at coordinate 280,247 of NZ_JBXALN010000001.1, read as the reverse complement.
GCCCCCTTTTCCCGCTAAACCGCGAACCTGAGCGCTATCAGCGCCTGCACTCCTGGTTGGACAAGAGTGATCCTGACTGCTTTGATCTCAACGCCAGGTCCGGTTTTCACAATCCCAGGGAGGGGTCCATGTCGTTCAAGGTCATGATGGTTTTCGGTACACGTCCTGAGGCGATCAAGATGGCACCACTGGCTCGGGTTCTAAGGCACTGGCCAGGTATCGAGCTGCACATCTGTTCCACCGGCCAGCATCGGGAAATGCTCAAACAGGTACTCGACGCCTTTGAGCTCGAGGTCGATGTGGACCTGCAAGTGATGACCCAGGGCCAGACCCTCAACGGCTTGTCGCAGCAACTGCTGATCCATCTGGACACCAGCTACGAGCGTCTGCAACCGGACATCGTGCTGGTCCATGGCGACACCACCACCAGTTTTATCGCCGCCCTCGCCGCCTTCAACCGGCAGTTGCCCATCGGCCACGTCGAGGCCGGCCTGCGCACTGGCAACCTCCAGGCACCCTGGCCCGAAGAAGCCAACCGGCGCCTGACCGGGGTCATCGCCGACCTGCACTTCACCCCGACCGCCAGGTCCGCAACCAACCTGCTGCGGGAAAACGTGCCCGCTGAAAACATCGAAGTCACCGGCAACACGGTGATCGACGCGCTACTGTGGATGCGCAACCGGCAGAAGCACACCCACTGGCGCCCCGCGGCCAACTCGCCCCTGGCGGTGCTCGACGACAGCCGGCGCATGGTGCTGATCACCGGCCACCGCCGGGAGAACTTCGGTGACGGTTTCCGCGATATCTGCGAAGCCCTGGCAACCCTGGCCGAGCGCTACCCGGACGTGCAGTTCGTGTATCCGGTACACCTCAACCCCCAGGTACAGAACGCGGTGTACGGCCTGCTCTCGAACAAGCCGAACATCTACCTGGTAGCACCCCAGGACTATCAGCATTTTGTCTGGCTGATGGGACGTTCGCACTTCATCCTCAGCGACTCCGGCGGTGTCCAGGAAGAGGCCCCGGCCATCGGCAAGCCCTTGCTGGTGCTGCGCGAGGTCACCGAACGGCCGTCGGTGCTGGAAGGCGGCACCGTGCTGCTGGTGGGCACCGATCGCGAGCGCATCGTGCACCACGCCAGCGAACTGCTGGACGATGCACAGCTGCATGCCCGCATGAGCCGCGTGCACAGCCCCTACGGTGACGGCCGCGCCAGCGAACACATCGCCCGCCGCCTGTGCTCCTGGCTGGAGGCCCAAGCCCCCCGTACTCCGGCATGAGCCCGGGCAGCCCCCGCGGTCCGCAGTCGCAAAACGTCCAGTTGGCCATATGGCTCCACACTCTGTGCGAGAACTGGAAGCTACCGGTTACTGGCAGGTACCTGCCAATTGAACTGGACGACCTACACTTTCAAGCAGCGGATCGTCGCGCCCCCTCCAACACCAGCGCGGTGTTCTCCCTGCGCTATCGCCCCTGGGGCAAGCCGCTGCAGGATCATCAGCTCACATCCAAGGCCCGCGATGTTCAGAACCCTTGAAGAACAAGTGTTCAAACAGGCCGCTCCGGCGGCCCTGAAGCTTGAATTCGCGCAACATGATTTCGAACGCCTGCGCAGTTTCTGCGTCCTGATCTACACCGCCAGCATCCTGATCTGGCTGATCTTCGACCTGATCGTCAGCTTTCCCGGGCAGCAGGGCTTCACCGCCTATTCGATGGTCTTTCTGAGCATTCTGTCCTTCACCACCATCATCCTCGGCTTCACCCGCCAGGGCCGGCACTTCCAGTGGGTCAACCTGCTGTTCGTGCTGACCATCACCATCGGCGTACGCCTGGTGATCGAGGGGCTGCCCATCGACCAGCGCCCGGTCTGGCTGATTCTCGGCGCGTCGAGCATGCTCTACGGCGCCTCGGTGATGCCTCTGCGACGCTGGTCGTTCGTCAGCGCGATCTTCATCACTTGGCTGGTGCTCAATCCGTTCTGGCGCACCAGCACCACCCTGCAGGAACTCAAGGGGCTGCTGGTGCTGGTGTACGCGCTGTTTCTCAGCGCATTGACCCTCTACAGCTTCATCACCCTGCGCCGGGCCCGGCTGCACAACTACATCATGTCCAAGTTGCTGCTGGACCAGGCCTACCTCGACACCCTCACCGAGATCCCCAACCGCCGCTCGTTCATGGCCCGCGCCGGCCAGCGCCTGCAGGCTCTGCCCCGGGAGCACGACCATTACCTGGCGATGGTCGACATCGACAACTTCAAGAAGGTCAACGATGTGTACGGGCATGACATCGGCGACGAAGTGCTCAAGCGCATCGCCGCCGATATCAAGGGAGTGATGAGGGATTTCGACTATGCCCGCCTGGGCGGCGAGGAGTTCGCCATCTACCTGGCCGACGTGCCCCGCGCGGATGTGGAGGCGCTGGCCACGCGACTGTGCCAGGTGGTGCGCGACCAGCCGACCCGGCACCCGGTGACCATCAGCATGGGCCTGGCCCGGGTCGAGCCTGGCGAAACCCTGAACCAGGCCCTGATCAAGGCCGACCAGGCGCTGTACGAATCCAAGCACGGCGGCAAGGATCGCTATACCTTCCATCCAGCCGCCAGGCCCGCACCACCCACGTAGGAGCTGGCTTGCCAGCGAAGAGGCCCCAGTGTCAGTCCACGCTCCTGCGCGACAGCAGCACCTGGGTTACCCGGCGCTCCTCCACTGCCCTGACCTGCAGGCTCCAGCCCGCCCACTCCACCCGATCGCCCTTGACCGGCAGGCGGTCCAGCAGGCTCATCACCAGACCGGCCAGGGTCTGGTAGTCCTCGGTGGGTTCTGCGCCGAAGCCGGTCCGCTGGCGTACCTGAGGCAGGTTCAGCGCACCATTGACCAGGAACCCGCCCTCTTCTTCGATCACATCCGGGCCTTCGATCTCGCTGGCATCCGGCAGCTCGCCGGCAATGGATTCGAGAATGTCGGTCATGGTCAGGATGCCCATGAAGTCACCGAATTCGTTGATCACAAAGGCAATGTGGGTGGACGCCTGGCGCATCTGTTCCAGGGCGTTGAGGATCGAAAAGCTGTCCAGCAGGTTGATGGTCTTGCGCGCCAGATGCTCAAGGTTCGGCTCGCTGCCCGCCAGGTACTCCTTGAGCAGTTCCTTCTTGTGCACGAAGCCCAAAGGCTCATCCACCGCGCCATCGCGAATCAGCGGCAGGCGCGAGTACGAAGAATGCATCAGCTTGGTACGAATACTCTCCGGGCTGTCCGTAAGGTCGATGCAGTCGACCTCGGCACGCACCGTCATCAGGCTGCGGATCGGCCGCTCCGCCAGTTGCAGCACACCACTGATCATCACCCGCTCACGGCGGTCGAACAGCTCGCTGCTGGGGGCCTCATCAGTTTCCAGCAAGTCGGCAATTTCCTCGCCCACTTCTTCCGCCGCCAGCCTGCGCCCACCCAGCAGGCGCATCACCGCATAGGCCGTGCGCTCGCGCATCGGCCGCAGGCCCTGCATGGATTTCTTGCGCCGGGCCCGGGCGATCTGGTTGAACACCTCGATCAGGATCGAGAAGCCGATGGCCGCATACAGGTAGCCCTTGGGAATATGGAAACCCAAGCCTTCGGCGGTCAGGCTGAAGCCGATCATCATCAAGAAGCCCAGGCACAGCATGATCACCGTCGGGTGCGCGTTGACAAAGCGGGTCAGCGGCTTGCTGGCGACGATCATCACGCCGATGGACACCACCACCGCGATCATCATCACCGACAGGTGCTCGACCATGCCCACCGCGGTGATCACCGCGTCCAGGGAGAACACCGCATCGAGCACCACGATCTGCGCCACGATCGGCCAGAACAAGGCGTAAGTGGTACTGCCGGCGCGCTGGCTGACATGGCCCTCCAGGCGCTCATGCAACTCCATGGTGGCCTTGAACAGCAGGAACACACCACCGAACAGCATGATCAGGTCACGCCCCGAGAAGCTGTGCTCGAAGACCTCGAACAGCGGCTGGGTCAGGGTCACCATCCACGAGATGCTGGCCAGCAGGCCCAGGCGCATCAACAACGCCAGGGACAGGCCGATGATCCGTGCACGGTCGCGCTGCTCGGGCGGCAGCTTGTCCGCGAGGATGGCGATAAACACCAGGTTGTCGATGCCCAGCACCAGCTCCAGGACGATCAGGGTCAAAAGGCCAAGCCAGGCCGTGGGGTCTGCGATCCATTCCATAACGACGACTCAAGTGCTCCGGAAAATTCAAACGGCCAGGCGCGACGCAGCGCCAAGGTGCAGGGGCTGCAAAACCTCGGGTACGGGCGGATAAAGGCAGGAAGTGGCAAGTGCCAGGCAAGTGCAACCGGGAGAATGGCTGCCTGAGCGTCTGGGGCTCAGGGCCGCCGGATGGCGCGAGAAGTCATGGGGCAAAGCGAGGAAAGAGCGCCGACTGGGGGGCTCCGAGAGCGTGTTCATGCAAGTCCTGAAGGAAAAAACGGACTTGGAGATTACAGGGAGGGCAAGGCGATTCCCCAGCGGGAAATCATTACAAGATTTTATCCGGCCCGCGTCTCTGACGCAGGCCGGCACCGCTACAACTGCTCGGAAATCTCGATCAGGTTCAGGTCCGGGTCCCGCAGGTACACCGAACGGATCGGGCCGGTGGCGCCGGTGCGCGGCACCGGCCCTTCGATGATCGGCCAGTTGGCCCGTTGCAGATGGGCAATCACCTGTTCCAGGGGCACGCTGGCGATGAAGCACAAATCCAGCGCCCCCGGCACCGGCAGGTGGGCCTTGGGCTCGAACTCCTGGCCGCGCACATGCAGGTTGATCTTCTGGTTGCCGTACTTGAAGGCCTTGCGCCCGCCGGCAAAGGTTTCCAGTTGCATGCCCAGCACGCGGACGTAGAAATCCTCGGCGGCAATCGGGTCGATGGTGGTCAGTACCAGGTGGTCAAGGTGGTCGATCATCGAAGACGCAGCTCCTGAAGCGAAAGGAATGGCCCGGGGATTATGCGACCCGGGCCATCGCTTGAACATGCCCCATCAGGCTTTGCCGCGGTACTCGCGCCGTACCTGCTCGATGTAGCGCACCACCGCCGGTGCCTGCTCGAAACGCCGGTGGATCAGCGACAGCCAGGACGTCGCCGAGCTGCCGCCAATCGGCCGGTACAGCACATGGGGCAGGCTGATGTGGCCCACCACCGACTCCGGCACCACTGCCACGCCCTGCCCCAGGGACACCAGGGCCAGTACCGCCACCAGGCCGCCGGGCTGGGGGCCCAGCTTGGGGGCGTAGGCACCCTGGGCCGCCACCTGCAAGGTGCCGCTGATCTGCTCCGGAAGAATGAAGGTTTCATTGAGCAGGTGTTCGGAGGCGATCTGCGGCAGGCGGCACAGCCAGGATTCATCGGACAGCGCCAGGACAAAGCCCTCGGCGTCCAGGCGAATGGCCTCGACCCCTTCCGGCAATGTCATGGGCGAGCGAATGTAGCCCACGTCCAGGCGACCATCGGCAATCCGCGCCGGCAGCGTCGCCATCGGGCACTCCCGCACGTTGAGGCTGACGTCCGGGCAGTCGCGGCCAAAGCCCTGCACCTGTTTCTGCAACAGCCCGCAATACACCGCCGAGGCCACATAGCCCAGTTCGATATGGCCGATCTCGCCGCGCCCGGCACGCTGGGCATTGCGCTGGGCAAACTCGAACTGGCGCACCGTGGCCTCGGCTTCCAGCAGCAGGGTGGCGCCGGCCTCGGTCAGGCTGACCTCGCGTTGCTGGCGCAGGAACAGCCGGGTGCCAAGGGTGTTCTCCATGTCCTGGATCTGCCGGCTCAGGGTGGGCGGGGCAATCCCCAATTGCTCGGCGGCGCGGGTGAAATTGCGCTGCCGGGCCACCGCCAGGAAGTAGCGAAAGTGACGAATTTCCATGATGGGCATTAGCTCAAAGGTAATGAACTGGTCGCCAGCAGCTAACGAAGACCACGAAAGGCCGGGATAAGCTGAGCGAACCTTCACAGTAGAGAGCCTCTGCCATGCGCGTCAAACCCCTGTTTCTGGCAATGATCACCTGCTGCGTGCTGCAGACTGCGGCAGCCGAGGACAGCCGCCCCGTCGTTGCCCACAAGGCAATCCTTACCCTGGACAACGCCCAGCGCCTGCTCAGGGCCGCCCAGCAAACCGCCCAGGCCAAGGGCTGGCCCTGCGCCGTGGCAATCGTCGACGACGGCGGCTGGCCGATACTGGGCGCGCGCATGGACGGCGCCCCGGTGGTGGCCGGAGTCGAGCTGGCCCAGGGCAAGGCACGCACCTCGGCGCTGTTCAAGCGGCCTTCCGGGGATCTGGAAAACGCCGTCAATGGCGGCCGCCCCGCGGCCCTCAGCGCCGGCCTGGTGATGATGAAAGGCGCCCAGCCGATCATCGTCGACGGCCAGGTGGTCGGCGCCATCGGGGTCAGTGCCGACACCCCGGCCCACGACGATGAAATCGCCCTGGCCGCCCTCGCCACCCTCAGTCGGCAGGCCACGCAATGAACCGCTCCGTCAACCCGCGCCTGACCCTGCTCACCGCCTCCGGGGTCTGTTCGCTGATCGTTCTGGACACCAACATCGTCGCCGTGGCGCTGCCGAGCATCGCCCGTGACCTGGGGGCCAACTTCGCCGATATCGAGTGGGTGGTCAGCGCCTACATGCTGGCCTTCGCCGCCCTGCTGCTGCCCGCCGGCAGCCTGGCCGACCGCTTCGGCCGCAAGCGCACCCTGCTCTGCGGCCTGGGCCTGTTCATCCTCGCCTCCCTGGGCTGCGGCGCGGCGCCCAACGCCCTGCTGCTGGACATCGCCCGGGCGCTCAAGGGGGTGGGCGCGGCGCTGCTGCTGACCTCGGCCCTGGCCTCCATCGGCCATACCTTCCACGACGAAGTGGAGCGGGCCAAGGCCTGGGCCTTCTGGGGCGCCTGCATGGGCATGGCCATGACTGCCGCGCCCACGGTCGGCGGGCTGATCACCGAGTACTTCGGCTGGCGCTGGATCTTCTACTTCAACCTGCCGGTGGGTGCGCTGCTGCTGTGGAGTGTGCTGCGCAACGTGCCGGAATCCCGCGATACCCAGGCGGCGCGCCTCGACCCCTGGGGCAGCCTGGCCTTCAGCGCCAGCCTGCTGTGCCTGATCTGGGGCCTGATCGAGGCCAACCGCATCGGCTGGAGCCATCCGGCCACCACCACCCGCCTGCTGGCAGGCGTGGCGCTGCTGGGGCTGTTCGTGCTGATCGAGCGGCTGCAAAGCCGGCCCATGGTGGACCTGCAACTGTTCCGCCACCCGCGCTTCATCGGCGCCCTGCTGGGCATGTTCGCCTACGCCGGCTGTGCCCAGGTGATGATGACGCTGCTGCCCTTCTACCTGCAGAACGGCCTGGGCTTCTCGGCCATCGCCTCGGGCCTGGGCATGCTGCCCTTCGCCCTGACCATGCTCATCTGCCCGCGGATCGGCGCACGCCTGGCCGGGCGCTATGCGCCGGCCACGCTGATGGCCGCAGGGCTGACCCTGGTGGGCTGCGGCAACCTGCTCAGCGCCTGGGCGGTACACGCCGGGGGCTACCTGAACTTCGCCCTGGCAATCGCCGTGACCGGCGCCGGGGCCGGCTTGCTCAATGGCGACACGCAGAAAAACATCATGGCCTGCGTGCCCCGGGAGCGCACCGGCATGGCCTCGGGCATGAGCACCACCATGCGCTTCAGCGCCATCATGCTGGCCATCGGGGTGTTCGGTGCGCTGCTGGCCAGCCATACCCAGCAGCTCTTGCAGGGCAGCCTGCACGCCGTGCCCGGGCACTGGCTGGAGCAGGCACCGGAGATTGCCTCACGGGTGGTGGCCGGGGACATGCAGGGCGCGATGGCCGGCTTGCCGCCCGATGCACGGGCCTTGGTCGAGCCCCTGGCCCGGCAGGCCTTTGTCGGTGGTTTCGGCCTGGTGCTGACGGTGGCCGGGATGCTCGCCCTGCTCGGCGCCCTGGTGGTGGGCCGGCTGATGCGCAACCCGCTGCCCCAGGCGTCGGGGCTGACGCTGAAGCTGCAATAGCCCAGGCACTGCACAAACCGCTGCCGCGCCTGCGGCAGCGGTCCTGGCCCGCCCGCTTGCAATTTCACAACACTCGTTCAATTGCTGGGGCAATCCGCCACGGTTAAGGTGCGCCCTTCGCAACGCGCCATTAAATGGATAACGAGGTGAGCGTGAGGCCTTCAAGCGTGATCGTGGTGGGCGCCGGGATTGTCGGCGCCGCCATTGCCTACCACCTGGCCCGCCAGGGCGCGCAGGTGACCGTGCTGGAACAGGACAGCCCGGGCTCGGGCGTCACCCGCCATTCCTTTGCCTGGATCAACCCCCACGGCGAGTTCCCGGCAGCCGCCCGCGCCCTGCGGGCCCAGGCGCTGGCAGACTACCGCCGCCTGCAGCACGAACTGCCGGCCTTGCAGATCCGCTGGTCCGGCGCGCTGACCTACGGCGCGGCCGACCAGCAAGCGCCAGATACCGACGAGCCAACCGCCGAGACCTCGACCCAGTGGCTGGACCGGGCCGGGGTTGGCCAACTGGAACCCCACCTGCAAGTGCTGCCGGAGCGTGCCCGCTATGCACCCGGCGAAGGCAGCCTGGACCCGGTGGCCGCCACCCGCACCCTGCTCGATGCGGCCTGCACCCACGGCGCCCGGATGTTCGACCAGACCCGGGTACTTGGCTTGCGGGTCGAAGGCCAGCGGGTACTCGGAGTAAACACCGCCGCCGGGCTCCACCGTGCCGACCAGGTGCTGCTCGCCAGCGGCTGCGCCACCCCGGCCCTGCTCGCGCCCCTGGGTATTCAGTTGCCGGTGCAGGCCTCGCCGTCGATCCTGATCCGCATCAATGCGCCACCGGGCCTGGTCAAGACCCTAGTCTCCAACAGCCAATTGGAAATCCGCGAAGCGGCGGACGGCAGCCTGCTGCTGGCCGAGGACTATATCGATGCCCAGGGTCCACAGGGGCCCGAGGCCATCGCGCAACAGGCCCTGGCCAGCATCCGCCAGCTGTTCCGTGGCGCCCAGGCCATCACCTTGCGCAGCGTGGAAGTCGGCCAGCGGCCGATGCCCGGGGACCAACTGCCGATCATCGGCCCCAGCACCCGCTACCAGGGCCTGTACCTGGCGGTGATGCACGCCGGCGTGACCCTGGCCCCCACGGTGGCACGCCTGATCTGCCAGGAACTGCTGCACGGGCAAACCTGCGCCGAACTGGCCGCCTGCCGACCGGCACGCTTCGCCTGAACACCAGCCCCTGTCGCCACACCACGGCAGGGCCTGCAAGATTTCACGGAATCATCCGCCCTCGCCTGTTGTCCTCTTTTGATTGCACGACTTCTTAAGCGGACCGCAGGAGCTCTTCATGGCGAACATCACCATCGCCCAGCAACTGGCAACCACCCTTGAACAGGCCGGGGTCAAGCGTATCTGGGGGCTGACCGGCGACAGCCTCAACGGCCTCACCGACGCTCTGCACAGCATGCAGACCATCGAGTGGATGCATGTGCGCCACGAAGAGGTGGCCGCCTTTGCCGCCGGCGCCGAAGCCGCCACCACCGGGCAACTGGCGGTGTGCGCCGGCAGCTGCGGGCCGGGCAACCTGCACCTGATCAATGGCCTGTTCGACTGTCACCGCAACCATGTGCCGGTACTGGCCATCGCCGCACAGATCCCCTCCTCGGAGATCGGCCTCGACTATTTTCAGGAAACCCACCCTCAGGAGCTGTTCAAGGAGTGCAGCCACTTCGTCGAACTGGTGAGCAACCCGGCGCAGATGCCCGAGGTGCTCCACCGGGCCATGCGCAGCGCGATCCTCAACCGCGGCGTGGCAGTGGTGGTGATCCCCGGCGACGTGGCCCTGCAACAGGTGCCCGCCGCCAGCAAGCCATGGCCGGCCCTGCACGCACCGCGCACCCTGCCCGCCCCGCACGACCTGGACAAGCTGGTGGAACTGCTGAGCCAGAGCAAGGCCGTGACCCTGCTCTGCGGCAGCGGCTGCGCCGGTGCCCACGATCAGGTGGTGGCCCTGGCCGATGCCCTCGGTGCACCGGTGGTGCACGCGCTGCGCGGCAAGGAGCACGTGGAGTGGGACAACCCCTTCGACGTCGGCATGACCGGCCTGATCGGCTTCAGCTCCGGCTACCACGCCATGCTCAACTGCGACACCCTGGTGATGCTCGGCACCGACTTTCCCTATCGCCAGTTCTACCCCAGCGACGCCTGCGTCATACAGATCGACCGCAACCCCCAGGCCCTGGGCCGGCGAGTGCCACTGGACCTGGGGATCGCCGCCGACGTCGGCGAAACCCTCGCCGCACTGCTGCCGCGCCTGCCCTATAAGGGCGACCGCCGCTTTCTCGAAGAATCCCTCAAGCACTACGCCAAGGCGCGCCAGGGCCTGGACGACCTGGCCCAGCCCTCGCCCGCTGGCCGGCCGATCCACCCGCAGTACCTGACCCGGCTGCTCAGCGAACTGGCAGACCAAGACGCCATCTTCACTGCCGACGTCGGCACCCCCACGGTGTGGGCCGCGCGCTACCTGAAAATGAACGGCCAGCGGCGCCTGCTGGGCTCTTTCAACCACGGCTCCATGGCCAACGCCATGCCCCAGGCCATGGGCGCCCAGGCCGCCTTCCCCCAGCGCCAGGTGATCTCGCTGTCCGGCGATGGCGGCTTCAGCATGCTGATGGGCGACTTCATCTCCCTGGCCCAGCTCAAGCTGCCGGTGAAGATCGTGGTCTACGACAACGCCTCCCTGGGTTTTGTCGCCATGGAAATGAAATCCGCCGGCTACCTGGACACCGGCACCGACCTGCACAACCCGGACTTTGCCGCCATGGCCAACGCCATGGGCATTCTCGGCCTGCGGGTGGAAAACTCCGAAGAACTGGAAGGCGCCCTGCGCACCGCCCTGGCCCATGACGGCCCGGTGCTGGTGGACGTGGTCACCGCCACCCAGGAACTGGCCATGCCGCCGGCCATCAAGCTGGAACAGGCCAAGGGCTTCAGCCTGTACATGCTCAAGGCGGTGATGAGCGGGCGTGGCGACGAGGTGATCGAACTGGCCAGGACCAATTGGCTCAAGGACAGTTGGTTCAAGATCACCTAGAAAGGCTCTACCCCCGGGCATGCCATCGCAGCCTCTAATGCACCCACATTAGAGGCCTGTGTCCATGAAAAGGGTGGCAGTAGCATCCATCGAGGGTGGCGTTGGGAAAACCACCTCCCCGCCTCGCTTCTCATCCATCAAGACGTTTCGACTGCACGCCAACGGATTGGCCGTAAGCACAAGCGGGACAAGAAAACCGTCGCGTTCCTTCAGTGATCCGATCATTTTTGAGCGGCTCGCCTCTCTCAAGATCGGTGGCGGATGAAGGCATGCCCAAACTTCAGCCCCTCCCTCAGCGGCCGACTGATCAGGCGCAAAAAACCTACGCAATATTTTCCTTTAGACCAAATGCCTTTGCTTTTTTGAATGCTAATTCGGAAACGGAAGGTGCATCGCTTTTCCGGCAGGCTAGAGTCTAAAACCGACAAGCACATTGATGTGCCTCTTGCACGGATGCACAGAGACTGGCGGCCTTCCCCTCCTCACAGACAGCCCGCCTCGAAACAGGGAGTGTTATGAACAAGCCAATCAAGAATATCGTCATCGTGGGCGGCGGCACCGCGGGCTGGATGGCCGCTTCGTACCTCGTCCGGGCGCTCCAACAGCAGGTAAACATCACGCTCATCGAGTCTGCGGCGATCCCCCGGATCGGCGTGGGCGAGGCGACCATCCCGAGTTTGCAGAAGGTGTTCTTCGACTTCCTCGGGATACCGGAGCGGGAGTGGATGCCCCAAGTGAACGGCGCCTTCAAGGCCGCGATCAAGTTCGTGAACTGGAGAAAATCTCCCGACCCATCGCGCGAAGATTACTTCTACCATTTGTTCGGCAGCGTGCCGAACTGCGACGGCGTGCCGCTTACCCACTACTGGCTGCGCAAGCGCGAACAGGGCTTCCAGCAGCCGATGGCGTACGCGTGCTATCCGCAGCCCGGGGCCCTCGACGGCAAGCTGGCACCCTGCCTGGCCGACGGCACCCGCCAGATGTCCCACGCGTGGCACTTCGACGCGCACCTGGTGGCCGACTTCTTGAAGCGCTGGGCCGTCGAGCGCGGGGTGAATCGCGTGGTCGACGAGGTCGTGGAGGTTCAACTGAACGACCGCGGCTACATCTCCACCCTGTTAACCAAGGAAGGGCGGACGCTGGAGGCGGACCTGTTCATCGATTGCTCCGGCATGCGGGGGCTCCTGATCAATCAGGCCCTGAAGGAACCCTTCATCGACATGTCCGACTACCTGCTGTGCGACAGCGCGGTCGCCAGCGCCGTGCCCAACGACGACGCGCGCGAGGGGGTCGAGCCTTACACCTCCGCGATTGCCATGAACTCGGGATGGACCTGGAAGATTCCGATGCTGGGCCGGTTCGGCAGCGGCTACGTCTTCTCGAGCAAGTTCACCTCGCGCGACCAGGCCACCGCCGACTTCCTCCAACTCTGGGGCCTCTCGGACAATCAGCCGCTCAACCAGATCAAGTTCCGGGTCGGGCGCAACAAGCGGGCGTGGGTCAACAACTGCGTCTCGATCGGGCTGTCGTCGTGCTTTCTGGAGCCCCTGGAATCGACGGGAATCTACTTCATCTACGCGGCGCTTTACCAACTCGTGAAGCACTTCCCAGACACCTCGTTCGACCCGCGGTTGCGCGACGCATTCAACGCCGAGATCGTCTACATGTTCGACGACTGCCGGGACTTCGTCCAGGCGCACTATTTCACTACGTCGCGCGAAGACACGCCGTTCTGGCTAGCGAACCGGCACGAACTGCGGCTCTCGGACGCCATCCAGGAGAAGGTTGAGCGCTACAAGGCCGGGCTGCCACTGACCACCACCTCGTTCGACGATTCCACGTACTACGAGACCTTCGACTACGAATTCAAGAACTTCTGGTTGAACGGCAACTACTACTGCATCTTTGCCGGCCTGGGCATGCTGCCCGACCGGTCGCTGCCGCTCCTGCAGCACCGACCGGAGTCGATCCAGAAGGCCGAGGCGATGTTCGCCAGCATCCGGCGCGAAGCCGAGCGCCTGCGCACGAGCCTGCCGACGAACTACGACTACCTGCGGTCACTGCGTGACGGCGCGCAGCTGTCGCGCAACCAGCACGGGCCGACGCTCGCGGCTCAGGAACGCCAGTAGTGGAACGCACCTTGAACCGGGTATCCGCATTCGCGGCCACGCACGCTGCCGTGGCGGCCTGCGATCCGCTACAGGCGCGCGCGCTGGTTCTGCAGCTGCCGGCCCTGAACCGTGACAAGGACGTGCCCGGCATCGTCGGCCTGCTGCGCGAGTTCCTCCCGGTGCGCGGCGTGCCCTCCAGCTGGGGCTTCGTCGAAGCCGCCGCCGCGATGCGGGACATCGGTTTCTTCCTGGGGTCGCTCAAGCGGCACGGACATGAGCCCGTGGACCTGGTGCCTGGGCTTGAACGGGTGCTGCTCGACCTGGCACGGGTGACCGACTTGCCGCCGCGCGAGACACTCCTGCATGTGACGGTCTGGAACCCGGCGGCGGCCGATGCGCAGCGGAGCTACACCGGGCTGCCCGACGAAGCGCACCTGCTCGAGAGCGTGCGCATTTCGATGGCGGCCCTCGAGGCGGCCATCGCGTTGACCGTCGAGCTGTCCGATGTATCCCTGCGCTCGCCCGCGTTCGCGCAAGGGTGCGATGAGCTGGAAGCCTACCTGCAGAAAATGGTCGAATCGATCGTCTACGCGTATCGCTTCATCTCGCCCCAGGTCTTCTACGATGAGCTGCGCCCCTTCTACGAACCGATTCGAGTCGGGGGCCAGAGCTACCTCGGCCCCGGTGCCGTAGAAATGCCCCTCTTCGTGCTGGAGCACGTCCTGTGGGGCTCGCAATCGGACGACCCAGCTTATCGAGAATTCAAAGAGACGTACCTGCCCTACGTGCTTCCCGCGTACAGGGCGGTCTACGCTCGGTTCTCCACAAAGCCGGCGCTCATCGACCGCGCGCTCGACGAGGCGCGAGCGGCGGGTACGCAGGGCGAGCACGTCCGGGCTGGGCTGACGGCCCTCGAGCGGGTCTTCAAGGTCCTGCTGCGCTTCCGGGCGCCTCACCTCAAATTGGCGGAGCGGGCATACGAAGCCGGGCGCAGCGGCCCCACAACCGGCAGCGGGGGCTACGCGCCCAGCATGCTCGGCGATCTACTCACGCTCACCTGTGCCGCGCGGTCCCGCATCCGCGCCGCGCTCGATGAATCCTGATGCGCGCGACCCAGTGTTATCTCACAAGGAGAGTTTGCCCCCATGACTCAGAAGAGCCCCGCGAACGGACACGATAGCAACCACTTCGACGTAATCATCCTCGGTTCGGGCATGTCCGGTACCCAGATGGGGGCCATCCTGGCCAAACAACAGTTTCGCGTGCTGATCATCGAGCAGTCGTCGCACCCGCGGTTCACGATCGGCGAATCGTCGATCCCCGAAACGTCTCTCATGAACCGCATCATCGCTGATCGCTACGACATTCCGGAGCTCGGCCACATCACCTCGTTCTACTCGACGCAGCGTTACGTTTCGTCGAGCACGGGCATCAAGCGCAACTTCGGCTTCGTGTTCCACAAACCTGGCCAGGAGCACGACCCGAAGGAGTTCACCCAGTGCGTCATTCCCGAGCTGCCGTGGGGGCCGGAGAGCCATTATTACCGGCAGGACGTCGACGCCTATCTGTTGCAAGCGGCCATCAAATATGGCTGCACGGTCCGCCAGAAGACGAGCGTGACCGAATATCACGCGGACAAGGACGGCGTCGCGGTGACCACCGCCGAGGGCGAGCGGTTCACCGGCCGGTACATGATCGACTGCGGAGGCCCCGGCGCGCCGCTGGCGACCAAGTTCGGGCTCCGCGAAGAACCGTGTCGCTTCAAGACGCACTCGCGCAGCCTCTACACGCACATGCTCGGGGTCAAGCCGTTCGACGACATCTTCAAGGTCAAGGGGCAGCGCTGGCGCTGGCACGAAGGAACCCTGCACCACATGTTCACCGGCGGCTGGCTCTGGGTGATTCCGTTCAACAACCACCCGCGCTCGACCAATAACCTGGTGAGCGTCGGCCTGCAGCTCGACCCGCGTGTCTACCCGAAAACCGACATTCCCGCGCAGCAGGAATTCGACGAGTTCCTCGCGCGGTTCCCGAGCATCGGCGCTCAGTTCCGGGACGCCGTGCCGGTGCGCGACTGGGTCAAGACCGACCGCCTGCAGTTCTCGTCGAACGCCTGCGTCGGCGACCGCTACTGCCTGATGCTGCACGCGAACGGGTTCATCGACCCGCTCTTCTCCCGGGGGCTCGAGAACACCGCGGTGACCATCCACGCGCTCGCGGCGCGCCTCATCAAGGCGCTACGCGACGACGACTTCTCCCCCGAGCGCTTCGAGTACATCGAGCGCCTGCAGCAAAAGCTTTTGGACCACAACGACGACTTCGTCAGCTGCTGCTACACGGCGTTCTCGGACTTCCGCCTATGGGACGCGTTCCACCGGCTGTGGGCGGTCGGCACTATCCTCGGGCAGTTCCGGCTGGTGCAAGCCCACGCGAGGTTTCGCGCGTCGCGCGACGAGGGCGACCTCGATCACCTCGACAACGACCCGCCGTACCTCGGGTACCTGTGCGCGGACATGGAGCAGTACTACCAGTTGTTCAACGACGCCAAAGCCGAGGTCGAGGCCGTGAGCGCCGGGCACAAGTCGGCCGAGGAGGCCGCGTTGCGGATTCACGCCCTCATCGACGAACGAGACTTCGCCAAGCCGATGTTCGGCTTCGGGTACTGCATCACCGGGGACAAGCCGCAGCTCAACAACTCGAAGTACAGCCTGATACCGGCGATGAAGCTGATGTACTGGACGCAAACCCGCGCGCCGGCAGAGGTGAAGAAGTACTTCGACTACAACCCGATGTTCGCGCTGCTCAAGGCGTACATCACCACCCGCATCGGCTTGGCTCTGAAGAAGTAGTCGGCCAAGGACGGCACACACGCGATGAACAACATTCAATTGGATCAAGCGAGCGTCAAGAAGCATCCCCCGGGGGCGTACGACGCGACCACACGCGTGGCCGCGAGCTGGTACGTCGCGATGCGCTCGAACGACCTCAGGGACAAGCCGAAGGAGTTGACGCTCTTTGGCCGTCCGTACGTGGCGTGGCGCGCAGCGACGGGGCAGGCCGTGGTGATGGACCGCCACTGCTCGCACCTGGGCGCGAACCTGGCTGACGGGCGGATCAAGGACGGGTGCATCCAGTGCCCGTTTCACCACTGGCGCTACGACGAGCAAGGCAAGTGCGTTCACATCCCCGGACACAGCGAGGTGGTGCGCCAGCTCGAGCCGGTGCCACGCGCGGCGCGCCAGCCGACGTTGGTCACCACCGAGCGATACGGCTACGTGTGGGTCTGGTACGGCTCCCCGCAGCCGCTGCACCCGCTGCCCGAAATCACCGCAGCCGACGTCGACAACGGCGACTTCATGCACCTGCACTTCGCGTTCGAGACGACGACGGCGGTCTTGCGGATCGTCGAGAACTTCTACGACGCACAGCACGCGACCCCCGTGCACGCGCTTCCGATCTCGGCCTTCGAGCTCAAGCTCTTCGACGACTGGAGCCGGTGGCCGGAGGTTGAGTCGCTGGCCCGGGCGGGCGCCTGGTTCGGTGCCGGGATCGACTTCCACGTGAACCGCTATTTCGGCCCCCTCGGCATGCTGTCGCGCGCGCTCGGCCTGAACATGTCGCAGATGAACCTGCACTTCGATGGCTACCCCGGCGGGTGCGTCATGACCGTTGCCCTGGACGCAGACGTCAAATACAAACTGCTCCAGTGTGTGACACCGGTGAGCGACGGCAAGAACATCATGCACATGCTCATCTCGATCAAGAAGGTGGGCGGCGTCCTGCGCCGTGCGACCGACTTCGTGCTGTTCGGGCTGCAGACCAGACAGGCAGCGGGGTACGACGTCAAAATCTGGAACGGGATGAAGCCCGACGGCGGCGGCGCGTACAGCAAGTACGACAAGCTCGTGCTCAAGTACCGTGCGTTCTACCGCGGCTGGGTCGACCGTGTCGCGAGTGAGCAGTAATGCGTGAGGCCGAGCCGGTAGCGGCCGCGTCGCGCTGCCCGGCGCTTGCGAACCTTTCGAGCTGCGTCACGGAGATCACGGCGTACGGCGCGGCGGGCCCGCTTGGGCTCGCGGCCACCCGCTTGGTGTCGGTGTCGCTCTTTGCGAGGTATCCATGACCATCTGGCTGTTGCAACTCGTGCTGGTGATCGCGCTCTGCAACCTCTGCGGCCGCCTTGCCGAACGGCTCGGCCAGTGCGCGGTGGTCGGCGAGATCGCGGCCGGCCTGCTGTTGGGGCCTTCGCTGTTCGGCGTGATCGCACCGAGTTTCTACGACCTGTTGTTCGGCCCACGTACGCTGTCAGCCATGGCGCAAGTCGGCGAAGTCGGCCTGATACTGCTGATGTTTCAGATCGGTCTGCATATGGAGTTGAGCGAGACGCTGCGCGGCAAGCGCTGGCGCATACCTGTCGCGATCGCGGCGGGCGGGCTCATCGCGCCGGCCGCGATCGGCATGATCGTCGCCATCGTCTCGAAAGATACGCTCGCCAGCGACGTGCCGGCGCTGCCCTACATACTCTTTTGCGGTGTCGCGCTTGCGGTATCAGCGGTGCCGGTGATGGCGCGCATCATCGACGACCTGGCGCTCGGCGCCATGGTCGGCGCACGGCACGCAATGTCTGCCGCGATGCTGACGGATGCGCTCGGCTGGATGCTGCTGGCAACGATTGCCTCGCTATCGAGCGGGCCTGGCTGGGCATTTGCGCACATGCTCGTCAGCCTGCTCGTGTACCTGGTGCTATGCGCGCTCCTGGTGCGCTTCGTGGTGCGACCGGTGCTTGCGCGGCTCGCCTCGACTGCGCATGCGACGCGCGACCGCTTGGCCGTGTTGCTCTGCTTTGTAATAGCCTCGGCACTCGCGACGTCGCTGATCGGATTCCATAGTGCATTTGGCGCACTTGCGGCGGCGCTGTTCGTGCGGCGCGTGCCCGGCGTCGCGAAGGAGTGGCGCGATAACGTCGAAGGTTTCGTCAAGCTTGTACTGATGCCGGTGTTCTTCGCGTGTGCGGGGCTGCATGCGTCGGTCGGCACGATCGACGACGCGGCATCCTGGATGTGGTGCGGGGTATTCCTCGTGGGCGGATTCATCGGCAAGTTCGGCGGCAGCTATCTGGGCGCGCGTGGCACAGGGCTGGCGCCGCACGATGCGATGCTGGTGAGCTCGTTGATGAATACGCGCGGGTTGATGGAGCTGATCGTCCTGTCAATCGGCCTGCAAATGCAGATTCTTCCGCCAAAGGTCTACACGATCCTCGTTGTGTTCGCACTGGTGACGACGGCGCTGACCGCACCGCTGGTTCGATTCACGCTGCGCATGCAAACCCGCGCAATGAGCCAACAGGCCGCCTGAGCCAGCTTGAGGGGAGAGCTCACCATGAATGCTGCCACCGAAACCAAAGTTCACGATTTGCTCGATGCCGAGGGCCGCGATGTCCGCGATGCCCGTGAACTGCGCAACGTGCTGGGGCAGTTTGCTACCGGTGTGACCGTGATCACCACCCGCACCGCTGACGGCCGCAACGTCGGCGTGACGGCCAACTCGTTCTCCTCACTGTCGCTGTCACCGGCGCTGGTGCTCTGGAGCCTGGCACGCACGGCACCGAGCCTGAAGGCCTTTTGCTCGGCGAGCCACTTCGCCATCAACGTACTGGGCGCGCACCAGCACCACCTGTCGGAGCAGTTCGCACGGGCAGCAGCCGACAAGTTCGCCGGTGTAGCTCATTCCTATGGCAAGGCGGGAGCCCCGGTGCTGGACGATGTGGTGGCAGTGCTGGTGTGCCGCAACGTCACCCAGTACGAGGGCGGTGACCACCTGATCTTCATTGGCGAGATCGAACAATACCGCTACAGCGGCGCAGAACCGCTGGTCTTCCATGCAGGCCAGTACCGGGGTCTAGGGAGCAATAGAGCAGAAAGCGTCCTCAAGCACGAATAGCCCGGCTCATGTGATCTTTTGCCGGGAAGGGTCACTGATCCAGGTGCCCCTGGATGTGGTAGCAGCTCGACCTCAGTGGCTCGCTCGCAGCGCCCCAGCGAACAACCAGCCCGACCGGCCAAGCGCCCGCGACAGCTGTTTGTAGTTTCCCTCCTCCTCCTCCTCCTCCTCCTCCTCCTCCTCCTCCTCCTCCTCCTCCTCCTCCTCTGAAGTCGATCCGTCACCCACGCCAGGACATGAATAATCACTATTGGGTTTGTGCCCAATGAGAAAGCCCTTGTAGTACGTTTTTTTCGAATGCCTTAGGCCCTTGAAGCCTGGCCATCCCAGCGCGAGGCTTACCCAGGCGCTGCTGATTGAGGCTCACAAAATGCATTTGATAATCATTTGCAATCAAGGATAGAATCCCGCCCCCTCGTCTGATCCCGCCTTGAATGATCGCCGCCGTGTCTTATCTCAGCGATAAACTCGAGCTCTACCTTTCCCACCGTACCGCGCTGGTCGACTATTCGGCGCCCATTGTCGGTTGTCGGGCTCAAGCCGAAGAAGTGGTCCAGGAGGCCTGGCTGCGCTTCTGCGGCCAGGCCGATAGCGCCGCCCAGCCGAGCAACCCGGTGGGCTACCTGTACCGCATCGTGCGCAACCTGTCCTTTGACCTGCTACGGCGCTCGACCCTGGAAAATCGTCATCCCGATGGCGCCGATCTGCTGAACGAGCTGCCCTCGAGTACGCCATCACCGGAGCATCAGGTGCTGCACAGCGACCAGTTGCGCCTGCTGCAAGATGCGCTGGCACTGCTGCCGGAGCGCACGCGCCGGGCCTTCCACATGCACCGCCTGCAACACCTGACCTTCCAGGAAATTGCCGCTGAGCTGAAGATCTCCTCCAGCTTGGCGCACCAGCTGGTGCGTGACGCACTGACCCACTGTGCGGAGCACCTGGCCGATGACTGATACCCCCTTGCCTCAACCTGTATCCGGTTCACTGAAGGACGACCCCGTGTGGCAGGCGGCGATGGATTGGCTGCTGCAATGCCACGCGGCGCCGGATGACGCCTTGCTGCAACAGGCCCATGCGCGCTGGCTGGCCGCTGATGAGCGCCATGCTGTCGCCTGGCGCAAGGCCGAGAAAGTCTGGTTGCTCAGTGGCGGCCTGGCGCCGCTGGAACCACCCGTGCCCCAGCCTTTGCCCACCCCGCTCCGGGCTCGGCGCAACAGGCCGCGGCGGGCACTGAAGGCGCTTGCACTGGCGGCCTGCCTGCTGTTGCTGGCCGGGCCGACACCACCGACCGCCCATACCAGCCCAGCCGGCGAGCACCGACAAGTGCTCTTGAGTGACGGCAGCCGTATTGAACTGGGCAGCGACAGCGCTATCCGAGTGGACTTCGAACCTAGTACGCGGGCGGTCACCCTGCTCAGGGGGCAGGCGTTCTTCGAGGTCAGCCACGATGCCTCGCGCCCGTTCACGGTGCAAGCTGCGGACGTCAAGGTCAGGGTCATAGGGACCGCGTTCGACGTGGACCTCAGCCGCACCGCCGTGGTGGTAGCCGTACAGAGCGGCGCTGTCCAGGTTCGCGATGGGCGCGGCGAACTCGCGGTGCCGGCCCTGGGCCCGGGCGATAGCCTTCGCCTTGGCCTGGACCAGGGCCCGCCGCAGCGCGGTCGGCTATTGCCTGGCCAGGTTGCCCCCTGGCGCCAGTGGCAATTGCTGGTCAATGACCGGCCACTCTCCGAAGTGGTTGAAGCGCTGCAGGACTATTACCCCGGTGTACTGCTATTGACGGACCCTGCTCTGGGCGAGCGGCGCATCACCGCTTCGCTGAACCTGCGCTCGCCAGTCAGCGCGCTGCAACTGGCGATCGCTCCGTTGGGCGGGCATCTGCGGCAATGGGGCCCCTACCTCACGCTGATCCGCAAAGAGCCGCAAGTGCCGGCAAAACAATAAATTTCAAAATTTTCTGGAAGTTCTCGATCGCCGTTCGTTTATTGCCCCGCTGAGTTAATCATAATTATTCTCATTAGCATGTGCGTATTGTTCGCACTGAACGGGGAGTTCACCAGAGCATGTCCATTTTCCCCCAACAGGGACTACAGGGTTGCCGACGCAGTGCGCGGCTGTTGTGGCTGTCAGTGGGGCTGGCGGTGTCCCTGCCGGCCTTGGCCAGTGACCATCGGACACGGCATAGCATCGACATCGCACGCCAGCCGTTAAGCACGGCGCTAATGGCGCTGGCACAGCAGACCGGCCTGCAGATCAGCGTCGAGAGCCAACTGCTGCTCAACCTGAACGCTCCGGCGGTGCAGGGCGAACTGAGCGCCGAGCAGGCGCTGGCGAAACTGCTCAAGGGCAGCCAGCTGGAGTGGATCTACATCGGTGACGACGCGCTGATGGTGCAACGGGCGACTCGCCCGCGTACCGACCCGGTCCGCCTGGGCAATACCAAGGTGCCTGGCGAGTTGTCGCTGCCCCAGGGTGAAACCCGAGTGGACCGCGCGACGATCGAAGCAATGCCGGCGGGCAATGGCGACATCACCAGCCTGTTGCGCAGCCATCCCAACGTGCAGTTCGACGACGCTCAGCTGAGCAGCAAGACCCCTGGCGAAATCGGCCCGGCCAACATCAGCATCAACGGGGCGCAGTTCTACCAGAATGCCTTCCTGGTCGATGGCATCAACATGAACAATGACATCGATCCGGCCGAATACCGGGTGCAATTGCTGGACGCGGTACCGGGGCGCAGCCAGGGCCTGGCACTGGACACCGACCTGCTGGAGAACATCACGGTCCTGGACAGCAACGTGCCAGCGGCCTATGGCGGCTTCAACGGTGGCGTCATCGATGCACAGACCCGTGCACCGACCCAGGCGCTGCACGGCAAATTCTCGGTGCAGACCACCCGTTCCGCCTGGACCCAATATCACGTCGACGAAAGCGAAGAACAGCGCATGGAAAACTCGGGCTCTCCCGACGAGCAGCCCAAGTTCGACAAGGTCACCGTTCGTGGCACGCTGCAGGGCCACCTGACCGACAATTTCGGCCTGCTTGGCAGCTTCAGCCAGAAGCGCTCGACCATCCCCCTGGGTTTCTACTCCTACAACAATGTCGAGGAGATGGGCTTTCACGAGGAGAAGCAGCAACGGCGCATCGACAACTACTTCCTCAAGTCGGTATGGAAAGCCAGCGATCAACTCACTGTTGAGACCAGCGTGACCCATGCCCCCGAGGAGAGTCACTACTTCCGTGCCAACGTGGCCAACTCGGGTTATGACAACAAGGCCGGCGGCACCCAAGTGAACCTGCGCACCGTCTGGGATGGCGACCTGGCGCGCGTCGAACAGAACCTGGCGTGGAGCGGCCAGGAACAGAGCCGCCAATCGGACTCTGCCGACTACTGGACCTGGCGCAAGTCGGCCACCAAGGACTGGGGCATCGGCAACAAGGCCACCTCCAATACCCTTGAAGGCGGTTGGGGTGATATCGAGCAGCAGCAGCGTACCTGGCAGTACAAGCTCAATGCCGACTGGCGCAGCGTCGACTGGCTGGGCATGACTCACCGCCCGCAGACCGGCCTGGAGTTCTCCCGCCAGTACGTGCGCTACGAGCGCCTGACCGACAGCAGCACCTATGTCTCCCCCGCGGCCACCACTACCTGCACCAACGGCGCCGGGGTTACCGACAGCGTCGCCTGCAACATCGGCCAGACCCTGAACGGCTGGGCGGGCCAGTACATGAAAAGCCGTACCCGCTATGCCACTGGCGAATTCGACTTCACCACCACCTCCTGGGGCAGCTGGCTACAGGACGAGATCACCCTCGGCCAACTGACCTTGCGCCCGGGCGTGCGCGTGGACAGCGACGACTACATGGACAAGACCACCTGGGCGCCGCGCTTCTCCCTGGAATATGACCTGTTCGGTGACCGCACCACCTTGCTCAATGCCGGCGTCAACCGTTACTACGGGCGCAGCGTCAGCAGCTGGCAGCTGCAGGACGGGCGCAACCGCCTGCGCTTCAACGAAACCCGCGACAGCCTGGACAAACCCTGGGTGGTCAAATCCAACGCGGCCAACCAGGTGCGCTTCAATCAGCTGGACATCCCCTACGACGACGAGCTGATGCTGGGCGTGGTGCAGCAATGGGCCGGGGTCGAATATGCCCTCAAGTATGTCAATCGCAAGGGACGCGACCAGGTGGTTCAGGTGTCCGGCAAGACCTTGGGCGAGCCCTCCACGGACCCGACGCTGGCGAGCAACTACACCACCTACACCAACGACGGCAAGAGCGAGACCGACACCTACACCCTGACGGTGACACCGTTGCAGCGCTGGACACTGCTGGGCACCCAGACCGGCGGGCAACTGGCGCTCAACTGGACCGACAGCAAGGCCTCCGCACCGACCTACGTCGCCGCCGAGAACCTGTACTACCAGAACAGCGTCATCCAGTACCAGGGCAGCTTCATCAATTATGACGACCGCCCGGCCAGCAACTTCAACCGGCCCTGGACGGCCCGCCTGACGACCATCACCGAGATCCCCCAGGCCAATCTGCAGTGGAGCAACTTCTGGCGCTACCGCGCCGGCTACAAGCGCATTGGCGACACGGGGCGCAATGTGGATTACATGGGCACCTCGGTGGATGTCTGGGAGGAACAGAAATTCCAGGCGGCTCTGACCTGGGACACGCGCCTGGGCTGGCGTATTCCCACCGCCAGGGACCAGAACGTGTTCATCAATGTCGACGTGTTCAACGTGCTCGACAAGAAGTCGGTCAATGCCAACCAGACGGTCAACAGCAACTCGGTCTCGACCTATGAGGTGGGCCGCCAGTACTGGCTCGAAGTCGGATACGCGTTCTGAAATGCGCCGGTCCCTGAAGAGCCTGCAGGTCATGCTCGGCATGGTGCTGGTGATTGGCCCGCAGCACGTGCTGGCCTGCGCCACGAGCGAACCGTCTTGCCTGCGCGAGTTGTACAGCCGGCCCCCCGCGCAGTGGCCGGCGCCGCAGGTGGATGCCGGCGTGGCCTGGCAAGAGCTGGGCCCCTTGCCCGAGCGGGCGCCGTCCCCGGCGTACAACCCCTACACGCAGCAGAAGGCCGATCTGGGCCGCCGGCTGTTCTTCGACCCGCGCCTGTCGCGTTCGGGGCAGATTGCCTGCGCCTCCTGCCATGAACCGGACCTGGGGTTCGCCGATGGGCGTCGGGTTTCGTTCGGGCATGACCGTGCCGCGGGCCGGCGCAATGCACCGAGCCTGGTGGCCAGCGGCCTGGCCAAGAAGCTGTTCTGGGACGGGCGCGCCGACAGCCTGGAGATGCAGGCCCTGATGCCGGTCGTCGACCCCAAGGAAATGGCCTTCAGTGTCGCGGAACTGGTGGCCCGGCTGCGTGACACCACGGACTACCCGGCACAGTTCGCCCAGGTATTTCCCGGACAGGCGCTGGGTGCCGAGCAGGTGGCGGCGGCATTGGCGACTTATCAGCGTGGCCTGCTGCGGGTTGCCCAACGCACCCCCTTCGAGCGTTTTCTACGGGGGCAGGCGAAGGCGCTCAGCGACCAGCAATTGCAGGGACTGCACCTGTTTCGCACCAAGGCACGCTGCATGAACTGCCACTTCGGCCCGGGGATGCAGGACGACCGCTTCCACAATGCAGGCCTGACCTTCTATGGGCGCCTGCGCGAAGACCTCGGGCGCTATGAAGTCACCGGGCTGGCGCAGGATGTCGGGCGCATGCGCACACCTTCACTGCGGCTGGTGAGCCATACCGGCCCCTGGTTTCACAACGGGCTGGCCAGCAGCCTCGATCAGGTGCTGTTGTTCTACAACGCAGGCATGCCCAGGCCCGTACCCAAGGAGGGGCAGCTGCAAGACCCGCTGTTTCCCGTGACGTCGGCGCAATTGAAGGTATTGGAGCTGGACCGGACCGAACTGAAGGCACTGAAGGCTTTCCTGGAGGCCCTATGAGAGGTTGGCCGCGGCGGCTGCACATCGGTGTGCCCACACAGGGCCAGCGCCAGGGACTTGATCACCTCCTGCCCGCTGCGGATACCGCTGTCGAGCCAGACTTCGAGGCGCTGGGCAACAGGTGCCTGGCGGCGGGCCGGCGGCTGGCGATCTAAAGAGTTCGTAAAGACTGCCCGCCCGCCCCTCCCGGCACCTGGCAAATGCGCTTCAATAGCCTGCAAGCCAAGCCTGAAGCTCCCGGAGAAGCCCATGAGCAAAGTCGCCCGCTATCTGCAGGTCGAAGACATCCTCCTGGCGGTCAATGTCACGAACAAGCAGCGCCTGTTCGAGCAGGTCGGCCAGCACCTGCAAGAGACCCGGCAACTGCCGGCGGATTGGGTGGCCGCCAGCCTGTGGCGCCGGGAGCTGGCCGCCAGTACCGCCATCGGTGAAGGGGTGGCGGTGCCCCACGCGCGGCTCGCCGAGCTCGATCGCATTCATGCGCTGTACCTGCGGCCGCAGACCGCCATGGCCTTTGCCGCCCCGGACCAGCAGCCGGTCAGCGATATCCTGGTGCTGCTGGTGCCCGCTCCCGCCGATCAGCAGCACCTGGACCTGCTGGCCGACACCGCCCGGCTGTTTACCAACCCGCGGTTTCGCCAGGCCCTGCTGCGCTGTACTGCACCGATGCAGGTCAAACAGCTGTTCGATCACTGGTAGCTTGACCCAGACACCTGCTCCAGCACGCAATACCCATTTGCCGCTCCCCCGCGGCAAATGGGATAGCCCAAGCCCCACCGATCACCTTCCGGCACAAGATTTCATCTATTGGCGGTTAGCCGGCTCATCCATTAACGTTCATTACACTTCGCGCAGCCCAGCGCTTGAGGGGGTGCCTGCCCTGCCGCCGCGCCGCTCTCCATATTCCCGTTGAACTCACTCACTGATTGCTCAATTAGAGAGAATATGAACAAGCCACAGCTGCTGCCTGTAGCCACTGGCGGCCGGTGTCCTCACAGGGACGAAGGTACCGGTCGAAAATCCTCTGGGCACCTGTCTCTTCTGTCGCTTGCCCGCTCGTCCCTGAACCTGATCTGCATCGCAGCCCTCGCCAGCTGCGCCGTGGGGCCGGATTTCAGCCGCCCGGAACTGAGCCGGGACGCCGGCTACAGCGCCACGCCCCTGCCGCCCGGCACCGTCACGGCGGGGGTCGCCGCCGGTGGCGCGGCGCAGCGACTGGTGAACGGCATGGACATTCCCGGGCAGTGGTGGAGGCTGTTCCGCTCGCCGCAACTCGATGCCCTGGTGCAGGAAGCGCTGCAGGCCAACCCGGATATCGACGCCGCCCAGGCCGCGCTGCGCCAGGCCAATGAACTGCTGTACGCCGAACAGGCGTCGCTGTTTCCCTCCCTCAGCGCCTCGGCCTCGAAAACCCGCGAGAAGGTGTCCGCCGCCAGCGCCCTGGGCTCCAGCGGCGGTGCGGCAGCGGCCGGGGGCTCTGCGGCGCAGATCTTCACGGTCAACTCGGCGTCCCTGAGTGTGTCCTACGCCCCCGACGTGTTTGGCGGCACCCGCCGGCAGATCGAGGCCAGCGGTGCCCAGGCCGACTACCAGCGCTACCAGCTGGAGGCGACCTACCTGACCCTGACCGCCAACCTGGTGAACACCGCCATCAGCCTGGCCTCGATCCGTGACCAGATCGCCGCCACCGAAACCGTGATTCGCCTGCAGAGCGACCAGCTCGACCTGCTGCAGGCCCAGCGTCGACTGGGTGCCATCGGCGACAGCGATCTGCTGACCCAGCAAGCGACCCTGGCCCAGACCCGCGCCACCCTGCCGCCCTTGCAGAAACAGCTGGCCCAGGCCCGCAACCAGTTGCAGGCCTACCTGGGTCGCTTCCCCAGCCAGGACCGTGGCGAACACTTCCAGCTGGCCTCCCTGCACCTGCCCGAGGAACTGCCCCTGAGCCTGCCTTCGGCCATCGTCGAGCAGCGGCCCGACGTGCGTTCCGCCGAGGCCCAGTTGCATCAGGCCAGCGCCGATATCGGCGTGGCCATCGCCAACCAGTTGCCGCAGTTCAGCATTACCGGTTCCCTGGGCTCCACGGCGCTGGCGGGCACCAAACTGTTTTCCTCCGGCACCGGGGTCTGGAGCCTGGCCGGCTCCATCGCCCAGCCGTTGTTCGACGCCGGCGCCCTGGAGCATCGCAAGCGCGCCGCGGTGGCCGCCTATGACCAGGCCGCAGCGCGCTATCGCGGCACGGTGATCACCGCCTTCCAGGACGTAGCCAATGCCCTGCGTGCCCTGCAGGCCGACGCCGAGGCCCTGCAACAACAAGTGCTGGCCGAGACCGCCGCGCGCCAGAGCCTGGACCTGGCCCAGGCCCAGTACCGCCTGGGCGCGGTGGGCTACCTGAACCTGCTGACTGCGCAGCAGACCTACCAGAACGCGATTGTCAGCCGGGTGCGGGCCCAGGCCGCCCGCTATAGCGACACCACGGCGCTGTTCCAGGCCCTGGGGGGCGGCTGGTGGCAGCGCCAGGATGTCGACCCCGACAGCCTCGGCAGCCCCGATCGTTTCGGCTGGCCGTCGCTCAAGGAGATGTACCCGCCGCCCGCGGCCCAGCACCGCGAACAGGCTCAAGCCGGCCAGCCGGGCCGGCTCCAGGGGCCGGCAGCCGCCGCGCCGTCCACTCGACCTGCACCCTTGCCTTAAGTGAGATCCGCCATGGCCGATGTCCACTCCAGCCCCTCCCCTGCGCACCCCGGCACGGTCCCCCAGGCGCCGCGCAAGCGCCGGCTGCTGCGGCCGATGCTGATCATGCTCGGCGTGGTGCTGCTGATCGTCGCGGTGATCGGCGGGGTCAAGTTCGCGCAGATCTCCAAGCTGATCGCCCAGGCCAAGGTGCCCCTGCCGCCCGCGGTGGTTACCGCCATCAAGGCCCAGTACGAAGAGTGGCAGCCCAGCGTCTCCGCGGTGGGCTCGATGAAGACCGTGCGCGGGGTGGACGTGACCACCGAGGTCGGCGGCATCGTGCGTAGCATCGGCTTCAAGCCCGGCCAGGAAGTAGCCGCCGGCGACCTGCTGGTGCAGTTGAATGCCGACTCCGACATCGCCCAGTTGCATTCCCTGGAAGCCACCGCGGCCCTGGCCGGCACGGTGCTCAAGCGCGACCGGGCGCAACTGAAGGTGAGCGCGGTGTCCCAGGCCCTGGTCGAGGCCGACGAAGCCGACCTCAAGGCCAAACTGGCCGCTGCCGAACAGCAGCGCGCGCTGGTGGCGAAGAAGAGCATCCGCGCGCCCTTTGCCGGGCGCATCGGCATCACCGCGGTCAACCCCGGGCAATACCTCAACCCGGGGGACAAGATCGCCAACCTGCAGACCTTCGACCCGATCTACATCGACTTCAACGTGCCCCAGGCCCAGGTGCAGCAGGTGGCCCTGGGCCAGAGCGTCACGGTCAGCGCCGACGGCCTGCCCAAACAGACGTTCACCGGCCGGGTCAGCTCCATCGACACCCAGTTCGACCCCAACACCCGCAACGTCACAGTGGAAGCCACCATCGACAACCCCAAGCGCAGCCTGGTGCCCGGCATGTTCGCCCGGGCCGTGGTGGCCTCCGGCGGCACCCAGCGTTACCTGACCCTGCCCCAGACCGCGGTCACCTATAACCCCTACGGCACCACGGTGTTCATCGCCAGCCAGAAGAACAACGACCAGGGCGACGCAGTGCTCACCGCGCAGCAGACCTTCATCGAAACCGGCCCCAACCGTGGCGACCAGGTGGCGGTGCTGTCAGGGGTCAAGGAAGGCGACCTGGTGATCACCAGCGGCCAGATGAAACTCAAGAACGGCTCGCCGGTGAAAGTCGACAACAGCCACGCGCCGCGCAACGATCCTTCGCCGACGCCGCAAGAGCACTAGGGCCCGCCATGAACTTCACCGATACCTTTATCAAGCGTCCGGTCTGGGCCGTGGTGGTCTCGCTGTTCATCCTGATCCTGGGCCTGCGCTCGATCTTCGAGCTGCCGGTGAACCAGTGGCCGCGCACGGAAAACACCGTGGTCACCATCAGCACCTATTACTACGGGGCCGACGCCGCCACCGTGGCCGGTTTCATTACCCAGCCCCTGGAGGCCGCCATCGCCCAGGCCCAGGGCATCGACTATCTGTCGTCCACCAGCATCACCGGGCTCTCCACCATTACCGCGACCCTGCGCCTGAACTACGACTCCAGCAAGGCGCTGACCGAGATCAACACCCAGGTCAACTCGGTGAAGAACCAGTTGCCGGCCCAGTCCCAGGAACCGGTGCTGACGGTAGCGGTGGGCCAGACCACCGACGCCATGTACCTGGGGTTCTACAGCGACACCCTGGCCACCAACAACATCACCGACTACCTGGTGCGGGTGGTCAAGCCCAAGCTCGATTCCCTGGAAGGCGTGCAGACCGCAGAGATCCTCGGCGGCCGCCAGTTCGCCCTGCGGGCCTGGCTCGACCCGGACAAGCTGGCGGCCCACAACGTCACCGCCCAGGACGTGGCCACGGCCCTGGGCAACAACAACTACCTGTCCGCCGTGGGCTCCACCAAGGGGCAGATGATCACCGTGGACCTCACCGCCGGCACCGACCTGCACACGGTGGACGAATTCAAGCGCCTGGTGGTCAAGCACAACGGCGACGCCCTGGTGTACCTGGAGGACTTGGGCAACGTCACCCTGGGGGCGGAAAACTACGACAGCAGCGTGGCTTTCTCCGGCAAGCGCTCGGTGTTCATCGGCATCAAGGCAGCGCCCACCGCCAACATCCTCAACGTCGCCGACAACGTGCGCAAAGCCTTCCCCGAACTGCAATCGCAACTGCCGGCCGGGGTGCGCGGCGAGATCGTCTACGACTCCACGGCCTTCATCAACACCTCGATCTTCGAGGTGGTGAAGACCCTGGTGGAAGCCATGATCATCGTCTCGGTGGTGATCTACCTGTTCCTCGGCTCGTTCCGTGCGGTGATCGTGCCGCTGGTGGCGATCCCGCTGTCGCTGGTGGGCACCTTCTTCGTCATGTACCTGCTGGGTTATTCCATCAACCTGCTGACCCTGCTGGCCCTGGTGCTGGCCATCGGTCTTGTGGTGGACGACGCCATCATCGTGGTGGAAAACGTCGACCGGCATATCAAGGAGCAAGGCCGCGGCGTACTGGAGGCGGCGCTGCTGGCGGCCCGCGAGCTGGGCGGCCCGATCATCGCCATGACCGTGGTGCTGATCGCCGCCTACGTGCCCATCGGCCTGCGCAGCGGCCTGACCGGGGCGCTGTTCAAGGAGTTCTGTTTTTCCCTGGCCGGCGCAGTGACGGTGTCGGCGGTGATCGCCCTGACCCTGTCGCCAATGATGACCTCGCGGCTGTTCAAGAGCGGCCAGGAGGAAGGCCGGTTCGCCAAGCGCCTGGACCGCTACTTTGACTGGCTGCGGGGGCACTACCACCGGGTGCTGGCGGCCGGGCTGGATAGCTGGCCGGTGCTGGTGACCTTCGGCTTCCTGCTGTTCGTGCTGGTGGCCGCCAGTGGCCTGACCGCCAAGAGCGAGCTGTCGCCCACCGAGGACCAGGGCCTGGTGTTCATGCAGATCAAGGGCGCGCCCACCGCCTCGCCGCAGCAGATGGAGTGGATTGCCGACCAGGCGTTCCAGATCGCCAACAAGGAGCCCGAGTACCTGCAGATGTTCCAGCTCACCGGCCTGCCCTCGCTGAACCAGGGCCTGGGCGGGGTGCTGCTCAAGTCCTGGGAGGATCGTGACCGCTCCCAGGCGCAGTTGATCCTCGACCTGCAACAGAAGTGGAACCAGGTGCCCGGCGCCACTATCGCCGCCTTCCCCCTGCCCTCGCTGCCCGGCGCCCAGGGCCTGCCGGTGCAGTTCGTGATCAGCACCACCGAGTCGGTGGCCAACCTCAACGAGGTGGCCCAGGCGGTACTGGCCGAGGCCACCAAGCAGCAGCTGTTCTGGTTTTCCGACCTGGACCTCAAGCTCGACAAGCCCCAGGCCAAGCTGGTGGTGGACCGGGAAAAGATCGCCGCCCTGGGCATGACCCAGGCCGACGTCGGCGCCGCGCTCTCGGCGGCCCTGGGGGGCAACTATGTGAACTACTTTTCCACCGCCGGGCGCTCCTACAAGGTGATCCCCCAGGTGCTGCAGGTGGACCGGCTGAACCCCGAACAGATCCTCGACTACTACATCCGTACCCCGTCGGGGGCGATGATTGCAGCGCGCACCGTGGCCCATATCGAAACCTCCACCGAGCCTGAGTCGGTCAACCACTTCCAGCAGCTCAACTCGGCGACCCTGTCCGGGGTCAGCGGCGTGTCCCAGGGCGAGTTGCTGGCCCGGCTCAAGGGCATTCTGGAACAGGTGGCGCCGTCCGGTTACTCCAGCGACTACGCCGGCGAATCACGGCAGTTCATCCAGGAATCGGGGGGGTTCGTCGGCCTGCTGCTGTTCTCGATCCTGATCGTCTACCTGGCCCTGGCGTTCCAGTTCGAGAGCTACCGCGACCCGGTGGTGATCCTGTTCTCGGTGCCGCCGGCGCTGTTCGGCGCCCTGGCCTTCATCACCATGGGGTTCGCCTCGATCAACGTCTACACCCAGGTCGGGCTGGTGACGCTGCTGGGGCTGATCACCAAGCACGGGATCCTCATCGTGCAGTTCGCCAACCAATTGCAGCGCGCCGGACACAATAAGCGCGAAGCCATCGAAGAAGCCGCCGCGGTGCGCCTGCGGCCGATCCTGATGACCACCGCGGCCATGGTCCTGGGGGTGGTGCCGCTGGTCTGGGCTTCCGGCGCCGGCGCGGCGGGCCGCCACGACATGGGCCTGGTGATCTTTGCCGGGCTGTCCATCGGCACCCTGCTGACCCTGTTCATGGTGCCGGCCATGTACCTGTTCATTGGCAGTACGCACTCTGCCGCAAGCATCGAGAACCCGGGGGCGCAGGCGGATGCCGGAGCTTCCGACAGCGCCTGAACCCCTGCTCGATCGAAACCGCCGGGTATCAGGCCGGCACGCCCAGGATGATGTGGGACGCCTTGATCACCGCCGTGGCGCTGACGCCCGGGGCCAGGCCCAGTTCGGTCACCGCATCGCGGGTGACGATGGAATACACCTGGCTGCCGCCGCTGAGCTCCAGCACCACTTCGGCGTTGACCGCACCATCGGTGACGCTGATCACCTTGCCCTGCAGGCAGTTGCGAGCGGACAGGCGGATGCCCTCGGCATCGGTCATGAGCATCACCCAGGGTGCCTTGACCAGGGCCAGGGCCTCTGTGCCCGGGGCAATGCCCAGGCTACGCAGGCTTTGCAGGGTCACCACCGCCACCAGTTGCTCGCCGCCCTCCAGGGACAGCACCACCTCGGCGTTGACCGAACCCTCTTCCACCTGGCTGACCCGGCCTTTGAACACGTTGCGTGCACTGACTTTCATGTTGCATTCCTTTTATTGACTGCGGGGTTAGGATCGCCCGGCATGATCCGGGCGCACGTTGTGGAGAAACAACCATAGCGCCCGCCACTCAAAGCCGGATATTTCTCGCAGGCCCCGGGTCAATCCTGCTCTTGCAGGTGTTCGATAAAGGTCGTGCCGCTATAGCGCTCGCGAAACAGCCCCGCCTCCACCAGCATCGGTATCACCTGTTCCAGGAAAATGTGCATCGAACGAATCGAGCCCCCCGGCGCGGCGATAAAGCCGTCCATGGCGCCGGCCTCGGCCCATTCCACGATCTGTGCAAATGCATCTTCGGCGGTGCCTATCACTTGCCAGTGGGCCGCGCAAATCACTTCCGGGCGCAGCAGCAGTTCGTCCAGGCGCAGGGTTTCGCGCTCGATCAACCGCCGCAGCAGGTTGGTGTGGGTACGGCTGCCGGGGTTGTGCACCGGGGCCGGCAGGTCGGCGGCGCTCACCGGGCGGTCCAGGGGCCAGTCGCTTAAATCGAGGCCGATCATCTGCTGGATCGAGGCGAACTTGCGCGCGTTGTCCGGGCGCCCGTGGGTTTGCATGAACAGCTCGCGGGCCTGTTCCCGGGTCGGCGCCAGGTACAGGCTCAGGCCCGGCAGCAGGCGGATGTCCTCGGGGCGGCGGCCGTGGCGCCGGGCCCGTTGCGAGAGGTCGCGACGCAGTTCCAGGGCCGCATCCTTGTCCGGGGTCGGGGCGAACACCAGGTCGGCCACCGAGGCGGCAAAGTCGCGACCGGTGTCCGAGGCGCCGGCCTGGACCAGGGGAATCCGTGCCTTGCCGAACGCCGGCAGGTTGAGCGGGCCGCGCACCCGGAAGTGCTCGCCGGCATGGTCCACCGGGTGCACCTGGCTGCGATCGGCGTAACGGCCGTTCTCCCGGTCCAGTAGCAGCGCCTGGTTGGGGTAGCTGGCCCACAGGTCGTGCACCAGGCGGGTGAACTCTGCCGCCCGGGCATAGCGCTCATCCGCGCCGGGCATGGCCTCCAGGCCGAAGTTCTCGTGGCCCTGCAAGGCGGTGACGATGTTCCAGCCGGCGCGGCCGTTGCTCACCCAATGCAGCGACTGCAACTGGCGCGCCACCACATAGGGCGGGAAGAAGGTGGTGGAAACGGTGGACACCAGGCCGATGCGGGACGTCTCCCGGGCGATGCACGCCAGCAGCACCGTGGGATCGAGGCTGGCGAAACCCGAGCCGCTTTCCAGGCCGTCCATGTTCAGGCAACTGACGTCGGGGCGGAACACGAAATCCAGGTGCGCGGCCTCGGAACGCTTGGCGATGTCCACGGCGAAGTCGGCGCTGTAGATGCCTTCGATATTGCTGTCGGGCTGGCGCCAGGCATCGCCACTGAGCCAGGTGGGGGCCAGGGACATGCCGATATGCAGGCGTTTGCGGTTACTCATCTGTTGCCAATCTCCTGTGTACGAATGAACGCCGGCAGCGCCTCGGAGGGCGGCCGGCGACGGGTTCCCGGGGGCCTCAGAACGCCCCTTTGACGCCGATGCCCAGGGTCCGTGGCTGGGTCATGCTGGCCTCGATGCCGCCGATGCCGCGGTTCTGCTGCATGTAGGTGGGCGAGCGGTCGTCGAAGACGTTCTTGACGTAGCCGTAGAGCTGCACCTGGTCGTTGAAGCGGTAGCTCATGCGCGCATCGGTCAGGGTGTAGGGCTTGATCGAATAGGCCGAGGTGTTGGCGGTATCCGAGTAGTAGCCGTCCAGGTAGCGCACCTGGGCATTGAGGTTCAGGCGCTCGGTGATGTCCCAGCTGGGGCCGAAGCTCAGGGTGTAGCCCGGCGAGCGGGCAAACTCGTTGTGGGCGTAGTCGGCGTTGCTGGAAATCTTGTCGATGCGGGTGCGCAAGGTACCGGCGCTGGCCTTGAGCCGCAGGTTGTCCAGCAGGCGATAGTCCAGATCCAGCTCCAGGCCATAGGCGTGGGCCTTCTCGGCGTTGATGGTGTAGGACTGTGCCACCCCCGGGGAAATCACCACCGGGATGTTGTACTGGGCGTCCTTGAAATCCATGTAGAACAGGTTGGTGTTGATCAGCAGGCGGTCGTCGAGAAAGCTCGCGCGGCTGAACAGCTCATAGTTCCAGATCGACTCTTCCTTGAAATAGGCCCATTGCCGGGTCGTCAGGTTCAGCGACACACCGCCCGGGTTGTAGCCCCGGCTGACCAGGCCACCGACGGTCCAGTGCGGGGTGGCGGCGTAGGCCAGGGAAACCTTGGGCAGCACGGTGGAGAAGGTCTTGTCGTAGTTCAGCGCGCCGGGAGCCAGCACCGAGTTGCCCGTGCGCTCGATGTGGTCCTGCTGGTAGCGCAGGCCGGTGCTCAGGGTCCACAGGTCGGTGAGCCGGTAGTTGAGCTCGCCGAAGATCCCCAGGTTGGTCTTGGTGTCGTCGAAGGCCGAACGCCCCCGCAGGTTGAGGGTTTCGTCGGTGCGGGTGCGGGCGTAGTAGATCCCGCCCATGCCACTGAGCAGGTCCTCTTTCTCACCGAAGGTCAGGCGCGACTCGTTGGAGGCGTTCTTCTGGTGGATGTCGGCATCGCCCTCGCCCGCCGCCCCGGTCACCCGGTGCACCGACGACAGCGAATACTGCGCCTGGTTGAACAGCTTGAGGCCATTACCCAGCTCATAGGAGACGTCGAGGATGCTGGTGTTGGTGTCCTGTTCCCAGGACGGCATGGTGGTGGAGCTGTGCTCCAGCTTGTGGAACGGCGCCGAGGCGGCTTCCTGGGTCGGGCGGTTGCTGTCGTTGTGGGCGAAGGTGAACTGGCTTTCCAGCCCTGGAATGTCGGTGGGCAACCACAGCAGCTTGGCCCGGGCATTGAGGTTGCGAAAATCCTGGTCGGTCTTGCCGCCCTGGAACTTCGGGTTGTCGTAGTCGATGAAGGTGTCGCGGGCCGAATAGTCCACTGCCAGGCGCCCGGCAAAGTCCTGGGCCAGGGGCCCGGACACCGCCACCGAACTGCGCCGCGAGTGGTAGCTGCCGATCTCCGCCTGGTAGGCCGCCTCGGGGGTGAAGGTCGGGTTCTTGGTGTTGACGATGATCGCCCCGGCAATCGCATTGGCGCCCTGGGAGGTGGTCTGCGGGCCGCGGAACACCTCGATGCTGTCCAGGTCCCAGACCGAGGTCGCGCCGAAGAACATCTCGTTGTAGTTCAGGTAGTGGCCGTCCAGGTTGATGGTGGCCCGCGGCACCGTACCGCCCCAGAACACGTTCTGCCCGTTGTTCGGGCCCTGGGTGTCCTGGCCGCGGATGATCGGCGCGCCCACCGAATCGGTGTAGATCACGTTGGGGCTGCCGTTGATGACCTCCGACACCGACGCATCGCCGGTCTTGTTCTGGTCGATATCGCGGTCGGTGATGATCGACACCGAGGAGGCGGTGTCCTTCAGCTCGCGGTCGAGTTTCTCACCGGTGACCACCAGCGATTCCAGGGCCAGGCTGGCTTTCCCTGGCTTGTCCGGCTGCCTGCTGTCCTCGGCCATCAGCGGCGGGCTCGCCAGCAGGGTGGACAAGGTGAGAACGCCAATACCGTGACTGAATGTGCGGTGCGTAAGGGCCATCAAAACTTCCTTCCAAATGAGAATGATCCTCTTTCACGATTAGGCTATCACGCTGCCATGACATTCCTCAATACGGAATACATTCTGCAAATTGGAATGATCTACACTTTTGGCCCGGGCGCATTCCCCCGTCCCAGGCAGGCGGTGGAACCGGTATCATGGCCGCCGCTAGCGCCAGCGCCGCGCAGGCCGTAGCCTGCGTACCCCACGCGGCCAGACATTGGTGAGGAGACCCAGCCGTTGAACAGTTCGCAGCCCCCGTTGGACGAGACCCTGGATGCACCGCCGGAAAAACGTTCCGGGGTGATCCAGTCGGTGTCGATCGCCGCGCGTTTTCTCAACACCCTGGCCAATGCCGAGGGCGAGTTGGCCCTGGGGGAAGTGGCCAGGCGCACCGGCACGGGTGGCTCCACCGCCCACCGCTACCTGCAAAGCCTGGTCAAGGAAGGGCTGGCCAAGCAGGACCCGCTCAGTGGCCTGTACGACCTGGGCCCGGCAGCCCTGAGCATCGGCATTGGCGCGCTCAAGCGCATCGATGCGGTGGACATCGCCGCCCAGCGCATGAAAGCCCTGGCCCAGCGGCATGCCGCCAGCGGGGGCGTGGCGATCTGGACCGACCGCGGGCCGACCCTGGTGCGCTGGTACCGCAGCGCCTATTTCTCCATCAACCCCCTGGCCCTGGGGGACATCCTGCCCATCGACAACACCGCCTGCGGCCTGGTGTTCCAGGCCTTTCTGCCCAAGGCCGTGATCGACGCGGCGCGCAAGCAGCAGCCGGCGCATTTTCGCGGCACCCCGCCCAGTGCCGCGGTGCTCGACGAGGTGCGACGCCGGCATTGGGCCGAACTCACCAGCCACCTGCTGTCCAACGTCACCGGGCAGGCCGCGCCGGTATTCGACGCCCAGCAGGAGATCGTCTGCGTGATGACCACGGTCACTGACCTGGGGCAATTGCAGGCCCCGCAAGACCGCGATGCGCTGTTCCATGAAGCGGCCCAGGTCAACCAGGCCACCGGTGGCCAGCGCGTGCCCCAGGAAGCGTTGCCGGCGCGCCCCTGAGCCGTGGCTTCAGGCCGGGTCGATCCGGCCCTTGGGCACCATCAACGGCGTGCCGCTGACCGGATCGCGGATGATCACCGAGGCCAGGCCGAACACCTGCTCCACCAGGGCCTCGGTGAAGATCGCCGCCGGCGCGCCCTGGGCGACGATGGCGCCGTCGCGCAGGGCGATCAGGTGGCTGGCATAGCGGCAGGCCTGGTTCAAGTCATGCAGCACCGCGACGATGGTCCGGCCCTGGCGGTTGAGCTCGGCCAAAAGCTCCAGCAGCTCGATCTGATGGACGATATCCAGGTAGGTGGTGGGCTCGTCCAGCAGCAGGATCGGCGTTTCCTGGGCCAGCACCATGGCGATCCAAACCCGCTGGCGCTGGCCGCCGGACAACTCGTCCAGCAAGCGTTCGGCCAGCGCCTCGACCCGGGTCGCGGCCATCGCCCCGCGCACCGCCTGCTCATCCTCCTTCGACCACTGGCGCAGCAACGACTGGTGCGGATAGCGCCCGCGCGCCACCAGTTCGGCAACGCTGATGCCATCCGGCGCCATGGCGCTTTGCGGCAGCAGGCCCAGGCGCCGGGCCACTTCCCGGGCCGGCAGTTGGCGGATGTCCTTGCCATCGAGCACCACCCGCCCTTCAGCCGGTGCCAGTAGCCGGGACAACGCCGCCAGCAAGGTGGATTTGCCACAGGCGTTGGGCCCGACAATGACCGTGAACGAGCCGTCGGGAATGCTCAGGGACAGGCCCTGGGAAATGATTCGCGCGTCGTGGCGCAAGGTCACGGCATCGGCGTGCAAACGGTGAGTCATGGCGGGGTTTTCCTTGGGAGACAAGCGCTTGCAGTATTGCAATTGCGGAATGGATTCTACAATATGGAACGCATTGCATGAGAAGCATTATCATATGGTTCTGCTGTTCAGGCCCCTGCGCCCCACCCTTTACCGTCCGATGGATCGATGATGAACCCACGCCTTTGCGCCCGGCTGCTCAGTGCAGCGGTCCTGGCCCTGAGCTGCCAGCTGGCCCTCGGGGCAAGCACCACCCCCACCCGCATCGTCTCCACCAGCCCCAGCGTCACCGGGATCCTGCTGGCCATGGATGCGCCGCTGGTGGCCAGCGCCGCCACCACCCCCAGCCGCCTCACCGATGAGCGCGGGTTCTTTTCCCAGTGGGCAGAAGTGGCCAGGCAGCGCGGCGTGGCGGTGCTGTACCGCAACCTGCAATTCGATATCGAAGCGGTGATCGCCGCTGACCCGGACCTGCTGGTGGTGTCCGCCACCGGCGCCGACAGCGTGGTCGCACACCGCAGCGAGCTGCAGGCCCAGGGCCTGGAGACCCTGGTGGTGGACTACTCGAACCAGAGCTGGCAAGACATCGCCACCGCCCTGGGCCAGCGCACCGGCCTGGAGCAACAGGCCCGGGCGGCGATCCAGCGCTTCGACCAGTACACCGCGCAAACCGCCGCCCGCATCACCCCGCCCCCGGGGCCGGTGAGCGTGGTGGGCTACAACATTGCCGGCAGCTATTCCATCGGCCGCCTGAACAGCCCCCAGGCCCGGCTGCTCGGCGCTCTTGGCTTCAAGGTCGCGGAGCTGCCCGAGGCGCTGGCGGGCAAGGTCACCCGAGCGTCGGACTTCCAGTTCATCTCCCGGGAAAACCTGCCGGCGGCGATCACCGGTGACAGCGTGTTCCTGCTCAGCGCCACCGACGGCGACGTGCAGGCGTTCCTCGCCGACCCGGTGCTGGCCAACCTGCCAGCGGTGATCAACCGGCGGGTGTATGCCCTGGGCCCGAGTTCGTTTCGCATCGACTATTACTCGGGACGGCAGATGATCGATGCCGTCGCCGCGCACTTTCGCTAAGCCATGAACCTCGTTGCCCAGCCCCTGGCCCGACCGCTGTCGCGCCCTCACCACCGCACCTGGGGCCTGCTGGCCGGGCTGCTGCTGTTGCTGGTGCTGGCCCTGCTGAGCCTGGCCATCGGCTCCCGGACGATCCCCCTGAGCGTGACCTGGCAAGCGTTGCAGGCACCCGACCTGCACAACGACCAGCACCTGATCCTGCGTGAACTGCGCCTGCCCCGGACCCTGATCGCCCTGCTGGCCGGCCTCGCCCTGGGGGTGGCCGGCGCGGTGATGCAGGCGGTGACTCGCAACCCGCTGGCCGAACCGGGCCTGTTGGGCATCAATGCCGGCGCCGCCGTGGCGGTGATCGGCGGCGTGGCGCTGCTGCACTTGACCAGCCTGGCCGAGTACCTGTGGCTGGCGTTCGGCGGCGCCGGGCTGGCGGGAGTGGTGGTGTTCCTGCTGGGGCAGGCCCATGAGACCGGGACCAACCCGGTGCGCCTGGTGCTGGCCGGCGCCGGACTGTCAGTGATGCTGACTTCACTGACCGGGATCATCGTGCTCAACAGCCCGCCCGAGGTCTTCGATCACTTTCGCCACTGGGCCGCGGGCTCGCTGTCCGGCAGCGGCTTCGCCCTGCTGCAGGTTCCGGCCCTGGCCATCGCGCTGGGCCTGGGCCTGGCCCTGGGGATCGCCGCCCAGCTCAACGCCCTGGCCCTGGGCCAGGACCTGGGGCGCGCCCTGGGAGTGAACCTGCGCCTGACCTGGCTACTGGCCTGCCTGGCGGTGATGCTGCTGGCCGGTGCCGCCACCGCCGTGGCCGGGCCGATCGGTTTTGTCGGGCTGGTGGCGCCCCATCTGGCGCGGATGCTGGTGGGCACCGACTACCGCTGGATCCTGCCCTACTCGGCGCTGCTGGCCGCCGGCCTGCTGCTGGGGGCCGACGTGCTCGGCCGGGTGGTGGCAGCGCCGGAAGAAATCGCCGCCGGCATCATCACCCTGCTGCTGGGTGGGCCGTGCTTCATCGTACTGGTCAGGCGCTTTCGCCTGAGCCGCCTGTGAAGGGGCTCAAGGCCCTGCGCCTGGGCTCTCTCTCGCTGCGCTGGCAACCGCGCACGGCCCTGGTCTGCGCCGTGCTGCTGGTGGCGATGCTGCTGCTCTGGGCGCTGCTGTTGGATACCGGCAGCCTGTCACTGGGCCCGGAACAGGTGCTGGCCAACCTGCTGGGCCAGGGCCAGGACCCCACCGCCCAGCGGGTGCTGCAACGCGTGCGCCTGCCCCGGGCCCTGACCGCGACCCTGGTGGGCGCGGCACTGGGCATGGCCGGGGCGATCTTCCAGTCGATCTCGCGCAATGCCCTGGGCTCGCCGGACGTGATCGGCTTCACCACCGGCGCCGCCAGTGGCGCCATCGTGCAGATCATGCTGTTCGATGCCGGCCCCCTGGCCACGTCCCTGGCGGCAGTGGCGGCCGGCCTGGGCACCGCCCTGCTGGTGTTGCTGCTGGCGCGAAACGGCCACAGCAGCGGGGGTTATCGCCTGGTGCTGGTGGGCATCGGCGTGGGCGCCAGCCTGTCCGGCCTGAACAGCATCCTGCTGGTCAGCGGTAACCTCGACCAGGCGATGTTCGCCCAACTGTGGCTGGCCGGCTCGCTGAACACCCGCACCTGGTCCCATGTACTGCCGGCGGCCCTGGGCCTGCTGCTGATCGCCCCGATCGCCCTGTACCACGCCCGGCGCATCAACCTGCTGGAAATGGGCGACGCCACCGCCAGCCAACTGGGGGTCGCGGTGGAGCGCACCCGATTGATCATGGTCCTGGCCGCCGTCGGCCTCACTGCCATCGCCACCGCCGCTGCCGGGCCCATCGCCTTTATCGCCCTGGCCGGCCCGCAACTGGCCCGGCGCCTGACCCGCAGCGCCGAAGTGCCGCTGGGGTCGGGCGCGCTGATGGGCGCGGTATTGCTCCTGGCCGCAGACCTGCTGAGCCAGCGCCTGGCGTTCCACGCCAACCTGCCCATCGGCCTGATGACCGGCCTGCTGGGAGGCTTCTACCTGTTGTGGTTGCTGGGTCGCAGCCGGCGGGTTTGAGGGCTCCACAATTGGGGCCGGGACACTACTGCGCCACCTTGCGAAACCTCAAGTGGCGCGCCACGCTGCTGGTCAGCACCGCGCCTTGCTCGGCAAAGCTGAGCACCCCCAGTTCCCCGGCGCTGAAACGCTCAGCGGTCAGGGGCTGCATCGGGTAGGTGTACAGGCCGATGCGTACATAAAGCTTGCCTTGCCGGGCATGGACCTTGAGCTGTCCGGGGCTGGTTTCTAGGGTATAGAGGCCGACGTAGGGGCGGATATCATCGGGCTTCCAGGGCGGGGCCAGGGCATAGGTCGAGGCCGGGTTGTTGAGCGCGATCCGCCCTCCCGAGGTCGCCGCGAGGTAGATCGGGGTGCCGTCGTTGTCCGCCACCAGCACCTCATCGCTCTGCCGGGTCAGCGGCAGGACGTCGGGGAAGGTTTCCAGGCTCCAACCCTTGCCGCTGCGCCGCAGCTGCAACTGATGGCCGCCATCGTCCAGGTAGGTGCCGGCCACCAGCGTTTTCAGCGAGGCCTTGGGCAGCGCCCGGATGCTCGGGGGTGGCGGCGGAATGTCCGCTTCCCCGGACGGCGCCGGCGAGCCCAGCAGGGTATCGAGCAACTGGCGGCCGCGCTCCGAGGCGCGGCCGTCATCGCTGTTGCACAGCACCACCGTGGCCACATCGAGCTTGGGGTACCAGGCCACGTCGGTGTTGAAACCGGCCCAGCCGCCGCTGTGGGACAGCTCTTGCAGCCCGCGATAGCTGCGGTTGGCAAGGCCCATGCCGTAATAGCCGGGATCACCGTCGTTCAGGGGCTCGGTCTGGCGCATGTTCTCCACCAGCGCCTTGCCCCCGACCCGCCCGGTGGACAGGTTGCGCAACCACCGCATCAGGTCCACCACATTGCTGTGCACCTGGCCGTCGCCGGTCTGCTCCCAGCGCGCATCCACCGCCACCTGGGCCTTGCCCTGCCCGCCCGGTTCATAGCCCCGGGCCAGGTTCGGCAACTGCACCGGGTACTGATCGACGATGCTTGAGTGATCCATGCCCAGGGGCAAAAAGATGTTCGCCCGGGAGTAGTGTTTCAGCGACAGGCCGCTGGCTCGCTCGACGATGCTCGACAGCAGGACGTAGCCGCTGTTGCTGTAGCTGAATTCGCTGCCGGGCGGGAACATCAGGCTGTTCTGGCGCACCAGCAGGTCCAGGGCCTGTTGCTGGGTAAAGCGCTGGCTCAGGGGAATCCCCGCCAGTTCGGCCAGCAGCATGTAGTCCTGCAGCCCTGAGGTGTGGTGCAACAGGTGACGGATCCTGATGCCCTGGGCATAGGCCGGCAGCTCCGGCAGAAAGCGCCGCACCGGGTCCTCCAGGCTCAAGCGCCCCTGGGCTTGCAGTTGGAGGATGGCAAAGCCGGTGAACTGCTTGGACACCGACGCCAGGTTGAACAGGGTATCGGCCTGGATCGCCGCTCCGGTGGCCAGGTCGGCGGCGCCATAGCCTGCGCTCCAGATCACTTTGCCGCCGCGCATCACCCCGGCGGCGCAGCCGGGCTGGTCGGCCGAAATATCCTCGAACACCTTGGAAAATGGCGCTGGTCCATCGGCACGAACCAGAGAGGCCGCCCCCAGGGTCGAGATCAGCACGGCGGTCAACAGTCTACGCATGGGGTTCTCCAGTCACGTCGGTCCTTGGCGCTCCGGCGGAGCAGGCGCCAGTATCCCCAGCAGCGGTGTTGGAATCTGTCGTGGGTCGGTGATTTTCTGTGAACAAAGGTGCAGGGATGTAATGAACGCCCGGGCCGAGAGGATTGCCCTGGAATGGGCAAAGGCCAGGTGTCGGACCGCAAGGAATGGCCAGCCCGGCGCTTTGCCGCGATGCTCGCCGGCGCCCTGTAGCAAGCCGCTTAGCGCAGCAAGCGGCGCAGCCCCGCTTCGAAAGCGCCCTCCAGCGCCTGCGCGCCCTCCCCGGCCAGGGCCAGCGCCAGGGCGTGGCCGTGACTGTAGTCCACCAGCAGGTCGAACAGCGCCGGGTCTGCATCGAAGGCCCGTACTTCCTCGCGCAAGCGCTGGCTGAAGGTGGCCAGGGAGCCGCCGAACAGCTGCGGGTCACCGAGGACGCACAGGGTCAGCGCCGGATGGCGGCGGACCCGGGCCATGTACTCCCCCAACAGCGCCTGGATTCTTGCCTCGGGTGGCAACTGCGCTGCCGGCTCGGCCAGCGGCTCGGCGTGCACCCGCTCCACCAGCAGGCGCATCAGGTTGCGCTGGTCGCCCACGTGGTAGGCCACCGACATCGGGGTAATCCCCAGCTGCCGCGCCAGGGCCCGGCCACCGAACCCCTGGGGCCCCAGCTCTTCCAGCAGCTCCAGGCCCACGTCGAGGACCTGGTCCAGGCTCAGTTCACGCCCTGCGGCAGGGCGGCCGCTGCGCTTGGGCCGATCAGTCATGGACGGCGCCTCGTTCCACCCGGTAGCGGGTGCTCACCAGCCCATCCGGATACCACCGGGAATCGACGCAGCGCAGGTGCAGGTCCCGGGGCAGTGCGCCGAACAGGGGGCGGCCCGTGCCCAGCAGCACCGGCACCCGGGTCAGGGTCATTTCATCGATCAGCCCGGCCAGGAGAAAGGCTTGAATCAGGGTGCCGCCATCGATGTAGGCGGTTCTCCAGCCCTCGGCCCGCAACTGCGCCACCAGCTCCACCGGTTGCAGCGCGCTGATGCGTACTTTGCCCTCCAGGCGCTGCGGCACGTCCTGCGTGCTGAGGGTGCGGCTGAGCACCACCACCGGCTTGTCGAAAGGCCAGGGGGTGAAACCCAGCACGCTGTCGTAGGTAGCACGGCCCATGACAATTCCGTCCACCGACGCCATGAAGGCGCCGTAGCCGTAGTCCTCGCCGGACTCGCCACTGGGCAGCCAGTCGATGGCACCGTCGTTGCGGGCGATGAAACCATCGACCGAGGTGGCGATGAATACCTTGCCGAATGCCATGGGCGTTGCCTCCTGGGGGCTTAAACATACAGTGTATGATAAACCGCTGCCGGGGCCACCTGGCAACCCTTGCCGATACCCTGGCGGTCAACCGCCCCCGGCATAGGCCGTCAGCCCCTGCACCAGCGCGGCGAAGGTCACCGCGCAGCGCGGGCTGTTGCGCAGGTCTTCATGCATCGCCACCCAGGCTTCCAGGCTCGGTGCGAACTGCTCCGCCAGGACCCGCACCAGGCGTGGATCAGCTTCGGCCAGGCGTACCTGGCAGGCACCAATGCCAAACCCCGCACGCAATGCCGCCAACTGCGCCAGGTCACTGTCACTGCGCCAGGCAAAGGCGCCCCGGGCCAGCATCGGGTACTGCTGTTGCAGGCGGCGGATAAACGCGGTTTCACGGTCGAAGCCGATCAGGGCGTGCCCGGCCAACTGCTCCAGCGAGAGCGGCGTGCCCTGCTGCTGCAGATAGTCCCGGTGGGCATGCAGGCCCAGTTCGATGTCGGCGACCCGGCGCACCAGCAGCGCTTCCTGGGTCGGGCGGAACATCCGCACGGCAATATCGGCCTGGCGTTGCAGCAGGTCGTCGGCACGGTTGGACAGCACCAGCTCCACCACCAACTGCGGATGCTGCTGGCGCAAGGTGGCGAGAATCGGCGGCAACACCTCCACCCCGATGAT
This sequence comes from Pseudomonas sp. GW822-FHT06D10, assembly GCF_058799535.1. Classification (NCBI taxonomy): domain Bacteria; kingdom Pseudomonadati; phylum Pseudomonadota; class Gammaproteobacteria; order Pseudomonadales; family Pseudomonadaceae; genus Pseudomonas; species Pseudomonas sp. GW822-FHT06D10. Next base: position 235,443 of record NZ_JBXALN010000001.1, on the reverse strand, counting down.
TTCGCTGGCCGAGATCCGCACACTGCCCTGCACCCCGGCGCCATGGCTGCTGGCCACCCGGCGCAAGGCCGCCTCCCCCGCCGCCAGCTGCAGCAGGTAGGGCTTGAGCTCCAGCGCCGCTTCCGTGGCGGCGAATCCGTCGAAGGAACGGGTGAACAGCTTCAGGCCCAGGGCCGCTTCCAACTGGTCGATATGCCGGCCCACCGTGGGCTGGGTCAAACCCATGGCACGGCCGGCGGCAGACAGGGAGCCACTGTCCAGCACTGCGAGAAAGGTGCGGTACCAGTCCCAGTGGGGGGGAGTATCCGTGGGGCTATGCATTTTTTTTATAGAAACCATCGAAGTCTGGGTAATTTCCATTTAGCCGAGGAACTCGCACTCTGCAAGCTCTGTTCATCCACGAGGAACCCCGTCATGCCCCAAGTCGCCTTGTTCGGCGCCGTCGGCGCCATTGGCCAGAGCATTGCCCGGACCCTGCGCAGCCAGGGCCAGCCCTACCGCGTGGTGGGCCGCAGCCAGAGCAGCCTGCTAAAGGCCTATGGCGCCGACCCGTTGGCCGAGCCGGTCACCTGGGACCCCGCCCAGCCCGCCTCGGTCGAGGCTGCCGCAGCCGGCATCGACACCCTGGTCTATCTGGTGGGGGTGGACTATTGGCGCTTCGAACTGCACCCGCAACTGATGCGCCAGACCCTGGACGGCGCCATCGCCGCCGGGGTGCGCCGGATCCTGCTGATCGGCACCGTCTATCCCTACGGCATGGCTCGCAGCAACCCGGTGGCGGAGCAGCATCCGCGCCAGCCCAACAGCTTCAAGGGCCGCATGCGCAAGGCCCAGGAAGACCTGCTATGGAAGGCCCATGCCGCCGGCAAGATCCAGGCCACGGTGCTGCGCCTGCCGGACTTCTACGGGCCCGGGGTCGATAAAAGCCTGCTGCACGGCGCGTTCCAGGCCGCGGTCCAGGGCGGCACGGCGAACCTGGTAGGCCCCCTGGACCGGCCCCATGAGTTTGTCTTCGTTCCCGACGTGGGGCCGGTGGTCTGCCGCTTGATCCAGCAGCCCGAGGCCTTCGGCAAGACCTGGCACCTGGGCGGCGCCGGGGTCACCAGCCAGCGCGAGCTGCTGGAGCTGATCCGGCAGCACGGCGGTGCCCGCTTCAAGCAGCGGGTGATCGGCAAGCCCCTGCTGCGCCTGCTGGGGCTGTTCGACCCGCTGCTGCGCGAGATGGTGGAGATGCATTACCTGATCAGCTCGCCACTGATCCTCGACGACTCGGCCCTGCAAGCTCTGATCGGGCCGATCGCCAAGACGTCCTATACCGAAGGGGTGCGCCAGACGCTCGCGGCGAGCGCCAGTGCCCCTCAGAACGTGAAGCGGTAACCGAGGTTGGCGGCCCAGGGCCGGTCGATGTTCGAGCCTTCGCTGGTCTCGACCTCGGCATACACCTGATGCTGGCGGCTCAGCTCACCGGTCACGCCAACCCCGGCATACCAGCCACCGCCGTTGCCATCGGGACGGCTGGCGATGCCGTTGGTGCGGACCTTGTTCTGCGCCGACAGATCCTCGACCCAGCCAGCCTTGAGGTAGGGCTGCAAGCGTGTGCCATCTTCCAGCTGCAGGTTGCGTCCAGCCCGGGCACCGGTGCGGATCTGGGTCGACAGCCCATCGCCGGGCTGCACCTGCAAGCCGTTGTCCAGGCGGTAGTTGTCGGAGCGGGCATAGAGCATGGAAACCTGCGCCTGGGGCTCGACGAACCAGCGGTTGCCCAGATCGATCTGCTTGCCGGCTTCCACCGACAGGCCCGCGCCCTTGCTGCGTGAATGCCCGGAGACCTTGGCGCCGTCGGTGCCCCATACATCCAGGCGGGTGGACCAGCGGTTCAGGGTCAGCAAGGTGTCGGTGTACCAGCCCGAGTCATCCAGATAAGTGGCATAGCCGCCCAGGTGGTAGCTGTCGAGCTTGCCGCTGCCCTCGCCCTTGAAGTTGCGGTCGGTCTGGCTGTAGCCGGCCAGCGCGCCAAGCACCAGGGTGCCACCGGCGGTGTCGAGCCGGGTGTCCATGCCCAGTTGCGTGCCCTGCACCTGTTGGGAAAACGTCCGGCCGACGCCGTTGTCCAGGGATTGCTGCTGGCCGAAACCACGGATCCACAGACCCTGGCGATCGGCCCCCTGGCGCAGGTCGCCGAGGCGCTGTACCAGGGTCGCCCGCTCGGCATCCCAGGTGGCCCGCAAGGTGGCGATGGCGCTGCTGTTGACCGCCGCGCTGGCGCCGGTGGAAAGGTTGTCCGGCCCCGGCGCCGGCTGGGTACGGCCGACGTTCACCAGGTTCCAGTTGCCCTGGGCATCGGCCGCAAGACCGTAGCGATAGGTCCCCGCATCCACCACCCCGTCGCGGTTGGCCAGGCTGAACGAACCCGCGCCGCCGGCGCTTTGCACCAGGGTCAGGCTCTGGCCCTCGGCCCCCGGCTCGCTGCCGGAGTTGCGCACCAGGATGTCGTTGTTGCCGGTGACCTGGCCACCGACGATCAACCGGTCACCCTGCTGCCGGCCCAGGTCGGTGTTCATGATGTAGTGGCCGTCGCCTTCGAGGTCGCCACTGACCTGCAACTGCTTGAAGGCCCCCGCCAGGCCGGGATCGGCGAACTCCACCACGCCGTTGTTGGCCAGGCGGGTGAGCTGGGAGTCGCCGCGCAGGGTCCAGACGCTGCTGTCGTCCAGGCTCAGTTGGGTATCACGGCTGCCGCCCTTGATCGCCCCGTCCAGGCTGGAGTGGTCGGCCAGGGACAGTTGCAGGCTGCCGCCGTCCACCAGCACATCACCGAACAGGTTCGAGCGCACGGCGTCCAGTTGCACCGCACCGGCCAGCACCCCGTCGGAGCGGTCGGTGATCCACAGCGCGGTGCCTTGCTCGCCACCGCTGCGGCCCACCAGGCTACTGTCGGTAAAGCGCGTGGTCAGGCCACCGCCGTTGACCAGGATGCCGGCGCCGTCTTCAGCCTGGATATGGCTGGACGTGACCTCCACATCGTTCACCACCCCGGCGCCGGTGGCGAAACTGACGATGCCATGGGCGTTGCTGCCGTTGGTGACCACGGTCGAGCCCTGGAAGCGGGTCGTGGCGTTGTTGCTGATGGCCAGGCCGTGAGCCTGCTCGCCGGCGGTCTGCACATCGCTGTCCTGCAGCTCCACGCTGGCACCGCGGCCCGAGGCGAACAGACCATAGCCCTGGTCGCCGTGGGTGACGATGCCGCTGTTGCTCAGGCTGATGCTCGCCCCCCCCATGCGTGCCAGTGCCCCCACGGAGCCCCGGCCGCTGGTTTCGATCAGCACGCGACTGACGTTGAACACCGCACCGGGGCTGTTTGTGGTGTCTGGCGAGGCGTACAGGGCATGGGAATTGTCGCCAAGGGTACTGATGGAACCGCCGTCCATGGTGAACACGCCGCCACGGTTGTCGATGGCCACCGCACTCTGGCCACGGGTTTGCAGAATGCTGTCCTTGACGTCCACCCGAGTGTTGCTGCCCGGCATCCAGATCGCCAAACCATAGTTGCCCAGGGTGGTGATCTGCACGTTGTCCAGGTCGGCGCTGGCCTGCTTGGCGTTGACGTTGATGCCGTAACCGCTCTGCGAGGTGATCTGGCTGTGGCTGACCACCGCCGTGCCGCCCGGTTTCTGATACAGGCTGCTCAAGGTGATGCCGTCGCCCTTGGCAGTGATGCTGCCGTTGCGAAAGGTCAGGGCGGCGCTGGTCACACCAATGCCACGACTGTTCTTGGCGGTGATGTCGACGCCATCGGCGCTGAGGGAGGAGCCGACCCCTTCCACGGCCACCGCGCCAACTAAGCCGCTGGACTGGATGCTGACACGCTGCAGCTCGATGGCCGCTCCATCGGCGACGCGGACCGCATTGACCGAGCCGGTCGAAGTGGCGGTCAGGGTCAAGTCCGAGGCCTGGATGCTGGAGCCCTTGCCGGAGGCGAACAAGACATCGGCCTGGTTGCCCGAGGTGGTGATGGAACCGCCGGCCACCTGCACCTGGCCGCCGGCGCTGGCCACCACACCGCGGCTCTGGTTACCGCTGGTGGTGATCTGCACATCGTTCAGGGTCAACTGGCTGCCGGCGCCAGTGACCTGGGCCCCGGTGGCGAGATCCGAGCCACCGGTACTGATGGTCACGCCGCTCAGTTCGACCTTGCCACCGGCGTCCACCTGCACGCCCACCACCGCGCTGTTGGTGCTTTCCGCCGTGGCCCGGATATCGTAGCCCTGGCCCTGCAACTGGTTCTGAGCGCCGCTGACCCGCACCGCCGGCCCACGGCCGGTGTAATCGACAGACGCATCATCCAGGGTCAGGGATTCACCTTCGGGCGAGGACAAGTCGATTTTTTCATAATCAGCAGCGGTTGCAGACTGAGCAACAAGCGTCATCAACGACAGCGCGGAGCTGACCGCGAGACTTGTCGTTTTCTTAACCAGAACCATAACTTTCAAACCTTTGCGTTAGAGCACAATAGGGCCGAAAGCCTGAAGTCAATAGGCGAACTAAAAAATGAGAATCTTCTTAAAGCCTCTGGCATTAAGAATATTCTGAAGAGGGATATAGATAGTTCTCCTTACTATGGGCCGATGCATAAAAAAGCCCACTTCCCTGCATTTGCCAGCCACTTCTCCGGGTCCTATATCCCGGTGGTCCTGCTGCGCCTTTTCATGTACAGCCTGCTGTCCTGCATCCTGATCATTGCCGGTTTCGTGATTCACTGGTCACTTAATGAAACCCTTTCCAACTACCGCCGGCAAATGAACGCAGCGGCATTTAACGCACAACAATTCTTCAATCAACGGGAAAGCCTGTTGAAGGCCATTTCTTCTTCGGCCGTGCGTACTAGCGACGACCACCTTAGTTCAACGTCGCGCAACTTTCTGGTAAGTAACGAACAACTGCGAGTACTGCCCTTCGGCAGTACTCCCTCCAGGCGCTGGGCCCTGGTCCTGACTGCCCGCGACCTGATGGAAGTGGGCAGCACGCAAAGCCAGCTGCTGTACCTGCTGCCGGAACAGGGCCTGGTCAGCACTCTCTACGAGCCAGCGGCCACCGACACCGGCCAGCCCCCCAGCAGGGCCGTGGACGCGCCCTGGCTGCGCCAGCTCGACCAGCGTGCGGTGCAGGACCTGCTGGCCCGACACCCCGAGGCCCGGACCCTGTGGTACTGGGCCAGCATCGACGGCAACAAGCAGGTGTACCTGTTGCGCCCAGTGGACGATCAGAACGCGTGCGAGGGCTGGCTGGGCCTGGAGCTCACCGAGATCGACCTGGCCCTGGACCCCATGGGCCTGCACCAGGGCAAATACCTGCTGTATGACGCCGACGGCGCACTGGTGCTGCACAGCGCCAACTGGCAAGTGCCCGGCAGCCTGTCGCGCCTGCAGGCCGACGAGGACTCCTTCGGCCTGCACCGCCTGGGCGGGCTGCCCGACTACATCGTGCTCAATAAATCCGTGGGCAACGCCGGCTGGCGCCTGGTGTACTACGCACCGGTCAGCCAACTGCTGCGCGACAGCCGTGGCCCGCTGTACACCACCCTGCTGGTGACCCTGCTTCTATTCGCGGTGATCTTTCTCGGCGCGCGCTACATCCGCCTGCGCCTGGTGGAACCCGCAGTGCGCCACTACAGCGCCCTGGCAGACAGCGTGTCCCTCAACCGGCGCTTCATCGAGGTGGCTCCGGTGGGCCTGTGCCTGATGCGGCGCGACAACGGCCGGCTGATCCTGTGCAATGAATCCGGGCGCCGCTGGCTCGCCTCGGTGCCCGGCCTGCGCGAGCGCATCCTCGGCGAGCCGCCTGCCCGGGTGCATGCCATCGAACATGCCCTGGACGACGGCACCTTCATCCAGCTGACCTGCGCGCCCACCGGCTACAACGGCGTGGCGGCGGTGCTGTGCTGCATCAGCGACGTGACCGACTTCAAGGTGGCCGAGCAGTCGCTGCTGCAGGCCAAGCAGCTGTCGGACCAGGCCAACTGCGAGAAGACCCTGTTCCTCAGCACCCTGAGCCACGAGATCCGCACGCCCATGTACGGCATCCTCGGCTCCTTGGAAATGCTCCGCACCACCGCCCTCAGCGCCCAGCAGGGCGATTACCTGGAAGCTACCCAGCAAGCATCCTCGGTGCTGATGCGAACCATCAACGACACCCTCGACATGTCACTGATCGAGTCCGGCCGCCTGAGCCTCACCAGCGCCCCCTTCTCCCCGGTGCGGCTGGTGGAAGAAGTGGCCTTCAGTTACTCGGCCCGGGCCCGCAGCAAGGGCCTGCGCCTGTACGTGACCCTGGACCCGAATGTCGCCGAGCGAGTGGTGGGCGACGGCGAACGCATTCGCCAGATCCTCAACAACCTGGTGAGCAACGCCATCAAGTTCACCGAGTCCGGCCACGTGGTGCTGCGCCTGCATGCCGAGGCGGACCCGGGCCAGACGCCCCGCCTGCGCTTTCAGGTGGTGGACAGCGGCCCGGGAATCGCCCCGGAGTTCCAGGCCAACCTGTTCGAACCCTATTACCGGGTGCCCAGCTGGCTGGGCCAGAAGGCCTCGGGCACCGGCTTGGGCCTGGCCATCTGCCATCGGCTGGCGACGATGATGCAGGGCCAGTTGAGCGCCATCAGTGAACCGGGCCTGGGCTCCAGCTTCAGTTTCAGCCTGGCCCTGGAGCCCAGCACCGCCGCCCCGGCGCCGGACCTGCCGCGCTTGGGGGTGACCCCGGTGTATGTGCGCGGGGATATCCAGGAAGTGAATCTCAACCTCTGCCACTGGTTGCGTCGCTGGGGCGCCCTGGCCATTCCCTATGTGGCCGAACGTGACCCGCCAACCCGCAAGGCGGTGCTGGTGGAAGCCTTTCTTGGCCCCTCGCGGCCAGTGGCCTGGAGCGGCCCGCGGGTGCTCATGCACGCACCCGGCATGGGCCCGCCGCAGCGCCAGGCCGGCGACAGCTGGGTGGCCCGCACCTTCAGCCTCGACAGCCTGCGCAACGCCGTGGCCCAGGCCCAGTCCGGCATCGTCGCCGAACGGTGCTTCGCCTCTCCCGAAGCCCTGGCCCCGAGCCTGGACCTCAAGCTGCTGGCGGTGGACGACAGCCCCCTGTCGCTGCAGGTGATCTTTCAGCAGGGCCGCTACCTGGGCAACCGGATGGTGGCCTGCGCCAGCGCCGTCGATGCCTTGAAACGCACCGACCTGCTGTCCTTCGACGGCGTGCTGACCGACTTGCAGATGGAACACATGGACGGTCTGTCGTTTGCCCGCACCCTGCGCGAGCGAGGGTATTGCGGCCCCATCATCGGTATCACCGGTGAGCTCTCCCCGGCGCTGCGCAGCCACTGCGAGTCGGCCGGAATCCGTCATTTGCTGATCAAGCCGGTACCCCTGGACGCCTTGAGCGAGGTACTGCAATCCATCAAGAGGAAAGTCATTTGAGCATGCTCAAGCCCCTGCGAGTCCTGATACTGGACGACCATCCGATCCACTGCCTGCAGGCCCGGCACCTGTTGCAGGCGGCCGGGTTCGGCCGGGTGGACAGCGCCCTGGATGCGCGCCAGGCCCTGGCCATGCTGCACCGGCAGGTCTACGACCTGGTGCTGGTGGACCTGCACATGCCGGAAATGGATGGGGTGCAGTTCATCCATGCCCTGACCGGTGTCGACCAGGTGCCGATCCTGGCCATCGTCTCGTCCTGCTCGCGGCGGTTGATGAACAGCGTCAGCCTGATGGCCAAGGAGAAGGGCCTGGCGGTACTCGGCACCTTCCCCAAGCCCCTGGAAGCGATCCACGTCGAGCAGATCAGCGCCATCATCGGCAACAGCCAGGGCTCGGTGCCGGCAGCCCGGCCCGAGCATGAGGCAGTGTTCGACCGCCAGGTCCTGGAGCGGGCCATCGAACGCCGCGAGCTCAAGGCCCGGTTCCAGCCCCGGCGCTCGCTGAGCACTGGCCGGATCGTCGGCGCCGAAGCCCTGGTGCGCTGGAACAGTCCGTCCTTCGGACTGCTGATGCCGGATTCGTTCCTCGCCTCCATCAGCCGCTGCCAGCTGGACCATGCGCTGTTGCTGCTGATGCTCGACGACGCCCTCCAGGCGCAAAAGCACTGGCAACGCCTGGGCCATCGCCTCAGCGTATCGGTGAACCTGCCCACCGGGCTGCTGGACGACCCCTGCCTGCCCGACCAATTGCAGCAGATCACCCTCGCTGCGGGGTTGGCCACCAGCGATATCTGCTTCGAGCTGCTGGAAACCGAGCGGCCACTGTCCCCCGGGCAGTATCATATGGGCGCCAGCCGCCTGCGCCTCAAAGGCTTCGGCCTGGCACAGGACGACTTCGGCATGGGCTACAGTTCCATGTACAGCCTGATCTCCACGCCCTTTACCGAGATGAAGATCGACCGCCACTTCGTGCATGGTGCCGCAGCCGACGATGCCCGCGCCGCAGCCCTGGTGGCGGCGGTGCAACTGGGCCGGCAACTGGGCCTGGAAGTGGTGGCCGAGGGCGTGGAATCGGCCCGTGACCTGGAGTTTCTGCGCCAGATTGGCTGCGACAGTGCCCAGGGGTATCTTATTTCCGCCGCATTGGAGCTGGACGCCTTCACACAACTGCTGGGATGCACCGTTACTCCACCCTTTTCGTCACCTACCCGGCCCGCCTCCTCTCTCCCATGCCAGACATCCCGCTACGCCGCATCGCGAAAAACGTCCGACGATTGAATCTCGTGCTGTTCCTCATTCTGCCGTTGCTGCTGGTCATGGGCGGCGCGCTGTTCTGGGGCGGCCAGCGGATCATCCGCCAGGAACAGGAACGGATTGCCGTGGATTTCCAACTGCTGACCCGCTACATGAGCGAGCAGGAAGCCCTGCTCCAACGGCTGGCCGGCCAGAAGCGCCTGCAATACAAGGACGCGGACCAGGATCCGGCGCAGCTCTTCCACCTCATGGAGCAACAGGAGGCGGCGGGCGCGACCCTGTTCCAGGGCAACCTCTCCTCAGTGGAAACCCCCTTCACCCTGGTCTGCCAGGACCTGGCCCAATGCCCCCACCAGAGCGCCGCAGCAGCCGGCCTGGGGCGCTACCTGGCCGATCTCTACTCCAGCTTCTGGGTACGCTCGAGCTTTCCCGCTTCGGCCCTGCTGGTGGTGGACGCCGGTGCCGGCAGTAGCTTTACCGTGCCCACCATCGGCAGCCGCTGGCCGCGGCTGACCACCCCCCTGGTCCTGGCAGGCCTGCATGCGGTGCGCGCCAGCGCTACCAGCAGCGACAGCGACGCGATCCGCTGGATCCGCCTCAAGGACTTTCCCCAGCACATGATCGCCTTCACCGCCCTGCACAACCTTGCCCCCGGCAGCGGCCTGCAGAGTTCCGGCACCTACGCTGCCTGCCTCACCTACAGGGACCGCATCAACGTCTTCACCACGCCGCAGCGGCGGCACTTCTACGACAAGTTCTGGCTGCAGGGCCGGCCCGACGGCCTGCTGCTGGGGGATGAACCGGCGCCCCTGGCGCTGCACGAGGGGGCCAACGTACGCAGCGACGGCCTGCTGTTCCGGATCAACGACGCCAGTGGCCACTGGAGCGGTTACTACCTGTTGAGCTACCGCACCCTGTTCCTCGGCCACTCCTGGTCCCTGGCGGCGATCTTCCTGCTGCTGTTGCTCAGCCCCCTGGCCGCCAGGGTCTATGCGCGCTGGTACCAGCGCCGGGTCATAGCGCCGGCGCAACAGGCTCACGCCGAGCTGGTGGAAAACCATCAGTTCAGCCGCACCCTGCTGGAGACCACACCAGTGGCGCTGTGCGTACTCAGCCGCGATGACCGGCGGATCGTCTTCGCCAACAACCTGGCCCTCAAATGGTTCGCCACCCAGGTCGGCCAGAGCCTGGACGCCAGCGGTCTGGACCCGGCATTGCTGGAGCGCATCGTGCGCGCCCGGGAACCGGGGGAGATCGAAAACTTCCAGAGCTTCGACGGACGCTCGTTCTACATCGCCTTCGCCCCCACCCGCTACCGCAACCAGGACGTGCTGATCTGCGCCTTTGCCGACCTCAGTGCGCGGGCCCAGATGGAGCAGCAACTGACCCAGGCGAAACAGGCGGCCGACAAGGCCAACGGCGCCAAGTCGGTGTTCCTTGCCACCATGAGCCACGAGATCCGCACGCCACTGTACGGGGTGCTCGGCTCCCTGGAACTGATGGGCCTGACCGACCTGGATCGCGAACAGCGCCAGTTGCTCGAACGCATCCAGGTGTCTTCCGGGCTGCTGCTGCAGATCATCAGCGACATTCTCGACATCACCCGCATCGAGTCCGGCCAGTTGTCCCTGGAGGATCAGCTGTTCGATCCCAGGGCCCTGATCCAGCGCTGCACCGCAAGCTTTGTCGACAGTGCCCGGAACAAGGGCCTGCTGCTGTTTTCCTGGATCGATCCAGAACTGCCTCCAGCGCTGCTCGGCGACCCGGGACGGATCAGCCAGATCCTCACCAACCTGATCAGCAACGCGGTCAAGTTCACCCACTCTGGCCAGGTGATAGTGCGCGCCCGGGCCAAGCCCGGCAGCCAGGGACGGGTGCTGTTAGCGCTGCAGGTGGCGGACACCGGTATCGGTATCGGCAAGGATGAACAGCAGCAGCTGTTCATCCCCTTCTATCAGATCGACGCCCACTCCCACACGGTGCATGGCGCGGGGCTGGGCCTGTCGATCTGCGCCAAGCTGGCGGCGCTGATGGGCAGCCAGATCCACCTCACCAGCGAGCTGGGCCTGGGCAGCAGTTTCTCCATGCAGCTGGAACTGCCGGTGGCCAGCGACCCCGACGCCAAGCGCCAGCCCGACCTGGGCGGCGCGCAGATCTACGTGCAAAGCCCGCACCACGAACTCACCGACAACCTCTGCCAGTGGCTGCAGAAGTGGCACGCCCAGGCCACCCCGGTGGATGCTACGGCCCCGCTTCCCCAGGGCCAGGGCGTTCTCCTGCGACTGTTCGATGACCGCCTCGAAGCGTCCGAGGCCCTGCCCCCCGGGCTGCTGCGCATCGACCTGGGCGGCCCGCAACGCACCCCCGGTGCGGGCCTGGCCGAGGCCGGCGACTACTATGCTATCGGCCGCTTGCTGGAACGCACCCTGGGCGGCGCGCCCGATGCTCCTGCCGAACCGGAACTGCCGGCCCGGGACATAGCCACTCTGGCTCCCCTGGGCCTGAACGTGCTGGTGGCCGAGGACAACCCGATCAACCAGGCGACCCTGAGCCATCAGCTGCAGCAACTGGGCTGCCGCAATACCCTGGCCGCCGATGGCGCGGAAGCCCTGGACCTGTGGCGCATCGGCGACTACGACCTGCTATTGACCGACGTCAACATGCCGCACATGAACGGCTACGAACTCACCTGCATCCTGCGCGCCGCCGGGGACGACCGGCCGATCATCGGCATCACCGCCAATGCCATGTGCGACGAAGAAGCCCGCTGCCAGGCCTGCGGGATGGACGCCTGGCTGGTCAAGCCAGTGCCGTTGCAGACCCTGCGGGCCAGCTTGGCACGGCTCACCAGCCTCGCCCCTGAGCCGCACGCCGAGCCTGCAGCCGCGCCTGGCAGCACGCCAGTTGATGGCCTGCCGCCGAACCTGCGGGAGCTGTTTGCCCGTACCATGGGCCAGGACGTGGAACACTTGCGCCAGGCCCTGGACGCTGAGGATTACGAACGCATCTTCCAGTTGCTGCACCGGGTGCGCGGGTCTCTGGCGGTGGCTGGCCAGGAAGCGCTGATCCTGCAGGTCCACGACTTGGGGCAGAGCTTGCGCCAGAGCGGTTTGACGGCTACCACGCGCGCGCATAGCCTGATGCTGCTGCACGCCTTGCAAGACATCAGCCAGCTCGAATGAACGCTCCTAGTACCCGCATTTCTACGCATTCCCTTTTGAAAATGGATCGTGTCCACCATGAAAAAAATACGCGTTGCCCTGGCCGACGATCATCCCCTGGTGCTCGCTGCCGTCAGCGACCTGTTGAAAAAGACCCGCCAGTACGAGGTGGTGGCGGCTGTCACCACCCCCAGTGCCTTGGTCCAGCAACTCTCGGATGACCCGCGGATCGATGTGGTCATCACCGACTACTTCATGGAGGGCGACCCGACCTTCGGCGATGGCATACGCCTGGTGACCTACCTGATCCGGCACTTCCCCAGGGTCCAGGTGCTGGTGCTGACCATGATGTCCAACCCGATGATCGTGGCCGCGCTGTATGACATCGGCGTGCGCTCGGTACTGCCCAAGCGCCATGACATGAGCGAGCTGCTCAGCGCCCTTGAGAGCGTCCGCCAGGGGCGCATCCACCATCCGCCGAGCCTGGTGCAGAACGAGCTCAACAGCAGTCCGCTGCGCTCCATGGCCGACGGCCTGAGCAGCCTTACGCCCAAGGAATACGAAGTGCTGCGGCATTTCGTGCGCGGCGAATCAATGATGCAGATCGCCGCCAACCTCAAGCGCAGCGTGAAGACCGTCAGTGCGCAGAAGATCTCGGCGATCCGCAAGCTCAACCTGGACAGCGACCAGGCCCTGGTCGCCTTCTGCCTGGAATCCGGCGAATTTCAGTAGGCCCTGGGGCCGGGGCGGCGCCGCAGCCAGGCGCTGCTGCTTCTGCATCCATGGCCTGCTCAACACTGCTGTTGCCTGCCTCGCTGGAACGCGAGCGCACGACCGCGCCGAAAGTACCTGCAGGGCAATCATTGAATAGCCCGGCACAAAAAATCGGAAATCTGATGCCGCCCTACCTGGGTAGCGGCTGGGGAATCGCCAGGCGGCTGGTGGCCTTGACCTCGCGCAGCGCCAGGCTGGACTGGATCGAGGCAATGCCCGGCTGGCGCCTGAGCACGTGCTCGACAAAGTCGCTGTAGCTGTCCAGGTCACGGGCCAGCACCTGCAGCAGGTAGTCGGCGTCGCCGGTGATCTTGTGGCAGGCCTGGACCTCGGGCAGGCGCATGATCACCGTCTCGAAATCGTCCGGGGTCTGGTCGGAGTGAGTGGCGAACCGCACATGGACGAAGGCCAGGATGTCCAGCCCCAGCAGGCGCCGGTCGAGGTTGGCCTGGTAGTCCCTGATCACCCCCTCCTCCTCCAGGCGCTTGCGCCGCCGCCAGCAGGGGGTAAGGCTCAGGGACAGGCGCTCGCTGAGCTCGGCGTTGGAAATGCTCGCGTCCTGCTGCAACAGCGCAAGAATCGCCAGGTCGGTGTCGTCGAGGTTAACGCTGCGAGTCGTTTTTTTCACAATCAGCCACCAACGGGAAAAATATTACCCAAAACTCTAATTGCACCCGAACAAAAAGCAAAGAATTCGCATCCATGCCGGAACAAACTATTTGCACCGGACAATAACAATGGATGCGTTCAGCATGCTTACCGTCTTCAGCGAATCCCACCGCCTGCACCATGGCACCGAATTGAAGGATGGCGTGCTCAAGCCCTCCTTCGAGCAACCCAGCCGCGCCGACACGGTGCGAGACCGGGTGCGCCACGTGGGGCTTGGCGAGATCATCGGCCCGCGGCGCTTCGACCGCGCCTGCTACGTGGCCGCCCACAGCGAACGTTACGTCAGCTTCCTGGAAAACGCCTGGAGCGAATGGACCGCCACCGGCCGCAGCCACGACGCCCTGCCCCTGGTGTGGCCGGTGCGCGACCTGGCCAACCAGCAGGTGCCCGAATTCATCGACGGCAAGCTGGGTTTCTTCGCCATGGACGCCGGCTCGCCGATCACCGCCACCACCTGGGATGCGGTGCGCACCAGCGCCGATATCGCCCTCACCGCCCTGGCCCTGATCGATGAAGGCCAGGACAGCGCCTTCGCCCTGTGCCGCCCGCCGGGGCATCACGCCGCACGGGAATACATGGGCGGCTACTGCTACCTGAACAACGCCGCCATCGCCGCGCAGCACGCCATCACCCGGGGCGCCAGGCGGGTGGCGGTGCTGGACGTAGACTTCCACCACGGCAACGGCACCCAGAACATTTTCTATGACCGTGGCGACGTGCTCTTCGTCTCGCTGCACGGCGACCCGGCCGTGTCCTACCCCTACTTCTCGGGCCATGCCAGCGAGCGCGGCAGCGGGGCCGGCGAAGGCTGCAACCTGAACCTGCCCCTGCCGAAGAACACCACCTGGCAGCACTACCGCCAAGCGCTGGAGCTGGCCTGCAAACAGTTGCGGGCCTTCGCTCCCGAACTGCTGGTGGTGTCCCTGGGCGTGGACACGTTCAAGGACGACCCCATCAGCCACTTCCTCCTGGAAAGCGAAGACTTTCTCGGCATGGGCCAGATCATCGCCTCGGTGGGCACGCCCACCCTGTTCGTGATGGAAGGCGGCTACATGGTGGATGAGATCGGCATCAATGCGGTCAATGTGCTGCACGGCCATGCCAACCTCTAGCGCGCGCCAGGCGCGCTCCCCCGCAGTGTTCAACGTTCCGACCGAGAGGGAAATCACCATGACCTTGTTTATCGATGTGGATCAGGCAGCGGCGCTGTACAAGCGCCTGGGTGTCGCCAGGGCGATCCGTGAAATGGCCGGTTATATCCAGGCCGACTACCTGCGCTGGCAAGCCTTCGAAAAGTCCCCGCGCACCGCCAACCACTCGCCCACCGGAGTCATCGAACTGATGCCCGCCGACGATGGCCAGCAGTACGCCTTCAAGTACGTCAACGGCCACCCTGGCAATCCGGCCCGGCAGTTGCTCACGGTCATGGCCTTCGGCGTGCTGGCCGAGGTGGACAGCGGCTACCCGGTGCTGCTCAGCGAACTGACCCTGACCACCGCGGTACGCACCGCCGCCACCTCGGCCCTGGTGGCCCGTGCCCTGGCGCGCCCGGACAGCCGAACCATGGCGCTGATCGGCAATGGCGCCCAGAGCGAGTTCCAGGCCATCGCCTTCCACGACATGCTCGGCATCGACGAGCTGCGGATCTTCGACATCGACCCGGCCGCCTCCCGCAAGCTCAAGCACAACCTGCAAGCCTGGCCGGGCCTGAAGGTGCGCATCGCCGAGTCGGTGGCCGATGCGGTCAAGGGCGCCGACATCGTCACCACGGTGACCGCGGACAAGGCCTACGCCACCATCCTCACCCCGGAGCTGATCGAGCCCGGCATGCACCTCAATGCGGTGGGCGGTGACTGCCCGGGCAAGACCGAGCTGCACGCAGAGATCCTGCGCAAAGCCCGGGTGATCGTCGAGTTCGAGCCGCAAACGCGCATCGAGGGTGATATCCAGCAGTTGCCGGCGGACTTTGCGGTGACCGAATACTTCCGCATCGCCCAGGGCCTGGAACCGGGCCGCGAGCATGCCCGGCAGGTCACGGTGTTCGACTCGGTGGGCTTTGCCCTGGAGGACTTCTCGTCCCTGCGCTACCTGCACGACCAGGCGCGCGAACACGGTATTGGCGAGCGGATCCAACTGGTGCCGACCCCGGCCAACATCAAGGACCTGTACCAACTGATCGGCCAGGGCCCCGACGCCGCCACAGGCGCCCCGCGCCGCCTGGCCAGCGGCTGAGGCAATACCCCAGGCCGCTGCACGGGAAAACGCCCCGAGCCCCTGTGCAGCGGCCCAACCCGAACCGGTTGCGCCACCCCAACCTACAACCACAGCGCGCAGCCCCAACCACCCTGCACTGCCAAAACTCGACAACTATAAAATCAAGAGGTTTTGTGATGACTCCAGATACCCTCGGGGCCCCTGCGCGCCCTGTGCTGCAACGCACCCTGCATAACCGTCATATCCAGCTCATGGCCATGGGCGGCGCCATCGGCACCGGGCTGTTCATGGGCTCGGGCAAGATCATCGCCATGTCCGGCACTTCGATCATCCTGATCTACATGATCATCGGCCTGTTCGTGTACCTGGTGATGCGCGCCATGGGCGAGCTGCTGCTGTCGAACCTGCAGTTCAAGAGCTTCGCCGACTTTGCCGGCGCCTACCTGGGGCCGCGCGCGGCGTTTTTTCTCGGCTGGTCCTACTGGCTGAGCTGGAGCGTGGCGGTGGTGGGCGACGCCGTGGTGGTGGGCGGTTTCTTCCAGTACTGGTTCCCCGGGGTGCCGGCCTGGATGCCCGCGATCAGCATGATGCTGACGCTGTTCGCCCTCAACGTGCTCACGGTGCGGCTGTTCGGCGAAGTGGAGTTCTGGTTCGCCATCATCAAGATCATCGCCGTGGTCACCCTGATCGGCGTCAGCCTGGTGCTGATCGCCAGTTCGTTCGTCTCGCCCTCGGGCGTGACCGCCTCGCTGGGCCACCTGCTGGACCGGCAAGCGGCCTTTCCCCACGGCCTGCTGGGCTTCTTCGCCGGGTTCCAGATGGCGATCTTCTCCTTCGCCGGCACCGAGCTGATCGGCACCGCCGCCGCGGAAACCCGCGACCCTCACAGCACCCTGCCCAAGGCCATCAATGCCATACCGCTGCGGATCATCCTGTTCTACGTGCTGGCCCTGGCCTGCATCATCGCCGTGACCTCCTGGCAGCAGGTGTCGCCGAACAAGAGCCCGTTCGTCGAGCTGTTCCTGATTGCCGGCTTCCCGGCGGCGGCGGGCATCGTCAACTTCGTGGTGCTGACCTCCGCCGCTTCCTCGGCCAACAGCGGCGTGTTCTCGGCCAGCCGCATGCTCTTCGGCCTCGCCGACCAGGGCAATGCGCCGCGCCTGTTCAAGCGCCTGTCGAGCCAGAGCGTGCCGGTCATCAGCCTGAGCTTCACCACCCTGCTGATGCTGCTGGGGGTGTTGCTGCTGTACGTGGTTCCCGAGGTGATGACCGCCTTCACCCTGGTGTCCACGGTGTCGGCGATCCTGGTGATCTTCACCTGGTCGACCATCCTCGCGTCCTACATCGCCTACCGCAAAAAGCACCCACAACTGCACGCCCGCTCGCGCTACAAGATGCCCGGCGGCGTGCCCATGGCCTGGTTTGCCCTGGCCTTCCTGCTGTTTGTCCTGTGCCTGCTGGCCCTGCGCCCGGACACCCGCCTGGCGCTGTGCGTGATGCCGGCGTGGTTTATCTGGCTGGGAATCGCCTATCGCCTGACGGCGGGGCGCAAGGGGCGAGGTCATGGCCGTGCGGCATACCCGCGCTGAAGCGCAACAGTGCCAGGGATGGCACTCCCGGCTGCGGCTCAAAACGTAAAAACATCGACACACCCCCTACGGTCTTGGTCTACTCGCGCGCCATCAACGTAGCCAGGGAGTGCTCACATGCAAGTCGCAGGCCCCACCTTTGAAGAGGTGTTAAGGAAGAATTTCAAGCGCGTGCTGACCTATTGGAGCCAGATCGGCACGGTCATGGGCTTGAGCGCCGTTGGGTTGGGGTTGATCAGCCTATACATGTACACCCGGGCGATTGGCCGCACCGACCTGTTCATGGCTTCGATCGATGCAAAGTCGGCGCTGATGATCTGGCTGGTCATAGTGCTGGTGCTCATGAGCGCGTTTCTGTTTCTGCTGACCGTCACCACTCTGCTGTTCTGGCTGTCCGCCAGCCTGTTTCACAGAACCCCGGGGCGCCTGAAGGATGTAGTGGTGTGGCTGACACTTCCGTTCCTGGTGGGGTTCCTGGGATATGTCGTTGTCATTTACTACACCTCAGGCTGGCTGCCGGTAGGGCAATCCCTGCTTGGGCTGCTAGTGCTGTTTCTGCTCAGTTGCTGGGGGGTACTGTCACGCCCGGCGTTCAAAAAGGTAATTGAGGAAAACCTGACACCCACCAGGGACAAAATGGACTTTCTGCTTGTGTTGCTGACCTGCCTGCTTGGCACGCTCTGCGCAGCGCTGTTCCCCAGCCTGGTGACACTCAATGCCTATGTGAGTGAAGTGAGCAGCGACTCCCCGCACTATGTGGCGGCATTGAATCTGCTGATCCTGATCCTTACGTTGCTACCGGTCGTGATTTTCTACCACAAGGCCGGAAGCCTCAATAAACGCATCCTGTATTCGATATTGTCGGTGGCACTGTTTGCCCTGGCGTTTCTGTTTGTACTGCCTGGGGCCATGAGCAAGGTCACCTACAAGGCCGCAGGAGGGCTGGATGTACGCCAGGACGAAATCGAACGCTTCGTCCTGCTGGACGATCTTGAACTGCATGACCTGGACCCGCTGATGTGGAATACCCGCCTGACCTCGCAGCGCCACCTGGAGGTCCAGGGTTTTCAGCTGTTCTCTTTCGGTGAAACGCTGTTGATCTGTCCCAAGGGGCTACGCAACTTGCGGCTCAACCAGATGCACACCTATACCCGCCACTGCATCAAGACCCGCAACAGCTCAGTGACCCGTAAACCGCCAGGACCGCTGTACATCTCTCAACCGGCCTGTGCCAGCCTGGCGCCCCCTGCGACATGCTGGAAGCCGCAGGGTTCCTGACGCTTACACCCTGACGGCCTGCAACACCGAGGCGTAGTTGGCCACCGCCATGCCGCCCATGTTGAACAGCAGGCCGAACTCCGGCGAGCGCGCGGCGAGGCCAATGGGCTCGCCGGTCAACTGGCGAAAGCCCAGGGCATGCATCGACACACCGGTGGCGCCCACCGGATGCCCCTTGGCCTTGAGCCCGCCGGAGAGGTTCACCGGCAGGCGTCCGTCGGCATTCACCCAGCCTTCGTCCAGGGCTCGATGGCCTTCGCCCTTGGGCGCCAGGCCCATGGCTTCATAGATCAGCAGTTCGGCGATGGTGAAGCAGTCGTGGACTTCGGCGAACGCCAGGTCGTCCAGGCCCAGGCCGGCCTCGTGCAAGGCGCCCTGGATCGCCAGTTGCGGGCCTTCGAAGGCCAGCACGTCGCGGCGCGCCATGGGCAGGAAGTCGTTCACCTGGCTCAGGGCGCGGATCGCCACTTCACGGCGGAACTCCCGGGCCCGGCGCGGCGACGCGAGGAGGATCGCCGCCGCGCCGTCGCTGATCAGCGAACAGTCGGTCAGGCGCAGGGGCTCGGCGATCAGCGGGTTGCCGGGCGAAACGCTGTTGCAGTGGGCAAAATCCATGGCCCGATGCATCTGCGCCAGGGGGTTGGCCATGGCGTTGGCGTGGTTCTTCACGGCAATCGCCGCCATGGCAGCCAGGGGGCTCTGGTAGCGCTCGGTGTAGCGCTGGGCCACTTGGCCGAACAGTTGGGCAAAGCTCAGGCCGGCCTCTTGCGGGTCGTTCTGGTAGCCGGCCCCGGCCAGGGCCCGGGTGACCTCGGCGGTGCTGTTGCCGGTCATCTTTTCCGCCCCCACCACCAGCACCAGTTCGGCGGCGCCGCTGCGGATCGCGTTGATCCCGGCCTGGATCGCCGCCGAGCCGGAGGCACAAGCGTTTTCGCAGCGGGTGGCCGGCTTGAAGCGCAACTGCGGGTCGGCCTGGAGCATCAGGGACGCGGGAAAACCATCAGGCACCAGCCCGGAGTTGAACTGGCCGAGAAACAGCGCATCGATCGCCCCGGCGTCAATGGCGGCGTCCACCAGCACGTCGCGGGTGACCTGGACAATCAGGTCTTCCAGGCTGCCATCGAGGCGGCCAAAGCGGGTGTGGGCCGCCGCGACGATGCAAACGGATTCATGGTTCATGGGGGTTCTCCTGTACTGAAGGCGGGTGGTCCCGGCCAGCGGCCCGCATACGCAAGGGTTCTCGGCCGGGGTGACTGCCCATCAGTGTAGGTAGTGTTGCGCCAGGTGCTCAGGTCAGCGCGGCCTGGGCATCCAGGCGCAGCAGCTGCAAGGGTTCCAGAGTGGAGCCCTGCAAAGATTCCCCGGCATACAGCGCCTCGTTGGCCATGGCCATTTCAGCGCTGCGGCCAGCCACCATTTCGTAGGTCTTGCGCGGCAGGACCTCGCTCCAGCCGTTTTCAAAGGTGTTGTAGGCCAGGGTCAGCGCGGCGGTGAAATAGTGCTGGCCGGCCACTGGAACCCGGACCTCCTCACCCTTCTCATCCAGGGCGATGAAGTGGTTGGGCAGGTGTTTCACCCCCAGGCGCTTGAGCACGATCCAGGCCAGGGCCGATGGCACGAAGGCGTTGAGTTTTTCCGCGGCGATGGCCGAGTAGCCACGCGCCTGCAGCAGTTGGACGATGTCGTCCTCGCTGGCCTCGGGGTGGTCGGCCATCAACCCCAGGGTATCGAGCACGCCCTGATGGGCATTGGCGTGATCCAGGCAGCAGCTGCAGTCCGGCGAATGTGAATCGTCATGCATGATCGGTCGATGATCCCTATCGGTCTTGGTGAGGGGGCGCAGGATAAACCCTGCGCCTGCCTCGCCACCAGCAAACAGCGGTTACTTGATGACGATGGGGTTCACCGGCGCTCCGCTGCCGCCGACGATCTTCAGCGGCGCGGCGGTGTAGAGGAAGGTCCACTGGCCATCGGCGGCGCAATCCTCGGCCAGTTCTTCAAGCAGCACGATCTCGGTGAAGGCGATCCCCAGGTTGCGCATCAGCGCGCAATGCAGGGGAATCTGCACCCCGGACACCGGGTCGGTGATCACCTCGTTGGCGATGGTGTCGGTGACCAGATTGGGGATCTCCATCTGGTTGAACCAGTCCACCAGTTCCCGGCTGTAGGTCAGCCCGGGTTCCACCAGGTCCTTGAAGAACTCGGTCTTGCCGTACTCGTAGAAGGCGCCCATGGAACCGGTGCGGATGATGAGGATGTCGCGCTTCTCGATGGCCACGCCCTGGGCCTGGGCAGCGGCCAGCAGGTCCAGATGGTTGAAGGTCTCGCCGCGCCCCAGGTACTTCTTGCCGCGGTGCCGGGCCATGTCGATCAGCACCGCACGGCCCACCACGCCGCGCTCGGCAATCGGCAACACACTGGCCTTGGCCATGCCGCCGACAGTGCTGCTGGCGTCGTAGCCGTTCCACAGCTGGTTGTCGTACCAGGCATGGCCCAGGGCGTCGTACTGGGTCGAGCCCTGCAGCTGCATGAAGATCACGTCGTCGCAGTACTCGGCACCACCGGTCATGGAGGGCTGCTTGCCGGCCTGATAGTGGCTGCGGTCCAGGGTATTGAAACGCATCGACGGGTTGCGTGCCGGCCACATCGGGTCGCCGCCGGGATGGCCGATCTGCACTTGCAGGGTGAAGGTCTTGCCCTGGCGCACGGCGGCCACGCCCCGCAGTACCTCGGCCTGTTGCAGGTAGTTGAGGGCACCGACTTCGTCGTCCGGGCCCCACTTGCCCCAGTTCTTTGGCAGGCCTTCAAGCAGTTGCCGGGTATTGGGGTGGTTCTTGTCGTTCTCGATCCCACACATGTCGAATGCACTCCATTGATTGGGTTGAAACGGGCGAAAATGCTCGCGTGGCCTTGCCTGGCGATCAACCGTCAAGCCCCGGCGCCCCTCTGGAACCTTGCGGCCCTGTGGGCCGTTCGCAGCCTGCGGCAGCGGCTACACGAAGCCCGGATCACACGCGCCGGGGGCTCTGGCCTGGAGGGTTTTACAGATCATCAGACGCAACGTCCACCATCCACTTCCAGACAGGTGCCGGTGATGAAGGCCGCCTCGTCAGAGGCCAGGTACAGGCAGGCGTTGGCCACATCCTGGGGGGTGGAGAAGCGCCCCAGGGGAATGGTGGCCATGAACTTCTGGCGGTTTTCCGGGGTGTCCGGCACCCCCATGAATTCACTGAGCAGGGCCGTGGCGCCCACCACCGGGTTGACGCAGTTGACGCGGATGTTGTCCGGCCCCAGCTCGGCGGCCATGGTCTTGCTCATCACCACCACCGCGCCCTTGCTGCCGTTGTACCAGACCAGCCCCGGACGCGGCCGGATCGCCGCCGTGGAGGCGATGTTGATGAACACCCCGCCACCCTGGCCACGAAAATGCGGCACGAAGTGCTTGGCGCTGAGGAAAATGCTTTTGACGTTGACCGCGAACACCCGGTCGAACTCGGCCTCGTCCACTTCCAGCATCGGCCGGTTGCGGTGGGTGGTGCCGGCGTTGTTGACCACGATGTCCAGGCCGCCGTATTGCTCCAGGGTGTTGCGCAGCAGCGCGGCAACGCTGGCGTCCTGGGCCACGTTGACCTCGATGAAGTGGGCCTGGCCGCCGGCATCGCGGATTTCCTGCGCCACCCGCTGGCCGCCCGTGGCGTTCATGTCGGCGATTACGACCCGGGCGCCCTGCTGGGCGAAGGTCTTGGCGATGCCTTCACCAAAGCCGGAACCGGCGCCGGTGACGATGGCAGTTTTATGGGCTAGACGCATGCTAGTGACTCCTTTTTTTGTTGTTATTGGCCGCCGTAGTGGCGGCCCTCAGTCGTGACGAATGGCGATGGTCTTCAAGGCGGTAAAGCCCAGCAGCGCCTCGAAGCCCTTCTCGCGGCCATAACCACTGGCCTTGACCCCGCCGAAGGGCAGTTCGACGCCGCCACCGGCGCCGTAGTTGTTGATGAACACCTGGCCACAGCGCAGCTTGTGGGCCATGCGCAACTGACGCGCGCCGTCCCGGGTCCAGACCCCGGCCACCAGGCCGAAGGCGCTGTCGTTGGCCAGGCGGATGGCGTCGGCCTCGTCCTCGAAGGGCATCACCGCCAGCACCGGGCCGAACACTTCCTCCCGGGCCAGGCGACTGTCTGGCGGCACATCGCGAAACAGCACCGCTTCGTGGAAGTAGCCGCCGCTGCCGGCCTCGGCCACCACCTGCCCACGGGCCGCCACCGGGATGCCGGCGGCCTCGGCCTCGCGGACGAACTCCCGGACCTGGCGCAGCTGTTTCTGGTTGATCAGCGGGCCCATGTCCAGGTCCAGCTCCGAGGGCCCGGCACGCAGTTGGCCAAAGCACTGGGCCAGGCGTTCCAGCAGCGGTTCATACAGGCTGCGCTGCACCAGCAGGCGGCTGCCGGCGGAACAGGTCTGGCCGCAGTTCTGCACGATGGCGTTGATCAGCACGGGCAGCGCCCGCTCCACATCGGCATCGGCGAAGACGATCTGCGGCGACTTGCCGCCCAGCTCCAGGGTTACCGGGCAATGCCGTTCGGCCGCCGCCTTGGCCACCAGGGCGCCGGTGCCGGTGGAGCCGGTGAACGAGATATGCGCGACGCCAGGATGGGCGCACAACGCGGCACCGGCTTCGTGGCCATAGCCGCTGACCACATTCAGGCTGCCCGCCGGGAAGCCGACCTGGGCCGCCAGCTCCGCCAGCCGCAGCAGCGACAGGCTGGCGTCCTCGGCGGGCTTGACCACGCAGGCATTGCCCGCCGCCAAAGCGGCGCCGACGCTGCGGCCGAAGATCTGCATCGGGTAGTTCCAGGGAATGATGTGCCCGGTAACGCCATGGGGCTCGCGCACCGTGAGCACGGTGTAGCCGGCCTGATAGGGCAAGGTCTCGCCGTGGAGCTTGTCGGCGGCCCCGGCGTAGTACTCGAAATAGCGCGCCAGGGCGGTGGCGTCGGCGCGGGCCACCTTGAGTGCCTTGCCGGTGTCCCGGGCTTCGATCTGCGCCAGCTCTTCGTGGTGCTCCAGCACTGCATGACTCAAGCGCGCCAGCAGACGCCCGCGCTCCAGGGCCGAGAGGCTGCCCCAGGGGCCGTCGAAATTGTCCCCCAGGGCCCGTTGCGCGGCCTGCACCGCCAGGTCGATATCGTCGGCGGTGCCCCGGGCGATCCGCGCGTAGCTGATGCCGGTGCTGGGGTCCTGCACCGGAATGTCTTCGGCCCAGGATGAGGCTTGCCATTGGTTGTCGATGTAGTGTTCGAGGGTCATCTGTTCAGCTCCTGTTTCCAGCCAGACACTCGGCAATCGCCCGCCCCACTTCCACGGTACTGGCAGTGCCGCCCATTTCCCGGGTGCGCGGCCCTTCGGCGAGCACCGTCTCGATGCTTTCGACAATCGCCGCAGCGGCCCGCTGGTAAAGTTCATCGCCCTGCCCCAGGTGTTCGATCATCAGGGCCGCCGACCAGATCTGGCCGATGGGGTTGGCCACGCCGAGACCGGCGATATCCGGCGCCGAACCATGCACCGGCTCGAACAGCGAGGGGTACAGGCGCTCCGGGTTGAGGTTGGCCGAGGGCGCAATGCCGATTGTGCCGGTGCAGGCCGGGCCCAGGTCGGAGAGGATGTCGCCGAACAGGTTGGAGGCCACCACCACGTCGAACCAGTCCGGGTGCTGGACGAAGTGCGCGCAGAGAATGTCGATGTGGAACTTGCGGGTCGCGACCTGAGGGTAGGCCTGGGCCAGCGCCTCCACCCGTTCGTCCCAGAACGGCATGGTGATGGCGATGCCGTTGGACTTGGTGGCCGCCACCAGGTTGCGCCGGGGCCGGCGGCTGGCGAGTTCGAAGGCGTAGTTCACCACCCGGTCCACACCATGGCGGGAAAACACCGACTCCTGCAGGGCAATCTCCCGCGGGGTGCCCTCCCACATGCGCCCGCCGACGCTGGAATACTCGCCCTCGGTGTTTTCCCGCACCACGATGAAATCGATGTCCCCCGGCGCCCGCCCGGCCAGCGGGCACGGCACCCCGGGCATCAGCCGCACCGGGCGGATGTTCACGTACTGGTCGAACTGGCGGCGGATCTTCAGCAGCGAATCCCAGACCGCAATATGGTCGGGCACGATGTCCGGCGCGCCCACGGCGCCGAAGAAGATCGCCTCGTGGCCACCGATCTGCTGCGCCCAGTCGTCGGGCATCATGCTGCCATGGGCCTGGTAGTGCTCGCTGCACCAGTTGAAATGATCGAATTGCAAGGCGATGCCGAAGCGCCGGCTGACGGCTTCCAGCACACGCAGGCCTTCGGGGACCACTTCGCGGCCGATGCCATCACCGGCGATCACCGCGATGCGATGGGGAGGTTTTACAGCGGGATTGATCCTGGACAAGCCGTCTCTCCTGGTCTGACGTGTTGTTGTTATGGAGGCAGGTCAAGCGCACGGGCGAGCCCATTCTGGCCACAGCGCGGGGCCAGTGGGAATTGCTCATTATGGAAACCGCCTTCGCAAAATTCGAAGGCACGCGGGAAGAGTCCTGCCATGACCGGCGGCTAGCCCGCGGCTGCCGCGGCCTGCTCGCAACCGGCCAGGTAGTCGAACAGCTCGCGGCTGGCCAGGGACGGCTGTTCCTGGCGCCGGCAGAGGTACATCTGGCGGTCGGCCCAGGGGTCGTCGATTTCGATAAAACGCAAGGCCATCTCCTTGCGAAAGATCTGCACCGCACCCTGGGGCAGCACCCCCACGCCCTGCCCTGCGGCGATCAGCCGGCACACGGCCTCGAAGCTGCGCACCTGCACCCGCAGGCGCAAGGGCATGCTCACCGCCGCGGCCGCCTCGCTGATCAGGGGAGTGATCGCGGCGTTGTCCTCCAGGCCGACGAAGTCATAGCCCAACAGGTCCTGAAAGCGCGCGCGGCTCATCTTGAACGGGTGGTCCTGGGGCACGATCAGGCACAACCGGTCGCGGCAATAAGGGATGAAATGCAGGTCCTGGCCCCGTGGCCGGGTGGTGACGATGCCCACATCGGCCACGCCGTCACGCACCGCCAGGAGGATCTCGCGGCTGCGCTCCTCGCGGATGTCCACGCGAATGCCCGGGTGCAGGTCGCTCCACTGGGTCAATTGCCGGGGCAGTTCCTGGCTCATGGCCGAACTGTTGGCGTACAGGCTGACCCGGCCGGTGGCGCCCTTGGCGAAGTCGGCCAGGTCGGCGTGCATCACATCCACCGCCCGCAACAGCGAGCGGGCGTGCTCGGCCAGGGCCTGCCCCGCCGCCGTCGGCAATACCCCGGTGGAGGTGCGGGTCAGCAGCGCCACCTTGAAATGCTGTTCCAGGAGCGACAGGCGCCGGCTCGCGGCGGACAGCGACAGGTGCGACTGCTCGGCGGCCCGGGACAGGTTGCCCAGGGTCAGGGCCTTGAGAAACAGCTCGATGGAGGTCAGGTCCGGGGCCATGGCAGGGTCCTTGTGCGCGGTCCGTGAAAACTACCCAGTCGGGCGCGCCCTGTCCAACCTTGTGGCGGCTGCTCGCAGCCCCGGTCAGCGCCCGGAAAAACGCAGCCGCGACAGCTGGCGCAGATCCCCTTCCAGGTAGTAGGCGTTGCTCCAGCTGTCGTCCACCGCCAGGGGCTGGACCTGCTTGAGGGCCAGTTGCCTGGCGAAGTAGCGGAAGCGGTAGTGTTCGTAGAACCGCAGCAGCTCCAGGCCGTAGCGGTCCGCCAGGTCGGTGTCGCCGCGGATGATCAGGAAGTTCTCGTCATTGCTCTGGCTCGCGCCGACGCTGAGGTTGTGACTGCCGCTGATGATCACCGGCGCCTCGCTGGTGAAGTCGGTGACGATGGCCTTGGTGTGCACCAGCAGGTTGCCCTTCTGGCCTTTGAGCCCCTCCTTGAGCCAGCCCTCCAGGCCATTGTTGAGCAAGGCGGTGGCGGCGAACTCGGCCGTGCGGTCGGCGTGAAAACCGGTGATGCGGCTGGCGGTGTTCTGCAGGCCGTAGCGCAGCACATCGTCGTGGGGCTGACCGAGCAAGGCATCGAGAATGCTGTCGGGCAAGGCGAAGGCGGTGACGAACAGCAGGTCGCGGCGGGCGCCGTTGATGATATCGACGAACTCCGCGAGGTCGCCCTGGCCGCTGCGCGGGGAAAACCCGGCGAACAGCGGCGCCTGCGGCTGCATGGGGTTGTTCCGGGTCAGCCACGTGCGCGTGGCGCCGACATCCGCCGGCGTCGCCCAGACCTGCTCGAACACCTCCAGGTAGCGCGTGGCGATGTCCACGTGGTCGAGGCTGTGCAACACGTTGGCCTGACGGTAGACACCATTGGCGGTGAAGTTGGTGCTGCCGCACAGCACCGACTGGGGCTGGCGCTGGCCGTTGGCGCCGAGGCGACCGAGGACGATGAACTTGTCGTGGAAGATCGCGTGGGTCACCCGCCCGCGCTTATTGGCCTCGGGCAGGTGCTGCAGGCTGGCCTGGTTCATCGTGGTGTCGGCATCGCCGGGGGCGGCGTGGTACAGCACCCGCACCTGTACGCCGCGGTCGAAGGCCGCGTTGACGGCATCGATGATCGCCTGCAACTGGTACTCGTAGATGGCGATGTCCAGGCTCCAGCTGGCGTCCGTGGCGCGCTGAATGAACCCCAGCAGCGCCTCCAGCAGGCCGTTTTCCAGCCACTGGCGGGGCGCGTCCGGCCATTTTTCGATGGGCAGGTTCTTGTTGGCGCTGAGCAACGCATCGAGTTCGGGAAACTTGCGCGAGAACGCCTGGCTGGCAGCCACCGCACGGTTGAAGATCACCCGCTGGCCAGGAGGCTGGCCGTTGTCGGCAGTGATGCTCAACTGCAGGGACTCGCCCAGTTGCGGCGCGTCCGGGCTGCCATAGGCCAGGTGCACCCGGTAGTTGAGGGTGGCGCCGGGGTTGACTGCGTAGTCGGCCCAGCGGAATTTCTGCAGGGGCGCCTGATCGCTGGGGGTGGCGTTGTATTGGGGGAAGGTATGGGCCTTGCCGGGGAAGGTCAGGCTGTTGAACAGAAACAGCCAGGGCTTGCTGCCGGTCTGTTTTTCGATGGCAAAACCCAACAGGCCCTGGCGCCGCGACGCATCCAGGTCCATGGCCAGCAGCACCCCGTTGGTTCCGGCATAGGCCTTGACCCGGAAATCGTCCTTGTCGTTACGCACCAGTACCCGCATGAAGTCACTCCTGTGAAAGACAGCGCAAAGCCTAGCTGCTTCCCGCCCCGGCATGCCAAGGCAAAACCCTGTAGCAGCCGGCTTGCCGGCGAAGAGGCCCTTGAAGACTTGCACTGCCAGGCCGGACGCTTTCGCTGGCAAGCCAGCTCCTACGGGGGATGTGCGGTGTGTCGGGGAGGTAGTCAGTCGATATGCTGGTAGACAGCGTTGAGCCGAGTCGCCAGTTCGCGGGCGCGGCCCAGGCGGATCGGGCCTCGTTCGATGTCGAGCAGCAAGGTCGGGCAGTTCAGGGGCCTGGGCGGTGGCAGGTTCTTCAGCCGGCCATCGGTGATCAGCAGCACGCGCTGCTGCTCCGCCGGCAGGCGCCGTTGGCGTTGTTCCAGCCACTGGGCCGCTTCGTTCAGGGCTTGGGGCAAGGGCGTGCCGCCGCCGGCACCCAGGCCGTCGAGCCAGTGCCGCAGGTCCCTGGAGGCCTTCAGGCCCTGGACCTGCCAGCTCGGCGCACGGCCGCTGGCAGTGAGCAGGGCCAGGCGTGCACGCTGGCGGTAGGCGTCGTCGAACAGTTGCGCCAGCAGGCCCTTGGCATCGCTCAGGGCGCTGTGCCGGCGGGTCGAGGCCGACGCGTCGACTATCACCAGCCACAGCTCATGGGGCGAGCGGCTGCGCAAGCGAAACAGCAGGTCTGCACGCAACCGTGGACGGCCTTTGAGCAAGGTGCCGGGCCAGTTGACCGAACCGGCGCTGGCCTCGCGGCTTTTGCCTTGCCGGCCGTGATCCAGGTGCCCCGCCCGGGGCTTGGCATCCGCCCCCCGGTCAGTGCGGGGGCGGATGCCTAGGGCTTTTTTGGCCAGCTGGGCACTTCACGACGGGCGCCGGTGGGCAGGGCCTGGGCCGGCATTTCGCCCCATTGGCCCTGGCCTTCGCTGGGGTTGGCGTTGGCTGACGCCGGTGCCTGGGGGCGTTGCCCGGACTGTGGCGCGCTGGGCGGTGTCTCCCGCCGCCGGTGGCGCAAGGCGAACTCGGCCACGGCGTCGATATCCTCCTCGGCAATCGCCGGGGCGCCACGCCAGGCGGCATGGGCGCGGGCCGCGCGCAGCCAGACCAGGTCGGCGCGCAGGCCGTCCACGGCAGCAGCAAAGCAGCGCTCGGTAATCAGCGCCAGGGCCTGGTCGTCCAGCGGGATGCTGGCCAGCGCGGCCCGCGCCCGCTGGCAGCGCTCGCGCAATGCCGCCTGGGGTTCGGCCCACTGGGCACAGAAGCCCTGGGGATCGCTATCGAAATCCAGGCGGCGGCGGATGATCTGCCCGCGCTCCTGAGGCGCGGGCTGGCCGCTGAGGGCGACGTTGAGGCCGAAGCGGTCCAGCAGTTGCGGGCGCAGTTCGCCCTCTTCCGGGTTCATGGTGCCAATCAGCACGAACTTCGCCGAATGGCGATGGGAAATGCCGTCGCGCTCGATCAGGTTGGTGCCGCTGGCGGCCACGTCCAGCAGCAGGTCCACCAGGTGATCGGGCAGCAGGTTGACTTCATCGACGTAGAGCACGCCGCCGTCGGCCTTGGCCAGCACCCCCGGAGAAAACTGCGCCCGGCCCTGGCCCAGGGCGGCGTCCAGGTCCAGGGTGCCCACCAGACGCTCTTCGGTGGCGCCCAGGGGCAAGGTGACGAACTGCCCGCTGGCCAGGAGGTCCGCCAGGCCCCGGGCCAGGGTCGACTTGGCCATGCCCCGTGGGCCTTCGATCAGCACACCGCCGATCTTCGGGTCGATGGCGGTCAGGCACAGGGCCAGTTTCAGTGCTTCGGCGCCGACCACGGCGGACAGTGGGAAATGTGGGGTGTCGCTCATGTCAGGGTCTCGCTTGGGTCGGGGGGTGTCCCACAGGACGCTTTCGCGAGCAAGCTCGCTCCTACAACGGCAATGCCAGCCCTGTAGGAGCGAGCTTGCTGGCGATCGAGTGCGCAGCACTCGCCGCCTCAGGAATCTTCTTCTATATCCAGCAGCAGGTTTTCCAGGGCTTCACGATAATCGCCGGGCTCTTGCCACAGGCCACGCTGCTGAGCTTCCAGCAGGCGCTCGGTCATGTCCCGCAGGGCGTGGGGATTATGCTGGCGGACGAACTCGCGGGTCGAGCCATCGAGCAGATAGGCATCGGCCAGCAAGGCGTACTGGTGATCGTCGATCAGCTCGGTGGTGGCGTCGAAGGCGAACAGGTTGTCCAGGGTCGCGGCCATTTCAAAGGCGCCCTTGTAGCCATGGCGCTTGACCCCTTCGATCCACTTCGGGTTGGCCGCGCGGGAACGGATCACCCGATTCAGTTCTTCCTTGAGCGTGCGGATCTTCGGCAGGTCCGGCTGGCTGTGGTCGCCGTGGTAGCTGGCGGCCTTGGCGCCGCTGAGGCTTTCCACCGCCGCCAGCATGCCGCCCTGGAACTGGTAGTAGTCGTTGGAATCGAGCAGGTCGTGCTCGCGGTTGTCCTGATTCTGCAGCACCGCCTGCACTTGACTCAGGCGGGAGGCGAACTGCTCGCGGGCGGCAGTGCCTTCGTCGCTGCCACCATAGGCGTAGCCGCCCCAGTTCAGGTAGACCTCGGCCAGGTCTTCGCGGCTCTGCCACAGGCGGCCGTCGATGGCGCCCTGGACCCCGGCGCCATAGGCCCCCGGCTTGGCGCCGAAGATCCGCCAGCCGGCCTGGCGCGCGGCGGCGTCGGCATCCAGCCCCGACGCCTCCAGGGCCGCGCGCTCGGCACGCACCCTGGCCGCCAGCGGGTTCAAGTCCTCGGGTTCATCGAGAGCCGCTACCGCCTGCACCGCCGCATCGAACAGGCGGATCAGGTTGGCGAAGGCATCGCGGAAGAACCCGGAAACCCGCAGGGTCACATCGACCCGCGGCCGGTCCAGCAGGCTCAGGGGCAGGATCTCGAAGTCATCGACCCGCTGGCTGCCGGTGGCCCACACCGGGCGTACCCCCATCAGGGCCATGGCCTGGGCGATGTCATCACCGCCGGTGCGCATGGTGGCGGTGCCCCAGACCGACAGGCCCAATTGCAGCAGGTGGTCGCCGTGATCCTGCAAGTGGCGTTCGAGAATCAGGTTGGCCGACTGGAAACCGATGCGCCAGGCGGTGGTGGTGGGCAGGTTGCGCACGTCCACCGAGTAGAAGTTGCGCCCGGTGGGCAGCACGTCCAGGCGCCCGCGGCTAGGCGCGCCACTAGGGCCGGCAGGCACGAAACGCCCGTTCAGGGCGTCCAGCAGGCCGCGCATTTCCTCCGGGCCACAGGCGTCCAGACGCGGTGCTACCACCTCGCGCAGGCCGTCGATGATGCTCTGCACCGGCTCCCAGCCGGGTTCGTCCAGCTGTGGGACGGGCCCTTGCAGCGCCGCTTCGATCAACCCGGCGGCGTAGAGCTCCAGGCGCTCGCGAACGTCACCGGCGGTGCGCCACAGCGCCTCGCTCAACTGTTGCAGCACGGGCGGGCGGCGCCCGGTCCAGGGCTCGGACAGGGCACAGTCCAGGGGGTCGAAGCCCAGGCCGAAAGCCTTGGCCAGGGCCCGTAGCAGGCTGGCATGCGCGCCCTTGCCGTCGCCCCGGGGAATGCGTAGCAGGGCCAGCAGGGTGTCGATGCGCAAGCGCCCCTCGGGGGACTCGCCGAACAGGTGCAGGCCATCGCGGATCTGCGATTCCTTGAGGTCGCACAGGTAGGTGTCCAGGCGCGGCAGCCAGAGCGCGGCGTCGGCGTCGCTGTCGAGCTGTTCGCCCAGTTGCAGCTCGCGGTCGATATGGGTCTCGCGCACCAGTTTGAGGATGTCCCGCTGCAGCTCCCGGGCCCGGCGCGGGTCCAGCAACTGGGCTTCGTAGTATTCGTCCGCCAGCAGTTCCAGGTTGCGCAGCGGGCCATAGGTCTCGGCGCGGGTCAGGGGCGGCATCAGGTGATCGATGATCACCGCCTGGGTGCGGCGCTTGGCCTGGGCGCCCTCCCCCGGGTCGTTGACGATAAAGGGGTAGATGTTCGGCAACGGCCCCAGCAGCGCATCCGGCCAGCATTGCTCGGAAAGCCCCACGCCCTTGCCCGGTAGCCATTCCAGGTTACCGTGCTTGCCGACATGGATCAGCGCGTGGGCGCCGTAGGCCTGGCGCAGCCAGAAGTAGAACGCCAGGTAGCCATGGGGCGGCACCAGGTCCGGGTCGTGGTAGACCGCGCTGGGGTCCACCTGGTAACCCCGGGCCGGCTGGATACCGACGAAGGTCAGGCCAAAGCGCAGGCCGGCGATCATCATCCGCCCGTCGCGGCACATCGGGTCTTGCTGCGGTGTGCCCCAGCGCGCCAGCACCGCTTGGCGGTTGGCTTCGGGCAGGGCCTGGAACAGCGTCAGGTAGTCGGCCATGGCCAGGCTTTGCTGGCAGGGGCGCTGGTCCAGGCTGTCCAGGTCGTTGCTGACCCCGCCCAGCAACTGCTGGATCAACTCGGTGCCGCTGGCGGGCAGTTCGGCCGGCAGCGGATAGCCTTCGGCGTGCAGTGCCTTGAGGATGTTCAGCGCCGCTGCCGGGGTGTCCAGGCCCACGCCGTTGCCGATGCGCCCGTCCCGGGTCGGGTAGTTGGCCAGTACCAGGGCCACGCGCTTGTGGCCGTTGTCCAGGCGCCCCAGTTCGACCCAGCGCCGGGCCAGTTCGGCGACGAAATCCATGCGTTCGGGCTGGCCGCGATAGCAGACCACGTCCGACTGGCTGCGCTCGCTGCGCCAGGCCAGGTCCTTGAAGCTGATGGGCCGGCTGATGATGCGCCCGTCCAATTCCGGCAAGGCGATGTGCATGGCCAGGTCCCGCGGCCCCAGGCCTTGCTCACTGTCACGCCAGCCCGGTTCGTTGTCCTGGGCGCAGATCGCCTGGATCACCGGGATATTGCGGCGGAACGGCCGCAGGTGCGGGGCTTCGGGGCTGGACTGGGCAAAGCCGGTGGTATTGAGGATCACCCCGGCCGCGGTTTCATCCAGCCAGTCTTCCACCTGGCTCAGGCAGCCGGGCTCCTTGAGGCTGGCCACCGCTATCGGCAAGGGGTTGAGGCCCGCCGCCAGCAAGCGCTGGCAGAACAGGTCGATAAATCCGGTGTTGGCCGCCTGCAGGTGGGAGCGGTAGAACAGCAGCGCCGCCACGGCTTGCCCCGGCTGCCAGTCGGCCTGCCAGTCACTGAGGGCAGCCTGGCTTTTGTGCGGGTGGTAGATCGCCGTGCGTGGCAGGGCCTGCGGTTCGCTCCAGGGGTAGTCGCGCCCCAACAGGCCGCTGGCCAGGCAGCGGTAGAAATTCAGCGCGTTGTCGCGCCCGCCCTGGCGCAAAAACTGCCACAGGCGGTCGCGTTCGCCGGCAGCCACCGTGCTCAAGTCGCTGAGTTCCGGGTCCGGGCGGTCGTCCCCCGGCACCAGGATCAACTGCACCCCGCGCCTGGACAGCTCCACCAACTGCTCGACGCCGTAGCGCCAGTAGGCGATGCCACCGTGCAGGGAAATCAGGATGACCTTGGCGTGGCGCAGCACCTGGTCCACATACAGATCCACCGAGGCGTGGTTCTGCACCTGCATCGGATTGGCCAGGCGAAAGCTGGGGTAGTCCTCGGGCAATTGCTCGGCGGCGTCCGCCAGCAGCGCCAGGCTGGAATCGCCGCTGCACAGGATCACCAGCTCGGCGGGGGTTTGTCCCAGGTCGGCAATGTTGTCATCCGACACGAAACCGCCGGGCTGGGTCCTGAGCAGGTGCATGGCTTAGACGCTGAGGGCGGCGCGCAGTTGCGCTTCGAGCTGGGCGGCGTCCAGTTCCTGGCCGATCAGCACCAGACGCGTGGTACGGGCCTCGTCGGCGCCCCACTTGCGGTCGAAGTGCTTGTCGAAGCGCGTGCCCACGCCCTGGATCAGCAAACGCATCGGCTTGTTGGGGATCGCGGCAAAACCCTTGACCCGCAGGATGCCGTGCTTGACCACCAGTTGGGTCAGGGCGTCCAGCAGCAGGCTTTCGTCGGCCTGGGGCAGCTCGATGGAGATGGAATCGAAGGCGTCGTGATCGTGGTCGTCGTGATCGTCATCGCCGTCATGGTGATGGTCGTGGTGGCTGTGGCGGCCGTCGATGTGTTCCTCGGAACCGGCACCCAGGCCCAGCAGCACATCCAGGGGCAGGCGACCGCTGCTGGCTTCGATGACCTTGACCGCCGACGGCAGCTCCTCGGCCACTTCCAGGCGCACCTTGGCCAGGTCTTCGGGGCTGATCAGGTCGGTCTTGTTGAGGATCACCAGGTCGGCGCTGGACAGCTGGTCGGCGAACAGCTCATGCAGCGGCGATTCGTGGTCCAGGTTGGGGTCGAGCTTGCGCTGGGCGTCCACTTGATCGGGGAAGGCGGCGAAGGTGCCGGCGGCCACGGCCGGGCTGTCGACCACGGTGATCACCGCATCGACGGTGCAGGCACTGCGGATTTCCGGCCACTGGAAGGCCTGGACCAGAGGCTTGGGCAGCGCCAGGCCGGAGGTCTCGATGAGGATGTGGTCCAGGTCGCCACGGCGCGCCACCAGTTCGCGCATCACCGGGAAGAACTCCTCCTGCACGGTGCAGCACAGGCAACCGTTGGCCAGCTCGTAGACTCGGCCGCTGGCCTCTTCCTCGGTGCAGCCGATGGCGCATTGCTTGAGGATTTCGCCGTCGATGCCCAGCTCGCCGAATTCGTTGACGATCACCGCAATGCGCCGGCCCTGGGCATTGTCCAGCATGTGCCGCAACAGGGTGGTTTTGCCCGAGCCGAGGAAGCCGGTGACGATGGTGACGGGAAGTTTGGCCAGTGTTTTCATCGGATGCCCTTTGGCAAAAGGAGGCGGGCAAACGGGACGAGAACCACAACGCCGGGCGCGCGGAGATTTCGCCACCGGATCACCCCGCCCGGTTGTAGTGAGAATCTTGGATCGAGGCAGGTCTCCTGGCTGAGGGCTTGCCAGTCGTCGGACCGGCGATTGCTGCGCCTTCCCACCGGCGTCGTCGACGCCCATGCAGTGGCCTTGCAGCAATCGAACCCTTCACAGTTGCGGGGGCAGCCGCGGCATCGACCGCGTTCCCTTCTTAGCTTCGACCCGTGGCCGAAGAACCTCGAAAGCGCAAGGCTACGCAGAGCCAGGGGGACGGTCAATCGACAATGCGCCCGTAGCAGCCGGCTTGCCGGCGAAAGAGCCATTGAACCTTGCACCAGCGCGGCGCACACCTGCGCAGCGGTCACGGCAATTGACGCCCCTGCCCCGCCCATGATCTCCTACACACCTTGTTACGGGTGCCCTTTACAGGGTGAAACGGGAAACCGGTGAATCACGTGCTTAACTAAAAAGCCGTGGCCAGTCCGGTGCTGCCCCCGCAACGGTAAGCGAGCGAAGTGTCAGATCCACTGTGCCAAGGCATGGGAAGGCGACACTTGCCGGTACGGCATGACACAGCCCTGCCCCTCGCAAGCCCGGAGACCGGCCCGCAACACTTACATAACAACCCGCGGTGGGCGGGCGCTGTTGCAAACCCTGCGTGGCCATCACGCGGGGTTTTCCTGCGCCTCTACCCCGCTGACACTCCAGAGGGAAGCGCCATGTCGATCATCAGCAGCACCAGCCACTCCGCCAGCACGACCTCCACCCTGAGCCAGCGCCTGGTGGCCGCCATCGGCGCCTCGATCCTCGGCGCGTGCCTGGTGTACTTCGCCGGCTTCTCCCACATCGAGGCGGTGCACAACGCGGCCCACGACACCCGCCACAGCGCCGCCTTCCCTTGCCATTGAGACCTGCCGACATGATCAAGCGTATCGCGCAAACCGCAGGTTTCACCGGCCTCTTGGCCGCCCTGCTGCTGACCCTGCTGCAAAGCTTCTGGGTCGCCCCGCTGATCCTGCAGGCGGAAACCTATGAAAAGGCCCCCGCGGCCGAAGTCCATGAGCACGCCGAAGGCGCCATGGCCGCCCACAGCCACGATGCCGAAGCCTGGGAGCCGGAAGACGGTTGGCAGCGCGTGCTGTCCACCACCGGAGGCAACCTGGTGGTGGCCGTGGGCTTCGCCCTGATGCTGGCCGGCCTCTACACCCTGCGCGCGCCGAACCGCACGTCCCAGGGCCTGCTCTGGGGCCTGGCCGGCTATGCCACCTTCTGCCTGGCGCCGACCCTGGGCCTGCCGCCGGAACTGCCGGGCACCGCCGCAGCCGACCTGGCACAGCGGCAGATCTGGTGGGTCGGCACCGCCGCCTCCACCGCTGTGGGCATTGCCCTGATCGTGTTCGCCCGCAACTGGCTGCTGAAGGTCCTGGGCGCGGCCATCATCGCCGTACCCCACGTGATCGGCGCGCCGCAGCCGGAAGTGCATTCGATGCTGGCCCCGGAAGAACTGGAAGCGCAATTCAAGATCGCCTCGCAACTGACCAATGCGGCCTTCTGGCTGGCCCTCGGGCTGATCAGCGCCTGGTTGTTCCGGCGCAAGAGCGCGGGCCAGTACTCGGCATGATCGAAGTGAGCGCAGCGCCGACCCTGGTGGTCGGCCTGGGCTGCCAGAAAGGCTGCCCGGTGACCACGCTGCGCGCCTTGCTCGACCAGGTCCTGGCGGCGCACCAGTGGCAGGCCCGGCAGGTCCTGGCCCTGGCCAGCATCGACCTCAAGCGCAACGAACCCGGCCTGCTGCAACTGGCGGAGCAACTGCAACTGCCGCTGACCTGTTTCAGCAGCGGCCAGCTCGCCCCCTTTGCCCTGCGCCTGAGCCACCGTTCACAGATCGCCTTCGAACGTACCGGCTGCTACGGCGTGGCCGAAAGTGCTGCCCTGGCCCTGGCCGAACAGCTGTCACCCGGCCCGGCCACACTGCTTGTTCCCCGGCAAAAATACGCCCAGGCCACCCTGGCATTGGTCGCCGCCCGGTAGAATCCCCGATAATCCCCACCTTCGATCATGAGCAATCTTCATCTGAAGCACGGCTCCCGACCTTTTTTCACAGGACACAGCCATGACTGTCTATTTCATCGGCGCCGGCCCCGGCGACCCGGAACTGATCACCGTCAAGGGCCAGCGCCTGATCCATCGTTGCCCGGTGATCATCTACGCCGGCTCCCTGGTCCCCCAGGCAGTGCTCGACGGGCACCGCGCGGAGCGGGTGATCAATAGCGCCGAACTGCACCTGGAGCAGATCATCGAGGCCATCAAGCAGGCCCATGCCCGGGGCCAGGACGTGGCCCGGGTACATTCCGGCGACCCGAGCCTGTATGGCGCCATCGGCGAGCAGATCCGCTGCCTGCGGGAGCTGGGCATCCCCTTCGAGATCATCCCCGGGGTCACCGCCACCGCCGCCTGCGCTGCCCTGCTGGGGGCCGAACTGACCCTGCCGGACGTCTCCCAGAGCGTGATTCTTACCCGCTACGCGGACAAGACCGCGATGCCTGCCGGCGAGGATTTCGCCAGCCTGGCGGCCCACGGCGCCACCATGGCCATTCACCTGGGGGTCAATAACCTG
The DNA here is from genome assembly GCF_058799535.1 of Pseudomonas sp. GW822-FHT06D10. Taxonomy (NCBI): domain Bacteria; kingdom Pseudomonadati; phylum Pseudomonadota; class Gammaproteobacteria; order Pseudomonadales; family Pseudomonadaceae; genus Pseudomonas; species Pseudomonas sp. GW822-FHT06D10. The sequence continues at coordinate 198,336 of NZ_JBXALN010000001.1, read as the reverse complement.
CCGAAGATCGTTGCCGAGTTGCTGCCCCACTACGGCGCAGACTGCCCGATTGCAGTGGTGCACCGCGCCACCTGGCCGGATCAGGACTGGGCCCTGGGAACCCTGGCGGACATCGTCGACCAGGTGGCGGCCAAGGGTTTTCGGCGCACGGCACTGATCCTGGTGGGCCGGGTGCTGGCCACGGATGCATTCAGCGAATCGTCGCTGTACCGCGCCGGGCACGCCCACCTCTACCGCCCTTGACCCCCTTTGCGGGAGCTGGCTTGCCAGCGAAGGCGATCTGGGAATTGGTGCAAGGCTCTAGGGCCCTTTCGCCGGCAAGCCGGCTCCTACGGAGGCTTTTGGGGGGAGCTGGCTTGGGGGCATAAAAAAACGGCGCTCACGGGGCGCCGTTTTTTCAAGTCGCAGCGAACGCCTTAGTAGTAGGCGTTTTCTTTCTGCGTGTGGTCGGTGACGTCACGTACGCCCTTGAGCTCCGGAATGCGCTCGAGCAGGGTGCGCTCGATGCCTTCCTTCAAGGTCACGTCGGCCTGGCCGCAGCCCTGGCAACCGCCGCCGAACTGCAACACGGCAATGCCGTCCTCGACCACGTCGATCAGGCTGACCTGGCCGCCGTGGCTGGCCAGCCCCGGGTTGATCTCGGTTTGCAGGTAGTAGTTGATGCGCTCGTTGACCGGGCTGTCGGCATTGACCATCGGCACCTTGGCGTTGGGCGCCTTGATGGTCAGCTGGCCGCCCATGCGGTCGGTGGCGTAGTCGACCACCGCATCATCGAGGAAACCTTCGCTGAAGGCGTCGATGTAGGCGGTGAAGCTTTTCAGGCCCAGGGCCTTGTCTTCGGGTTTCTCTTCGCCCGGCTTGCAATAGGCGATGCAGGTCTCGGCGTACTGAGTCCCTGGCTGGGTGATGAAGATGCGGATGCCAATCCCCGGGGTGTTCTGCTTGGATAGCAGATCAGCCAGATAATCGTGGGCGGCGTCGGTAATGGTTATGGCGCTCATGGTGGTTCCTCGCAGACGTGGGCGCAGTTTACGCCAATCCAAGCCGCTGACAAAGTCCTAGTATTTTTGTCGGGATAGACTTTGGTATAGAGCGTCCCCGGGCCGCGCCAAGGCGCAGTCCGGGGGCGATGACAGCTCTATGTCAGAGGTTTTCGTAACGGTTCATGTCCAGGACCCCGGCTTCCACCGGGTCGGTTTCCTGCAGGTAGCGGGTCTGGTCATGGAAGTACTGCCAGAACTGCGGATGGCTGCGGCGGATGCCCCAGCGCTCGACGATCTTCTCGAAGCTGGCGGCGTCCCGGGCCGCCTGCATGGCGTCGACGAACTCCGGCACTTGCCCGGCCGGTACGTTGAACATGAAGTTCGGATAGCTGCTGAGTATCCCCGGGAATATGGTCAGGGTGTCCAGCCCCGGCTGGTAGCGCAGCGACTCGCCGAGCATGAAGGCCACGTTGCTGTGGGCGCGGTTGCGCAGCATGCTGTAGAACTCGCGCTTGCCGCTGGTGGTCTGGACACGCAGCAAGGTCGCCTCCGGCAACTGCTCGATGACCTTGAGGCCCGCCGCCGGGCGCGATGCCAGGCGGCTCAGGGCCTGCTCGGCATCCTGCAGCGCCGGGTCGATGTTCGGGCGTGAGCAGTAGGCGCTGTCACAGCGGTTGATCGGATCCGGCTTGGCGTTGAGGTCGCCATAGCGGGCCAGCAGTTGGTTGGCGAAGTCCTTTTTCGGGTCCTTGAGGTCGAGCTTCAGCGCGCTGCGCTTGTCGTCGTCGATGGACTCGTAATCCAGCCACATCTTGAACTTGCCGCTGTTCTGGTACCAATCGTCGAGGAAATCCTCGCGGGTGCCGGCGGGCATCAGGCGCAGGAAGTTCTGCTCCGCGCCATTGCGGATCAGGTCGAAGTACAACCGGGTCTGGGCCTGGTGGGAGACGTTGCCGAACACGTCGAAGTTCACCGCCAATTGATAGTAGGTGCGCTCCAGCAGCGGGTAGTCGAACAGCCACATCGTCTGTGGCACTTCGCCGATCAGGCCCTTGGTCACCGAGGCGCTGTCGAAGTGGCGGAAGATGCTCAGCAGCGCGTTGTCGTTGCCGGCCCACAGGGTCGACCAGCTGGGCGCCGGCGAATCGGCATAGGAATCGCGGCGCAGGGCCTCGTACTCGTTGCGCTTGTCGCGATAGGCCAGCCACAGGCTGAGCACGCTGCCCACGTCGTCGTTCTGCCCGGGCATGGCCAGCAACGGCGTGGCCTGGCCGCGATAGGCCGGGTCGGTGATGTACAGGTCATGTTCGGGGGCCTGGAACAGCGCCCAGAAGTTGTCGCGGATCACGTCGGTGGCGATCTGCCCGCGGCACACCGGGCCACGGATAAAGGTGCGCACGAAGTATTCGGCGTTATCCAGCATGAACTGGTAGCGGGCCTTGGCCGGAATCGCCTCGAAGGTCTCGAACGGATTGGCCCGGCGCGCCGGCCCGTAGCCCGGCAGGGCCGTGACCTGCCAGTCGCCGCTGTAGAACAGGGTCTTGACCCGGGCCATCTTCGCCGCGCTCAGCGGGTAGGTGATATGGGTCTTGTGCACGATCACCCCTTGCACCGGCCACAGGCGGTAGTACACCTGGGTGCCCGGGTCGTCGTTGGGGCGACGGGTGTTGATCAGGTCGATGGGCTGGCCACTGGGGGTACGGGAACGCACCCACTGGAAGAAATGCCCCGGCTCGCCGCCTTCAAAATAGAGATGGGCGAGGAACAAGTGTTCGTAGAGCCAGCGCGCCACCAGGCTCTCGCGGGCGCCAGGGGCGTTGAGCAGGTTTTCCCACTGAGCCACTTGCAGGCTTTCCCGGGCACTGGGGGCCAGGCCTTGCTCGTCGATGGGCGCGCCCGAGGCCAGCCAGCGTTGCAGGGTCAGGTATTGCTGATCGGTCAGGCCGGTGACCGCCAGGGGCATGCCTTCCTTGGGGTGAGCCCCGGCATAGGCGTCGAACTCCGCCGGCTGCGGGCACATGTTCTCGCGGCTCAGGCCCAGGGCGATCTCGCTGGGCAACTTGGCGTTGGGTTGCAGCGGGGTGCGATGGCCCAGTTCCAGCATGCGGGCCATCAGCGCCGCCTGGCTGCCTTGGGCGTCAAGCACCGAATAGAAGCCCTTCTGCTGCCAGGCACGCTGGCCGGTGGCGTCATAGAACAGCCGCGTAGGCGCTTGGGCCTTGCTGCGCTCGCCGTCGTACACCGGAATCTTCGAAGCACCGCGGCTGGCCCCTTCACCACTGCCCAGGTTGAGCTGACAGGCGGAGTCGTAACAGGCATGACAGGCCACGCATTTCTCGGTAAAGATCGGCTGGATGTCGCGGGTATAGGAAATCGCCGGCGCCGGACCTTGTGCCAGGCACACTGAACTCAGAAGCAGCAGCGCGCTGCTGACGATAAAACGAAACGGCATGTCCCTGGTCCCGAAAGAAAAAAACGCCGCGATTCTACCGGTCTCACCCCTCGACCAACATGAACGATATTCATGCAAAAACCACGCATGCCGCAAAACCATGCAGGTTTGCTATGATCGCCGCCCTTCGCAATGGCCTTACCAGGTAGTTCTCATGTCTGATCGCAGTGCTCGCCTCCACGCCCTCCAGCAAGCCCTCAAAGAGCGCATTCTGATTCTCGATGGCGGCATGGGCACCATGATCCAGAGCTACAAGCTCGAAGAGCATGACTACCGTGGCAAGCGCTTCGCCGACTGGCCCAGCGACGTCAAGGGCAACAACGACCTGTTGGTGCTGACCCGCCCGGACGTGATCGGCGCCATCGAAAAAGCCTACCTGGATGCCGGTGCCGACATCCTCGAGACCAATACCTTCAACGCCACCCAAGTGTCCCAGGCCGACTACGGCATGGAAGAACTGGTCTACGAATTGAACGTAGAAGGCGCCCGCCTGGCGCGCAAGGTGGCGGACGCGAAAACCCTCGAGACCCCGGACAAGCCACGTTTCGTCGCTGGCGTCCTGGGCCCGACCAGCCGCACCTGCTCGCTGTCGCCGGACGTCAACAACCCCGGCTACCGCAACGTCACCTTCGATGAACTGGTGGAAAACTACACCGAGGCCACCAAGGGCCTGATCGAAGGCGGTGCCGACCTGATCCTGATCGAGACCATCTTCGACACCTTGAACGCCAAGGCCGCGATCTTCGCCGTGCAGGGCGTGTTCGAGGAGTTGGGCTTCGAACTGCCGATCATGATTTCCGGGACCATCACCGATGCTTCCGGGCGCACCCTCTCCGGCCAGACCACCGAAGCCTTCTGGAACTCCGTGGCCCACGCCAAGCCGATCTCGGTGGGCCTGAACTGCGCCCTGGGCGCCAGCGAGCTGCGCCCCTATCTGGAAGAGCTGTCGAACAAGGCCAGCACCCACGTCTCGGCGCACCCCAACGCCGGCCTGCCGAACGAGTTCGGCGAGTACGACGAGTTGCCGGAACAAACCGCCAAGGTCATCGAAGAGTTCGCCCAGAGCGGCTTCCTCAACATCGTCGGCGGCTGCTGCGGCACCACCCCGGGGCATATCGGCGCCATCGCCAAGGCCGTGGCCGGTTATGCCCCGCGACAGATCCCGGACATCCCCAAGGCCTGCCGCCTGTCGGGCCTGGAGCCCTTCACCATCGATCGCAACTCGCTGTTCGTGAACGTCGGCGAGCGCACCAACATCACCGGCTCGGCCAAGTTCGCCCGGCTGATCCGCGAGGACAACTACACCGAGGCCCTGGAGGTCGCCCTGCAGCAGGTGGAGGCCGGCGCCCAGGTGATCGACATCAACATGGACGAGGGGATGCTGGATTCGAAGAAGGCCATGGTCACCTTCCTCAATCTGATTGCCGGGGAGCCGGACATCTCCCGCGTGCCGATCATGATCGACTCCTCCAAGTGGGAAGTGATCGAAGCCGGCCTCAAGTGCATCCAGGGCAAGGGCATCGTCAACTCCATCAGCATGAAGGAAGGCGTCGAGCAGTTCATTCACCACGCCAAGCTGTGCAAGCGCTACGGCGCCGCCGTGGTGGTGATGGCCTTCGACGAGGTCGGCCAGGCCGATACCGAGGCGCGCAAGAAGGAAATCTGCAAGCGCTCCTACGACATCCTGGTCAATGAAGTGGGCTTCCCGCCGGAAGACATCATCTTCGACCCGAACATCTTCGCCGTGGCCACCGGCATCGAGGAACACAACAACTACGCCGTTGATTTCATCAACGCCTGCGCCTATATCCGCGACGAGCTGCCCTATGCCCTGAGCTCCGGCGGTGTGTCCAACGTGTCGTTCTCGTTCCGCGGCAACAACCCGGTGCGCGAGGCGATCCACTCGGTGTTCCTGCTGTACGCGATCCGCAACGGCCTGACCATGGGCATCGTCAACGCCGGCCAGCTGGAGATCTACGACCAGATCCCGCAACAGCTGCGCGACGCCGTGGAAGACGTGGTGCTCAACCGCACGCCCAACGGCACCGACGCGCTGCTGGCCATCGCCGACCAGTTCAAGGGCGACGGTAGCGTCAAGGAAGCGGAAACCGAGGAATGGCGTAGCTGGGAAGTCAACAAGCGCCTGGAACACGCGCTGGTCAAGGGCATCACCACCCATATCGTCGAAGACACAGAAGAGTCGCGCCAGAGCTTCAGCCGCCCGATCGAGGTGATCGAAGGCCCGCTGATGTCCGGCATGAACGTGGTCGGCGACCTGTTCGGCGCCGGCAAGATGTTCCTGCCCCAGGTGGTTAAATCCGCCCGGGTCATGAAACAGGCGGTGGCCCACCTGATTCCCTTCATCGAGTTGGAAAAAGGCGACAAGCCGGAAGCCAAGGGCAAGATCCTCATGGCCACGGTCAAGGGCGACGTGCACGACATCGGCAAGAACATCGTCGGCGTGGTCCTGGGCTGCAACGGCTACGACATCGTCGACCTCGGGGTGATGGTGCCGGCGGAGAAGATCCTGCAGGTGGCCAAGGAGCACAAGTGCGACATCATCGGCCTGTCCGGGCTGATCACCCCGTCCCTGGACGAGATGGTCCACGTCGCCCGCGAGATGCAGCGCCAGGATTTCCACCTGCCGCTGATGATCGGTGGCGCCACCACCTCCAAGGCCCACACCGCGGTGAAGATCGAGCCTAAATACAGTAATGACGCGGTGGTCTACGTCACCGACGCCTCGCGCGCGGTGGGCGTGGCCACCCAGCTGCTGTCCAAGGAGCTCAAGGCCGGCTTCGTACAGAAGACCCGCGAGGAATACGTGGAAGTGCGCGAGCGCACCGCCAACCGCAGCGCCCGCACCGAGCGCCTGAGCTACCCGGCGGCCATCGCCAAGAAGCCGCAGTTCGACTGGAGCAGCTACCAGCCGGTCAAACCGACCTTCACCGGCGCCCGGGTGCTGGACAACATCGACCTCAAGGTGCTGGCCGAATACATCGACTGGACGCCGTTCTTCATCTCCTGGGACCTGGCCGGCAAGTTCCCGCGCATCCTCGAAGACGAAGTGGTGGGCGAAGCTGCCACCGCGCTGTACAAGGACGCCCGGGAAATGCTCGACAAGCTGATCAACGAAAAGCTGATCAGCGCCCGCGCCGTGTTCGGCTTCTGGCCGGCCAACCAGGTGCAGGACGACGACCTGGAAGTCTACGGCGATGACGGCCAGCCCCTGGCGCGCCTGCACCACCTGCGCCAGCAGATCATCAAGACCGATGGCAAGCCGAACTTCTCCCTGGCCGACTTCGTGGCGCCCAAGGACAGCGGCGTCACCGACTACGTCGGCGGCTTCATCACCACCGCCGGAATCGGCGCCGAAGAAGTGGCCAAGGCCTACCAGGATGCCGGCGACGACTACAACTCGATCATGGTCAAGGCGCTGGCCGACCGCCTGGCCGAGGCCTGCGCCGAGTGGCTGCACCAGCAGGTGCGCAAGGAGTACTGGGGTTATGCCAAGGACGAACAACTGGACAACGAGGCGCTGATCAAGGAGCAGTACAGCGGTATCCGCCCTGCCCCGGGCTACCCGGCCTGCCCGGACCACACCGAGAAGAGCACTCTGTTCGCCCTGCTCGACCCCGAGGCCAGCGAAGGCCGTGCCGGCCGTAGCGGCGTGTTCCTTACCGAGCACTTCGCCATGTTCCCGGCGGCCGCCGTCAGCGGCTGGTACTTCGCTCACCCGCAGGCGCAGTACTTCGCCGTGGGCAAGATCGACCAGGACCAGGTCCAGAGCTACACCGAACGCAAGGGCCAGGACCTGGCCGTGAGCGAACGCTGGCTGGCACCCAACCTGGGCTACGACAACTGACCCAGGTTGTGCAGGAGCCGGTTTGCCGGCGAAGGCGGTCCCCGGGGCTTCTTCGCTGGCAAGCCCATTCCTGCAGCCGCCCGCCACCCCGGGCGGCATTGTCTATGCTCTGTTGACACCCAACCGTGTCGAGGGATTTATGGACGATCCAAGCAAGGACAATCAGCCTCCGACCTTCCTGCAGATGCTGCAAAGCGTGCTGGCCGCCGCTTTCGGCGTACAGAGCGGGAAGAACCGCGCCCGCGACTTCAGCCACGGCAAGCCCAGCCACTTCATCGTGCTGGGCATTCTGTTCACCACCCTGTTTGTTCTGGTGCTGCTGGGCATCGCCAACCTGGCGATGCACCTGGCGGGGGTCTGAAGCGGCGTCAGCGCAGCAACAGCTGCAAACCGAAGGGATAGCGGTAGCTGTCCGGCTTGCCTTGGGCGGACAGCCCGCGAAAATCGACCCTGGTGCCCACCTGATCCCCCAGGCGCAGCAACTCCCGGGCCTGGGCCGGGGTCAATGCCTGGAACAGCGACAGCTGCCAATCCGGCCCGCCCAGGCGCCGGGCGTCCAGCCCCAGGGCATCATCGTGCAACACCACCAGGGCCCAGCCACCCAGGGTAAAGTGCCCCGCCTCCAGCACCGACAACTTGCCGTCGATCAGGGCCTGCAAGGCCTCGGGCGAACTGTTGACTCCACTGAACAGCAGATCCGCTCCCGGCTTGCGGCCCAGTTCTCGGGCCGCTTGCATGGCCCCCAGGGCCATTTCGTCATTGGCCGACCAGACCAATTGGGTTTTCGGGTAGCGCTTGAGCAACTGTTGCGCCTGGCGGTAGGCGCGCTCCCGGTTCCATTCGCCATAGACCAACTGACGCAAATGCACCTGCGGATGTTCGGCCAGGGCCCGGCGCAAGCCGCGCTCGCGCAACTGCGCCGCAGGTGTGACCTTGAGCCCGGAAAATGCCAGGAGTTCGATGCCGTGCCCTGCCGGGACCGGCCCAAGCTTGTGCAGCAGCTCCTTGAGCATGCGGTAGCCGGCTTCCTCATCGTCGCCCACCATGCTGCCGATCCAGTCCGAATAGTTCTGCCGGCTCTGCCCGATCAGTTCCCGCTGGTCCAGGGTCAAAGGGCTGTTGACGATAAACAGCTTGATCCCGGAGCCCTGGGACAGACGCAGGATCTGCGGAGCCACGTACTGTTCGTTCACCAGCATCAGGTAATCGGGTTTGTCGCGGCCCTGGAACAGCTCCCGGGCCTGCTGCAGAGTGTTCTGCGGATCGCGCTCGGCATAGAGGATGCGCAGGTCAAGCCCCAGGTCCCGGGCCGCGGCCTGCATGAATTGCGAATAACTGACCCAGAAGGTCTCCGTGGAATTGCCGGGATTGAGAAACACCACCGATGTGGCATGAGCGACCGCCCAGAACGGCAGACTCAGGCACAACAGCCACTTGCACAGACGCTTGAACATTACGAGAAGAGCCCCAGAATTTCGCCCAGGCAGTATAACTGGCAAAGTGCTGGCCAACGGCGGCAAATTGTCATGATTGTCCGACAATTCAGGCTCTTTTTTATCGCTCGACTACTGGTGACTGACCCAGAACACGGCCGTACCCACGACCAGTATGATCAGAAAGAGAATGGCCCAAGCATCAACGCTACTGTCACTTTTCCTTACTTTGGTTGGATGGCTCATAGCATCGCCTCTAGTAGATTTTGTCGGTGACTGCTCAAAGACACGTCCACAGTTAAGACCAGGATTGCCCCTACCACAAATGGGGTTACTCTCACGCCCCTACCGTTAGTCGTTTTGGTTCTGTGCATATACTCAAACATCACTTTTGCGCATAACCGCAAACTGGTATCGTTCGGCGGCTCCGTTGGGAGTGCGCGGCCGTGCGCGCAGATTTGCTTACATGGGTGGCGTGAAGCGTGAACGAAGGCAAGACGAGGTGAGACCGGCGAAAACCGCGCTGGACGCCAGTCCGAGCAGCGTACCGAAGCCGTTCACCGCAGTATTTGCCAAGTGCGCTTGAGCGCCGCCTGTAGCCTGAGAACTGGACCTATATGTACGTATACGACGAGTACGATCAGCGGATCATCGAGGACCGCGTCAAGCAGTTCCGTGATCAGACCCGACGCTATCTGGCAGGCGAGCTGAGCGAAGAAGAATTCCGCCCCCTGCGCCTGCAGAATGGCCTTTATATCCAACGTTTTGCCCCGATGCTGCGGGTCGCCGTGCCTTACGGCCAACTGACCTCGCGCCAAGCGCGGATGATGGCCAAGATTGCCCGCGACTACGACAAGGGCTACGCGCACATCAGTACCCGGCAGAACGTGCAGTTCAACTGGCCGGCCCTGGAAGACATCCCGGACATCCTCGCCGAACTGGCCACCGTGCAGATGCACGCGATCCAGACCAGCGGCAACTGCCTGCGCAACGTCACCACCGACCAGTTCGCCGGTGTTGCCGCCGACGAGCTGATCGACCCACGCCCCTGGTGCGAGATCGTCCGCCAGTGGACTACCTTCCACCCGGAATTTGCCTACCTGCCGCGCAAGTTCAAGATCGCCATCAACGGCTCGACCTCTGACCGCGCGGCCATCGAAGTCCATGACATCGGCCTTGAGCCTGTGTACAACGCCGCCGGTGAGCTGGGCTTCCGCGTGCTGGTGGGTGGCGGCCTGGGCCGTACCCCGGTGGTCGGTGCCTTCATCAACGAGTTCCTGCCGTGGCAGGACCTGCTGAGCTACCTCGACGCCATCCTGCGGGTCTACAACCGCTACGGCCGGCGTGACAACAAGTACAAGGCGCGGATCAAGATCCTGGTCAAGGCCCTGACCCCTGAAGTGTTCGCCGAGAAGGTCGAGGCCGAGATGGCCCACCTGCGCGGCGGCCAGACCACCCTGACCGATGCCGAAGTGCATCGCGTGGCCAAGCACTTCGTCGACCCGGACTACAAGACCCTGAGCAACCAGGACACCGAACTGGCCGCCCTGGACCAGCAGCACCCGGGCTTTGCCCGCTGGCGCACGCGCAACACCCTGGCCCACAAGAAGCCGGGCTACGTGGCCGTGACCCTGTCGCTCAAGCCCACCGGCGTAGCGCCGGGAGACGTTACCGACAAGCAGTTCGACGCCATCGCCGACCTGGCCGACCGTTACAGTTTCGGCCAGCTGCGCACCTCCCACGAGCAGAACATCATTCTCGCCGACGTCGAGCAGAGCCAACTGTTCACCCTGTGGGGCGAGTTGCGGGAGAACGGCTTCGCCACGCCGAACATCGGCCTCTTGACCGACATTATCTGCTGCCCGGGCGGCGACTTCTGCTCCCTGGCCAACGCCAAGTCGATCCCGATCGCCGAATCCATCCAGCGCCGTTTCGACGACCTGGACTACCTGTTCGACATCGGCGAACTGGACCTGAACATCTCCGGTTGCATGAACGCCTGCGGCCACCACCACGTGGGCCATATCGGCATCCTCGGGGTGGACAAGAAAGGCGAGGAGTTCTACCAAGTGTCCCTGGGTGGCAGCGCCAGCCGCGACGCCAGCCTGGGCAAGATCCTCGGCCCGTCCTTCGCCCAGGACGACATGCCCGACGTGATCTCGAAGCTGATCGATGTGTACGTGGAACAACGTACCGAAGACGAACGCTTCATCGACACCTATCAACGTATTGGCATCGACCTCTTCAAGGAGCGCGTCTATGCAGCGAATCATTAAGAACAACGAGGTCATCGACGAAACCTGGCACCTGCTGCCCAAGGACGCGACCCTCGACGGCATTTCCAACTGCGACGACCTGATCGTGCCACTGGCCCTGTGGCGCGAGCATGCTCACGCCCTCAAGGCTCGCGACGGCGGCCTGGGCGTGTGGCTGGATGCTGACGAAGAAGCCGAAGAGATCGGTGACGACGTCCAGCATTTTCAGGTGATTGCCCTGAACTTCCCGGCCTTCACCGATGGCCGCAACTACTCCAACGCCCGTTTGCTGCGTGACCGCTACGGCTACAAGGGCGAGTTGCGAGCGATAGGCGACGTGTTGCGCGACCAGCTGTTCTACCTGCACCGCTGCGGCTTCGACGCCTATGCACTGCGGGCCGACAAGGACCCCTACGAAGCCCTGGAAAGCCTCAAGGACTTCTCGGTGACCTACCAGGCCGCCACCGACGAACCGCTACCGCTGTTCCGTCGCCGCTAAGCCCTGGCGCCAACAAAAAGCCCTGAACCGGGAAACCGGTTCAGGGCTTTTTTGTGCAGACCTACCACTCTCACCGTAGGAGCCGGCTTGCCGGCGAAGAGGCCCTCGGGCCTTGTGCAAAGCCTGCGACCGCCTTCGCTGGCAAGCCAGCTCCTACAGCAGACGCCCGCAAACGACGCACTCCCTGTAGGAGCCGGCTTGCCGGCGAAGAGGCCCTCGGGCCTTGTGCAAAGCTTGCAACCGCCTTCGCTGGCAAGCCAGCTCCTACAAAGCCAGCGCCTACAAGGCCGGGGGGTTACCAGAAGCGCTGTTGGGTCAGGCGGCTCCACCAGGTCAGCAGCACGCGGTCGATGGAGCCGCTGGCCGCCAGCCCTACCCGCTCTTGCAGGCTCTTGCGCTCGGCATAGTGCAAGTGGAAGACCTCGGCACTCTTGGCCTTGTCCGCCAGGTATTCGTCACTGGTCTGCAACTCGTCCACCAGCAGTTTTTCCTGCGCCGCCACGCCCAGCCAGACTTCACCAGTGGCCACTTCATCAATGGCCAGTTGCGGGCGATAGCGGGAAACGAAGTTCTTGAACAGTTGATGGGTGACGTCCAGGTCTTCCTGGAATTTTTCCCGGCCCTTCTCGGTATTTTCGCCAAACACCGTCAAGGTGCGCTTGTACTCACCAGCGGTCAGCACTTCGAAATCGATGTCGTGCTTCTTCAGCAGGCGGTTGACGTTGGGCAACTGGGCCACCACGCCAATGGAACCGAGGATGGCGAACGGCGCGCTGATAATCTTTTCACCGATGCAGGCCATCATGTAGCCGCCGCTGGCCGCTACCTTGTCGATGCACACCGTCAGCGGTACGCCAGCCTGGCGGATACGCGCCAGCTGCGACGAAGCCAGCCCGTAGCTGTGGACCATGCCGCCACCGCTCTCCAGGCGCAGCACCACTTCATCCTTGGGCGTTGCCAGGCTCAGCAGGGCAGTGATTTCATGGCGCAGCCCTTCGGTGGCCGAAGCCTTGATGTCGCCATTGAAGTCCAGCACGAAGACCCGGGGCTTGGCCTCGGCCGGCTGTTTCTTGTGCTTCTTCTGGCTCTTTTCGCTCTTGCTCTTGGCCTTGCGCAGGGCCTTGAGCTGATCCTTGTCCAGCAGGCTCTGCTCCAGGCGCTCGCGCAGTTCCTTGTAGAAATCATTCAGCTTGCTGACCTGCAACTGCCCCACACCCTTGCGCCGCCCTTTGCTGCGCAGCGCAGCGGCGGTGATCAGCACCACCAGGATGGCGACCACCAGGGTCACGGTCTTGGCCAGGAAACTGGCGTATTCGGCGATAAACTCCACAGGGACTCCTCAAACATGGACCGCTGCCAACGAGCGGCGTAATGGGCTAAAGCATACCGGCGCGACTGGTCGGCCACCAGTCGGGAAACCTTGTGTAACCAAGCTCCAACAATCATTTCAAACAAGCGTATGTTTTTTCATTGACAGCTCACCGGCATCCTCATAACCTCGCAAAACTTTCAACGTACCGGGATGACGCGGACGTGGGCAGCATCTACTTGATTCGACATGGCCAGGCCTCCTTCGGTGCAGACGACTACGACGTGCTGTCGGCTACCGGCGTGCGCCAGGCGGCGGTGCTCGGTGAACACCTGGCAGCGCTGGGCATCGGTTTCGATCGCTGCCTATCCGGCGATCTGCGGCGCCAGCAGCACACCGCCCAGGCCGCTCTGGAACAGATGAGCGCCGCAGGCTTTGACAGCCCGGCCCTGGAAATAGATTCCGCCTTCAACGAATTCGATGCCGACGCCATCATCCGCGCCCTGCTGCCCGACCTGCTGCCCCAGGAACCCGAAGCCCTGAACATCCTGCGCAACGCCGCGCAGAACCGCGGTGAGTTCCAGCGCATCTTCGCCCTGATCATCCAGCGCTGGCTGGCCGGCACCTACGACCCACCTGGCCTGGAAAGCTGGCTGGGTTTTGTCGAACGGGTCCAGGGCGGCCTGCAACGGATTCTCGAAGCAGCCAACAACCAGCAGAAGATCGCCGTGTTCACCTCCGGCGGCACCATCACCGCCCTGCTCCACCTGATTACCCGGATGCCCGCCCAGCAGGCTTTCGAACTGAATTGGCAAATCGTCAACACCTCGCTCAACCAGCTGAAGTTCCGCGGTCGCGAGGTGTCCCTGGCTTCCTTCAACGGTCATGCCCATCTGCAACTGTTGAAGGCCCCGGAGCTCATCACCTTCCGTTGAGCCCGGCTTACTGTGACCCTTGCTGTAACCACCCCATAAAAGGATCGAACCATGACCTCCGTAGCTGACGCCGTACAAGCCATGCAAGCCAAGTTCAACCCAGCTGCCGCTGCCGGCCTGGACCTGGTTTTCGGTTTCCGCATCGATGACTCCAAGCACTTCTCGCTGGTCGTCAAGGACAGCACCTGCGAACTCAAGGAAGGCGAGAACCCGGACGCCCAGGTCACCCTGGTGATGGACGGCGAAACCCTGGACGGCATCGTCAGCGGCGAGACCGACGGCATGCAAGCCTTCATGGGCGGCAAGCTGCGCGCCGAAGGCGACATGATGCTGGCCATGAAACTGAGCGAGCTGTTCCCAGCCTAAGACCGCGCAAGGTCCGGCTGTACCCGAATCCCGCCCCTGTGGCGGGATTCGTCGTTTCTGGCTGCCGCAACCGCTCTGGCCCGTGCCTTTGCCCTGAATCAATACCGCTGGGCGGCTGGCATTTCAGGCGAGACGCTTGATTGATCTCGGTCAGTTCCCACCCCGCAACGCCCCTCTACTCTTGCGCCTTCCATCGCGGCCAGGGACGGCTCAGCCGGAGCCACCTGCCATACCGCCATCACTCACGGAAGAGTCTGCATTATGCGATCACTGAAGATCATCCTGCTGTCTACCGCCTTCAACGGCCTGACCCAACGCGCCTGGCTCGACCTGCGCCAGGCCGGCCACCGCCCTAGCGTGGTGCTGTTCACCAGCGAAGAAGAGGTCTGCCGGCAGATCGAAGAGGCCGAGGCCGACCTAGTGATCTGCCCGTTCCTCAAGGACCGGGTCCCCCAGCAACTGTGGAGCCATCCCAAGCGCCCGGTGGTGATCATCCACCCGGGTATCGTCGGCGACCGCGGGGCCAGCGCCCTGGACTGGGCCATCAGCAAGGAACTCAAGCGCTGGGGCGTCACCGCGTTGCAGGCGGTGGAAGAAATGGACGCCGGGCCGATCTGGTCGACCCACGAATTCAACCTGCCCGCCGGGCTGCGCAAGTCCGAGCTGTACAACGGCCTGGTGAGCGACGCGGCGATTCACTGTATCCGCGACGTGGTGGAGAAATTCCGCAACGGCTACATCCCCCAGCCCCTGGACTACGACAAACCCTCGGTCCTCGGGCGCCTGCAACCGAACATGAAGCAATCCGACCGCATCTTCAGCTGGCACGACAGCGCCCAGTTCATCAAGCGCAGCATCGATGCCGCCGACGGTCAGCCCGGCGTCCTGGCCAGCCTCGCCGGCGGCCAGTACTACGTGTACGACGCCCACCTGGATTCGCGCACCGGCATGCCCGGGCAACTGCTGGCGGTGCACGACGACGCAGTACTGGTGGCCTGTGGCGATCACAGCCTGTGGATCGGCTCCCTGCGCCAGAAGCCCCAGCCTGGCGAAGAAACCTTCAAGCGCCCCGCCCGCCACGTGCTCGGCGAGCGCCTGGCCGATGTCCCGGTGCTGGACTGGTCGGTGGCCAACAGCCCGTTCAGCACCGAGGCCTACCAACCTATCCGCTACCGCGAAACGGGCAAGGTCGGCGAACTGACCTTCGAGTTCTACAACGGCGCCATGAGCACCGAACAGTGCCAACGCCTGGTCAGCGCCCTGCGCTGGGCCAAGGCTCGGGACACCCAGGTGCTGCTGGTGCGTGGCGGCCGCGGTGCCTTCAGCAACGGCGTGCACCTCAACGTGATCCAGGCCGCCGAAGTACCGGGCCTGGAAGCCTGGGCCAATATCCAGGCCATCGACGACGTCTGCCTGGAACTGCTCACCGCCCGCCAACTGGTGGTCAGTGGCCTGACCGGCAATGCCGGCGCTGGCGGCCTGATGCTGGCCCTGGCCGCGGACGTGGTCCTGGCCCGCGCCGACACCGTGTACAACCCCCACTACAAGAGCATGGGCCTGTACGGCTCCGAGTACTGGACCTACAGCCTGCCCCGCGCCGTCGGCCAGCCCATGGCCAAGCAACTGACCGAAGCCTGCCTGCCCATCAGCGCCCTCCAGGCCCTGCAGATGGGCATGGTGCAGGAGATCGGCCCACGCTGCCCGGACGAGTTCGGCCTGTGGCTGCTGCAACGGGCCAACGGCGTTCTCAACGACCCGCGCTACCAGCACCTGCGCCAGCGCAAGCTGGATGCCGACCCGCAACTGATGCAGCACTGCCGCAACGCTGAACTGGAAGAGATGCACATGGACATGGTGCAGAACCGCAAGGGCTTCGCCGAGAAATGCAGCAACTTCGTCTACAAGCGCAAGACCTGCTGCACCCCGGAGCGGCTGATCGAAGCCTGGGCCAAACCCCAGGACATCGCCCTGGTGGGTTGATCCACGATCGATGCACGATCCATCACCGCCCGGCTAAGCACCGGGCGGTTTCATTTTCCCGGCTGCAACAGCAACGCCACCAGCGCCGTCCAGCCGGTCTGGTGGCTAGCCCCCAGGCCGCGCCCGGTTTCGCCATGGAAGTATTCATGGAATAGCACCAGCTCGCGGTCCTCGGCATCCACCTGCAACTGCGGGTAACCGCTCATGGACGGCCTGCGCCCGTCCTCGTCCAGTAGAAACAGTCGCGTCAGGCGCTGGCTCAAGCCGTCGGCCACTTCCTCCAGGGACGCCAGATACCCGGAGCCCCGCGGGTACTCCACCGAGAAGTTGACGTCGTAATAGCGGTGAAACTCGCGCAGCGACTCGATCAGCATGTAGTTGATCGGCATCCACAGCGGCCCGCGCCAGTTGGAATTGCCACCATACAGCCGTGAATCGGACTCCGCCGGCACATAGCGGGCGCAGAGCTGCTTGCCGTCCACCTGCATGGCGAACGGCTGCTCGAAGGCCTTGGACAGGGAGCGAATGCCGTAGGCAGACAAGAACTCGCTTTCGTCGAGCATGCGCTTGAGCAGGTCCTTGGTGCGTTCGCCGCGCAACAGCGCCAGGAGCATGCGGTTGCCCTTGCCCGGCTCGTACCAGCGCGAGACCAGGCTCGCCAGGTCCGGCCGGTGGTGCAAAAAGCCCAGCAGGCGCTGGGCCAGCCCCGGAAGGTTTTCGTGCTCATGCTGCTCCAGCACCTGCACCGCGAACAGCGGCATCAGGCCGACGATGGAGCGCAGGCGCAGGGGTTCGTTCTGCCCATCAGGGCGGTGCAGCACATCGTAGAAGAACTGGTCCTGTTCGTCCCACAGCCCCTCGGCGCTTTCATCCACGCGGTTGATGGCCCCGGCGATATACAGGAAGTGTTCGAAGAACTTCACCGCGATGTCCACGTACACGCTATTGCGCTTGGCCAGTTCCAGGGCGATGCGCATCAGGTCCAGGGCGTAGGCCGCGACCCAGGCCGTGCCATCGGCCTGATCCAGGGTGAATCCATCAGGCAACGGCGCGGAACGATCGAACAGGGCGATATTGTCCAGGCCGAGGAAGCCGCCCTGGAACAGGTTGCGGCCTTCTGCGTCCTTGCGGTTGACCCACCAGGAAAAATTCAGCAGCAGCTTGTGGAATATGCGTTCGAGAAAATCCAGGTCACCGACGCCAGTCAGGGACTTTTCCTGCTGGTAGACCCGCCAGCAGGCCCAGGCGTGCACCGGCGGATTGGCGTCGTCAAAACGCCACTCGTACGCGGGCAACTGGCCGTTGGGATGCATGAAGCGATCCTTCACCAGCAGCAATAACTGCTGCTTGGCAAAGCCGGGATCGATCAGGGCAAAGGCTACCGCCTGGAAACCCAAGTCCCAGGAGGCATACCAGGGGTACTCCCAGGTGTCGGGCATGGAGACGATGTCGCAGTTGGACAGGTGCCGCCAATGGGTGTTGCGCAGATGCTCGCGTTCACTAGGGGGCACCGGCTGGCCGGGATCACCATCAAGCCACTGGTTGACGTCGAAGTAGTACAGCTGCTTGGACCACAGCAACCCCGCCTGGGCCTGGCGCTGGACATTGCGCGCGTCGCTACTGGCGATGCCTTGCTGCAACGCCCCGTAGAACTCATCGGCCTCGCGCCGGCGCTGCTCGAACAGGCGGCGGGCGCTGACCGGTTCGCTACCAGCCGGGGCAAAGCGCAGGAACAGGCGCTTGCTCTCGCCGCCCGCCAGATCCAGGACGAAGTGCGCCGCCACCCGGGTGCCGCCATCGAAACTCACCGCACTGGCCTGTCCATCCACCAGGTAGTCGTTGAAACCGTCCTTGAACGGCCCGGGTGACGCCAGCCCGTCCAGCTTGGGGAAATTGCTGTCGTTGTTGCAGAACAGCCACTGGCAGGGCTCGGCCCCCCAGGCGGTGATCTGCCGCTCGGGCAGTTGCCCATGCCGCGCCAGCACCTTGTCGCCCTCCAGGCGCAGGCTCGGCCGCGGTGCGTCGCCGCCCCAGCTCCAGGTGTTGCGCGCCCAGACCTGGGGCAGCACCCGCAGCCGCGCCGGCTGGTGGAAACGGTTGTGCACGGTGATGTGCATGAAAATGTCATCGGCCGTGTGCTTGGCGTATTCCACCGTCACGTCGAAGTAGCGGTTGTCCTCGAAGACCCCGGTATCGAGGATCTCGTACTCGGTGTCGCTCAGGCCGCGACGGGCGTTTTCCGCCACCAGGTCGGCATAGGGGAAAGCCGCCTGGGGGTACTTGTAGAGCATGCGCATATAGGCATGGCTGGGCACGCCGTCGAGGTAGAAGTACAGCTCCTTGACGTCCTCGCCGTGGTTGCCCTCGGCATTGTTCAGGCCGAACAGGCGCTCCTTGAGAATGCTGTCGTGTTCATTCCACAGCGCCAGCCCCAGGCACCAGTGCTGGGCCTTGTCGGAGAACCCGGCCAGCCCGTCCTCGCCCCAGCGGTAGGCACGGCTGCGGGCATGTTCGTGGGGGAAGTAGCTCCAGGCATCGCCATAGGCGCTGTAGTCCTCGCGCACCGTGCCCCACTGCCGTTCACTCAGGTACGGCCCCCACTGGCGCCAGAGCTCGGCGTCGCTGCCCTGCAGGCGCCGGCCTTCAACCGTATCGAGGATGCTGCTGGTGGATTTTGCCGGCATGGGGGAGTGTCCTTGGCCATGGAGGTGACTTGCAGTGTAGGAGCAGCCCGTCTCGCTGCCCCGTGACAAATGTTTCACGTTGCGAAGACCTGAGGCCGCGAAAACAGCGCGAAAAGCCTGTGGCAGAGACCGCGCGGTTAAATTTTCCGTCCCTGGCTCGTTATAATCGGCAACCCTTTTATGGCCACGCGGATTCGATGATGTTCAGTTGCAAAGCGTTTTTCCCGGCCCTGTTACTGATGGCCACCTGTTCGGCCCAGGCCGCAGGCCTGGACCTGAGCTACCCGCAACCGCCGTTGCCGGCCACCGCCCAGGCCCCGGCGCCAGAGAGCGACACGCCGAAGCTCAAGTTGCAGTTCAAGCCGGCTATCAGCTACGAGCACAATTGCAGCGGCCAATGCACCTACGAAACCAATATCGACCAGTTGCACGACCGCGAAACCCGCCACAGCGCAAGCGTCGGCTTCGACTGAGCCCGGCCATTAAACCTGCGGCACGCTTGATCCACACTCGCGCTCCTGAGCAGGAAGTCCTGCCCTGCCGGCGAAGAGGCCCGCAGCCTTGTGCAGGCCTTGCGACCGCCTTCGCTGCCAAGCCAGCTCCTACACATGCGTCCAGCATCGCGCAAAATTCCGTAGAAGCCGGCTTGCCGGCGAAGAGGCCCCGAGGCCTTGTGCAAACCTTGAAGCCAGCTCCTGCGGGTTTCGTGAGGGTTGGACGGGGGTGGAAGCCGCTCGGTTGTCCAGCTACGACCCCTCAACACCAAAAACGACACCCCACTCCCTTAGGCGGTTGACGCGCCGCCCTCATCTCTATTTATTACTATTTATCCGCATTAATACGATAAATAGCCGCCCATGCTGAAACGCCCCGTTCGCCGCAAACGCCAGAAGCTTTCCGACGTGATTGTCGAGTCGGTGAAGCGTTCCATCGTCACCGATGCCCTGCGCCCCGGGGATCGCCTGCCCACCGAGAAGGAGTTGATGGAAAGCTTCCAATGCTCCAAGGGCTCGGCCCGGGAGGCGCTCAAGGCGCTGGAGGTGGAAGGCCTGGTCAACACCCGCACCGGGCCCAACGGCGGCGCTTACCTGAACCAGGCCGGCACCGAGCCGGCCAGCCGCGCGCTGCGCAACTACCTGCACTTCCAGCACATGGACGGCGAGCAGGTCTATCAGCTGCGCAAGGTGATCGAGGTGGAGCTGGCGGTGTCGGTGATCGGGCGCCTGAGCGAGGCTGATTTTCAGGCGCTGCAGGACAACATCGACTTCTGCAGCCACCCCGAGGACAGCGAGGCCGGCCAGCGCGAGCAGCGCATCGCCGAGCTGGAGTTCCACAACCTGCTGGGGCGGGCCTGCCCCAACCCGCTACTGAGTTTCATGGCGCAGTTTCTCAACGATCTGCTGCGCGACCTGGTGGTGCTGAAGAAGGCCTACAAGCCCAAGCGCAAGCAGTTCGACGCCGCCAACCTGGATTACCACAAACGCTTGCTGCTGGCCTTGCGCGCCGAAGATGAAAGCGCAGTGCGCCAGTTGATGCACGAACACATGTGCGACGCCGAGCACCACATGACCGCCCTGGAAGGCGAAGTCACCCAGCACTTCCTGCTGGAGTTCGACCACCACTGATCGCGAGCACAGTCCACCGCTTTGCCAATAACAAGCCTGAACACAGGCTGCTACGTCGATTCGCCATTGCCACTCCTGCCAATAACTAAACCAGGGAGTTACCCCATGCAGCGTCGTACGTTGTTGAAAGCCGGTCTGGCCGTTAGCGGTGCCCTCAGCCTCGGGCTGGGGGTGCGCAACGCCTTTGCCGCCGAACCCTTTACCTTTTACGGTTTGAAGTCGATGTCCGGCGCCTTTGCCAGCTACGGCAAGTTCGCCGACATGGGCTCACGACTGGCGGTGGAGCAGTACCCGACCCTGCTGGGGCGACCGCTGCACTACAAGGTGATCGACACCGAGGGCAACGCCGGCAAGGCGGTGCGCCGGGTCCAGGAGGCGATTGCCCAGGACGGCGCGCGGTTCTTCCAGGGCTGCACCCTGTCGTCTTCGGCGCTGGCGGTGGCCAAGGAGGTGGGCAAGGTCGGCGGGGTGTTCATGACCCCGGTGGGCGCCGATGAGGTCACCGGCAAGGACTGCAATGCCTCGACCTTTCGCTGGTCGGTGCCCACCTACGGCGCCATCCGCGAAACCATGGTGCCGCTGATCAAGTTGCTGCCCGAGGCCAAGCGCTGGTACACCATCACCCCGCAATACGTGTTCGGCGAAGCCCTGCTGGAAGGGGCGAAGCAGGTCTGTGCCGAACACGGCATCGAGCACATCGGCAACAGCTACCATTCCTTGCAGGAGCAGGAGTTCTCCGGCTACCTGACCAATGCCATCGCCGCCCGCCCTGATGTGCTGGTGCTGTTGAACTTCGGCAGCCAGTCATCCAACGCCCTGCGCCAGGCGGTGAACTTCGGCATCAAGGAACGCATGAAGGTGCTGCTGGTATGGTCCGCCGGGCTCGACCAGTTCCAGGAGCTGGGCAGCGACGTCTTGGAAGGCGTCTACCTCGGCGCGCAGTACTGGCATCAGGTGGACACCCCGCTCAATCGCGAACTGGTGAAGCTGACCCAGGCCAAATACGGCATCAACCCCACCTACCCGCTGGCCGCCGACTACATCGGCAGCAAGATCATCCTCGACACCATTGCCGCCACCGGCAGCTTTGACGGCGCTACCGTGGCCAAGGCCATGCAGGGCCTGACCTACCAGGGCCCCACCGGCGAGGAGAGCATCCGCGCCGGCGACCATCAGGTGATCAAGGATTACTACCTGCTGGTGGGCAAGGCCGCCGCCACGATGCGCGACAAGGACGACCTGGCCGAAGTGCTCAGCGCCGGTCGCTCGTTCCCGGATGTCAGCGCCACCGGCTGCGCCCTGGCCTGACGCTCGACACTTCTATCGCTGGCTACAGGCAGCGGGCTCCGTCCAAGGGCTCCCTGCCGAGGGTTCCTGCATGCTTAATTTGTACCTGTTCCAGATCCTCAACGGCCTCGGGCTGGGGATGATCTACTTCCTGATCGCGGTGGGCCTGACGATCATTTTCGGCCTGCTGAACTTCGTCAACTTCGCCCATGGCGCGTTCTTCGTGCTCGGCGCCTACATCTGCTACACCGCCGTCAGCCTGACCGGCAACTTCTGGCTGGCCCTGGTGCTCGCGCCCCTGGTGGTGGCGGCCCTGGCCTGGATCATCGAGCGCCTGTTGATCCAGCGCATCTACCACTTGCCGCACATGTTCCAGATCCTGGTGACCCTGGGCATCGCGCTGATCATCCAGGAAGCCAGCGTGATGATCTGGGGCCCGGTGGGCAAGGCCGTGGCGGTGCCGGAACTGCTGCGCGGGGTGCTGGTGATCGGCGACTTCGTCTACCCCTACTACCGCCTGTTCCTGATCCTGTTCTCGGCCCTGGTGGGGCTGGGCCTGTGGCTGCTGCTGGAGTGCACGCGCTTCGGTGCCCTGGTGCGGGCCGGCAGTGAAAGCACCGAGACCGTGTCGCTGCTGGGCACCAATATCTTTCGCCTGTTTTCCATGACCTTCGCCCTCGGCGTGGCCCTGGCCGGGATCGCCGGGGTGCTGTTCGCGCCCTTGCGCGGCGCCCAGCCCTTTGTCGGCCCGGAGATTCTCGGGGTGGCCTTCGTGGTGGTGGTGATTGGCGGCATGGGCTCGTTCGGCGGCGCCCTGGTGGGCGGCCTGCTGGTGGGGGTGGTGCAAAGCCTGATGACCAGCCTCTGGCCCCAGGGCGCCAGCCTGATGATCTACGGCGCCATGGCGGCAGTCATTCTGGTGCGTCCTTACGGCCTGTTCGGGAGAGCATGATCATGAGCGAGAAAAACCCCCTGCCCTTTGCCAAGACTCAATCGCGCGGCCTGCTGTGGCTGGTGATCGCGGTGCTGATCGGCCTGCCTCTGGTGCTGCCGTCGGCGACCCTGGCCAGCGAGATCCTGATCTTCGCCCTCGCCGCACTGGCCTGTAACCTGCTGCTGGGCTACACCGGGCTGCTGTCGTTCGGCCAGGGCATCTTCTTCGGCGCCGGTGCCTACTGCGCCGCCCTGTTGATGATCCATCTGCAGCTGGGGCTGTTCAGTGCCCTGCTCGGCGCGGCGCTGGTGGGAGCCTTGCTGGCACTGCTGGTGGGCGCCCTGGCGATCCGCCGCACCGGCATCTACTTCGTCATGCTGACCCTGGCCTTCAGCCAGATGGCCTACTTCATCGCCTACACCCTCAGCGACTGGACCGGCGGCGACAACGGCCTGCTCAGCGTGCCGCGCCCGGAGATCCGCATCGGTGACACGGTGCTGCTGTCCCTGGCCGACGCCCACTATTTCTACGGCTTTGTCGCGGTGCTGTTCCTGCTGATCTTCATCGGTGCCCGGCGGGTGATCGCCTCGCCGTTCGGCAGCACCCTGATGGCCATCCGCGAGAACGAAACCCGCGCCGCCGCCATCGGCTACGACACCCGGCATTTCAAGATCCTGGTGTTCATGCTCTCCGGCGCAGTCACCGGGATTGCCGGGGCGCTGTACGCCATGCTCCTGCACTTCGTGCCGCTGTCGAACATCGACCTGGCGATGTCGGAAAACATCCTGATCATGACCATCGTCGGCGGCACCGGCTCGCTGTTCGGTTCCCTGCTCGGCGCCGGCGCCATCGTGCTGCTGGGCGAGTTCCTCTCCGAGCTGTGGCCACGCTGGCTGATTCTGCTGGGGGTGATCCTGATCCTGGTGGTGGTGTTCATGCGTGGCGGTTTGTGGGGCGGCTTGTCGAGCCTGGCGGAACGCCTCAAAGGTTCACGCAAGACGGCCTTGCTGGCCGAGGAGAAACGCTCATGAGCAAGCCTTCGCAGTACCTGCTGGAAACCCAGAACCTGGAGCTGGCCTACGGTGCCTTCCACGCGGTCAACGGGGTCAACCTCAAGGTCGAGGCCGGCACCATCCACACCATCATCGGCCCCAACGGCGCCGGCAAGACCAGCCTGTTCCACTGCCTGACCGGCGAACGCCAGGCCACCGCCGGGGCCATCCGTTTCAACGGCAAGAACATCATCAAGAAACCCGCCCATGGCCGGGTCGGCCTGGGCATGGCGCGTTCCTTCCAGCTCACCAGCCTGTTCCAGAACCTCAGCGTGCGGGAGAACCTGCGCCTGGCCGCGCAGGGCCGCGACGGCCTGGGGGCCCTGAACTTCTGGCGCCACGTGGACAGCCGCCGCGAGCACCTGGAGGTGGCCGACCAGGTGCTGGAGCGCCTGCAACTCACGGCCCGGGCCCAGACCCTGGCTGGCGAGCTGTCCCACGGCCAGCAACGGGTGCTGGAAGTGGGCATGTCGATCTGTTCGAAACCGCAATTGCTGATGCTCGACGAGCCCACCTCGGGCATGGGCATCGACGACATTCCGATCATGACCCAACTGATCAGCGACCTGGGCCGCGACCACACGGTGCTGCTGATCGAACACAACATGAGCATCGTCATGTCCATCAGCCAGCGCATCACCGTGATGAGCCACGGCCAGATCCTGGTCGAGGGCACGCCGGATGTGGTGCGCGCCGATGAGCGTGTGCGTGTCGCCTACCTGGGAGAAGCCGCCTGATGCTGACCGTCGAGAACATCCATTCCTACTACGACAAGAGCCACGTGCTCGAAGGTGTCTCGCTCAAGGTGGAGGCCGGTGAACTGGTGACCCTGCTGGGGCGCAACGGCGCGGGCAAGACCACCACCTTGCGCAGCATCCTGGGGATCATCTGCCCGCGCCAGGGCCAGATCCACTTCAACGGCCAGCAACTGGTGGGCCAGAAGATCTTCGAGATCGCCCGCCAGGGCCTGGCCCTGGTGCCGGAACACCGGGGCATCTTTCGCCTGCTCAGCGTCGAGGAAAACCTGCGCATCGCCCAACGCAAGAGCAGCCGCTGGCAACTGGACGACATCTACCGAATGTTTCCGCGGCTCAAGGAACGCCGCAAGAACGCCGGCCACGCCCTGTCCGGCGGCGAACAGCAGATGCTGGCCATCGCCCGTGCCCTGCTCAATGACCCCAAGCTGCTGATCCTCGACGAACCCACCGAGGGCCTGGCGCCGGTGATCGTCGACGAGCTGGTGAAGATCCTGCGCACCCTCAAGGAAGGCGGCCTGCCGGTGCTGCTGGTGGAACAGAACCTGATGGTCTGCGACAAGCTCGCCGACCGTCACTACGTGCTCGAACAGGGCCGCGTGGTCTACCAGGGCAGCGCCGCCGAATTTCGCGCCGACCCGACCATCAAGAACCGCTACCTGGCCCTGAGCGCCTGACGGGAGAAATGCCATGAACAGTCGACTGGACCCACTGCAGTCCTTGCAAAGCAATGCCCCGCTGATCAACCGCGAGCGCCTCTGGCAGTCCTTGATGGACCTGGCCCGACTGGGCGCCACCGCCAAGGGCGGCGTGTGCCGCCTGGCCCTCACCGACCTCGACCGCCAGGCCCGGGACCTGTTCGTGCGCTGGTGCGAAGAGGCCGGCTGCAGCGTCAGCGTGGATGGCATCGGCAATATCTTCGCCCGCCGCGCCGGGCGTGACCCGAACCGAGCACCGGTGATGACCGGCAGCCATATCGACACCCAGCCCACCGGCGGCAAGTTCGACGGTTGCTACGGGGTGATGGCCGGGCTGGAGGTGATCCGCACCCTGAACGACCTGGGCCTGGAAACCCAGGCGCCGATCGAAGTGGTGGTCTGGACCAACGAGGAAGGCTCGCGCTTCCCGCCGTGCATGATGGGTTCGGGGGTGTTCGCCGGCAAGTTCGACCTCGCCGAGACCCTGGCCAAGCAGGATGAACAGGGCCTGTCGGTGGGCGCCGAGCTGCAGCGCATCGGCTATGCCGGTCCGCGTGCGGTACTCGGCCACCCGGTGGGCGCCTATTTCGAAGCGCATATCGAGCAAGGGCCGGTGCTGGAAGACCGCCAGACCACCATTGGCGTGGTCATGGGTTGCCTGGGCCAGAAGTGGTTCGACCTGACCCTGAGCGGGGTCGAGGCCCACGCTGGGCCGACGCCGATGCACCTGCGCAAGGACGCCCTGGTGGGCGCGGCGCAAGTGGTCAGCGCGGTCAATCGCATCGCCCATGCCCATCAGCCCCATGCCTGCGGTACCGTGGGCTGCCTGAGCCTGCACCCGGGCTCGCGCAACGTGATTCCCGGGCAGGTGCAGATGACCCTCGACCTGCGCCACCTGCACGCCGACCGGTTGCAAGCCATGGTCGATGAAGTGCGCCAGGTGATCGAAGACAGCTGCCGCCAGCACGGCCTGAGCTTCGAGCTGACCGCCACCGCCGATTTCCCGCCGCTGGACTTCGACCCCGCCTGCGTGGCCGCCGTGCGCCAGGGCGCCGAGCACCTGGGGCTGAGCCATATGGACATCGTCAGCGGCGCCGGGCATGACGCGATCTTCATCGCCGAGCTGGGCCCGGCAGGGATGATCTTCGTGCCCTGCGAGGGCGGCATCAGCCACAACGAAATTGAAAACGCCGCGCCCCAGGACCTGGCCGACGGCTGCGCAGTCCTGCTGCGGGCCATGGTCAATGCCGCTCAAGGAGCTCAATCGCTATGAAGCAAGCCACTGACATCGCCGCCCTGAGCGGCGTCGAACTGCTGCGTCATTACCGTGACAAGCGCCTGTCACCGGTGGAGGTCACCGAGGATGCCCTGGCGCGTATCGAGCGCTTCAATCCGCTGGTCAACGCCTATTGCCATATCGACCACCAAGGGGCCCTGGACGCGGCACGGGCCTCCGAACAGCGCTGGCTCAAGGGCCAGCCCTGCGGCGCCCTGGACGGCTTGCCGGCGTCGATCAAGGACCTGACCCTGACCCGTGGCATGCCCACCCGCAAGGGCTCGAAAACCACTGCGGCCGCCGGCCCCTGGGAAGTCGACGCGCCCTTCTCCGGCTTCATGCGCGCGGCCGGCGCGGTGCTGCTGGGCAAGACCACCACCCCGGAATTCGGCTGGAAAGGCGTGACCGACAACCCGTTGTACGGCATCACCCGCAACCCCTGGGACACCCGCCTGACGGCCGGCGGTTCCTCCGGCGGCGCAGCGGCGGCGGCCTCGCTGAACCTCGGCGTGTTGCACCAGGGCAGCGATGCCGGCGGATCGATCCGCATTCCCTGCGCCTTCACCGGCACCTTCGGCATCAAGCCGACCTTCGGCTACGTGCCGCAGTGGCCGGCCAGCGCGATGAACATCCTCTCGCACCTGGGGCCGATGACCCGCAGCGTCGATGACGCCGTGCTGATGCTGCAGACCGTGGCCCGTCCGGATGCCCGTGACGGCCTGCTCGGCGCACCGCGCAGCACGCCCTGGTTACCGGAAAATGCCAGCCTCAAGGGCCTGCGCATCGCCTACAGCCCGGACTTCGGCTACGTCAAGGTCGACCCGCAAGTGGCGCGAGTGGTGGCCCGGGCGGTGGAGCGCCTGGCGCAACTGGGGGCACAGATCGAGCAGGTCGATCCCGGTTTCAGTGATCCCCTGGAGCTGTTCAATACCCTGTGGTTCTCCGGAGCGGCGCGCCTGACCGCAGCCCTCAGCCCCGCCCAGCGCGCCTTGCTGGACCCGGGCCTGCTGCGCATCGCCGAACAGGGCGAAGGCATCAGCCTCAGCGACTACAGCGCCGCCCTGGAGGCGCGCGCCGCCCTGGTGGCCCACATGGCCGCCTTCCATGAGCGCTACGACCTGCTGCTCTCGCCCATGCTGCCCCTGACTGCGTTCGCCGCCGGACACAACGTCCCACCGGGCTCGGGCCTGGGGGAATGGATGGAATGGACGCCCTTCAGCTACCCCTTCAACCTGACCCAGCAACCGGCGGCTTCACTGCCCTGCGGCTTTGCCGACGACGGCCTGCCCGTGGGCCTGCACGTAGTGGGCGCACGCTTTGCCGACGAGCAAGTGCTGCGCTTGTGCCGGGCCTATGAGCAAGCGTTCCCCTGCCCCCACCCCCAAGCCCCCGTCCTGCGACACTGACCCGCACAAAATCCCGTGGGAGCCGGCTTGCCGGCGAAGAGGCCCGCGAGCCTTGGGCAAACCCTGAGGCCGCCTTCGCGGGCAAGCCCGCTCCTACAGAACGTCTCGATTGGTGGGGCTGTATTCAATCAGGCCGAGGGACACGCCGCTGCAGTGCTCACAAAAACGCAACACCAGGCTGCGTCCTTTGTGATGGTTGGGCTAGGGTGGAAGCGATACAGTCGGGCCATCAGCAACCCGACTGACGCCCGACACAAGGATGCGTTCGATGACTGATTTGCACGATCTATCCACCTCACAACTGCTGGCGCAATTCGCCAGCCGCCAGCTCTCACCCCTGGACTATCACGAGCATCTGCTGGCCCATATCGGGCGCTGGGAGCCGCATATCCGGGCGCTCTACGCCTTCGATCCGGAGCAGGTGCGCCTGCAGGCCCGGGCCGCCACCGAGCGCTGGAACAAGGGCGCGCCCAACGGCCCGCTGGACGGGATTCCAGTGACGATCAAGGAACTGATCGCCACCCAAGGCACGCCGATTCCGCTGGGCAGCGCGGCCACCACGCTGAAGCCGGCGTTGCAGGATGCACCGCCCGCAGCGCGGATGCGTGAGGCTGGGGCGATCATCCTGGCCAAGACCACGGTGCCGGATTTCGGCATGTTGTCCTCTGGGTTGTCGAGCTTCCACGGCATTACCCGCAACCCCTGGAACACCGCCTGCAATACCGGCGGCTCCAGTTCCGGTGCCGCGGCCGCAGCGGCCGCCGGTTATGGACCGCTGCACATCGGCACCGACATCGGCGGCTCGGTGCGCCTGCCGGCCGCCTGGTGCGCTCTGGTGGGGTTCAAGCCGACCCTGGGGCGGATTCCCATCGACCCGTATTACACCGGACGCTGCGCCGGGCCCATGACCCGCAGCGTCGATGACGCGGTGCTGATGATGCGCTACCTGGCCAGACCCGATGCCCGGGACGCCACCAGCCTGCCGCCCTTGACCGGCGAGTGGAGCGATGCGCCGGTGTCGGTCAACGGCTTGAAGATCGGCCTGATGCTGGAACCCGGCGCGGGGCTGCAACCGGAAGGTTTTGTCTGCGCCGCAGTGGAACAGGCTGCGCGGCTGTTCGAGAGCCACGGCGCCCAGGTCCGTACCCTGGCGCCGATCATGGACCGCGCGCAACTGGACGGCCTGGACCGCTTCTGGCGTGCTCGACAATGGACGGAACTCTCGGCCCTGGGCGCCGAGCAGTTTGCCAAGGTGCTGCCCTATATCCGCGACTGGGCGGCGCCGGGGGCCGACCTGTCCGGGGTCGAGGCGGTGCAGGGCTTCAACCAGACCTTCGAGATGCGCCGGCGTGCCGCCCAGGTGTTCAGCGAGTTCGACCTGGTGTTGTCACCCACCAACCAGATCAACCATTTTCCCGCCCAGTGGCCGTCACCGAGCAATGATCCGCAGCAGCCGTTCGAGCACATCGTCTTCACCCTGCCCTGGAACATGGGCGAACAACCGGCGCTGTCGATCAACTGCGGTTTCGCCGCCGATGGCATGCCCATCGGCCTGCAGATGATCGCCCCGCGCTTTGCCGATCAATGGCTGCTGCAAGTGGCCAAGACTTATGAGAGCTGGCGCGGAGCGATCCACAGCTGGCCGAACCCGCCGTCCCACTGACACACCGAAACTGCCACCTTCACCCCAGCCCCGGGCCTTGCCGCCCGGGGCCTGGGCAACCTATGAATAAAAATTCGAGGGGCCAGTATGCACAGCCAAGCGTCCAATCCATCCGCCACACCCGAGCCCGAAACGCCCAACGCGGCGGGAGGCAAGCGCAGCGTATTCGCGGTGATCCTCGGCAACGCCGTGGAGTTCTTCGATTTCGGGGTCTACGCCACCTTTGCGGTGATGATCGGCCACACCTTCTTTCCCTCCGACAGCGCCTTTGTCAGCCTGATGTTGTCGGTCACCGCCTTCGGAGTGGGTTTTATCGTGCGGCCCCTGGGGGCGGTGCTGATCGGCGCCTACGCCGACCGCGTCGGACGCAAGCCGGCGATGCTCCTGACCCTGGTGATGATGGCCGTGGGCACCGGCAGCATCGCCATCCTGCCCAGCTACGAAAGCATCGGCATCGCCGCACCGATCCTGCTGGTGCTCACTCGGCTGATCCAGGGCCTGGCCTGGGGTGGCGAGGCCGGCCCCGCCACCACCTACATCCTCGAAGCCGCGCCAGCCCACAAGCGCGGCACCTACGCCTGCTGGCAGGTGGTGGCCCAGGGCGTGGCCGCCATGGCCGCCGGCACCGTGGGCTACACCCTGACCCAGGTGCTGTCCCCCGAGGACCTCAACACCTGGGGCTGGCGCGTGCCCTTCGTGTTCGGCCTCTTGGTACTGCCAATCGGCATCTACATCCGCCGCAACCTGGCGGAAACCTTCCATGGCCAGGGCGAAGAAGCCAGCACCGGCAGCCTGGTGCGCCAGGTGTTCGGCGAGCATCGCCGGGCACTGGTGCTGGGGCTGCTGATTCTGTCGGGCAGCACCATCACCCAGTACTTCATCAACTACATGACCACCTTCGCCCTCACAGAACTGAAACTGCCCACCAGCATCTCCATGCTCTCGACCCTGGTGGCCGGCGCGGCCATGGCGGTGTGCGCGATTGCCGGCGGCATGCTCTGCGACCGTTTCGGCCGCCGCACCATCCTCATGGCGCCGCGGGTGGTGCTGTTGCTGGTGCTGTTCCCGGCGTTGCAATTGATGACCGAGCACCCCAGCCCGACGACCTTCCTGCTGACCCTGGCGGTGCTCTCCGGGCTGCACGGCATGAGCGGCGCGGCGCTGATCGTGCTGCTGGTGGAGAGTTTCCCCAAGGCGGTGCGCTCCACCGGTTTCTCCATCGTCTACGCCTTTGGCGTGGCGGCTTTCGGCGGTACGGCGCAGATCATCATCACCTGGCTGATCGGCACCACCGGCAACCCGATGTCGCCAGTGGGCTACCTGCTGGTGGCCAACCTGGTGTGCCTGACCGCCGCCTGGTTCGCCAAGGAAACCCGCCCACAAACACCCGGACGCAGCACCCCCGGCCAACGGCTCGCAGAAGCCCGCGCCCGCTGAGCATTCGCCTCACTGCCCAAAACCCTTTTCCGGCACCGCGTCTTTCTCTACCCTGCCGGCCGCGCATGACCGCGGTCGGGCGGTGGTTCGACGCCTTTGATTTGTGGGGAAGCGACATGAAACAGCTCGTACTTTGCCTCCTGGCCATCAGCGCCAGCAGCCCCCTGCTGGCCCAGGACAACCCGCGCCCAAGCCAGCAGGCCCAGGCCCCGGGCTTTATCGAAGGCAGCAGCCTGGACCTCAACCTGCGCCATTACTACTCCAACCAGCACACCCAACGCGACACCTACCTGACGATCAAGAAACCCGATGGCAACCAGCGCACCCGGGTGCGGGAAACCTGGGTACAGACCGGCATGCTCAAGTACAGCTCCGGCTATACCCAGGGGCTGATCGGCATTGGGGTAGACGCCGGCCTGTTCAGCGCAGTGAACCTGGAGCGCGGCCACGGCCGGGTGGCCAATGGCGGCGACCGGGTGCTGGTGGACAGCGACGGCGACGCCCTGCCCACCTGGAGCCGCCTGGGCATCGGCGATGTGCGCTTGCGCCTGTCCAACACCGAGCTCAAGGCCGGGCGCCTGATGACCGACAACCCGGTGCTGCGCTACAAGGACAACCGCGCCCTGCCCTCCAGCTTCCAGGGCGTGGGCCTGTACAGCAACGAAACCGACTGGCTGTCGCTGCAGGCCGGCAGCTTCGACCGGGCCATCCCGCGCACCGGCACCGGCAGCGAACGCCTGACCACCACCTTCGGCAACCGCGCCTACAGCGGCGAGCGCATCAGCTACCTGGGGGCGACGGTCAAGCCCGGCCTGGGCCTGGAAGGCAGCCTTTATGCCTCGCGCTTCGAGAACATGTGGGACCAGTACTACCTGGGCCTGACCCACCGCGCCGGAGACAAAAGCCGGCTGGCGCTGAAGACCGCGTTCAACTACTACCACACCCGGGACCAGGGCCAGCAGCGCCTGGGCTACATCGACAACGACGCCTTCAGTCTGGCGCTGACCGGCAGCCATCAGGCCCACAGCCTGACCCTGGCCTGGCAGCAAGTGTTCGGCAACGAGTACTTCGACTACGTCTGGGAATCCACCGGCAACTACATGGCCAACTCCCTGTACTCGGACTACAACGGCCCCAATGAAAAGTCCTGGCAGTTGCGCTACGACCTGGATCTTGCCGCCTACGGCGTGCCGGGGCTGAGCGCCAGCCTGTGGCACGCCAAGGGCTGGGGCATCGACGGCACCCAGTACAACGGTGATCGCGATGGCCGCAACCGCGGCTACAACGTGCGCGGCCTGGACGGCGCCAAGCACAACGAAAACGGCCTGATGCTGGCGTATGTGGTGCAGTCCGGGCGGCTCAAGGATGCGGTGCTGCGCACCATCGTCTACAACCACCGCGCCAGCGGTGGGCAGATCGATGGCAGCTACGACGAATTCCGCCTGGTGGGGAATTTCCCGTTCAACCTGTTCTGACCCCATCACCCTCCCCCGTAGGAGCCGGCTTGCCGGCGAAGAGGTCCGTAAGCCGTGCAGCGCTCTTGGAAACGCTTTCGCGGGCAAGCCCACTCCTACGCCAGGCTATGGCGTTGCATCGCCCGGACAAGCATTTCCTGGCACCTGAGGGTCGCCACCGACAAGGGCCGGTTGCGCACCACGCACAGGTCCACCCGGATCCGCTCCAGGTATTGGTCGTCGATCGGCACGGCCACCAGCCCATCCCCCAGGTCCCGGGCCTCGGCATCCACCTGGGGCAGGATCAGCACTGCCGCACGTTGGCGGGCCAGGCTTTTCTGCACCTCCAGGGAGCTGGTGGTGAATACCGGAAGGATGTTCACTCCGCGCTTTTTTGCCGCGCCCTCCAGGGCCTGGCGCACGCCGTAGGCCGAGTCGGGAATCGCCAGGGGCTGGCCCTCCAGATCCTGCAGGCGAATGCTCGGGCACTGGGCAAACGGGTGCTCGGCGCTGACCAGCACCCGGTGCCACAGTTGGCAGTGGGCGGTCACCTCCACTTCGGCCCGTTCCGGCAGGTAGAACGCCAGGCCCAGGTCGGCCTCGCCACTGCACAGGGCATCCAGAGTGGCGCCGGCACTGGCGATGACGATGTTGAAGGTGACTTTCGGATGGGCCCGGTTGAACGCCGCCAGCACCGGCGCCAGCACGCTGGAAACGATACTTTCCGACACATGGATGCTGACGTTACCCGCTACCTGGCTCTGCCGGCTGGCGATCACATCGCGCACCTGGTCGAAGCCGCGCAAGGTGGAGGTGACCTGCTCGGCCAGGCATTCACCTTCCACGGTCAGGCGAATGCCCCGGGGCCCGCGCTCGATCAGCGCGGTGCCGAAGAAGTGCTCCAGTTGCTCGATCTGCCGGCTGACTGCGGTGGGGGTCACGTACAGGCGCTCCGCCGCCTGACGCAGGGAGGCGCACCGGGCCACCTCGTGGAAGTAACGCAACGCTCGTAATTGCATGGCCGCGGGCCCCATCGTTGAACTGAGCCATGAGGCAGGCAATTACTGCGCCAGCCGCAGCGCTCCGGAACCGTTCAACACGCGGTTTTCACACAAAAGATTGATCTGAACGATGCCCCTGCCTACCCTGCCAGGGCGCCGATGCCTCATTCGGCAAGAACCCTCCCCGCCCCCCCTTGCCGTCTGCTTCCAAGGATTTCCATGAGCACTCTGCCCCGCACCGCACCACTTGCCGCAACCCTCACCGCCCTGGCGCTGCTTGGCGCCTGCTCCAGCGTGACCCGGGAGATCAACCCGGAGCCCACCATCACTTCCGCCGGCATCCTGGCCTTTCGCGATATCTGCCTGAAGTCCGCGCCGTCCTTCGCCGGCGCCGAGACCGCCGCGCGCAACCATGGCATCAGTGACCTGACCGATGCCGGCTTCGCCAAGATGGGCATGAACGAGGACCAAAGCCTGGGTGTGCAGATACAGGCCAACAAGGAATGCGCGATCACCACCCCGACCCAGAACGACAGCTCGCTGACCCAGCAATTTCTCAGCGTGGCCGGCAAGTTCTCCAGTACCCCGGTGGCCCAGAGCGTACCGAGCAAGATCACCCTCAACGGGCAGACCTTCATCCTCATGCACGACCGTCGTGGCGGTGAAGCTTATGTGATGCTCAAGACGCAATGACCGCACTGCATCCTAGCTCTGGCTGAGCTGTCGCTGCGGCGGCCGGCTCAACGTCAGGACCCGGACCAGGGCGGCCGCATTCATCGGTTTGTGAAACAGAAAGCCCTGGGCCGCATCGACACCCAGGCGCTGCAGGTGCGCACGTTGCTTTTCGGTCTCGATGCCTTCGGCCACCAGCTCCAGGTTCAGCGCACCGGCCATCCCCACGATGGCCTCGATGATCCGGGTTTCCTTGGGCCCCGTAGCGTTGGCGACAAATCCGGAGTCCAGCTTGAGCTGGCCAAAGGGAATGTCCGCCAGGCGCATGATCGAGGAATGCCCGGTGCCAAAATCATCCAGGGACAGACGCACGCCACTGTGCACCAGCACACTGATGTTCTCGATGCACTGCATGCTCAGGACCAGAGCCTGGCGCTCGGTGATCTCCAGGGTCACCTGGCGCGTGGGCACCTGCGCCTCGTCGATCTGTTGCAACACCTGCAGGGCGAATTGCGGATCGCTCAGCTGGCTGGCCTCAATGTTGTAGGAGAACATCAGGGCATCGCCGCTGGCGTGGCCCTGCAACTGCCGCTGCAGCGCCAGGCCCTGCTGCAACAGGCAATCGAACAACTGGCGATGGCCCTGCGGGCTGTCGAACAGATCGAGAAAGAACTGCGGCCCCAGCACCCCCTTGTGAGGATGCTGCCAACGGGCCAGGACTTCGATGCCGGTGATGCGCCGGGTCTTGATACAGACCTGGGGCTGGAAGTACGGGACGATCTGCTGCTGTTCCAGCGCCATGGAGACATCCAGCTGCGCCACCCAGTCATTACTGGCGGGTCGCGGCCGGCCTGCCGCCTGGGTAGTGCCGCGGGAGTGACTGCGCACCGTGCGCTTGACGGTCAGCGCCTTGAGCAGCAAGGCGCTGATCTGCACCGTATCCAGATCGCTGTAACTGCCGACGCAGTACTTGCCGGAACGCATGCGAAAGTTCGCCAGCCCCCAACGGATCGGCGCTTGCAGTGCCTCGCATTCCATCATCGAGAAAAACCCGTAGTGCTCGCAGAGCCTGCGCAGGTAGGGGATGGCGTTCAGGGAGTGCAGTGAGTCGCAGATCACCAGGTCCAGTTCATCCAGGGCGGGCGGGAACTGAACCCCGTCGCAGTCATCGCTGATCACTTGTACTCGAGCAAAACCGCAAGACGCGAAAATTCTTGAAAAATGTCGAACTCGAAAAGCGTTCGAACACAACAACAGTACGCTCAGCGTCGACATCACCGCGGCTCCGGATAAAAAACCATGCTAGCCAAATTGAACTCAACTGAGTTCAAGACACTTCGCCAATGGCAGTAGGAAATTTCTGATACCTAGCATTTTCTCAAGAAATTCCGGGACCAGAGCTGGTCGGCCGAGGCCCGGCTTCTCCTGGACAGCGCCCCGTTTACCAGGAGTGCATGGCGACTACGGAGCACTGGCAATGGCCGCAATCTCCCTGCGCAACCATTGCAGGCCTGGCGCCTGTTGCTGCTGGCGATGCCAGATCAGGCTGACCTGCACCGGCGCCGCCAGCAGCGGCAGGCTGGCAATGCGGATCGGCAGCAAGGCGCAGAAATGCTCCGCCAGGTAGCGTGGCACGGTGCCCAGCAGGTCGGACTGGGCAACGATCAGCGGAATGCTCAGGTAGTTGGGCACGAACACCTGCACCTGGCGCTGGACCTTGGCCGAGCCGAGAACGATTTCCAGGGGCGAGCCGCGCCCACCCCGATCGGGAATCGCCACGTGCTGGCAAGCCTGGTAGGCCTCCAGGCTCAGTTCCGGGGCAAAGGCCGGATGGTCGCGACGGCCGATCACCACCAGTTGCTCCTCCAGCAGCGGCTGGTAGCACAGGTCCGGGCTGTCGAAATACAGGTAGTCCACTGCCAGGTCGAGCATCCCGGCACCGAGCCAGGCGGCGCTGGCGTCGGCGCTGTCGCTGCGCACCGCCAGCCGGACCCCGGGCGCTACCTGCTGCAGGCGTCGGGAAAGGGCCGGCAGCAGGCGCGCCTGGGCGTAATCGTTCATCGACAAGGTGAACAGTTGCTGGGCCGCCGCCGGCTCGAACGCCGCAGCAGGATCGAGGCCCTGCTGCAACAGGTGCAGGGCCTGGCGCACGGCCACATGCAGGCTCAGGGCCCGGGAGGTGGGTTGCATGCCGCGGGCGGTGCGAATGAACAGCGGCTCGTCCAGGTGCCGGCGCAGGCGCGCCAGGGCATTGCTCACCGCCGGTTGGCTGAGGTTCAGGCGTACCGCGGCCCGGGACAGGTTCTGCTCCTGCATCAAGGCGTCGAACACCCGCAACAGGTTGAGGTCCAGGCGCTGCACATTGAGCTTCATGAATAATGCCCATCGAAATTATCCAGGGGCTGGATAATTCGCGGCGCCAGCCCCGGCTGTCAATAACGGCAGCCGGAGCAAGGGGTCAGTCAGCAACCCCTGGACCAGCATTGCTCTCGGGCAGGAAAAGGCGCGCCGCCAGCCAGCAGGTCAGGCAGGCAGCCACGAATAGCACCAGCATCTCCACCTGGTAGTCGGCGAACTGTGCCTTCTTCACGCCATGGACCACCAGGGCGATGAAGATCAGCGCCCATAGGCTGGCCACGCTTGCGCCCACCAGGGCCAGCACCGCACAGGCGCGCGGGCTGTGGTAGACCTTCATCAGCGTCACCCCCAGGGCGAAGACCAGGAACGGCAGCAGAAACGCCACCTGGGCCACCAGCGGTGCAAGCACCGGCATCAGCAGCAACTCGCCCCCCCGCACCTCCCCCAGCAATCGCGGGTTGCTGGCCAGGTGGGCCAGCAGCGTGACGAACTTGAAGGCGCCGAACACCAGCCCCAACACCAGCGGGCAGAAGAAAAACGCCATGAACACCCGGCGGCGCGGGTAAGCCGCCGCACTCATGGCGCACAGCCCTGGCTCTTGGAGTAGCCCAGCAATTTGCAGCCAAACTCCACCCGGGACTTGTAATCCAGAATATCCACGCCGCCATCCATTCCTTTTCGATCACCGATCATTATCTCGGGCATGATCGACGTATCGGTCACCAGCCCGGAAAGCCAGGTGAATGCACTCCGGTCGCCCATGTACTGCTCATGAATCGGCTGCAGGATAGTCTGTTCGCCTTTCAATTGCTTGATGTCCCAGGCGACCGGATCGCTGGTGGCCTTGTTGTAGAGGTTCTTGAAGTTCTCGAAGCCACCGGTGATCAGCGCATCCCCGGCTGCCTTGCGCCAGTCATAGACCGGCGCCATCAGCCGGCCGACACCAAAGGTTATGTACGAGAGGTTATCGTCGGCTCCCAGGCCGGTCCAACCGGCCCTGGACACCTCTTCCGCCCCACCGAACCACTTGGCACCAATCCCCATGTTCTGCTCGTAGACATGGCTGGCACCAAAGAAATTGGCCCGGTTGTCGATGGTGTTCAAGTAGGTCACCAGGCGCCCGGCAGCCCCTTCGGTGTTGTAGAGATAGTCGAAGGTGTTCTTCGAGGAACGGGTCACATCCTTGTTCATGATGTTCCAGGCATCCTTCATGGCCACGTACTTGATCGAGGCATTGACCGCCGCGCGGCAACTGTCGCTGGTCGGCGCCTTGTCGCAGAGGCTGCGCATTTCCGAGTCCAGCCACTCGCTGAGTTTCTCGGCCTTGGCCACCGCAGCCTTCTTCTGCTCATCGGTAGAGCAGGTACGTCCCGACAGGCAGTTGCCCACCTCATCGAAGGCCTGGTGCGTCAGGTAGTTGTACTGAGTGCCATTGGCCGCCACCGCCGAGGCGATGCTCATGTCACCACCGGACGCCGACGCGCCGAGTACACCGACAATCTGCGACAGCGCCATCAGGTTGGCCTGGGCCTGGATGTACTCCGGCGAACCGGGGATCAGGTTGTCCGGCAGCAGCTTGTCCCCCAGCACCCCCACCAGCAACTCGTTGGCACCACCGGCGATGGCGCCGGTGCGAAAATCACCGCCCATGGCTTCAGACAGCAGGCCGCCGAGCCCGGCATGCAGGGCGATTTTCGCCAGGCCGCCCTCGGTCAGGCCCAGGTCGCCGATCTTGCCGGCACCATAGGCCCCGCCAATGCTCGCCGCGGTGCCGGCAGCGGCGCTGGCCAGGTTGTCCTTGAAGCTGCCGCCATAGACTGCGGTCTTGATCAGGGCATCGGCCGTGACCTTGACCGCCACGGTCTGCAGGCTCTTGGCATCCAGGCCCATGGCGCTCGGGTTGTAGTTCAACCCCTGGGCCACTCCGGCGGTGGCTGCGGCCACTGTGTAGCCCTTGATGCTCTCCTTGGAGGTCACGTCCTTGAGGACCTTGCCCAGGTTGCCGCGGTTGTCGATGGTGCTGACCGTGGCCTTGGTGGCCACACTGACCGACACTGCCTGGAGCATGGTGTTCATCCCGGCCATCATCGGCCCCATCACCGCCGACAAGGCGATGGCGATGATCAACTGCGCCGCCGGGCCCAGGCCCGAGTTGTTGTACTTGAAGGACTCGTGGATCTCCTTGACCTGGCGCCAGTCCACATCGCCACGGGCCTCGGCCTGTTTCAGCCAGGCCAGTTGCGGGTCGGCCTGGACCATGGCATCGATCGCCTGGCTGACGCTCTTCTGGTCAATGTGCTTGATGTCGATCTTCAAGCCTTCCACGGCCTTGATGGTCAGGCTGCCGCCCGCCACCAGGCTGCTCTGGCGCAGGGTTTCATCGGTGTTGCCGCGGCCTTTGGAGGAGTTCCAGAAGGCGTTGTTGTTGCTCTTGGTATGGCTTTCGTCGTGCAGGTCCTTGACCCCTTCGAAGGTGATCGCGCCGCCACTGTCCAGGGTCAGGTCCTTGGCGCTTTCCAGCTTGGCCACCTGGTACTTCTGGTCGCCGCCGCTCTTGAGGGTCAGGTC
The DNA here is from genome assembly GCF_058799535.1 of Pseudomonas sp. GW822-FHT06D10. Lineage (NCBI taxonomy): Bacteria > Pseudomonadati > Pseudomonadota > Gammaproteobacteria > Pseudomonadales > Pseudomonadaceae > Pseudomonas > Pseudomonas sp. GW822-FHT06D10. Next base: position 159,389 of record NZ_JBXALN010000001.1, on the reverse strand, counting down.
GCCACCAGTCGTGATCTCGCTGCCGATGTTGGTGACCTGGGTCACCTCGTCACGGCGGGTCTTCTTGGTGCCCCAGCTGCCTTTCTTCTTCATGTCGTACAGCGAGTAGTCGCTGTCCTGGGCCGCCAGCAGTTCCAGGTTGTCACCGGCCACCAGGTAGGCTTCGTTGCCGGCGCTGATACGGCTGGAGATCAGGCTCAGGTCCTTGCCGGCACTGAGGACCACATCGGCGCCGGCGGTCAGCGAGGTGCCGACCTGGCTGACATGGTCTTCCTGGCGGGTGACCTTCTTGGTCTTGGAGTAGCTGTGCTGTTCATCCGCCGCCGAGGCCAGGGTCAGGTCACCCGCCGCGTCCATGGCAATGTTGCGCTTGGCCTCGATCTGGCTGGCGACCGCCGTCAGGTCGCGTCCGGCGCTGACCGCCAGATCCCTTCCGACGCTGACGCTTGAACCGTGCTGGGTGATGCTTTCGTTGAGGTAGCGGTCGCGGGTGAGCTTGTCGTGCTCCTGGGCCGATACCAGGTTGACGTCGCGCGCAGCGATCAGGGTCGTGTCGCCGCCACTGCTCAGCACCCCGCCGATGTTATTGATATCGCGACCGGCACCGACATTCAGGTCGTTGCGGGCCTCGATCCGCCCGGCGTTGTCGGCGTAGTCCAGGCGCTGGGTGGTGGAGCCCGGGTTGCTCTGGAAGGTGGTGATGCTGCGCTCGTTGATCACGTCCCCGGCCAGGGCGCGGACCGTCACGTCACGCCCGGCGATAATACCGCCGGACTGGTTGACCACGTTGTCCCCGGCCAGCAGGTTCAGGCGATTGCCCGCCTCGATCAGGCCACCGTTGATCAGGTCAGTCCCCGCCGTGGCACTGAGGTTCTCACTGGCACGCAAGGTCCCGGAGTTGACCAGGTCCTTGCCGGCGATCAGGGTCACGTCGCGGCCCTGGACCAGCGCGCCATTGGGCGCCAGACGGTTGTTGGCGTTGGCCAGGTACAGCACTGGCACCAGCACCTTCTCGCCGTTCACCTCCTGCTCTTCGAGCCAGACGATGTCGTGGGTCAGGGCCGCCACCTGCTGGGAGGTCAGGGTCACGCCCACTGCCAGGTTGAGCGAGTCCTTGCTGGCGATGGCGTTGTTCATCAGGTACTTGAACATGCCCTCATCGCTGTTCTGGCCATCGAGGAAACGCTGGCCGGTACGGGCCGTGACCGCTTGCTGGATCAGGCGCTGCTCGTAAAAACCATCACCCAGGCGCTTGGCGCTCTGGTCCGGGTCGTAGCCCAGTTTCGACAGCAGATAGTCCGAACCCATGAACTGCTTGAGGTCGGTGAGCAGCGGGTTGGTCTCGATCAGGTACTTGTGCGGATTGCTGCGCACACTGCTGTCCGGCAGGCCCTGGACGCGGTTGACGCTCTGGTTGCCAGCACTGCCCGTGGGCAGCAGCACGCCCCCCGGCGAATCCCCGGCCACGGCGTTCACCTGCACCGTCGCTGCGCGGCCATCGATGCCCGTGGCCTGGTGATCAACCAGGTTCAGGTCGCGAGCGCCCAGGGCCACTTGCGGCAGCGGCCGGTTGCTCAGTTCCCGGGGCTGGACCGGCTCCGGACCGGCCTGGCGAGTGCTCAGTTCCAGGCTGGCGCCGCCCATGCTCCAGCTCTGCGCCGGGGCCGAGGGCTGCGCTGCGCCGCCCTGGCCGCTCAGGCGGAACAGGCCGTTCTGCCCGGATGGCAGGCTGAAGTTGGGCAGGCTCAGGGGGTTGACCTGCTGCTGCGCCAGGTCCGGCGGTAGCTGGGAGTGGAGCACTACCATCAGCGGCTTGCTGGAGGCGCCCACCGCCGTGTCGCGGGTGCTACCGCCCACGGCGATGGCATTCTTGACCACGCTGATATTGCTGATGTCGTTGGCTGCCGTGAGCCGGGCCTTGCCACCGGCCTGGATGATGGCCGGCGCCGCCGAAGAGCTCAGGGTCGAGGTCTCTACCGGCCGGTCGATGCCATAGAAGATCCCCGGGTTGAACTTGGCCACCAGGGCGGCGAAGTCCTCCTGGTTGAAGGCACTGCCCTGCGGGTGCGCCCGGTCATAGGCCTGCACGTCACGGGCCAGCTGGAAGAACAGCCCGCGATTGATCTTGACCCCGGCGCCGACTTCATAGCCGGAAGAACCGGACGCCACCAGGGAGGCCTGGTTGGTGATGGTGCCGCTGGTGATGCTCAGGTCATTGCCTGCCGACACGGTGCTGTAGCGGTTGAGGAAGCTGGTGCTGTTGACCGTCAGGTTGCCCCCCGCGTTCAGGGTCGACTGCGGCGAGTCGCTGGTCACCACGCCTTCCACCGTCCGGTAGATAAACACCGGCCCCCGGACCCAACTGGCGCCACCGCCGCAGTGCTGGACGCAGCGGATGGTCATGCGGCCATCGGTGATCTGCTGGCTGGCTTCGTATTTTTCCCGGTCGTTGACCAGATCCAGTGCAGCGATATTGATATCGCCGCCACTCTGGATGTTGCCGGAGATGTTTCTCAGGTTTTGGGCCGAGGTGCCTGCCGCCATGCCGGCCACGGTCAGGCCGCCCAGGCTGTAGAACTCGCCATAGCTGTTGGTCAGGGTATTGACGTTGAAGCCGGCGTTCTGGCCGCTGAATACGAAACCGTGGTCGTTGACCAGGGTCGGGGTGACCAGGTTCAGGCCCTGGGCGCCGCCCAGGGTGCCGGTGTTGAGCACGCCGCCGGCATTCACCGAGAGTCCGGCGTTGGAGGTCAGGCGCCCGGCGTTGTTCAGTTGCCCGGCGACCGTGACCTGGGTACCGCCGCCACCGGCGATGCTGCCCGCGGCGCCAAGGTTGAGCTGGGCCGCGCCAAAGCCAAGGGTGCCCAGGCTGGATACCCGGCCATTACCGGAATAGGTGCCGCCGATCTGCAGGTCCAGGCTGCCATCGCTGGCCAGCAGCCCGTCGTTGTTCCAATTGCCGCCCCGGGCCTGCAAGTGCTGGCTGGCCAGCAACTGGCCAGCGGCGGTCTGGCTGAAGTGGTTGACGTCGAGGTTCAGGCGCCCGGCCTGGATCACGCTACTGTTGGTCCAGCTGTCGGCGGTCAGCGTCAGCCCGCCCCGGGTGACCAGGCTGCCGCCGGCATTGATCACGTTGCCGGTGGCGATATCGAAGTTGCCTTCGCCCAGGTGCAGCAGGCTGCCACCCTGATTGAGGAAACCCGACGCCGCCAGGGTCAGGTCGGTGTTGGCGGATTCCAGCAGGCCGTTGCGGTTGTCGAACAGCCCGCCGATCTGCAGGTCGGTCTTGCCGCCAGGGGCCAGGGCCCGCAGTTTGCCGCCCTGGTTGTCCAGGCTGGCGCCGCGCAGCGCCAGGCTCTCGCGGCTTTCAATCAGGCCGCCCTGGTTGACCAGGGAACCGTTGAAATCCAGGTCGATGTGCTGGCCGTTGATCTGCCCGGTGCTGTTGTCGAGCTGATTGCCGCTGGCCTTGACCCGCCCGCTGGCATACAGCCCGCCCTGGCTGTTATCCACCCCGGCGCTGCCGGCATTGAGCAGCAAGTCGCCACCCTTGGCCGCCATGCGTCCGGCGCCGTTGTCGAAACCGGCCAGGGCTTGCAGATCCAGGCGCTGGGCCTCGGCCTGGCCGCCTTGGTTGTTCAGCACCCCCGACATTCGGGCCTGGAACAGCCCCTTGAGGCTGGACAGCACACCCGCGCGGTTATCCAGGCTGGCGCCTTGAATGTCCAGGTCACCATCCTCGGCAATCAGCTTGCCGCCCTGGTTATCGATGCCCCCGGTCACTGCCAGGGTCTGGGCCTTGGCGCTCTGGATCGCGCCCTTGGCATTGTTCAGGCTGCCGGCGCTCAGGCTCAGGCCGGCGTCGCGGCTGTAGATCAGGCCGTCATTCTGGTTGCGCACCTCACCACTGACGTTGACCTGCAGCGCACCGTTGGCGGCCAGGGTGCCGCGGTTACTGTTGTCCAGGCTGTTGCTGAACAGAGTCATCAGGTTCTGGCTGACCAACTGCCCGTCCTGGTTGTCGATGCGGCTGGAACGCTTGAGCAGCAACGGGCCGCTGGCGGCCAGCTTGCCCTGGGTGTTGACCAGGGCACCCAGAAGATCGAGGGTCACCGCGCCTTCACCGCGCAGGTTGCCACCCTGGTTGTTCAGGCTATTGCCGGTGAAGTTCAGGCCGCCCACGGCGCTGAGTCGGCCGCCCTGGTTGTCCAGGTCGCCGGCGCCGATGTCGAGGCTGGCGCTGCTTTCAATCAGCCCGCCCCGGGCGTTGTTCAAACCTCCACTGCCAAGGATCAGTTGCTGCTCGCCCTTGCTGGTGACGATGCCCTTGTCGCTGTTGTCCAGGCTCGCGGCCTTGAGGGTCAGCTGACCCTGGCTGGCCAGCCCGCCTTGCGCACTGTTGAGCAAGGCGCCGCTGAGGTCGATATTCAGATCCCCCAGCAGGCTCGACAAGGTACCTTGCTGGCGGTTGTCCAGGCTGCCGCCGCTGACCTTGAGCCCCTGCCAGCCGGATATCAGGCCCTGCTGGTTGCCCAGGTTCACGGCCTCGACCCCAAGCTGCTGGTGGCTGATCAGCTTGCCGCCACTGTTGTCCAGGCTGCGCCCGGCCAGGTTGAAGCCCTGGGTGCTGGAGATTTCCCCGGCCTGGTTCTGCAGGTCCCGCAGCCCGGCAATGCTCAGCACGCCCTGGGTGTTGATCAGGCCCTGGCGGTTGTCCAGGTCCGAGCCTTGGGCCCCCAGGTCGATGCCCACACGGGTGCCGCCGAGCAGGCGCCCACCCTGGTTGTCCAGGCCGTTGGCGCTGATCTGCAGCGGCCCGGCGGCCTGGATCAGGCCCTGGTTGCGCAAAGGGCCAGTGACCCGCAGGTCCAGTTCGCTGTCGCTGAGCAGCGAGCCGCTGTGGTCCAGGCTAGCGGCATCGATCTGCAACGCGGCGGCGGCGATCTTGCCCTTGAGCGCGGTCAGCGCGCCCTCGATGCGCAAGGTCAGGGCCTGGTTGCTGAGCAACTGCCCGGCGCTGTTGTCCAGGCTGCGGGCGGCCAGTTCGAAAGCCTGCTGGCTGGAGATTTCCCCCTGACGGTTATCCACCGCGCCGAGGTTGCTCAGCAGTAGCACACCTGGGGCATTGATCAGGCCGCCCTGGTTGTTCAGGGTGCCATGGTTCAGGTCCAGGCTCAGGCGGCTCTTGCTGAACAGCTTGCCGCCCTGCTGCTGCAACCCGGTGACCGAGGCCGTCAGGGCCTTGGCGCTGCCGATGCTGCCCTGCTCGTTGTTGACCTGGGCAGCGTTCAGGCTCAGTTCATCACCGCTGTTGAGGTTGCCGCCCTGGCTGTTGTCCAGCGCTCCGGTAGTGAGTGACAGCCGGCCCTTGGCGCTGATGATGCCCTGCTGCTGGTTGTCCAGCCGGGCACTGGCCAGGGTCAGGCCCGCGTCGCTCAACAACTTGCCGCCCTGGTTGCTCAGGGCCTGCCCGGCGCTGACCTGCAAGGCACCACCACTGGACAGGCTGCCCCGGTCGTTGTTCAGGTTGCGGGCCTGGATCGCCAGGCGGCCTTCGCTGCTGATCCGGCCTTTGCGGTTGTCGAGGTCTTCACCCAGCTCCAGGTCCAGGCGCTGGGCCCCCACCAGTTGCCCGCCCCGGTTGTCCAGGCCGATGCCGCTGAGGCTCAGGCCCTGGTCCGCGGAAATCAGGCCCAGGTTCTGGTTGAGCACCCGGGCCACCTTCAGGGTCAGGTCACCACTGGCCAGCAGGCGGCCCTGGTCGCTGTTGTCCAGGCGCTCGCCGCTCAGGTCGATCTGCCGGCTCGACACTTCACCGCCGCGGTTATCCAGTTGCCCGACCTGCAGGTCCAGGGCGCGGGTGGCGCCCACCAGCCCCTCCTGGCGGTTGTCCAGGCTGGCGGCCTTGAGGGTCATCTGCCCTTCGGCCAGCAGTATTGCGCCCTGGTTGTCGGCGTGCCCGCTGACCTGCAGTTGGCTGTCGCCACGGCTGTGCAACTGGCCGTCGCGGTTGTCCAGACTGGCGCTGCGGCTGTCGATGGCTGCAGCCGAGATCAGCCCCTTGACGTTGGCCAGGGCCTGCTCGATGCGCAGGGTCAGGGCCTGATTGCTCAGGAGCTTGCCGGCACCGTTGTCCAGTTCCCGGGCGTTGAGGCTGAAGGCCTTGGCCCCGGAGATTTCACCGCTGCGGTTGTCCACCCGGTCGAGGTTGCGCAACAACAGCTGCCCCGGGGTGTGCAGGTTGCCGCCCTGGTTGTCCAGCAGGCCATGGTTCAGGTCCAAGGTCAGGTCGGCGTTGCTGAACAGCTCGCCGCCCTGCTGCTGCAGACCAGTGATGCTGGCATTGAGGGCCTGGTCGCTGCCGATCCGGCCCTGGTTGTTGGTCAGTTGGGCAGTGGTCAGGGTCAACTGCCCGGCACTGGTCAGGCTGCCGCCCTGGCTGTTGTCGAAAGCGCCGGTGCCCAGGCGGGCATCGGCCTTGGCGCTGATCACGCCCTTGTCGCTGTTGTTCAGGCTGGTGCTGTCCAGGGTCAGCCCCTGCTCGGCGACGATCGAGCCGCCCTGGTTGAGCAGCGCCCCGCGGCTGTCGAGGCTCAGGGCCCGGGCACCGGTCAGGCGTCCGCCGCGGTTGTCCAGGCTGCCAACCTTGAGGGTCAGCAGGTCTTCGCCGCTGATCAGGCCGCGCTGGTTGTCCAGGGCTGCGCTCAGGGTCAGCAGCAACGGCTTCTGGCTCACCAGCTGGCCGCCGCTGTTGTCCAGGCTGTCGCCACTCAGGGTCAGCCCTTGCTTGCTGAACAACAGCCCCTGGTTCTGGTTGATGACCCGGGCCACCTGGAGCAGCAGGCGCTGGTCCGCCAGGACCTTGCCGCCATCACTGTTGTTCAGCCCCTGGCCGTTGACCTGCACTTCCCCCTGGCCCGACAGTGCACCACCACGGTTATCCACCTCGACGACGTCCAGGGTCAGGGCCTTGAGGGAGGCCACCAGGCCCTGGTCCCGGTTATCCAGGGACTGGCCCTGCAGATGCAGAGCGCCTTCGGCCACCAGCTCGCCGCCATGCTGGGCAAGGCTGTCCACCTGGGCATGGAGTTCGCCTTTGCTGGCGATGCGGCCAGCGTGGTTGAGCACCTCGCCGCTGTTCAGCGTCAGGGTTGAAGTGGCGCTGAGCAGGCCACCGCTGTTGTCCAGGCGGTTGCCTTCGACGGTGACGGCGGTCCGGCTTTCCAGGCGGCCCTTGTCGCGGTTATCCACGTCACGACTGTGCAGGCCCAGGGCCTGATCGGCACGTATCACCCCACCGCGGTTGTCCGCACTCTCGCCGCGCACCACCAGGGTGTCGCTGCCGGAAATCCTGCCCTTGCGGTTGTCCAGTTGCCCGGCCTGTACTTCCATGGCCTGGTTAGCCTGAATCAAGCCCCTGTCCTGGTTGTCGAGACGCCCGGCGACCTGGACCTCCAGGCGCTTCTCGCTGCGCAGGTTACCGGCCTTGCTGTTGTCCAGGGATGCGGCCTGCACCTTCAGCAAGCGCTCCGCCCCCAGGGCACCGCCACGGTTGTCGATGGCCCCGCTGGCGTTGATATCCAGGGTTTCACCGGCCATCACCAGCCCGGCGACGTTGTCCAGCGCCGCCAGTTGCAGGCGAACCCGGCTCAGGCTGCTGAGCTCACCGTGGCGATTGCCCAGGTGGCCGATCTCGGCCTTGAGTTGGCCGTCGCTGGTGATCAGGGCGTTGTGGTTCAGCACCTGGGTGGCCTGCAGCACCAGGCTGTCGCTGCTCAGGACCCGGCCCTGGTTCTGGTTGTCCAGAGTGCCGGCGCTGACCTTCACCTGATGCTGGCCACTAAGGGTGCCGCCCCGGTTGTCCAGGGTCTGGGCCGTGTTCAGGGTCAGGTCGCGGCTGGCGACAATGCTCTTGCCGCGGTTGTCGAGATCCCGGGCGTTGAGGCTGATATCGCCGTTGGCGTTGCGAGAGTTATCGGCATTGACCCCGGCTTCGATGATGCCCTGGTTGCTCAGTTGGCCACCGCTGTCCAGCTGGATGCTGTCGCGGGCGGCGAGGGTTTTCTGGCTGCTCAGGTCGCCCCGGGTCTGTACCTTGAGTTCGCTGCCGGCGTAGACCGCGCCCTGGGCCTCCAGGCTGCCGGCCTTGATCGCCACCGCGCCCTTCTCGGCAGTGGCGTCCGCCATGCGCAACTGGCCGTTGGCATCCAGTTGGATATCACCGCCACTGGCGATCAGCTTGCCGTCGAGCTTCACCCCCACCCCGGCCTCGGTGCCCACCAGCTTGATCGCTCCGGCATACATGCCGCCCAGGGCTGATGAGTCGATGGCCAGTTGCGGTGCATCCGCCGGGTTGGCGGTGCGGGCCGTGGCGTTCAAGGTCTTGGCGTCGACGTCGTTGGCCCCGGCGATCACCGCCAGGTGCCGGGCCTGGATCTCGGCGTTGATCTTGGCGCTGCGGGTGATGATTTCGAACTGGTCGATATTGCTCGCGTTGAGGCCCGCACCCTCGATGGCGACGCTGCCCTGGTCCACCTGGTAACGCTGGACCTGGCCGTTCTCGATCACCGGCTTGCCGGTGGTCAGGGTGGCCTTGGGGGTGTTGATGAAGCCGCAGCCGTTGCAGCTCACGCCATAGGGGTTGGCGACAATGACATGGGCCGACTGCCCGGCCACTTCGGTGTAGCCCTTGAGCTGGCTGGGGCTGCCGCCGTTGACCTCGTTGAGGATCACATTGGCCGCGCGGCCACCCAGGTTGGAGTTGCCGAGAATGATCCCGCCCAGTTGGGTTTCCTGGGTGCGGCCGGTGGCGTTGTTGAGGATCACGCCCTGCTGGCCGACGTTGTAGTCGCTGAACTTGTTGTGCGACAGGCCGCTGCCATTGGGCGTGGCAATGTTGACGATGGGCACGCCATTGCCGGCCTGTCCCAGTGTTGTGCCGCTGCCGTTGACCACGATGCCGTCGGCCATCGCCACCAGCGGCTGCCAGAACATCATGTTGGCCAGGACGAACGCCAGGCTGCGCTTGGACAAGCCGCAGAACGAATCACGGGATTGCAGGACAGCAGAGGGTTGCTGGGCCAGGAAGGTGAAGTGGCGAACGTCCATGTCAGTCTCTTAGCAATGCAGGAGCACAAGCCCCTGGAGCCTTCATCCTGAAGGCCCATGGCGAGGAAAAATTGATTTCGGCAAGCAGGGTCGAACTGGCAGCCCCTCGATGCCTGACAGGCAAAACGGAACCAGAAAGGAGCAGAGTGCGAGCAGAAATGATATCAATTCAATATCAAAATATTAAATAGCCACTATTCTGGCGTCAATCTTTCATTCGCCTCGCTGTCGTTTCCTAGAGCTTTATCCGGGCATTTTCAGCCTGATGAATAATCCTCATTCCCACTATCCATTGGCTGGATAATTACCCGCCGGCTACGCTGCAGCCCATAAAAACAACAACGGGAATCGGGCCGTGCGAGAAACCACCCAGCACTTTCGTCAGCAATACCGAGCGGCGGTCAGTCCGCGCTACAACCCCTGGCTGCATGGCGGCTTTGTCCTGGCCTATGGCCTGCTGTGCATCGGCCTGCTATGCAGCACCCTGAGCCAGGTGCAGCCCCTGGAATGGCTGGCGGTGCCGGTGGCGCTGCTGTTCTTCAACCTGTGCATCTACGTGGTGCACCGCTGGCTGGGGCATCACAAGCAGCGCTTCGCGCGGATGTTCTATGCCCGCCATACCGGCGACCACCACAGCTTCTTCGCCCCCGGGCTGATGGCCTATGAAGGCTACCGGGACTGGCGGGTGATTCTGTTTCCGGCCTGGCTGATCGTGGTGCACAGCCTGCTCTTCGCCCTGCCCCTGTGGGCGCTGCTGCGCCTGTGGAATGGCAACGTGGCGGCGCTGTTCGCCAGTTGCACCCTGCTCGGCTACCTGGCCTACGAGGTGTTCCATGCCTGCGAGCACCTGCCCGCCAATCACCCCCTGGCGCGCCTGCCCTGGGTGCGGCAGATGCGCCGCCTGCACGAACTGCATCACCGCCGCGAGCTGATGCAGGAGCGCAACTTCAATATTGTCCTGCCGCTGATGGACTGGCTGTTCGGTACCCTGCACTGGCAACCGCAAGAGCCGCCAGCCGTCAGTTCCTCCCCTGACGAGGCCACGCCCATGACCCGCATGCAGCACCAGGTCGACATCCCCCGCAGCGCCGCCAGCACCCTGGCCTATGCCGCCAGCTCGCGGCTCTGGCCACAGTGGCACCCCTCCTCGCTCAAGGTCGAGGGCGACGAAGGCCCGCTGTTCGCCGGGCAAGGCTTCGAGGAAGACATCCATGCCGGCGGGCGCAGCGGCCACCTGAGCTGGACGGTCGAGGAGTACCTGCCTGGGCACCGCTGGCGTGCCAGTGCCCGGGGCGATCACGGCCTGCACCTGCAGGTGACCTACGAATGCCAGCCCCTGGGGGCGCAGCACACACGCTTCGTGCGGACCCTGGAGTACGGCTTTGACGACCTGCTGATGCGCCTGGGCAATCAGCTGTTATTCAAGCGACGGATAGAACGGGAATCCGCCGCCTCATTGCTGGCATTGTGCGAGATGGCCCAGCAAGCTATCCCGCTGCCCGCCACCGAGGCCCCCGGCCGCCCGTCCTGAGGCCGCCCCCGACAGGAGTCATTGCATGAATCAGATTGCCCCCCGCCGCTTCAGCGGCCTGCGGATTGTCCTGCTGGTGCTGCTGGCCGTCCTGGCCTTCCTGCTGCTGATGCCGACCAGGGTCCAGCCGGTGGCCTGGAACCCGGCGCCGGCGCCGTCCCTGAGCCAGGGGCCGTTTGCCGAGAACCAGAAGCTCAAGGCCGTGCAGCCGGTGGGCGCCCGGGACATCGACGGCCCCGAAGCCCTGCTGCTGGAACACGAACAACTGCTCAGCGGCCTGCATGACGGCCGGGTGATCCAGAGCAGCCTCGACGGCAGTGCGCTCAAGGTGCTGGTCAATACCGGCGGCCGGCCCCTGGGCCTGGCCCGGCACCCGGACGGGCGCCTGATCATCGCCGATGCCATCAAGGGCCTGCTGGCCCTGGACAGCGAGGGCCAGTTGCAGACCCTGAGCACCGAGGCCAACGGCCTGAAGTTCGGCTTTACCGATGATGTGGCGGTAGATGCCGCAGGGCGCTACGCCTACTTCAGCGACGCCACCAGCCGCTGGGGCTATGGCCATGACGGCGAAGCGGTGATCGAGCACGGCGCCGATGGCCGCCTGCTGCGCTACGACTTCCAGAGCGGCACCACCGAGGTGCTGCTGGACCGCCTGGAGTTCGCCAACGGCATTGCCCTGGGGCCGGACGAGGCCTATGTGCTGGTCAATGAAACCGGCGCCTACCGCATCAGCCGCTACTGGCTCAAGGGTGACAAGGCCGGCAGCCACGACCTGTTCATCGACAACCTGCCGGGGCTGCCGGACAACCTGAGCTTCAATGGCGCCGGGCGTTTCTGGGTGGCCCTGTACGCACCGCGCAACCCGTTGCTCGACGCCACCGCGCCCTACCCCTTCGTGCGCAAGATGCTGGTGCGGGCAATGACGGTATTGCCCAAGCCGGTGGAGAAGCGCGGCTTCGTGCTGGGCCTGGATACCCAGGGCCGGGTGATCGCCAACCTGCAGGATGGCAGCAGCGGCAACTACTCGCCGATCACCACGGTGCGCGAATATGGCGATGCCTTGTACCTGGGGTCGCTGACGGCCAGGCACATGGCCCGGTTGTCGTTGAAGGAGGCGCTGGCGCCTTGAGGGTGGGTGCGTTGCAACTTGGGGTGGGACAGCCCGGCGGGCGTCTGGGCGGCTATGCCGCCCAGCGGGAGCAAGCTCCCTCGCCACAACAAGCGCCTTGCTACTGCGAGCGTCTTTGCTACAGGGGGGTCAGGAACCGGCGGTGAGTTTCCCGGCGATCTCATCCTTGATCAGCAGGCGTTTTTCCTTGAGTTTCTTCAGTTCGTCGTCTGCGGCAGCGGCAGCTTCGGCCTTGAGCACCTGATCGTCGATGCTGGTGTATTTGTCGAACAGCGCATTCAGGTGGGGGTCACTGGCCCGACGCTGCTGAATGTCTTCTTTACTACAGCTCAGGTCCTGGTAAAGGTCGTGGGTCACCGGCATGGAACACCTCCGTGGTTGATCGGCAGCAAGGGCGTCATCACGCCCCCGCCGGTTATCAGAATGGCCTCGCCGGACCGGGTCTGTCGACCGCCAATCAGACCAGCGGTAACCGTTCGTCGCCACTTTTGCCCTGGATCAACGTCCGCCCAGCGCTTGGGCAAGAAAGGGCGCGGTGCGGCTAGTGCGCTGCTTTGCCACCTGGTGCGGGGCGCCGCAGGCCACCAGGGTGCCGCCCTGGTCGCCGGCACCAGGGCCGATGTCGATCACCCAGTCGGCCTGGGCCACCACGCGCATTTCGTGCTCCACCACCACCAGGCTGTGCCCGGCCGCCACCAGTTTGTCCAGTTGCTCCAGCAGACGGTCCACATCCCGTGGGTGCAGGCCGGTGGTGGGCTCGTCCAGCACGTACAGGGTGGCGCCCCGGGCAGTGCGCTGCAGCTCGGTGGCCAGCTTGATGCGCTGCGCCTCACCGCCGGAGAGCTCGGTGGCCGGCTGGCCCAGGCGCAGGTAATCCAGGCCGATGTCGCGCAGCACTTCCAGGGCACGGCGGACGCCCGGTTGTTCGGCAAACACCGGCAAGGCCTGCTCGACACTCAATTGCAGCACCTGAGCGATGTTCAGGCCCTGCCAGGTCACGGCCAGGGTCTGGGGGTTGTAGCGCGTGCCATGGCAGGTCGGGCACGGGGCGAACACGCTGGGCATGAACAGCAGCTCGACGCTGACAAAGCCCTCGCCCTCGCAGGCCGGGCAACGGCCCTTGGCCACGTTGAAGGAAAACTGCCCGGCGTCGAAGCCCCGCTCCCGGGCCTCGTCGGTGGCGGCGAACAGCTTGCGCACCTGATCGAACAGCCCGGTGTAGGTCGCGAGATTGGAACGCGGGGTACGACCGATGGGTTTCTGGTCCACCTGTACCAGGCGCTTGATCTGCTCCATGCCGGCCACCACCCGCCCGCCGCTGCTGACCGGTGCGTCGTCCGCCAGGTCCAGCTCCGGCGCCTCATCGCTGGCCGAAGCCTTGCCCAGGTGCGCGCCCACCAGTTCCAGCAGGGCCTGGCTCACCAGGCTCGACTTGCCGGAACCGGAAACCCCGGTCACCGCGGTAAAGCAGCCCAGGGGAAACTCGGCGTCCAGCTCCTTGAGGTTGTTGCGGCTGATACCTTCCAGCCGCAGCCAGCCCCGGGGCGGGCGCGGGGTACGCCGGGCCGGGGCCTGCTCGGGAAACAGGTAGGCGCGGGTCTGGGACTGCGCCACCTCGGCCAAGCCGGCCGGCGGGCCGCTGTACAGCACCTGGCCGCCACGCTCTCCCGCCGCCGGGCCCACGTCCACCAGCCAGTCGGCACGGCGCATGGTCTGCACATCGTGCTCCACCACGAACAGCGAGTTGCCGGCGGCCTTGAGCCGCTGCAAGGCCTCGAACAGTGCCTCGGCATCCGCCGGGTGCAGGCCTGCCGAGGGCTCGTCCAGCACATAGATCACCCCGAACAGCTGCGAGCCCAGCTGGGTCGCCAGGCGCAGGCGCTGCAACTCACCGGAAGACAGGCTCGGCGTGCTGCGCTCCAGGGCCAGGTAGCCCAGCCCGAGGTCGGTCAGGGTGCTGACCCGCTCCAGCAGGTCCTGGGCGATGCGCTGGGCGGCCAGGCGCTTTTCCAGGGACAGGTTCGGCGTATGCCGCACATCCGGCGCGCCGCGATGCTCCGGGGCGCCCTGGGCATGGCGCTGCTGACGCGCGGCACGGGTCTGGGCGTGGCTCAGAACCGGATCATCGGCGGGCGCCTGCTCCAGGTAATCTGCCGCCGCCACCGGCCGCAGCACCTCGGCCAGTTGCAGCAGCGGCAGGCGCGCCAGCTCGCCGATATCCAGCCCGGCAAAGGTCACCGCCAGGGCCTCGCGCTTGAGCCGCTTGCCCTCGCACAGCGGGCACGGGCTGCCGCGCATGAATTGCGACACACGCTTTTTCATCAGCGCGCTCTGGGTGTGGGTGAAGGTGTGCAGCACATAGCGCCTGGCGCCGCTGAAGGTGCCCATGTAGCTGGGTTCCTGCTTGCGCTTGAGGGCCTCGCGGGTCTGTTCCGGGGTCAGCCCGGCGTACACCGGTACTGTGGGGGTTTCTTCGGTGAAGAGGATCCAGTCACGCTGCTTTTTCGGCAGTTGCTGCCAGGGGATGTCGACGTCGTAGCCCAGGGTCACCAGGATGTCCCGCAGGTTCTGTCCCTGCCAGGCCAGGGGCCAGGAGGCCACGGCGCGCTGGCGGATGGTCAGCGAAGGGTCGGGAACCATGCTCGCTTCGTCGACCTCATAGACCCGCCCCAGGCCATGGCATTCCGGGCAGGCGCCCTGGGGCGTGTTCGGCGAAAAGTCCTCGGCATACAGCATCGGCTGCCCCGGCGGGTAGCTACCGGCCCGGGAATAGAGCATGCGCACCAGGCTCGACAAGGTGGTCACGCTGCCCACCGAAGAGCGCGTGCTGGGAGTACCGCGCTGCTGTTGCAGGGCCACCGCCGGCGGCAGGCCGTCGATGCGGTCGACATCCGGCACCCCCACCTGGTCAATCAGGCGCCGGGCATAGGGCGCCACCGATTCGAAGTAGCGACGCTGGGCCTCGGCATACAGGGTGGAGAACGCCAGGGACGACTTGCCCGAGCCCGACACCCCACTGAACACCACCAGCGCATCCCGGGGAATGTCCACGTCGACATTCTTCAGATTGTGCTCGCGGGCGCCGCGCACCCGGACAAAACCGCTGGCTGGAAAGGACGAAGGGCTCGCCTGGGAAGCATCGGAGGGGCTACGGGAAGCAGTCATGAACCAGCCTTATGTCGAGAACCGCGAACAGTCGAAGCGCGATCATCACACAAGGTCCGAGGCCCGAGGCAAGCCCCGCGGAAGATCGACGCGCGTACCCGGGGTTCGAGCCTCGCCCCCGGCGCAATGTTCCCTGGCGCTTCAGCGACCGTGCTGGCGGCGGGCTTGCTGCTCGGTGCTCAGGCGGGTGTGCTGGAGGTCGTAGCGCAACTCGGCAATCAGCTCCGACAGCGCCCGGGAGCTGGTCAGGCCGCGGGTGGCGATGCCGGTGACCAACAGGTCGACGCGCCCGCTGGCGGGGTCGCAGATGCGCACAGTCATGGCCCCGTCGTGGCCGACGGTGCACTGGCAATGCAGGGGCAGGAAGCTGGTTTCAACGATTCTGCGCAGTTCAAGGGTGGAGATCACGGCGGAGCATCCAAAAAAGGTTGAGAAGAAAAACCGCGCAAGACGACGTTTGTTGTTATGGGATCAGGCGGTCGATGCCCCTGTCCTTGGTCAGCAGAAAAAACGTACAAGTTCATTCAACTTCATGCAGCGTAGAAGTTTGACGCCAGTTTGTCGTCGCTCCCTGGGGATTTTTATGCGCTGCTTCACACTTGGCGCCAGGCGCCGCTCAGGCCTCCAGCACCGAACGCACCATGGCGCTCAGGTCTGCAGGCCCATAGGGCTTGCTCAGCAGGTGGGTGTCGGGGCTGAGCTGGTGGTTGCGCGAAATCATGTCGCGGGTGTGCCCCGAGGTGAACAGCACCGCGATCGGCGGTGCCTGGGTCTTGGCCCAGGTGGCCAGGTCCGTGCTCTTGATCAGACCGGGCATCACCACGTCGGTGAAGATCAGATCGACCTTGAGCCCGTCCAGCAGCAGTTGCATGGCAGCGTCACCATTGCTCGCGGTGCGCACCCGGTAGCCCTCGTGTTCGAGCATTTCCACCGCGGCGCTGCGCACCTCGGCGTTGTCCTCCACCACCAGGATGCTTTCCTCGCCACCGCCCGCCCGCTGACCCGGGCGCGGCGCCTGCTGCAGCGTAGGTTCGGCACTGCGGGCAAAGTACATCTGCACCCGGGTGCCCTGCCCCGGGCTGCTGAAGATCTCGATATGGCCGCCGCTCTGCTTGACGAAACCGAACACCATGCTCAAGCCCAGGCCCGTGCCATGACCGTCGGCCTTGGTAGTGAAGAAGGGTTCGAAGGCCTGCTTGAGCACCTCGGCGGGCATGCCCGGGCCATCGTCAGCCACACTCAGGCACAGGTACTCGCCGGCAGCGATGCCCTTGCCGGCGCAGAAGCGCGAATCCAGCACCTGGTTCTCGGCGCTGATGAGGATCCGCCCCTCGCCGCCCAGGGCATCCCGGGCATTGATCGCCAGGTTGAGCACGGCGTTTTCCAACTGGTTGCGATCCACATGGATGCACCAGGGCTCGGCGGGCAATTGCACATCGATGCAAATGGTTTCGCCCAGGGCCCGCTGCAGCAACTCCCCCAGGCCCTCGTACAGGTGCCGCGGGTTGTAGCTGGCCGGTGACAGCGGCTGGCGCCGGGCAAAGGCCAGCAGTTGGTTCGACAGCTTGGCGCCGCGCTCCACCGCCGTCAGCGCGGCGGCTGTGCGCCGCTGCACATTGGCGTTGCCCGCTTCGTGGCGGGACAGCAGATGCAGGTTGCCGGCGATCACCTGCAGCAGGTTGTTGAAATCATGGGCCACGCCGCCGGTCAGGCCGCCAATGGCTTCGAGTTTCTGCACCTGGCGCAGTTGCTCCTCGGCGCTGAGCCGCGCGTTGACCTCCTCCAGCACCCGCTGCTCCAGGTTGCGGGTCAGTTGGCGCAGGGCTTCCTCGGCGATCTTGCGCTCCTGGATATCGATCAGCACCCCGGGGAAACGCAAGGCCTGGCCCGACTCGTCGAACTCGCAACGGCCGCAGGCCAGCACCCAGGTGTAGCTGCCGTCCTCGCGGCGCACCCGGTATTCGGCGTTGTAGGGCCCGCCCTGGGTCACGCTGTACTGGGCCAGTTCCTTGATGCGCGGCAGGTCATCGGGGTGGATGCGGCTTTCGGTGATATCGATCGGCAGGTTGTCCAGGGGCTGGTCCGCCGGGTAGGAAAAGGTCCGGGCAAATCGCTCGTCGCAAGACAGCACGTCGGCCTGGACGTCCCAGACGAAGGAGCCCAGCAACGCACCGGCATTCAGCGCCAGCTGCACGCGCTCGTTCTCCGCCCGGTAGGCGGCCTCCGCGGCCTGGCGGCGGCGCTCGGAAATCACATGGCCGGTGGTTTCCACGACAATGGCGATGACCCCGGCCGGAGCCTGGTCGTCCCCCGCCACCGGGCTGTAGTAGAGGTCCATCCAGACGTCTTCCGGCACCCCGTTGCGCAGCAGCACCAGTTCCTTGTTGTGATAGGACAGGGTGCCGCCGCTGAGGCAGGTGTTCACCACCCCGCGGTTGAACTCGGCGACCTCCGGCCAGCCCATCTCCACGGCGCAGCCCAGCAGGTAGGGATGGCGGCCGCCGGCGAACTCGGCATAGGCATCGTTGTAGATCATGTAGCCCAGGGGGCCCCAGAGCATCACCATCGGCAGCGGCGAGCCGAGCATCAGCTGCACTGTGCTGCACAGGCTGTGGCTCCAGTGCTGCAACGCCCCGAGGCTGGTGGCGGACCAGTCGAAGGCACGGATGCGCTCGGCCATCTCGCCCTTCCACCCCTGGCACCCGTGATGATCAGATAAGAACGGCATGAACGGACTCTACGAAAAACGTGGCACAGCGTGGGTTTTCAAGAGGCAGCAACGCAGCCTCCAGAGCCTTTGAGCACGGTGCACGCGGATGGTTTCACCAGGGCCGGGATCGGCTTCGCCACTGGTCGGCCATGCCGCCGGGCAACGCCCTTCGCGCGACTGAAAAAACAGAATAGGCGATGGCCCGGGTTCCAGGCGGACGCCGACAGGCGCCGCCTGAAAAAGAGCGGATTGCCCGCTCCCTGCCCCTCAGTCGGTGCCGTATTTCGGCGAACGCGGACCGTACAGCAAGCCGGTGCGTTGCCCGGCCGACAGCAGACGCTGGCTGGTGATGCCGGCAATCGGATGGCCGGCGTCGGTGCTGGTGTTGATGATCTGCTTCACCGCAGCGGTGATCAGCATGCCCACCAGGCCACCGTTGTTGCCGTTGTTGCCTTCCTCACTGGAGGCGCGGGCGCTGCCGGTCCACAACGTGGTGCCAGTCTTCAGGTCCACCAGGGTGGCGCTGGCGGTGACCACGGTGGCGCTGCTGATCAGCATGTAGCTGGTGCCGTATTCCTTGACCGTGATGTACAGGCCGGCGTCGGCGCCGAAGATCTCGTTGAGCTTGGCCGGCGCCAGGCCGTGGATGTCCGCCGGGTTGGTCAGGCCGTTATGGCGGAAGGTTTCATCCACCACCGCGATCGGCATCACGTAGTAACCGGCTTCGGCCAGGGGAAAGGTCACCTGGGACAGCATGCTGTAGGTGGCCTTGATGTCCGGCGATTCATTGAGCGGCGGCAGCACCAGGATCGACTTCGGCCGGGCCTGCTTGTAGGCCGAGTAGTCCACGCTCCTGGGCGCGGCGCAGCCCACCAGCAGGCTCACGGCCAACAGGCCCAGCAGGTTGCGCAGGGTCATCAGGCTCATTGGGCGGCTCCCTTCTTGGCGTTCTTGAGCAGGAAGTCCATGTACGAGGCGGATTCGGGGAACAACGCCTTCTCGGTATTGAACTGCTGCACCATCTGGTCATCCTTGCCCAGGCTCGCGTAGAGCATGCCCAGGTGGGCGTGGTAGCCCGGCGGCACGGCCTTGCCGGTGGACTTGATCTTCTGCAGGTCGCGCTCCAGGGCCTCGACCTGGGCCTCCCGGGCCTCCTCGCCCTTGAAGTACTCGTAGGTCTGGGTCTGGTAGGTTTCCCACTGGTACAGCGTCTTCGGCCCGCTGCAACCGGCCAGCAGCACACAGCCCAGCAAGGCGCCGGCCATCATTAGCCGCGCCATCATCGTCTTCGACATGCTTGCACTTCTCCCTGTCAGCTGTGTGATCAGCGGCCCGGTTTCCAGGCGCCGGCGTCGATGGCCTCGACCATGCGGTTGACCGCCTCGCGCATGGCCAGGTCGAGGACCTTGCCGTTGAGGGTCGAATCGTAGGCAGCGGTGCCGCCGAAGCCGATCACTTCACGGTTGGACAAGGCGTACTCGCCAGCGCCCTGGGTCGAATAGACCACTTCGGAGGTGCTGATGTTGACGATGTTCAACGCCACCTTGGCGTAGGCCACCTGGGTCTTGCCGCGGCCGAGGATGCCGAACAGCTGGTGGTCGCCGGTTTCCTTGCGACCGAACTCGGTGACATCGCCGGTGACCACGAAGTCCGCGCCCTTGAGCTTCTGCGCCTGGCCCTTGATGGCCGCTTCCTGCTGGATCTCGCCCATGTTGTCGCGGTCCAGCACGCTGAAGCGGTTGGTCTGCTGCAGGTGGGTGATGAGGATGGTCTTGGCCTGGCCGCCGAGGCGGTCGACGCCATCGGAGAAGATTCCGCGCATGTAGCTGGAGCGGTTGTCGAACTTGCCCACGGCCATCGGCACCCGGGCTCCGGTCCATACCTGGCTGGCGCTCTGGACCTTCTCCACCGGCAAGGCCCGGGAGCTTTCCGTGGCGCAACCGCTCATGCCCGCCAGCACCGCCAGTGCTACAGCGGACAACATCAACTTCGAGATCACTCTCACTCTATGTTCCTTCTTGAGTATCCATTTGGGTGCACTGTCTAGATGCACTTGCGCCCTGCCGCACGTCTGCGGCCCCAGTCTGTGCAGGCTCGAAAGTCGTCGGCCGAGCGTTCTGAAACTTGATGCAGGGGGCATCATCGGCGGCGATTATGCCAAAGCGCCATCAGTGCGAAAAGGAATAAAAAACCTTGGCGTCATTCTGTAACCATTGCCACAGACTCGGGGGATAGCAAAGCGGCAGGCCACTGCCGATCCGCGTTTCGTGTAGCCGCTGCCGCAGGCTCGGGCCGCGCTCGGACGAACGGCTTGGGCGGCATTGCGACGCAGCAGACGCGGCGGTCTTGAGGACGCCGGGGTTCCGGCGGGAGACCGCCAAGCAAGGCCCTGCGGGCCTTTTCGCAGCCTCGCCCGGGCTCGGCAGCGGCTACATCAGCGAAAGTCGCGGCTGCGTACGTGAATGCCATCCAGCAGCGGGCTCAGGTCACTCAGGCGCCCGGCAATCAGGTGGCGCACCTCGCCCTCGGTTTCCAGGGTGCCGTCGACCTTGAGCAACTGCGCGCCCACCAGCACCCGGCGCTGGCGCTCGGCCAGGTCGCGCCAGACCACCACATTGACGTTGCCGAACTCGTCTTCCAGGGTCACGAAGGTCACCCCGCTGGCGGTGCCCGGCCGCTGGCGCCCGGTGACCAGCCCGGCCACGCTCACCGAACGCCCGTGCTCCACCGCCAGCAAGTCGCGCGAGCTGCGGCAGCGCCGGGCCGCAAGCTGCGGGCGCAGCAGCGCCAGGGGGTGCGGCCCGAGGGTGGTACCCAGGCTGTGGTAATCCGCCTGCAGGTCTTCGCCGACACTGGGCCGGGGCAACGCTACCGGCGCTTCCTCCTGGCTCGGCAGGCCGGCGAACAGCCCCAGCTGTCTTTCCACCCCGGCCACTTCCCAGCGTGCCCAATAGCGATCCCCGGCCAGCGCCTGCAAGGCGCCGGCATCGGCCAGCAATTCCTGGGCGCGGACATCCAGGCGGGCCCGCTCGCCCAGGTCGGCGATATCGACAAAGGCCCGTTGCCGGCGGGCACGTTCGATGCGCCGGGCATCGTCCTCGCGAAAGCCCTTGATCATCCGCAGCCCCAGGCGCAGGGCCGGCTGCCCGGTGGGGGCATTTCCAGCGCGTGCAGGCTGGGCAGGAATCGGCTCCAGGCTGCAGTCCCAGTCACTGGCGCCCACATCCACCGCAAGAACCTGCAAACCATGGCGCCGGGCGTCCTGGAGGATCTGGTCGGGGCTGTAGAAGCCCATGGGCCAGCTGTTGATCAGGGCGCAGGCGAAGGCCGCCGGTTCGTGGCACTTGAGCCAGCAACTGGCGTAGGTCAGCAAGGCGAAACTGGCGGCATGGGATTCGGGAAAGCCGTAGCTGCCAAAGCCCTTGATCTGCTCGAAGATCTGCGCCGCGAACTCGTCGCTGTAGCCGTTCTTGCGCATGCCTTTGCGCAGCCGTTCGCGGTGCGGCTCCAGGCCACCGTGGCGCTTCCAGGCGGCCATGGAGCGGCGCAACTGATCGGCCTCGCCCGGGGTGTAGTCGGCGGCGACAATGGCGATCTGCATCACCTGTTCCTGAAACAGCGGCACTCCCAGGGTGCGCTTGAGCACGCCCTCCAGCTCCGGAGACGGATAGGTTTCCGGCTCCTGGCGGTTACGCCGGCGCAGGTAGGGATGGACCATGCCGCCCTGGATCGGCCCGGGCCGGACGATGGCCACCTCGATCACCAGGTCGTAGAAGTTCTGCGGCTTGAGCCGGGGCAGCATCGACATCTGCGCCCGGGATTCGATCTGGAACACGCCAATGGTGTCGGCGCGGCCGATCATTTCATAGGTGGCGGGGTCTTCAGGCGGAATCCTGGCGAGGCTGTAGCGCTGGCCGCGGTAGCCGTGGATCAGGTCGAAGCAACGGCGGATGGCGCTGAGCATGCCCAGGGCGAGGATATCCACCTTGAGCAGGCCGACCATGTCCAGGTCGTCCTTGTCCCACTGGATCACCGTACGCTCGGCCATCGTCGCGTTCTCCACCGGCACCAGGTGGTCCAGGGGCTGCTCGGAAATCACGAAACCGCCGGGGTGCTGGGACAGGTGCCGGGGAAAGCCGATCAACTGCCCGGTCAGGCTCAGGACCCGGCGCAGCACCGGGCTCTGGGGGTCGAACCCGGCCTCCTGCAGGCGCTCGACACTGGGCGGCGTATCACTCCAGTGGCCGCAGCAGTCGGCCAGGGCATTGACCTGATCCGGCGGCAGGCCCAGGGCCTTGGCCACATCCCGTACCGCCCCGGCACCGTGGTAGGTGCTGACCACCGCGGTCAGCGCTGCGCGATGCCGGCCATAGCGCTGGAACACATACTGCAGCACCTCTTCGCGGCGCTCGTGCTCGAAGTCGACGTCGATGTCCGGTGGCTCGTTGCGTTCGCGCGACAGGAAACGCTCGAACAGCAAGGTCGAGCGGTCCGGGTCGATCTCGGTGATGCCGAGGGCGAAACACACCACCGAGTTGGCCGCCGAGCCCCGGCCCTGGCAGAGGATGTGCTGGCGCCGGGCGAAGTCGACGATGTCGTGCACCGTGAGGAAATAACTCTCGTAGCCCAGGTCACAGATCAGCGTGAGCTCCTTGTCGATCTGCTTCAGCACCTCGGCCCGGGCACCAGCGGGCCAGCGGCGCACGATGCCGCGCTGGGTCAGCACCCGCAGCCAGGACCCGGCATCGTGGCCCTCGGGCACCAGCTCCCGGGGGTATTGGTAGCGCAGTTGGCCGAGGTCGAAAGCGCAGCGCCCGGCGATGGCCAGCGACTCGTCGAGCAGGGCCTGCGGGTACAGGCCTTGCAGCACTTCGACGGGCCGCAGGTGGCGCTCGCCGTTGGCGAACAGGCGTTGCCCGGCCTCGGCCACCGGCAGGTGATGGCGGATCGCGGTCATGGTGTCCTGCAGCGCCCGACGCCCGCGCACGTGCATGTGCACATCGCCACAGGCCACGGCTGGCAGCCCCAGTTGCCGGGCCAGGGCCAGTTGCTGTTGCAGGTGCCGGGCATCGTCCTGGCCGCAATGCAGCTCCAGCGCCAGCCACAGGCGCTGGGGGAACACCTGCTGCAACCAGCGGCCCTGGGCCAGCGGCTCGCCGGCGCCCGTCAGCCATAGGGCCAGCAGCCCCGGCAAGGGTTCGGCGAAGTCCTCGCGCAGCAGGCGATAGCTGCCCTTCTCGGCTCGGCGCCGGGCCCGGGTGATCAACCGGCACAGGCCCTGGTAACCCGCCAGGTCTTCCACCAGCAGCACCAGCCGCGGGCCGTCCTCGACCTGCATTTCACTGCCGACGATCAGCTTCAGGCCGCTGTCGCGAGAGGCCTGCCAGGCCCGGACAATCCCCGCCAGGGTGCACTCGTCGGTGATCGCCAGGGCCTGGTAGCCCAGGGCCTTGGCACGCTGGAACAATTCGGCGGCACTGGAGGCGCCGCGCTGGAAGCTGAAGTTGGACAGGCAGTGCAGCTCGGCGTAGGCGTTCATGCGAACCAGCCCTGCAACAGCAACGGCCCGGGCTCGCCCACCTGACGATAGGCCCAGCCTTGCTGGCCGGCGGCGGTTTCGATCAGGTAGTAGTCGCGGCGCACATCGGCACCGTCCCACCAGCCGGACTCGATCCGCTCCGGGCCCATGAGGATGCGCACCGAGCCCTCGCCCAGCACCCGGGGCTCGGTGAACAGCCAGCCGGGGCGGCGCAGCCCGGGGGTGGCCGGGCACGGGCGCGAATCGGTCTGCGCCTGCCAACTGCGCTCCGGGCGGTGATCGGCGCGATGCCCCAGGCCCTGCACCGCGTCATCCCCCAGGCGCGCCCGCAGGCGTTCGCGCAACTGCTCCCAGGGCAGGTTCTGCTGCGGGCGCTCGTCGAACAGCTCGCTGTGCCGGGGCACGAACAGCGGCAGGTCCTCGGCCACCAGCCGCAGGTTGCGCACCGGCGCCGGCACCTGGATCTGTTCCAGGCGCCCGCGGGCCAGTTCGAACAGCATCGCCGGGTCGCGCTCGGCGCTGAGCAGCCCCACCGGAATCAGGGTGTCGGCGCCTTCGGCGTGCTCCAGGTGCAGGGCAAAGCGCTGTACGCCACTGTCGCGACCACAGAGAAAGGCCGCCAGATCCGCGGTGAGCCGGCGCAGGGGAAACAGCAGCGCTTGATGGGACTGCACATCGAAATTCAGCTCGATGCGCAGGTCGAAGCGGTCCGGCGGCTGATAGAAGGCCAGCCCCAGCGGGCGCTCGCCGAGCAGGGTATCCAGGTGCTTGAGCAAGCTGCCGTCAAAACGCCGGGCCAGGCTGGGCCGGGGCAGCTCCCGCAGTTGCTGGAAGCTGCGCACCCCCATGCGCGACAGGGCCGTGGCCTGCTCCGGGGCCAGCCCCAGGCGCTCGATGGGCATGGCCCCCAGGGCCTGGGCCAGGGCCTCGCAGTCGGCCACCGCCAAGCCGTCATAGGCATTGGCCAGGACCCGGGCAGCCGCCGGATTGGGCGCGGCGACGATCCGGTGGCGAAAGCCCAGGGCCTGCAATTCACGGCGCAGGCGCGCTTCCAACTGCGGCCAGGGGCCGAACAGGCCCAGGCTGGATTCGATCTCCAGCACCAGGGTGCGCGGGTAGGCGACGCTGACCTGGGAGCTGAAGCCATAGGCCCAGGCCGCAAGAAACTGCTGCCAGTGCTCGATCTGCCGGGGGTCGTATTCGGCGCTGGCAAAGGCCTTGGTCAGGGCCTGGGCGGCGGTCAGCGATTGCCCGGGGCGCAGGCCCAGTTCGCGAGCGGCGGCGTTCACCGCCTGGATCACCCGGCGCTGCGGGGTGCCACTGAGCAGCGCCAGGGGCGCCTCGGGCTCGGCGCGCTGACGCAAGACTGCGTCCAGCGCCAATTGCGGGAACAGGATGCACACCCAACGCATGCCAACCTCAGTGCCCGGCGGGCCAGGCGATAGGCGCCGGATGGGCCAGCCCGCCCCGGCACTTGAGCACCCGCAACTGCCCGGGACGGCCTTGCACGGCAATTCGCAGGGCCGCCGGCGAGGGGTTGCGCGCCGTCTCCAGGGGGCGGTAGGCAAAAGCCAGGGTCTGGCCGCTTTCCGCCGCCACCTGCAGGCGCCGCAGGGCGCGATCGTCGGCTTGCTGCGGCCAGCACAGCACCGCGCCGCAACTGCCGGAACGCAGGCACTGCTCGGCGGCCCACAGGGCATCACGCTCCCCGGCCTGGATGATCGACAACTGGCGCACATCCACCCCGGCGTTCTGCCAGGCCTGGGGATAGGGCACGAACGGCGGCGCCACCAGCACGATGCGCTCCCCCGCCGCGCTCAGCCGCGCCAGGCTCGGCCACAGCAGTTGCAGCTCGCCCAGACCCTGGGCGGCAATGAGGATTTCGGTCAGTGCCGCTTCCGGCCAGCCGCCCGTGGGCAGCACCGCATCCAGGGCGGCATGGCCGGTGGGCTGCGGGCTGGCAGGCGCGGCGGCCGGGCGGCCTTTCCACACCCGCCCGGCATTGAACAGCGAATCCAGTGCGACCACGGCGCCCATCAGCCTTGCCTCACCAGACCGCAGAACACGCCTTCGATAAACAGTTCGTGGTCGGCCGTGACCTCGATCGGCTGGTAGGCCGGGTTGCGCGGCAACAGGCGAATGCCCTGCCCCTTGCGCTCGAAACGCTTGATGGTCACCTCACCGTCGAGGCGGGCGATCACGGTCTGGCCGTTGCGCACCTCACTGCTGCGGCGCACCGCCACCAGGTCGCCGTCGAGAATGCCGTCATCGATCATCGAATCGCCCTGGACCCGCAGCAGGTAATCCGGAGTGCGGGAGAACATCCCCGGGTCCAGCAGCAACTGGCCGTGTATGTCGGCATCGACGCCAATCGGCGCACCGGCGGCCACCCGCCCCAGCACCGGAATTTCCAGCAGCTCGGGGCGCCGTGGCTGGTTGAGCAGGCGAATGCCCCGGGCCTGATGCGGGTTGACCTCGATGAACCCGGCCTCGGTCAACGCCAGCACATGCTTGCGCGCCACGCTGCGCGAGGCGAAACCGAACGCCTGGCTGATTTCAGCAAGGCTCGGGGGCTGGCCGTGATCGGCGATGCGCTCGCGGATAAAGGTCAGGATGGCAGTGCGGCGGGGAGATAAAGTCGTCATGGAGTACATTTGTACTCCTCTCGGATTTATCTGACAAGAACCGCCAATCAGTCCAGGCCACGGCTGGCCAGGAAGCCGCTGACATAGTCGATGAATGCCTGCACCTTGGCGGTCGCTCGCCGGTGGCTGGGGTACACCGCGAGGATGTGCGGCCCGAAGCTGTCCGGGTCGATCGCGTAGTCGGCCATCACCCGCACCAGGCGCCCGTCGGCCAGGTACGGTGCGGCGCTCCACAGCGGCGTGTGCAGCAGGCCGCGCCCGGCCAGGGCATTGGCCAGCAGCAGGTCGTAATTGTCACTGCGCAGGCGTGGTGCCTGGGGCTGGGGCAGGCTCAGGCGCTGGCCGTCGCGCTCGACCCACCAGAACTCCCGGCTGAGCAAGGGGTGGCGATACAGCAGCCATTCATGTTCTTCGAGGGTCTGCGGGGTCACCGGCCGGCCCTTGCGCGCCAGGTAGGCCGGGCTGGCGCACAGGGCCAGGCGGTTGCTTCCGACCACCCGGGCAATCAGCCCCGGCAGGTCGTCATGGCCTTCGCGCAGGGCCAGGTCGTAGCCGCTTTCCAGCAGGTTGACGAACTCGTCGCACAGGTCCACTTGCAGATTGATCTGCGGGTACTGCTCAAGAAAACCGCCACACACCTGATCCAGGAATGCCTGGCCGTAGGCCAGCGGCGCAGTGATCTTGAGGTTGCCGCGCAGGCCATGCTGCAGCTGCTCCACCTCCTCGCCCACCTCTTCCAGCCGCTGCAGCACCTGGCGCGCGGTCTCCAGGTAGAGCCGGCCGATTTCGGTGAGCACGATGCGCCGGGTACTGCGCTCGAACAGGCGCGAACCCAGCTCGGCCTCCAGGTGGTTGACCGCCTTGGTCAGGGCCGAGGGGGTCTTGCCCAACTGCTCCGCCGCCCGGCTGAAACTGCCCAGCTGGGCGGTGACCACGAACATCTTCAAGGCATTCAACTTGTCCATGGTTTTTCCACCCAGGCAAAAATGTTTTTCGTGAAGCAGCCGTTCTGCCCGCTGCGGGCAGTCCCTAAGCTGGCGATCAGACGCAATAACAAGGAAATGTTCAATGAAAAGATTGACCCCCACGCTGTTACTGGCCGCCATGAGTTTTGCCTCGTTGGAAGCCATGGCCGCCGCCGACCTGGTGCTGCTCAACGGCCAGGTCTTCACCGCCGACCGCGCCCAGCCCAAGGTCCAGGCCCTGGCGGTGGAGAACGGCAAGGTCCTGCAAGCCGGCAGCGATGCGCAGATCAAGGCACTGATCGACAGCCACACCCGGGTCGTCGACCTGGGCGGCAAGACCCTGATGCCGGGCCTGATCGACACCCACTCCCACGCCATCTTCGGCGGCCTGGAAATGACCGGCGCCAACCTGCAGGACGAGGTGGTCAGCCTCGACGAACTGGAAAAACGCCTGCGCGCCTGGCGTGACGACGGCAGCGCCCGGCATGCCGACGTGCTCAGCATCGCCGGCATGAGCTCGGCCTACTGGGCCCAGGCCCAGGCCCTGGGCCAGCGCTTCAACCAGGGTGAATGGGCCAGCGTACCGGTGGTGTTCACCGGCAGCGACCACCATACCGCCTGGGCCAATGACTTCATGCTCCAGCGCGCCGGCATCGACGCCGCCCTGCTCAAGAGCTTGCCCGAGGCCGAGCGCGGCACCATCGGCCAACTGCCCGACGGCCGCCCCAACGGTTTCCTGGTGGACGCCGGCTGGGACCGGGTGGCCGCGAAAATGCCGGTGCCGGGGCCCGAGCAGATGCTGCGCGCCGCGCAGTCGGCCCTGCACTACAACAACAGCCTGGGAATTACCGCCTGGATGGACCCGGCCGCCAACGCCGCCCCAGGCGAAGCGGTGTTCGCCCTCAAGCCCACCGAGCACACCGTCGGCGTGCTGCCGGCCTACAAGGCCCTGGCCGAGAGCGGCGGGATGACCGCCCACGTCGCCGCCCTGCTGGTGGCCAACCCCCGCAGCCGGCCGGCCGACCTCGACACCCTGGACAAAGTGCGCCAGCAGTTCCAGGGCATTCCCAACCTGACCCTGCCGGGCATCAAGATCTTCGCCGACGGGGTGATCGAATACCCGGCGCAGAGCGCGGCGATGCTCGAGCCTTACAGCAACTCGCACAAACCCGGCGAACTGCTGATCGACCCGGCGCATTTTGGCGAACTGGTCAGCGCCATCGACCAGCGCGGCTGGCTGGTGCACATCCACGCCATCGGCGACCGTGCGGTGCGTGAGTCGCTGAACGGCATCGAGCAGGCGCGCAAGGATCGCCAGAGCGGCATCAGCCACTCCATCACCCACCTGCAGATGGTCAACCCCAAGGAGTTCGCCCGCTTCAAGCCGCTCAACGTGATTGCCTCGATGCAACTGCTCTGGGCCTCGGCCGACGACTACACCCTGGACATGATCAAGCCCTACGTCAGCGCCCTGGCGTTCCGCTACCAGTACCCGGCGCACTCGCTGCTCAAGCAGGGCGCGACCATCGCCGGCGCCAGCGACTGGCCGGTGTCGTCGCCCAACCCGTGGAACGCCATGGCCCAGGCCATCACCCGCCAGGGGCCACTGGGGGTGCTCAACGCCGACGAACGCCTGGACCGCGAAACCCTGTTCTATGCCTACACCCAGAATGCCGCGCGCACCCTGGGCCTGGAACAGCAGATCGGCTCGCTGACGGCCGGCAAGCAGGCCGACTTCATCGTCCTCGACCGCGACGTGTTTACCGTGGACGAAAAGGCCCTGCATGAAACCCAGGTGCTGCAGACCTGGTTCGCCGGCCGCGAGATCTACAGCCGCCCACTCTGACCCCGCGCCACCGTTGCACCGCCTGCCCCGCGCCCTGGTGACGCCGGGGTACGGCGCCGCCTTGCCCGCTCCCCCATAACAATCACAACAACGGGATACCCATGAAGACCCTCACCCTGCTCACCCTGGGCGCCGTGTGCCTGCTGCCGCAGGCCGGCCACGCCCTGCCCCTGACCGACGACCTGGCCGTGGAACTGGAGCTGACCCTGGCCAGCGACTACCGCACCCGCGGCATCTCCCAGACCCAGAACGACCCCGCGGCCCAGGCGGCCGTGACCCTGCTGCACAGCAGCGGCCTGTACCTGGGCACCTGGAGCTCCAACGTCGATTTCGGCGGTGGCCTGAAGACCCGCCAGGAAGTCGACTACTACGGCGGCTGGCTGTGGCAGGCCAGCGCAGACATCAGCCTGGACCTGGGCTACCTGAAGTACAGCTACCCCCGGGAAGCCCAGTTCAACCAGAGCGAGGTGTACGGCATCCTCAGCGTCTACGGGGTCAAGCTGGGGGCCTATTACTCCGACGATGCCCCCGGCATCGACAGCCAGCAGAGCACCCTGTACCGCTACCTTGGCTACGAGACCCGACTGCCCCTGGAGCTGGGGCTGCAACTGCGCTACGGCCAGATGGACTTCAAGGATCCGCGGCTGATCCGCGCCTCGGGCCAGGGCGAGGACAGCTACCACGAATGGGAAGCCAAACTGACCCGGGAAATGGCCGGGCTGGAACTGGGCCTGAGCTACATCGACACCGACCTGTCCCGCAGCCAGTGCACCAGCAACTACGGCTTCAGCGACCTGTGCGGAGCGACCTGGGTGGCCAGCATCAAGAAGACCTTCTGAGCGACAAGCCGCCCGCCCCCGTAGGAGCCGGCTTGCCGGCGAAGGGGCGCGAAAGGCATGCGCCCTGGGATCAGCCGCGCTGCAGGATGCGGTCCATCACCCGGTCGGTCTTCAGGGCTTCGCTGGCCAGGGCCGGGTGCCGGATCTGGCCGCGGATATGGGCGTTCATGCCCTGCACGTGATGCCACTGGATGTGCGCGGGGTTGTCGATGAACAGGTTCAGGGTCTCTTCGGCTTCAAGTTGCAGCGGATGCTCGTCGAACACGGAAAAAGTGATGCGCCCCTGGCTGCCGACGATTTCCACCCGGTCTACCCGGCGGTCGGCGACGAAGTTCCAGGCGCCGCTGCCCAACGCCCCACAGGCGAAGCGCCAACTGGCGCTGACCGCATCCTCGGCGGCATACAGCCCGGCCTGGCGGGTGCTGAAGCCGGCCACCTCGACGATATCGCCCAGCAGGTACTGGAACAGGTCCAGGCCATGGCTGGCCAAATCGGCGAAATAACCGCCGCCGGCCACTTGCGGGTCGGTCCGCCAGTTGACCGCGCCGTTGCGGTCGGCCTCGGAGGCAGCCTTGCTCAGGCTCCAGTGCAGGTGCCGGACCTCCCCGATGCGCCCATCCGCCAGCCATTGCCGCACCTGCGCAAAGCGCGGCAAGGAACGCCGGTAATAGGAGACGAACAGATGCAGCCCGGCCTGCTCGAAAGCCTGCTGCATGGCCAGGCTTTGCCCGGCATGCAGGGCCATGGGTTTTTCCACGCAGCAATGCTTGCCGGCGGCGGCCACTTGCAGGCTGTAGGCGTAATGGCTGTCGGGGGGCGTGGCGATGTACACCGCGTCCACCTCGGGGTCGTCGATCAGGGCCTGGGCATCGGTGTACCAGCGGGCAATGCCATGGCGCTGCGCATAGTCGCGCACCGCCTCGGCCCGGCGCCCCATCACCGCCACCAGCGCCGACCCCGGAACCTTGTAGAAGGCCGGGCCACTCTTGCGCTCGGTGACACTGCCGCAACCGATCATGCCCCAGCGCACGGTCTTCAGCGGCTCGGCCCCGGTGTTCATTTCGACGCTTGCAGCGCGCGCAGGTCGAGCTGGCCGTTGTGCAGCGGCGGGCACCAGTAGTAGCCCCCGGTGATCGGCCGGCTCATGCGGTACAGGCCGTCGGTGATGCCGTCTTCCAGGCCGCTCATGCGCCGCAGTTGGGCTTCGAAGGCGTTCAGGGTGTGGCCGAAGGCAAGGAACATCAGGCCACCCTTGTCACCTTCGATCCACGGCATCGAGCGGCGCACGAGAAAGGCTTCCGGGGCGAAGCTTTCCTGGGCGGTGCGCTTGACGTGTGCCGAGACCGGCGCGTCGTCCAGTTCTTCGTTGTCGCTCAGGCGCCGGCCCATGATGTGGTCGCGCTCTTGCTGGTGCATCGCGGCAAAGCCCTGGAAGTCGTGCTGCCACTGCTGGATCGCGGCAAAGCTGCCACCGCGCAGGCCGTCTTCGCCCTCGGCCAGTGCCGCGGCCACGGCGGCTTCGTCCTGAGGGTTTTCGGTGCCGTCTTCATAACCGGTGAGGTCGTGGCCGGTCTTGTGGCGGAAGGTCTCGTTCATGCCGACCAGGCGCAAGGCCGGGGCCAGGGAGGCCGCCAGCTCGTTGCTGCGGTGCAGCAGCTCGCCGCGATCATCACCGTGCAGCCAGACCCACAGCGCGTGCTGGGTCGAAGGGTTGTCCACGCCCACGCCGGTCAGCGCCGGGAACGCCTTGAGCCCTTGCACTCGCGCGCCCAGGGCCTTGACCAGCGACGCGCCAAAACCTGCCACCGCCGTTGCGCCATCCACCCGTGCCAGCAACTGGTCGAGGGCCTGGGGCAACGCCTCGATGGACTCAAGGGCAAAGAACAGGTGGCGGGCCTGGGACGGAACGGGTGCAGCGAGGATGCCGGGCTGGTAGTAACTCATGGGAACTCCTGAATAAAGGCGCAGGAGTTTACCGCCATGGGCTGCCGGCGTCAGCGTCGAAACGGGCAAGGCTTGTCGCCGCTTGCGCGGCAACGTTGCAAGGCCGTGGTGAAAAGGCCGGGCCGGGGTTGTGCGGCCGCTGCCGCAGGCTGAGAACGGCATGGGCGGCATTGCGACGCAGCAGACGCGGGGATCTTGAGGCCGCTCAAGGTTCGACGGGAGATCGCCAAGCAAGGTCCTGCGGGCCTTTGCGCAGCCTCGCGGGCTCGGCAGCGGCTACAGGGCGGCCTTCAATGCAGCGCCGCCTCTTCGCGAAAGGCGCTGGGGCTCAGCCCGGTCCAGCGCTTGAAGGCCCGGCGGAAGCTGCGCACGTCGCTGTAGCCGACCTCTTCGGTGATGCGTTCGATGGACAGCTCCGGGTTGCCCAAGAGGTTCAGGGTTCGCGCCTGGCGCACCCGTTCCAGCAGCGCCTCGAAGGTCAGGCCGTGTTCGGTCAGGCGCCGGCGCAGGGTGCGCCCGCTCATGTTCAAATCCCCCGCCACCTGCTCGATATGGCTGCCGGCCCGCAGGTCCCGGCTCAGGGCGCGCTCCACCGCCTGGATCAGGTCCATCTTCTGGTGCACCTGGGCGCTTTCCAGTTCCAGCAGCTTGAGCGCCTGGCGCAGCGCCACCGGATGATGGTTGGGCAGCGGCGCCTGCAACCAACGGGCCTCGATCACCATGCGCGCCTGCAGGCAGCCGAACTGCACGTGGGGGCCCAGCAACCGGGTATAGAGCTCGGCATAGGCCGGCGCGGCGTGCATGAACTCCACCCGCAGGGC
Organism: Pseudomonas sp. GW822-FHT06D10; assembly: GCF_058799535.1. Taxonomy (NCBI): domain Bacteria; kingdom Pseudomonadati; phylum Pseudomonadota; class Gammaproteobacteria; order Pseudomonadales; family Pseudomonadaceae; genus Pseudomonas; species Pseudomonas sp. GW822-FHT06D10. The sequence goes on along the minus strand of NZ_JBXALN010000001.1, from coordinate 127,147 downwards.
CTGGAAATCCGCGCTGACCAGGGCCCGGCCATAGATCAGCAGGCTGGCGAAGAACTCTTCCGCGGCAAAGATCTGCACCTCGCCGTAGGGCAGGCGGCATTGCAGCTCGACAAAGAACTCTTCGCCCTGGCGCCCGACATCGGCGCTGACGATGGTGCCGGAGGTGTGCTGATGGCGGATGCCCAGCTCGAAGGCGTCCCCCAGGGTCCGGCACAACGACAGCGCATGCCCCAGCAGGCCCAGGGTGCCCAGCACGTTGCGGCTGCCGACCCAGAGCCCCAGGCCCTGCTGCGGCAATGCCGCCAGGGCACGTTCGATCATCGCCACCGCCTGGCGATAGGAGATGCGCAGGGTCGGGTCCTGCAGGTCGTCCAGGGTAAAGCCCAGGCCGCGACACAGGCGCTCGGCGCTGACGCCCTTGGCTTCGGCGACATCCGCCAGGGTCTGCAGCAGGAAAGGTGAAACCAGGGCCAACTGGTCGTGGGCATCGGCGGCTTTGATCTGCATGGGAGTGGGCTTCCGGGCCGCTTGAGCGGCTGTTTTTATTGTCGGTCAGGCACCGGTGCCAAGGCTTCACCGGCGGTTCAAGCATATCCCGTTGCCTGGGGTTTTACGGGGGAATGTAACAAAGCATTGCAAAGTGTCCGACAAAGTCCCCCTCCCTGTCCGCCAATACCCTGCCCCGCGCCCGGCCCAGGGCTTATTTCTATGGGGCGGGCGGCGTGCCTGCCGCCGCGCCCCCACTAACAATAAGAATGAGCCCTACCATGCACCCGACCCGCCTCACTCGCTCCCTGCACCTGGGCGTGGCCCTGGCCGCCTGCGCCAGCCTGAATGCCCAGGCCACCGAATCCGGGGTCGACAATATCGGCCCCGGCACCGACGGCTTCTACGTGCTGCCCCTGAGCCCCGACCAGCTCCCGGAGCACATGTTCGCCTTCAACCTCTACTACAACCATTACCAGGCCAGGAAGCTCGACATCAGCTCCTTTGGCGGCAAGGTCCAGGAGGTCAGGATCACCTCCGACGCGATCATCCCGCGCCTGGACTACCTGAGCCCGCTGCGGGTCCTGGGCGGGCGCCTGGGCGGCTACGTGGCCCAGCCCTACCTGCGCCAGCAGGTGTCGCTGTACGGCCAGAGCGACCGCCGCGAAAGCATGGGCGATACCACCTTCGCGCCGATCATCCTGTGGGACATGGGCCCCGACCTGACCCTGGGCGCGGCCTTGGAAGTGACCCTGCCCACCGGGCAGTACGATGCCGACCGGCTGGCCAACACCAGCAACAACTTCACCACCTACAAGCCGCTGTTTTCCATGACCTGGCTGCCCAGCGAGCGCACCGAGCTGTCGTTCAAGAGCACCTACAGCTTCAATCAGGAGAACCACGCCACCCACTACCGTTCCGGGCAGATCTTGCACTTCGACTATTCGGCCAGCTACCGCCTGACCGACGACCTGAGCCTGGGGCTCAACGGCTACTACCTGAAGCAGACCACCGACGACAAACAGAACGGCAAGACCGTGACCTTCATGGGCGAGGACGTGAGCGACGGGGTACGCGGGCAAGTGTTCGCCATCGGCCCGGCGCTGCACCTGCGCTTTCTCAGGTACGCCAGCGCCGAGATCCGCTGGGCCAAGGAGTTCGACGTGGAAAACCGCCCCGAGGGCGACATGCTCTGGGCCAAGCTGACCATTCCCTTTGCCCTGTGAAACCCGCGGCAGCCTGAAGCTGCTGCGGGCTCGGCGGGAGATCGCCAGGCAAGGCCCTGCGGGGCTTTGCGCAGCCTCGCCGGAGCTCGGCAGCGGCTACAGGCGGTTGCCGGGACGCGTTTCGTGTAGCCGCTGCCGCAGGCTGCGAACGGCCCGTAGGGACGCGGCGTTCTTAAGGCCGACAGCGCTCCGACGGAGGATCGCCAGGCAAGGGCTATACGTGGGATCAGTACACCGGCCAGCGTTCGACGATGCGCCCGCCGCGCAGGGCCAGCAGGTCGCCAAACTGCAGCAGTACCGCTTCGCTCTGCTGCGGGCGCAGGAAGACCTGGTCGTCCACTTGCAAGCCCACGGCGCGGGAGCCGTTGACCATCTCCTGGTTGGAGCTGCGACCGAACAGCTCGTTGCTCTGCAGACCCGCCGGCGATTCGAAATCCGCCAGCCAGTGGCCGCCATAGATGAAGAAGGTCTGGCGCTGGTTGCGGTCCCACCAGGAGAACAGCCGCGACTTGTCGTCCAGGGCCGGGATCCGCACCGGCCCGGTACTCTTGAGCACCGGGGTGGCGATAAAGGCGGCCGGCACGTGCTGCTCCAGGGACGCCAGGTCGTAGTGGCTGGGCTTGAGCAGTGCGGTGCCCACCGACACTTCGCTGCTCAGGGATTCCTGCTCGTGACGACGGTAGCTGGGGCTGCCGGCGGTATTGAGGGTCAGGCCGGCGTGCCACAGCGCCGGGTACTGCTGGCGGGTGAAGTCGACAAAACCGTTGTAGAGCGCCATGACCTGGTCGAACAGGCTTTGCGGCGAGCCCAGAATCCCCGGCACGCCCATGTCGACAAAGGGGTCGTAGCCCATGAACCCGGCAAACTCCAGGTGCCGGGGGTGGGCGCTGATCAGCGCCAGCATCTGCCCGAGCACGGCATGGTCCGCCACGCCGCCACGGTGCAGCCCCACATCCAGTTCGATGTTGATGCGCATCTGCGTGCCCAGGCCCTGGGCCAGCGCCAGGTACTGCTGCAGGCGTTCGGGGGTATCGAGCAGCCATTGCAGTTGCCGGCGCGGGTCGAACGGCCCCTTGAGCTGCTGGTAGAACAGCTCGACGGCGCGGATCGGCAGGGGCTTGCCCAAGAGGATATCGGCGTCGGCAAATACCTCGGCGTCGTGGTTGAGAAACGGCTGGTGGAAGGACATCAGGCGCCGGGTACCGGCGCGCTGGGCGATGTAGGCCAGGAGCCCGGGCGATGGCAGGGATTTTTCCACCAGGCGCAGGTGCTTGCCGCCGCGCTGCACCGACTGCATGACCACATCGATGTTGTGGTCCAGGCGATCCAGGTCGATCAGCATCACCGGTTGCATCGGCCCGTGGGCCTTGAGCTCGCGATTGAGCTCGGCGAAGTACGGGCTGTAGGGCTGGCCCCGGTCGCCGGGCCGCAGCCAGGCGCCGACACCGGCCAGCAAGACTCCGGCCCCCAGGGTGCCGGCCATGAAATGACGACGGTTCATTGTGCGCATCTCCTGTTCACGCCACACCCAGCACCGAGGCCAGGTGGGCGTTGATGAATTTGCCTTGCGGGTCCAGCGCCTGGCGCACCCTGGCGAAGGCTGCCCATTGCGGGTACAGCCCCTGCAGGGTGCGGGCATTGAGGCTGTGGTGCTTGCCCCAGTGCGGGCGCCCCTGGTACTTCCAGAAGATCGGCTCCACGGCGGCGAAGAAGTTGTGGTGGTCCATGCTGTAGTGCTGGTGCACCGAGATCGAACAGCTGTCGCGACCTTCGAACATGCTCAGGGGGATGTCGTCGGCCTTGACGTAGCGGTACTCGACGGGAAACCAGGTGCGCAGGTCCTTGTCGCGGATCAGCGCGAGGATTTCCCGCAGGCACGCCGGCCCCAGGTGCGCCGGCACCGAGTACTCCATTTCGTTGAAGCGCACGCTGCGCACGTTGGCGTAGATCTGGTAGGAATCCCCCACCCGCTCATCGAAGCGCGCCAGCCAGCGCAGGCTGTTGAGCAGGTGGCGGCGGGTCTCGGGGAAGTCGCTGACGTACTTGTCGAGGTTTTCGATCAGGTTGACGAACTCGTTGCCGCCCTCCTCGGCCGGATCGGTGGGCGGGGTCGGCGGCTCCGTGGTTTCGTTCAGGGCCACCGCCAGGGCGTAGTCGGAGTGGGTGACCACGAGCATTTCCCAGTGCTGGTTGTCGCGGGTCAGGTTGTCCATGTCCTCCAGCAGTTCCTCGGTCTTGCCGATCCACTGTTTTTCCCGCAGGCGATAGGCCTCGCGGTTCTGCAGGCGCACCCGGGTCGCCACCCCCAGCGCGCCGAGGGACACCCGGGCGGCGTGGAACACCTCGGCGTTGCGCCGGGGGTCGCAGTCCAGCACTTCGCCGCCGGCGGTCACCAGTTGCAGCCCGCAGACCCGGGACGAATAGGAACCGAAGCCGACCCCGGTGCCGTGGGTGGAAGTGGCAATCGCCCCGGCCAGGGTCTGGTAGTCGATATCCGCCATGTTCCACAGCGCCTGCCCCACCTCCTTGAGCGCCGGGCCCATCAGCGACATGGGCGTGCCGGCGGCGAATTCGGCTTGCAGGGTCTTGGGGTCGTGGTCCAGCAGGCCGTTGAAATAGGCCAGGGACAGCAAGGTGCCGTCGGTGGGCACCAGGGCGCTGAAGGAGTGCCCGGCACCCACCGGGCGGATCTTGCCCGGGGCCTGGCGGACCACCTGGCGCAGTTCATCCAGGTCCTTGGGCGCCAGCCGCGCCTGGGGCAGGCAGCTTTGCGCGCCGGACCAGTTGCGCCAGGGAATCAGCCGCGGGGCGCGGGCCAGTTCGGCCAGCAGCGGGTTGCTGCACAGCGCACTGAACGCGCCGAGGGCGCCGGCCCCTTGCAGCAGCCGGCGTCGGGAAAGGTGCATGACCATGAAGGGGGAACCTGTGCTTTTTATTGGAATGAGTGGCCGGACATGAAGCTGATCAGGGCCAGGAACTGCTCTTCGCTGCACTGCATGCACTGGCCCATGGGCGGCATGCCCTGGTAGCCGTTGATGCTGTGGTCCAGCAGGGTGTCGGCACCCTGGGCCAGGCGCGGCGTCCAGGCCTTGGCATCGCCGGCCAAAGGCGCGCCGGAGGCCGGGTTGGCATGGCACAGCTGGCAACTGCTGGCGTAGACCTGGGCCAGGGCCGGGTCGGCCGGGCTCTGGCGGGCGGCGTCCAGGCGCACGGCAGCAGGCGGTTCAGCCTCGCCGCAGGCGCTCAGCAGCAGACCCAGGGCCAGGCCCAGGGCGCTACGAATCGGTAGCCAAGAGTGGCGCCGCAACGGGCGCGAACAGGCGGGGGTGACAGTGGGCATCGGCGGTCCTCAGTGCGGCCAGGGCAAGGGGCCCGCCCCGGCGACAGCGGCGGACCACACCCGGCCACACTAAGACACCCGCGCCCCGGGGTTGAGGGCATTGGCGGCCAGCCAAGGGGACAGGCTCGGCCAGCCAGGGCGCGCACGGTCAGCCAGAGGCTGCCTGCATGGCAACGGGCCCATGCCTGCCCCGCGCCTTACTTGATCCGATAGTGGAAGGTGTTGCGCACCGCCGGCACCGTTACCGCCTGGCCGTCGATCAGCCGCGGCTGATAACGGAAAGTCGCCACCGCTGCCAGGGACGGGCGCATGAACAGGGGGTGGCAACCGTCGATGACCTTGGGGTTCTCCACCCGCCCCTGGGGGTTGACGCTGTATTCCACGGTGCAGTCGCCTTCCAGGTTCTTGTCCAGGGCCCGTTGCGGGTAGTCCGGGGCCTCCTTGCTCAGGGGCTGGTACTGGCGACTGTCGGCCGCCGCCTGGGCCGCCTGCTGGCGCGTGCGCTCGGCAGCCAGCCGCGACTGTTCGGCACGCTGGGCCTGCGCTTGTTCCTGGGCCACACGTTGCTCGGTATCGCGCTGGCGCTGCTCGGCCTCCAGGCGCTCGCGCTGCTGGCGCTGCTGCTCCTGCACCTGCTCACGTTTCTTGTCTTCCACCCGCTTGCGCGCCAGGGCCGCCTGCTCCAGCTTCTGCGCCTGTACCTGGGGGTCAACCCGGGGCCTGGCCGGCTCCGGCGCAGCCGCGGGCGGTGGCGTTGACGGTGGCGGTGGCGCCACCTCGGCCACCGCCGGCAGCGGTTCCGCGGGGGCGGCAGGCGGCGCCAGCATCACCAGTTGGGTGGTCAGTACCGGCGGCGTCTCGACCTGCGGCTTGTCCACCGACCCGCCCAGCACCAGCGCCACCAGCACTCCGGCGTGCAGGGCCAGGGCCAGGCTGGCCGCCAGGCTGTTGCGCCAGAAGCCGGACGCCTCGGGCCGCAGGGGCATCGCGGTGGGGTTGTGCATGATCATCGCCGTCATTGCGGGGCCTCGGTCACCAGCCCCAGGTTGTGTACCCCGCCCTGCTGCAACGCGGCCATGGCCGCCACCACGCTTGCATAGGCGGCGTCCTGGTCGGCGCGGATATACACCTGGGTGTCGCCGCGCCGGGCAATCACCTGGGCCACCTTGGCGCGCATCTGCTCAAGGTCCACAGCGCTGTCGGTGTGATTGCGGGTGTCCAGTTCACCGCCCAGGTTCCAGTAGTAGCCGCCACCGGCCTGCACCGACAGGGTGAGGATCTGCTGGCGGCTGTCGGTGGCCAGGGCTTCGCTGGCGACCTTGGGCAATTCGATCTTCACCCCCTGGGTGAGCATCGGCGCGGTGACCATGAAGATCACCAGCAGCACCAGCATCACGTCGATGTAGGGCACCACGTTCATTTCCGCCTTGGGTCCGTGCTTGCGTTGCGGCCGGGTCAACATCGGCTTGCTCCTTCTCTCAGGCGGCCACGGCCAGGTGGCTCGGGGTGCCCTGCAAGGTGCGATGCAGGCGTACTTGCAGTTCATTGCCAAAGGCGTAGTAGCGGGTCAGCAGGGTCTGGCTGCGGGCCGAAAAACGGTTGTAGGCAATCACCGCGGGAATGGCCGCGAACAGGCCGATGGCGGTGGCGATCAGCGCCTCGGCAATGCCCGGGGCTACGGTGGAAAGGGTCGCCTGCTGCACCTGGGACAGGCCGAGGAAGGAATTCATGATCCCCCACACGGTGCCGAACAGGCCGATATAGGGGCTTACCGAACCCACAGTGGCGAGAAACTGCAGGCCCTTTTCCAGGCGGGTTTCCTGCTCGCTGATGGCCACGTACAAGGCCCGTTCCACACCCTCCAGCACCCCTTCTCCGGCACCGCCGGGCTGGCCGCGCAGGTGGCTGAACTCCTGGTAGCCGGCGGCAAAGATCGGCTCCACGCCGCCTTCGGCGTCGCTGCCCTTGGCCACTTCGCGGTACAGCGGCAGCAGCTCGGGGGCGGCGCGAAAACGCTGGATGAAAGCCTGGAAGCGCTGCTCACGACCGCGCAGCACGGCGCCACGCTGGATGATCAGGTACCAGCTGAGCAAGGACGCCAGGAGCAAGGTCAGCATCACCGCCTTGACCAACAGGCTGGCATCGCTGATCAGCCCCCAGATGCTCATGTGTTCGAGTGTGGCCTGCATGGTGGAACTCCTTCTCGGGTGCCCGCCTGGGCTGGCGGGGCTATTCGATGACATTCAAATGACAAGGTGATGACCGCCGGCTCAGGGCAGCTTCAGGGCCTGGGTGACCTCGGCCCAGGGCACGAACTTGAAGTTCTGGGTCTGCTCGGGCATGCGCTTGCGCCCGTCCTGGACCACCAGCAGGCCCTGGCTCCAGGGCCCGCCGAGGTTGGCCGAGGTGACTTCCAGGCCATCGGTTTCCGAGGCGCCGTCGATCCCCGCGCGGGCGTTGAGGCTGACCCGGAAGGCGCCATGGGAAGCGAACGGCGGTTCGGCATCCAGCACCAGGTAGCTGTCGTTGCCCTGGCTGGAAATCACCAGGTAGTCGCGGGCGTTGCTCTGGTACAGGGCCAGGCCCTCGACATCGGCCTGCAACAGGCCGCCGACCTTGATCACGCTGTGCAGGGTCGCCGGCTGCTCGGGCCGGGCATCCACCGCCCACACGCCGACGTCCTCTTCCCCGAGGAACAGGCGCTGGCGCTGGTCATCGGCGACACAGCCCTCGGGCTGGCTGGCCACCTTGAACCGGCGCACCAGCTCGCCCTGGGCGGTACCGCCGGGGGCGCTCAGGCGGTACTGGACGAAGGTGCCGTCCTTGTCGTTGGCAATGGCGTAGATCTCGCCACTGGCCGGCTGGAACAGGCAGATACCGTAGATTTCCTTGAGCGGCGTGGGCACCTCCCCGGCCTCGCTCAGCTCGCCGCTGGCGCGGTCGATGGCGAACAGGCTGAGGCTGTTGCGGTCGCGGTTACTGGCCACGGCCAGGTCCACACGGCGCTCGCCGAGCTGGAAGTTGGGCCGCACGTCGACGTTGTTCAGGCGCCCCACTGCCAGCTCCTGCAACAGCTTGCCCTGCAGGTCGTAGGCCAGCAGGCCCTGCTTCTTGTTGGTGCCCAGCACCCGGCTCAGGGAGGGCTGCTGCGGGTGGACCCAGATCGCCGGGTCATCGGCGGCATCGCCCTGGCGCCCCACCGGCTCGCTCTGCGCCGCCGCCTGTACGGTGGGCAATACCGGCGGCAGGGCCAGCGAGGTGGCCTGCCAGTTCAACTGGCCCTGGTACAGGCGCCCATCCTCGTCATCGCGCAGCAAGACCTGCAGGCCTTTGTCGCTGGCGCGCAGGGCGATGTTTTCCGGTTCCTTGAGGCCGGCCAGGGGCAACGTGGCCTGGGCCACCCAGCCTTTTTCCTGCTGCTGGTAGAGATGCAGTTGCGCGGCCTTCGGGTCCAGGCCCAGCACCCCGCCCGGCACCAGGGCCATGGCCCCGGCGCTTTTCCTGATGTCGCCAAAGGGCGCGCGCAGGGCCACCGGCTGGCGCGCGGTGTCGGCTTCGGCATGGGCCGGGTAGGCCCACCAGCCGACATTCTGTTCATTGACCAGCAGTTGCTGGGCGGCGTCGTCCACCTGGCAGAACTTGGCCTCCGGCGGCAGGGGCAGGCCACGTACCCGCTGCGGCTCGGCGCTCAGTTGCGCGCCGTGGCCCACCAGCCACTGCTCGCCCTTGCCCTCCTCGCCCACCAGGAACAGGAACAGGTTGCTGGCCTCGTCGCGGTACAGGCACAGGCCGTTGACCGGGTAGTCCCGAGTAGGCAGGTACAGCGGCTGGCCCCAGGTGCGGCTGGCCGGGTCGAGGCTCACCAGCAGCGCCTGCTGGCGCTGGTTGTCGAGGCTGGCCACCAGCAGTTGGCCACCGGCGGCGCGGCTGTCCAGGCCGTTGAACGAGCCCTTGAAGCGGGCCAGCTGGCGGCCCTGTTCGTCCACCAGCAACAGGCCTTCGCGCTCGCTGGCCAGCAGCCGGTCGGCGCCTGTGCCGGCGGGCACGAAACCCAGGCCGGTAACGCCCGGGGTCTGCTCGGCCCAGGGCTTGAGGTTCAGGCCGGGCACGCTGGGGGCAGCCAGGGCGGCGCCACAGGTCAAGCCAATGCACAGGGCCAGCAGGCCATTTCTTGCGGTCGATACAGTGCTCATCACAATCCTTGGGTGTGCGGTCGGGCAAGGGCCCGTTGCTTAGAAATGGGTGAAGGTCAGGCCGAGCTTGTAGGTCGGGCCGTATTCCTCGTACTGGGCGTTGTAGGAGCGGTTGCCGGTGTAGACGAAGTACGGCTGGTCGGTGAGGTTCTGCGCCTCGAAGCTCAGTTGCAGGTTCTTGGTCAGGGAGTACTTGGCGCTGAAATCGACGAAGGTCTGGGCATCCACATGCAGGTCGTGGGCCTTGTCGCTGATGGAGGCCAGCTCATAGAGGTAGGCCGATTTGTAGTTGGCCGACAGGCGCAGGCTGAGCTTGTCGTCTTCCCAACCGAGCATCAGGTTGCCCACGGTGTCCGACTGGTTGGGCAGGTCGATGTCGCGCTTGCGGTTGACCCCGGCCTTCTGGTCGAAGCCCTCGATGCTCGCACTGGAGCGGCTGAAGGTGCTGTTGGCGCCCAGCAGCAGGCCGTTCCACGGCGCCGGCAGCCAGTCGAATTTCTGCGAATAGGCCAGTTCCAGGCCGTACAGCTTGGCGCTGTCGCCGTTGGCGAAGGTGTGCGCCTCGGAGAACCCGCTCCAGGCGCCGGTGCCGGCCAGGTCGGTGTTGTAGACGAAGTTCTGGATGTCCTTGTAGAACACGAAGGCCGAGACGCTGCCGGCACGGCCCATGTAGTGCTCGATGCCCAGGTCCAGGTTGCTCGACTCCAGGGGCTTGAGGTCGGGGTTGCCGAAGGTCGCCTCGTCGCCGTCGATGACAAAGCCCGGGGCCAGTTGGCCGAAGGTCGGGCGCACCACGCTCTTGGTCCAGGCCGCGCGGACCTGGGTGTTCTTGTCCAGCTGGTAGCGCGCATGCAGCCCCGGCAGCCAGTGCTGGTAGCGGCGTTGGGTGTCGGTGGCGGTGAAGGCGCCGTCGGTGACCCCGGTGCCCTTGGCCTCGAACTCGGTACCCTCGTAGCGCAGGCCGGCGATGAAGCGCCAGTCGTCGATGTCCAGGGTGTTCATGAAGTAGCCGGCGTTGATGTCTTCGCGGATCTTGAAGTCGTTGACCCGGGATTCTTCCTCGTCGTAGAAGGCCGCCTGATTCAGGCCGCCGATCAGTTGCTTGATGGCGCCGCCACTGATGCCCGGGCCGAAGCGGCCAAGGGAATAGTCCACGTTGCCCTTCTGGAACTGCCCGAGGTTGAGCTGCTGGTCGGTAAAGCCCAGGGTGTCGAAGTCCTTGTAGACCCAGGCTTCCAGGTCGTTGTCCTTGTTGCGCCGGCTGACTTTGCCGCCGAACTTGAACTGCGCGGCGTAGCCACTCAGGTCATAGTCCCGGGCCAGGTCCAGGCGCAGGTTCTTCTCGGTGTCGGTGGTGTTCTGCTTTTCCCAGTCGACCTTGTCCAGGGTGAAGTTGGCCGGGTCATAGAAACCGGCGCCGATCACCGGGCGCGGCTTGCCGTTGTCGTAGAAGCCGCTGTCGGAAAAATCGCTGTTGCCCTTGAAGGTGGCCCCGGCGATATGCGCCGGGCTGTCTTCGCTGGAGCGGCTGTAGCCGGTCTGGCCGCTGAGGGTCCACAGGCCCAGCTGGCGCTCGCCGCCGAACACGTAGGACTGGATCTCCTGGGTTTCCTCGCGCTGCTTGAGCTTGCGCGAGGCTTCGGCGTCGCCGCGCTCGCCGGCCGCCAGGGGGTCGGCGAACTCGATGCTGGTGGAGTTGCGGGTCTCGCTGTCCTTGTAGCGGCTGTACAGGGTGCGCAGGTAGTAGCTACTGCTGTCGTCGGGCTTGTAGTCGAAGTTCAGGCCGCCACCGGCGCGCTCGCGGCTGATGGCGTAGTCGCGCTGCTCGAATTCCTGCAGCTTGGCGCCTTGCTCGAAGTCCCAGGCGCCACCGGTCTCGACGTTGTCGGAACCGAAATCGCGCTTCTGCCAGCTCAGGGCCGCGGCCACGCCGAAATTGTCGACGCCGTCGCCGAGGCTGAAGCGGTTGCTCGCCGCGCCGGAGAATTTCGGGCTGGCCTGTCGCGTGTTCTGGTCGTAGCTGGCCTCGCTGCTGCCGGTGTAGAACAGGCCCTTGTGGTCGAAGGCCGAGAGGCTTTTCACATCCACGGTGCCGCCCAGGGAGTTGGCGTCCATGTCTGGGGTCAGGGTCTTGATCACTGACAGCGACTGCACCAGTTCCGAGGGCAGTACATCCAGGGCCACGGCTCGGCGGGCGCTTTCCGGCGAGGGCACCAGGGTGCCGTTGATGGTCACGCTGTTGAGGTCCGGGCCCAGGCCGCGGACGCTGACAAAGCGCCCTTCGCCCTGGTCGCGCTCGATGCTGATGCCCGGCAGGCGCTGCGCCGCCTCGGCGACGTTCTGGTCCGGCAATTGGGCCACGCCGTCGGCGTGCACCACGCTTTCGATGCTGTCCGAGCGCCGCTGCTCCTTGAGCGCCTGGTCGATGCTGGCGGCCTGGCCCACCACTTCCACATGCTCGGTGGCCGCAGGTTCCGCGGCGCTCAAGCGTTCACTGGCGATGGCCATGGCCAGCGCGGTCAAGGTAAAGCTGACAAGCCCGGGACTGCTGCGCTTGTACATGTTGGTCCTCCCCCAAGAGTCCGCTAACGCCGGGCAAGAGGCCCGGCAACTGGGAGGGCACGCTAGGGTCGGCGAATGACGGTTCTGTGACAGGCCTGGGCGGCAACGGGCCAAAACACCCCATTGCCCGGCTTTCGCCCCGGCAAATGAGCTGAATTGACCCCTATCCCCCGCCAGGCGCAGGTCTTGCGGGCCTCTTCGCCGGCAAGCCGGCTCCTACAGATCCGTGGTGCACCCGCCGCCCCGTAGGAGCGGGCTTGCCCGCGAAAGCCATCCCCCGCCAGGCGCAGGTCTTGCGGGCCTCTTCGCCGGCAAGCCGGCTCCTACAGATCCGTGGTGCACCCGCCGCCCCGTAGGAGCGGGCTTGCCCGCGAAAGCCATCCCCCGTCGGGCGCAGGCCTTGCGGGCCTCTTCGCCGGCAAGCCGGCTCCTGCGGGCCGAAAAAAAACGCATTCGCCGTGAGCTGATTCGACCTCACGCCGGGTTTCCCCGGCGTCACCCCACTGTCACAAACATCTGCTGTGCTGGCGCCCTCTCACTCCTGGCAAAAAGGATCGCGGCCATGTTCTCCGTGCTCAAACCCCACCGCTGGAAACTCGCCGCGCTGTTGCTGGCGGCCAATGCCGGGCTGCTGCTGCACCTGGCCTGCGGCAGCCTGAAATCGGTCAGCGAGTGGCAGTGGCTGGACATCATCGGCGAAGGCGGCTCGGCGCTCCTGGCCCTGGTCTGGCTCGGGCTGGTGCTCAAGAGCCGCCCCGCCGGGCGGGTCACCAACTACCTGGCCCTGGGCCTGAGCTGCATTTTCTTTTCCTGGTGGATCGACAGCCTCGACGAGTTCATCCGCCTGCCCGACAGCATCACCTGGGACCACTGGCTGGAGTCCGGGCCGATGCCCATCGGCATGATCCTGCTGACCATCGGCATCTACCACTGGCACCGCGAACAGCTGGCCATCAGCGCGCAGATGGAAAAGAAGGAGCGGCTGTTTCGCGAGCATCGCCAGTTCGACAAGCTCACGCCCCTGGCCGGCGCCGACTACCTCAAGCGCGAGCTGGCCAGCAGCCTGCAAGACAGCCGCCGCCAGCAGCAGCCGTTGTCGCTGCTGGCCCTGGACCTGGACCACTTCGCGGCGATCAACCAGGACTACGGCCATGCCGAAGGCGATGCGGTGCTGCAGGCCCTGAGCCATGTGCTGCTGCTCAACCTGCGGCGCCAGGACCTGCTGTGCCGGCTGGCCGGCGACCGCTTCGTGGTGCTGCTGCCCAACACCGGGGAAAGCCAGGCACGGCTGCTGGCCCTGGAGCTGCAACAGGCGGTGCAGGGCCTGGCACACAAGACCCGACAACACGGCGAGCGCCTGCACCTGGCGGCCAGCACTGCGGTGGTGATGGCCCTGGAGGAAACCCCGGAGGGGCTGCTCAAGCGCCTCAACCTGGCCCTGGCCCGGGCCAAGCAGCCCCTGGCAAAAACCGCCTGAGGCGCCGTCATGACCGTGAAGACCAGTTGGTACGAAGCCGATACGCGGTTTATCCCCGGGCACTATCAACCGGCGGCGCTGATCGACCTGGCGCTGTCCCGGGACATCGACAGCCACCGCCTGCTGCGCGGCACCGGGCTGTTCCACGAGGACATCCTGGCCGGCCAGACCCGCCTCAGCCCGCAGCAGTTCCTGGCGCTGATCGGCAACGGCCGGCGCCTGCTGGATGCCGACGACAGCAGTTTCCTGTTTGGCCAGCGCCTGCTGCCCGGGCACTACGGCGCCGCCAGCCATGCCCTGCGCCATGCGCAGAACCTGCACCAGGCCCTGGACGCCCTGGTGCAGCAGCAGGCGCTGCTCAGCCCCCTGGCCAGCCCGCGCCTGGTGCTGGACGAGCATCACGCCTACTGCTACTGGCTGGACAGCTGCGGCGCCGGCGAGCACTGGCGGTTCCTCCTGGAAGCCAGCATGACTTCACTGGTGGCCATGAGTCAGTGGCTGGCCGGCCAGCGCCTGCCCTGGGAATGCAGCTTCAGCCACAGCGAGCCGCGCTACGTCGAGCAGTACTGGGTGCACCTGGGGGAACAGACCCAGTTCCAGCGGCCCCTGGACCTGATGCGCATCCCCCGGCAATACCTGACCCGGCCCTGGCCCGGGGCCTCGGCCACCGCCGGCCAGGTGGCGCGCCTGGAGGCCGACGAGCACCTGCGCCAACTGGGGTTTGCCAGCAGTTTCCTCGACACCCTGTACCGCTACCTGAAAACCCAGGTACGCCACACCCCGAGCCTGGAGCAGGCGGCCCAGGATTTCGCCATGAGCCCGGCCACCCTCAAGCGCAAGCTGAGCAAGCACCACAGCGGCTACCAGCAACAGGTGGACCGGGTGCACAAGCACGTGGCGCTGTACCTGTACCAGATCAAGGGCTGGAGCAACGAGGCGGTGGCCGAGTACCTGAACTTCAATGACCCGGCCAACTTCCGCCGGTCATTCAAGCGCTGGACCGGCAGCACCCCGAGCTTGATCCGGCAGTTGCTGGGCAGCGGCTGAAACGTTTAATCTCGAACCACGACCGCTGACGCGCCGCGGGCCCGCACAGGGGCGCCGCGGGCCGTCGTGCTCGGGCGCCCGGTGGAAAAACCGCTAAAGCGCCGGGCCATTAAGGCGTATAAACCATGGAGCGATGCCGTCGCTGTCACCGCGCCGGAGCCATTTCCAACACGGGGTAGAGTCATGACCACAGCCAATCTATTGAGCCACCTGTTTCCTGCCGCCGCCGACATCCCCGAAGCCTTTCGCCTGCCCGACCCGGTGGAGCAGCGCGACTACCTGGTGGACGGTGAACTGCGCACCTGGAACGGCCCCCTGGCCCAGGTCCGCAGCCCGATCTACCTGAGCGGCGCCGACGGCGATACCCAGGTGATTCTCGGCAGCACCCCGCTGCTGGACGCCGACACCGCCCTCACCGCCCTGGACGCCGCAGTGCGCGCCTACGATCGCGGCCAGGGCGCCTGGCCAACGATGCGCGTGGCCGAACGCATCCAGCACGTGGAAGCCTTCCTGGCGCGCATGCGCGAGCAGCGCACGGCGGTGGTCAAGCTGCTGATGTGGGAAATCGGCAAGAACCTCAAGGACTCGGAGAAAGAGTTCGACCGCACCTGCGACTACATCGTCGACACCATCGGCGCGCTGAAGGAACTGGACCGGCGCTCCAGCCGCTTCGAACTGGAACAGGACACCCTCGGCCAGATCCGCCGCGTGCCCCTGGGCGTGGCCCTGTGCATGGGCCCCTACAACTACCCGCTGAACGAGACCTTCACCACCCTGATCCCGGCGCTGATCATGGGCAACACCGTGGTGTTCAAGCCGGCCAAGCTCGGCGTGCTGCTGATCCGCCCGCTGCTCGAAGCCTTCCGCGACAGCTTCCCGGCCGGGGTGATCAACGTCATCTACGGCAGCGGCCGCGAGACCGTCAGCGCGCTGATGGCCAGCGGCAAGATCGACATCTTTGCCTTCATCGGCACCAACAAGGCCGCCAGCGACCTGAAGAAACTCCACCCCAAGCCCCACCGCCTGCGCGCGGCCCTGGGCCTGGACGCGAAGAACCCGGGGATCGTGCTGCCCGATGCCGACCTGGACAACGCGGTCAGCGAAGCCCTCACCGGCTCGCTGTCGTTCAACGGTCAGCGCTGCACCGCGCTGAAGATCCTGTTCGTCCACGAAGCCGTGGTGGAACGCTTCATCGAGCAGTTCAACGCCAAGCTGCAAGGCCTCAAGCCGGGCATGCCCTGGGAACCGGGGGTGGCCCTGACGCCGCTGCCGGAGAACACCAAGGTCGACTACCTGCACGCCCTGGTGGCCGACGCCCAGGGCCACGGCGCCAAGGTGGTGAACGCCCACGGCGGCGAGGCCCGGGCTTCGTTCTTCTACCCGGCGCTGCTGTACCCGGTGACCCCGCAGATGCGCGTCTACCACGAGGAGCAGTTCGGCCCGGTGGTGCCCATCGTGCCCTACCGCGACCTGGACACCGTGATCGACTATGTCCTGGAATCGGACTTCGGCCAGCAACTGAGCCTGTTCGGCAGCGACCCGGCCGAGATCGGCCGGCTGGTGGACGCCTTCGCCAACCAGGTCGGGCGGATCAATATCAACGCCCAGTGCCAGCGCGGCCCGGACACCTTCCCCTTCAACGGCCGCAAGAACTCCGCCGAGGGCACGCTGTCGGTACATGACGCACTGCGCACCTTCTCGATCCGCACCCTGGTGGCTACCAAGTTCCAGGAGCGCAACAAGCAACTGATCAGCGACATCATCCGTAATCGCGAGTCGAGTTTCCTGACCACCGACTACATTTTCTGAGGGAGCCCCCGAGCGTTCGCCCTGGCGCGAACGCCCGGCCCCTGCCGCCAACCGGAGGAACCGATCTGGGCCCGTTCAAACACCTGCGGGGCATCACCCTGCCCCCCTTGCTGCGCCGCCTGCTGCGTCCCGTGCTCGACCCGTACCGGCGCTACCGTCACGCCCGGCTGATCCACGCGGTGCGGGTCGCCCTCGGCCTGATCGCCACCATCGTGCTGACCACCGGCCTCAACCTGCCCCACGGCGAATGGGCCTCGGTGACCATGCTGGTGGTGATCGGCGGCCTGCAGCATCACGGCAACATCGGCAAGAAGGCCGCGGAACGGGCCATCGGCACCCTGGTGGGCGCCGGGGTCGGGCTGGTGCTGGTGGTGCAGCAGGCCTACTTCGGCCACCCCTGGCTGACCTACCTGGGCATGTCGGTGGTGTGCGGCTACTTTTCCTATCACGCCATCGGCAAGGGCGGCTACACCGCGCTGCTGGCGGCGATCACCGTGTTCATCGTCGCCGGCCACGGTGACAACCAGGTCAGCGACGGCCTGTGGCGGGCGGTGGACATCCTCATCGGCATTGCCCTGGCCCTGGCGTTTTCCTTCGCCATTCCGCTGTATGCGGTGTACTCCTGGCGCTACAACCTGGCCAGCGCCCTGCGCGACTGCGCGCAGTTGTACGGGCGGATCATCAAGGGCCAGTCGGTGACCGACGACGAGCACCTCAAGCTCCTGGGCCGGGTCAACAGCGCCATGCTGCAACTGCGTTCGCTGATGCCTTCGGTGTCCAAGGAAGTACGGATTTCCATGACCGAGCTGGACGCCATCCAGCGCAACCTGCGCATGTGCATCAGCACCCTGGAGATCCTCGGCAACACCCGCCCCGATGCCAGCGACCCGCAGGCCATGGCGCAGATGCAACTGGCGCTCAAGGCCGAGCACCGGCAGATCCGCGTGCAACTGATCGGCATGGCCCGGGCCCTGCAATCGGGGGTCACCCAGCGCCTGGAGAAATCCGTGGAAGGCCACCCCGAAAACGCTCTGGAGGCCCCGGTGTATTCGGCCCTGGATGGTTACCGGCTGCTGACCCGGCAACTGGCCGCGACCCTCGGCGAGATGCACCAGCGCCTGGCCAAGAGCGCCCGGCACTGGAAGATCTAGAACAGCTCGCTGAAAGGAATGAAGGGCGCCCGATCCCCTGCCTGCAAGGTCCGGCCCTCGACGATTTCCACCAGGCCATCGGCCCAGGAAGCCCCCAGCAACACCCCGGAACTCTGGTTCGGATAAAGCACGGCGCGGCCGTTCTCCAGGCGCGCTCGCAGGTACTCGCGGCGCTTGCCGGCCTTGGGCCAAGCGAAGGCCACAGGCACCTCGACGCTCAGCGGCGCCACCTCCTGTACCCCCTGCAGCCGCAGCAGGTAGGCCCGGGCCAACAGGCCGAAGGTCACCAGTGCCGAGGCCGGGTTGCCCGGCAGGCCGATCACCGGCACCTGGCCGAAGTAACCCACGGTCAGGGGCTTGCCGGGCTTGATGGCGAGTTTCCAGAACAGCGGCCGGCCACTGTCCCTGAGCACCTGCCCGAGGCAGTCGGCATCCCCGGCGGAAACGCCGCCGGTGGTCAGGATCAGGTCCGCGCCATGCTGCAACTGCTCCAGCCTGAGGCGGGTGTGCTGCGGCCGGTCGGGCAGGATCCCGGCGTCGATCACCTCGCAGCCCAGGGCGTCCAGCCAGTGCCTGAGCAGGGTACGGTTGCTGTTGTAGATGCAGCCGGGGCGCATGGGCGTGCCCGGCTCCAGCAATTCATCGCCGGTGGACAGCAGCGCCACGCGCGGGCGGCGCACCACCTGCAACTCGGTGCAGCCCTGGGCGGCGGCCACCGCCAGTTCGAAGGGGCCGAGGCGCTTGCCGGCCTGCAGCAACACCTCGCCGGCTCGGTTCTCCTGGCCCTGGGGGCGAATGTTGTGCCCCGTTTTCAGGGCCTGGGTAAAACGCACCCGGCCGTCTTCCAGCAGCTCGACGTTCTCTTGCATCTCGACGCAGTCGGCGCCTTCGGGCACCGGGGCGCCGGTGAAGATCCGCGCACAGCTGCCCGGTTGCAGGGGCGCACCGGGCTGCCCGGCGAACACGGTCTGCGCTACCGGCAACGGTGCACCGTCCCAGTGCTGCAGGTTCAGGGCGTAGCCGTCCATGGCACTGTTGGGCCAGGGCGGCAGGTCCAGGGTCGCCACCAGGTCGGTGGCCAGCACCCGTTGCCGGGCCTGATCCACGGCCAGGGTTTCGCTCTCCGGCAGGCGCTGGGCGTCGGCCATGGCCAGCAGGCTGGCCAGTGCCTCTTCCACCGGCATCAGTGGGTTCTGGCTCATCCCCGGCTCTCGCAGGCCTGCACCGGCTTGAGGTGCGGCACGAAGTTGCATGGCCGGTGGCGGGCATCCAGCTGCTCGGCGAGGATGCC
The DNA here is from genome assembly GCF_058799535.1 of Pseudomonas sp. GW822-FHT06D10. Taxonomy (NCBI): domain Bacteria; kingdom Pseudomonadati; phylum Pseudomonadota; class Gammaproteobacteria; order Pseudomonadales; family Pseudomonadaceae; genus Pseudomonas; species Pseudomonas sp. GW822-FHT06D10. Next base: position 108,565 of record NZ_JBXALN010000001.1, on the reverse strand, counting down.
TTCCCAGGCGGTGCGGCAGGCCCCGGTGGAGCCCGGCAGGCAGCACACCAGGGTGCCATTGGCCAGCCCGGCCAGGGCCCGGCTCTGCACCGTGGAGGTGCCGATATCGAGAATCGAGATGGCGCGAAACAGCTCGCCGAAACCGTCGATGTGCTTGTCCAGCAGGCAGCCCACGGCTTCCGGGGTGCTGTCGCGGCCGGTAAAGCCGGTGCCACCGGTGATCAGCACCACCTGGATGCGCTCGTCGGCGATCCAGGCCGCCACCTGGGCGCGGATCTTGTACAGGTCATCCTTGAGCAGGTGGCGCTCGGCCAGGCTGTGGCCGGCCTCCAGCAGGCGGCTGACCAGCAGTTGCCCGGAGGTGTCAGTGGCATATTCCCGGGTATCGCTGACCGTCAGCACGGCAATGTTCAAGGGTACAAACAACGCATCCGACTTCACGCTCATGTCATTCTCCGACCGGCAGGCTAAAAATCATGAACCCAGGCTAAAGGCCCCCCGACGCGGCTGTCTAATCGTTCTGGCTGACCGGATTATCGATGCGCTCTATCATCCTGCCGGGCCCTGCCAGGGGCCGATAAAGCCCGTCAATCGGCCATTCAACACTTCCGATTGGACGTACCCGAAGGACAATGCCATCGTTTGCGCCACCTACTTGATATGCGTCCTGCCATGACCCCGACCCAGCCCGCCCCCGCCTGTTCCCTGCCCTGCTCGATCCTGCTGCTGGCCGGTGGCCGCGGCTCGCGCATGGGCGGCCAGGACAAGGGCCTGGTGGCCTGGCGCGGCCAGCCGCTGATTGCCCATGTGCAGGCGGTGGTGCGGCCCTTGAGCGATGACCTGATCATTTCCTGCAACCGCAACGCCGAGCGCTACCGGGCCTATGCCGACCGCTTGGTGGAGGATGGGCAGAAGGATTTCCCCGGGCCCCTGGCCGGAGTCCTGGCCGGCCTCGCGACGGCCCGCCACCCCTGGCTGCTGGTGCTGGCCTGCGATGCGCCGCAGATCGACGCGGCGCTGATCCAGGCCCTGCTGGATGCCCGCGGCAACGACGCCAGGCCGGTGATGGTGCAGCAGGCCGGGCAATGGCAACCCATGTTCAGCCTGATCCCCACGGCGCTGCTGGGCGACCTGCGCCAGGCCTGGGACAACGGCGAGCGCAGCCTGCTGCGGGCCCTGGCCGCCCATGGGCTGAGGCCCCTGCCCTGCGCCGCGGACGATCCGCGGCTGAGCAACTTCAATACCCCTGAACTACTGTCTGAAGCAGGCCCCAAGCCCCTGGCCTGAACACCGCCGGAGGTGCCCAAGGGCGCGACCGGGCAAGGCCCCAGGCCTTTTCATGGGCGCAACACCTGCGTTATTACTGAACCCGACTTTTCCCACAACAGGTGCCACCGTGGACATCAAGCAACTCAAGTTTCTGATCGCCCTGGAGCAGACCCGGCACTTTGGCCAGGCCGCCGCGCGCTGCCATATCACCCAGCCGACCCTGTCCATGCGCCTGCGCAATCTTGAGGATGAACTGGACCTGATCCTGGTCACCCGTGGCCAGCGCTTCGAAGGCTTCACCGAAGCCGGCGAGCGGGTGCTGGCCTGGGCCAAGACCCTGCTGGCAGCCCATGACGGGCTGTTCGCCGAAGCCGCTGCCTGCCGCGGGCAACTGGTGGGCAAGCTGCGCCTGGGGCTGGTACCGCTGAGCGGCTTCAACCCCATCAGCTACGTGCAACAGCTATCGTCGAGCTTCCCGGAACTGCAGTTCAGCCTGTCGTCCATGAGCTCCGACCGGATCATCGAGGACATCGGCAACAACCAGCTGGACCTGGGGGTCTGCTACCTGGACCACGTCAACCCCAACTACCTGGACTTCTTCGAAATCGGCGAGACCCGGGTCGGCCTGCTCTACGACACCCGGCACTTTCATTTCGAAGGCACCGAGATGAGCTGGGAGGACGCCGCCGAACTGCCGCTGGGCATGCTCAGCACCGGCATGCACTATCGCAAGTCCATCGACTTGAGCTTTCGCAGCCGCGGCCTGAACCCGCAGCCGATCCTGGAAAGTGACTCCACCTACCAGCTGTTCCAGGCGATCCACGAAGGCTTCTGCTGCTCGATCATGCCCCTGGACAGCGGCCTGGATTCGCCCATCGAGAACCTGGCCTTTATCCAACTGCCGGATGCCAGCGTGCTGGCGCCACTGGGGCTGGTGATGCGCAAGACCGAGCCGCGCTCGGCGATTGCCGAAAAGTGCTTCGCCGAAGCCAAGAAGCTGTTTGCGATCAAAGAGTGAATCAATGCCCCAGGGCCGCCCATGGCCCTGGGCAAATCGAATGCAACGAGGTGTGGTCATGGTTTGCCGGATCGAACAAACGGAGCAACAACCCGAGGCCAATGCGCCGGCGCCGGCGCCGCAGCGGGTGGCCTATCGCGAGTACAGCGCCGACGGCCCCATGGCCGAGGCGCCGCTGGCCGCCGAGATCGCCCTGGCGATCACCTACAACGGCCTGAGCCAGGCGGTGATGATGGTGTCTCCGGGCAACCTGGAAGACTTCATTCGCGGCTTCAGCATCACCAACGACATCGTCAATGACCTCGGCGAAATCTACGACATCCGCCTCAGCCACTTCCCCCAGGCCTGCCAGGCCGACGTGGAAATTTCCAGCCGGGCGTTCTGGGCCCTCAAGGACCATCGCCGGCAAATGGCCGGCACCAGCGGCTGCGGCCTGTGCGGAGTGGAGGCCCTGGAACAGGCGCTGCCGCAACTGCAGATCCTCGAACCCGCGGCCCTGCCACCTGCCGAACACCTGCAGGGCCTGCGCGAGCGCATCGAACAGGCCCAGCACATGGCCCGCAGCAGCGGTGCCCTGCACGCGGCGCTGTACTTCGACGAACGGGGCGAGGTGCGCCTGTGCCAGGAAGACATCGGCCGCCACAACGCCCTGGACAAGCTGATTGGCGCGCTGCTGCAGGCCGGGATCGATGGCAGCCAGGGCTTCACCGTGGTCACCAGCCGTTGCAGCCTGGAACTGATCCACAAGGCCGTGCGCGCCCGCCTCGGCACCCTGGTCAGCCTCTCGGCGCCGACTGCACTCACCGTGCAATGGGCCAACAAGCATCGCCTGAACCTGATCCACGTCCCCCACCGCAACGCCCCACGGATCTACAGCCCGGTGTAAATGCACCACGCCGGATGACATGCATCCGGCGTGGTTAGCCCCTTCCCTCAAGCCTCTGTCAGCGGCATAAGCTCAACGTTCTGCACCCCAACGTTCGGCCGCCTGCCGGTCGCTCTCGCGGCCGTCGATCCAGCGTTCGCCGGCCGGGGTGACTTCGCGTTTCCAGAACGGGGCGCGGGTCTTGAGGTAATCCATGATGAAGGCGCAAGCCTCGAAGGCCGCTTGGCGATGGGCGCTGGCCACCCCGACAAAGACGATGGGCTCACCCACCTGCAGCAACCCCACCCGGTGCACCAGGCTCACCCGGTTCAGCGGCCAGCGCGCCTGGGCCTGCTCCACGATGCGCTGCAGCGAGCGCTCGGTCATGCCCGGATAGTGTTCAAGAAACAGACTGTGCACCGCCTCCCCCAAGTTGAGATCGCGCACATAACCGATAAAGGTCACCACGCCGCCGACGCTGGCGTCGCCGGCCTGCAAGCCGGCATTCAACTGGTCGAGGCTCAACGCCTGGGTCTGCACCTGGATGCTCATGCTCAGCCTCCGGTCACTTGCGGAAAGAAGGCGATTTCATCGAAGTCCTCGATGGCCGCATCGAGCTTGCACAGTTCCTGGTTCAGCGCGCACATCAGGCTGTTCTCCCCCAGCACCTGCGCCCAGGTTTCACCCCGGGCCATCAGCCGCTGGCGCAGGTCCTCGACGGTGCGCAGGCTGGCATCCAGGGGCAGTTTCTCGCCACCGCAGCCCAGTTGCTCACGGTAGCGGGCAAAGTAGTTGACCAGAATCATCGGGCCTCTCCTGCGATAAAGGTGCCGGACTTGCCGCCCTGCTTCTTCAGCAGGTGCAGCCCTTCGATGACCATGGCGCGGTCCACCGCCTTGCACATGTCATAGATCGTCAGCGCCGCCACGCTGGCGGCGGTCATGGCTTCCAGCTCGACCCCGGTGGCGCCGTTGAGCCGGCAGCAACTGGTGATCTGCACCCGGTCCGGCGGCAGTGCCTGCAGTTCGATGTGGATCCCGGTGAGCAGCAACGGGTGGCACAGGGGGATCAGTTCGTGGGTCTTCTTTGCCGCCATGATCCCGGCGATGCGCGCCACGGCGAACACATCGCCCTTGGGATGGCCCTGGTCCTGGATCAGTTGCAGGGTGGCCGGGAGCATGCGCACCCAGGCCCGAGCCTGGGCCTCGCGCTCGGTAGCGGCCTTGCAGGTGACATCCACCATGCTGGCCCGGCCCTGGTCGTCCAGGTGAGTGAGTTCATTCATGTGCAACCTCGGATAACAACAGTGGATCAGCTCAGGACATAGTCCACCGGCTCCAGCGCCGGCGGCAGTTCGGTGGCCCCCAGGGCCTCGAGAATCTCGCGCTCGATGTTGCGCACGATGGCGCTCAGCGGCAGGTCGTTCTCGTCGTGGCCGAAGGGGTCTTCCAGCTCGTCGCCTATGGCGTCCAGGCCGAAGAAGGTGTAGCTGACGATGGCGGTGAAGATCGGCGTCAGCCAGCCCAGGGGCTCGGCCATGGCAAAGGGCAGGAGGATGCAGAACATGTAGCTGGTGCGGTGCAGCAGCAACGTGTAGGGAAACGGCAGCGGCGTGGCCTTGATCCGCTCGCAGGTGGATTGCGCGCCGGTGATGGCCGCCAGTTGATTGGCCAGCAGCAGGTAGCGCCATTCGCTGAGCCGCCCCGCCTGGGCCTGGTCCGAACACTGGCGCGCGATCTGGCGCAGCAGGCTGTCCGGCAGGTTGCTGGTGCTTGCCGGCGGCAACTGGCTGAGCCAGGTTTCGGCAGCGCTCAGTTCATCTTCGCGGCGCAGCCGGGCCTTGAGGGCATGGGCGAAACCGCACAGGTCGCGCAGGATCGCGCTGCGCGCCCGGGTGTCTTCAAGCACCTGGGTTTCGCGGATCATCGAGCGCACCTCGGTCACCACCGTGCCCAGGGACTTGCGCGCTTCGTACCAGCGGTCGTAGCAGGCGTTGTTGCGAAAGCTCATGAAGATCGACAGCGACAGGCCGAGCAAGGTGAACGGGGTGGCATTGACCTTGGAGAAATACGCCGGGTGCAAGGTCTCGATCAGCACGATGGCCGAGGCCAGCAGGGTCACCAGCAGGCTGCGCAGGGCGATGCGCTTGGCAATCGACCCTTTGAGGGAAATCAGCACGCTGATCAGGTTGGGTTTGGATCTGACGATCATCGGGGTAGAACCTTTGCACAATGAAAAGCCGTGATGAGCAGCGGTTCAGCCGCCGGTCATGTTCATGAAGCGCACCACCTGCACCTCGTCGTTGAGTTCGAAGTGATGGCTGTAGGGCTTGAGTTTCATCGCCTCGACTATGGCCCGCTGCAGGCGCCCGGTATCGCCGGGGTGAGCGCGCAGCACGGCCTTGAGGTCCACCGAGTGCTCGTTGCCCAGGCACAGCAGCAAGCGGCCTTCGACGGTCAGGCGCACGCGGTTGCAGGTGCCGCAGAAGTTGTGGCTGTGGGGCGAGATGAACCCCAGGCGGATGTGCGGCGCCTCGGCCAGGCGCCAGTAGCGCGACGGGCCCTGGGTCGACTCGGCGGACTCGATCAGGGTGTAGCGCTCGGCGATCCGCTCGCGAACCCGGGCACTGGAAAAGAACGCATCGCTGCGGCTGTGTTCGCTTATGGTGCCCAGGGGCATTTCCTCGATAAAGGAGATGTCCAGGCCGCGGTCGATGGCAAAGGCCACCAGTTCGTTGATCTGCCGGTCGTTGCGCCCCTTCATCACCACGCAGTTGAGCTTGGTGCGCTCAAAGCCGGCGGCAATCGCCGCGTCGATGCCGGCAACCACCTGGCCCAGCTCGCCGGTGCGGGTCAGCTGGCGAAACAGGGTCGGGTCCAGGCTGTCGAGGCTGATGTTCAGGCGCTTGACCCCGGCGTCGAACAGCGGCGCGGCCAGCTTGCCCAGTTGCGAGCCGTTAGTGGTCATGCACAGCTCCCGCAGCCCGGGCAGCCGGGCAATGTCCCGGCACAGCTGGACCACCCCGGGGCGGATCAGCGGCTCGCCGCCAGTGAGGCGGATCTTGCGGGTGCCCAGGGCCACGAAACGTTCGGCCAGCTGGTACAGCTCCTCCAGGGTAAGAATGCGTTGGCGCGGCAGGAACTGCATGTCCTCGGCCATGCAATACACACAGCGGAAATCGCAGCGGTCGGTCACCGACATGCGCAGATAGTCGACCCGCCGAGCGAAGCCATCGAGCAATACCTGATCTGACATCCGAGCCTCTTTCGACGGTGGGAATCCATCGCGATTAGTTGAAGTTCTTCCACACAAGCACATGCAGAAGGTGTTATTGGCGGCAAGATTAAAAGCCATTAAAAGCCCCGTCCAATCGCTATTAACAACTGGCTGATCAATACAATCTATCGCTCCTCAAATCGCTTCCAACAAAGACCGAAACAAACAACCATCTATTTGATATATATAGATTTTTAACGTTGATAGAGGCTTTCGATCAGCCGGTCATTAATTGCGATTAGACAGCGGCCACGGGTGACGAATAGGCTTTATTCGTGGCCCATATAACGAGCCCTGAAAGTTACTCCACGCCAATAAGCAATACCGAACTCAAACAAGTTCACAACAACCGCATTTAGCCTGTGCAGTCAAACAATCACTGACATCGATTCAATGTCGGCCGGTTGCCTGCGTGCGCTGTATTGGAGAAATATCATGAGCGAAGTTGATCGATACAAACCCTACAAGGGCGCCGCTGCCGGTTGGGGGGCGCTGATCGCAGTGACCAAGAACTGGCTGGGCAGCGAGAACGCCTTCAAGAACATCCGCGCCATGCTCAAGACCAACCAGAACGGCGGCTTCGACTGCCCCGGCTGCGCCTGGGGCGAGTCACCGGAAAACGGCATGGTCAAGTTCTGCGAGAACGGCGCCAAGGCGGTCAACTGGGAAGCCACCGGGCGCCTGGTGAACCCGGCCTTCTTCAACAAATACACGGTCTCGGCCCTGGCCGCGCAGAGCGACTACTGGCTCGAGTACCAGGGCCGCCTGACCCACCCCATGCGCTATGACGCCACCCAGGACCGCTATGTGGAAACCACCTGGGACGAAGCCTTCGAGCTGATTGCCAGCCACCTCAAGGGCCTGGACTCGCCGAACCAGGCGGAGTTCTACACCTCCGGCCGGGCCAGCAACGAGGCGGCCTACCTGTACCAACTGTTCGTGCGCGCCTATGGCACCAACAACTTCCCCGACTGCTCCAACATGTGCCACGAGGCCAGTGCCGTGGGTATGTTCGAAAGCGTCGGCGTGGGCAAGGGCACGGTGGTGTTCCATGACCTGGAACAGGCCGACGCGATCTTCGTCATCGGCCAGAACCCCGGCACCAACCACCCGCGGATGCTCGAGCCACTGCGCGAGGCGGTGAAACGCGGTGCCCAGGTGATCTGCTTCAACCCGCTCAAGGAACGTGGCCTGGAACGCTTCCAGCACCCCCAGCACCCGCTGGAGATGCTCACCAACGGCTCCGAGCCCACCTCCTCGGCCTACTTCCGCCCGGCCCTGGGCGGCGACATGGCGGCCTTTCGCGGCATCGCCAAGTTCCTCCTGCGCTGGGAGCGCGAGGCCCTGGCCAACAATGGCGAAGCGGTGTTCGACCGTGCCTTCATCGCCGAACACACCTCGGGCCTGGACAGCTACCTGGCCGAGGTCGATGCCACGTCCTGGAACCACATCGTCGAGCAGTCCGGCCTGAGCCTGGCCGACATCGAGCTGGCCGCGCGCATGTACCGCAAGGCCAAGCGCGCGATCATGTGCTGGGCCATGGGCCTGACCCAGCACACCCACTCGGTGCCGACCATCCAAGAAGTGATCAACGTGCTGTTGCTGCGGGGCAATATCGGCCGTCCCGGCGCCGGCCTGTCGCCGGTGCGCGGCCATAGCAACGTGCAGGGCGATCGCACCATGGGCATCAACGAACTGGCGCCCACCGAGCTGCTGGATGCCCTTGAGGCGCGCTTCGGCTTCAAGCCGCCCCGGGAGCACGGGCACAACACGGTGATGGCGATCTCGGCCATGGAACAGGGCCAGGCCAAGGTGTTCATCGGCCTGGGGGGCAACTTTGCCCAGGCCACCCCGGACACCCCGCGCACCCACGCGGCCCTGCGCAACTGCGAGCTAACCGTGCACATCGCCACCAAGCTCAACCGCAGCCACCTGGTGACCGGGCGCGAGGCGCTGATCCTGCCGTGCCTGGGCCGCACCGATATCGACATCCAGGCCAACGGCCCGCAAGGCATCACCGTGGAAGACACCTTCAGCATGGTGCATATCTCCCACGGCCAGCTCAAACCCAAGTCGCCGCACCTGCGTTCGGAACCGGCGATCATCGCCGGCATCGCCAACGCCACCCTGGGCCAGCACCCCATCGACTGGCTGTGGGCGATCGAAGACTACGGGCGCATCCGCGACCTGATCGCCGACACCATCCCCGGTTTTTCCGACTTCAACCTCAAGCTGCTCAACCCCGGCGGCTTCCACCTGGGCAACGACGCCAGCCAACGGCGCTGGAACACCGCCACCGGCAAGGCGCGGTTCATCCCCAGCGAACTGCCGGAACACCTGGTCAGCGCCGGGGTGCGCAAGCTCAAGGTCAAGCCCGACCTGATCCTGCAGACCATGCGCTCCCACGACCAGTACAACACCACCCTGTATGGCCTGGACGACCGCTATCGCGGGGTCTACGGCATGCGCGAGGTGCTGTTCGCCAACGAGGACGACATCCGCCGGCTGGGCTACGAGCCGGGGCAGAAGGTCGACATCGTGTCGCTGTGGGATGACGGCCGGGAACGCCGGGTCAGCGGTTTCACCCTGATCGCCTACGACATTCCCGCCGGCCAGTCGGCCGCCTACTACCCGGAGACCAACCCCCTGGTGCCCCTGGAAAGCTACGGCGACCGCACCTACACACCGACCTCCAAGTTCATCGCCATCCGCCTGGAGCCGGCGGCGGCCAGCAACCTGATCCAGTCCGTCGGCGTTTGACCCGGCCGGAGCGGCCAAGGCGCCGCTCCAGCCTGCCCCGCGCAGCCTTTTGCCGTACGCCGCGAACCCGGGTTCACGGCGGCCGGAAGGCGCCTGCGCGGGCCCCCAGCCATTACGAGGGTTTCGTCATGTTTCATCTACAGGCACTCGACCTGGCGCGCATCCAGTTCGCGTTCACGGTCTCGTTCCACATCATCTTTCCCGCCATCACCATCGGCCTGGCCAGTTTCCTGGCGGTACTCGAAGGCTTGTGGCTCAAGACCCACAACAGCACCTACAAGGACCTGTACCACTTCTGGTCGAAGATTTTCGCCGTCAACTTCGGCATGGGTGTGGTTTCCGGGCTGGTCATGGCCTACGAGTTCGGCACCAACTGGAGCCGCTTCTCGGACTTCGCCGGGAGTATCACCGGCCCTCTGCTGACCTATGAAGTGCTGACCGCGTTCTTCCTCGAAGCGGGCTTTCTCGGGGTCATGCTGTTCGGCTGGAACCGGGTGGGTCGCGGGCTGCACTTTTTCGCCACGGTGATGGTGGCCATCGGCACCCTGATCTCGACCTTCTGGATCCTCGCCTCCAACAGCTGGATGCAGACGCCCCAGGGCTTCTCCATCGTCGATGGGCGGATCATGCCCATGGACTGGCTGGCGATCGTCTTCAACCCGTCCTTCCCCTGGCGCCTGATGCACATGGCGATTGCCGCATTCGTCGCCACGGCGTTCTTCGTCGGATCGAGCGCCGCCTGGCACCTGCTGCGGGGCAACGACACGCCGCCGGTGCGCAAGATGCTGTCGATGGCGCTGTGGATGGCGCTGATCGTGGCACCGATCCAGGCGGTGGTCGGTGACGCCCATGGCCTGAACACCCTGGAGCACCAGCCGGCGAAGATCGCCGCCATCGAAGGCCACTGGGAAAACCACGGCAGCGAACCCTCGCCCCTGGTGCTGTTCGGCATTCCCAACATGGACGGCGAGAAAACCGACTACGCCGTGGAAGTGCCCTACCTGGGCAGCCTGATCCTGACCCACAGCCTGGATAAGCAGATCCCGGCGCTCAAGAGCTTCCCCAAGGAAGACCGGCCCAACTCGGCCATTGTGTTCTTCAGCTTCCGCATCATGGCCGGCCTGGGCATGTTGATGATCCTCACCGGGTTGCTGGGCCTGCTGCTGCGACGCAACGGCGCGCTGTACCGCAACCGCCTGTTCCTGCGCCTGGTGCTGTGGATGGGCCCCAGCGGCCTGATCGCCCTGCTGGCGGGCTGGATCACCACCGAAGTCGGGCGCCAGCCCTGGGTGGTGTACGGCCTGCTGCGCACCAGCGACGCCGCCTCCAACCACAGCGTGGCGCAACTGAGCATCTCCCTGGCGCTGTTCGTGGTGATCTACTTCTCGGTGTTCGCCGTGGGCATCGGCTACATGATGAAGCTGGTGCGCAAGGGCCCGCAGCCCCACCACGAGCATCCGCCCAGCACTGCGCCCGGCCAGGAGCCGACTCCGCGCCGGCCGCTGTCGGCCATCCCCGAGACCTTCGCCACCGGCGACCACCACCTCTGAAACAAGGGCAACCAACATGACGATTCAAGGCATAGACCTGTCATTGATCTGGGGCGTGATCATCGCCTTCGGGGTGATGATGTACGTGATCATGGACGGCTTCGACCTGGGGCTGGGGATCCTCTTTCCGCTGATCCCCGATGCCCGGGAGCGGGACGTGATGATGAACACCGTGGCCCCGGTGTGGGACGGTAACGAGACCTGGCTGATCCTCGGTGGCGCGGCGCTGTACGGCGCCTTTCCCCTGGCCTATTCGGTGATCCTGGAGGCCCTGTACCTGCCGCTGATCTTCATGCTCGCAGGGCTGATCTTCCGCGGCGTGGCCTTCGAGTTCCGCTTCAAGGCCAGCCCCGAGAAACGGCACATCTGGGATTGGGCGTTCATCGGCGGCTCACTGCTGGCGACCCTGTGCCAGGGCATCGTGATCGGCACCTATATCAGCGGCATCCCGGTGGTCGATCGGCAGTTCGCCGGCGGCACCCTGGACTGGCTGGCGCCCTTCCCGCTGTTCTGCGGCCTGGGGCTGATCGTGGCCTATGCGCTGCTGGGCAGCACCTGGCTGCTGGTCAAGACCGAAGGCATGCTGGAAGCGCGCATGCGCCACTACACCCGGCCCCTGGCGTTCGCGCTGACCGCGGTGGTGGCGGTGCTCTGCGTGTGGACCGCGCTGCTGCACCCGGAGATCGCCAACCGCTGGTTCAGCCATGCCCATATCGTGATCTTCGGTGCGCTGCTGGTGCTGGGGCTGGCGGCACTGTTCGGGCTCCTGGGCACTTTGCGCCAGCACCATTCCCACTGGCCGTTCGTGTTCACCCTGGTGCTGGTGTTCCTCGGCTACATCGGCCTGGCATTCAGCATCTGGCCGAACATAGTGCCGCCGTCCATCAGCCTGTGGGAGGCGGCTTCACCGCTGTCCAGCCAGCTGTTCATCCTGATCGGCACCCTGTTCATCCTGCCGGTCATCCTGATGTACACCTGCTGGAGCTACTACGTGTTCCGCGGCAAAGTGAGGATTGGCGATGGCTACCATTGATCGAGCAACACCCCTGCCCTGGCACAAGGCTGTGGCGCAACTGAGCCTGTTGTTCATCGGCGCACTGCTGATGCTCGCCTGCAGCGGCGCACTGATGCTGGAGCTGGCGCATGGATAGGCTATCGACGCGGCCGCCACGGCCGGCACCCACCTGGCAGCGGTTGCTGTGGATGGGGGGTATCTGGCTGGCCAGTGTGGTGGGCCTGGGGCTGGTGGCCGGCGTGTTGCGGCTGCTGATGCAAGCCGCCGGCATGCACAGCCACTGAGCAGGGGCGATAACGCCTGCAACCCCGGCCCGCAATAGCGGGCCGGTTTTTTTTGCGCCTACAGGCCGGTGGGCGCGCGCTCGGCCAGGTCTTCCAGCAGGTCGGCGGAGGGCACGAAGAACAGCCCGCCGGTGACCGCGGTGCTGAAGTCCAGCAGGCGATCGTAGTTGCCTGCAGGGCGGCCGACGAACATGTTCTCCAGCATCTGCTCCACCGGCCGTGGCGAGCGGGCGTAGCCGATGAAATAGGTGCCGAATTCCCCGGCGCCCGGGCGGCCGAACGGCATGTTGTCGCGCAGGATCTTCACCTCCTCGCCGTTCTCTTCCAGGGTGGTCAGGGAGCTGTGTGAGCAGCTGGGCTTCACTGCATCGTCGAGTTCGATATCCGACAGTTTGGTGCGGCCGATGATGCGTTCCTGGGCCTCCACCGTCAGTTCGTTCCAGGCGGTCATGTTGTGCAGGTACTTCTGCACCAGCACGTAGCTGCCATTGCAGAACTGCGGGTCCTCGTCCCCCACCAGGGTGAAATCCACCGCCTCGCGGCCTTCCGGGTTCTCGGTGCCGTCGACGAAGCCGACCATGCTGCGCATGTCGAAATAGCGGAAGCCCTGGACCTCGTCCACCACCTTGATCGAATCCCCCAAAGGCTTGAGCAACTGCGTGGCCAACTCGAAGCACAGGTCCATCTGTTCGGCACGGATGTGCAGCAGCAGGTCGCCGGGAGTCGATGGCGCGCGGCGCCCCTCCACGCCCACCTCGATGAACGGGTGCAGCGACGCCGGGCGCGGGCCGCCGAACAGGCGGTCCCAGGCGCTGGAGCCAAAACCGCAGACACAGGACAGATTGCCCCCCGGGACGCGCTTGCCCACCGAACGGGTCAAGGCGGCGATATCGGCGCACCAGTCGCGCACGGTTTGCGCGGCAGCGGCGCCGGGCGCCAGGGTGGCGACGATGAAGATCGCGCTACGGGTGATGGGATTGCAGATGGCTTGGGGCTCGGGCTTGCGCTCGGCCAGGGAGGACGGCTGGGTCATTATGGGTTCCACAGGCTGCGGTCGGAAAAATCACCGACAGGAAAATAGCAGATTGTGACCGTGGCAAGGGAGATTGCTCCCCCTGGAAGGCGCCGCCTTCCCATTCACCAAATCCCCGGGCCATCAAGCATCTCTGGCCTCGCACAGCGCACGACCCTGTAGCCGCTGCCGAGCCTGCGAGGCTGCGCAAAGGACCGCAGGGCCTTGCTTGGCGATCTACCGCCGGGCATCAGCGTTTTCCGGATCGCCGCGGCCGCTGCGCGACCGTGCGCAGCCTGCGGCAGCGGCTGCACGAGTCGCGAGGCGCTGTGGCTCCGTTCAAGCGGGGCTTGAGCGCAATACTCGCACCGGCACCGATTTGTAGGACGGTGTGCCGCTGTCCACGTCCAGGTAGTCCAGGGGCACCAGGCGGTTGGCTTCGGGGTAGTAGGCGCCCACCGTGCCATTGGCGATCTTGTATTCGATGGCGGTGATCTTCTCGTAGCGCAGCCGGCGCCCGCCGATCACCGTTTCGATGTCCACCAGGTCGCCATGGGCCAGGCCCCGGGCGGCCAGGTCCGCCGGGCTGATGAACAGTACGTCGCGGCGGCCGAACACCCCGCGATAGCGGTCGTCCAGGGCGTAGATGGTGGTGTTGTACTGGTCGTGGCTGCGCAGGGTGATCAGCCGCAGCACATCGGCGCCGTCCACTTCCTTGTCCTCATGCAGCCCGGGAAAGACGAAGAATTCGGCCTTGCCCGAGGGCGTCAGCCACTGCCGCTCGGCTGCCGCCAGGGGCATGCGGAAACCACCCGGTACGCGAATGCGGGCGTTGTAGTCGTCAAAGCCGGGCACGGTCTGTTCGATCAGGTCGCGGATCTTGTCGTAGTCGGCCACCAGCTCCAGCCAGGGCACGCGGCTGCCCGGCAGGGTGGCCCGGGCCATGCCGGCGACGATCGCCGGTTCCGACAGCAAAAACTCGGAGGCCGGCGCCAGCTTGCCGGCCGAGGCGTGCACCATGGACATCGAGTCTTCGACGGTGATCGCCTGACGCAGGCCGTCCTGCATATCCAGCTCGGTACGGCCCAGGCAGGGAAAGAGGAAGGTTTCCCGGGCCACCAGCAGGTGGCTGCGGTTGAGCTTGGTGGCGATGTGCACGCTCAGGTCCAGCTTGCCCATGGCCGGGAAGCACTGGCCCGGGTCCGGCAGGGCCACGGCAAAGTTGCCCCCCAGGCACAGCAGGGCCTTGGCGCTGCCGGCGATCATCGCCTGCATGGCTTGCACCGCATCGTGGCCGTGATGCGCCGGCGGGGTGAAGCCGAAGGTCTGCTGCAGCTTGTCGAGAAAGGCCGGGGAAGGCTTCTCGGTAATGCCCACGGTGCGATTGCCCTGCACGTTGGAGTGGCCGCGCAACGGGCAAATCCCCGCCCCCGGCTTGCCCAGGTTGCCCCGCAGCATCAGCAGGTCGCAGATCAGCCGGACATTGGCCGTGCCTTCGTTGTGCTGGGTGATGCCCATGCCGTAGGTGACGATGGTGGCGTTGGACTTGGCATAGGCCGCGGCGACCATTTCCAGGTCCGCCTGGTGCAGGCCGCTGGCCTGCTCGATGTCTGCCCAGGCGGTGGCACGCAGGTCCGCCGCCAGGGCCTCGAAGCCCTGGGTGTGCTCGGCGATGAATGCCTGGTCCAGGACTTGCCCCAGACTGTCCTCCAGGGCCAGCAGCGCCTTCATGATGCCCTTGATCGCCGCCGCGTCGCCGCCGGCCTTGACCTGGAAGTACGACGAGGCGATGCGGGTGGAGCCGTAGGTGGCCATCTCCACCATGTTCTGCGGGTCGGCGAAACGCTCCAGGGCGCGCTCGCGCAAAGGGTTGAAGACCATGATCGGCACCTTGCGCCGCGAAGCTTCATGCAGGGTGCCCATCATCCGCGGGTGGTTGGTGCCGGGGTTGTGGCCAATGGAGATGATCAGCTCGCAGAGGTCGAAGTCCTCCAGCGACACCGTGCCCTTGCCGATGCCAATGGACCGCGGCAGGCCGACGCTGGTGGGCTCGTGGCACATGTTCGAGCAGTCGGGAAAGTTGTTGCAGCCGTATTCCCGGGCGAACAGCTGGTACAGGTAGGCCGCTTCGTTGGACGCGCGGCCGGAGGTGTAGAACTCCACCTGCTCGGGTTGCAGGCTGCGCAGGATCTCGCCGATGCGGGCAAAGGCGTCCTGCCATGCCACAGGCTTGAAGGTGTCACTGGCGCGGTCGTAGACCAGGGGCTCGGTCAGGCGCCCGAGGTCTTCGAGTTCGTAGTCCGAACGCTGCAGCAATGAGGTCACCGGATGCTGGGCGAAGAACGCCGGGGTTACCCGCTTGTTGGTGGCCTCCCAGGTCACCGCCTTGGCGCCGTTTTCACAGAACTGGAAGGTCGACTTGTGCTCCTTGTCCGGCCAGGCGCAGCCCGGGCAGTCGAAGCCGTCGGGCTGGTTGGTGCGCATCAGGGTCAGCGGCGCCTTGAGGGTGTCCATCTGCTCGCGCACCGCGGTCGCAGTGGCCTTGAGCGCGCCCCAACCACCGGCGGGACCATCGTAGTTGCGGATTCCGGGAACCTTGCGTCGAGTACTCATGAGCGCTCCAGGGCCGGCCCGGCGCTGCACGACGCGAACCGGTGGTTGCGGGTGACCGAGGCGCGCCAGGGCAGGATGCCCAGGGGCCTGGATCGGGGGGCAAGCGCGCTGGAAAAGCCTCAGCGCAGGGTAAAATCTAGCCCTGCGGGTTGGCCTGTCAAGGCCAGGCGCCGACCGGTACAGGGCCCATGCCAGGGCCCCGGTCAGGCCCGGGGGAGCCTATTGCAGGCCCCCGCCAGAACCTGTAGCGCCTACTGCAAAACGCTGCGCCGGCGCTTGAGGGTCCAGCCCTGCTGCATGCCGGCCGCGGCCAGCAGGATCGCCCCCACGCCCACCCATTGCAGCAGCCCCAGGCGGTGCCCGAAGGCCACCCAGTCGACCAGGATCGCCGCAATCGGGTAGATGAACGACAAGGCGCCGGTCAGGGCCGTCGGCAGTTTCTGGATCGCCCCGTACAGCAGCACGTACATCACCCCGGTATGGAGAATGCCCAGGGTCAGCAGGCTGGCCCAGGCGCTGGCCTGCTGGGGTGGCGCGCCAAGGTTGGCCCAGGGCGCCAGCAACAGCACCCCGGTGCAGACCTGGATCAGGGCGATCAAGTGCGGCGGCGTGCCGCTCAGGCGCTTGATCAGCAGCGCGGCAAAGGCGTACAGGGCCGCCGCGCCCAGGGCCAGGGCAATGCCCAACAGGTAGTCGCCACCCTCCTCGCCCTGGCTGCCGTGGGCACTGACGATGGCCAGCATTCCGGCGAACGACAGGCCCAGCCAGAACAGCTTCTGCGGGGTGATCTTTTCTCCCAGGAACAACGCCCCGAGGGCCACCAGGATGAACGGCTGAACGTTGTACACCGCGGTGCCGATGGCGATCGAAGCCCGGGAGTAGGAGCCGAACAGCAGCACCCAGTTGCCGACAATGGCCACGCCACTGAGCACCGCGAGGATCAAGGTGCGCTTGCTCAGAATATTCTTACGCAAAAAGCCGAAAGCTCCACAAATCAGCAGCAAGGTCCCGGCGCCGAACAGGCACCGCCAGAACACCACATCCAGCACCGGTTGCCCGGACACCAGGACGAACCAGCCAATGGTTCCGGAAATCAGCATGGCAGCGGTCATTTCCAATGATCCGCGTCGGGTTTGTGCATCCATCATCAGGCTCCTTTGCAAGTGGGCAAATTATGCCCAGCCAGCAGAGCCCATCGCCAGATCAAAACCTGGGCTAGAATCGATTCAGACCTTTTTTATCAAGGCCAAAGAGCCCATTCACCTAACGAGATCGCCATGCTGGATGCCATCGACCAAACCCTGATCAGCGCCCTGATGCAAGACTCGCGACGCTCCCTCAAAGCTCTGGCGCAGATCAGCGGGCTGTCCGCCCCCAGCGTCTCGGAACGCTTGCGCCGGCTGGAAGAACGCGGCGTGATCAGCGCCTATACCCTGGAGATCGATCCCAGGTTTCTCGGTTACCAATTGCAGGCCATCGTCCGCATCCGCCCCTTGCCGGGCAAGTTGCAGGAGGTCGAACGGCAGATCCTCGCGATTGCCGAGTTCACCGAATGCGACAAGGTCACCGGCGACGACTGCTTCATTGCCCGTCTCCAGGTGCGCTCCATGGAACAGCTGGACAGCCTGCTGGACCACCTCAATCACTACGCCGAAACCAACACCGCGATTGTCAAGAAATCGCCGATCAAACGGCGCCTGCCGCCTCTGGAATGAGCCCCATCCCGAAAGCGCCTTCAGGATTGAAAAACGCCAGAAACGAGGCAGAAAAGCACCGCTGAGAGCCCGTTCTAGAGGCGTTTCACACTAAAAATAGGCTACGTATCCTACAGATTTACAGACATTTCTTAGCAAACATAAGACGATTCTTAAAAGCGCTTCAGCAGCTTTTTGACGTCAATTTCAGTGATACCCTGCGAAACCTCTGACTAGCCCACTAGCAAAATGCCTACTCCAACCAAAGGAAGCCGGTGCTTTGCTGGTTGCTCATGCCTGTCGAAAAAACGAGTAGCGAAAAACGATGTCGATCCGCGTCCAGATAGCCGATGACCATCCCCTGACCCTGATTGGGATACACACCCTGCTGGAGAACCGTGCCAACCTGGACGTGGTCGCCCAGGCCCACAGTGTTGAAGCCCTGCTGGAGAACCTGCAGCGTCACCCCTGCGACCTGCTGTTGACGGATCTGATGATGCCCGGCGGCGAGCAGGTGGACGGTATCCGCCTGATCCGCCGCTTGCGCACGCTGTACCCGCAGCTGGCGATCGTGGTGGTCACCATGCTCGACAACCCGGCGCTGATCAACAGCGTGCTCAAGCTGGGCATCCAGGGCCTGGTGAGCAAGCGCGGCCTGCTCAACGACCTGCCCAAGGCCGTGGCGGCCAGCCCGCGTGCGCCTTTCGTCTCCGCGTCGATCCAGCACCTGCTGGATTCCAGCGCCGCGTTGCACGGCAAGCCGTTGCTGCAACCGGAGCAACTCTCGGCCCGGGAAGTCGAAGTGCTACGCCTGTACGGCACCGGCATGAGCATCGGTGCCATTGCCCTGCATCTGTGCCGGAGCAAGCAGACCATCAGCACGCAAAAAAGCAGCGCCATGCGCAAGCTCGGCCTGGACACCTCTGCCAGCCTGTTCCTGTACATCCAGGAGCACGGCCTTTCCTGAGCTGCAAGCGCGGCACATCCCGGAGTCCCCCCTCTATGTATCTCTTTTCGCTTTCCTTCGTGCGCCGGAGGATGCAGCGCTTTTGCCTGCTGCTCATCCCGCTGGCCAGCCTGCCAACCCTGGCCACAGCCCACGCCGACAACCTGCCGCCAGCCGCCCGGGACAACAACCTGCCGCTGAACAGACTGTTGCAGCTGCGCGACAGCCTGCCGCGCAAGCGCCTCAAGGTGGCGCGGATCGTACCGCCGGATCGGCCCATGGAGAGCGCCGGCAATCAGGTCTTGAAGGCCATCTCCGACCAGTACCTGCAACTCATCGGCGAACAACTGGACCTGCACTTCGAAAACGTCGAGCTGCCTTCACCCCAGGCGGCGGTGGATGCGCTGCTGGAGCAGCGGATCGATCTGCTGCCAAGGGCCAGCGATTTTGAAGCAGCCAATCCGGAGCTGCGCCTGAGCCTGCCCTATTTGCGCAACCAGCCCATCATTGTCGGCCGCTCCAGTGACCGCAGCCTGCCCCTGGACCTGCGAGGCAAGCAGGTGCTGGTGCTAAAGAACTACCTGGACAGCAATCGGGTCCGCAAGGCCTACCCCCTGAGCATACTGCGCGAGGTCAGTACCACGGCGCTGGCCTTCGAGCAGTTGGCCCGGGGCGAAGCGGACGCCTTCATCGGCGACCAGTTCCGCTCCGACTTGTACCTCCAGGCACGTACGGACCTGGCTCTGCACAACAAGTTTTCCGCACAACTGCCCGACACCGGCTTCGCCTTCGCCGTGCGCCGCGATGAACTCACCCTGCTGACCCTGCTCAACCATGCGCTACAGAGCATTCCCGAGGCCCAGAAGCTCAAGCTCCAACAGCAGGCCAGCCACGGGCCGTTCCCCTATTCCCCGATCGACACGTTCATGCTCAGCCCCCAGGAACTGGGGTGGTTACAGGACCACGGGCAAATCAACTTGCTGGCCCATGAAGCGCCGCCGTACCTGTATCGCACCAGCGACGGGCGCTGGTCCGGTCGCAGCGTCGAGTTGCTGCAGACCCTCGCCGATGCCTTTCGCCTGGAACTGAACATCGAGTCGAGCCAGTCCCGGTCCCACGACCTGGAGCAACTGACCAGAGGCCACGTCGACCTGGCCACCCGCCCGCTGGCGATTGCCGACGGCTCCCGCGGGATACGTTTCAGCCAGCCCTATGTCACCCGCAACTGGGCCTTCATCATCCGCAACGGAGACAGTTCCCCCAGTTCCCTGGAGGCCATGGAGGGGCACACCCTTTCGCTGCCGCGCCAGCACCCGCTGCTTGAACACTTGCGCCTGCGCTATCCGCAGATCCAACTGATGCTTACCGACAACTTCCAACAGGCCCTTGACCTGGTGCGCCTGCGTCGGGCCGACGCGACCCTGGACAGCCCCGCTAGCGACCCGATGCAGCCTGGCCCAGGCCTGCAATACGGCCTGTCGATCAAGGCCACGCCCAGCCCCCACCAGTTCGCCGTGGCCCAAGGCTCCGGCGAGTTGCTGGGTATCCTCGACAAGCTGCTGGACTCGTTGTCCCGCGCACCGCTGAGTGATATCCAGGTGGTGGCCGAACGCCCCCGGGACAATTTCTGGGAATGGGCCGCAGACCAGGCCTGGCACGTCGGCGTCGGGGCTCTGGTGATCTTCGCCCTGTTCCTGGTGTGGAACTGGCGGCTGAAGATCCAGGTCAAGGAACGGATCTGCGCCCAGACCCGGCTGCAGGACAAGCTGGCATTCCAGTTCTCCCTGCTCAATGGTCTGCCGACGCCACTCTACGTCTGCGACCTGCATGGTCGCCTGAGCACCTGCAACCGCGCCTACGAGGAGTTCTTCAGCACCTCCCAGGAACAGGTGGAGGGCTGCCTGCCCACCGAACAACTGAACATGCCAGCGGAGTTCGCCCAGGTCCTGCAGGACGAGCACCAACAACTGCTGCACAACCACCGGCCGCGCTTTCTCGACACCAGCCTGGTGATCAAGGGTGAACAACATTACCTGTACCAATGGCTGGTCCCCTTCTACAGTGCCCGGGGCCTGCTACAGGGACTGCTCGGCGGCTGGCTGGACATCTCCGAGCGCAAACACCTGGAAATCAAGTTGCGCGAAGCCAAGCAGGTGGCACTCAAGGCCAGCGCGGCCAAGAGCGAATTCCTGGCGTCCATGAGCCACGAGCTGCGCACTCCGCTCAACGCTCTGGTGGGCCTGCTGGAGCTGGAAACCAGCAGCCGCACCTTGCCATCGCACAACCTGCGGGTGGCCCAACAATCGGCGACTTCGATGATCGACCTGATCGGCAACATCCTCGACCTGGACAAGATCGAGAGCGGCCTGATGCAGCTGGCGGCGCACCCTACCGCGCTGGAGCCGTTGCTGACCAACAGCCTCGGCCTGTTTGCCGCCCAGGCGCGGGAGAAAAACCTGCAACTGCACTTCGACTACCATGCCGACCGCCAGCGCCTGTACTGGGTCGACTCGCTGCGCGTGCAGCAGATCTTCCACAACCTGATCAGCAATGCACTGAAGTTCACCGACCAGGGCGGCATCCATGTCCGAGTCAGCGAAAGTGTCCTGCGCGAAGGCGTCAGCCTGCTGACCCTGAGCGTCAGCGATACCGGTATCGGTATTCCCCTGGCCTTGCAGCCACAGATCTTCGAACCCTATCGCCAGGCCAGCGCGCGCACCGCCCACCTCTATGGTGGCTCGGGGCTGGGCCTGAGCATCTGCAATCAGTTGACCCAGTTGATGGATGGGCATATCTGGCTGGAAAGCCAGCCCGGCCAGGGCTGCTGCGTGAGTGTGGAACTGCCCCTGAGCTGGCAATTGGCCCCCGGGCCAGTGGACGAGCCCCTGGTGCCTGACCAGCAGGAGGCCAAGGCCCTGCGAGTCCTGGTGGTGGACGATGTGTCGACCAACGGCCTGGTGCTGACTCTGCAACTGGGTCGCCTGGGGCATCAGGCAGAACATGTGTGCAGCGGCGAACAGGCCTTGCTGGCCCTGAGCGAATCCACCTACGACGTGCTGATCAGCGACTGCAACATGCCGGGCATGGATGGCTACGCCCTGGCTCGCACCGTGCGCCAGGATGAACGGCGCCTGGGGCTGCCCCAGCGGCTGATCATCGGCTACACCGCCAGTGCCCTGAGCAATGAAGCCACCCAGTGCTCCAACGCCGGGATGAACGACCTGATGATCAAGCCGGTAACCCTGGCACGCCTGCAGGAAGTCCTGAACAACTACGCGCCGGTCGAGGAAGAGCCTCGGGATATTCGCGCCTTCAGCCTCGACCACCTGGATGAAGCAGGCCGGAACAGTTCGATCCTGCGCCGGCGCATTCTCCTTGAGCTGACCAAAAACCTGCAGCAAGAGATCCAGCAGATACGCGACACCGACCTGGCCGCCATGACGGAGACCATCGGCGACCTGAGCCACCGCCTGACAGGCGTGGCCTGCCTGATCGATGCCAGCGAAATGGCCGCGGCCTGCCAGGCCCTGCGCCAGGTCAACGTGCACCAGCCACAGGCAGTCCGCCGTTGCCAGGCCGAGCTGTTGCACAGCATGGAGCGCATCTTCGAACAGGCCAAGGCCGACCTGGCGGCCCTGCGCCAGCCCCTCAGGCCCTGGTCCAGGGGCATTGCTCGCGCGCCGCTGACTGACTCTCGTACTTGTCCCATGTGAAGTGGCGCCCGCCCTTCCTACCCTTGCGCTTGCTTTCGGGGGGCGCAAGACAGGGGTGCCAGCTGCACATCCTTCCCCACGATCGCGTGTTGAATCCAATAATTCCCAACTAAGGATCAATCGATGATCACGTTGCACCGAGCCCGTTCATTCCTCAAGCTTCCGCTGGCCATGGCCATCGGCATGGCTGCGCTCGCGGCTCAACAAGCCAGCGCTCACGGTTATATCGAGAGCCCGAAATCCCGCGCCTTCATGTGCCATACCAATGGTGGCAAGCTCAACGCCAACTGCGGCGCCGTGACCTATGAGCCACAAAGCACCGAGTACATCGGCCGCCCGGGGGAAGGGTCCATCTCGCACTTCCCAAGCAGCGCCCAGGCCTGCACTGGGGACTTCACCAAGTGCGGCCCGGCCAACGGCACCATCCCTGCCGGCGGCCTGGCGCGTTTCTCGGAGCTCAACGAGCAGACCGCCACGCGCTGGAGCAAGAACACCATCAAGCCGGGCCCGCAGACCTTTACCTGGCACTACACGGCGGCCCACTCCACCCGCTACTGGCAGTTCTACATCACCAAGAAAAACTGGAACCCGAACCAGCCACTGACCCGTGATTCGTTCGAAAGCACACCTCTGCTGGACGAGCCATGGCCAGCCCTGAACGCCCCGACCGCGGCGGGCGGCAAGACCAGGCACACCGTGAACATCCCGTCCGACCGCAGCGGTTACCACGTGCTGCTGGCGACCTGGAAAGTCCACGACACCGACGCCACTTTCTATCAGGTGGTCGACCTGAACATCGACAATGGCGCCACCATTCCGTCGACCTGGACCACTGTCGGCGCAGTCCAGCCTGAAGCCTTGAGCATCGGCGACAAGGTCAAGACCCGGGTGTTCAATGCCCAGGGCGAACAGGCCGCCAAGCAGATCGTGCTGCAAATCAGCTCCGCCGAACTGGCCAAGGCCGACGTCTGGCCGCACGAACTGGCCAAGAAGGTCAACGCTGCCAAGCAGGGCTACCAGATGGGCCTGCTCAACGACAAGGACGAAGTGCTACCCAACTTCGGCAAGAACGACATCCTGGTCAAGAAAGGCAGCGACATCGTCAACGTGATGATCGACAAGGAGCAGGCTGCCAAGCCGGGCGAACTGTCCATCACTGGCATGCAGTCCGAATACACCCTCAAGGACGGCAAGGTCGACCTGCACTTCAACGCCATCGCCAAGGGCGGCGACTACACCGTAAAAGCCACGGTGTACAACGCCAAGGGTGAAAGCGTGGCGTTCCAACAGGCTCCGGCCGGCAATACCCCGCACTTCTCCATGACGCTGACCGGTCAGAGCGCCGGCAAATACGACCTGGTCGTGGTAGCCACGTCGAAGAAAGGCGAAGTGCTGCAGCAGACTGCCAGCTTCTCCCTGAAACAGGAGGAAAGCGGCGGTGGCGGTGAGGGAGGCGGCAAGTACGATCACGTCTTCCCCCAAGGCTTGAGCACCTACAAGGCCGGCACCCTGGTGCTGCAACCCAAGGACGGCAATACCTACAAGTGCAAGCCCTTCCCCTACAGCGGCTACTGCGTGCAGTGGAAGGCCGGAGCGACGCATTACGAGCCAGGTACCGGTAGTCACTGGACCATGGCCTGGGATCGCCAGTAACCATCATTGGTGAAGGTTTCACCTTGGAGCGTGGCATGTGAATGCCACGCTTTTTCTGCGTACAACGCACGCTCCGTACCAGTGCTGGCAAGCGCGCGAAAACGCCCGATAACGTCCGGCCCTTGCTGCCCAACAGTGCTGGCTGGCGACTCTCGTACTCGTCCCATGTCCCCTCCCAGCCCCTGCCGCGTAGCCTGTGATTGTTCCCACGGCAGCGCTGGCACGGATGCCAACCGCCCCCTCAGATCGGTCCCCAGTGGCGCCCCCGAGAACTCCTGCATTTCCTTCTATCTGCTCAAGGATCTAACAATGATCAAAGCCAACCGAGTTCGCTCGTTCCTCAAGCTGCCTCTGGTGCTGGCCATGAGCGTTGCCGGCGTTGCTGCTCAGCAAGCTTGCGCTCACGGCTACATCGAGAGCCCTAAATCCCGTGCCTACATGTGCAACGAGAAAGGCCTGAACCAGAACAGCAACTGCGCAGCGGTGGCTTACGAGCCACAGAGCACCGAGTACATCGGCCGCAAGTTCGAAGGCGGCTTCTCGCACTTCCCAAGCGCCGCCCAGGCCTGTACCGGTGACTTCACCAAGTGCGGCCCGGCCAACGGCACCATTCCTGCCGGCGGCCTGGATCGTTTCTCCGCGATCAACGAACAAAGCAGTACTCGCTGGACCAAAAATACCATCAAGCCAGGCCCGCAGACCTTCGCCTGGAAGTACGCCGCTCCCCACGCCACCCGCTACTGGCAGTTCTACATCACCAAGAAAGACTGGAACCCCAACCAGCCACTGACCCGTGATTCCTTCGAAAGCACCCCACTGCTGGATGAGCCATGGCCAGCCCTCAACGTTCCGGCGAAAGCTGGAGAGACCACCAAGCACACCGTGAACATTCCGTCCGACCGCAGCGGCTACCACGTCGTGCTGGCGACCTGGAAAGTCCACGACACCGACGCCACCTTCTATCAGGTGGTCGACCTGAACATCGACAACGGTACAGTCGTTCCTTCGGGCTGGACCACTGTCGGCCAGGTCAACCCGGAAGCCTTGAGCATCGGCGACAAGGTCAAGACCCGGGTGTTCAATGCCCGGGGCGAACAGGCCGCCAAGCAGATCGTGCTGCAAATCAGCTCCGCCGAACTGGCCAAGGCCGACGTCTGGCCTCACGAACTGGCCAAGAAGGTCAATGCTGCCAAGCAGGGCTACCAGATGGGCCTGCTCAACGACAAGGACGAAGTGCTACCCAACTTCGGCAAGAACGACATCCTGGTCAAGAAAGGCAGCGACATCGTCAACGTGATGATCGACAAGGAGCAGGCTGCCAAGCCGGGCGAACTGTCCATCACTGGCATGCAGTCCGAATACACCCTCAAGGACGGCAAGGTCGACCTGCACTTCAACGCCATCGCCAAGGGCGGCGACTACACAGTGAAAGCCACGGTGTTCAACGCCAGAGGTGAAAGCGTCCTGTTCCAGGAAGCTCCAGCCGGCAACAACCCGCATTTCAGCATGACCCTCACCGGTCAGGGCGCCGGTCAGTACGACCTGGTCGTGGTTGCTACTTCCAAGAAAGGCGAAGTGCTGCAACAGACCGCCAGCTTCGCCCTGAAAGCCGAAAACGGCGGCGGCGAGCCAGGCCAGTACGACCACGTGTTCCCGCAAAGCCTGAAGTCCTACAAGGCTGGCACAGTGGTGCTGCAGCCCAAAGATGGCAACACCTACAAGTGCAAGACCGGCCCTGTTGCCGGCTGGTGCACCATCTGGACCAGCAGTAACAACGCCTATGAACCAGGCGTAGGTTTCGCCTGGCAGCAGGCGTGGGACAAGAACTAAGCCACACCTTCGTTAACCCGAGCGTGGCGCTTGGCGCCACGCTTCCTTTTGCCAGTCATGCCCCCTATGTCTACTCGCAATTACTCCAGGCTTCATGTGCTGCTGCACTGGACCTTCGCCACCATCATCATCTGGGCGACGCTCAGTGGCTTCGGCAACGCCCTGCTCGACCTGCCCACCGTGATCGCCGACGGGATCAACTTCATCAACGTGTCGTTGACCTTCCTGCTGATTCCGCTGCTTGGCCTGCGAGTTGTGTGTGCCCTGGACCGCCAGGAACCGGCCTCCCCCCATCGGCTCGCCCGCCTGCTGGCCAAGGGCGGACACCTGGTGCTCTACCTCACGACCGGCCTGGTGCTGGCCACTGGCGTATTGATGATGGAACGCCCGATCAATGTCTTCGGCCTGCTGTCACTGCCCCAGCCGCTGCAGGAACCGCTGCTCACCACCTTCTTCAATAGGGTGCACAAGTACGCCTGCGTCGCGCTGGCGCTGCTGGTAGCCGGGCATGTGGCAGCGGTGGTGATCCATCACTGGCGCGGTGAAAAACTCCTGCGGCACATGAGCCTATGAACCTCCTGCGCCGATGCCCACGCGCCGTTCTACAGATCGGCGCGTTGTCGTTGCTGGTGACCTGGCTGGGCTGGCTCGCCTACAACAGCTTCCTGTTCGCCCAGCGTCTGGACGAGACCGTGCGCCCCGGCCCCCTGGCCGTCAGCGAACCGCCGCGCCTGCCGCCGAACAACGCGGCCATAGCCCAACTGTTCGGTGTGCTGCCCCAGGAAGCCACCGGCAACCTGCCAAGAGTGCCGCTGACGCTGCTGGCCAGCCTGGTGGAACGTCGCCCGGAACTGTCCAGGGCGCTGATTGAATCCCCTGAGGGCAGCCGTTTCTATGGCATTGGCGAGCCCCTTCCCGGAGGTGGCAGCCTGCGCGAAATCAGCACCCAACAGGTGCGCATACAACGCTTTGGCGAAGACCAGTCGCTGTCTCTGGCCCACCACTCGACTCCCCTGCTGATGCCGTTGCCCATGGCCCCCGAGATGCCTCAAAGCACTGCCGTGCGGGCAGAAACCCACAACCTCGTTCAACCCTCTTTGTGACCCCCCAAAACATCATGAAACGAACATTCATTGCAGGCTCCCTACTGGCCCTTAGCACCTTGATCGGCCCCGTCCAGGCCGCTGAAAAACCTCCCCAGGGACAACAGTGGACCTTGAACATGAAGGACGCAGAACTACGCGACCTGATCAACGAGGTCGGGCAGATCACCGGCAAGACCATGATCCTCGACCCGCGCCTGAACGGTAAGGTCACGGTCCAGTCCACCACCGCCATGGACCAGAAAGGCATTTACTCGCTGTTTCTCACCGCCTTGCGCAGCCAGGGCTACGTGGCCATGGACCAGGGCGACCGGGTGCTGATCCTGCCGGTAGCCGAGGCCAAGACCAAAGCCTATGCCCAACCCGACGAGGGCAGCGAAGAGTTCATCACCGAAGTCATCGAACTGCACAGCGTCAACGCCAGCGAAGTGGTCTCCGCCGTGCGCCCTCTGGTCGCCTCCGACGCCTACATGGCAGCTTCCACCACATCCAACTCATTGATCGTTTCCGACAGCGCCAACAACGTGCAACGCGTGCGCCAGGTAATCGGTGAACTGGATAACGCCGGCGGGCGTCAGTTCAACATTCTCCAGCTCAAGCATGCCTGGGCCAACGACGTGGCCAAGACCTTGAGCGAAAGCCTGACCGATAACAGCAGTGGCCAGAGCAGCGCCAAGGCTATCGGCGATTCGCGCAGCAACCGCCTGATCCTGGTCGGCCCGGCACCGATTCGCCAACAGATGCAGCGCCTGGCCCTGAGCCTCGACGTACCGAACAATGTCGGCGAGAACGCCCGAGTGCGACGCCTCAATCACAGCGATGCGAAGAAGCTCGAAGAACTGCTCAGCGGGATCGGCAAGCGCCTGGAAGCGGGAAGCCGCGGTGGCGACAATCAGAGACAGGAAAGCCCGGTGCTGGTGAGCGCCGACGAAAGCCAGAATGCCCTGGTGCTGATGGCCTCACCGGCACAACTGGCGACCTTCGAAAGCATCATCGACGAACTCGACCAGCCCCGCGCCCAGGTGCTGGTGGAAGCGGCCATCGTCGAAGTCAGTGGCGACATCAACCAGGCCCTCGGCGTGCAGTGGGCCGCAGGCCGGGGCAAATGGGGCGCCGTCAGCAACTTCAACAGCGCCGGCATGACTATCGGCACCCTGCTGGGCAACCTGGAGAGCGGCAAGAGCCCGACCCTCCCGGACGGAGCCGTGATAGGCATCGGCAGTAGCAACTTCGGCGCGCTGATCACCGCCCTGTCCAGCGATTCCAACAACAATCTGCTGTCCACCCCGAGCCTGCTGACCCTGGACAATGAGCAGGCGGAAATTCTCGTCGGCCAGAACGTGCCATTCCAGACTGGCTCCTACACCACCGACACCGCAGGGGCCAGCAACCCCTTCACCACCGTCGAGCGCAAGGACGTGGGGATCACCCTCAAGGTCACTCCGCATATCAATGAAGGCAACTTTCTGCGCCTTAAAGTCGAACAGGAAAGCTCCGAGCTGGCCGCGGCACCACCCGGCATCAGCACCAGCGATGTGATCACCAACAAGCGCTCGGTCAAGAGCACCATCCTGGCCAACGACGGGCAGATCATCGTGCTTGGCGGCCTGATCAAGGACAACATCAAGGTCCAGGTGAGCAAGGTGCCGTTGCTCGGTGATATCCCTTGGCTCGGCAAGCTGTTCAGCAGCAGCAAGGAGGTCAACGAGAAGACCAACCTGATGGTGTTCCTGCGTCCGACCCTGCTGCGCAATACGGCCAATGCCGACAAGCTGAGCACCCAGAAATACAACAACCTGCGCTCCCTGCGCACCCTGGATGGCAAGACCCGCGGCCAGCTGCCGCACAATCCGCATCAGTTGTTCGATGCCAACAGTGACGGCGACCAGGGCCTGATCGACATGCGTACCCAAGGGATTGCACCGCAGCCATGATCAGTCCCAACCCAAGCCCGCGCCTGGCGTTCGCCTATGCCCGCCGTCACGGCGTGGTCCTGGAGCACCAGGCCCAGGGCCCGGTGCTCTATTGCCGCGCCAATACCCCCTGGTCGGTGATCGCCGAGGTGCGCCGCTTCAACAGTGCGCCACTGCGCAGCGAAATCCTCGATGAACAGGCCTTCGCCCAGCGCATGGCTGCCCACTACCGCGACGGCCAGGACGGTGCCAAGCAAGTGGCCGACGGCCTGGGCGAACAGTTCGATGAAGAGTTCGACCTCTCCAGCCTCGCCGAGCAGTTGCCGAAAACCACTGACCTGATGGAGCAGGAAGACGACGCCCCGATCATTCGCCTGATCAACGCGATCCTCAGCGAAGCGGTCAAAAGCAAGGCCTCCGACGTGCACCTGGAGGCGTTCGAGGAACACCTTTCGGTACGCCTGCGGGTCGACGGCCTGCTGCGCGAAGTGCTGCGCCCGCGGCGTGAACTGGCAACCCTGCTGGTGTCACGGATCAAGGTCATGGCCAAGCTCGACATCGCCGAGAAACGCATCCCCCAGGACGGTCGCATTGCCTTGCGCATCGCCGGGCATGAAGTGGATGTCCGGGTCTCGACCCTGCCTTCCAGCCACGGCGAGCGGGTAGTGATGCGCCTGCTCGACAAACAGGCCGGGCGCCTGGACCTGGCGCACCTGGGCATGAACCCGGCGGTACGCCAGCGCCTGGAGACCGCCCTGCACAAACCCCACGGCATCCTCCTGGTGACCGGCCCCACCGGCTCCGGCAAGACCACCACGCTGTACGCCGGGCTGGCCAGCCTCAACAGCCTGGAGCGCAACATCCTGACTATCGAGGACCCGGTGGAGTACCACCTCACCGGTATTGGCCAGACCCAGGTCAACGCCAAGGTCGACATGACTTTCGCCCGTGGCTTGCGGGCCATCCTGCGCCAGGACCCGGACGTGGTGATGGTGGGTGAAATCCGCGACCGCGAGACCGCGGAAATCGCCGTGCAAGCTTCCCTCACCGGGCACCTGGTGCTCTCGACCCTGCACACCAACAGCGCCATCGGCGCGGTGACCCGCCTGGTGGACATGGGCATCGAGCCGTTCCTGCTTTGCACGTCGCTGCTGGGAGTACTGGCCCAGCGCCTGGTACGTCTTTTGTGTCCCGAATGCAAGGAGCCCCATGACGCCGATCCCGCCGCCTGCGAACGGTTGGGCGTGGGCCCCGATAGCGCGCCACAACTGTACCGGCCAGTGGGTTGCCCGAACTGCCAGCACTCGGGCTATCGCGGCCGCCGCGGGATCTACGAGCTGGTGCTGTTCGACGACGTCCTACGCCAGTTGATCCACATCGGCGCCGGAGAACATGAATTGCTCAGCCATGCCCGGCAACACAGCCCAAGCCTGTTCGACGATGGCCAGGTCATGGTGCTACAGGGGCTCACCAGCCTTGAAGAGTTGCTGCGGGTTACCCAGAGGGACTGAAGATGGCCGCCTACGAATACCTGGCCATGTGCGCCGCCGGCAAGAAATCCAACGGCGTACTGGAGGCCGACAGCCCGCGCCAGGCCCGCCAAATGCTGCGCGAACGCCAGCTGATCGCTCTGAAAATCACCACCAGCCAGGGCCATCGCAGCACCGTCCTGGGCGAGGTCAAGAGGGCTGGCGGCGGCCTCAGCAGCGCCGAGCTGGCCCTACTGACCCGGCAACTGGCAACCCTGGTGCAAGCCTCGCTGCCCCTGGAGGAAGTGCTCGCTGCCGTGGCCGCACAGTGCGAAAAACAGCGGGTAAAAAGCATGCTGCTGGCGCTTCGTGCTCGGGTCCTCGAAGGCTACAGCCTGGCCGTGGCCTTGGCCGCCTACCCCAAGGCCTTTCCCGACCTGTACCGGTCCACGGTGGCCGCCGGCGAACATTCAGGGCACCTGGACCAGGTGCTGATGAACCTCGCCGACTACACCGAAGCCAGCCAGGCCGCACGCCAGCAGATCCATCTGGCCATGCTCTATCCAAGCATTCTCATGGTGGCAGCCATCAGCATCGTCGGCTTCCTCCTGGGCTTCGTGGTGCCGGACGTGATCAAGGTATTCATCGACAGTGGCCAGGAGCTGCCGTTGCTGACCCGCGGGCTGATCGCCACCAGCGGCTTCCTGCGGGACTTCGGCCTGTTGCTGTTGATCCTGATCGGCGCCGCAGTGACGGCCCTGCGTATGCTCCTGAAGCAGCCGGCCAACCGTGAACGCTGGCATGCGCTGGTGCTGCGCCTGCCAATCATTGGCGGGCTGGTCAGGGCCAGCAACTGCACGCGCTTCGTCAGCACCCTGGCGATTCTCGGGCGCAGTGGCGTGCCGCTGCTGGACGCTCTGGCGATCGCCAGTGAGGTCGTTGCCAATCAGAAAATTCGTACCGGTCTGAAAGACATAGTCCGTGGCGTACGCGAAGGTATCAGCCTGACCCGAGCGCTTGAGCTCAACGGCAGTTTCCCTCCGATGATGCTGTACATGATCGCCAGCGGTGAACGCTCCGGTGAGCTGGACAGCATGCTCGAACGCGCATCCAAGCAGCAGGAAGCACAGCTGGCCAACCGCATCGCCCTGCTGGTGGGCCTGTTCGAGCCGGCCATGCTGGTGTTCATGGGCGCGTCCGTGCTGGTCATCGTCCTGGCGATCCTGATGCCGATCCTCAGCTTGAACCAACTGATCACCTGAATGTGGAATCCCCCAACGTGCACACACGAAACAAGCAACGCGGTTTTACCCTGATCGAAATCATGGTGGTGGTAGTCATTCTCGGCGTTCTCGCCGCCCTGGTAGTACCGCAGATCATGAGCCGCCCCGATCAGGCCAAGGCCACCGCCGCCCAGAGCGACATCCATGCCATTGCCATGGCCCTGGACATCTATCGCCTCGACAACCACCAGTACCCCAGCAGCCAGCAAGGCCTTCAGGCGCTGGTGAGCAAGCCCAGTGGCAGCCCGGCGGCCCGCAACTGGAACCCCGACGGTTACCTCAAGCGCCTGCCGGTCGATCCCTGGGGTAATGGCTACCAGTACCGGGTGCCCGGCACCAAGGGTGGCGCCTACGACCTGTTTTCCTTTGGCGCCGACGGCAAGCTCGGCGGCGAAGGCGTGAACAGCGATATTGGCAACTGGGAACAATAGACCGTGCAGCGCCACCGTACCCGGGGCTTCACCCTGCTTGAACTGCTGGTGGTAATTCTGCTGATCGCCCTGACCGCCGGCCTGGTCGGCATCGTACGCCCGGACTCCGGTGGCCGCCAGGCGCACCAGGAAGCACAGCGCCTACTGGGCCTGTTGCAGCTGCTGCGCCAGGAAGCGCTGCTCAACTACAGCGACTACGGCGTGCGAATCGAGCCCGACGGCTACTGGGTGCTGCGCCTGGACCAGCAGGGTCGCTGGATCGAGGACAAGGAATTTCGCACGCATGCATTACCCGCCAAATTGCGCCTGCGCCTGGACGTACCCGAGGCCGGCGCGGCCCTGGGTACCAGTGACAGTCGCACTGGCCTGCCGCAATTGCTGGTGCTTTCCAGCGATGAAACCAGCGCCTTCACCTTGTGGTTCGAATACCGCGACCAGGCACTGCTGAGCCTTTCCAGCGATGGCATACAGGATGCGCAAATTGAAACCCGGAACTGAACAGGGCTTTACCCTGCTGGAGGTCATGGTCGCTCTGGCGATCTTTGCCACCCTGTCGATCGCCCTGTTCAGTGCGGTGCAGCATGTGGCCATGAACAGCGCAAACCTCACCGAGCGCACCCAGGCGCTGTGGATCGCCGACAACCGCATGAATGAACTGCGCATCGGCCTGCGAGAGCCGCAGAGCCAACGCAGTGCGGAACAGATCGAGTTCGGCGGCCGCCTCTGGTGGCTGTTCAGTGATATCCAGAGCGCACCCGACAGCCGTCTGCTCAAGGTCCAGTTGCGCGTCTCCGTCGAAACCACCCAGCAACGCGCACGCCAGTACAGCCGTGCACAACTGCTTGGCTACATCGAGGCCCGGCCATGAACCAGCGCGGTTTTACCTTGCTCGAAGTGATCGTGGCCATGGCCATTTTCAGCCTGTTGGGCCTGGCCACCTATCAGATGCTCGACAGGGTGCTGCGCAGCGATCAGCGCATTGGCCTGCATGAGCAGCAATTGCGTCAACTGCAACGGGCCATGAGTGTGCTGGAGCGTGACCTGGTGCAAGCCCGTCGACACCCGCTGGCGGATGACCCCAGCCAAAGCCAGGCACTGATCAGCCAGCCTGACGGCATTCGCCTGGTACGCGGTGGCTGGCGCAACCCGCTGGAGTACCCGCGCAGCAACCTGCTACAAGTCAGCCACCGTTGGGAAGGCGGAAGCTGGGTACGCGACACCCTGTCCCTGTCCCAACCCCTGGCCGCCCCCGGGGCGGCACAGCCTCCACCCGCCCCCATCAGCCAGAACCAGCAACTGCTGGCTGGCGTGGAGCTGACTCGCCTGCGCTTTATCGATGCCCGCGGCCAGGCCCACGAACACTGGCCGGCAGGGACCGAAAGCCTGAGCCTGCCGGCGGCCCTGGAAATCGAACTGGATGCCCCCGGCTACCCACAGGTACGCCGGCTGATACTGCTGCCCGGCGGCCTCGATGCCCAGGAACCCGACGAGGCCGCTCTGCATGAATAACCTGGCCCGGCAACGAGGCGTGGCCCTGCTCAGCGTATTGCTGATCACCGCCCTGGTGACCATGGTGGTAAGCAATATGCTCGCCCGCCAGCGGCTCAACCTGCACGCCAGCAGCAACCTGATAGAACAACAGCAGCTCTGGCAACTGGCGCTGAGCGGTGAAGCCTGGGCCCGTCAACAATTGCTCGAAGACACTCGCAGCAAGGACGGCCTGCTGGTGACCCACCTGGGGCAGCACTGGGCGCAACCGGCGCCAGCGTTCAAGATCGGCGATGGACGCATTCATGTCCAACTGCAAGACCTCGGTGCCCGGCTCAACCTCAACAGCCTGCGCCAGCGCAGCGATCTGAACCTGCGTGCCCGCTACCAGCGCCTGCTGGCCTTGGAAGGCATCCGGGCCCACGACCCGGCACTCCTGGTCGGCCAGAACAACCGTGATGGCCTACCGCTGCCCTTGAGCGACCTCAGTGAACTGCGCCAACTGCCCGGGGTGGACAGCCAGACCCTGCAACAGCTTGAGCCGCTAGTGGGGGTATTCGGCAACAGCCCGATCAACGTCAACACCACCCGCGCCGAGGTCCTGGCCAGTGTTGAAGGCATCGACCTACCCACGGCTCGCATTCTGGTCAGTTCCCGTCCGGAAGGTGGCTATCCCGATATCACCCGTTTTCTTTCCAACCCGGTGCTCCAGGGCCGGGACATCAAACCTCAGGGGCTAGGCGTCAGCAGTCGGCAGTTCCGCGCCACCATCGATGTCGAACAGGGCCGGCAACGCCTGCGCCTGGTGAGCGACCTGCGAGTCATGGATAGGGAAAAGGTCCGGGTGCAGCAGCGCACGCTGATGCCCACTCCTCCTGAACAACCGAAGACCGAGTAGACCGACATGAGGCAGTGGCTTTATCTATCTCCCCGTGCCACCGGCAACATGCCTTGGCAATGCTTCTGGTGGCAGGCCGGTGGCCAGTTGCACCAGGGCGACCTGCAGCAGGCTGCGGCCGCGCTGGGCAACCAGCCCCTGAGCCTGCTGCTTCCCATGGAAATGGCCAGCCACCATCAGGTCAGCGTGCCCGCCCGCAGTGGACGCTGGCTGCGCCAGGCATTGCACAGCGCGCTGGAAGAACAACTGATCGATGAACTGGACAACCTGCACCTGGCCCACGGGCCACTCAAGGACAAACGCCATTGCGCGGTGTTGGCGGTCAATCGTCAGCACCTGAAGCAGTGCCTTGGACAACTGGCCGAACTGGGGTTGCAACCTTCGCATATTCATGTCGACGCCGATTGCCTGCCCCCAGACCAGCCCCGGGCCCTAACCTGGGACGGTCGCTGGCTGCTGGGAGGCAGCGCGCCGATGCGCCTGGCCCTGTACCCGTGCGAACTGGCGGACCTGGCCCCCCTGCTGCCGGCAGACTTGCACTGGCAGGGGCCGCAACCACCGGGCCTGGAAAGTTTCGACCAGCATCACTGGCAGGCCGATGAACGTCCCTGGGAATGCTTGAGCCAGGGTGCGCAGCAGGCCATCGACCTACGCCAGGGCGAATTCCTGCAGCGCCCCCGGCAAACGGCCCCCTGGCGCCTGGCCCTGCTCCTAGTGGTGGTGGCCGCAGGCTCCCACTTGCTGCAGAGCATGGGCCATCGCTGGTACCTGGAGCAGCAGAGCGAGCAGCTCCAGGCGCAGAACCAGGCGTTGTGGCAGGCCCATTCGGGTACTGAGGAGCCTGTGACCGACCTCGCCGCCCAGGTACACGCCAAGCAACAGCAAAAGGTCGAGAAAAGCTCCGGTAGCGCCCACAAACTGTCACTGCTGGCCGAGCAATGGAGCGCCAGTTACGGCGCCCTGGCCCAGGTACAGCGCCTCGATTACCAAAGCGGCGAAGGCTGGAACCTGCAGATCAGTGCACCAGCGTTCTCCGATCTTCAACAACTGCGCGAAGGCCTGATTGCCCAGGGCCTGGATGCCAGTACCGATTCTTCCGTCCGCGATGCCCGAGGGGTCAGCGCACGGTTGCAGATCAAGGAGTGAGGCATGGCCCTGCCGTTACTGAAAAAACCACTGTCCGCCCTGCTCCACCCCCCCCTGGGGCACTGGCATCGCCTGGCGAAACGCGAACAGCGAGCCCTGAAAGGGCTGACCCTATTCAGCGCCCTGACCGGCGCCTACCTTTTGCTCTGGCAGCCACAACAACAAGCCCTGCAGCTTGCCGAACAACGCTTTATCGAGGCCACACAATTGCAACGCCTGATACTCCAACTGCATGCCGGCAAACCTGCCAGCCCCGTCACGGCAATCTCGGCCGAGGCCCTGCCCGGCATGCTAGCCCGCTCCAGCAGCCAGGCCGGCATCAACCTGGAGCGCATGGACAACGAAGCGCTCGGTCGGGTCAGCCTGGCCCTGGAAGGCCCGCTCACCGGGGTGATCGCTTGGATTGATGAGCTTGAACAGAAACAGGTGGACGTGCTGGCGTTTTCCATCGAGGTCAACAAAGACGCGGTCGCCACCGCGCGAATGCAGGTACAGGCACGTTGAAAAACTGAACGCCCCAAGGAGTCCAGGACAAAAAAAGCCCGCCGAAGCGGGCTTTTTCAATGGCTCAGCACCTGTGATCAGTCATCGCGACCCATGATGCCGAACAGTTGCAGCAGGCTGACGAACAGGTTGTAGATCGATACATACAGGCTGATGGTGGCCATGATGTAGTTACGTTCGCCGCCGTGGATGATTGCGCTGGTCTGGAACAGGATGCACACCGAGGAGAACAGCACGAAGCCGGCGCTGATCGCCAGTTGCAGGCCGCTGATCTGGAAGAACAGGCTGGCCAGCACGGCGCCCATCAGGACGAAGAAACCGGCGGTGATGAAGCCGCCGAGGAAGCTCATGTCCTTGCGGGTGATCAGCACATAGGCCGACAGACCGCCGAATACCAGTGCCGTCATGGCAAAGGCCGAACTGACCACTTCGGCGCCGCCCTGCATGCCCAGGTAGCGGTTGAGAATCGGGCCGAGCAAAAAGCCCATGAAACCGGTCAAGGCGAAAGCCGACACCAGGCCCCAGGCCGAGTCACGGAGTTTGTTGGTGAGGAAGAACAGACCGTAGAAGCCGATCAGCACCACGAAGATGTTCGGATAACCGACACGCATCTGCTGTGCCACATAGGCCATCACCCCACTGAACGCGAGGGTCAGGGCCAGCAGGCCGTAAGTGTTGCGCAGGACGCGGCTAACCTCTAGCTGCTCGGCCTGCACGCCGTTGTTAACTGCGTAATCCTGTTCGCGCATGGCGACACTCCTGTTGGGGGAAACATTTAGTGGCATGGATGATAACAGAGGCTCTGTAACTCGCGACGCAGAGAGTTTGACAGTGTGTTTCATTCGGGTATTATGGCGCCCGCAATGCGATCTGGAGGTGTGGCCGAGTGGTTTAAGGCAGCGGTCTTGAAAACCGCCGACTGTAACAGGTCCTAGAGTTCGAATCTCTACGCCTCCGCCAAATCTCAACGAGAAAGCCCTGATTTTTCAGGGCTTTTTTGTGTCTGGCGTATTTTGCTCCCAGCCTCTCCTCACCGACCCAGCTCAAGCATTTTTGGACGCGTCCAAATACTTTGATCTTTTTGAGAGGCTTTCGCCTCAAACTACTGCAAGCGCAATATGCCGATGGCGCATACTGCTGTAGCCCTCCTCCGGCGTCCTGCCGAACGACCACATCCCCTATTCCACCCGACACCACCATGACTGCGCATACAAGGCGCCATCAACTTCCTCAACGCCATTGATGTTCATCCCGAGCTGAGCCATGCCATTGACCTTCGCATCGAGCAGCCGCGGGAACACGTCCGGCCCGGGATCGCTTTTGAATATCCAGGCCTGAACGCAAGGTCGTCCCAGCGCCTGGCTGTGGCTCTCCAGAATATGGATGTCTCCTTTGACAGGCTGGATCTTGCTGAGCCTTTCTGAAGGTATTGCTGCGCCACGCTCCCTGCGGCGAACGATAAGAAAATTCATGGGGGATCACGCCAAAAAGCTGTATATGCAAACAGTATTTCACCACTTAGCGTGCAATTGAGTTGATGCCGACAGACGGAGCTATGCTTTCTCCTCGGCAGGGAGAAACGTCTATGTGCGGACGACTTTCGCAATACCACGGCATTCATGACTTCGTCGCAGCCCTGAGCATGCCCGGGGCCCTGATCAATAACGTCGGTGATCAGCCCCTGGGGCGCTACAACGCAGCACCAACGATGCAGCTCGCCCTCTTCCACGTCGCCGAAGACAAACTACACGCCGACGCCGTGCGCTGGGGGTGGCGGCCGCACTGGGCCACGGACCGCGCGGCGCCGATCAATGCCCGCGTCGAGAAGGTCGCCCACGGGCCGTTCTTTCGGCAGATCTGGCCCCACCGAGCCATATGCCCAATCGACAACTGGTTCGAGTGGGTGGACGAAGGCGGCCCGAAGAAGCAGCCCTACCTGATCCGGCACCGGGACGGCTCGCCAATTCTCTGCGCTTCGATCGGACAGCTGCCTGGCCAGGACCGAAGCGAGCACAAAGGCTTTGTGATCATCACAGCGGATAGCGAAGGGGGAATGGTCGACATCCACGACCGCCGGCCTGTGGTCCTTGCACCAGACCTGGCCCGGGAATGGCTCGATCCGGCCACACCCAAGGAGAGTGCCGAACAAATGGTCCTGCACCAAAGCGAGAGGCCTGATGCGTTTGAGTGGTTTCCTGTTGAAAAGCTGGTCGGAAACGTAAAGAATCAAGGGGCTGATTTAATACGGATTATAAAAAACAGGGATTAAAAATTGCCAGCTGAAATTCAATACTTTCTGATAAATGCAGCCGCTGAAAAAGAATGGACAGACTATGCCTTCGGAATCTCATCAATTTTAATCGCAATAATTGCTTTATGCACATCAATATACCAATCAATTCTATCTAGAAATCACAACAAAATAACTGTAAGACCACATCTTGCAACTCACGTTGAGCAAGAAGAAGGGTTATTCAAAATGGAAATAAGAAATGATGGCGTGGGACCAGCCATTATAACCTCTGCCAAATTGCTATTCGAAGGCATTGAAGTTGAAGGAAAAGGTTCACAACTAATAGAAAATGCATTAAAGAAAGTTCCACACTGCAATATAGAATGCGTTGGATTTTTCACTCCTGTATTTGTTCTTCCACAAGGTGGAACTGTAGAGGTAGCCACAATATCTCACAGCAAAGACATTGAAAACCTCTCTGAACACCTAGAACAATATCTACAACTCGAAATTGAGTACCAAAGCGTATACGGCGAGAAATCCAGGCTTTCAACTCTAGATGACTAATTAAACATATTAGCCATATGTTTCAACTAAGGATTACACAGAACAGTCGGCTCCGAAGTTTACTTACCATTCTCACAATCCGTCATAAGCCTGCTCACACGTCACTCCCCTGCTCCGGCTTTGATCAGCAACTGCTGCCAGGTCTCCCGCTCGCTGGTCAGCGCGCTTGAGCAGGTCGGCAAGCACCAGGGCTGTGCGGGTTGCTGCCGCGCTTGCGGCGGCAGTGCAGGAATTGCTGCTGGCCGTACGCTTGAGGCGCTCGGTGAGATCGTCGATTGTCCGCTGCAGGCTCCCAGCAGCAGCGCGAGCGGTAACAGCATCAGCCATTGCATCATCGATTTTCCGTTGCCCATTTTGCACCGCCTTGTTGATTGAAGTTTGTCGGGCCTGCTCTTTGTCGCGCTCGGCTTTCTCGGCCAGACCCCAGGCCTGCTGGTCGCCGGCGTCCC
The DNA here is from genome assembly GCF_058799535.1 of Pseudomonas sp. GW822-FHT06D10. Taxonomy (NCBI): domain Bacteria; kingdom Pseudomonadati; phylum Pseudomonadota; class Gammaproteobacteria; order Pseudomonadales; family Pseudomonadaceae; genus Pseudomonas; species Pseudomonas sp. GW822-FHT06D10. The sequence goes on along the minus strand of NZ_JBXALN010000001.1, from coordinate 69,583 downwards.
GCGCATTCCAGCGCGCCTGCCACTCTGCGCTCTCGATCGACCGTCCGTGCTGATAGATCCCCCAGTAGGAAGCAAGCGCCAGCACCAACAGGCCGACACGTAACAGCCAGGCGCTCACGCCAGCACCTTCAAAGCCAGGTTGTAGAGTGCTTTCCGCTCCACGGCACCATTTGGCACCCGGCCTGGCTGTCCGGTGTTGATGACGCTGCCAATGTCCTGGATGCGACCGGCGTCGGCCATTTCGTTCAGACCATGGGTGGTCCACCACCACGCTGCCGATTGGGCGGCATGCTCAGGCTGTTCCAGCAGCTCTGGCTGCGCCTCCAGAGGCAGGCCCAGGCCGCTGGCGACAGCGCGGTAGTTGTTGCGTCCGGTGACCTGCAGCAGGCCGCGACCGCGGTAGCGGAAACCATCACCCGAGCTTTCCGGGCCATTGCCCATACGCCCGCCGTAAACAGCATTGCCGAAGCGCTCCGGCTTACCGCCCAGTTCATCCGCCCGCGGCACCAACGAACGCCACCGGCTGGCTACAGGAGAGGCCTGGCCGATCTGGCGGATGCGATCGGCGCGGTAGTTGAGATTTTCCACCAGCTTGCGCAACTGACCGGACTCATGACCGACCTGGGCCAGGAACGCGGCCTGGCGCACCCGGCTGTCGATCTTCCAGCGGGCCATAGCGCGGTTGAGCGCAGGAACAAAAACGCCCGCAACAGGGCGGGCGTTCGGGAGGATCTGCAGCAACTGCTGCTCGGTGATCGGCATTTATTTTTCTCCAGGCAATAAAAAACCCGCTCAGGGCGGGCGCATTCGGACGCTTCAGTTACAACTGTGGATTAAAGGGGTATGGGTATTCAGCAGTGTCTATGTACGAGCAAGAAGGCATGCGGTCTGAAAGCAGCGACATGAATCCCTGAGGGGTCGTGCTGTGAACGCCGGCGTAAGTAGTTTCCGGCGAGTTCCACATGCAGTGCACAATTGACCCTTGCTGGCCGTAGCATCCCTCATGAACAGCGCCTCTGAAGACAGTATCGCTGCCGAGCTGACTCACAAAGCCGCAGCCGCGGTCCCATGGAATATGCGCGGCATATGTCTTGCTTGGATTGAGGTTGACCGTGTAATTCACCCACAGGACGCCGCCGAGTGTCGAACCCGTGGGCTGAGGGATGAGCACTGCAACAGAACCACCGGAGAATGGCGTTTGCATTCCATTGGGAAATGTCACAGGGCCCGGAGGAGTCGAAGTGCCAATGACGTTCAACGGTCGCTGCAGACTATTGAACGTGAACCCTCCGCCCTCCTTTCGCGTCTTGAGCGCCGGCCCGGTAAAGATTGGCCGCATAATGTCGAAGCAGTAAACCTTAATGCCGCTGACTTGGCCGGCGAAGTAGAAAACTGTCTTGTTACCCTCCTTTGACTGAAACGGCTTGTTGCTTGCGCCAGTGACGAATACAAGCGGGCTGATTGCACCTTCAACTTCGAACTTGTAGATATTGTCGTAGAAGACACTCACTGCACCACTTGGCTGCAATCTGCTCCATGTACCCGCATATTCGACGGGTCCGCTCTTTATGAGACCGTAGATCGACTTCGACGTGTCATAGAGAACATTGCCGCTCTCGTCGCGGACTATTAGTGCGGTATTCATCAGTAGTACCCATAGAAAATTTCGCAGTTCATCGCAAAGCCGCCCGGTATCACGTACCCCCATTCGAGCCTGTTCTGCGTAATCGTGACGCCAGGCTTCTTGCCCGCTGTTCGCTGCGAGTCTTCCAGCGGCTGGATCACATAGAAGTAGGAACGGCCAGCCGGTAGCGAAATAGCTATCGCCCCGTCGCTGCGATCAGTGATGACCGAGCCAGCCCCCTGGCTCAGCTTTTTTGTCATCTTGGTTGTGATGTTGTTGTCTGCATCCCGAGTAATCAGCCCTGCCGTCATGTCGCGTCCACGCTCAGATCGATGGCTTTAACGCCATTCGGATGGAACACATACAGCCCTTTGTTATTGATCATGAGCCTTGCTCCTCCAGGGGTATTGCCCATCATCTGGAACGTTCCATCGGGGCGGAACGCCCAGCCAGAAACATCGGCCACATAGTTTTCCGACTGCAAGTTGCTGCCGATCTTGAGCATGTCGATTGAGCCGTTCTTGATGAACGCGGTGTCGATGTAGGCAGCATTGTTTTGAACAACAAACGGGTAATAAATCTCCGCAGCGTTCGGGTCGACAATTGCAAATCGGCTTGCGGCGATCAGCACCTGGCTGGTGATGATCCCTTCGTTGTTCTCCACGCCGACACCAATGCCGGCCAGGTATGGCTTGTTGTCGACCGTGAGCTGGGTCTTGATCGAGTACATGGCCGCGAGCTCGCTTTTCAGGGCCTCGACCTCAATCTGCGCACCGCCGCCCGATTCGATCTTTTCAACCAGGTGCTGGCTCAACTGCGTCTCGGTGATCTGGTCGTTCAGGTACTCAAGAATCACACCGGCATCGGCCGAGGACTGCCCCATCACCGGCCCGTAGAACGCTCCGACGTTACCGATGCGGTCCACCAGCCTGGCCCAGAAGAAGAACCGCACGCCGGCGGCCAGGCCCATGATGGTCAGGTCTGTTTGCGGATAGGCGTAGTCGCCGAACTTCGTAGCCGTGGCCACCTGATTGGTCTGGCTGTACCAGATTTCGGTTCGCTGCAGGTCCGCGGTGGTGATTCCGGCCGGGATGCCCCAGGCCAACTTTATACCGAACACGATCGACTCTGCGGTGAAGGACGACGGCACCGGCGGCGGCGTGGTCTTGCCGTTCAGCACAGTCTCGACTGAGGTCGCGAACACTGAGCCGATGTCGAGCGAGTTTATGGCCCGCACCTTGGCCACATACCGCCCCGCGTAGATTCCGCTCACATCGATGGACGTGGTGCCCGTGCGGCCGGCAAAGATCCAGTCACCGTCGTTCTTGCGCCAGTAAACCTCGTAGGCGATCGCCGCTTCTGGCTTATCCCACTCAATCGTCATGACGCTGACCGCGCTGCCCTGGTCGACAAAGTGGTCATTGCTCACCGTCACGTTTGCCGGCGGCCGCTGGACACTCGGCGGGATCACTGTCACCGGTGGCCGCTCGATGCGCGTGCCGTTGTCGATTGCGCCGTACTTGCTCGCGTTGTGGCGTACCGCGCTGATCGTGAACTTGATCTCCGAGTCTGAGAAGTCCTCAGCAACGGACATCACGCGAAACAGCTGGGTGGCCAGGGTTGTGGAGTCAATCGCCCACATTGAGTGCTGGGGTGGTAGATCGTCCAGGTTCTGGACCAGTACCACCTGCTGGACGTCAGACGGAAAGCCCGTGGTGTCGAACGTGATCCGGCCGTTGTCCCAGGTGATCCCCGTGCTGTCCCAGGTCAGCGGGTAACCCACCGACTTGATCTTCCGCGAGACAGCCGTGCCGGTAGGCATGATCACGGTAATCGTGTCACCCGGGTATGCCTTCACATCGGCATCCAGTATCAGGGTGTCGAGCGTGGACGAGCGCAGGCGCCCACCAATGCGCCGCCCTGCCCGATCGTTGTCAGCGATGCGGATAATCTGCCCAGGGCGTGCCAGGGTGCCGTCCAGGCCCACAGAGAACCCAACGCTTTCAGTTTCCAGGCGGTTGGTCAGCAGCGCCCACTTGCCGATGCGTTGCGCCTGGGCCTGGGAAGTGCAACCGGTGGCTGTGATCTCGGTCTGCTGGATGCCGTAGCGGGTGATCCCGGCCTGGTCGTCGACGTACTCGACTTTCTGCCGGTAGAAGTCGGCCGGGTCGTTCCAGCTGACCAGGGCCACGGTGTAGCGGGTCTTCTTCGCCGAGCCGAAATAGCCAAACTTGCCGTCGATCACGTTGGCGTTCGAGTAAGTGTAAACCGGGTCCTCGGGTATGTCGGCAATGGCCATGACCGAGCCGGCTGCCCAGTAGGACATGCCTCGAAAAGTCGTGGCCAGGTCCTGCAGCACGTCCAAGGCGTTGGAGCGGGTCTGCAGGAACAGATTGCAGGTGAACCGCGGCTCCATGCCGCCCTTCCCGTCCGGCACCATCTGATCGCAGTACTGGCCGATGCGGTACAGCTCCCAGCGGTCCACCTGGCCCTCGTTCAGCAGATGACCCAGGCCATAACGGAAGTGCAGCAGCAGGTCGTAGAAGATCCAGGCCGGGTTATCAGTCCAGGCTAACTTGAACGAACCATCCCAGATGCCGGAATACAGCCGGCTTTCCGGGTCGTAATTGCTCGGCACGCGAATAATGCGGCCGCGCAGGTCGAAGGACCGGGTGGGGATCGCTTGGAACTGCGAGGCATCGAACTGCAGGCCGACGACAGCGGAACCCGGGTAGCGCAGCTTGGCGTCGATGACCTCGGTGATCGCGTCGATGTTCGTCTTGTCCGCAATGGCGCCAGAGGTGCTGTTCGGCGTCAGGCGGGTAACGCGAATCTGCCAGTTACTACTCGCCGGCGGCAGGTCTACCCGATGGGAACGCTCGTACTTCGTCGAGGTCTTGCCGCTGAACGCCGAGGCCAGCACCTGCGCATAGGGCCCGCCGTCGGTGGAAACCTCGATCTTGTATTGCACGGTGTAGCCGTTGGTGTCGCCGTTACTCGTGTTGGTCTGGGCCAGGCGTGGGGTGGACAAGCGCACGCGCACAGCCGACAGCTGCAGGTTCTGCACAGCGCGAACCCAGGGCTGGCCATACTTCAGCTCAACACCCACCGCGATCTCGCTTTCGACCGCTGGAAAGCCCGGGATATGCAGCTGATCCTGGCTGCCTGTGCGGGCGTCCAGAGTGACACCGCTGAAGTTACGGGTGCCGTCGGCATTGGCCAGCGGAGTCTCGTCGAGATAGACCGAGCGCTCACCCGCGACCAGGCCCTGGATCTCGCCTTCGCTCACCAGGTCGAGGATCCGCGCATAGGCGGTGCTCTGCAGGCTATCGGGGGCCTCGACAGACGGCCGCGGCTTCGACTCGCCGCCTTTGGCGCCGGTGATGTTCTGGTTATTCATGGCTTTCCTTCAGGCGAAAAAAAACCCGCTCATGGCGGGCCTGGTGGCGGGCTCGATTTACATCTGGTCTTCGGAGTAGATCCCGGCGCTGATTACTGCGCTGCCGACAATCATCCGGCCATATAGAAGCGGTACAGGGTTGCCCTGGACGCTGGTGTTCACGGCGCCGTTGAAGCTGTAACTGGGTCGGTTATTGGGGCTGTCCTGGGTGCCCAATCCCTTTGCTTGGGGGCTGAGCATCTGGATCACACCGCCAGCGACCAAGGCAATACCTGCTGGGGCCAGCCCTTGAAATCCAGGAATGAACGAAGCAGCAATCAGAACCGCCCCCACGATCGTCTGCAAGAGGCCCGCGCGCTTCGATCCTGCAATGACCGGCACGATCCTGATCACGTCTCGCCCTGTTGGCTTCCCTAGGTCATCTTCGGAGACATTCTCCTTGCCATTGAAAATCGCATAGCGCAGTCCTTTGCTCGAGCTTTCGGCCATGCGTTTTTCAAAGCCAGGGAACTGCTTGAAATACCCCATGATGTCCCGCCAGCCTCCGCGGGTAATCATTCTGTGCCGACGGCCAAACAGCCTGGCCAAGGAGCCAGACAGCAGGACGATTTGCATCTTTTCAGTAGGCATATTTTCTCCAGACGTAAAAAAACCGCCCGTAGGCGGCTTGAGTATTCGGCGTTCACAAACACCTGTTCAACGAGGGGATGAGACCGCCCCGGCCAATCTGCGACCACGAAGCTCTCTGGTAGAGCTTAACGATGCTCCCCTTGCCCTGTTGAGCAAGCTCAATATTCAAAACATCATCGGTTTGGCCGGAGTCGGTTCCGGCAACAATCCGATACCCATTTTGGGTCTCGCTCATCACCGATGTGGGCCTGTAGTCTTGCCATGCGGGATACACACAGAGCCCTATTTCCTTGGGATTTTTCGTGGAAATGTGGGTGCTGACCGGATTTCCTGACATCAAATCAGACGGTGTCGAGCACCCCATCAGCAGTGCGACCATCACCACCAATGCATAGGTATGCCTCACGGCCACCTTACAGATAGTCATATCTTGGGGGTCTCCGGAACCAGTGGCGAAATAATTTCATCCGAAATAATGAAAGGATCGCCATAGCTATTTTTTTTGAATGTCAGGTATGAAGCCCGCTTTGTTGAGCGGCTAATAACTTTATCCCCATCATCTGGCCAAGATGGATAGATAGAGTCTGGATCCGGCTTCCCAAATACCGAATTAAGATACTTTAGACCTGCCAGATAGGAAGCCTTTGTACCAGGCGTAACTACTGCCATATAGAAAACATCATTATAGAAACACACATTGATTTTTTTTGTTATACCGGACCCAAAAACGCCTTCAACATCACTACCTGCATAGCATACGTCTAGTCCGTTAGACTTGGTTTTTTTCAGAGTGGTTTGAAGATCTGGATATGACTCACCAAGCTCGTACCCATACACCTTCACACTTGGAGAGCGATCTACAAGTATATCAAGTCCGCCCACAGAGAACTTGTACTGTAGCGCCCCATAACCTCTGACATCAACTTCCACAAATAGGTTCTTAGCCTTCGTAATGGTTCCAGCAAAAGCAACCACTCCAGAAGGGACTAAATGCATACCTTCAGTAGTTGAAAAATTCTCCTCGCTGACTTTTCCATCATCAAATTTCACGTTCACCTTGCAATAGGACTCGCCAATCGACGGACAACCTTCTGTCCTGCCTTTATTTATCGCTAGTACGACTCCCGGTCGCCCATCATTATTGTCGAGAACCATCAAAGTAACATTAGGGCCAACACCGGATATCGGCTTTTCCGTTTGGCTGAAGACAGAGGTAGTTTTACCGCGCATTTCATCTTTGATTTCTGACTTGCTCCACTCAGCTTGGGCTGATGCAGCCAGCCAGGGTGACAAAATGAATGCTGCAAAATACTTAATGGTCATTGGATCCCTCCCTTGAATGGAGTGGGACTCTACCATCGCATGAGAGAAGCACCAAAACCCCGCCGAGGCGAGGTGATGGTTTGGTGTAACTGAGGTTTAGCGCGTAACGTCGCCAGCAGTCACCGCAGCAATTCCGAATCAACCACCAAGCTTTCGCTTCAACTACGGTACCGTATTCGGCTAAGCACCAAGCGTCGTTTGAGAGCCACAAAAAAGAAAGGCACCCGAAGGTGCCCTCTTTGTACCGTTTACGGCTGGAATCGTGTGCCGCAGGCATGACACATCCAAGTGCGGCGCCACTCTTCCAATTTGTCGTACTGCGCGACGTTAAATTTCCAGTGGCGAACGAATCCAATCACACCGACGGTGATAAATATCGCGCCAATGAAAAACCTCGTCCAATCCACGCCCCAGAACGTGTTCATAAGCTTGAGGCCGTCGTACAAGATGATGGCGCCAACCCCCGTAAGGATGACGGGGCCAAGCAAGCGCTTACCTGGAGGTGGGCCGACGCTTGCCGCCAAATGGGTCTGGTGCCGACCTGTGGTTTCAACGGTCACGCTTGGTCCGAATCCGGACTGGGATTGCGCTTGGTGGGTTGTTTGTATATGAGAGGTGCCAGCAGCATGGATGACGGAAAGAAGCTGGACATTTTGGCCTTGGCAGTGCGGACAGCAGATGGCGTTGTTGCTCACCACGTAATCATTCCTTTGAAGGGCGGGAAAGCTTTATTCTAAGGTAAGGTTAACGTTCTTTGCACCTGATGATCAGCCTTATTTGAGCAGATCAGCTCCTGTTGTTTGTACGCACTTATACCGCCAGTAGCTCACCGTAACTTCTCGCCAATACCCGCCATAGTTGTCGCGTTTGCTATCCCTCCCATACAGGTGATGCAGGATCGACCCAGGCGCCGGGAAGTGTTGGGGCTCGGTCTTCAGCACGCCGTCAGCCAGATAGACCCCGGCATGGTTCGGCACCTTCGACCGGATCTGCATCAGCACGATGTCGCCGTGCTGCGGCGCACTGACTTGACTGAATCCGGCCGCGGGCAGGTTCTCCAGGTACAGGTTCCCGCCCTTCTCCCACCACCCGTCCTCCCGCTCGTACTGACCCAGGTCGATGCCCATTTCGCGGCAGTAGAAGTCGAGGATGATGCTCAGGCAGTCGTGCACGCCGTGGACGAACTTACGGCCGATCAGCGGGGCCTGGTAGCCCTCAGGCGTGAAGCTCACAAGCTCGCCTGGGCGCACCTGTTCGTCATCTCCCTTGCGGACCTCAAGGATGTGCCAGGGAAGCCCGGAGGCCTCGCAAGAGACGCGATCCGCCTCGCTGGGTGCTGCTGGGTGGTCTGGATGGCTATGCACGACCGCCAGCACCTGGCCGCGGTCCTCGGCAGCGGCGAAGTCCTCGGGCGCGAGGCGGAAATGCTCGCTGGGCGTAGAGGCCGTGTTGCGGCAGGGCACATAGACCTCCTTTCGCCCCTCACGAATCACCAGGCCGCAGCACTCACGCGGGTACTCAGCCAGCGCATGCCGCTCAATGGCGGCGCGGGTGGACTTGTTCATGGTCAGCTCCGAAGCAGGCCGGCGGCCGGGAATGAGCCGTAAGGCAGAGGATTGTTCTCGCCGAAGCGAAGCTTGCAGCTGCTCAGGCGCCCGCCGCATTTGTCCTTGGATGCGTCGGTAACGATGATGTCGTTCTCATCAGCCACGGGGCCGCCGTTGTAGCCGCAGTAGGGCCCGCGGTAACCGCCGCAGCTGAGCCACCAGCAGACGTTGGCCACGATCTGCCGGCGCGGCAGTTGCACCCCGGCGAAGTCTAAGGCTGAGGCCAGCTCGAACTGCACCGTTTCGTTGTTCTCGGCAGACTTGCGCTCGACATACCAGATGTCCGGCGGTAGCTCTTCGTCGGGGTCCGCCTCCGGCTGGCCGTCCAGGTACTTGCCCAAGGTCCGGTGCCGGATCAGCTTCGCCCCCACCAGGTCCTCGAAGTACAGCACCAATGCTGTGATGAACCCGCCGACGTTGCCGACGGACAGGGTCGGCATCGGCTGGGCGCCCTGCCCTGTCATCTCGAAGCCCTCGGCCTGGATCGGCCAGGGTGAGTACTCCTCGCCCTGCCAGTAGATCGATGACTGCTGTCGGTAGCCGTGAAAGCGGTACAGCTCGGCGCCCAGGGCGGTAGCGTCGAGCTCGAAAAGCTCCACCCACGCGCCAGGCTCCAGGGTCTGGATATCGGCCGTAATCGGCATGGTGTTTCCTCAGGCAAAAAAATCCCGCTCGATGGCGGGTGGTGGCAGTTCAGGCAGGGCGAATTGGGCGCTTAGTTATGTCTGGATAGTCGCCCTTTCCCTCTGCCCAATTCCGTACGGCGCCGCGATACTTCAGCCACTGCGCACGAAGCCCAGGCAGCAAGTCTTCTGGAGCGGCATTTGCCTCTGCCTCTTCGAGGGCGTCAAGTTGATCAGCAATTACAAGCAGCTCATCCTCTCGCCAGGCATCTTCAGCGCGCCGAAGCTTGCTAGGGCTTACTCCCCACCCCGGGAACAACCAGGGCTGGTCAGCGCTCTCTGGGTATTCCTCGCCGATGTTTATTAGGCTCTCATCCTCCGGAGTGAGAGACCCTTCCCAGACGCCGACATAAGCGCCGCTCACGGTCACATAAGCGCAATTCATCCCATAAACTCCAGGTAGATTTCCCAGTTTGCCGCCGTAAAAAACGTCGTAGTACCTGATGCTTTTTGCAGCATGATGAAGCTCCCCGTACCCATCCGGACGGTTGCCGTCGATGAGGTACAAACTACAGACAAACCAGTACTACCTCCGCTGTCAGTCCCCATGCTTGGATAAGGAAGTTTGTCGCCAACCGAGTAACCCAGCTCAGCCGCCTTGCAGCGTATCCACGTCTCAACAACAGCAACTTCCTTGCCCAGCCTATGCGACACAACGAACTGCCCACCGGCCACAAACTGCTGAGCTGTTGAGGTGTACCTTTTGGTCATCGGAGCGGTAGCTGTATCCTGCTTTGCAGCTAATGCCGCGCTTAGATCAACCTGACTGGATAGGGTGCCAGTGATACTTCCCCAGGTACTGCCGGTGGCCTGGGCGATCCAAGTCCCCAGACTGCTCAGTACACGCACTGCTGCGCCTGCTGGTGGAGCAGGGACAAGACCATTGGTGCCTGGAGTCGATGCTGTAGCCCCTGTCATGATTGCTGTGTAAAAGGATGCAAGCTGGCCGTCGAGCTTGTCAGAGTCCACTGCTTTCTCGTTCTTACCCAGCTTGGCGTTGAGCTGACCCTGTAACTTTGCAAAAGCCTGCAGCACCGTATCGGATGCAAGGATTGCCGTGTTGACCAACGATCCAAGACCGGCAAGGGTCACGGCTCTAACTCTGGCCGCCGTGAAGTATTGGTTTGTTGATCCTTCCGGGACTTGATCCGTAGAGCCCGGAGAGGACGGGATCAACACATACGCTGAGCCGCTCCACCGGTACTGACGAGTAGGATTCGTCGGGCTGTCGCCATCATTGATCGCAATGTAGATCTTCCCTGTCTCGCCAACTGCGGGGAAATCGACCCGCGCCGGAAACTCCAACACATCATCAACGAAGCTCGGCAACTGAGAAGCGGGCACAACACCACTGACCAGTTGAGCGACAGATATCCCGAGTGCAGCGCCTGGAACCGCGGCGTCAGCCTTCGATTTGGCAGCTTCTGCGGCGGCATGTGCCTCAGCAGCATCCAAAACGCCCTGCTCAGCTTTCTCCTGGGCTGCAGCCGTGCGGGTATCCAGCTCCGCGAAGTTGTCGTTGATGATCTGACCACCCGAACGCAGGTTCTGGCCATTTCCATCGTTGGGCGCCCCGCCGATGTTGATGGGATCGATGCTCATGGGTGGAATGCCTGTTCGAAGGTTGCGGTCAGGGTGTAGGCATCGCCCCCCATGGCCTTGGGTTGATACTCGGAACAGCGGTAGAGCATTTGCTCGCCCAGCGGGTCAGCCCAGAAAAACGGCGTTGCACCGGCATGCCGATCGAGGAACGCCATGATCTCCTTGATGCGCGCCTTCTGGCCTGTGAACGTCAGGGGCCAGGACTGCGAGCGGTTGTTGATTCCGTCCTGGGCACGCTGCTCGTAACCGTCGCCGAACTTGGCCGACTTGGTTCGAAACGCAATGGTGGCCGCCGGATCGTTGTTCGGCTTCCAGGTGAAGGTTTCAGTTGCCATATTTTCTCCAGGCATAAAAAAGCCCGCCGAAGCGGGCAACGCCAATCAACTACGCCCCCTGATGGCCATGTAGATCTGGCCTCCTGGCCGGAGGTCCTTAGCGATCTGCTCCTGGGCACCCTGCTTGGCGGACTTGGCATAGGCCTGAGCCAGAACCTGTCCGTCCGCCTCGCTTGCCCCGCCACTCCCTTCAGGGACATTGAAGGTCTGCTGAATCACGACTTGGTTGTTGCTCGAGGTTGAATCACCGCCCAACGCTCGAATACCCAACTGGCCGCCGGAGGTCCTGGCCAGCGGCACAATCGCCTCGGGGCCCGCCTCGCCCATCACTCCAGTCTGGCCGCCAGCCATCCCGAAGGCCGTTGGCTTGCTGACCACACTGTTCGTGAAGGCTCCGCCATTGGCGAACATCTGCACGCCGGCGCCCCAGGCGCCGCCGTTGGCCTGATAGCTGGAGAAGTCGACCCCGGTATACCCGGCCTGCGTTGAGCCGGCCGAAGCCGCCCCACCGCCGAAGTACGATGCGGCAGCAGAGGCAGCCATGCCGAACAACGAGCTGAGCGCCGAGGAGCTGGCCTGACGAACAGCGATCCTGGCCATATCTGCGAGGATCGACTTCGCGAAGTCAGCAAACGACAGCTTTCCGGTGTTCGCGAACTGCACGATCGCGTCTTCCATGGAGCCGAAGGCATTGGTGAACAGGCTCCTGGTCTGGCCGGCCACATCTCGCGCCGACTCCAAGTAGTTCTGCCAGGCTGAGGATGCTCCGTTGGTCCAATCGCCCTGCGCAGCCGTCATGTCGTCGTAGTTGCTGACTACGGTGTCGTGCAGCTTCTGCTGTGTGGCTTCCAGCGCCTGCAACTTCTGCGTGTACTCGTCGAGGCTCATGCCCCGGGAGCCATCGCCGTACTGGTTGGCCAGGTCCAGCTTCTGCTGGTTGATGCGGTCGTCGATCGCGTTCTGCTGGTTGGTCAGGTCGCGCTGGCGATCACCCTGGCCAAGGCCAGCGGCAGCACGCATGCCCTGCTCGCGCAGAGTATCGACTTGCTGCTGCAGGGCGCTGGTGTAGGTCTTGACCGCCAGTTCCTGCTTCTTCAGCCGGCCCTCTTCGTTCTTTGCCAACACGCTCAGCTCGGTGTCAGCGTCCCGCTGAGCCTTGACCATGGCGGCGCGGGCATCGGCGATCTTCTGGTCCAGCTGGATGCGCTGGGCGGCAGAGGTGCTGGCCTTGCCCTTGGCTGCCTCAAGTGCCGCAATTTCCGCCTCATAGGCCGCCGTGACCTCGTCCCGCTCATTGCCGATCATGGCCTCACGCTTGAGCAGGTAGTCGGCCTGGGACACCAGCCCCGCCTTCTGCGCCGCGTCCAGTTCCTTCTGGGCGTTTTTGTACTCGGACAGGATGGCGGTGAGGTTGTTTTTCGAGTTGTTGAAGGCCGTCAGGTCTACCGCGCCGGCGGCAGTCTTTGTGTCCTTGAACTTGTCGTTGATGTTCGCGATGTTCTTATCAACGACAGCCTTGTCCAGGCGCTTGTCGTTGGGGTCAGTCTTGCGAATGTCGTCGAGCCAGCGCTTGTACTCCTTTACTGCTTCCGTACGCTTCTGCTCGTTCGTCCATGACGACTTCGCCAATGCATCGACCTTCGCCATAGCGTCGACAGAGGCGCCCTGGGCCTTCGCTTGCTCTTTCTCCCACTTGGCAATGTCTTCCTCAGAAACTTTCTGGTCCTCCAGCATGTTGAGGCGATTCTGGTAGAAATCGACCATCACCTTCTTGTTCTGGAAAGCGCCAATATCTCCAGCTTGTGCCCTGGCCAGATTACGCCGAGCCTGCTCGATATCGCTGCCGATGTCCTGTCGGCCAACGTTCTTCAGGTTATCTGCAGCGCGGGCCACTGCGTTGTAGCCCTTCTCCCAGAAGCTCAGGTTCTCCAGGATTCGCGGCGTCCGCTCATTGATTGCATCAGCGTACTGCTCAGTTGCCAGCTTTACGGCCCCAGCATGATCGCCCTGCTCTTCCAGTGCGGCGATCTGCGAGTAAACCGAGGCCGTCAAGTAGTGATACTGATCGTTCAGCGCTGCAGAGGCCTTCACCGGGTCGTCGGCCAACTTGGAGAACTCGGCGACTGTCTCGCTCACCGCTTTGCCCGTAGCCTCCTGCATTGACACGGCTGCCTGGGTGATGCCTGTGAAGCTCTCGCTGGCAATCTTTCCGTTTTCGGCCAGCATTGCCAGCACCGCAGCCGCTTGCCCGGTAGTGCCAACCGTGGCACTGACCTGGCGCGCCATGTCGCCCAACTGCCCCGCACTCACGCCCGCATAGTTTCCGGTAAGGATCAGCGATTTGTTGTAAGCATCCTGCTCTTCGCTGCCCTTGTAATAGGCGTAGGCAAGAGCACCGATGGCGGCAGTGACAAGAGCAATAGGCGCCGCGAGCGCGAGGAGACTTGCAGCACTGGCCCCGGCTCCAGCGCCAAGCTGCGTAACTGCGCGAACACCACTCCCCCAATCCCCAGACTGCAAGGCGTTGGCCAGCTGCATGACGTTTTCTTGAGCCTGGCGGGTGCCGAGCTTCAGCTTGTCGAATGCGCCCTCTGTAGCAGTGATGCCAGCCCGATCCTTGCCTACCTTGGCCAGGGCCTCGCTGTAGCGGTCAGCGTTGATTGCACCAAGACGGAACGCCTCATGGGCGGCCTTTTCCTGCGCCTCCAGCTTGGCCAGCTTCACATTCAGGGGATCGATGCTGTTGACCGTGCGCTTCAGTGCCTCGATCTGCCGGTTCTCGGCGTCAATCAGGCGCTGCTTCTGCGCCGTCTCCTTGGCTTCGGCTTTCTCGATCTTGTCGAAGGATTTGCCGAGGCGCTCCTGATAGGCCTCTTGCTGTTCAATGGTGACCAGGCCACCCTTGCGGGCCCGCTCAAGCAGTCCTTCTGCCTGGACCAGCTTCTCCATGCTGTCGATGTTGCCGGTCATCGCCCTGTCGAGCTGGCTGATGATTGCGATTTCGCTGGCGGCGCTTGTCCCGGCCTTGCGGCTCGCGTCGACCTGGCGCTCCTTCGCACTGGTCGCTTTATCGATGCCCTGGGCGGCCTCCGCCTCCGCTTGGCTGATTTTCTTGCCGGTGTTGGCCAGGCCCTCCCCAGCCTTACCAAGGTCATCGACGGCCTTCTCTGCCCCTTCGGCCGCGTCGACCAGTTTATCCAGGTCATCGGCAGCCTTGACCGCCTGAGACGACTCAACCGCAATGCCAAGCGAAGCGAAGGTAGTGCTCATTTGTTGTCTCTCTGTTCAGCCATTACGGCCAGGGCCTCAGCCTCCATCTGCCGGATGTCACTGAAAATGCTTTGCCTGCATCCAGCCGGCACACCACACATTCGGATGACGCTCGGCAGGACGCCGTAGTCCAGACCGGTAGCGCCGCACGCGCCGACCCGCCACTGGGTACTCATCGCCTCAAAAACGGTGAAGGCCGGCCAGTTGTCTGGCCAGACCTCACAATCGCCCGTGAGATCACCCACCCGAAAGCCAAAAACCTTCAGTTCCTCAGCCAAAAGCTCTTGCTGATAGAGGGCGCGCGCGGCTCTTAGGAGTTTCCCAGGCGGGCCTGATTGAACGCTTCGGAATAGGCCGCCAATACCGCGCTGGGTATCGAGACAATCGAGGTGACCAGAATGCGTATATTCTGATCGTTGAACTCTTCTTCGAAGTCCCAGCCGGCCACCACAGCCTTCACCTGATCCACCTGCAGGTCGATCTGAGCTGCAGTGAAGGCTTTCAGGTCCATCTCGTCAGCCTTCAACCCCAGGGCCTTGTGGCGCTCGCCCCACTCAGCGTAGAGCTCGGCCAGGCCGGTCCGGTCCAGGTACTTGAACTCGAACCCAACCTTCACCGGTTCGCCGCCCAGCTGCGGGATCAGCACGTCGGCCCTGAAGGTTGGGTTCTGGATCAGCGAGAACTTGGCCATGGGTTACACCGAGGTCAGATAGCGGGTTGGCTCGGACTGCAGCGCCAGGTTGACGGTGCGGGTCAGTAGGTTGTTGCGCGATACCGCCGGCTGCTTGGAGAACGAGGTGTAGGCCCCGTACAGCAGCGTGTCATTGCCCGGGAGGTTGAGCCTTGCAGCCTGCACCTTCTTGCCCGCATCAGCCGACATCAGCACCGCGTTGAAGGGTTGAGCCGGATCATCTGCGATGGTCAGCACCATGCTCGCCGCGGACTTGTCGGTCGGAATCTGCTTGCCCTGGTCATCTTCCAGGAAGGTGACGTCGAGATAGTTCTGCTCGCCGCCGGAGAAAGCCAGGTCGGTGACCTGCGGAATCAGTACCCAGGTGAGGATCTTTTTCATGGTGCCTGCACCGTTGCCAGCCGGGAACAGCTGCGTATCGGTGGTATCGATCCCTTCCAGGGTGATCGCCGACTCTGTGGCTGCCTTCACTCGCACCACCTTGTTGTCCAGCCGGCTCCAGCCTGAGGTCAGCAACACGATATCGCCGACATCCAGATCAGCGTTCGCCACGGTGGCCACCGCCTCGGTGGCGTTGGTGATCGCAGTGACGGCCAGAGCGGTGGCGTAGGTCGCGGCGTGATGGAAGGTGCCGCCATTGGGAATTTTGTAGCCCATTGAGTGTTTCCTCTCTTCAGAAATGACAAAACCCGCGCAATGGCGGGTTTGTAGGGTTGCCCAAAGGGCGATTTATGGAGCAGAAGCGCTACTCAGGAAATCGACAGCCTTCGTACTCTTCAAGTGGCAGTCCAGACTTGGACCCAACGACAACGCCGGCCAGTCCACAGTGAGGGCAACAAGCATGCTTGTCTTCGTACCATCTCGTTATTTGAGCTGGAACAGACCACTGGCCGCAGGCGCTGCAGATGCATCTTTCACTTGCACTGATTTCCTCTCGATTGTTCCAGCCGTGGTTATCGGCTGACTCATCCAGCCACTGTAAGCGTGCTTTTGTTGCATCATCCATGGCGTAACCCTGATCACCCAATCTGAATGCACGCGATTTTAGCGCGATGACAATCAGTTGGTATCGGCGCGGTACTGGAAGGACACAGGCACGGTGTAAGTAGTGTCTCCCTGAATGCCTGGGCCCTGGTCTGGGGGTGTCATGGTGATCACCGTCAGGCCGGCCTTTTCGTTCCGCTCATACAGCGGAAACAGCGCGCTGATCTCGTCAGCCAGGCCGCCGGCCGGACCGCGGTACTTGCCCGATGGCACCACTACGCTGGCCTGGAAGACGCCGGTATACAGGCGGTGGTCGCCACCTAGGGTGCTGCTCGCAGTGTCCGCCGGCAACGTGTAGGCACGGAGGTAGGTTTCTCCGTCCTTTGGCGTGTAGGTCTCGTTCTCGACGACCACTTTCAGCGGTGGAACCCTGGCTTTCGCCCAAGCGATAACCCGGGCCTGGTAGATCGTGGCGATCACGTTATGGCTCATACCTGGTTGTTCCTGATGGCTTCGTCGACGATCTGCTGGAACCTGGCGAGCGTGATTCGAACCATGCCGCCGGGGGCCTGCTTGGAATGCCCGTACTCGAGCGGTACCGCATAAGGCAGGTTGTTCACGATGTAGGCTGTCTGGCCGGCGGTCAGCTGCCCTACCTGCAGCCGCAGCTTGGCCAGGGTCACACCTCCAGAAGGATCGACCTGATCCAGCGTGCCGTCGGCGGGTGTATCGATTGAGAACTGCCAGTTCCCCCGGAAGCGACCGCCGACATAGTCCTTCCCGGCGACCAGGCCGTTCACGTTGAAGTTCTGGTCGCGCTCGGTCTTGGTCAGGGGCTTGGCGTACTTCACGCCGCGACGCAGCTTGCCGGCCTTGGTGAAGTTGCTTTCGTCCAGGTTGATCAGTGTGTTGCGCACCGAGACTTTGAAGTCGTAGTCGTCGGCTGCCCGCGTGTTGGCCGCACGGTGCGCCACGTTGGCCGCCCAGATCTCCGGGTTACCCACCGGTGACATGCGGATCACGCTGCTGCCGATCTCGATCACGATCTCGCGAAAGGTGGCGTCAATGCAGGCCTGGGCCTGCTCGGCAAACTGACGGATGTTCTCGGCGAAGCTTCCGTTCCTGCCCGCGTAGCGGTTCATGACCGCACCTGCAGCTCGTACAGAATCGGCGTACCGGCCGGGTTGATCTCTTTCAGCGGCGGAACGATGGACCAGATGCGGCCCTGAATGACCACCTTGTTTAGCAGATCCGGCGCCCAGGCCAGCCCATGCGCGGCGACCTTGAGTTTCTTGTCACCCTGCTTGATGAGGCTGTTGTTCTGAAACTCCAGGCCTGTGAAGTCGAGCAGGATACCCTGGGCGGTTTGCTCGGTGACGGTGTCGGGGCCGGCTGATCCTGTCTCAGGGTCGTACTCGCCGGGCTTGATGTTGCGGATGGTTACGGGCTGACCGAACTCTGTGATCATCTCCAGAGCCATCACGGCCATTTCGTCGTAGAAGGCCATGGTGGCTCCAGATGTGAAAAGCCCAGCGCGATGGCTGGGCCTTTTATTATTCGAAGCGTTTCCGTCGTTCTTCAATCATCTTGTCTGCAAAGTCCGCAGAAAACCGCGCAACGAACTCTGCCTGCCTTTCACCGCTCCAGTCACTCGCTGTACCTGCGACAAAGGCAGCCGCATATTGGTCCCATGCCAGCCGCTCCTCCTTAAACCATTCATCATCGTTATGCTGCTGCTCTTCAATCCCTGTCATGCCTAGCGTCCTCTGTGTTGAAGTGGCAAACCTAACATTACGCTCGAACTGCGAATAGGCCACGTTTGAGCAAATAGTCAGCAAACTGCGTGGCGCTCGGCCGATCCGGCGCCGCCGGCAGCAGTCGGCCGCTGGTGTTCGGGATGGTGGCGTACTCGCGGGTTACCGCACCCTCAACACGCTCCAGGGTTACCGCGCCTTTACGCTTCTCGATCGGGTCAATGTCGTCCTGATGGATCTCCGCAGCCAGGGCCATCTGGCCGTATTGGATCCGCGCCGGCAGGTAGTTGCTAGGCTTGATCTCCTGATCCAGCAGCACCTCCCGACGCGGCCAGGCCAGAGCCTGCTCGCTGCTGGTCTTGCGCCCCTTCCAGGTCATGCCATCCATTGCCAAGGCGGCCCGGCGAAGAAGCGCTTCTTGTGCAGGCACTTCCACAGGGATGGTGACACCGAATTTCAAGGCGTACATGGCCAGATCCTCGGCGGATGCGTAGCTCTCGGCGTCAGGCTTCCCGGTGCCGTCCTCGATGATGAGTGTCATGCGTCAACTCGCTGGAATGGGTGGAGGATTGGCCGCCGGATCACCGGCAGCCAGCAGTATCAGGCCTTGGGCAGCTCAGCGATGAGCTTTTCAAGCGATTCCTTCGAGGCGTTGGCCCGGTACTGCACGTTCGCTGCGTCAAGCTTGGCCTTGAACGCCGCGATTTCGCCAGCGTCATCAGCTTGCGGCGCAGGTGCGACCTTCTTCAGAGCTTCGACCTCGCCGCGCAGTGCGTCGACAGTCAGGAGCAAGCCATCGCGCTCAGCTGTCAGCTCGCCGACTGAGGCATGGATGATGCCCAGCGATTCAAACAAGCGGGTAGCCAGCTCGCCAGATCCAGGTTGCTGGATTTCGCCAGCATCCAGACCATCAAGCAGGAGAATGACCGCGCCATTTTCAGCTCGCAGCTTTGCAACTTCGTCTGCCAGCTCACCAGATGCAGGCTCCTTGGCGCTTGGGACAGGTACGGCTGGGGCCTCTACGACCGAAACATCAACACCCGCTGCCTCATAGGCAGTGACAATTTCCGGATAGTCGCCAACGACCACCACCGCCGTCGCATCGCGCTCGATGCCGCGAAACAGGCTCGCAGTCCGGTACCGCTTGTCCGGATCGAAGCCTTCAAGCTGGTTCGTGTAAATCAGTTCCATGGAAATCTCCGTAGCGGCCATTGCTGACCGCTTCCAGGGGCAGGTATCAACCACCGGCCGGTGGCGTAGGGGTCAGCGTGATCATCACGCCGGCGGTGACCTTGTTACTGTCCGCGTGCTTGACCCAGTTGGCTGCCGAGCCTACAGCGGCCAGGGTTGGGTTGGCGCCACCAGCGGACTCCTTCCAGCTGTAGCCCAGAACATCGATGTTCACGGTTCCCTCGGCGCGGTATCCGATGCCCAGGTTCTCTTCATCGTTCACAGGGTACGAACGGAAACCTGGGGCCTGGGACTCGGTGATGACCACAGCATTCGGCAGCAGGCCGAAGATCACGTCCGCAGGCGCGGTGTCGGTTACCAGTACCGGCTTACCGAGGGTACCCGGCAGGCCGCCGTAGATCACAACGCCGGCTTCTTCGTAGATCTTGTTGGTGATGGCCTCGTCGACGATGTCGAAGTAGGCGCTGGAGTGCATGACCCACAGAGCGATGCGACCGAACTTATCGCCGAACTTTCGCATGCCGCGAGTCAGGGTCTTTTTGCCGTCGGTTTCGATATTGGCGGTGACCACCATGCCGGCGTTGGAGCCAATCGAGGCTCGCAGCGCAGCGGTGGCGTACTGGATGAAGCCTTCCAGGGTCGCATCAGCCACGTCGGCGCCGATGATCTGGGAGAACTCGTCCACCGGACGGCCGCGACGCTTGAACGCCTCTTCGGTGGTCTGGTACGGGCCGTACTTCCACGGAGCCTTAACGCCAACAGCCTCGCCGGCACCGATCTTCTTGGCGGTCACCTTGCCGGTGGAGTTGACGTCGCGGTGTTCCAGCGAGCCACCGATTTTGTAGAAAGCGCGCTTGCGGAAGTCGCCTTCGATCAGCTCGTTGTCGAGGACGATCGCACCATTGGAGGATGCATTGAACACGTCCAGGTTGTCCTGGACACGCTCCAGGTATGCGGTCTGCGCCTCATCGTTGTAGATGATCAGGTCGCTGTTAACAGTGGTTGGCATGGATGAATCCCCTTACTTGGGCAATGCGAGGTACGCGGTTTGGCCGTGCTTGCGCTGGTAGTCGCGCTTCTGCTCGGCGGTCATTTCGGAGCGCTTGAATGCAGCCTGGCCGCTACCCCCGCCCGGGGCTTGTGTGCCTGAGGCCCTTGGCCACAGGTGAGGTGCGCTTTCGCGCAGAGACTCCGCCCATTCGAGCGGTGTCAGAGGGGTCTTGCCGTCCTTGCCGAGGATGATCTCGCCAGATTCATCAACGGCAACGGCTTCGCCCTCTTCGTTCAGGGTGAACACGCCTTTGGCGCGCAGGATGATGTCGTCGGTTGCTTCAGGGAGTGCACCGGCCTTCAGCGCTGCGCCGCGTACCGAGTCGCCCAGGACCTTGCCCTGGAACTTAGCGGCGAATGCCTCGGCCTTCTCGGCGCGCGCGGTGACAGTCTTCAGTTGCTTGTCGTAGTCGCCACGCAGGCGCTCGGTGCGACGGCTGAAGACTTCGTCCACCTTGCCCTCAGTCAGCAGTTTGGTCTCCTCATCCTGGCCGGCCCGACTCAGCAGTCCTTTGACAGCGTCGATATCGATGCCTTCGAACTGGGTTTCGAACTGGGTCAGCTTGCCGGTGGTTTCCTTCAGCTTGCCCAGCAGCTCGGAGTTCTTGGTTTTCAACCCGGAAACGGATGCCTCAACAGCAGTAGCGATAGCGGCCTTGACTGCCGGGTTTTCCAGGTCGATTTCGTTTTCTTCTGCCACGTTGATGCACCCCTTGGGTATGTGTTGCCCGCTTTGCAGGCAAAAAAAACCCCGCATATGCGGGGTTTGTCATGAGTATTCGAGTCAGATGTTTTTCAAGTGCAACAAGTTTGCAAACCGGCTTAGCGCGGCATCCAAAGCAATAGCGTTACGCTCCACAAAATAAAGCTGCACCCCAGCCATATCTTCACTATGGAAAATCAAAACATAGCCGTACTTTTCGGACAGAATTCTTGAAACTTCAGGAAACTTCGACAAGGATTGACTAAATGGCAGAGCAAACACCGAAAGTAGGGGACCATATTTTGCCATTCGCCTCCTAACACCCAGCACATTCAATATGGACTCGTAATAAGTACCACTCCAAGCCTCGCCCACTGCATCACGAAATGTTGAGCTTTCTTGTTCTGTCAGCCATCGATTATCTATCAAGCAATAGGCTCTAACCGTGCGCACTAGCTGATCACCAGTAACCGTTGTTTTCCCTGCTTCCATTTGACAACTCCTTTGGGGGTGGGCTTGAGCCCTATTGATACCCCGCCAGGCATGGCGTACGCAACTAAGCCTACTTCAGCCCAGCTCTCTCAAACGCCAACGGCTCCAGCCCCTTCATCTGTGCCAAGGTCAACGGCGCGAAGTTGCGATCCAGCTGCAGTGCCGCGAACCGCTCCACGGTCAATCCGCCCTCCCGGAACAACTTGCCCCGGACAGGCCCGATTGCCACGTCCTGAAACGCCGCAGGCTGCTGCTGAAGCCACTGGTAATAGTCCAAGCTTGCGCTGACCTGCTGGGGACCGCCATCACCGAAAGAGGCCCGGGTAGCGCCTTTGGCGAAAGCCGCGCTCAGCTTGGTGATGAGGACGAAGGTTGTCCGGCAGTTCGGGTGAAACGGCGGCCGGGGCCCGGAGTTGACCGGAAACCGCCGCTTATCCATCGATCGGCAGGTCTGGCTAGTTTTGCTGTCCAGCGTGGCGACCATCTCAACCTCGGACACTATGTCCGTGTTGGCCTTGGCCACCTCCATGCGCGCCTGGGACGACACATGCTGAATTGCGGTGTGAACTACAGTGCTGGCATTGCGGCTAGTTGTGGCCAGAATGCCGTCCTTGTAGCCGGCCGCCTTGGTACCGCGGATGTTGCGGATGATCTGAAAGTTCGTCTGTCCTTCGAAGAAGCCCTGCCGGATCGTGCCTGTAACGCGCTCGCGCTCGGCAGTGGTCCAACCCTTGATGAAGGCCTTCAGCAGCTTCCCGCCACCGGTGCCGCGCACACTGAGCGGGTTTGTCAGGACTGCAGTGCGAACAGCGGCAACAGTGGGTGCCGCCACATCCAGCGATACGCCAACCGGCGCCGACCGGGCAAGGCTGGCGGCTTCGAACTCAGCCTCATAGTTGGCAATGTCCACCAGGTCGAGGTTCAGTTGCATGCTGTAGCGGTCGAAGATGCCCAGCAGCAGGCTATCGACCTCCTTCAGCAGCGCTTCCAGGCGCTTAACGTTGTACTCGGTCAGGTCCGACCGGGTGAGCCGGTCACGAATAGAGCGGTCGATCTCCTTGAGGAAGGGGGTGAACTTGCTCACCTCCCCCGCCTTCAGTTTCTCGAGAAAGACCGCGTGCCGGAGCGTGGCGTCAAGGATTGCTTGGTTTGCCGCCATTTGGTTCGTCCTCGTCGTCCAGGCCCAGGCCGTCGCCCTGCTCCTGCAGCTCGCCATCGATCTGCTGGTCCGTGCGTTCAGGGGCGATCAGCCCCAGCTTGCGCAAGTAGGCCCGCAGGTCAGCCTTCGCGAATCCGCCGTTCTGCCAGAGCCCAACGAGCGCGGTGATCATCTGCGGATCAGCTGTCAGCTCCACGAACTCTTGGTTGACCTGGTAAGAGACCTTCTTGTCAGTGATACCCATGTACGCGCAGCACCACATGAGCGCCCTGGTGTAGGCCTCGCTGACGTTGGCCACACACCCGGCAAGGACCGAAGTCGATGCAGACTGATCGCCGCGGGCCTCGGTTGCCGTCTTGGACGATAGAGACGCTACGACCATGCGAGCGCCCAGCTCGATCATCATCTGGTTCTTGTCGGCCATGGCCTCTTTGACCAGAGTGTTCGGTAGTGGCTGCGCGTACCCGAAGGAACCACCAGCAGGCAGCATCATCGGCGCCCTGGAGCCGACATAGACTCCGTTCTTCTCCATCCAGTCGCGCCACTGCTCATCCAAGCCGGAGATCCACGGTTGAGCCTGGCCGCACCAGAAGACGCTGTCTTCGTAGTCGGCGCTGTTCCGGTAGTGGCCCAGGTTGATCATGGCGATGTCGTAGAGCGGCGACTCATCAATGGTCGGGTCGTTGTTCTGGGCGCCGACGAAAGTGAACGGGATCTCTTTGAGGCGCCCGGCGCCGCCTTCAGGCCTGAACTCCTCAACGATCACCAGCGGGCCGCCACCTTTCGGGCCTGATCGACGCCAGACCCGACAGACGAAGCCATCAGACTCCAATGCCAGCTCTCGATACTGCTCAATCACCTTGAAGCCGAAGCCGTCTTCCTCCTCCGGCGCCTCTCGCAGCACCACCAGGGTCAACACACTGTGACCATTCACCATCCCGGTACGCCAGTTGATGATGTCCTCAGCGCAGTAGGACAGGATCACCGAGTGGCCACCGATGCCGTCGTCCTGGTGGTAGTCGACATAAAGGCCATGTCTTCCAGCCTCCAGCACCTTCTCAAGCGTGCCCTGGGAGTGCTGGTAGATGCTCACGCCTGAGCCGTTGGCGTTGTCCTGCAGGTACTCCAGCTTCTTCGATACCACCAGTGTCGGGTCTTTATGGAACGCTAGGCCCAGCAACCCGTTTCGGGTATGCCCGGTGGCGTTCTTGAACACTGCTCGCTCGCGGTAGGCCCGGTTCCGGTCTTGGTTCTCCGGCGACTTGTCGTGTGCGTTGATGTACGGCAGCCGGTCGACAACCCGGTGCTGGCCGGCACACACATCGCGCACTGTTGCCCATCGGCCCAGGGCCTCAATGTAGTCCGCCCGCTTGAAGGAGACGTCGTTGCTCATCGGGCGTATCCCATTTTGATAGCGGTGACCGGTTTGATGATCGGGTACTCGCGGTGGATGAAGTAACCGCCGCCATCGTTGGCGTGGTCGTTTCCTTGTGACTTGTCGGGCTCGCCATTGGGCGCCCATACCTGCTGTTCCAGGCCGTCGGCGTAGGTCGGACAGGTAAACGGGTTCACCAGATAACGCCGCTCGCCCTGGGCATTGCAGAACATGGCGTTCATGGCGTTGATTCGGTCCTTAACTGGCGGGTTGGCCGCCGGCGCGATGACCGAGAAGCCGGCCTGCTTGAGCATGGCGATATCCGTCATGCTGGCGTTGACCGACTTGCGCGAGTCGCCCGAGGCGTCCGGGTAGATCCGGATCTCGCACGTCTTCTTGAAGTCGTTGCCGTCGTGCTGCCAGTAGCGCTCCTTGATGCGGCGGATCATGTCCGGCGTGTCGTAGCCATCGATCAGCTCATCTACTGCCCTGGGCAGCCCCTGGTCGCGTTTGACGTGGGTAATCGCCGCCATCTTGCCAACGTTGAAGTCCATCCCGATAAACAAAGGCTCGCCTGCTTGGACCGTGTCGAAGCACTGGTTCAGCTTGCGGTCGTAGGCGTGGTAGATCGATCCGGACGTCAGGTTGACGAACTGGCCGTTCAGGTAGGCCCTGATCAGTTGCTCGGGGTACGACTCCATCAGCGACGGGATGTAGTCGTCGGGCAGGTTCAGCTCGTTGTCGAAGGTGCTGGCCTGGACCAGGCCATACATCTCCTTGAGCGCCGGTTTGTCGCGCAATTGCTTCACAAACTGCTGGAAGACGAACTTGAAGCCCTCGGGCGTCGTGGTGACGTCTACGCCGTTCTTCAGGCCCGGCAGGTTGTAGCGCATCCGGGCAATGATCTTGCGCCATGCCTGCTGCGCCTTGATCGACGTCAGCACGTCCAGTTCATCCACCAGGGCGTGGCCGATCTTGAAGCCGACGATGGTCTGTGGCTTCTCCATCGACCGGCAGATCACTGTGCCGCGACATTGCCGGCCGCTGTAGATATGAACCTCATGGTTCGCCTGGTTGATCTTGGTCTTCAACCCCCAGTCATAGGCCACCTCATCCATGGTCGGATAGAAGATGTCCCTGATCTGCGGATAGGTTGGCGCGAAGTAGCCAGCGTTGACGCCGGGCCACTCCATGAAGTGTTTGCTCAGCGCGGAGCAACCTACCCAGGTCTTCCCGGATCCAAAGCCAGCAACGAAAGCGCGGAACTTGTGGGGCAGCGTAAGGAACTGAGCCTGGGGTATGTTAAGGCTCGGCATTCGGCTTCCTCGCATCTACCACGTCGACCTGGATGCGGCTTGGGATCAGCGGCTCGTCGTCCGGCTCGTCCTTGCGGGCTCGGTTGACGAAGACATCACCACACTCCTTGGCTGCCTGCTCCAGGATCTGCATGGCCAGGACGATGTTCTTCATCGTCTCGGCCTTCTCCACGAAGCGGTTCATGGCGCGAAGCCGGAAGGCGCGGTTGGCGATCGGGATATCAGCTGTCTCTTCGCGGAATCGCTTGCGGGTGTCGTGGAACAGGGTCTGCCACTTCTTGGCCAGATCACGCCCGGCGCGCTTTGTCGGATCGTGTGCCTCGCACTGCTGGCGGGTCAGCTCAAGGCCGAATTCATCTCGGACAGCTGTTGCAACTTGCGACGGAGTATCGAAGCACGCCAAGGCCTGAACGATGAAGCTCTTCACCTCGTTGTTCAGGGCTGCCATAGGGTAATTTCCGTCTTAGGTCTGTCTGGGGTCAGGCCGACTTGAGCAGACAGGTTCCGCAGGCCCTCGATATGTTCAATTTCCCCACCTCAGCAGGATTGTTTGCAGCATCTACCAGGGCCTGAACGTCAGGGCTCGCACCGTAGCGGCGGACCACACCGACGAACTCTTCGACGTCGTGTCCGCGCAGCTTCAGCTTGGGTGCGCCTTCCTGGGTGAAGGCTGGCTGGCCGTACTTATCGGTCGCCTGGGCTATGTGGTAGAGCTCGTGCTCAACCAGGGCGCAGAAGTCAGCGTCGGAGCACTGAGCGCAGTAGTCGGCAGCCAGGGTGATGATGAAGGCCGGCACATCGCCGAACCAATCACGCATCTGTTGCTCCATCCGAGCTTTCTGCCAACCGCCGGCGCGGAAGGTCACTTGCTCGGCCTGGCCCAGGACTGTGCGCCCTTGCTTCTCGAAGCTCGACGATGCCCACATGACCTGGATGTCTGCATCCAGTAGGTGAGCATGGTCCTCGTTGTTGATGCTGCCGGTGTCGGCGAGAATCTCAAGCTGAATCCAACTCCACACATCAGGCGCTGGAACCAAGCGAATGCCAAATCCAGACAAATCCGAAAGCTCAAGGAGTGATGTCGGAGGATGCGGCCTTCCCATGCTCCACCTCAAACTTTAAATTTTCGACATTGGAATGAAACAACCTACTGGGAGCATCAGTTAAAAATGGCAGATTTAAATATCGAACGATTCGACGAACTGACAGGCCTGGTCTTCTCGAAGCTGTATCAAAGCTTCCCGATTGCTATTGATCTGCACGTAATGCAGTTTGCTGACGCCTTGGTTTACGACAAGCCACTCAACCAGGACGAACTGTCCCAGGGCGGTGAACCGCTTGAGTTTTTCGACAATACAATTCAGTGGCTGATCGAGTCTGGGTATGTTGTCTCCCGCCACATCTCGTCATACCGCTATACCTTTGAGGCATGCACCCTAACCGCCAAAGCCTTGGAGGTTCTAAAGGCTGTACCTCAGAGCGTAGGCGGCGAAACACTCGGCGGCAGACTGGCAGCTGCAGCTGCGGACGGTGCCACCGGAAAACTGAAAGAGCTGGCTGGAGAAGTGTTGAGCAAGGGTTACGGCTTAGCTGTCAACGCAGCGATGAACTGGACGAGCTAAACAATAATTGAGTACCCCTGCATCTGAGTATCGCGACACAGTTTTAATATTCGCGAAACGTGTCGCGACCTATGGTTTCCTACGCTCGACGCTGTCCTTGCGCATATCGCAGTGCAGGCAGTGCTCACAGTTCAGCGTCCTGCATAGCCAGACCTTCACCCGCTGCCAGTAAGTGACCATGAAGACGTGCCGAACGCCAGCTAGGGCCAGGGAGGCGTACAACGTCGCCTCTGCCACCGACTGGGACATGATCAGCCTATCGTTGCGTACCAGGAGCGCGTAGCCGCTCAGCGCGATAGTCGCGTAGATCAACTTCCCCAGCACGCCATCACGGACCTTCCCGCTCAAGCAGCACCAGGTCGCCCATAGCGCGATCAGGCCGGCCGACCACGTTGCAACGTGCTCCAGAATCATGCGCCACCTCCCCCGAACTTCGAACGAATGAACGCCCAAAGGTCAGCAGCTTTGATTGCCCGGGTGATGGCGGCGATCAACGAACCGCCGAAGGTGCCGAGCAGAAAACCGATACCGGCAACGCTACGGGGCTCGACCACTCCCAGGTAAGCGCTTACCAGTCCAGTCAGGTAGTGGGCGCAGACGGCACCCGAGAAGATGAAGACGGCCCAGGCCTTTCGGTCTACCAGGTCGTCGCGGTGCCACCAGCTCGCACCAAGGGCACCAAGCAGCCCCGCGGTAAACCACGTATCAAGCCTGTCGAGCAGGCGGTACAGAAACTCCATGCGCTCGACTCCATGGGCATGAATCAAATAAAAGGGGGACATCGGAAGCTCAATGGAATTGAGCATTTCATGCGCTTTTTGCAGGAAGCAGAACGTCCGGCACAAAAGCCGGACGCTCATGAACGCTTACAGGTTGTCGTAGGTCATCCATACGCTGGAGTTGTCATTCGCAGGGGCCCAGAAAATACCAAGCCCAGCCGGAACCACCAGCTCATAAGGAAGAGTGTCGAAGTTGGAACCGGACGACGCCGCAAAAATTGCAGGGTAGCTATCCATTCGATGGCTGAGAGGCGGCTTCACGGTATCCGCATACAAACGGCCACCGCATGCTGAGACCGTACGAATGACGATGCCAGTAGTGTTTGCCGCAGGCTCTACAAGAGCATTGACGTATTGCCTGTAACCTACTTGGTTGATGAACTTGCTACCCACAGTAACTTGAGTCATGAGATGTACCTTTTGAGTGAAATGAGTGGTGCGGAGAATTCCGCTTTCATGTCGCTCAAAGGCGATGGCTCGAGGCTCAAGGCTTTCACTCGGACACCTGTAGGTCAGACCCTATATCGAGCTGATATCCACATCCTGTGCGTCCGAGGAGCGGAATGACTATCTCAACAAAATACTGTACATGCAACCAGTATTTTGAACCCTGTTTGCCCACCTGTATTAGCAGCTCGGAGCAAAGGGTGTGGGAAGCCATAAACGAAAAAACCCCGGTAAATGCCGAGGCTCTAGTAGGTACAATTGACCGCTGCTTTAGAGTCGAGCCAACAATTCAGCTTTCTTGGCGCTGAATTCTTCCTCAGTCAGCACGCCGGCAGCCTTGAGCTCGCCCAGCTTAGTTAGCGCTGCCATGGCGTCACCGCCTGCCGGTGGTGCTGCTGGAGCCGCTGCTTGAGCGCCTGCATGGCGGCCCTCTTCAATTGCATCAAATAGCGCCTGCTCCTTTTCCTTTTTAAAGGTCTTGAACTCAAGCGCGTCATGCGATGTATGTAGGCGGAGCGAACGGTGCCCCATGAAAGACTTTCGCTCGATCGAGGTGATGCCCTTCAGCGGCATGGTCTCGATGACCTCGCCAAAAAGCCCCTTCCGGTAAAAAGCCGCCCTAGAGCCAGTGATGATCAATACACCGTTGTGTTGAGCATCCTTCCCTTTGCCCATCATTTCGCCGATGTAGCCCTCACCCCAGGCGAGAATCTGCTCACCGCTCTGAAGATGTTTGGCCCTGAATTTTGCGACATGTTTCGACTCATCAGCCACTTCGAAGCTCCTTGTGATTGGCCCCTTTGCCGGATCATATCCAAGAGCCCAAAGCCATGCCAGCCAAAAGCCATCACGCCACACCAGACCCCACTAACGACTTAGCTCATCAGCTTACAAGGCGACTTCTCGACCGCTGGAACTAAGACGGCGAGTTTCGGGCAATAAAAAACCCGGCGCTTGGCCGGGTCCAGGGTTTCGTGTGCGTTTCGCGTTACTTGTGCACTATGGGAAAAGTACGCACAAAACCCCACCATGTCAATATCTTTATGCCGCTCTTTCATCATTTTCCGAGTGAATCACCTGCCAGATCGGCTGCTGAGCCTGAATATCCACTTCCTTGATCACTGCTTTCAGTGATTCCCATAAGGCGAGCCAGTCACGATTCCAATGCTTAGGCTCGATAGTGACACCGAAGAACTCCTTCATCTCAGAGGCGACCCGGGCCGGCCCCCACTCTGCCGCGCCGTGAGCCTCACCCTTGTAGGACTGCAGGGCCAGGGTTACCAGATACTGAGCCTTCACACGCTTGGCTGATGTTAGGTCTGGCAACTCGGCCTTGGCGGTGACCAGCAGCACTGCATTCAGCAGGTGCCGCATGTTCATTGCCGGGTGATACAGGTAGTGCCCGAACTGCTGCACCTGGAACGGCAGCGTGTCGATGGCGCGTAGTACCTTGCCGATCGTGGCCAGGTGCGCAGCGCGGGCTGTGGACCGGCCAATCGGCGTACGGCGTGTCTCACTGATGCTGATCCGCTGCCCCGGAACCGAGAAGCGAGCGGCCTCCTCCCCTTTCTCGCTGCCCAGCGCCGGGAACTGCGCCTCGCGCTTGCCAATACGGCCGCCAGTCTTCACCGATGCCGACTCGGCCCGCTCAATTGCCACAGCACAGATCGAGGCGTTCGATTCGTGCTGTGCCTCTGTCCATACCTGCCTTGCGTTGATCAGCTTCATGCTGCGATCCCCCTTTTCAGTTCTTTGATCTTTTCGCGGTAGTCGGCCTTGATGGCCTTGATCTCTTCGATGGTGTGCTTGCATGCGGGATGCGGACCTTCCAGCCAATCCAGCTTCTCGGCGCCGATTCTCTCCAGGAGCGAAAGCCGGTAGTTCACCAAGTTGCCGGATAGGTGCGTGTTACATGGGGCGCACTGCTTCCAGACGTTCAAGGGCTCGAAGCGGATTTCTGGGTTCGCGCCTACGGTGCGGTAATGGCCTGCGTGATACTGGCCGTCGTGGTGCCGCCCGCAACTGACGCAGGGCAGATCAGCGTCGCGCAGGCGTACCCATTCGTTGAACACGGCCTGGGCTTCTCGGAGGTGGTCCGCCCTACTCTTCAGCTTCTCCTTGCGGACCTTGATCTCCCGGCGCTCAACAGCAGCCAGGGCTTTCCGGGCGCTTGCCTGCCCCTTCTCTGACTGGCCATGAGCGATGGCGCACTCGATTTCCCCACATACGGCCTGGGAGGTGCGCGCAGGCGTAAACATTACCCGGCAAGATGGACAGCGCTTGCGACGCTTGCCGACGGACGCGAGCGGGGTTTTGCGCTGTAGTGGGGTGCGCTTCATGCAAAGCTCCCAATCTGATCAGCAGCAGCCAGGGCGGCCTCTTCGGTTTCAAAGTGCGCGGACAGCACCAGACGCCAACAGGCGTTGAAGACGTCGCGGTACAGGGGCTCGAACTGGGTGTCGTCCATATTGGCCCAGCTGATGGACTTGGCTTCTTTGCGGACGCCGTCGGGAGTACGCACCAGGTGGAAGTGGCCGGCCTCGATGGTCACCCACTCACGGAAGGCTTCACGGGACTTGTCGACTGAGGGGAAGCGTTCGGCGCGAGCCTGTTCAAGCCCGGCGATGTAGGCATCAACCGCATTCGATAGCTGTCCTGGCCTGCCGTTCTGCGCCTCGAAGAACTTGGCCAGACCGCGGATGCCACGCATCTCCTGGCGCGGGATCAGGCCCCCGACCGGCTCCCAGTACTCCCATGCCAGATCCAGCATCGCGAAGAACTTGCCGTGGAACCGGGCGTTTCTCATCTTGGTGAACTTACCGTGGATGACCTGGCCAGCCTTCCAGCACTGGATGGTTTCACGGTCTGCCTCGGTGGCCGGGACCAGGCCCTGGGCGGTGCGAATAAGGGCGAGCTCAGCCATGGTTGGCCTCCTTGCGTTGAGCGGCAGCGATGACCTTTCGAGCCTTACGCTTGCGCAGATAAGTGTCGACTCGCGCCGCCTTGACCTTCTTGAGGCGCAGGCGCTCATTCCGGGCCTTGGCCGCGTCGACAATTTCACGAACCTCGGCGAGCTTCTTGCGCAGGCCTGGTGATGCTTCAACTGGGGAACCAGTGAGCAGGCCGGCTATGGCTTGGCCGTCGGGGGTGATCGGCGCAATGCGCAGGTCGGCTAAGTACTGAGTGCCCGCCTGCTGAGTGATCAGTTGCATCCGGACCGCAGACTCGATAGCGAGAACTCGGCGACCTGGATCGAAGCCCAGGGACACAGACCAAGACACAGGGGCCGCTTCAGCTCGGGCGGTCTTCACTAGGCGCGCGTACGCGTCCATGAACGCCATACGAGCCCCGACCTTGTCGCCCAACCTGAGGATTGGCGCTGCGGCGGTCATGGCCTGCTGAATCTCCGAAGTGATCACCACAGTCTCGATCTCATCGGCAGCGGTAAGGGCGATTGACCAGGCCTCATCCTTTCCCGGGCGCCCATCGGCTGCTTGGACGCGCTGCATGATTTCGCCCATGACCAGCTTGCCCTTCACCTCAAGCCGGCAGGCCTTCAGCGCTGCACGAACAACGGACACCGGATAAGCGCACAGATCCTCGGCCATGATCGCCGCGGTCCCGGGGTTCATCTCATGCCCCATTGCTTCAGCAGTAGCAACTATCGCAGACGACAGCCCGGCGACCTGGGCGTCGTTCATTTCAAAGGTACTCATTGCGCTCTCCCGACTGGCGTCTGGCCAGGACCAATTGAGCGGCCTGCTCAGCAGCGGAAAGGTTTGCCTCAGTGCGCTCCTGCTGGCGGGCCGTGGTGCCATTGATGCGCTGCCCAGTCACCCACTGGGTGTGATAGCTCTCAGCGTTGACCAGCAGCTCGTTGAGGCTGTGGCACTTGCGCAGAACGGCGGCATCACTGGTTTTCAGGTAGTGCGCTGCGACGTGGTGGGCGACATCGGCGCCGAGGCGGTCGACCAATTGGCCGAGCTGGCCACCAACCTTGGCATTCCACACCGGCCAAGTGCTGTAGCGCTTGCGGTAGGCCATGGCGTAGTTCGCCCAGGCCTTGAAGGTTTTGCAGGTCTGGTCTTTCGGGCCCGGCATGTCGGCGGGAATTTCGACTCGGGGCACCTCAATGCGATCAAGTACCACCAACCCATCGGATACGGCCGGCTCTTCGGAGCCGCCGTTCAAGTCCTGACTGGTATCCTGATTAGTACCCTGATGATTGGTATCCTGATTTGTCGGATTTTTTTCCGACCCTTGCTCGGATTTTTTTCCGACCTTGCTCGGAGATTTATCCGAGGTAGATCGGATTTTTTTCCGACCTTTGTTTTCTGCTGGGGTCGGATATTTTTCCGACCCATCAATCTTCTGATTCCACTCGACGGCCTTTTCGGTCAGCCGGAAAAGCGTGATGTTGGAAGTGCTGGAAAGCTCGATTAAGCCAGCCTCTTCCAGGGCCTTCAGCATGCGATAGGCAGTGTCTGGCTTGTCGGTGAGAAGCGGCAGCTCCTCAATGATCTTGGCCTTACTCAGCGCGAAGAAGATCCCGTCGTCAGTCTTGATCGGCTTTGTCCAGCTCGGGCAGCCGTAGATAAAAGCGAACAGCAGGGCCTGCTGAGAGTTCAGCCCCCACTCAAGCGCCTTCACCTGGTTGATCGTGACGGTGAATTGCATGTCAGGCCTCGGCCAGCTTGTACTGCGCCCACAGCCCAGCGACCCAATTAACGCCCTTGGGGGTGAATTTGGACTGATTGAAGGCGCGCCCGTTGTCCCCGGTGCCGGTCCTGACCTCAAAGCGACCAGCGTCGATGTGAGGCTGGTAGGCCTGCCACTCCCCGCCCATGCGGTACATGATCTTTTTATCGAGCAAGAACTCACGGAATCGCGATTCATTGGCCTTGAGCAGCTTGGCCACCTGACGGAAGCCTTTGAGGCCGGTGGCGTCGACATAACGATCGACGAACGCGATCTTCGGTGCCGCATCGATCAGAGCCAGGCTGGCCTGCTGCCGAAGCTCGAACTGTTCGGCCCAGGCGCGAGCGGCTGCAGCAGGGTTGGTAAAGTCCGGCAGGGTCGCAATGACGCGAGGCTCTTCCAGCTCTTTGAGCTTCTGCAGGACGGTACGTCGGACCGCCTTGGACTCACGCATCCCGACGAGCATGCCTTGATCCAAGGTCAGGTCATAACAAGCCATCTCCACGCCGCTTTGGGGGTGTGCAATAAATTTGCACTCCCCCAACTCATCGCCGAGCTCGTCTTGAACCCGGATGATGAACTGATCGTTGCGGACCTTCGTCTCGCCGGCCTGAGTGCGGGCGGCATTCACCAGGTCGCGGAGCTCGAGACTCGAAATACTCCGCGCCACGTTTTGCGAATTCAGGAAACGTGGCGCGATATTGGTAGGGGTATTGCTGGAATTGGGTTGGCTCTGCATAATCGGCCTCATCAGGTGTTAATGAATCAGCCGGGGCGCAATCCCGGCTTTTTTGTGCCCGGGATTCAGGCAAGCTTCAAATTCGGTCGGTGTTTTGCGATCAACGCTTCAGCTTTCCGGCCAAGCTCCCCCGCTCGCGCCTCGACCTGACGGCATTGTTCGGCGAACGCTGGCAGGTGCGGCAGGTCCTCTTCGCACATCACCTGATCGTCAAAAACTTCGCTGCCGGTATCGATCACGTCGCCCAGCG
Organism: Pseudomonas sp. GW822-FHT06D10; assembly: GCF_058799535.1. Lineage (NCBI taxonomy): Bacteria > Pseudomonadati > Pseudomonadota > Gammaproteobacteria > Pseudomonadales > Pseudomonadaceae > Pseudomonas > Pseudomonas sp. GW822-FHT06D10. The sequence goes on along the minus strand of NZ_JBXALN010000001.1, from coordinate 35,859 downwards.
CTCGGATCAGCGCACCGAAGCTTTTATTGGCGCATTGGTCGCTCTGCATCTGGCGGGCGCCGGTCAAGCCATGACGGCCTGCCAATTCGTTGATGCAGTTGTCGCGAAACTCCGGCTCCAGAGCGTTCACCCATGACTCTTCCAACCAAGACGGCATTTCCTGATCACCCGAGAGCCAGCGCTGTACGCGCTTCAACCAGCGGCCTGTCGCCTTCACGAATTCGCCCACATCGTTCAGGCGTGCCAATTCATTGAAGTCCGGGACCTTTGCCTGAACGATCTTCTCGGCGGGAACTCGCAGGCAAATTTCCCGACTCAACGCCTGGGCGAAATCGTCCTGGCTCAGGCTGGTACGGGCGATCTGATTTGCAGCGTGCGCCACCAGAACCTGGTCGCGGGTTTGCGCTGCGTGTCTTGGACTGGACGTTTCCATGGGGACTGCTCTCTTCTAATCTGGCTTCAGTAAGTCGGATGGAGGTGTTCAGCTAAGGAGCGTTCTTCCACTGGTTAGGGCCATGTGCATGCTGTGATGCTCCTGGCGCTTGAAATTGGTTATGCAGCGGATTTCTTTGGGTGGGCCTCGGCGAGCAGCCAGGCTGGGTCGAAAGGCTTGCCCTTCTTGGCAGCCAGATCGGCAATTTTTTTGGCGTAATCGGTTTCGCCGGTGTACTCGGTGCGCGGTAAGGCGCCGGCCTCCAGCCACTTGTAGATAGCGCGCGGAGTCTTGCCGCAGGCCAGAGCCACAGACGGAACGCCACCTGCGTCATCGATCGATTTCTTGAGCGGCCGCATATGACCTCCGAGCTGATTATGAACTTTCGGTACATATTATGTCGGAACTGAAAGTACATGCAAGCGCATGCAACCATGTACCCATGGTTCAAATAGAAGATTTGCGCGCTGCGTTCGTTGCCCGCCTCAAGAAGGCTTTGGCAGAAAAAGACATCCCCGAATGGGGTGCAGGCGCTCGCCTAGCGAAAATGGCCGGCGTCACACCAAAAGCCACCAGCAAGTGGATGAACGGCGAGTCCATGCCTGGCGGCGCCAAGATGCTCGCCGTGGCCACTGCTCTTGGCGTACGCGTCGAGTGGCTGGAGTACGGTCGTGGCGAAATGGTCGAAGGCTCCACTCCCCATCCGGCCGAAGACTCTCGAATCCCTCCGAGAGGATTTGAGCTGAAGGACGACCCAAGTTACACAGGTGTCCTGCAGCTTACTGCCCAGGGGTCGGCCGGCACCGGCGAAGACAACACCCATGTCGAGATTCGCGGCGTGATGGCGTTCAAGTCCTCTTGGTTGCGCGCCAACCATCTCAACCAGCGACACCTCGATGTCATATATGCAACCGGCCACAGCATGGAGCCGACCATCAATGACGGCGATGTGCTGTTGGTGGACGAGTCGAAGATCGAACCGAAAGACGGCCAGATCTTCGCTTTGCAAAGCGCTACCAAGGGCACGATCGTAAAGCGCTTGGTGAAGTCGGATATTGACGGCTGGATTATTCGAAGTGACAACCAGGACAAGGCGCGTTATGGCGACGAGATCCTGCGTGATGGTGAGATAAACGAAGTTCGTATCATCGGTCGCGTCGTCTGGCGTGGCGGGATGCTTTGAAACTTCAGCATGGATAAGCCAATAAAGGCATCATAAAAATCAAGGAGAAGGGAATTGTCAGACCGCAAAAAGCCTGGACCACCCGCAAAAGGTCACAACGGCTCTGGACCCTCTAGAAGCTCTAATGGCGACCAGCCGCGCAGTAAAAGGGGCTATGCTGAGGATGGGATGCCCCCTAATATTATTTCTCAAAATCGTCCGGCGCCCCCAAGGCCGACCAATGACAAGCCATGATGTAGCGGAAAAGCACTACAGCCTTTCGTTTTACGTGAGAAGGTGTGTGAAATATCACGCCTTCAGGTCTTCTTTTTTTTCAAAGCTCAACTCCACGACATCTTTTATTGGGGTCCTTTTCGGATCCGCCGCGCTCACATCCATAGTTGCCCAAGCACCAGCATGGGTTTCTATTTCTGCCTCTCTTGTTGTGACGGTTTTTTCGGCTCTAGACCTTGTAATTGGTACGGGTCGAAAAGCTTGGGAACACAACGATTTCAAAAAGGCTTACCAAGCCATCGAGCTTTCTCTTCTGGAGGCCGGAGAATCTAAGAGCACGGTTGACTCTCTGCGTCACGTTGAAATCGCAATCAAGAAAATCGAATCCCAAGAGCCAAAAGAGCTTCAGTTTCTAAATGAGATGGCATCCAATGAGGTGATTCGATCGATCTATCCGGCCGAGGAGGCGGTGAAATATCTTGTTGATCTGCCATGGCGTAAGAGGGTGACTGCAAACATTATTGACTGGGATGTAGGCCCCTACATATCCACCAAGAGCACATGAAAAAGTCCGGCCCAGCGCCGGGCTTCTCGTATCTGGCCTCCCCGATCTGATCCGTAGCCCGCCACTGAGCGGTCTTTTCCATTTTGCTTTACGGCTGTTTGATATCGATACCGGAAACATAGTCATTCGCGCGTCGCTGTGCGAAGTCGCCGCAAGTGATCACTCCTTTCATAGCTCGGGCAGTATCCCATCCATCCATGTACAGTTTCACCACAGCCATCCTCCTGAGCTGCGGCATTTCCTTCACTTTCCCCTCAAGGCGAAGCCACTTTATAAAGTCGCCTTCGTTCATCCCTCTTTTGAAATCAGAGCACCCCGATAGCCAGATCTGCTCGGCGTCGTAGGCGACCTCATCTGCGTCATACGGCGCCTTCGCTACTTCTGCGCCATAGCTGGCAGCGCAGCTTGCGCCAATCAGGGCGATCGCAACTGAAAAAATCATTTTTCTCACGGAAAGGGCCTCCTTCTTTAGATCGGCAGTTTAGCGCCTCGCGCCGGATGCTAATCGGTGAATTGTGTACCCCGATAAAATATGTACTTTTGGTACTTGACTCAATATGAACCATTGGTACATATTTATCCCGTCGCAGCGACACACAGCCACTGCGAAGGGCCTCAAGAGACCCGCCGCTCTTTAACAGTCAGCGCAACACAGAAACACCAACAGACCGCATTGCCTCTACCGACGACCGGCGATCAGACGGGTCAGATAGCCCGCCAACGACAGGAACAACCTGTACGGCTGATCGAGAGCGAAACGCTCGAACCGTGCGAACGACCCGGCATGCAATGCGCCCCGCCTTCCCCGGCGGTAATTGGGAGGAAATGAGCTACGCCCACCGATTACCGGCGGCGCGGTAAGTGACCTGACAGATGAGTGCGAACTGGACAAGGGCCAGGTGGTATCGGATGCGCACCAACGAGATACGAGCCGGTGACCGACGTCAGTAGCGGGTCACGGCGGACAGCATCACTGAGCAGCCTTCTTGCGAGGGCTGCTTGGGATGACAACCACTTGGAAATAAATTGCATGGCCAAGTCTTTCAAGCAAATGATCAAAGACGGGGACCTGAAGCGCGCTGACGCGATGAAGGCTCGCCTGGAAGATCTACACGAAGAACCCGGCTTCAACCTTCGGGCCGAAGGTGAAGAGCTGGAGGAAAGTATCAGCGCACTGGCGGAATTCATCTTTGCCGGCGGCCAGATTCCCGCGCTTGAAGTACGACCTCGCGCTGAAGGTGGGATGTGGGTTGTCGACGGCCACCGCCGTCGCCGCGCCTACTTGAAACTGGATCAGGCGGGGCGCCTTCCAAGAGCGCCGAGCAAGGAAGACCCAGAACGCCTGGAGGCCTGGATCTCGATCGTGCCCTTCGAGGGCACCGACGCCGAACGGGTAGCCAGGGTCATCACCAGTCAGGAAGGAAAGAAGCTCTCTCCTCTTGAGCTGGCAGACGGCTACAAGCGACTCACCGCATTTGGCTGGACTCCCGATCAGATCGCCAAGAAGGTCGGCAAGACCCGCCAGCACGTCGAGCAGGTGATGACGCTCGGCAATGCCAACACAGACGTTCAACAGCTTGTCGCCTCAGGTCAGGTATCCGCGACTACAGCAGTTCAAGTTGTGCGCCAGCACGGCGAGGAAGCAGGCAAGGTACTCGGTGGTGAACTGCAAAAGGCTAAGGCCACCGGCAAGTCAAAGGTAACCGCGGGATCGATGCGCGGACCTACAACCTCCCGTCAGCGGCTCGAAGCGGTACGTGCAGCAGCACAGGAAATCTTCAAGGCATTGCCTGATGGTTGCCTGGATAGTTCAGTGCCAGAGATCAGCCTTCCTATAGAACTGCTCCTCAAGCTACAGAGTGCGGTGAGTGAAGCTACCTAGCAATTCAATTGCATCCCGTGTTCTTCTAAACAACCAGCGCCACGTCAGCCTGACGCTAACTGCCCGGAAGGATTCACCCAGCCTTGCGGGACCGGGCAATACAGCGCTTTATATTGCTCTCGCGGTGCTTGCGGACGACTTTGTTGTACCTGAAAAACAGGATGGAGCCCGCAGTCAAAGCAATGACCAACAGCCTCAGAACGATAGCGGTAGCCTCCATCACAGTATTGACCCGATTAAGCCCTAGCGAAACCAGAATCAACGCGACGGACATAAAGCCTAGCTCCAAGGAAACCAGAATCATGGATGCACGCATCAAGCGGTCTTTACGTATGTCCTTCGTAGCAGCCCTGGTGATCGCTCTTGTGATACCGATAGCCGACAGCGCCTTCATCACAAGCACTACCGGGAAGTTGATGGCTCGGTTAATTGATGCCATCACTTTGCTGGTCATTTCCTTGAAACTCACCAACGCTTTTCTCCTCAACCGGCGCCTGAAACACCGAATTGTAGGAGCTATTTTTTACTTCTACACCTAAGCAACCGGGTTCACAGGACAAATAACGGAAGTATCAAATGAACGAAACCCAAGCAAAACAGATTGACGAAATCGTCCAAAAGATTGCGGATGACGACAGCATCACCTTCGATGCTGCCTTCAAGGTGGCGGTGGGCGTGCTTAAGCTACACGCCCTGAACCCGCCAAAGGGGCAGGCCAGTGGCGGCGGCAGTGGAAATTTTCAGGCCGGTGATAGCCAAGCTGACCAGTTTTCAGACTGAGAAACGAAAATCCATGGACCACCAGGTGACGAAAGCGGGGTAGCGAGATTTCTGATCCTCTCTCGAAGGTTTGTTATTTCGAGGTTGCTTGAGCCGAAATAAGTGCCAATGGGCAACTTTCTAACGCTCCCATCAGGAAACGTAACTGTCTTTTTCAAGCCGAGAGCCTCCATGCCCTCATGTAGGTCATCGTAGTCCTCCCAGCCTGCCTTGAGCAGCTCAACTCGCACCGTGTACTCCGCCATAAGAACATTCCTTGTTTCGACTGTGGAAGTCGAAGCATATGGTTTTCCCTCGACTGTGGAAAGCGACGAAACAGGGAGCCTGCCCCTGTAAAAACAGGCAGCGTAAGGCTGACGTGAATGGCCCGAAACTAAGGCTTACAGCTTCAACCTGCGTCATTTCTATACGACTTTGCCCCTGAGGATACTTCCACTTCCGCACTCACACTCGGGAACGAGAGCCTCGGATCTCCCTCGGTAATACTCGTAGTCGCTTGCAGGAACAGTTTTGAAACCCTCCCATTTGGTTTCACTGTTGCCCCAATCATCCGAGCGGCTGATTTCAATGCCTTCGCGGCCACAGTTGCTGCAGGTGGCGGTGTATCGACTCCCATCCCAGCTCATTTGGCTCTCCCTTGCGTCAAGCATCTGCATCAAATTTAGCTGCGTTACATCCTTCTTCAAACACAAGTACGAATGCACTCCCCTCCGCGCCCATCGGCAACCAGCGGAGCGGATGAGTGCATCCGAGTTTTGTTGGACCAGCACCCGCCACTCTGGAGGCAATCATGTCAGCACTACGCAAGGCACAGCTCGAATACGACAACCGCATGCCGCCACCGGTGAGCGATGACGACCTGGCCGAATCGGAATGGCTTGAGGCAAATGCCGAGCGCCTGCTGATGGGTTACCGGATCTCCTGGGGCTACCAACCTTCAGAGCTCGGCGAGGTCACCCAGGCCGACTTTGCAAGGGCGGTTCAGGACCATTTGAACCAACGCCAGATCGACGGTGAGGATGAACAAGACGCCTTCGGCCAACTGGTGATCGGCGCCATGGGCTTTCGCAGCTCAGGGCTACTGATGGATCTGGCGGTGTACCTGCTTGGTAAGAAATCAGCCTTGAAGGACATCGCGCTCGAGCTACTGAAGCCGCACGCCGAGACCGCGGTGGCCTTTGAACAGGAGCAGGCGCGCCTAGAGCGGGAGTGCGGGTTTTGAGCCCTCACATCCTCATCGACCAAGCCCTCGAAGGCGTTGCCGATCCCAGCAGCCAGTCCGATATCGACGTCCTAGTGCAGGGCCTGATCACCCGCCTGTTCACTGACGGTGCAATCACCACCGACGAATTCACCCACTACTGCAAGCGCCTGATGGAAGCCTGTCACCGGCGCAAGGAGGCAGAATGACCACTTCCCCAGTCAAGTCGCTCATCGAGGAGCAACTGGAAGACATCACCGCTCACAACCTGCGTGATGCCTACAGCCTGGCCGAGCGCCGGGGCTTTTTCGGACCGCCGGTTGAGCAGTATGCGGAGCCAGGTTACCGCGGTCGGGTGCTACAGGTTCTGCGCTATCGCGTAGCCCAGCTGGAGCAGCGGCAATGAGCGGCGCAGGCGCACACAAGCGCGGCCAGCAGTTGGCGATCCGCTGCGCGAAACTCCGACGCGAGGGCCTATCCCTTTCCGAGGTGGCCCAGGCAACCGGTATCAAGAAGGAGCAGGTCAACGCCAAGATCACCTTAGGCGAGCGACTGCTGTCGCTAGAGGAGTCGTGATCGCCATTCTCTACTGGCGTAGCTCCTTCCCTGCCCTTGCCCTCTGCACCGCCGCAATGCTGATCAGCGCTCTCGCCGATCAAGTCATCCAGTAATTCACACCTTCAGTCGCTGCGCTTTGCGCGGCAAGGAATTCCCATGTCCGCACAAAGCGTGGCGCCGGTGGCGCACGAACGAAACCTTCACGTCCTGCCTCACGCTGCGACCAGTACCAGCGCCCTGGTTCTGGATGGCGACAGCCTGGACAAGATGATGCGCCTGGCCGACGTCATGGCCACCGGCCGCGCCACGCTGCCAAAGCACTTCTACGGAAATCCGGCTGACTGCCTGGCGGTCGTCATGCAATCGATGCAGTGGAAAATGAATCCATTCGCCGTGGCGCAGAAGACGCACCTGGTCAACGGCGTGCTGGGCTACGAAGCGCAGCTGGTGAATGCGGTGATCACAACCTGCGCACCGGTTCTGGATCGCCTTCACTACGAGTGGTTTGGCGCCTGGGAGAAGGTGATCGGCCAGTTCACCATCAAGAACGGCGACAAGGGTGAATACCGCGTCCCTGGATGGAAGTTGGAGGACGAAAAAGGCCTGGGCGTGAAGGTTTGGGCAACCTTCCGCGGCGAAGATGAGCCGCGGGTTCTCGAGCTGTTGCTGGCTCAGGCTCGCACCCGCAACAGCACACTCTGGGCAGACGATCCTCGCCAGCAACTGGCTTACCTCGCAACCAAGCGCTGGTCGCGCCTCTACTGCCCCGACGTGATCCTTGGCGTGTACAGCCCTGACGAGCTGGAGGAAACCACTCCTGTTGTTCGCGATGTTTCACCTGGGGCAGCGTCGGCCCCTGGCGATCTCTCCGACTACCCAGACGAAAAGCTCACAGAAAACCTACCGAAATGGCGCGCCGCCATAGATGCGGGCAGGTCCACACCCGAAAAAGTCATCGCGACCATTGCCAGCAAGTACACGCTGAGCGAAGAGCAGATTGAAATCATTCAGGGACTCGCCCCGATCGAAGGAGAACAAGCATGAAAATTCACAACGTAGCTCAGGGCTCCGCTGAGTGGCACGCGCTCCGCGCCCAGCACTTCACCGCCTCCGAGGCCCCAGCAATGATGGGGGCCTCGAAGTATCAAACCCGCACCGAACTACTGACCCTGAAGAAGACTGGCATCACGCCGGAAGTCACTCAGGCCCAGCAGCACATCTTCGACAAAGGCCATGCGACCGAAGCAATGGCCCGCCCGCTGGTTGAAAGTATGATCGGCGAAGAGCTGTATCCAGTGGTCGGCACCGACGGCAACCTGCTGGCCTCCATGGATGGCGCCACAATGCTTGGCGAAACCCTGTTCGAACACAAGTTGTGGAACGAGTCACTGGCTGCCCAAGTCCGGGCCGGGGAATTGGAGCCACACTACTTCTGGCAGCTTGAGCAGCAGCTACTGGTGAGCGGCGCCGAGCGCGTGATTTTCGTTTGCTCCGACGGCACCGCCGAGAAATTCGTGCATCTCGAGTATCAGCCAGTCACCGGCCGTGCGGCACAGCTGATCGAAGGCTGGAAGCAGTTTGAGACCGACCTGGCCAACTTCGAAATGGCCGACGCTCCTTCAATCGTTGTCGGCAAGGCGCCTGATGAGCTGCCAGCGCTGCGCATCGAACTGACCGGTATGGTTACCGCCAGTAACCTGAAGGTGTTTGAAGAGTCGGCCCTGGCGGTCATCGACTCGGTGAAAACCACACTCTCCACTGACCAGGACTTCGCCGACGCCAAGAAGGCGGTCAAGTGGTGCAGTGACGTCGAAGAGGCTGTCGCAGCCGCCAAGAAGCAGGCTCTGTCGCAGACCCAAAGCATCGACGAGCTGTTTTCGTCCCTTGATCGGATCAGCGCACACGCTCGCGAGACGCGCCTGAAGGTCGACAAGCTGGTGAAGGCTCAAGAGCTGCTGGTGAAGTCCAACATCAAGCAAAAGGCCGAGCAGGCACTGACGGATCACGTAGCGGCGATCAACAAGACGCTGGGTCAGGTGCCCCTACCAGCAGTAGCAGCTGACTTCGCCGGCACCATGAAAAACAAGCGCACTATCGCCAGCCTGCAGGACGCCGTGGATACCGAGCTGGCCCGGGCGAAGATTGCTGCAAGTCAGGCTGCCGACGGCATTCGTCTGAATCTGAGCAGCCTGGCCGAGCTGGCGGTCGACCACACCTTCCTGTTCAACGACGTGCACCAGTTGGTGACGAAGGCGAACGACGACTTGGTCGCGCTGATCAAGGTTCGAATTTCTGAACACCAGAAGGCCGAGGAAGAGAAAGCCGAAGCGCAGCGCGAGCAGATCCGCCAACAGGAGCTGAAGAAAATCGCGGACGAAGTGAAAGCAAAATCGCTGGTTGAGCCTACTCCAGCCGCCAACCCGATACCGGTGAAAACCGCAGCGCCAGTTCAGTCTGTCACGAAGCCAGCAACCACCACCGCAGCGCCAATGAACCTGCAGCCTGAAGTATTCGATCTGGAAGCGTTGATCCATGCCGTTGCAGGTGGCCATGCCCCTATTTCGGTACTGACCGTGGACTGGGAGAAGCTCGACGCTATGGTCGCCGCCCAGGGCGACAAGTTCAGCATGGCCGGAGTGAGGCTGGTCAAGGTAGCAGCGTGAGGCGCTTCCGAACCCAGCAACGTAAAAGACAATCCCAACTTAAGATTATGTGAGACCTTCTAAGCGGACAACCAAACTTTATCTAAAGAAATGATCGGGGCCTTTCGGCAGCACCTCATCGTTGAGGATTTTATCACTAAGCTTTTTAATCTTTTCTTTGACCATTGACTGAACGTGCTCAAGAAGCTCTATAAACCACAGCTCCTCATCTTTACTGTGCCATGCCAAATCTGGCTGATTAATTTCGGTGTAAAGATTTATAGGTATCTCCCTTCCATACTTGACCTTCAACGGAACGACTAACGCAATCCTCGCATACTCTAAGCGCTTCGCACCGCTGTGCGCCGCAAAGTTATGTCGATAAGAAATCGCCACATCATGAATATCTCGATACTTCTCTTCCAGTTGGTTACGCTCTAGCTTCACTGATCGCCCGTCGCACTTGGAAAAACATTTTCCGTAGAACGTTAAGGACGCAACGAACAAGCCTTTCACAAGGTTGAATTTCTCTCGGTCCCTGTTAACACTAAATGCACCGTCTTTTTTATCATCGTAGTCACCGACAAGATCCTTGATCTTGCGGAGCCAGACCAACGAGCTTCGTATGTCCTTTTCAATCAACGCATATCCCGCCATATGGTCACTTAAACGTGAATTGAGATAAATACTTTTACATGGCTTATTCTTGTACTTATAAATCCGATGAAACTTTCCCGTGCTTTTATCTACAAAATCAACCGAGGTCCAGCCACTAGGAACTTCTTTAATATTAACTGCTATCAACGCATTTTTTTTCATCTGGACATCCTTGTTAAAGATCGGCTTATCAAACACCAACCCAAGCCAAATTGCCACCACCGGTCGCGGAGGGCGGCGCCTGTCCGAGGTAATCGCAATGCCAGTACTTCACAGCATCATCCACAAGATCGACAAGAAGCCGGACGGCAGCCCCGCAGTGCTCCACTACGCCGGCACCGAGCTGGCGGAAAGCGAGATTCGCGACGAGCTGATGCGCCAGCTCAACGAGAGCTACAACGCCAAACAGGGTAAGGCCTGGGGCCTGTTCCACCCTGAATCCGGCGCATACCCCTTCAGCGGCTGGCTGACCAAGTACCTGGCCGGCGGGAAAGACTTCATCGAGTTCAGCAATTCGGCGGTCGAGCACCTGACCAAGCTCATGGAGGAGTCTAACCTCTCCGTAGGTGGGTACGCCCTCTTCTGCCACTACCAGCAAGGCCTTACCCAGTACCTGGTGATCGCCCTGCTGCAGGAAACTGGAGCGGTGACCGTGACCGACGACCTCGCCCTTGCTCCTGTACTGCGCCTGGATCTGGACCATATCCACCTGGCCGCCCGCATCAACCTGAGCGAATGGAAAGGCAATCCGAAATCGCGCCAGTACATCTCGTTCATAAAGGGCAAGAGCGGCCGCAAGGCGAACGACTACTTCCGCGACTTCATCGGCTGCCAGGAAGGCCTCGACGCCCCGGGCGAGACCCGCACTCTGCTCAAGGCCTTCAGCGACTTCGTGGAAAGCGAGGATCTGCCGGAGGACTCGGCCCGGGAGAAGACCCAGGCCCTGGTCAGCTACTCCATGGCCCAGTCCAAACTTGGCGAGCCGGTCAGCCTTGAGGAGCTGTCCGGGCTGATCGACGAGGATCGCCCCAAGGCGTTCTACGATCACATCCGCAACAAGGACTACGGGCTGTCGCCGGAGATCCCCGCAGACAAGCGCACCATCAACCAGTTCCGGCGCTTCACCGGCCGCGCCGAGGGCCTGTCCATCAGTTTCGAAGCCCACCTGCTTGGCTCCAAGGTTGAGTTCGACCAGTCAGGCGGCACCCTCACGTTGCGCGGCCTGCCAACCCAGCTCACCGAGCAGCTCAAGCAGGCTGCAGGCTGATCACTGACGGCAGGTCGACCCGTTTCGCTACCATGTCGTGACCTGATTTAGAGATACCTGAAAGTGGTCGCGACAGCTTGAAGTTTTCGCTAAGGCGGGCATCGAGCAATGACAAGCTTTACTTTCTGACTTCCAATCTTCGTAGAAGCTCGTATCCGTCATCTCCTTTTTTCAACGTCCATGGCTCTATTCGTATTACTTTTTCCATACCTCCGGGCAACCCCTCGCAAAGATGAATACAGAACTTATGCACATCCTGAAGCAACCTCATAATATCGCCATCTTTTATATTATGAGAAACCGACGCACCACCAAGCACAGTATCTAAATCAATGTGAGCAATCAGCTTATTTCTGAACGATTTTATGTTCAACGCATCAAAACGTTCCTTTAGCTCTTTAAACTCATCAAGTAGATCTTTACTGGAAAACCCTCTGTATTTGTGCTCTAAAAAATCAAGGGACAGGTTGGAAAAACTCCCCAGCGCTTTGGAGTCAAAAATCGCCGTTACCCGTGTCAATACACTAATAAACATTGACGTTTGGATTATTTTAAATGGCGTTTGGAGGTTTTTGTTTAACACGGCACGCGACGACTCAGAGCAGTAAAGCTGCTCATACAACTGAACCTCTCGCTGTATATCGGAGATATAGGATTTGTATCGCGACAACTCGGCGAATGCTGTTTCTAAGTCAAACAATTTCCTCTCCTTGATTCGGCTCCATTCTGGTCACTCGTAATACCCCATATCACTGGACAGCGCCAGATGGCGGCAAGTGAGATGCGAGTGCTTTGTATGCTTCAGAGAAGTAGCCCCTGAACCGCGAATCGCCAGAAAACTTCACGCGGTAGTCTGCTATCTCTGGCTCATCCGTCATTTCAAATGTACTGAGAAAGGCATCCTGCTCAGCAATTAGTATCTCAGGCTGGTTGTACTCCTCAAATTGGCTGCCAGTGATATCTATCTGTAGCTGTCCAAGTTTTAGCCAGACGTGAGAGCCAAGCTCACCACCGTGGCCACCACATGCCCCAGAGATTCTAAGAGCACCTGGAAACCCCTTTTCCGTTAGGTATGTTGCCAACAATGCAGATGAGTCATCACAGCATCCCGCTGGAAAACTCTTGCTAATCGATATCTGGAAAAAGAAACCGCTTTTCACCAATTCGTGAAGTGCGGACCTGAAGGTTTCCACCTCTTTAAGCAGTTCATTTCGATCCATCTGACATCTCCATTTCGAATCGCTCCGAATATACCTGCGAGGATCCCCTATGTCCGCACAACAACCCCGGATCGTCTGCCAGTTCAGCTGCGGCGCTGCCTCGGCGGTGGCTACCAAGCTGGCATTGGCGCAGTACGGTGCCACTCACGACGTGCAGATCATCAACGCATTTCTGGCAAATGAGCACGAAGACAACCGCCGCTTCCTGCTGGATTGCCAAGAGTGGTTCGGGCAGGAGATCGTCCAGTTGCGTGACGAAAAATACGGCGCCGACATCATTCAGGTGTTCCAGCGAGAGCGATTCATGAAAGGCCGGAATGGCGCCCCCTGCACCAAACTGCTGAAGCGCCGCCTACTCGATGCCTGGAAACAACCGGGCGACGTGATGGTGTTCGGCTATACCGCTGAAGAGGTCGACCGCCTGGAAGACTTCCGCGACCGAAACCCTGAACGTCCTGTTATTGCCCCACTGATTGACGCTGGCCTGGGTAAAGAGGATTGCAAGGCGATGATCCAACGCGCAGGTATCAAGTTGCCGCTGATGTATCGCCTGGGCTACGACAACGCCAACTGCATCGGCTGCGTGAAAGGCGGCGAAGGCTACTTTCGAGCGATTCGCGAGGACTTCCCGGAGCAATTTGAAGAACTATGCCGCGTTCAGGATGAACTTGGCCCAGGCTCGTACCTGCATCGCGACAGGAAGGCCAATATCCGCTTCTCTCTACGTGACCTTCCGCCTGGTAAGCCCCGCCGAAATGAGGCGCTACCAGCTTGCTCTTTTTTTTGCGAGATAGCTGAAGCCCACTATCAACCGAGCGCTGCGGACATAACGTCGGGCAGAGCGTTGGGGTGAACAATCTGAGCCTTCAATTTGCGATGTAGAACACGATGACAGTTGGCGCACAGGCATCGCAATTGGTCGAGGGTTGTCTTGTGTTGCTCGCCCATATCTGCGACCTGGATCGCCTCATGATGAACTTCAATACAAGCAACACCAAATTCGCCATACGCTTCGACAGGATCTGTTCCGCACTCCTCGCAAAAAAGCCGGCCATGTTTCTTGATAAATGAAGCCTTCTTGGCACTAGATAGACCCGGTGAGCGTTCACGTTTCAGGTGATACACCAGCTTGACTTGGCCCTCGGCCCACTCTCTATCCTCAGTGTCATTGGGTATTTCGAGCACCTCGACTTGCTCGCCTTTCGGGACGATTTTGTAACCCGCTGCTTCCAGCAGCTCGAAGCAAACAGTTCCCTTGCCCGCGGTGAAGTGGCGAGGCTTGAGAGTGAACCCTAGAGCGGCTGTTGCAGCAAGTCCAAACACCTGCTTCGGTGCGAGTCGTTTCCCTTCATCAACCAACAATTCATAATCAATCGACGGCCCAAACTCCTCCGAGGTCGCGCCCTGAAGCAGACTTTGCACCGCCTCCCAAATATAGTCAGGGGTTACACTGCGTAATTGCTCTGCTGGTAAACGGCGGTGCTCCTGCCCTGGCACATCCACTTGTGACGGAGGTGTAACCCGAATTGTTGTCAACGCTTTCAAATCGCGATCCGCTACCAGACCCAGTATCACTCCACCTAACGCTGGAGAAATACTTGCGAGGTAACATCCCTGATTTCCATCGCCATTTTTCTGTAATGGGGAATGCTTCTCTGGCAGAAGGTCCGCCAAAGCATCTAAGTGTAATTTTGGAGAAATTGGATGATCCAGCCTGGCCCACTTGATAGGCACCATCCAGCCAAGAGCTTGCCAGTATTCAGCAGCCTGCCAATGACTGTCGGGGATAGGCTCTTCGCGGTGTGCATCCGACGCCACGCCTACTGCCTTTATTAGCCCATCCGCATACGAAATTACTACATCACCGGGACTCACGAGAGTGAGGTTCAGATACGTCTGGTTGGCCGCACCATTACGCTTTTCTTTTGGAGACCAAATATATCCGCCAGCGTACTCATCTAGATGAGTACGCTTATGATTAACCCACCAGTAGCGCCGCATGGGCTTTGCCGAGCGATTTGAGGTTCGGTGAAAAACTGCGGTTTCATTTGCCCTGTTAACGGACTCACATTCCCAACCAGCAGCGATCCATAAGTGAGCCCACGTGTGGCTATCCTCCGTACGCGAGTTCGCCCACCAAGCGTCATGATTCCGTGCACTGGGCGGCAGGCCATTGACTAGCGCATCGATCTGACCGAATGCCAGTTGGACAGAGTCCTGCGCCTGGGCTTTCAGATAGTCTGCTAAGGGCGCGTATTTACTCACTGCTCACCTCCTTGTTTGAAGGCGGGAGCATATTGACATCACCTACCAACCGCAACAGCCTCAGCCCGTCGCCAATGGCAGCGCTGGCACCGGCCAACGGCTCCTGACGCTCCGAAGAGCGCCAAGCACGCGCCGCCTAACCCCTTATCAGGTTGTGTTGTTTTGCTGCGAACGTTGAAAGGTTTGGTACGTCACCTGTTGCCCTGTTAGTTGCAATCCAGAGCCTCGTGGCTTCCACATCAAGACTCCTGTTTGTTGCATCCAACTCAGCCAGGAGAGTTCGAGATATCCGATAACGCCCACATGTGTCGCAGTCCCAATCACGATAGTCGCCGCCAGGAACAACTTCCTCGGCGGGTTCGCTGCAGATTCGACATGCCATTTTCTGCACTCCTTGTGAATGACCTACCAACTGTAGCTGATCTATATCCACCCTCAACCGTCCGGGCGTACCCGGATAGGACTCCCCATGCCCACAGAAACCCAGCACCTGGAGCAGCGAGTAGCTGCCCTTCAGTCAGATCTGAACACCAAGGACGAGCAGATAGGCGCTCTGACCTTCAGCGACAACGACCGCGAGGGTTCGCGGCGTGTCTGGTTCGAAGCCGCACAGGCAGCAGAGAAGCGGGTCGTAGAGTTCGGTGGGCTGCTGCGGGATTTGGTAGATGCGGCCAAGGCGTTAAAGGCATCGAAGCATGGCTTCAATGAACAGCAATGGGAGCAGGTACATGCCGCCATTGCATCAAGCGATGCAGCGCTCTACCCAATCGCTGAGGCAGCTAAAAAGTCAGAGGAGCCTTGTTAAACCGGTTTGAGCTCTGGAAAGCGACTGACCCAACTGGCCATTATTGGCGTTAACGCCTCGTTGAGAGCGATGCTTTCTGACCTCACTCTAGCGCATAACTCCAATATTTCTCTGCGCTGAGCATCTGTACAAAGACCAGGCCATCCACCTTCGTCGACCAGTCGATGAACCACCCGATGACGATCATCGATAAGTTGGGTTATCCGATCTTCAAGCAGGTCTATATGGGTGCTACCTGATATTTCGTTCAATAGCGACTTTGTTGCCTGCTTAAAAGCTGTTGCTGTTTCAAAAGATTTAATTCCTTCGAATGAATAAACATCATCTTGCTTTACGGCAAACCGGACTATTACAACAAAAACCTTCTCAAATATCTGGGCGCTAATGGTTGCAAGGCCAACAGCTTGATAAATAGCTGCATCCGATAAATCTTCCATGAGTACTCTCTCCTAAT
This sequence comes from Pseudomonas sp. GW822-FHT06D10, assembly GCF_058799535.1. Lineage (NCBI taxonomy): Bacteria > Pseudomonadati > Pseudomonadota > Gammaproteobacteria > Pseudomonadales > Pseudomonadaceae > Pseudomonas > Pseudomonas sp. GW822-FHT06D10. The sequence goes on along the minus strand of NZ_JBXALN010000001.1, from coordinate 19,734 downwards.
AGACGGCCTCACAGCCAGTGATAACTGATCCAACAATACCACGCAAAGCAGTAACCCCTCCCCCACATTCAAGTCAGCCGCTATAGCGGCCAAGGACGACCTATGGCCAGAAAAAACCACCTGATCGTCGACTCAGGTTGCACCCAGGATAACGAGCGCTGGTCGCTCTCCGCGTGCGGGCTCAACGAAGATTCCGAGGTGTCGTGGGACGGCACCCACAAGCTCGACCTTGTGAGTTGCAAGCGGTGCCAGGCGAAAATGGCCAAGCCGCGGCCGGCGCCGGAGCCGTTCCACAAAGAGCGCCCGATCCTTTTCAATGGAGCGATGGTCCGCGCGATCTTGTCCGGCCAGAAGACGGTCACACGCCGCCCTATCAAAGGGAGCCAGATCCCCAGCCGCAGCAAATCAGACTCCTCCGAACATCAGTGGATCGCCGTCGTTCAAGACCATCCGCGCTGGGGTTTCGCCGCATTCGGTGCGACTGAAGAGGAATGCGCTGCTGAGCTGGCCATGTACGGCGGATGCGAGTATGGCCAGAAAGGCGATCGGCTGTGGGTGCGCGAAACGTTCATGGATCTGCTGGGCACAGGCGTTGAGCATCGGCCTGATCCAAATGGACCTCTTCAGCGCTACGCGTACCGCGCCGACTATCCGCCCGGATCGCACTCCGATGAGGCGCGAAAAGACTTTGGTCTCAAGTGGAAGCCAAGCATCCATATGCCGCGCGCAGCCTGCCGCATCCTGCTGGAGATCACCGACGTGCGCGTCGAGCGGCTGCAGGACATCAGCGAGGAACAGGCGCTGGCAGAGGGAATCGCAAAGCACCCGGGCGGCGTGTACCACATTGAAGACGGCAAACATTACTGGGCCAGCCCCATTGATTCGTTCGCGGGGCTCTGGTCATCGGTCGGAGGCGACTGGGACGCCAACCCCTGGGTCTGGGTCGTCGAGCTTCGGAGGGTGCAGCCATGATCCTCCCCGCCCTGCTCTACCTCGCCTGGAACATCTACACGGGGCCAAGGCCATGAGAGAACCATTCAGAATCCTTACTGGCGACTGCCTGGAACTGATGCGGACGCTGCCTGACAACTCCGTCGACAGCGTGGTGACAGACCCGCCCTACGGCCTGGGCTTTATGGGCAAGAAATGGGATGCGTCCGTACCAGGCGTTGAGGTCTGGGCTGAATGCCTCCGGGTGCTCAAACCTGGCGGCCATTTGCTGGCTTTCGCCGGTACCCGGACACAGCACCGAATGGCGGTGGCGATCGAGGACGCCGGCTTCGAGATCCGCGACATGATCGCCTGGGTATACGGCTCAGGCTTCCCGAAATCGCACAATCTCGGCGGCGAGCACGAAGGCAGAGGTACGGCGCTAAAACCAGCGCTTGAACCGATCACCTTTGCCCGAAAGCCTTTAATCGGCACCGTTGCAACAAACGTCCAAGCTCATGGCACCGGGGCTTTAAACATCGACTCCTGCCGTATTGCTGCAGGTGGCGAGCAAAATCCCACAATTCACCGCCGGCAAGCTACGCCACTGCGGACCTCTGGACGCTCTGCAGCAGAATCGGAGGCGATCGGCAAAATGGAGAATCGGACCTCCCCAAAGAGATATGCAGAGCAGCGTCCAGGGGGGGGGCTTCTCGGCAGGTGGCCTGCCAATCTGATTCACGACGGCAGCGCTGAAGTCGTGGCGCTATTCCCTGCTGAGGCAGGCGCCTGTGCACCTGTGATGGGTACCGAACCAACGGCAAATGGATTCAGTGGCTCTGTAAAATACAGCGGCATGATGGGGCGCACGAAAGGAGTTTTCCACGCGGATAACGGAAGTGCTGCCCGGTTCTTCTACTGCGCAAAGACGAGTCGAGAAGATCGAAATGAAGGGCTCCACAGCGGCATGCAACCATCTGTTGCAACTGGAGCCACCATGCGTGATCGCGAGACAGCGGACTGGCCTGCACGCAATGGCAACCACCATCCGACAGTAAAACCGACTGACCTGATGGCCTACCTGCTGCGCCTGGTTACGCCCCCAGGTGGTACCACACTCGACCCATTCATGGGCTCGGGCAGCACCGGCAAGGCCGCGATGCGTGAAGGGTTTCGGTTCATCGGCTGCGAACTCGACGAGCAATACGCGGCGATCGCTCGAGCACGAATTGAGCACGAGCTCACCAAGCCAAAACAGCTTCAGTTCTGAATAGAGTCCGCCCGGCCCGGCATAAGCCGGCCGCTGCAGCAGCCTGACAACGAACCGGGCGAACGTAGGGACAGTGCCACGGCACAACGCCGGCGGCCATCAGCACCATCTGAAACACCCCACTCAACAATCGGAAAGCCTGCCGGCGATGGCGGGCAGGAGACACGCATGCCCGACATAAAAGTTCAGTGCTGCCGCTGCAAGAACAAGCACATGGAAAGCGAGCGGCTAAAAGTGCCAAGCAAGAAGTACGGCTCGGGCGTCAGCGACATGATCTGCCCACGGTGCCGGTGCACCACCTACTACCGCCTACAGGCTGATTAACCACCTTCTGCCGCCACGCGCGGCGTGGAGAACCCAATGGAAACAGAGATCCTTTCGGACGAGGAACTGGCCGATCTGACTGGCTACAAGCTCAGGGGCTGGCAACGTCGCTGGCTCCTTGATCGTGGCTGGACTTTTGTCGAGAGCCGTAGCGGTCGCCCCCTGGTTGGGCGTCAGTACGTTCGCATGAAACTGGGCGCAACTCTGGAAGTGGTCCAGCTCGCGCCACCCCCGCCGACCACCCCTGCGTGGATACCTGATATCTCAAAGGTGAGGTGATATGCGCCCCCGCAAAACGCAAAATCGGAATCTACCGCCGCGCATGTATGTGCGGCAGCGCACGCGAAAGAACGGAAAGGTCTGGGTCAGCTATTACTACCTGGACCCCAAAGGAAAGGAGGTCACGCTTGGTAGCGATTTGAGCCTGGCGCGTCTGAAGTGGGCAGAGCTGGAAGCGAAGGACAAGCCGCAGGATCTGTGCCTTATGCGGGCCATCTTCGACCGATACGAGCGAGACATCATCCCGAAGAAGGGAGAGCGAACCCAGAAGGACAACCGCGCCGAGCTACGCCAGCTCAGGCCCTACTTTGACGATGCCCCCATTGACGCGATCACCCCCTCCCAGATCGCACAATACCGGGACGCGCGCAGCGCAAAGGTTAGGGCAAACAGGGAGATTGCCACCCTCTCTCACGTCTTCAACATGGCGCGGGAATGGGGGCTGACCGCCCGAGAGAATCCGTGCCAAGGCATTCGCAAGAACAAGGAAACACCGCGCGACTTCTATGCAAATGACGCAGTGTGGGATGCGGTCTACAAGAAGGCTGTTCAGGAGCTGAAGGTCGCAATGGATCTTGCGTACTTGAGCGGCCAGCGGCCCGCAGACGTGCTTTTAATGAGGAAGGATGACATCGAGGGATCTGCGCTAGGGGTCGTGCAGAACAAGACCCATAAAAAGCTCAGGATCATGCTGGAGGTGGAGGGGAAAGAGACAGGTCTCGGAGCTCTTGTGCAGAGCATTCTCCGGCGAAACGAGAGCCACAGCTCGCCGTATCTCATCCTGACCGAGGAAGGCAGACGAGTTACAACAACCATGCTACGTAGGCGCTGGGACGACGCTCGAGATGAGGCGGCAAAAGTTGCTGAGGTGGATGGCGACATGATTCTTGCGAGCCGAATCCGTCAGTTTCAGTTTCGCGATATCCGGCCCAAAGCGGCCTCCGAAATCACGAACGTGGAAGATGCGAGTCTGCTGCTGGGTCATACCAAAGGCGACATAACAGAGCGCGTTTACCGTCGCATCGGGGCTCTCGCAAAACCCACAAAATAGCCGAAAAAGAGTTCCAAAACTGGAAGCTGGGGCCTTGTAGATCAAGGCCTGTAGCCGCCATATTTCGAAGCGGTATTAGGACGCTAAACAGCTTCAAAGGCCCGAATTCTCTAGACTTGTGGGTCGGTCTTGAAAACCGCCGACTGTAACAGGTCCTAGAGTTCGAATCTCTACGCCTCCGCCAAATCTCAACGAGAAAGCCCTGATTTTTCAGGGCTTTTTTGTGTCTGGCGTTCAGGCTTGGCGCCATTCCACTTTAAGCGTTCCATAACTTCCCCCTCTGGCGTTCTGCCGCCCCAGCAGCCCCCTCCCCCTACAGTTCCTCGGCGCAAATCGCGCCCCGCTCAAGCCTCGACGACTGCATGCACATACAGCATTGGATTCGAGGTAGTACCGTGCACGCCGAAGACACCGACACAGCCGAAGACTGGCTAGGCATCCCCACGCCCGTGGAAACCTGCAAGCAACACATCCTGCTGCTGGAAAATGAACCGGCAGGTGCGCGCAGTCCGGGAAACCATTTTCAAACTGGTCAACATGCAAGCGCAGACAGGAAAGGCCGCGACAAGGCTCGGGCCAGGCTGCGTGCAAAGGTCGGAGAAGCTGCGGGGCTGTGGAAGAAAGCCAGCAACCTTGAACTGACAGTGCGAAGCAAGAACCGGGCGAATGAGGATCTGCGTCGGCAGATCCCTGTTGGCGCCCGCCCTCTGCAATTACTGGCAAGCCTCTACCGCGGCAACCAGCACTCGCTCGTACCGGATCCACCAAGGCGCCCTGTGCGCCGAACATGACTCACCATGAAATGTATACATAGCCGGCCCTCGAACAGAAAAGCCCCGGCAGATCATTGGCGACGCGCCATAGCTGTAGCCGCAAGAAAATTCAGAAACGCCTTAAACTCAACAGCCAACGCAATTAATAAACTAGGGGGCTTCCAATTCAAAAACAGACCAAAGAAAAATGCTACTTATCTACGGACCCCATACCTGCAGCCGACAATCCCTACGATTAAAATCAATGAAAGGAAAAATTATCGCCACGATATTATTTTTCTACTCCGCTCTTGGCTTCGCGGGGGAATGCACTACGAATAATGAGACCACCACTTTAAATATTCCTGATTTTACAATACGACGAGACACACCCATAGGAACAGAGATCGGAGCTGTTTCTACAACCATCGATGCATTTTCTTGCACAAAAGGATTCGACTATCAAGAGTTTGGCATCAAGGGATATGGCACTGCGGCGCCAAAAATAAATGGGCTGAATGTTTATAAATTAGGATCAAATTCAGCCGGAATAGGATATGCCATATACGCTAACAGCCCTAACACTTGCAACAATTACCTCTTCCCCTTAAAGGATGGTGACTACAACATTTTTTGCTTTATAAATGGAACATTTTCAAAGAAACCAATACAAGGTTATATAAAATTAGTATTTTACAAGATTGGGAACATCACTCCCGGCAGAAAAAACGGATACAAAGTAGCTTCCCTAATATTGCGCAACAACAAAAAAGATTGGCATCATCCAGAGGCATACTTACACACCGCACCATTCACGGTGATCACGCATGGCTGCACAATTAAAACCGAAAACATCAAAGTTCCACTTCACAACGTCGAAACCCACGAACTAAGCAACTTAGGCATGACTGCTGCGGAGAAACCCTTTTCGATTCCTCTTAACTGCGACACCGGGACAAAAGTCAAACTAACCCTCGACGCAGGCCCTGCCGGCGTTTATGACAATACCAAAGGATTACTCAATCTTACCAACCCTGCTTCAGCAAATACCGCCCAAGGTGTGAAGATTCAAATACTATCAAATAATGTGCCTGTGACATTTGGGAAGTCTTTAGATGTAGGCGTTCAAACCATTGAAGGAGCCTTCGACATTCCCCTTCAGGTTCGCTATTACAGAAGTGTGGAAAAACTCAAGGCGGGTGAAGCTAACGCCACTACCACTTACACCATTACTTATGAATAGTCTTCCGGGGTCTAAAAAAATATAAGCCTCTTCACTCCATGGAGAAACAACGGCCCCCACCCCTTCTCTGCTTTCAAAGCTCTACGAACACCAACTGGTCCTCGAAGCCCCCACCATCGAGTTATCAAACTGAGTGGAGCTGCGAGGCAGTTGCTGATGCGGCTGAGAACGTACGCAGTACCTTGGACACAATAGTCTACATTCACGACCGCCGGCCGGTAGTCCTGGCCCCGGACCTGGTTCGGGAATGGCTCAAGCCTGCAACGCCCAACGAGCGCGCCGAGCAGATGGCCTTGCACCAGCGCGAGCCCGCCGAGGCCTTCGAGTGGTTCAAGGTCGGCACTGGCGTCGGTAACCTCAACAATCACGGCCCTGAACTGATCGAGCCCTTGGCGATGCCATCACAGGCCCGCTCACACATCACTCCCCCTGCTCCGGCTTTGATCTGCATCTGCCACCAGGCTTGATGGATAACTCACTACCTTCTTCGGATATCAGAAGAGACGTGAACCTCCCTTGCGAGCCGTACAAATTTTGCTGCTTTCAACAATGCAGCTACGCTTGCGAGTGGTTGCCTATTCCAATCATAAGTTCTAAAGGCGGTGCATACGGCCATACTGCCTTCAATAGCTTAGGGAGAGCACCGGGCGACTAAGCCCTACAACCATCAGTCTAAAAGGAATATAGACATGAGCATTACCGTTAAAAATAACACCTCAAATATAATTGAAGTTTCCATTAACCAATGGGACACGGACGGCGACACTCGTTACTCTCCGCTCGCTGCGGGAGCATCAGATAAGTGGGTTAGAAAAGACAGTAGAGGATATGTTCTTTCACTAAGACAAGGAGGTACTGAAAAGCCATATTACGTACTGGTTGACAGCAACATTGTGGTTGCCAACACTGAGGTAAAAGACAACGATACGGTTATTTCTCCAATCAGTAGATAACTCGAAGATAACATCCAAGGTGCCTATCAGGCACCTTGGATGAATAAAGCCAGTCAATAGTTAGCATGCGACGCTAACGTTGATAACTCTCACGTATGTATCCCTGACACGCCCGCAAAGCGATCAATCCTTGGTCACCCTCTCCGGCAATGGCGACAATTCGTTGAGCAGCCGCTGGGTCAAGTTCGGCTCTCGCTGCTCCATGAACCATGGCCGACGGCGCCGGTGGCAGCTGGCAACCCACCGCCACCATCCGTGGCGGTGCTGGCGAGTAGGACTGACAATCGCAGCTCAGTAGTAGCAAGCTTGTCACGCAGGCGAACCTGATTCGATTGAGCATCGCGCAATTCCTTGTAGTGGGTTTCGTCATTCGCTTGCAGCCGATCCTCCAGAGCACAGCGAGCACCACCAGGCCGCAGACTGAGCGGCCTGCTCTGGTTGCTCGAGCAATTCGGGCTGGGCTTCAAGCGGCAGGCCCAGCCTTTCGCCGGCGGCGCGGTAGTTCGATCTGCCGGTGAGCTGGACCAGGCCACGGCCACGGGAGCGATAGCCGTCGCCCGTGGCCTCCAGGCCGTTGCCCATGCGCCCGCCATAGACAGCATTGCCGAAGCGCTCCGGCTTACCGCCCAGTTCATCCGCCCGCGGCACCAACGAACGCCACCGGCTGGCTACAGCGCAGACCTGACCGATCTGGCGGATGCGGTCGGCGCGATAGTTGAGGTTTTCCACCAGGGTGCGCAGCTGACCGGACTCATGGCCGACCTGGGCCAGGAACACCGCCTGACGCGCCAGCCTGTCGATCTTCCAGCGGGCCATGGCGCGGTTGAGCGCAGGAACAAAAACGCCCGCAACGGGCGGGCGCTGGGGAGGACCTGCAGCGATTGCTGCTCTGTGAGTGGCATTGTGTTTTCTCCAGGCAATAAAAAACCCGCTCAGGGGGGCGCATTCGGACGCTTCAGTTACAGCTGTGGATTGAACGGGTACTGCTGTAGCCCGCCTCCGGCATTCTGCCGACCCAGCACCACCCCCTCCCCCCCTACAGTTCGTCGGCGCAAGTCGCGCCGTGCTCAAGCTTCGAATACTGTATATATATACAGCAACCAACTCGAGTCAGCACCGCACACACTGGAGGCACCGCAACAGCCGATTGTCTGCTTCCCCTAACGCCCCTGGAGCGAGGCAGGAACTCCATACGTATCAAGCGAGACACCAGGGCTTTTCAGGAAAAGTGGCGATATGGCGGCGGTCATATGCCCCGGGCCATTTCGGCCCGCACTCAAGCACGCACTTCACTTAAGGATGAGCAGCATGAACGATGATTTGAAGCAGTCAGGCTCTACTACGACCTCGCAGACCACCACATCGCTGGAACAGGTGAAAACCGGAAGGGTCTTGGATTTCACCTGGGCACCTAACGCCAACACCACGACCACCACGGTATCAGCGGACTTTGTCGACTACCGAATCGATACAGCCCAAGGCAGCCCTACCGGGGACAGCCACTCCATAGCACGCTTTACCTATGTCCAGGGCAAAGGCGGCGGCCAGATCAGCCAGCTGTTTCTCGAGGAGATGCGTGCCGGTGTACGGGCCAACACCCAGATTGGGTTGATGGTCGGACGCAAGTGGGTTCTGGACCCCAACGGCGAGGTCTCGGGCAGCATCGGCACCTATGTGGTCGAACAATTCGATGACATGCGCGCCAGTGTCAATTATGTCGGTTCCTTCGCCCGGGTCTTCGCCGACCCCAGGATGGTCAGCTACCACGCCGGGGGCCATGTGCACCCCAATGTCTCGATCACCAGCAGCAGGCCTCTGACCATGGCGGATTCAGGTAAGTCGATCCTGGTCATTAGCGACACCGACGTCACGCTCACGATAGGTGACGATGTGACTGAAGGGTTCAAGGCCACGCTAATCCAGGCCGCCGCCGGCAAGATCAACATCGCGGTGTCGAGCAGCCACATGATCTACAGCAACGCAGGGGGCCGCACGCGCACGCTCAATCCCCTGGATGAGCTGGAAGTCAGCACCTTCCCATTCGGCCCGGTGTTCCTGGCCTTCCGCGTCAGGCCTACGGCCTGACGATTAATCGGGGGCTCCGATCTCCTCCATGAATCCGTCCAGGAAATCCTTCAGGCGCGCATGTCTGACTGCCGCCAACCGCGCCCCTTCGACCGTCTGAAATCCCGAGGCAAGGGAGAGTAACTTGGTGTGGAAGTGCTCAATGGTAAAACGCTTGTCTTGATAGGGCCTGCCGATGGCGGTGGGGTTTGTGATGTCGTACAGCGCAGAGCCCATTCGCCCAGCGATGTAGAAACAACGGGCGACTCCGATCATGCCGATGGCGTCCAGGCGGTCGCTGTCCTGAAGGATCCTGGCTTCCAGGGTGAGGGGTTCGACGCCCGCGGAGAAGCTATGAGCCTGGACCGCGTGGGCAACAAGCTCAATACGCGGGGCAGGCCAGCCCATGCGCTGCAGAATAGACGCTGCTTTATTGGCCGAAAGAGTGGATGCCTGCGACCGCAATGGCGAGTTTTTCTCGACGGCCACGCAATCGTGCAAGAGGGTTGCGGCAAGCAACGCCTCCAGGTCCCCACCTTCCTTGTCCTGCAGGCGCCGAACATTCATCCAGACCCGATGAATATGAGAAAGATCGTGAGAGCCGTCCGTGCTGTCCTCAGGCAGGAAAGCGAGCAAGTCGGACGCCAGGCTCTGGTAAGGAAAAAACGGCTCTTCAAGCATTTCGTGGCTCCATGGAAGTACTGATCCTGCAGCGTCGGCGAAACGACTCGAGCAGATATCTCGGCGCTATAGAGAATCGGCGGCTAAGCAGAGAAGTACTTGAGCCAATAAGCATCCCGGCATTCATTGGTGAAGCTGATGTGAGCAGGGCGGATGATTTTGTCGAGAGGTTGGCGAACCCCTTCATGGCAGATCCAGCCTTCGACGCAGGCTGCATCGCTGGGAAACCGCCCTGCTCTGCTAGCCGCTTGATGAGTGCCCTGTCATCGTCGGCGGTGACGGTGTCCCCCTGATCGAGCCGGCTTTCCTGACTCGCGTTGTCAAGTAGCGCGGTGCGAGGCGATGCAACTCCCAGGCTTGCACTGACGTAGCTGGCAAGGTGGTCTGAATGAACCATGGACTGTGTCCGCAGGTGGATTGGGACGACTGACAAGCACGCTGACGACGCGCTGGGACTTTACCGATAAGGCAAGCCAATCGACAACCCTGGCCAATGCCACACGCTGTATCCGTTACTCACCTGTAGCAGGAACCTTTTTCCGGAATGGCAATCAGTGCTGCACGCTTTCCGATCAATCATTCAGTGGGCACCGGCATGATCTTGAGAAAAACGGCTCTATACATGGCCTTGGTAATGGCAGGCGTCCTTATCGGCTACAGCATCAAGCCCAGCAATGGGCTCCAGGTAACCGCAGGGCAACTTATAAGCTGCGGCAAGACCACCATTCCAACCATCGAGATGTGAGGGCAGCGCAACAGCGCTCCCTCCCTGATTACACCCAGCCCTCATATAAACCGGCACTGGCCGCCCAGGCCGATCCCTCCTCGCTTGAAGCGAACCTCCAGCATCTCCCGACACCTGCAGCAAGCTTGCTGGCCGAATAATCTCTAGTCTGAAAGAATCTTCGCGCCTGAAGATCGCACCTCAGGCTCGCCTCCAATCCAGGACCCTCCCATGCAGCTCATTCCTTTGCTTGCTAGCAGCCCCACCGTTCAAGCCCAAGTGCGCGCGCTGCGCAACCAGCAGGAGGTGCGCAAGTACATGTACACCTCCCATGAAATCAGCGAACAGGAGCATGCAAACTGGCTGAGCAGCCTTCAAGACAACCCGCGTCAGGAGGTGTTTGTCGCGGTCGATGCCGGGCAAGCCTTGGGGGTCGTGTCCCTGAACGCCATCAATGCCCTGCAGAAAACTGCCGACTGGGCGTTCTACCTGGACGCCGAGCTTCAAGGCAAAGGCCTGGGCAGTCTCATGGAGTTCTGGTTGCTCGACTATGCCTTCAATCAAGCCGCTCTGGACAAGCTCAACTGCGAGGTGCTCGCAAGCAACACAGCGGTGATCAGGCTGCACCTGAAATTTGGATTCGTACAGGAAGGCCTGCGGCGCCAGAACATTCTGAAAGACGGCGAGCGAATCGACGTAGTGCTGCTAGGTATTACTCGCCAGGAGTGGCAGGACAAGCGTCCGGCCCTTGAAGGTTTGATCGCGCGGCTCGGTCAGCGAGAGTCCTAGGCATAGGCAGCTACCCTGCCCCTCAGACAAAAGAAAACCGGCGAATGATCGCCGGTTCCTGTCACTCGCCGTTCAGCAGTGCGGAGGCCAGAACGGCCCCTGCACTGCCATCGGATCAATGCGCTGCGTTGAGGGTCAGGCGCATCTGGCGGTTCACATCCTTGTACAGCAGGTAGCGGAAACGACCCGGGCCGCCGGAGTAGCAGGCCTGTGGGCAGAAGGCGCGCAGCCACATGAAGTCACCGGCCTCGACCTCGACCCAATCCTGGTTCAGGCGATACACCGCCTTGCCTTCCAGGACGTACAGGCCGTGCTCCATGACGTGGGTCTCGGCGAACGGAATCACGCCGCCCGGCTCGAAGTTGACGATGTTGACGTGCATGTCATGGCGCATGTCGCTCATGTCGACAAAACGCGTGGTGCTCCAGCGGCCTTCGGTATCGGGCATGACCCGCGGCTCGATGTCCTGCTCGTTGGTGACGAAAGCGTCCGGGTATGGCACGCCATCGACTTTCTGGTAGTGCTTGCGGATCCAGTGGAAACGCGCCTCGGTGCCGCTGGTGTTGCGCAGCTTCCAGTCGGCAGCCGGTGGGATAAAGGCATAGCCGCCGGGCTTGAGGACATGCACCTGGCCTTGCAGGGTCAGGTTGACCTCGCCTTCGACGACGAACAGTACCGCTTCGGCGTTGGGGTCCTGCTCGGGCTTGTCGCTACCGCCATTGGCGCCGACTTCAACGATGTACTGGGAAAAGGTTTCGGCGAAACCCGACAGCGGACGAGCGATGACCCACATGCGCATGTTGTTCCAGTGCGGCAGGTGGCTGGTGACGATGTCGCGCATCACGCCCTTGGGGATCACGGCGTAGGCTTCGGTGAACATTGCGCGGTCGGTGAGCAGTTCGGTCTGTGCCGGGTGCCCGCCGTGAGGCGCGTAATAGGTGGTTTTGGACATGGAGACTCTCCTCATTGTTGTTTTGCTGCCCCGCGCGGCAACGCCGCCAGGGTGAACAAACCTGCGGGTCGACGCGCTAGGGAAGCGGCGCGGACCGCTGCTGGCCACCACGATATCCAGCGTTACGCACATGCACAAATTAAATACTGGAATCCGCCATATTCATTTATCGAATGCCGCGCGACTTCAGCCCTGAGTGTCCTGGGCCAGCACCCGCGACAACACTCGCGCCAGTTCCTTGACCATGGGATCTGCCGCCGGGCGGTGCAGCAACGCCACCTCGAACACGTCCACCGACGGCAGCCCGGTGCTTTTGGACAGGACCTGGTGGCCAGCCGTGACCGCACGCAATGGCAACAGGCCTATGCCCATGCCATCGGCAATGGCCGACTGTAGGCCGCTGAGGCTGGAGCTGGTGAAGCTGATATGCCAGCGCCGGCCCACCGCCTCCAGGGCATTGATCATGGCATCGCGGTACACCCCGCGTGGCGGGAAGGTAACGATAGGCAGCGGGTCGAGATCGATGCAGGGGTTTTTCGCGCTATCCACCCATCGGGTCTTCTCCGGCCAGCAGGCCAGTGCCTCGCGGCTGTTGCGCAGTTGCTTGAGCACCACCAGGTCCAGTTCGCCACGGTCATAACTGGCGTTGAGGTCGCGACTCATGCCGCTGGTGACCTCCAGCTTGACCTGGGGATAGCGCCGGTTGAACGCAGCCAGTTGCTCGGTGGTGCGGCCGGCAGCGAAGTCGTCCGGCACGCCGATACGCACCGTCAGCACCACCGTGGCACCGGACAGCGCCTCGAACATTTCATCGTTCAGTGCCAGCAGGCGCCGGGCATATCCCAGCAGGGTCTCGCCGGCATCGGTGGGCAACACATCGCGATTGCCGCGCTCAAGCAGGCGCTGCCCGACCATCTCCTCCAGGCGGCGGATCTTCTGGCTGATGGTGGATTGGGTGGAATGCAGGCGGGTGGCAGCCGTGGTGAAACTGCCGCAGTCGGCCACCGTGACAATGGCCCGCAGCAAGTCGAGGTCGAACAGGCGGCTATTGGGTTTCTCAATGTCGCTCATGCTGGTATCTGTTTTCTGAATGCGTTGCGCCTTTCTACCGGGTCTGGCCCGAGGACACAATTGCTCCCGCGGCGCTGAGCAGCCCCGTGCCAAGGCGGCATCCTGCAAGCACGGCAGATATTTTTTCCGGGCCCGCCTGATTGGTAATGTGTATCGACATGTAACGGCGTAGGATGGGGCTCCGGTTCGCTCTATCCCTGACCCTGCTCTGGAGATGCTGAAAATGAAGTTGAACTGCCTCAAGGTGTTGCTGATCGGCGCCACCCTACTACTGGGCGCCTGCTCCAGTGCGACCACCCACCCCTGCTATTCGGACAAGTGCCGGCTTGGCGGTGGCGTGAGCAATCTGAATCTCAACGGCAACAGCGCATTGGGCAACAGCTTCAACGAGTACGGCTCGACCCTGCTGCACGACTGAAAAACCTGCCCCCCATGCCTGGGTGCTGTCGGGAGTGGCTCGCTCCAGCAGCGCCTTGTCACTCCCGACCGCCCCCGCACTCACCCCTTGTTCCGGTTCTTCGCCCCGCCCTGGCGAGCCTTGAAGCGCGGATTGGATTTGCAGATCACATAGATGCGACCGCGACGCTTGACGATCTGGCAGTCGCGGTGACGATTCTTGGCTTCTTTGAGGGACGACAGGACTTTCATGGCAACGCTTCCTTGGGACTGAAATTAATGTAATAACATATCATATTCACCAATGAGAATTATTACCAACCATCAATTTCCGCCACCCTGACCGCTCAACGATTCTCTGCGCCGCCATCGGCCCGTTGCCCGGCCCCGCAGGCTTGGGAGAACAGGACGGCTGCGTGATCATTACCGCGCCCTGCCTCACCAACTGCCCGACGCCCCGCCGCCGCCACTGGAACCGCCGCCCCCGGAAAAACCGCCACCCGAGCTTGAGCGGCCGCCACTGCTGCTGCCACCGCCGCTGCTCCAGCGAAAGCCACTGCCGCCGGCAAACAGTATGAAACTCAGGAAATAGGCGAACGGCACGACCCTCAGCCAACGCTGCGCCGCCTGCCAGGCATCCACACCCAGGCCCATCAGCAGAACCAGCGTCAGCAACACGGCAAAGCGCCACAAAAAGCCCCGGGGGCTCTTGCGCCAGCTGTTGCGCATCATCCAGTACAGCAGCCAATGGCCGCCCAGCACCAGCAGTGCCCCCGCCGGCCAGGCCAGGCCGTAGAGGAAAGTCAAACGGCCCAGATACTGGCTGACCAGGGTCAGCAGGCCGATGTACAGCAACAGCCCCAGCACCCCGTAGAACACCCGCCGCGCCTGCCACAGCCCGGCGAAGGTCGCGCCGCCGATCAACATGCACAGCGGCACCAGGAACAACTGCGCCAGCCATTCATGGCCGCCCACGGCTCCCACCAGCACCGCCATCAGCACCACTGCGCCCCCCAGCACCCGGCGCCAGTTCCAGCCGGCGGCCAGCATCACCCCCGCCACCGAGCCGAAAACGAACGCCAGCAGCAAGGCATAGGCTTCGAGCGGCACCACCTGCCCCGCAGGCTCGGGCAACGAGCCCCCGTCCACCAGCAGGATCAAGTCATCCAGGGCACGGTCGATACCGCCGGCAAAGTCGCCCTGACGAAAGGCCGGGGTCAGGTTCTGGGCGATGATCTGCCCGGCCAGCAGGTCGGTGACCACCGGTTCCAGGCCATAGCCGACCTCGATCCGCACCTTGTGGTCGTTCTTCGCCACCAGCAGCAGGATGCCGTCGTCTACCCCCTTGCGCCCCAGCTTCCAGGAGCGAAACAACTGGTTGCTCAGGGCCTCGATGCTCTGCTGGCCCAGGTTGGGCACCAGCATCACCGCGATCTGCGCGCCGCGGCGCTGCTCCAGCGCCTCCAGCTTGTGCACCATCCGCTCCTGGGTGGCGCTATCCAAGGTCGCGGTCAGGTCGATCACCCGCCGGTCCAGGGGCACCTTCACCAGCCCCGGCGGCGCCTCCTCGGCGTGCACCAGGGCCGGCAACAGCAGCCCGAGAAACAGCGCCAGCCACAGGCCACGCCCTTGTTGCAACCACACCTTGATCATCGGCCCGCTTCCCGCATCGTTCATCCTGAAGCGGCGAACTTTACCACTGCCCGTACCGCGACCGATTCACCGCACCTCACCGCCAGCAAAAAAACACCGGGCAGGTGACCAAACCTGCCCGGTGCCCGGCGACCTGTCGTGTTGCTGCAATCAGCCTCAGCCCAGGCGGTTGAGGCACACCACCTTGGGCTGGGTCATTTCCTCATAGGCGAAACGCACCCCTTCGCGGCCCAGGCTGCCGTACTTGAAGCCGCCAAACGGCATGGCATCGAAACGGTAATCGGACGAATCGTTGATCATCACCCCGCCCGCCTCGATCCGCCGCGCGGCGTCCATGGCGATACGCAGGTCATTGGTGAAGATCCCTGCATGCAGGCTGTATTCGGGCTGATTGGCCAAAGCGATGGCCTGATCCAGATCGTCGAACGGTTGCAAGACCACCACTGGCGCAAAGACCTCGTCCTGCCACAGGCGACTGCCGTGGTCGACATTCTCCAGCACCGTGGCGGCGTAACAGGAACCCCGGCGCTGATGCCCACAGAGCAAACGCGCGCCCTGTTGCAGCGCTTCATCCACGACCTTCTGCGCGTTCTGCGCCGCCTGCAGGCTGATCATCGGCCCGATGTCCGTGCTGCTGGCCAGCGGGTCGCCACTGACCTGCTCCCGAGCCAGGCGCACAAAAGCCTCTCGAAACGCCTCATAGATCGAGGCCTGGACCAGCAGGCGCTGGGTGCCGATGCAGTTCTGCCCCGCCGCCCAGAAGGCCCCGGACACGCAGCTTTCCACCGTCGCCGCCAGGTCGCAGTCGGTCATCACGATCACCGGCGCATTGCCTCCCAGGTCCATGGCCAGCTTTTTCAACCCGGCGCTGCGGGCGATCTGCTCCCCGGTGACAAAGCCGCCAGTGAACGACACCATGCGCACCTCACGGGCTTCCACCAGGGCCTTGCCCAGATCCGCACCACCGGTGGCCAGGGTCACCACCGAGGTCGGCAGGCCGGCATCGCGCAAGTAGTCCACCAGCTTGATCGCCGACAGCGGCGCCAGCTCCGAGGGCTTGAGAATCACCCCGTTGCCCCCGGCGATGGCCGGGCCCAGTTTGTGCGCCACCAGGTTCAACGGATCGTTGTAAGGCGTGATCGCCAGGATCAGCCCCAAGGGCTCGCGCGAAAACCAGCCCTGGCGGTTTTCCGAACCTTCATAGGCATCAAACGGCAGCACCTCGCCGGCATTGCGCTTGGCCTCTTCGGCCGACAGCTTGAGGGTGTTGATGCAGCGCTTGACCTCTTTCTGCGCCTGTTTCAGGGTCTTGCCCGCTTCATCGACGATCAACCGGGCGAAATGTTCGGCGTCGCGCTCGATGTTCAGGGCCGCCCGCTCCAGAATCCGTGCCCGCTGATAGCGCGGCAGCGCCGCGCAGTCGCTGACACCCTGGCGGGCTTGCTGCAACAGGTAGGGCACGGCACAGGCCTCAAGGCGTGGCACTGTCCCGATCAGCCGACCATCGAAGGGGCTGCAGACATCAATCGAATCGGCGGCCAGCGCCAGACGTGACAGGTTCATGGGCATGCTCCTAGCGGGCCAAGCGCGACTGGTGGATGTGAATGATGTCCGAGAGCAAGGCAAAGGCGGTCTCGATGCGCCCAGCGCCCGGCCCGGACACCGTCACCGCGCCCAGCAGTTCGGTGTTGAACGACACCGCGTTGATCGCCCCGCCAATGCCCGCCAGCGGATGGGCCAGGGGCAACAGGCGCGGCTCGACACTGGCTTGCAGCGAGCCATCGGCCAGGCGTTGGGCCGAACCGATCAGCTTCCAGCGCGCGCCCTCGGCACGGGCCTGCTCCAGGTCCTTGGCCGTCAGGCCGGAGATACCCCGGCAACTGACATCACTGACGGTCAACTGCGCGTCGAGCAATTCGTTGGCCAGGATCACCACCTTCAAGCGCACGTCAAAGCCTTCGACATCCGCGCTCGGATCGGCCTCGGCATACCCCAGGGCCTGGGCCTCGGCCACCGCTTCGGCAAAGCCCAGGCCGGCCTCCATGCGGGTCAGCACAAAGTTGGAGGTGCCATTGAGAATGCCCTCGAACCCCAGTAGCCCACTGCCGGCCAGGGACTGCTTGGCCATGCGGATCACCGGGGTGCCGCTCATCACCGCGCCTTCGTATTCGAAGGCCGCCAGATTGCGCTGGGCCAGGGCCTTGAGCTCGGCGCTGTGCAGGGCAATGGGGCCCTTGTTGGTGGTCACCACGTGCTTGCCCTGCTCCAGGGCCCAACGGCAGAAGGTACTCGCTGGCTCGCCGTCCACCGGGTTGGTGAAGGTGGCCTCGGCAATGATGTCGGCGCCAGAGTCCTTGATCACCTGTTCGTTGAGCGCCTCCACCTGGCCGCCCGGCAGTTGCGCCAACGCGCCTTTGGTTGCCGGCAGCTTGCTCAGCAGACCGGCGTCCAGTCCCTGGGGAGCGACGATGGAGCCGAGGAACAGATCGCTGATGCCGACGATTTTCAAACTGAAACCCAGCTGTTTTTTCCATGCCTGATTGCGCTCGGCAATCAATTGCGCCAGGGCCCGATTGACCCCGCCGAAGCCCACCAGGGCGATGTTGTATTCAGTCATTTTTGTTGTGTTCCATCCGGGTTGAGAAGCTGATGGACACAAGGTTAGGGGGCTGGCCCGGGCAGTGAAATATGCCGTTTTGCTGTATTTGCTGAGCATTTTGCCCACGCCTGGAGCCAGGTGCGCGGGCATAGAAATATGGCGGGTTGCGCAGGGACGCCTTCGAGAGTGCCTGGTCCTGTATCCCTGGTCCGCCAACCTTGTGCAATCCGTCACCCTTACTCTGTTTGGCGGCAGAAGGTGATGGCTCTGATTGATATAGGAGTAAGCCCCATGACGACTCTGAATCGATACATGCCGATTACCGGCCATGACTGCAACATCCCCTCACTGCTGATCGATACCCAAGCCCCCATTGACGTCCTCCACGATGCAGCGGCGTATCGCATTCGCGCCGTGACTCAATTGCTGGAGAACTTCGCGATTTCTGATGACGCGCCCGAAGGTGCAGTGGTTCTGCAGGAAATGTCACTGGTGTGCAGAATTCTGCTGCGCGGCGGGTATGATTTGATGGATTTTACAACAAGGTGAATACAGGAGCAGGTACTTCAGCAAGCAAAAATCGCGGCTTGAAAGTCGCGATTTTTCTCTCGTGCTCTTCGACGCTCAGTTCGCGACAAGATAGTTACTCTTATTTTCAGAAGCAACCCCTCTTCCAGCCAGCACAGTATCATCAACATCAGTTTCTTTACACCAAATATCAGTCAAGAAACATATTCACATCTAATATCAGAAAAACCAAAGCCACTCACAACTTCCTTAAGTCTAAAAACATACTCAGTAAAATCCGGCACAGTGCCAAAAACACAAATTCTATTTATTGAAATAGACAACGATATACAATCTCGACTAATTAAGAACTCCCCTCCAAACCTTCCATCAAAAACCATAGCAATACCAATCCTCCCGAATGGCGAATGAGAGTCGAGAAATTCCTTTAAGTTGAAATGCTCAGCATACTCTTTCTGCCAATCATAAGAGTCAATATCTGATGACAACAAAAATAGAACATCCCCTTCAAAATCAAAACTCCACCCAGAATCAAGTAGTGCCATCACTATATCTTTTGGACTACAAGGCCGAGACAGACTTACATCTACAGATGCTTGGCTACCCATATTAATACTCCTTAAAAAATATCCCTTTTGAACTCAGCCACTCCTTGGCATGCTGAGGAATCGGTGTATTGGAATGGACCTCAAAAGAAGCGCCATTATCTTTAGCTATTCGAGCATGCGCGCCGACATCTGACTTAAACTTATCAAAACCTTTAGATCCGGCTTGAGCATGATCCTCCCAGTATCGGCCAGATTTAGCCTCGTACCATATAGAGTTATTCGCTCCATAAGCCCCGTCAAACTCTCGTCCTTTCGTCGAAAAGCTTGGTTTTCCACCCAGTTCTTTATAAAGATAGTTTTCAAAATCCTGTCCGATTAAACCTTTTGCAGCTCCATCTTCACTATACATCACCCCCGGATTCAGCTTGTGCTCCGGAGTCACATAGGCACCATCCTTCTGCACCCCATCCAGTTGAGTACCGCCGGTATGTGGCGTTGTAATAACTCCGCCACCCTCAGCGTAGCCCCCACTGGCAGGATTCCCTCCTGATGCATCAACAATCGGATTGACCAGCTTTCGGTTTTCGTCATCAAGCAAGTGAATTGGAAACGGCATGTGGATTACCAACTCCCAAAGCCCCATCGAAACCCTCAGCCGACTCTGCACTTGCTCCTTTGTTTCAGAGACGCCCCGGCTGACACTTTCAATCATGGAGTTGGCCGCGTTACGCATCCGCGCTTGATTTTCAGGTGTGGACGCTTGATAAGCCAGTGCACCAATCAGGGCAAGCATAACCCCCGAACTAGCGAGCCCCTGAGCATAGTTATTTGCGCCTGCAGGAGAATCGCTGAGGCGGCCGATGAGCGCTGTCAGCTCAACTGACTTCTCAGGGCTCTGACGGGCAATTTCCTGCATGCGAGCGACGA